>JAFTVF010000010.1 GCA_017465865.1 Clostridia bacterium
CACATCGTAACTCGCCGGCCCGTTCTACAAAAAGTACGATACCACACTCGTATGGTGCTGTATCTGCTTGTAAGCTCACGGTTTCAGGTTCTTTTTCACTCCCCTCCCGCGGTTCTTTTCACCTTTACCTCACGGTACTATTCGCTATCGGTCACATGGTCGTATTTAGCCTTCTGGGATGGTCCCCATTTCTTCCGTCAGGATTTCTCGTGTCCCGACGTACTCTGGATCCCGCTCGCGTTCTTTGGATTTCGTCTACAGGAATTTCACCTTCTTCGTTCTACCTTTCCAGGTAAGTTCAACTATCCAGCCAACTGCTTTATTGCGGTCCGTACCCCAACGCCATTACAGCGTTGGTTTGGGCTGCTCCGATTTCGCTCGCCACTACTTTCGGAATCGCGTTTGCTTTCTTTTCCTCCGGGTACTTAGATGTTTCAGTTCCCCGGGTTCCCCTCGTATACCTATCTATTCAGTATACGATAACACGGTGTTAGCCGTGCTGAGTTCCCTCATTCGGATATCTGCGGATCTCAAGATATTTGCTCCTCCCCGCAGCTTTTCGCAGCTTGTCACGTCCTTCTTCGGCGCCATGTACCAAGGCATTCTCCGTAAGCCCTTTGTAGCTTGATCTTCTCTCTCTTGTCTACTCGTCTTTCCATTTTATCAGAAAATTCTATTATTCTTACTCGGCTAATTTCTCTTAATTGCAGCCAGAGCCTTAAAATTGCTTTTAACGTCTTGTGCTTTATTAACCAAATTAGCTTTTCTTTCACTAATATGAAAATTTCTCTTTGCCTTTCGTACTCGTCTATATTTTGCAAAATATAAACTTTTAATACTATTTGCTATGCAGTTGTTAATCTTCTTCTTTACTTCTCAACAGAGAAGTGCCGTCTAAAAAACACTCTCGCTTCACGACAGCTTAAACATAATACCATTTACGAAAGATAAAGTCAAGCGTTTTTTTTTAATTTTCGAAAATTTTTTTAATTTTTTAGACTTTTTTTATTTTTGACTTTTTTTGGCTTTTTTATTCCTTGCCTCGTATTTTTCGCACAGTAATATATAATATATGTCGCGCGAGCGGTTTTTGTGCAAAAAAAAGAACAGGGCTTCCCCCGTTCTCTTTCCTTTCCGTTTATCTACACCCGCTGCAAGTTTTGCAGTTGCCCGAGCATTTTTTGCTCGCTTTGCCCGTCGCGGAATACATCTCGCCCGAATAGTCGCGTGCGGTTTCCCCGCCGCAATCGGGACAAGACACTTTGTCCGTGTATACTTTCACAAGCTCTTCAAAACGTTTTCCGCATTTTTGGCATTTGTACTGTAAAAAAGGCATTTTTATTTTCTCCTTATTTCGTCCTTTTTATTATACCCTTTCAACTCTGTTTTTGCAATCGTTTTTGATTATAAAATTGCTTTGCCGTCTAAAAAACTCTCGAAAAATCCGCTTACGTCCAAGCCGACTTTTTCAAAGCTCCCAACGAGATCCCCCGCCGAGGCGATTTTATACGCGCAGTTTTCGTAATATCGGCGCAGTCCCGCCAAAAACTTCTTATCCCCTACGCTTTTCCGCAGAGTATCGAACATCACGAGCGGTTTATCGTACGCCAGACAGCGGTATTCGTAATCGCTGATATAGTCTTTGAGATCCCGCGTCATACGCGTATCCGTTCTGCCCAACACGCTGCCGTAAACGTCGTAATACGAACGGTATTCTTTCAGCGCCTGCATCACCGTTTCTTCGCGCGTAAAGCCGTATTTTTCATACTCCTCGAAAAACAGCAGCGTAGAATACTCCGCCAAGCCCTCGTCCTGCCACGCGTTTTGGGTTTGGTCGCTGCCCACCACGCCGTACCACCACTGGTGCGCGGTTTCGTGCACGATCGCCCGAACCCGTTCCTCGGCTTTGAGTTGATCGGAGATCATCACGAGCCTTGGATATTCCATACCGCCCAAGCAGAACCCCGTTTCCGCGACGGAATAGCTCTCGTACGGGTATTCCCCGAACTCCTTTTCAAAGTACGCGAACGCCTCTTTCACGGCTTCAAGGCTCTCCTTAGGCGTTTCGTCGGCGTAATAATAATAGGAGATCGTTTTCCCGTTTACCGCCGTTTCCGCGATCTTGTAGTTGGGCGCAAGCACGAGCGCGAAATCCCGTACCTTGGTTGCAGACATGGTGTACACCCGCTTGCTTTCGAGCATACGCTCCTCGACCACCGTGCCCGTCGCTGCCGCCTCGTAGTCTTTCGGCACGGTCAGGCGCATTTTGAAATCCGCGCACTCGGAATAGAACGGGTCGCCGTCGGAATAGTAATTACATTCGTAAAAGCCGTCGTTTTTGATACCGCATAAAATCGGGAAAAAATTACCCAAATTCACGGTATGACGGGTAACGCCCGTGCGGTGGTTGACGGAGGCGAGCTTGGTCATAAAGCCGATATCGAGCACGACTTTCTCGCCCGGGAACAGCGAGCGTTCGAGATAGGCGTAGAGAATATTCTCGTCCTCGCCCATGATCTCCCAATTTTTCGAGCCGTTGACGCTGGATATCACCATTTCCCCGTGGCTTTCGCCCGCGTAATAAGCGGACGAGGCGTACGCCGTAGAAACGGGCTTATACAGCGCGTCCTTGCGGTAGGCGTTGGGATAGAGCTGGAATTTCAACACGGAAAGCTCGTTGTCCGTCGTGTTTTCAAAAGTAACTTTCACCGTACCCGCAAGCGTTCTGGTTTCGGGCGCGTATTCTGCGACAAGCTCGTATTTCGTACGGTTTTCCGCGCCGTCGTCGCAGCCGCGGCAGCCGTTCCCCCTGCAACCGATAAATCCCACCAGAGCAAGCACGGCGCATATAAAAATCACTAAGCAACGCGATATTTTCTTCATAGACCTCTCCTTTGGAAACAGCCTTTCCGTCGGAATATCCTATGCCCGCAACCTAAATTTTATGTATACACCCGAAAAACCTGCCTTTTCAGACAGGTTTTTCGGGTAATGCGTTTACTTTTCTTCCAAGGTCAGGTACTTGGTCGGGTCGATGTGCACGCCGTTTTCGCGGATCTCGAAATGCAGGTGCGCGCCGTCTTTATACTCGTTCCCGTTCGCTTCCGCGACCGTCGCGATCACCTCGCCTCTTTCCACGCTGTCGCCGACTTTCAAGCCCTCCGCTTCGTTGACGAAACGGTACACCGATTTCAAGCCGTCGCCGTGGTTGATCACGATCTCCGTACCGAGCAGGATATCGTCTTTATAAATACTCTCGATAACGCCGTCCTGTACCGCTTTCACTTCCGTACCCGCCGCGGCTACGAAATCCACGCCCTCGTGCTCGTAATAGAAATTCACGGTCTGGTTATGGAAAAATCCGTAGTCGTTGGACACCGCCACCGATTCGATCGGCGAGAGCATACCCTCGGGCGTTACGATAACAGGCTCGTCGTCGCCGTCGGGATTGCCGACGTCCTGCGAGGGGTCGTCGGGCACGAGCACCGTATTCGAATCCGGACCCGCGTCGACGTTGTTGACTTTCTTGTTGTTCGAAACCGCGATCGCGACGATGATGATCGCGAGCAATACCGCCGCGCAGCCAAGCGCGGTAAACAGGTAAAACTTCTTCTCGCCGCTCAAACGGGGCTTCTTCTTTTCACTACTTGCGTTCTGTTCTTTCATTTTTGTTCCTCCGAAAAATCTTGTATGTAAATTCTTGCCACGCCGCGCGGGTTTTATACCCGTTTTTCTCAAAACCCGTCGAAAATAATCGGCGTGCCTACCGCGCACTGCGTTTTTCCTACCGCGATATGCAAATTCACCGCCTCGCCGTTCACCGTTACCCCGTCCGTCCAACGATCGGTATAACAGTAAAAGGAAGTTATCCCGCAAGCCGTTTCCGTAAACAGAATTTTTGCACCGTACTTTTCCGCGAGTTCTTTTGCAAGCGCGTCCGTATCCGTTGCCCCGTCGAGCTGAAAACGCACGCTCTCGCCCTTGACGTTTGGAAAATCCTTAATCCGAAGCTCTTCGGCGCGCAAGCCCTGCGAGGAGGCGGAATACAGATAGAATATCCGTTCGCCGTCGATACCCGAAAGCCTTGAAATGCGCGCGCCCCAGATCCCGACGAGGATCACGGCGGCGGTAGCAAGCGCGGCGAGCGTGGATATAAAATTTTTCAAACGAAACCAAAACATAAATCCCTCTCGCAAGCGCCGTTTTTTGCGTTGCGAAAGGGATTATTGACGAATTGTTTACTTTTCAAACCCGATTAACGGGATTTTTCTTAAAAATCGCCGAGCTTTTCTCCGCCGAGCAGATGGATATGCAGGTGCGGAACGGTCTGACCGCCGTTTTCGCCCTGATTGATAATCACGCGGTACCCGTCCTGTAACCCGAGCGTTTCTTGAAGGGTAGGGATGGTTTGGAAACAGTGCTTTACGATCTCCGCGCGCGCTTCGTCCATTTCAGTAAGTAACGCAAAATGGGTTTTGGGGATACAAAGATAATGCAGTTTTGCCTTGGGCTCGATATCGCGGATCACGATCATTTTATCGTCCTCGTACAATCTCGGCGAGGGAATTTCCCCTGCAACGATCTTACAAAAAATACAGTTTTCCATATATACTCCTTTACTCTTTTTTATTTTTTCTCTGCCAAAACGCCGTCCTTGAACGGCTCGACGGCGACCACCTTAACGGGAAGTTTTTCCGTTTCCCCTTTCACGTATACGCGGATATAGTTTTCCGAATACCCCTCCGTATACCCGTCGATACAGTTTTCGGGCACGAGCTCTAATTCCCGACCTATGAATTTTTGGATATACTTCCGTTTCTCTTCCGCGCCCTTTGCCAGCAACCGTTCTACCCGCTCTCTTTTCACCGCGGACGGCAATTCCTTATACTTCTTATACGCGTTCGTGCCCTCGCGCGGGGAGTACGGAAAGGCGTGGATCTGCGCAAATCCCGCCTCCTCGACGATACGCAGACTGTCCGAAAAATCCTCCTCCGTTTCCGTCGGAAATCCGACGATAATATCCGTCGTGATCGCAGCAAACGGGAACGCCTCGTAGATCATCGCACATTTTTCCAAATATTCCGCGCGCGTATAGTGCCTGTTCATACTTTTGAGCACTTTATCCGAACCGCTCTGCAAAGACAAATGGAACTGCGGCGCGAAATTTCTCACGGCTTTGAGCGCGTCCAAAAACCTCGGCGTAATCAAACTGACCTCGATAGACCCCAGCCGTATCCGTGTTTTCGCGTCCTTGACGGCAAGCATCAGATCGGCAAGATCATTGCCCGCCCCGTCCTTGTATTCGGAAATGTCGATCCCTGTTACCACCGTTTCCCAAGCCGTGCTTGCAAGAATTTCCTCCGCCGCGCTTTTGAGCGAACGCGAACGGCTCCGTCCGCGCAGATACGGGATTACGCAATAGGAGCAAAACCGATTACAACCGTCCTGAATTTTGACGAAATTCCGTGTTTTTAAGCACTCGGGCAGGGGCATTTCCTCGTACACGGTTTCCGTTTCCGATACGATCCCCTGGAAATTTTCCGCAAAGCCCGACCGCACGATTTCCAGCACTTTATTCTTCCGCTGTGCGCCCGTAACCGCAACGACCCGTTCCGATTTCTCAAAGAACGCTTTTGGGCTTTTTTCCGAGGCACAACCACAAACGATCACCTTGGCGCTGGGATTGCATTTGAGCGCTTTGCCCACCGTCTGACGGCTCTTGCGCTCCGCTTCGGCGGTTACCGCGCAAGTATTGAGGATATACAGATCGGCAAATTCCATCTCCCGTGAAACCTCGTACCCGAGCGTTTCCAGACCGCGAATAATCGAACCGCTTTCC
Organism: Clostridia bacterium; assembly: GCA_017465865.1. GTDB lineage: Bacteria > Bacillota > Clostridia > Christensenellales > Borkfalkiaceae > Scatosoma. The sequence goes on from JAFTVF010000010.1 coordinate 5,840, forward strand.
ACGTCGTTGACCTTGCAACCAAGTGTATATACTACCGCTTTCATGCGCCGAGTTCCCCCAAAACGAACATGACCACGCCCGTCAATGCAACCGCCGCCGTTTCCGCGCGCAAAATCCGCTTACCCAGCGTTACCGACGAGAAACCGAGTTCGTTTGCTTGCTCCTCTTCCGACCGCGAAAAACCGCCCTCGCTACCGATCACGATCGCAGTACTGCCTTTAATCGAGGCTACCTCGCACTTACTCTCCGTTGCAAACTCACAGGCGAACAGCTTGTTTTCGTACCCTTTCGCCGTTACAAGCGCCTTTTTCAGCGTATCGAAATACTCCACCCTTGGCGCGGTGGCGCGCAGGCATTGTTTCGCCGCCTCTTTCGCGACTTTATTCAAGCGTTCCAGCTTGTTTTCGTTCATATACGCGGAGGAATATTCCGACGAGAACACGCCGATTTTTTTCACGCCCAGCTCCACGGCTTTTTGCACGATAAATTCGTTCTTGTCCGCGTTTTTGAGATAACCGAACAGCAAACATACTTCCGTTTCCGCCTCGCGCGCGCCCACTTCCGTACGCACGATATTAAGCGACATGCGCTTTTTCTCCACCGCGGTAATCACGGCGGTATATTCCTTACCGCTGTTATCCAGCAGTATCACCTCGTCGCCGACGGACAAACGAAGCACGTTCTTTGCGTGCTCGAACTCCTCGCCCGTCAGCTCTGCGTTCTCCCCGATATTCTCTACAAAAAATCTTTTCAGACCCGCCATTCTTCGCTCACTCCGCGTGCTTTAATACGAGCGCAAACCATTCGCCTTTTCTGCGCTCGAAAATTACTTTCATTCCTACGGCTTCATACGCCGATTTTACCATTTCTAAGCGGTTTTCAATGATACCGCTGAGGATCAAAACACCGTCCTTTTTCAGGTTCTTGGGAATGGACGGCGCGAGCATTTTCAATACCTCGCCCGTGATGTTCGCCATCATAATATCCCCTTGCACCTGCGTATCGTCCAAAAGGTTGGAATGTGCCACCACCGTTTTTTTCGCGACGGCGTTCAGCTCGCTGTTATGCAACGCGCTTTCCACCGCGATCGGGTCAATATCTGTCAAATACGCCTTTTCCGCGCCGAGCTTGATTGCGGAAATTCCCAAAATCCCGCTACCGCAACCCACGTCGATACACACGGACGAGGGCGTGATATATTCCTGCATCAGCTCCACGCACATAGACGTCGTTTCGTGCTCGCCCGTACCAAACGCCATATTCGAATCGAGCAACACGACCTTTTCGTCCTTTTCGGGAGTATATTCTATCCATTCGGGCACGACCACGATTTTGCCGAGATGAATGGGACGGAAATGTTTTTTCCAAACGTCGATCCAATCGTCGCCGTCCACCGTGCGTTTGGTATCTTCTAACGTGCCGAACGGGATACAGCCCTCGCTACGCTCTTTCGCCTCCGAAATATCCTGCAAAATCGCAGGAATATGCGCGGGCGCGTCCGTTTCCGCGATATAGCATTTCACGAGCACGTCGGAGGGCTTGTTCTCCGTCAGCTCGTCGTCCATATAATCCCAAAAAGTGCTTTCTTTTGCCGTTTGCAGGGCGATAATATCCGCGCGGTCGCAAATGGTTACGCCGAAGTCAGTGTAGTTCCACATAATATCCGAGAGTATCTCGCTTGCCTCGGTGGTGGTATGGATCGTCAATTCAATGTATTTCATAATAAAACCTCTTAGGGGTATTATACCACGCCACGCCGTATTTTGCAAGTATTTGAACGGGAAAAACGCCGCGCAAGAACTTTCGTCTGCGCGGCGTTTTTAGCATAGCGTTTTATTTAATGTTCTTATACATAGGTCCGTAAGCCTGACAAGCGCGGTAGTCCTGACCCTCTTTGTCCATACCGAACGCATTCCAGCTCGCGGGGCGGTAGATTTTATCCTCGTCCACGTTGTGCATGCATACGGGGATACGGAGCATGGAACACATGGTAATTAAATCCGCGCCGATATGCCCGTAGGAGATCGCGCCGTGGTTCGCGCCCCAGTTGTTCATCACTTCGTATGCCGTCTTGAACGCGCCCTTGCCCGTAATGCGCGGTGCAAACCAAGTGCAGGGCCACGTGTAGTCCGTTCTCTTCCACAGCTTATGCGTTACCTCGTCGGGGATCTGCACCGTCCAGCCCTCGGCGATCTGTATCACAGGTCCTAAGCCCTTGACCATGTTCAAACGCATCATGGTACAAGGCATTTCCGCTCTCGTTACGAACCGCGAGGAATACCCGCCACCGCGGAAGTAGCCAAGATCAGCGTACGGCCAAGTCGTCGCTTTCATACACGCGTCAATATCCTTGTCCGTCATCTCCCACCATTTTTTCATCACGGCGTTGCCCTGTTCGTCCTTGACCTCACCGCAAGCGTCTACGCAAGCCGCGCCCGAGTTAATAAGGTGGATAAACCCGTCTGCTTCCTTTGCCTTACCCTCGATTTCATAGCCCGTTACCCGCTTGATCGCGTCGCCTGACCAATACGTACGCACGTCCGCAAAAATCTGTGCTCTGCCCGTAAGGAGCTTCCCGAACAGCATACATACGCCGTTTAAGGTATCGTTTTCCGTGGCGAGGATATACGGTTCTCTCACGCCGTTCCAATCGAACGAGGAGTTCAAAATACTTTCGGGGAAATCGCAGTTGGGATAGAAATCCGTCCATTGCCGTTGACCTTGGAACCCGCCGACGATCGCGTTATGCCCTACCATTTCTTCTTCCGCGCCCGCGGGCAGATTTTGGTTACCGTTAAACAGGTCTTTGATTATACACGCCATTTTCGCGGTAAATTCCCAATCCTTTTCCTTTTGCTTAGGAGTGCGTTGCAAATTTTCGGGGTTTTTATCGAAGTCGGGATTGCATTTTGCTTTTACCCATTTTAAGGCTTTTTGGTATTCGGCTTCGTCGTAAATCCCCTCGGTCATTCGACGGATAATTTCCACCTCGTCTACGCTCTCCACGCGCATACCGAGGTATTCCTCAAACAGCTCCACGTTCACGATCGAGCCTGCAATACCCATACAGATAGAGCCGATCTGCAAATACGATTTCCCGCGCATGGTCGCAACCGCCACCGCGCAACGCGCAAACCGCAGAATTTTCTCCGCAACGTCGCAGGGGATCGTGGTATCGTCGAGATCCTGTACGTCGTGCCCGTAGATCCCAAACGCAGGCAAGCCCTTTTGTGCGTGGCCAGCAAGCACCGCCGCAAGATACACCGCGCCGGGGCGTTCCGTACCGTTAAAGCCCCAGACCGCCTTGATCGTCATAGGGTCCATATCCATCGTTTCACTGCCGTAGCACCAGCAAGGAGTTACGGTAAGCGTAATATCCACGCCCTCTTTTTTGAACTTGTCCGCACACGCCGCCGCTTCCGCTACTCTGCCGATCGTCGTGTCCGCGATAACCACCTTTACAGGCTCGCCGTTAGAATAGAACACGTTTTCCTGAATGAGCTTTTGCGCGTTCTTCGCCATGTTCATGGTTTGTACTTCGAGGCTCTCGCGCACTTTCAAAGGTCCTCTTCTGCCGTCGATCGTAGGACGGATACCGATTACGGGATAGCTCCCGATAAGTCTTGATTTTGCCATACTGTTTTCCTCCGTTATTTTTATTTATTTCAAATTATTTTTAATACATTCCGCTACGCTTTCGGAAAAAATCTTATACCCCTCCGCCGTGTAATGCGTGCCGTCCACATACCGTTTTTCTTTCGGTATCGCTATGCTTACCGCAAACAAATCGTCTATTGCATAGCCTTTTTCCTCGGAAAGCTCGCGCATAGCTTCGTTCCGTTCTCTCACCCGTTTCATCCATGCCCCGTCCACACGTTTGTTTCCCTCATGATATACAAAGGTCGTCGTTGCCAAAACGACGGGCGCGGAGAATTTAGCAAGCAACTTTCTCACTCTGCTTTTATACGAACGCTTGGAAATATGTTTTCCGTGCAAGCCGTGGTTAAAATGCACGAGCGCATAACCGCTGTCCGCCACGAAATTTTTCACTAATTCGTTATACATTTTCGTATCGATTGCATACGAAGTAGACACGTAATCTACGTAACATACCCCGCGCAACCGCTCACGAACTTGTTCCTGATACCCGTGCGTAATCGAATCCCCCACCAACAATACGCGAGGCAAATCCGTTTGTTGCGTTTCATCGCACCAACTGTGTATCCATTCGGACGGTTCTTTTTTCATATCCGCGCACCTCCCACAGAAAGTTTTCCATACCTATAATTATATACTTGATTTCTTCTAAAAACTTGTGATATAATAGTAAAAAGTATAATTATTTTCCGATTTTGGTAAATCTATGATCTATAACGAATTAAAACAGCGTGGCACGGACGATTTCCCGTTTGAATTATACCGCGTCCACGAACAACACCCCAAATACGAGATGGCGTTTCATTGGCACGCGGAAGTGGAGCTTGTGCGCGTACTTTCGGGCGAGCTTTTGCTTACGCTCGACGGGCACACCCACGAATTACAAGCAGGCGATACGGCGATTATTAACAGCGAAACGGTACACGGCGCAACCCCGCGCGATTGCCGATACGATTGTATCGTGTTCAACCTCGCGTTTTTGAAAACGGGCAACCGCGCCTGCGATTTGTTTATCGACGATCTTTTAGCCCGTAACGTTTTGTTACAAGAACACCCCACCGACCCCGAAACGGTAGCCCTTTTGCACGGCATTTTCGACGAGATCGGAAGCAAAAACACAGGCGCGACGTTCAAGGTGCTAGGGTTATATCACGAACTGCTTGGGGAACTGCAAAGAAAGAACTTGTACACCGCGCATTTCCCCTTGTCCGTCCGCGACGAGAAAAAAGCGGCGAAATTAAAACTCGTCTTAAAATTCATTCGCGAGCATTTTGCGGACGATATTACCTTAGAGGATATGTCTGCCGTCGCAGGACTTTCTCAAAAATATTTCTGTCAATTCTTCAAGGACACCACGGGCACGACCCCCGTACACTATCTCACCGCCTACCGCGTGGAGCGCGCCGCGCGAAAGCTACTATCCACCGACCTATCCGTTACCCGTATCGCCTACGATTGTGGGTTTAACGACCTAAGCTATTTTATCAAGACGTTCAAAGCGTTCAAACACACCTCCCCGAATTTATACCGCAAACGCTGAAAAAGGCAGACCGCAAAGGTCTGCCTTTCTGTTTTATTTAGTTGCTTTCGCGTGAAAACTTAATACATCATCATAAAGATATTCAAATGCGCTTTGGTCATTTCTCTAACGAACTTCACTTCGTACGTTTCACCGCTTTCCATAGTCAAAGCATTTTCCGTATACGCCACGCCGTTCACCATAACTTTCGCAGCTCCCGTCTGATTTGCTTTGGACGCCAAGTCATAAGGATTTGCAACCGGTACGATACTTAACATAAATTGATTGGTATAATCAAGCATTGCACCGAATATAAGTTTTTGTTCTGCCGTAACGTCTGCGCCCAACGCAGAACCACCCAGCATATTCATTAAAGCGTAGCCCTCTTTAAGCTCTACCTTTGCATATACAGTTTCGATTGCGTAGAAATCAGCTTCGTTCATTCCCGTAGCGGTAAGTTCCTGCGTGTACGCCGCGTCCTTATACAGGGTAAGCGTTGCATTGTCCGCAGTTGCATTGATAGCATTGTCTACTACGCTGTCTTTCAAATAAGTAATCGCACCTTGAATAGTGCTACCGTTCATACCCGTATAAGTATCAAGCTCCATGCCGTTTACCAGCACCGTAACGTCTTTGCTGTAATAGTTACGAGGCTCTACCGTTTCGGGAAGAGTAACGACCACACTGTCATATTTCGCTTGATCGAAAGCATAAGTAACTGTGTAGACCATTTCCTCTTTTTCAATACTCGTCTGCGTTTCGGTGTCGCTAATCTTTTTCGTTACCGTCGTTTCCTCGGTTTCTTTCCAGCCGGTAAGTTTACCGTCTTTCGCCGTAACGACCGTTTCTTGAACAGAAGATTGCGTCATGTTTTCAACGGAGCTACTCATTTCCATCGTCATTTTTGTAGTAAGCACGTACGCGCCGTCTTCCGTTTCCTCTACGCTCACCGATCCGCTACCCGAAGCCGTCCAGCCGTAGTATTCGCTTTCCTCGTCTGCCGTACCCGCCGCAACTTCCGCGATGGAATCCGCAAATACCTTTGCATACGCCGCGTTATACGTATCAATCGATTCTATATCAAACAATTCCGCACTGATATAGTTATCAATGATGTTCTCATACGAATAATATTCGTTGATATAATACGTCGCATATACTTCGGTATACTTCGAATAATTCTTTGTTACCTCGCTTTCGCCTTCCTTATACTCGTTATACCTTACGTAATCGTTGCCGTTTTTGAGCAGTTTTTCAAGTTCGTATCCTCCCTCTCCTGCCTCTTTATAATAAAAGAGTTTCTGGTTGGGGTTTGCCGTAAGTTCCAGCGTACCGTTAGAAACTACCGCTTCTTCGTCCTCAAAACCCTTGTACTCGTCCTTGCTCGTACCCGTTACGGTATAACCGTCTTTATACGCTTTCGTTGCCGCGTACGCGTCGCCGATTTCCGCAAGGATTTCGTCTTTGGTCAAGGGTTCTTTGGGGCTGGAACTGCTCGAACTGTTGTTGCCACCGCCGCAACCTGCCATTGCGCCCATGCACAGGCACATACTGATCGCCATTGCCGATATAAATTTCTTTTTCATTTTGTTACCCTCCTATAAGGTATAAATATGCTATCTCTATTATACCCCCCCCCCTGAAA
>JAFTVF010000015.1 GCA_017465865.1 Clostridia bacterium
AGAAGTTAAGCTCTTTTACGCCGAAAGTACTTGCAGTTAACTGCCGGGAGGATAGGTAATCGCCGCTTTTCACTTAAAAACGACCTTAGTCTTATTCGACTAAGGTCGTTTTTTGCAGTATCTTATTTTTGCCCTATAAAGACGTTTAATTCTTATAACTTTTTATTTGACATTATGAGGCTTATATGCTAAAATTGAACAATAAACAGGTTTTCCTATACAAAGGAGCAGAAGTTATTATGTGCGTTAGACAATATATATTAGAAAATTGGAAAAATACTACGCGCGACAATACAGGAACGAATTTACCGAAACCGTTTAGTACACCTTCAATCGAGCCGTTGTTTGCAAATTTCTTTTACTGGGATACGTATTTTATCAATTTAGGCTTGCTTGCAGACGGATTAGCCGAGCAAGCAAAAAATAATTTGGATAATATTGCGAGCTTTATTCGGCGCATAGGGTATATGCCGACAGCTAGCCATCTCTTTAATAATACGCAGCCGCCGTTGTTTACCTGTGCGGTATTCGATTATTGGCAATACAGTAAAGACGACGAAGTATTAAAAGAGTATTTTGACGCGATATTGACGGAATATGCATTTTTCAAGCGAGAACGAACGACTGAAATCGGACTTGCGCAATACGGTCATTTTGATTATGCGGACAACGTTGTAAAAGGGATTTACGAGTATGCCTCTAAGCGTTTAGATATCGTAAAAGACGGGGAAGCCGAACAAAGACGATTTGCTTATAATATCTCTGCGATCGGTGAAAGCGGCTGGGACTTTACTCCCCGTTTTGCAAGTGATAGTGAGCTTTTCGTTCCGCTTGATTACGTGCAGGTGGAGCTGAATAGTTTGTTGTACGATATGGAGAAGAAAATTGCTCAAATTTATTCTTTGATAGGGGATAATGTAAACAGCGAGAAATTTACAGAATATGCGAATCAAAGAAAACGGTTGATGGAAAAATATATGCGCAGCGATGCCAACGGCATATATTACGACTATAATTTCGCGGAAAAACGTTTTTCGAAGCTGGCAAGCGCGGCATCCTTTTATCCGTACGTATTCGGGGTTACGGACGATAAAACAGGACTTATCAATTTATTGAAGTTGTTGGAGCTTGATTTTGGCATCTCCGCTTGCGAAGATCGCGAACAGTCGAACAATTTGCAATGGGATTATCCGATCATGTGGGCGCCGAACGTATATTTTGCGCACGAGGCTTTGCGAAAAAACGGTTTGACGGACGACGCGGAGCGCATAGCAAAAAAATATATGCACGTGCTGGAAGAAAATTTCCATAAAACCGATAGGCTGTGGGAAAAATATAATGCCAAAACGGGGGAAATCGCTAGCGCCAAAGAAAGCGGTGCGAATCCTATGCTCGGTTGGACGGGCGGCGTATACGCGCATTTCTATAATCGCTACGGTAGCAGTATATAAACCTAGGTAAGCAATCAGCGCAATCAAAAAGACAATAAACGGAAAACGGCCGAGTGAAAACTCGGTCGTTTTTATCGTAAAAATCGTTTATTCCGCTTGCTTTTTCTTGAACAATCGCGCATAGGGCAGGGAAACGACTACGCCTACGAGCATTAAGCCCGTCCAGATCAAAATCAAATTTCCCCAGCCTATCGTGGATACCGCGTTTCCGAACAGCGAGCTGGACAACGCCGCGGCTATATAGCTTAAAAAATCCAAAAATCCCGTTACGGTGGATACCAAGCCCGTGTCCCGTAAGCTCGGGCAGTAGCTGCTCCACGTCAGGTTGGACGCGCCGCGGGACGCCATTACCGCGAGCGTGAGGAAGATAATATTCACGAGCGGTTGCTTGACCAAAAACGTAGCGAAGAATAACACGGAGGAGCATATGAACATTAACAAAATCGTAAGGTTCATATTGCGTTTTAACCGTTCGTAAATAAAGATCGTGATAAACGGCATGCTTGCCATAACGAAACTTGCAACGGTAAAAATCAACGTCGAACGTTTTGCGGAAAAGCCGAGGTGCTGCGCTATGTACGTGGGCATCCAAAATACGACCGCCGTCCGTACTACGCCTGTGATCATTGCAATCAGACTGAATTTCACGATATTGCGTTTCCATAATACCTTGATCGGACTGCCGCTTTTTTTCTCGCGTTTGAAACGGTTGTAACGGATCAAACCCCGTCTTTCCATCGACAGGAACGAAGAAAAACAAACGATTGCCATAACCGCAAGGAAAAGACTTGCAATGGTGAAAGAGGTCTGCCAAGCGGCGACGGAAGCAACCAACCCCGCAAGCGGCGAGCCGAGGAATTCTGACAGGGTATAGCCAAGGCTGCATCGCGTAGTGTATATCGGCTCGGTATTTTCGGCAACGATCTTCGTCATCGGCGCGTAGATCATGGACAGGAAAAATCCCGTTGCCGCGTAGGTGATTGTTGCGCCGAGCGAATATTTCAATAGATAAGGAAATACCAGATTGGTAATGCCTGCGAAAAGCAGACCGAAGCTCAACATGTATTTTGCCTTGATCCGTTCCCCAACGATCCCATTGATCAGTTGACCGAAAGCATACGACACGAAATAGACGGAAGAGAGGTTGCCCAGAAACGCTTCCGTCGCCGCGCCGTTTTCTAACATCTGCGGAGAAACCGTGCCGAGTACGCTCCTTGCGAAATATACCGCAAGATACGCCATAGAGCATAATAATCCCATTAAGATTGCCTTTTGTGCGTTTTTACTGATTTTCATAGTACACCTCAATCGTTTACGCTATGCGAGTCAAGGATTTTCGCTAATTTGAAATACCGTTTTTCGCCGTCCGTATCGATTTTATTTCTTAAATACGCGCATAACGTATCGGCGAGCGCCAACTGAGAAAACCGCATTTCCATTTCTTTGCTGGAAACGGAATTTCCGCAGGGCGCGGAAACGAGCACCACGTCGGAGAGCTTTGCCAAAGCGGAGTTTTTATTCCCCGTCAGGCATAATACGGGCACTTGATTGGATTTCGCAAGCCTTACGGCATCCAAAATATCTTTCGTCTGCCCCGACGAGGATACGGCGATAACAAGATGATCTTTATCGAGAATAGACGCGGACGCGGCGCAGGTAAGCACGTCGCTGACGTAGGAGGCTGGAATACCGAGCGTTAATAACTGATAATAAAAATCGGTAGCCACCGCGCCCGAACGGAAAATGCCGTAAATTTCTAGCTTTTTCGCTTTTAAGATGAGTTCCGCTGCAAGCGCAAGCGTTTTTTCATCGTTGAGCGCAAGCGTATTTTTTAACGCACCCGAAATCCCGCTTTCGACCTTGGTAAATACGTCGCGTACCCCGTCGGAATTTTCTACAACGCTGAACGGGCGGGGTTCGTGCTCGGACAACTCCGAGGCGATTTTCAGTTTCAGCGCGGGAAAGCCGCCCCCGCAAAATTTATTCGAAAAATTGATAATGCTCCCTTGCGATACGTTCGCCGTTTCCGATAACTCCGTCAAGGAATACTTCGTAAACTTTTTCGGGTCTTCCAAAATCAGCTTCGCGATCTTCCGCTCCGTAACGCTTAAATACTCTAAATTCGCTTTCAGCTCCAAAAGTAATTTCTCCGCCATACTGCCTCCTGTATTGATAAAATCTCAATTTTAATTATAACAGTATTGAGTATATCACAGCAAAATAGTAAAGTCAAGCGTTTTATGGACAAAAAAGAGGGAAAACAGAATTTCTTTGCCCGTCATATACTGAATAGTGGGAGGGAAACACTTAGAAAGGTGTGATCCGACAAATTCAGAGGAAACACGGAGAGAGATAAAATGAGCCAGATTTGGATTACGGTTTTCGGGATAGGATTTATCTTTGTGATGACTGCGCTTGGCGCGGGATTGGTTTATTTTTTCAAAAAAGGGATCTCGGCTACGGTCAACGCCGCCTTTTCGGGGTTTGCTTCGGGTATTATGCTTGCGGCTTCGGTGTGGTCGCTTCTGCTCCCCGCGATCGAACAAGCGGAAGAAAGCTGGGGGAATTTTGCCCTTATCCACGTGCTGGCGAGTTTTTTGTTCGGCGGAGTGTTTCTTTTGATTTTTGATAAGCTCACGCGCTCAGCGTATCAAACGAGCGCGGAGCTGAAACGCTCGGCAAAACTCTTTTTCGCCGTTACGCTGCACAACGTACCCGAGGGGCTTGCCGTCGGGTTTGCGTTCGGCGCGGCGTATGCGGCGGGCACGACGGCGGCGTATCTCGCGGCGCTGGGGCTGGCGATCGGCATCGGCATACAGAACTTTCCCGAAGGCGCGGCGGTGTCCTTGCCGTTATATTCGGCGCTCGGCAATAAAAACAAGGCGTTTTTATACGGCGCGGCGAGCGGTTTGGCGGAATTGATCTTCGGAACGGTCGGGTATTATCTCGCGGCGTATTTGCAATGGTTACAGCCCGTACTGCTTGCCTTTTCGGCGGGCGCGATGGTGTTCGTGGTCGCGGAAGAGCTGATCCCCGATAGCAAAAGCGAGGGCTTGAAAATATCATCCGTCGGGGCTTGGGGGGTAATGATCGGATTTGCGGTGATGATGGCGTTAGACGTTGCGCTGGGTTGACAAAACGGAAATTCTATGATATAATACGGGTATGATTGATATATCGCATTTGGAACAATATAAAGAGAACCACCGTATCGAGGCGAAAGAAGCCATGGGCGGACTGCCGCGCAGTATTTGGGAAACCTATTCCGCGTTTGCCAACACTTCGGGCGGGGTGATCCTGCTCGGCGTTACCGAACGGAAAAAGGACAAAAGTCTGCAACCCGTGGATCTGCCCGATCCGCACCGTTTGATCGCGCAATTTTGGGAGCTTGTCAACGACAAGCGGGTGGTGAATATCAATATCCTCGAAAAATCGGATATCACGGTGGAAAAAGTGCAGGGCAAAGAGATCGTCGTGATCGCCGTGCCCGAAGCCCGTCGCAGTCAAAAGCCCGTATACATAGGCGGTAACCCGTTTACGGGCGCATATTATCGGGACGGAGAAGCGGATATTCGGTGCAGCGAAGCGCGCGTACAGCGTATGCTCCGCGCGGCGAAAGGGGAATAAATAACAACGGAATACGGAAAAAGTCTTTTGCGAACAACGCAGAGGACTTTTCTTTTTTACGGAAACTTTACCGTCGCTATACTAAAAAGTGGTGGAAACGCGAAAAATAAAGTTGTATAATAAGTTTGCAAATCAAAGAAAGGAGAAAAAACAAATGAATAAGAAAGTAACAAGTATGATTGCGGCAACGATGGCGACGGTTTGCGCGTTCGGGTTTACGGCGTGCGGCGGCGCAAAGGAAAAGAACATTACCGTAGTCGTCCGCGAGGCGGCGAGCGGTACGCGCGAGGCGTTCGATAAAGTCGTAACGGACGGCGAGCACTATTTACAGGAAAAGGACGAAAGCGGCAACACCGTTTACAACACGACGAAATCGGCGGTACAGCAGACCTCGACGGGGACGGTTTTGTCGGCGGTCGCAAACGATAAAAACGCGATCGGGTATATCTCGCTCGGCTCGGTAAACGACGGCGTGAACGTCGTAAAGGTAGGCGGGGTAACGCCGTCTAACGAAACGGTATTGAGCGGGGAGTACAGTATTCAACGCCCGTTCGTTGTGATGACGAACGCGAATGTGGAGCTGACCGCACGCGCGCAGGATTTTATGAACTATCTGCATAGCGACGAGGTGCAAGCGCACGCGGAAACGGCGGGGGTGATCTTCCTTGAAGACGAAACGAAACGCGCGAACGCGGGCGAAACCGCAATTCCCGTGATCGAATATTCTCCGCTGGAAAATCTCCCCGAGGGAGATAAGATCGTGATCCGCGGCTCGACTTCGATGGAAAAATTCATCAACGCAGCGGCGAAAGGCTATGCCGAGCAGTACGAGGCAAAAGCGGAGAATATCTTCGATATCCAGCTCAACGGCTCGTCCGAGGGTAAGAAAAAGGTGATAGAGGATACGACGGGCAATACGATCGGGCTTTCCTCTGCGAAAGTCGCGGACGAGAAAATCCACAGCTTCAACGTCTGTCTGGACGCGGTGGCGGTGGTCGTGAATAAGTCGAATACGACGGTTACCGATCTAACCTTGCAACAGCTCTACGAGATCTTTTCGGGCAAAGTAACCAAATTCAGCGCGTTGGAATAACAGGAAATGATGACGAATACCAAGGTAAAAGAAAAAATAGGCAAATCGGCGTTTACGGCGGCGGCAGTGCTCTGCATTATCGCCGTTGCCGCCATATTCGTTTTCCTTATCGTCAAGAGCCTGCCCGCCTTTAAGAAGATCGGCTTTTTCGATTTCCTGCTTGGGGATAACTGGTCGCCTGATAAAGGGGATACCTACGCAGGCGAAAGCCTCGCAGGCTCGTACGGCATTTTCACGATGATCGTCGGCACGCTCGCCGCAACGGTCGGCGCGCTTTTGCTCGGCGGCGTGTTCGGGTATTTCACCGCCGTATTTCTGGCGTATTTCTGTCCGCGACGATTAAAACGGGTATTTTCGTCGGTTATCAACCTGCTTGCGGGCATACCGTCCGTCGTTTACGGCTTTTTCGGGATCGTGTTCCTGCTCTCCAAGCTCTCGGTGATCGCGCCCAACAACGGCAGCGGTCTGCTCGCGACCTCGATCATACTCGGCATTATGATCCTGCCCACCGTCGTTTCCCTGTCGAGAACCAGCCTCGAAGCCGTACCGCGTAGTTATTACGAGGGCGCTGTCGCGCTCGGCGCAACGCATACGCAGGCGGTATTCAAGACCTGCGTTCCCGCGGCGAAATCGGGGATCACCGCTTCGCTCGTGCTTGGCGTGGGCAGAGCGCTCGGCGAAACGATGGCTGTCGTTATGGTCGCGGGGAATTCTCCGACCTATCCCAACAGCCTGTTTAACAGTTTTCGGGTCATGACCGCGAATATCGTTATGGAAATGGGCTATGCGGGCGAGGTGCAGGAGGGCGCGCTGGTCGCAACGGGCGTGGTGCTGCTCCTGTTCGTGCTCGTAGTCAATCTCCTGTTTTCGCTGGTTTCAAAGAAAACCGTCCGCGCGGCGGTCAAGCCGAAAAATAAGACCGTTGTCCGCAAAAAGACTTTTCACGGCGTCGCGCGGCTGCGAGATCGTTTCGGAAATATCGCGTACAAACTGAAAACCTCGTATATCGGCAGAGCGTTTGCGATCGGCGCGGGCGTGCTTTCGGGCGGTATTCTCGTGCTCGTGATCGGGTTTATCTTCGCACAGGGCTTACCGCATTTGCTCAAAAATCCCAAAATTCTATACGGGAAATTCGAGTTCGGCAGTGAAAATATCACGATCTTCCCGTCTATCGTTTCTACCTTAATGGCGGTGGGGCTGAGCCTCTTGATTGCGATCCCCATAGGGGTTATGACGGCGATCTTCTTAAACGAATACGCGCGAAAAGAAAATATCTTTATCCGTATCGTCCGCAGCGCGATCGATATCCTTTCGGGCGTGCCGTCTATCGTTTACGGCTTGTTCGGTATGATCGCGTTCGTGGGCTTGCTCGGCGGAAAAAGCTCTATCCTCGCCGGCTCGCTGACGATCAGTATCATGCTGCTCCCCACCGTCGTCCGCTCGACGGAGGAGAGCCTGAAATCGGTCGCGGACAGCCTGCGTGAGGGGAGTTTAGCGCTCGGCGCGGGTAAGATGCGTACGATATTTAAGGTCGTGCTCCCGTCCGCGCTGCCCGGGATCTTGTCTGCGATCATTTTAAGTATAGGGCGCGTGATCAGCGAATCCGCGCCGTTTATGTACACGATGGGCTCGGTGATCACGGCAACGCCAAGCTCGTATCTGGACAGCGGCGCAACGCTCGCCGTCGCCTTGTACCGCTTGGCGGGCGAGGGCTGGTATATGCAAGAAGCGTACGCCACGGCGGTCGTGCTTATCGCGCTCGTGTTGGGGTTGAACCTTTTCGCCGAATGGATCGGCGGTCGATTGCGGAAAAAACTAAAAGGAACGGAACAATGAAAATAGCAGAACAACTATTCGGACAAAATATCAGCGTGAAGAACGCAAATTTGCATTACGGGGAGTTCCAAGCCTTGAAAAACATCTCTATCGAGATCCCCGAAAAAGAGATAACGGCGTTTATCGGTCCGTCGGGTTGCGGAAAATCCACCTTTTTGAAATGCTTCAACCGCATGAACGATCTCGTCGCAGGCTGTAAGATCGAGGGGGAATTCCGTATCGGCGAAACGGATATCTACGCCAAGGAAACGGACGTCAACGCCCTGCGCAAAAACGTCGGTATGGTATTCCAAAAACCCAACCCCTTTCCTATGAGCGTATACGACAATATCGCCTACGGACCTCGCACGTTCGGGGTGCGTAAACGCGCGGAGCTTGACGGGATTGTAGAAAGCTCTTTGCGCGCCGCCGCAATGTGGGAGGAGCTGAAAGACCGTTTGGATAAATCCGCGCTGGGGCTGTCGGGCGGGCAGCAGCAACGGCTGTGTATCGCGCGTGCGCTTTCGGTAAAGCCCAAGATTATTTTAATGGACGAGCCGACCTCTGCGCTCGACCCCATTTCCACGGGCAAGATCGAGGAGCTTTGCGACGAGTTGAAAAAGACGACTACGATCGTGATCGTTACGCACAATATGCAACAGGCGGCGCGTATCTCGGATAGGACGGGGTTTTTCCTTTTAGGTAAGCTGGTGGAATACGGGGATACGGACAAAATTTTTACTTCGCCGAAAGACGAGAGAACGGAACGGTATATCACGGGCAGATTTGGATAAATGTATTTTCAAAGTATTGCAAATTTTCAAAAAATATAGTATAATAGGAAAGAAGATACGTCGATAAGAAAAGTATTCGGGGACGAGCTTTTTATTACGGGGGTGCATACAAAATTCTGATGGCAAAAAAACCTTTGATTTATATCGTCGAGGACGACGAGGGAATACAAGAAGTCTACGAGGGCGCGTTCGAGGACAGCTACGACGTCCGAATTTTCGGTACGGGCGGGGAGTTTTTCGCCGAATTTTACACGGCGAAACCCGACCTTATCATTCTTGACGTAATGCTGCCCGATATGGACGGATATACGATCCTTACGCGGATACGGGAAACGGACGAGCGCGTGCCCGTCATTATCGTCAGCGCGAAATCGGACGAAATCAGCTTTGTGAAAGGTCTGAACAAAGGCGCAGACGATTATATGGCAAAGCCCTTTTCCGTACTCGAACTTTTGGCGCGGGTCAAGACCAACCTCCGCCGCACGAGCCTGTTCGTGGAAAAGGCGCACGGGTTCGTCGTCGATAGCAATACATATAAGATTTTTTACGACGGGAAAGAGCTCGGATTAACCCTCAAAGAATTCAAGCTGCTCCGAATTTTGATCGGCAAAGCGGGTATCACCGCCTCGCGCGACGAGTTGTTCCGCGAGGTATGGGGGGAGGACTATTTCGGCGAAACGCGGACTTTGGATATGCACGTTGCGGCGCTTCGCGAAAAGATCAAAGCCGCGGGCGGCGGAGACCCCATTATCACCGTGCGCGGGGTCGGTTATCGGTTTGAGAATACGTAACTACCAATGAAGAATAAAACGTTTTTGAAAATATTAGGCGTAACGGCGCTGTCGCTGATCCTGTTCTTCGTCGCGGGCGTCGCTATCATGTACGCCAACGGCAGAAAAATGATCCGCGAACGCCTCTCCACGGAAACCCGCTTGGTGGCGCGTCTTTTGGACGAAACTACCGATTACGAGGAGTTCGAGGCGTATTACAATAACGACGAGCTGCGCGTTACCCTCATTTCCGTTACGGGCGAAGTCCTTTTCGAGAGCGACACGAACGCAGGGCTTGAAAACCACCTCGACAGAAAGGAAGTACAGTACGCGTTGCAAGACGAGTCGCGTGCGGTGGAACGCTATTCGGATACCTTCGATTGCAAGATGACCTATTTCGCCGTGGTCGATACGTTAAACGACGGTACGGAGGTGATCGTCCGTCTGGCGATCCGCAGCAGCGAGATCAGTTCGTATATCTTTGCTTCGTTGCCGTTTTTCCTCATTTCGCTCGTGCTTGCGATGATCATCGCTTCGGGCTTGGCGAAAAAAATATCGGGAACGTTCTCCGAAAAGATCATGGAAGTGGGCGACAGCTTGAAGAGCCTTAACGCGGGTCAATACAAGCCCTTAAAAACGGATACCTCCGAGCCGGAATTTTATTCGGTGTTCAAGGAGATCAACGAGCTGAACGAAAGCACGCACGATTATATGCGCCGTGAAGCGCGCGAGCGTCAAAAATTGAACGCCGTGCTCGACAACGTAGCGCAGGGCATCGTTGCGTTGAATACGAATAGAGAGATCGCGTTCGTCAACGGCAGTGCGTTGAAGATCTTCGACGGCGCACCCGTCGTTGTGGGCAAAACCCTGATCCATCTTATCGACGACGCGCGGCTTTGCGGAGAAATCGCAGAGCGTATCGGTACGGAAAATTTCCTGTTCGAATACGAAATGCAGGGCAGAGTACTCTCGGTGGCGGGCAGAAAGATCACGGGCGAACAGGACGAAAAGGCGCTTACCGATATCCTGATCTTTACCGATATTACCTCCTCTAGAGAGATCATACGGCAAAAGAGCGACTTTTTCGCCAACGCCTCGCACGAGCTGAAAACTCCGATCACGGTCATGCGCGGACTTACCGAATTGTTGCTTGAAAAGGAAAACCTCGACGAGCAGGAGAAAAAACAGATCGGGCGTATCCATAAAGAGAGCTTGCGAATGTCCAGCCTGATCTCGGATATGTTAAAGCTCAGCAAACTCGAACGCGGCGAGGAAGAAGAACTCGTAGAAGTCGAGCTGAAAGAGATCGCCGCCGAGGTCGTAGCCGAGCTTTTAGAAGAATGTCGCGCGAAAAATCTTTCCGTGGAAGTGATAGGGGAGGGCAAAGTCTTTGCCGACCCGAAAAAGATCTTCGAGCTGATACAAAACCTCTGCTCCAACGCCGTGAACTACAATAAACAGGACGGCAGTATCAAGATCACGATTTCAGAGAAAAACGCCTCCGTCGTGTTGGAGGTCGCGGACAGCGGTATCGGTATTGAAAAGGAGCATATTCCTCGGCTGTGCGAACGGTTTTACCGCGTAGACAAATCCCGTTCAAAAAAGACGGGCGGTACGGGCTTGGGACTTGCGATCGTCAAACATATCTGCGCCCTGTACGGCGCGGAGCTGTCGATCGACAGCGAGATCGACCGCGGCACTTGCGTAACGGTTATATTCAAAAGATAAACAAAAAAGCGAAACGGTTATTCGTTTCGCTTTTTTGTTGGGTGTTATAATTCCATAATTTCTTTTTTCTTTTTTGTAAATTCTTCTTCGGTAATCGCGCCTTCGTTGAAAAGCGTTTTAAGATTTCTAACGGCGTTTACCTGCTCGTCGGGGGTAAGGGCAAGCGTTTTCGTTTCTCTTTTCTTAAATACGCCGCCGCCTATTTTCATAGTTTCCTTATTAGATCCGATTACTTTTTTTGTCAGAGCAGAGCCTATTGCCTTTCCTGCTTTCTTGGCGGAAAAAGTCGCTGCCTTTTTTGCAATTCCTACCGTATCGATATTTAAGGTTTCGTCTACGTCTTTGATGACTTCTTTTGCTTTGTCTACAACGCGAGCGAATTTGCTTTTACCCGTTAGGAATTTGAGAGCTTCGCTTACGAATAATTTTGCTTCTTTTTTTGTGGCGAATTTCAATCGTCTTTCACTATCCTTAAAATAAATATCGACCACATTGTTATTTTGCTTGACTTGGGGTAGCTCGTTATAGATTTTTACCGAGTTAATTTCGTGATTTTCTATTTCCGTTTTCTTTACCCAAAATACCGTTCGTATGATGATAAGGGAAATACGCTTTGTAGTCAAATGCACTTCCGTATCGATTTCTTTTTTGTTTACGATCAGTTTTGCCGTACTTTTGAAAAGTTCAAATTCGTCTTCTTCCAAAATAAATTGTTCCATAGTTTTCTCCTTTGTGTAATTTTATTTAATAATGGTTGCGCTAAAAATATTTTTCTCGTAAAATTCAATCGGTCCATAGTTTGTATGTATAATAATGATCTCTTGATTGCATGCGTTCTCTTCGGGAGCAATATAATCGGATATGTAGCCCTGCCACATTCTGCCTTCTACATCTACAAGCTCGACCTGTTCATTGAGTAGTTCTCTTAATCGTAGTAGTATAGGATAGCGTCTTTTGAGATTTTTCAAAATCGTGCGTCCGTATATGTCTTTAACTTTTATATCTGCAATATCCTTTTTATACAGCGTAACGATGCCGTAACGAATCGAGCCAACAACGATACCTTCTTCGCTTAAATCGTTATTCTCCGAGGGGAGGAAATTGATTACCATTCCGTGAATAACGATGCTGTCTGCACTGACGATTTTTACAGGCTTATTTTTATAGAAAACCAAAGAGTTAATTTCTTTGTATTCTTTGTATTTTAATTCCTGCTCTAATTCGTCGTTCCATAAATGATCGACGTCATATTCCGATAAATTTCCTGAACTCTGTTGAGCACTTAGATACATGATGAATTTAATTTGTTGCTTTGTGAAAAATTTTTTCATAATTTTTACTCCTTCTATTTACTTTAACAAGGCTTTGTAAATTTCGCGAGATTTACAAGTGCTATTATGACAAATAAAAAAAGTGCGCCGACCGAAGTCAACGCACCAAAAACGCAAACTCCGATAGTCGCCAAACTAACTTACGTGAAAGGGTGTAACCACAATAACATAAACGGAATTTGCATTTTATCAAATTCAATACTGTTATTGTGGCAAAAAATGAGCATAATTATTCTCAAAAGAAAAATACACCCAAAATTTTCACATATTCAGTTAGCTTGGCAAAATAATTATAACAAAGTATATATGAAAAGTCAAGTATTTACAGAAAAGGAAAATTGATGATAACTACATTTTACAATGTCATAAAAAATAATTACATTTGTCATAAATTTTTATTACATAACCACAAAACAGTTGACATATGTGGAAAAATATAGTAAAATAGCCACAGTGAGAGAAGAAATGCGCATTATTATTAACTTTCACAAAAGGAGAAATTTATGAAAAAACTTGTAAAAACGTTACCCGTTATCGCGGCGGTTTTAGGCTTGATCGCGATAATATCCCTGTTCCTTCCCGCCATCGTGGTGGGGGACAATGAATTCCTTGGATTTACCACGGCGTTCGGCTATGAAAAGAAAGGGGTGGAATATCTTTCCTTTTCGTTTATGAACCTGCTTACTTATCTTTTGACGATCGGCGGAACGGTATGCGCGGTGCTTACTTATTGGAAGAAGCCGAACAAGCTCTTTGCGTGGATATCCGCGGCTTGTCTGCTGATCGCAGGCGTGTTCTTCTTCTTTATGATCTCGTTCGCTTCGCCTACCGCGACGTGGAAGTTCCTCGGTGGCTTTGAGAATCTGGCGAAGCTCGGTTACGGCGCGATCTTCGCGGGTGTATGCTGTATACTTGCTTCCGTTGCTATGATCGCGAATAAACTGTTGGAGAAATAACGCAACGCATATCCTTCCTAATAAGATACACCCCGAAAGTTTATACTTTCGGGGTGTATTGCGGTTTTTTCGTTTCGTTTCAGCCGACGATGAGGTTTACCAAACGGCCTTTGACGATGATACATTTTCTGATCGTCTTGCCTTCGATAAGAGCGGCGATCTCGGGATACGCGCAAACGGTGTCCTTGATATCCTCGTCGGACAGCCCTTCGGGGATCATCATTTTCGCTTTGATCTTGCTGTTTACCTGTACGGCGTATTCGATCTCGTCTTTTACGAGCGCTTTTTCGTCTACCTCGGGATAGCTTTCTTCAAACACGGAATCCTTATGTCCCGTGATCTCCCACAGCTCTTCCGCGAAGTGGGGCGCAAAAGGCGCGAGCATACGGATAAGGTCGGCTACGCAGTTTTGGAAGAACAGGGCGTTCTTTTCCGCGTTTTCCGCGTCGTATTTCTGCATTGCGTTGACGTATTCCATCAAACGCGCGACGGAGGTGTTGAACGAGAACGCTTCCACGTCGCGGACGATGTTCTTGATCGCGTGATTTTTTGCGTAATCCAGAGCTTTTTCCGCCGCCTTTTTCTCGTTGTGGCCGCCTTCAAGCTCCAAGGATTTGCGAACGAGCCGTTCTACGCGGTCTGCGAATTTTGCCACCGATTTAATACCGTCGTCGCTCCAAGGCCCGCCCTCGGTATAGCTGAACCCGAACATGAGATACAGACGGAACATATCCGAGCCGTATTCTTCGATATAGGTATCGGGGGAAACGACGTTGCCGTGCGATTTACTCATACGGTTGCCGTCAGGCCCGAGGATAATGCCTTGATGCACGAGGCGTTTGAACGGTTCGTCAAAATCGAGATAACCCATATCACGGAGAGCTTTGGTGATAAAGCGCGCGTACAGAAGGTGCATACAAGCGTGCTCCGAGCCGCCTACGTATACGTCTACGGGCAACATTTTATTCGCGGTTTCTCTCGTGAACGGCTGTTTGTCGTTGTGCGCTTCGGGATATCTAAGATAATACCAGCTCGAACATACGAACGTATCAAGGGTATCGGGATCGCGGGTTGCCTTGCCGCCGCATTCGGGGCAGGTGCAGTGCATAAACCCGTCGTGGGACGCAAGAGGGGATTTTCCCGTCGGACGGAATTCCACGTCGTAGGGGAGCTTTACGGGCAGATCCTTTTCGGGTACGGGTACTACGCCGCACTTTTCGCAATGGATCATCGGGATCGGCGCGCCCCAGTACCGCTGACGGGATACCGACCAGTCGCGCAGTCTGTAATTGACTTTCTTACCGCCTTTGCCGATCTTGGTCAGGTGTACGGCGATCGCGTCGCGGGCTTCGTCGCCCGACAGTCCGTCGAAATCGCCGCTGTTGACGAGAATACCGTCCTCGCAGAACGGCAATACCGTTTCGCCGCCGACTTTCTGAATAACCTGCGTTACGGGCAAGCCGTATTTTTTCGCGAACGCGTAATCGCGCTCGTCGTGCGCCGCTACCGCCATTACCGCGCCCGTGCCGTAGGAATACAGCACGTAGTCCGCAAGATAAACGGGTAATTTTTTACCCGTAAGGGGATGAGTCGCGTATGCGCCCGAGAACGTACCCGTCTTTTCACGCGCCGTGGAAAGTCTGTCGATATCGTTTGCTTCCGCGGCGTAACGCACGTACGCGTCGATCGCTTCCGCGCGTTCGGGGTGTGCGGCTTTCAGCTTGTCCACCAACGGGTGTTCGGGGGCGATCACCACGTAGTTTACGCCGAACACGGTGTCGGGACGGGTGGTGAAAACGGTGATATCGTCCCCCGTTTCACACTCGAAGTGGATCTCACAGCCCGTGGATTTGCCGATCCAGTTCTTCTGCATCAGCTTGGTCTTTTCGGGCCAATTCAACCCGTCGAGGTCTTTCAAAAGCTCTTCCGCGTAATCGGTGATCTTGAAGAACCACTGGGTCATATCCTTGCGGAGCACGACGGAGCTGCAACGCTCGCATTCGCCGTTGATGACCTGTTCGTTGGCGAGCACCGTTTCGCAGGACGGACACCAGTTGACGAGCGCGTTCTTGCGGTAAGCGAGACCTTTTTTATAGAGCTGTAAGAACAGCCATTGCGTCCATTTATAATAATTTTCCTCGCAGGTCGTGATCTCGGCAGACCAATCGAACATAGCGCCCATATTACGGAGCTGCTGTTCCATCGTCGCGATATTCTTTTCCGTGGAGTCCTTGGGGTGAATCCCCGTCTTTATCGCGTAGTTTTCCGCGGGCAGACCGAACGCGTCGAAGCCCATGGGCTGGAATACTTCGAAGCCCTGCATACGCTTAAACCGCGCGTAAGTGTCCGTAGGACCGTAATTGTACCAATGCCCGACGTGGAGCTTTGCCCCCGAGGGATAGGAGAACATTTCCAAAACGTAGAGTTTTTTGTCCGCGTTTTTCTTATTGAAAACGTTGAGCTTGGATTTCTCCCATTTTGCTTGCCATTTGCTTTCTACGGATTTCATATCCATACTACTAAAACCTCCGATTTTCGTGCGAAAACGCTCGCAGAAATCATTCCATATAAATATACAGATAATATTATAAAACAATTTCAAGGACAAGTCAAGCAATTATACGGCGGATAAGGGCTATGAAATTGACGAAAGGGATAAATAATTTCGTTTTTACGGCATACAATAATGGTGTGGAAGAAATAACGATAACGCAAAACGGCTATGACGGGCTGTATATGTCCTACCTCTACGGAAAAGTCCGCGAACGCTTTTCCTTTCTGCCCTCCGTGTGCGATCTGGAAAAAGACGGGGACAGAACGGAGCTCGCGTTCAAAACGGAACGGGAATACTGTCCGTACGTGCGCAAGTTCGCAGAAGAACATATCGCCGATATCCTCGCGATCGGCTACAAATATTCCTTTTTTGAAAAACGCCTGCCTTTGCCCTTGCTCACAAAACCGCAAAAACGGGTGCTTTTGACCGCGCTCGTCGCCGCGGACTATCGGGAAGACCGCGCGTATATCGCAAGACGGATACGCGGTTTTGAACAGTACTGCCTCGACGGACTGTTCCATTTTCGGCTTCGGGACTTACAAAAACGCTGGGAGGGGATCATCGACTATATCCCTACGGACATGGGCGAAAGCTCGATGGACGGGTTTTTGGAGTTTCTCGCCGAGGACGGGGAGGGGAAACTCTTCTTAAAAAACGGCAAGGTTTACGACGAGGATTACCGTCCGCTCTCGCGCAGTCTGTTGACGGGCGTGGAAAACCCGATCGGGGAAATCTTGCTCGGCGGGGCGGAGCAGGTATACGTGTTTGGGGAAACGGACGAGGACACGAAAGCGTTTTTGGAAAAATATTACGGCGAAAAAGCGGTTTTTTGCTAAAAAACGATTGACAAACGCCGCGGAAAGGGTTACAATAGAAACCGTAAAGACAAGTAGCGTCGTTTGGGTTTTTGCAGAGAGCCTGCCCTTGGCTGTGAGGCGGGTAAACGCGGACGGAGTGCGAAACCGCTTTACGGTTCGAAAATTGCAAAGATAAAAAGCGGTCGTAGCAGGGCTACGGCAATTAAGGTGGAACCGCGCAAATTCTGCGTCCTTAAATTTCTCTTTAAGAGAGATTTAAGGATTTTTTATTTATCGGAAAATCATAAAACATACATATACGGAGGAATATTATGAAGATCATTCTCAAAAGCGGCGATGCAATGGAGCTTGCGGAAAATTCGACGGCGATGCAGGCGGCGCAGTCGATCTCGGAGGGGCTTGCGCGCAATGCAGTCTGCGCGAAAGTCAACGGCGCGCTCGTCGATTTATCGCACGAGCTCAAAGAGGGGGACAGCCTTGAAATCGTAACGCTGAAAGACAAAGAGGGCTTGCAGGTCTATCGCCATACCTGCGCGCACGTGCTCGCACAGGCGCTGAAAACGGTATACCCTACCTGTAAACTGTCCATCGGTCCCGTTATCGAAAACGGGTTCTATTACGATATCGATTTCGTAACCCCGATCACGCAGGCGGACCTTGCCAAGGTTGAAACGGAAATGCAGAAGATCATAAAAAGCAATCTGCCCATCGAGCGTTTCACGCTGCCCAAGGCAGAGGCGATCGAGCTTATGAAAGGATACAGCGAAAACTATAAAGTGGAGCTGATCGAAGAACTGCCCGAGGGGGAAACGATTTCTTTCTACAAGCAGGGCGCGTTCACCGATCTTTGCCGCGGACCGCATTTGCCGTCCACGGGCAAGATCAAAGCGTTCAAGCTCACGAGCATTGCGGGCGCGTATTGGCGCGGGGACGAGCATAACAAAATGCTCACCCGTATCTACGGTACGGCATTTGCGAAAAAGGACGAAATGGAAGCGTACTTCACCATGCTCGAAGAGGCGAAAAAACGCGATCATACGAAGCTAGGGAAAGAACTCAAACTCTTTGCGATCATGAACGAGGGCAAGGGCTTGCCTTTCTTCCTGCCGAACGGCATGGTGCTGAAAAACGCCCTGATCGATTACTGGCGGGAAATCCACACCCGCGAGGGCTATGTCGAGGTGCAGACCCCGATCATGCTCAACCGCACGCTTTGGGAAACCTCGGGGCACTGGTTTCATTACCGCGACAATATGTACACGACCAAGGTAGACGAAGAGGATTTCGCGATCAAGCCCATGAACTGCCCGGGCGGTATTCTCGTCTATAAAAACGAACCGCACAGCTATAAGGATCTCCCGATCCGTATGGGCGAGTTGGGTTTGGTACACCGCCACGAAAAATCCGGTCAGCTCCACGGCTTGTTCCGCGTGCGTTGCTTTACGCAGGACGACGCGCATATTTTCATGACGCGCGAACAGATCAAGGACGAGATTAAGGGTGTTGTGCGGCTTATCAACGAGGTGTATACGCTGTTCGGGTTCAAGTACCACGTAGAGCTTTCCACCCGTCCCGAAAACAGTATGGGCAGCGACGAGGATTGGGAGGTCGCGACCGAGAGTTTGCGTAACGCGCTCAACGATTTGGGGCTTGACTACGTCGTCAACGAGGGCGACGGCGCGTTCTACGGTCCGAAGATCGACTTCCACTTGGAAGACAGTATCGGCAGAACGTGGCAGTGCGGTACGATCCAGCTCGACTTCCAGCTTCCCCAGCGTTTTGAAATGGAATACGTTGGCGAGGACGGCGCGAAACACCGCCCGATCATGGTACACCGCGTGGCATTCGGCTCGATCGAACGCTTTATCGGTATCCTTATCGAGCATTTCGCGGGCAAATTCCCCGTATGGCTCTCGCCCGTACAGGTCAAGATTTTGCCGATCACCGACAGACAGCTTGACTACGCGAACGAGCTTTGCAAGAAAATGAAAGAGGCGGGCGTGCGCGTGCAGGTGGACGACCGCAGTGAGAAGATCGGCTATAAGATCCGCGAAGCGCAAATGGAAAAAGTGCCGTATATGCTCGTCGTGGGCGAAAAGGAAGCGGAAGCGGGACAGGTTGCCGTACGCCGCCGCGACAAGGGCGATATGGGTGCGGTGAGCGCGGACGAATTTATCGCTGCCGTCTGCAAGGATATCGCGGATAAGACGGTATTCTGAAAAAATAAAATTTTTTGAAAAATACCGAAAAAACGCTTGACAGACAGGTTTGCTTTGTGGTAAGATATGTAAGCTAAGCAGAAGCGAACCTTCTCGCCGTGCGGTTTGGATCGGTACGGCTCGATAATTTTTCTACCGCGGAAAAGCGGGGATAGTTATGCGAAAAAAGGGTTGCTTTTGCAAGCGACCCTTTAATTTTTGCGTGAGGTACACTACCATTAAAGACCAGCATCAGCTCAACGAAGAAATTCGCGACAGAGAACTCAGAGTAATTTCCGCTACGGGCGAACAGCTCGGCATTATGAGCGCGGCGGAAGCGCTTCGCCTTGCGGAGGAAGCCGATCTCGATTTGGTGAAAATTTCGCCGAACGCCGTTCCGCCCGTGTGCAAGATCATGAACTACGGAAAGTTCAAGTTCGAGCAGGCGAAAAAGGAAAAGGAAAACCGTAAAAACCAGAAAGTGGTGGAATTGAAAGAGATCTATCTTTCGATGACCATTGACGTAGGCGATCTCAACGTCAAGGCGAAAAAGACCTTGGAAATGCTGGAAGACGGCAACAAAGTCAAGGTATCGATCCGTATGCGTGGCAGACAGATGGCGCACGCGGCGATGGGCGTGGACGTAATGAAACGTTTTTTCGACATGCTCGGCGGGAAAGCGGTAATGGACAAAGCGCCCAAGACGGAAGGCAGAAATATCTTGATGATCCTTTCGCCCGCAAAATAAGTACGATAACTTAATTTGTCCGTTGGACAAGTTCGGATATAAAAAAAGAAAAAAATTTTCGGAGGATAAAATTATGCCTAAACAGAAAACACATAGCAGTACCAAAAAGCGTTTCTGGCTGACCGGTTCGGGTAAAGTAAACCGTTCTCACAGCGGTAAGAACCACAAAGCGGAAACCAAGAACAGAAAGAGAAAGAGACGTTTACGTCAGGGCGCGCTCGTAGCTTCCACGCAGGAAAGCACCGTAAAGAGCATGATGCCTTACAAGAAATAAGAGAAGGAGAATAAAGAAGTATGCGTATTAAAAGAGCAGTAAACGCGGTTAAAAAGCGTAGAAAAATTTTCAAACTTTCCAAAGGCTATTACGGAAGTAAGAGCCGTTCTTACAGAATCGCTCGCGAAGCGGTAATGAAGTCGTTGAACTATGCGTATATCGGCAGAAGACTGAGAAAGAGAGATTTCCGTCGTCTGTGGATCGCAAGAATCAACGCGGCGGCAAGACTGAACGGTCTTTCTTACAGCAAAATGATGCACGGTCTTAACGTTGCGGGTATCAACCTCAACAGAAAAGTGCTTGCGGATCTGGCTGTAAACGACGCGGCGGCATTCGCTCAGCTCGTCGAAAAAGCGAAAGCGGCGCTCTAATTGCAAGAAAAAAGCCTTTTCCGAGTAAAAGGCTTTTTCGTTATTTTTCAAGAAATGATTATCACCTCGAAAAACAATCCTTTGATCAAGGAAACGGCTTCGCTGAAAGAGAAAAAGGGCAGGAAAGAGCTGGGTATGTTTCTCGTCGAGGGCAGAAAAATGTCCCTCGAATGTGAGAAAAGCGATTTTGAGATCGAGTGCGCTTTCCTTTCCGAAACCTACGACGGCGAGCTTCCGCAAACGGCGGCGCGCACCGTGCGCGTTTCCGAGGACGTGCTCCGCTATCTTTCGGACGAAAAGACCCCGCAGGGTATCGTGTGCAGAGTGCGTATTCCCGATACGCGGCTTACCCCGCCCAAGGGCAGATGCCTGCTCCTTGACGGCGTGGCAGACCCCGGGAACGTAGGCACGATCCTGAGAACGGCGAACGCGGCGGGATACACGCAGGCGTATCTCACGAGCGATTGCGCCGACCCGTTTTCCCCGAAATCCGTCCGCGCGAGCATGAGCGGCGTGTTCTTTACGGAGATCTGCCGCGGAGAGCGGGAGGAGATATTGTCCGTTTTGAAAGGTACGCCCGTGATCGTTGCGGATATGAACGGAAAGAACCTGTTCTCGTATACCGCGCCCGAGAAATTTGCGCTCGTCATCGGTAACGAGGGCAACGGCGTTTCGGAAACGGTAAGAAAGGCGGCGGCGGATACCGTACGTATTCCGATGCGAAAAACGCAGGAGAGCCTGAACGCGGCGGTTTCTGCGGGGATTATGATGTATTTCTTGCAAAGTAGCGAATTTTCAGAATAAAAACAAGGAGAAAAGACATGTCAGGACATAGCAAATGGCACAACATACAGGCGAAAAAGGGTAAAGCGGACGCGGCGAAAGGCAGAATTTTTACCAAGCTCGGCAGAGAGATCGCGGTAGCGGCAAAGACCAACCCCAACCCCGAAACCAACAGCAAGCTCGCGGATATCATCGCGAAAGCAAAAGCGGCGAATATGCCCAACGACAACATTCAGCGCAGTATCAAAAAAGCCTCGGGCGAAATGAGCGGCGCGGATTATAAAGAACTCACCTACGAGGGCTACGGCGTAGCAGGCTCGGCGGTGATTATCGTAACGCTGACGGACAATATCAACCGTACGGCGGGCGACGTCCGCGCGATTTTGGGCAAACACGGCGGTCAGCTCGGTCAGAACGGCTGCGTATCCTACAACTTCGACAACAAGGGCTATATCGTCGTAGAAAGAACGGTGGAGCTGGACGAAGACACGATGACGGAGCTTGCTTTGGAGGCAGGCGCGGACGACGTAGTGGTCAGCGACGACGTATACGAGATCTTCACTGCGCCCGAAACGTTCTCGGAAGTCCGTAAATATCTCGAAGACAAGAACGCGGAAATGATGGCGGCTGCGCCCAAGACGAGAAGAAACGAAGAGGAAGAACCCAAGATCCGTTTCGTACAGGCGGAAGTGGCGATGATCCCGCAGAACAAGATCGCTCTGCCCGACGACAAGGTTGCGACGTTCGAAAAGATGATCGACGCGCTGGAAGAACACGACGACGTGCAGAACGTATATCACAACGTCGAGCTTCCCTATGACGACGAGGAATAATCGAAATAGGGAAATTTTCTCAAAACGCTTGACAGCGGTTTTCGATTGTGATACAATAATACCAATAGTTCCCAATGAGGGAGTAGCAAGCGCGTGAGCGCGGCAAGTCAACATCCCTGACCGATTCGGTCTGGCTTGCCTTAAATTGCGAGACTCAGCGTATGCAAAGCCGTACAGGAGTTCTCGAAAAGGATTTTTACCGAGTACGGCACGCCGTATTCGGTTTTTTTCTTGGATGCGGTAGTAATTTTCTCAAAAAAGCAATAAAATAAAAAGAAAGGAGTATCTATGAAACATTACAGCGCGGAAAAAGAAGAAGTTTTGCGCGAGCTTGGCAGTTCGCAGGCGACGGGCCTTACTGCCGAAGAAGCGCAACGCCGTTTGCTCGAAAACGGCAAAAACAAGCTCGCGGCGGCGAAGAAGAAATCCATCGTCCGCCGTTTCCTCGAACAGCTTGCCGATCCGATGATCATCATTCTCATCGTAGCAGCGGTGATCAGCGGCGTTTTGGGTATCATCGAGATCAAAAACGGCGGCGAGGGCGAATTTGTTGACGTCATTATCATTATGGCGGTCGTGCTCATCAACGCGATCCTCGGCGTATTACAGGAAAGCAAAGCGGAAAAGGCGATCGAAGCCTTACAGGAAATGTCCGCGGCGACCTCAAAAGTCCTGCGCGACGGTAAAATTTTGATCGTACCCAGCGAAGATCTCGTCGTCGGCGACGTGGTATTGCTGGAAGCGGGCGATTCCGTACCCGCCGACGCGCGCGTGTTGGAAAGCGCGAGCTTGCAGGTAGAGGAAGCGGCGCTCACGGGCGAGTCCGTGCCCGTTACCAAGGTTACCGAAGCGATCGGGAGCAAGGACGGCAAGGACGTTACGCTGGGCGACAGAAAGAACATGGTATACATGGGCAGCGTCGTCGTATACGGTAGAGGCGTTGCTGTGGTTACCGCGACAGGTATGGCGACCGAAATGGGCAAGATCGCAGGCGCGCTCGCGCTCGCGCAAGAAGGCAAAACGCCCTTGCAGAAAAAGCTCGGTCAGCTCTCCAAAATCTTGACTTGGCTCGTGCTCGGTATCAGCGTGATCGTGTTCGGCGTACAACTGCTTCGCCATATCACCGATCTCAAATTCGATTTAGTGCTCGATTCGTTCATGATCGCGGTATCGCTGGCGGTTGCGGCGATCCCCGAGGGCTTGGCGGCGGTCGTTACCGTCGTGCTTTCGATCGGCGTTACGAATATGTCCAAGCGCAACGCGATCATTCGTAAACTGACCGCGGTAGAAACGCTCGGTTGCGCGCAGATCATCTGTTCGGATAAAACGGGTACGCTCACGCAGAACAAAATGACGGTCGTCAAGAGCTTTTGCGAGGATGAGAGCCGAGTTGCTTCGGGTATGGCGCTTTGTTCGGATGCGGAGATCGACGAGGACGGCGTGGTTACGGGCGAACCGACGGAAGCCGCGCTCGTTACTTGGGCGAATAAGCTGGGGCTGTCCAAGATCGGTTTGAAACAGCAAAATCCCCGTGTGAACGAATTGCCGTTCGATTCGGGCAGAAAAATGATGACGACTTTCCACCCGCAGGGCGAGGGGTTCGTAGCCTATACCAAAGGCGCGCCCGACGTGGTGGTGGACAGATGCGCGTATTATCTTGAAAACGGCAAAGCCGTGCCCATGACGGAGGAATACCGCGCGAAAATCCTTGCCGCGAACAAGGAAATGGCAGACGGCGCGTTGCGCGTTCTGGCTTGTGCGGAGCGGGTTTGGGAACAAATCCCCAAAGAACTTTCTTCGGATACGGTGGAAACGGAGCTGTGTTTCAGCGGGCTTTGCGGTATGATCGATCCCGTTCGTCCCGAGGTAAAAGACGCAATCGCGCAGTGCCGTGAAGCGGGGATTCGTCCGATCATGATCACGGGCGACCACGTGGATACGGCGGTAGCGATCGCAAAAGAGCTGGGTATTTTGGAAGAGGGCGTGCGCGCAATGACGGGCGCACAGCTCAACGAAATGGACGACGAAACGTTCGAGAAAGAATTTATGAGTATCGGCGTATACGCACGAGTACAGCCCGAGCATAAAACGCGGATTGTCAACGCGTGGAAAAAAGCGGGATATATTACCGCCATGACGGGGGACGGCGTAAACGACGCACCCTCTATCAAATCCGCGGATATCGGTGTGGGCATGGGTATCACGGGTACGGACGTAACCAAAAACGTCGCGGACATGGTGCTCGCGGACGACAATTTCGCCACTATCGTCGGTGCAGTCGAGGAAGGTCGGCGTATTTACGACAATATCCGTAAAGCCATTCAATTCCTACTCGCGTCGAATATGAGCGAGGTCATTTCTATCTTCGTGGCAACGCTGATGGGCTTTACCATTCTCCAACCCGTACACCTGTTGTGGATTAACCTCGTTACGGACACTTTCCCCGCGCTCGCCCTCGGCACGGAAAAAGCCGAACCCGACGTCATGAAACGGAAACCGCGTAATGCAAAGGCGGGCGTATTTGCCGACGGAATGGGTATAGACGTACTGTATCAGGGTATACTCGTTGCGATCCTCGTGCTCTTGTCCTATTTTATCGGCTATTATATGGAAATGGGCGTTTGGGGTATCGGAAACAGTTCGCACGGTACGACGATGGCGTTTTTGACCATGTCCATGGCGGAAATTTTCCACAGCTTTAATATGCGCTCGCAACGCAAGAGCCTGCTTTCTTTGAAGAAACAAAACAAACTGTTATGGCTTGCGGCGCTCGGCTCGTTCCTTTTGACTACGGTCGTATGCGAAGTGCCTTTCCTTGGCAACGCGTTCGGGTTTACGCACGTGAATTTCACCGAATACGCGATCGCGATTGTCGTCGGGTTCTGCGTCGTGCCTATCGTAGAACTTGTAAAACTCATACAGAGAAAGTATGGTAAAAAACAAAAAATCGACTAAGCGTATAGCTGATTTTTGAAAAACGGGCATACCAAGTATGCGACGAATAAAAACGGACGAAAGCGGAATTTCGTCCGTTTTTGTCAAAATACGCGATAATTTCTGTGAAAAGTCGAGGATTTTTTTTGCCAAACCCTTGACCCCGACACGGGGATATGGTATAATAATGGGTGAAAAAGCTACGCTTTTTGAAAAATAGACGGATTCGGCTAAAAAACCGAACGGATACGAGGTGTAAAATGGCGGAAAGAAAAAAACACGAAGCCCCCAAAGCAGACGCGTTGTACCAATGGATCGCTTACGATCTCAAACGAATGAAATCGGAGATTTTACAGGAGCTGAATTATTCTGCAATGCAGTTGGCGTCCCTGTACAATCAGCTTAAAAACGACGACGGGGAAACGTCGTCGGCGATCACGCAGGAGATACGCTACGGTTATAGACAAAACCAGAGCATTTTCGAAACGCTTTCGGATTCCCTCGCCGCCGTGCAAGAAAAGGTCGGCGCGCTTGAAAATTTACAAAGCCTCGTATCGGAAGTAGAGGCCCTGAAAGAAAATTATCAGCAACTCTACGGTCTTTACGAAGAACTTTCTTCGCTGGGCTTGCAAACCGCGCCCCAAGAGATCAAAGACGAGCTGTCCGAGGACGAGTATAAACGCATTTCGGAAATCGTTAAGGACAACGTGTTAGTATATAGCCGTCAGGTGCTCGCCGCCGTTGCGGCAATCCCCGTTGCGGAGAACGTCGATTATACCCGTATCGTAGACGAGGTCGGCGACAGGCTTTTGGAAATTCTTACCGAGCTCAAAGCGTTGGAAGTGGAGGTCAAGAAACCAGCGCCCGTTGAAGTGGAAACGAAGATCGACTACGACCGCATTATCGGCGGTACGGTGGAAAAGGTCGTCGAGAGCTTCCCGTATACGGAAAAAATCGACTATGCGCGTATTTCGGCGAGCGCAGACAAGGCGGTTGCTACCGCGCTTGCCTCTATCGACGTTGACGGGCTGGCAAGTGCTGTTGCGGAAAAGGTTGTTGTTCCCGCCGCGCCCGAGATCGATTACGAACGGCTTTCCGATCTCGTTGTGGAAAAGCTGTCCGCCAAGGCAAAACAGACCTACGACGTATTGCTTGACGACGAGGGGCTGGACGCGATTGCAACGAAGGTAGCGGAAAAGCTGTGCGCGCAATGCGTTTGTAGCAACGCGGAAGAGCCTATATCTGCGACGGAGGACGCGTCCGCAGAAGACGAGCTTGCGGTGTCCGTCGTTCCCGCCGTGGAAGAACCGATTGCGCCGATAGGCACGGAGCTTGTGGAGCGCGTGAAAAAGAGCTTTACGGCGAAGATGAAACAGAGCGAGGACGACGTAAAGAAATATTACAGTGCTCTCAAAAACGCGCTGATTTCCTATCGTAAAATCAATTCCAACGTTAGCTGGAACGGGGATAGATTTAATTTCGGACGGGATACGGTGGCGAAGATCACGATCGTTGGAAAAACGCTGTGTTTCTATCTCGCGCTTGATCCGAGCGCAGAGGAATTCAAGCAGACGGAATACCGCCAAAAAGACGTCGGAGCGCAGAAAAAACACGAGTCAACGCCGTTTATGGTAAAGGTCAAGAGCGATCTGGGCACGAAGAAAGCGGTGCGCTTGATCGAGGCGCTCGCGCAAAAGCTCGGCACGGAAAAGGCAGACAGCTTCGCGCCTGTGGATTTCGTAGCGGAATACGGCTATGAAACGGACGAGGAATTAGAGGCGGCAGGACATATCAAACGTACGCAAGAAAAGAAAGTTGCTTTTGATTTTTAATCAGGCAAACCATAGAGAGAAAGAGAGCTGATGTCTACTTTTCGGCTCTCTATTTTATGAAGATGGGCGGTGAAGAAACCGCCGAGGAGAAGACAGAATAAGGTGAAAGAAAAAAGACAAGACAAGCGTTTTATTCAAGAGGATAAGACCCCGCAAAGGGGACAAAGAAGAAGAAAAAGCAATCCCATGGGCACGGCGTTCGACGTGGCGATAGAGCCTGTAAAAACGGAGAAAAAGCCCCGCCGTAACCAAAAGACGGAGCAAACGTTCTCCGCTGCAACCGAACCGCCGAAAAAACGCATTTCGCATCCTCGGAACGTAGAAACGGGGAAAGCGAAACGGAAAAAGCCCGTCAAGATCCTATTCTTGGGCGGTGTGGGCGAGATCGGTAAAAACATGACCGCGATTGAGTATGGTAACGATATAATCGTCGTGGACGCAGGACTGACCTTCCCCAACGGCGAAGATATGCCCGGGGTAGACTCCGTTGTGCCCGATATTACCTATCTGGCGCAGAACAAAGACAAGATCCGCGGGGTATTGCTCACGCACGGGCACGAGGATCATATCGGCGGGATACCCTATCTTATGAAAGAGCTGAACCCCGATACCCCCATTTACGCGACCAAGCTGACGCTCATGCTGACGGATAATAAATTGCAGGAAAGGCATATTCAAAACGTCTCGCAACGTGTGGTCGAACCGGGAGATACGGTGCGACTTGGCGTATTCGAGGTGGAATTTATCAACGTCAATCACTCCATTTCCGGTGCATGCGCGCTCGCGATTCGCACGCCGAATGGGCTCATTTACCACAGCGGGGATTTCAAAATCGATCTCACACCCGTAGCGGGCTCGCCTATCGATTTCAAGCGCATTGCAGAGCTTGGCAAAGAGGGCGTATTGCTGTATATGAGCGAATCGACGAATATCGAACGCGCGGGGTATACCATGAGCGAAACGGTTGTCGGCACGACGCTTGATCATTTGTTTTCGGAGAACGTCAACCGCCGTTTGATTATCGCGACGTTCGCGTCCAACGTGCACAGATTACAACAGATCATCGATCTTGCGGTGAAATACCGCCGTAAAGTCGCGCTTTCGGGACGGAGCATGTTCAAGGTCGTAGACGCGGCGGTAAAAATCGGCGAATTGAAGATCCCCGAGGGGGTACTTATCGACGTAGAAAAGACAAAAAACCTGTTCGACGGCGAGCTTTTGATCGTTTCCACAGGCTCGCAGGGCGAGCCGATGAGCGCGCTTACGCGTATGGCGGCGGGCGATTTCAATAAAGTAACGATCGGGGAAAACGATACGATCATTATTTCCGCAAACCCGATCCCAGGGAACGAAAAAATGATCTACCGCGTGATCAACAACCTGTATAAAAAGGGCGCGAGAGTGGTGTACGAGAGTTTGGAAAAAATCCACGTTTCGGGACACGCCTGTCAGGAAGAACACAAAATTTTGCACAGTCTGCTCAATCCCAAATTCTTTATCCCCGTCCACGGCGAATATCGGCATTTGAAACGCCACGCGCAGCTTGCGGAGGCGCTCGGTATGCCCGAACGCAATATCCTTATCCCCGAGATCGGGAACTGCGCAGAACTGACGGATAATGCCTTGAAATTAGGTGAAAATATCCAAGCGGGTACGCGGCTTATCGACGGCGAGGGTGTAGAGGATTACGGCACGAGCGAGGTCATGAAAGACCGCTTGAAAATGTCCGCGGACGGCGTATTTACCGTCGCGCTCGCGGCGGCGGGGAACTACGTGATCAACGACCCCGTGATCGAGGCGCACGGCTGCGTATTCGCCGAGGGCGAAACGGAAACGGAGCTTCGCGCGGTTGTAAAACGCGCGGTGGAGAGCTACGATTATGAGAGCGGGAACAAGGCGGAATTGTCCGTCGTCGTGCGGAAAGCACTGAAAAACTATTTCTATAAAAAGACGAAACAAGCGCCTTTGATCGTCGTGTCCGTTCTGGACGTATGAGAGAATACTGATGAAATACACCGCGTCGCTGGTAAAACTGCATATAGACGAGCGTATCGCTAAAAAACGCGCGGAAGCGCTCGCACGCGGTATTCCCGTTGCCGACGAGGAAACGCTGAATTTTCTGCTCGTTACCTTGGCGATGACAAAGCCCGTGCGTATCCTCGAAATCGGTACGGCGGTGGGGCTGTCGTCTATCGCGATGCTCCAAGCGTGTAAAAACGCCCGTTTAACGACGATCGAGCTGGAAGAAGAACGCTATCTCGAAGCGAAAGAAAATTTTAAGGAATTCGGCGTTGCGGAGCGCGTAACGGCGCACCTTGGCGACGCAGGCGAGATCCTTGCCATGATGGACGGGCAGTTCGATTTCGTGTTTTTGGACGGACCGAAAGCGCAGTACGAAAAATATCTTTTCGATTTGAAACGCCTGATGAAAAAAGGCGGGATACTCTTTGCCGACGACGTGCTGTTATACGGCTGGGTGAGCGGCGCAGAGCCGACCCCGCAAAAACGCCATTCCATCGTGGACAAGCTCCGTTCGTACCTGCATACGGTAACGTCGGACGGGGATTTTATAACGTCGGTGCTGGATATCGGCGACGGCGTTGCGCTGTCCGTGTACGAGGGCAAGGACGAGTGAAAAACGAAAGAGGTATATAATGAAAGCGGAACTTTTAGCCCCCGCGGGCAGTTATGCGAAACTGAAAACGGCGTTGCATTTCGGCGCGGACGCGGCGTATATCGGCGGGAAGAATTTTTCCTTACGCACCTTTGCGGACAATTTCACGGCGGACGAGCTGCGCTCAGCCGTTGATTTTGCGCATACGCTCGGCAAAAAAGTATACGTAACGGCGAACGTCTTTGCGCGGAACGCCGATTTTTCCCTTTTGAAAGATTATTTCATCTATCTTGCGGAGATCGGCGCGGACGCGGCGATTATCAGCGACCCCGGCGCGGTGTATCTTGCCCGAACGGTCGCGCCGAGCCTGCCCGTGCACTTGTCCACGCAGGCGAATACCACGAATAAATACGCCGTCAAATTCTGGGCGGAGCGGGGCGTTTCGCGGGTGATCCTCGCGCGCGAGTTATCCATTCCCGAAATATCCGAAATCCACGAATTCGTGCCTGAAACGGAGCTGGAAGCGTTCGTGCACGGCGCAATGTGCATATCGTACAGCGGCAGATGCCTGCTTTCCGATTATCTGGACGGCCGCTCGTCCAACCGCGGCGCGTGCGTGCAGTCCTGTCGTTGGCGGTACGAGGTCCGCGCGCTGAACGCGACGAACGGACAAAGCGAATGGCTGCCGATTGAAGAGGACGATAGAGGTACGTATATTTTCAATAGTAAGGATCTGAATATGCTTTCTCAACTGCAAGCGTTGGAAAACGCGGGCGTAAGCTCGTTTAAGATCGAGGGCAGAATGAAGAGCGGGTATTATCTGGCGACGGTCATCAACGCCTATCGTCGCGCGATGGACGGCGGGAGCGTAACCGCCTCGGAAAAAGAGCTTTGCAACGTCGCCCACCGCGAGTATACGCAGGCGTATGCGCTGGGGAAAAACGCGCAGACGGTGAACTACGCGGACAGTCAGTCCAAGGGCGAGTATACCTATATCGCGGATATCCACGGCTCGGAAAACGGGTATACCGTCGCGGAGATGCGTAACCGTTTCAAGCAGGGGGATTTGTTGGAAGTGCTCTCCCCCGACGGGAATTTCGGGAAAACGTTCGTAGCGGAAGAAATTCTCGACGGCAACGGCGAAAGAACGGACGATGCGAAACGGGTACAGGAACTGTATAAGATCAAATGCCCGTTCGACTTAAAAGCAGGGGATTATCTCCGTCGCAAAAACAGGTAAGATGATATGAAGAAAATACTCTTAATTGCAACGGGCGGTACGATCGCCTCACATTCGGGAAAGGACGGTCTGATCCCCGAGATCGGCGCGCAGGGCTTGCTTAGCTGTGTGCCCGAAGTCTTTGACTTCTGCGAGCCGAGCGCGATACAGATCTACAATATCGACAGCACCAACGTTACGCCCGCGCACTGGATACAGCTTGCAACGGCGATCCGCGAGCACTACGACGACTACGACGGGTTTGTCGTTTGCCACGGTACGGACACCATGTCGTATACTGCGGCAATGATCTCGTACATGGTCCAACATTCGCCGAAGCCCATCGTGTTTACAGGCTCGCAGCAGCCGATCGACAAGGAAGATACCGACGGCAGGATCAACCTGCGCGACAGCTTTTTATACGCGGCTTCGGAAACGGCTTCGGACGTCGTGATCGTGTTTCAGGGCAAAATCATTGCAGGCACGCGCGCGAAAAAGATCCGCACGAAGAGCTTTAACGCGTTTACGAGCGTGGATTTTCCGAGCCTCGGCGTGATCCGCGACGGAAAGATCGTGCAGTATATCACCACGCCCAAACAGGACGAGCCCGAGTTCTATTTAGAGCTGGACGATAAAGTGGGATTGCTCACGCTCACGCCCGGCGCGCGCCGTGAGATCCTCGACGAATATTTCCGTATCTACGACGGGGTCGTGCTTTCAGGCTACGGCACGGGCGGGATACCCGAGGGTGAGTACTACGGCTTTTACGAAGTGATCGAGAGCTGGGAGAAAAAGGGCAAGACTCTCGTCGTTACCACGCAGGTACAGCAAGAGGGCAACGATATGAACGTATACCGCGTGGGCAGAGGCTTAAAAAATCGGTTCGATCTTTTGGAAAGCTATTCCATGACCTACGAGAGTATCATCACCAAGCTGATGTGGATACTCCCGCAGACGAAAAACGACGACGAGGTACGGGAATTATTTTATAAAACGGTCAATTACGACCTAATCGGTTAAAGGACGGTAAAACTATGAGAAAAACGCAATTACAAAGATACGCAAAACTGCTCGCGAAAGTGGGTTTGAATATCAAAAAAGGTCAGACGGTATTCGTCGCGGCGGGGCTTGATCAGCCCGAATTCGTTACGATGGTCGTCGAGGAATGTTACAAGGCAGGTGCGAGCGAGGTGTACGTAGAATGGAGTCATCAGCCCGTGGAAAAGCTCAGTTCCAAATACAGAACGCTGGAATCCCTGTCCGAGATGAAGCCTTGGGTGAAATCGAAATGGGAGTTTAAGGCGAAGAACTATTCCTGTCGGCTGTGGATCGAATCGGAAGACCCCGACGGCATGAACGGCGTGGATCAGGAGAAAATGAGCAAAGCCCGTCAGGCGATGTATCCGCAGGTGAAACCGTTCCGTCAGGCAATGGAAAACAGACACCAGTGGTGTATTGCCGCCGTACCGGGTAAGGCTTGGGCGAAAAAGGTATTCCCCGATCTGCCCGAGCGCAAAGCGGTGGAGGAAATGTGGAAAGCGATCCTCGTCGCTTCCCGCGCCGACGGAAAAAATCCCGTCAAGGCATGGAAAGAACACAACGCCGATCTGTCGACGCGGTGCGAATATCTCAATTCCTTGGGCTTGAAATATCTCGAATACAAGAGCGCGAACGGTACGGATTTGACGGTGGAGCTGTTAGAAGACGGCGTGTTTGCGGGCGGCAGAGAAAAGACCTTGCAGGGCAGGATATTCAATCCGAATATTCCCACGGAAGAGGTATTCACTTCCCCCAAGGCAGGCGCGGCGGAGGGGATCGTGTATTCGACGAAACCCTTATCGTATATGGGCGAGCTGATCGAAAATTTCTCCTTGCGTTTCGAGGGCGGAAAGGTCGTGGAAGCCAAAGCGGAAAAGGGCGAGGCGCTGCTTCAAAAAATGGTAAGTATGGACGAGGGTGCAGGGAAACTTGGCGAATGTGCGCTGATCCCGTACGATTCCCCGATCAACGAAACGGGTATTCTGTTCTATAACACCCTGTTCGACGAAAACGCGAGCTGTCATTTTGCGGTCGGGCACGGCTTTAACGAGTGTTTGAAAGGCTTTGAAAAGCTGACGGACGAGGAATGTAAAGCTCGCGGTATCAACGACAGTATGATCCACGTCGATTTCATGATCGGCTCTCGCGATATGTCTATCGTCGGGATAAAAGCAAACGGCGAACGGGTACAGATCTTTGAAAACGGCACTTGGGCGTTTTAAGAAAGGAGAAAAACGTATGACGAAAATCGATATTTTTTCAGGATTTTTAGGCGCGGGAAAAACCACGCTGATCAAGAAACTCATCAAGGAAGCGTACGCAGGCGAAAAGGTCGTGCTCATTGAAAACGAGTTCGGCGAAATCGGTATCGACGGCGGTTTTTTACAGGAAGCGGGGATCAATATTACCGAAATGAATTCGGGCTGTATCTGCTGTTCCCTCGTCGGGGATTTCGCGAAAGCCCTCAAACAAGTGGCGGCGAGATACGCCCCCGACCGTATCGTGATCGAGCCGTCGGGCGTAGGGAAACTTAGCGACGTCATCAAAGCCGTTGCAAACGCAAAACTCTCCGACGGTGTTTTGAACGCGTTCTGTACCGTCGTGGACGCGTCCAAATGTAAAATGTATATGAAAAACTTCGGCGAATTTTTCAACGATCAGGTGGAAAACGCAAGCTGTATTATTCTTTCGCACACGGACAAGACCTCGGCAGACAAGCTCGCTACGGCGGTAGCGCTGCTCCAAGAAAAGAACGCGTCGGCAACGATCGTTACCGCGCCTTGGGACGAGCTCGACGGCAAAGCCATTCTCTTGGCAATGGAGAAAAAAGACTGTCTCCAAGCCGAGCTTGACCGCTTGGCAGAGGAAGTGGAGCACGAGCACGAACATCACCACCACGAATGTAACGACCCCGACTGCGATTGTCATCACCACCACGAGCACCACGAACACGAGTGCCACGACCCCAACTGCGATTGCCATCATCACCACGAACACCACGAGCACCACGAGCACGGACATCATCATCACCATCATCACGCGGACGAGGTATTTACGAGCTGGGGCAAGGAAACGGCGCGTAAATTTACAAAAGAGGAGCTTGCGTTTGCTCTTAAAGAGCTGGAAAACGAGGAGAAATACGGCAAAGTGCTCCGCGCCAAAGGCATTGTGGCGGGCGAGGGGGCTTGGTTGCATTTCGATTACGTGCCCGAAGAACCCGACGTGCGCGAGGGTACGGCAGGGGTTACGGGCAGACTGTGCGTGATCGGCTGTCAGCTGAGCGTAGAAGCGTTGGAAAAATTATTCAATTTATAAGGAAGAAAGGATATGAAACAAAAACTTCCCGTAGAAACGCCCGTTTATTTATTTTTGGGATTTTTGGAATCGGGTAAAACGAAATTTATACAGGAAACGCTGGAGGACCCCCGTTTTTCAAGCGGGGAAAAGACCCTGCTTTTGGTTATGGAAGAGGGTGAGGTGGAATACGAAACCTATAAATTTTCCGCCGCGGAAAGCGTTGATCTCGTCGTGATCGAGGATAAGAAACAGCTGACGGAAGAATATCTTACGCAGTTACAGCTCAAATACGGCTCTGACCGCGTCGTCGTCGAATACAACGGCATGTGGGCGCTGGAAGAGTTTTATAGCGCCATGCCCGAGGGCTGGATGATCAATCAGGTAATGACCTTTTTCGATAGTAATACTTTCCTCAATTATAACGCGAATATGCGCCAGCTCGTTTACGATAAAATCGAGAACGCGCAGCTCGTCGTATTCAACCGTTACGGCGACGAAATGGACAAAATGGCGTTTCATAAAGTCGTCCGCGGTATCAGCCGCCGTTGCGATATCGTTTACGAACGGGTGGACGGCAAAGCGGATTTCGACGATATCGAAGACCCGTTGCCGTTTGATATCAACGCGCCCGTGATCGAGATCGCCGACCGCGATTATGCCTTTTTCTATCGTGATTTGACTGAAAATTTAGAGGCTTATATCGGAAAAACGGTCAAATTCAAAGGTCTTGTTGCTACGGACAAACGGTTAGAACCGACGGATATCGTCGTCGGTCGGCACGTAATGACCTGTTGCGCGGACGATATCCAATACTGCGGACTTGCCTGCGTTTTGGACGCCCCGCGCGATCTGCAAACGCGGGACTGGATCAGCATTACGGCGAAAGTGCAGTTCCAAAAACACCGTATCTATAAAGGCAAAGGCCCTGTGCTGGTAGCGCAGAGAGTGATCGTTTGCGAACCGCCCGA
Source organism: Clostridia bacterium (assembly GCA_017465865.1). Classification (GTDB taxonomy): domain Bacteria; phylum Bacillota; class Clostridia; order Christensenellales; family Borkfalkiaceae; genus Scatosoma. The sequence continues at coordinate 35,048 of JAFTVF010000015.1, forward strand.
AGAACAGCTCGCAACCTTTTATTAAACAGAAACAAAAAAATCAACCAAAAAGGGAGAACCGAAAACGGTTCTCCCTTTTTGGTACTCCCTGCGGGAATCGAACCCACAACTAGCCCTTAGGAGGGGCTTGTTATATCCATTTAACTAAGGAAGCATATGATAATATTGTCGCCGAAAATATTCAGCCTACTAATTATACTCTCTTTTTCCGTAAAAAGCAAACGTTTTCAAAAGCCTTTGCTTTTTTCTTTGAATTATAAGCAGAAATTATATCTGTTATAAATAAAGTTTATTTCAAACGAAAAAAAGTGCAAAAAATCAGACTTTTTTCAAAAAATACCCCTTGAAACTCTTGCAAAATATAAAAAAAGGTGATAAGATATAGTTGTATCAATAAATTCGATTGATCAAACCTGTAAAATCAATTTTTTCGAGGAGAGAAATTTTATGACTTATGTACAAAGAGTATTAGACGACCTGAAAACGCGCAACCCCGGTGAAAAGGAATTTCATCAAGCGGCAACGGAGATTTTGCTTACGCTCGAACCCGTGATCAACGCGCACCCCGAGTATGAAAAAGCGGCGCTGTTGGAGCGTTTCACCGAACCCGAACGCACGATCTTGTTCCGCGTGCCTTGGGTAGACGACAACGGCAACGTACGCGTAAACAAGGGTTATCGCGTACAGTTCAACAGCGCGATCGGGCCTTACAAGGGCGGACTTCGTTTCCACCCGTCCGTAAACCTGTCCGTAATCAAGTTCTTGGGGTTGGAACAGATCCTCAAAAACAGCCTTACGGGCTTGCCGATCGGCGGCGGTAAGGGTGGTTCGGACTTCGATCCCAAGGGCAAATCCGACCGTGAAATTATGGCGTTCTGCCAGAGCTTTATGACCGAGCTTTACCGCCATATCGGCGCGGATACGGACGTTCCCGCGGGCGATATCGGCGTAGGCGCGCGCGAAGTCGGGTATCTGTTCGGTCAGTATAAGAGAATCCGCGACGAGCACGTCGGCGTGCTGACGGGTCGCGGGCTTTCCTACGGCGGCTCGCTGATCAGAAAGGAAGCGACGGGCTACGGGCTTGTATATATCACCGCGGAGGCAATGCGTATGCGCGGGGATTCTTTCCAGGATAAAGTTACGATCGTTTCGGGCAGCGGTAACGTTGCCATCTATGCTTGCGAAAAAGCGCAGCAGCTCGGCGCAAAGGTCGTGGCTATGTACGATTCCAACGGCTATATTTACGACCCCAACGGCATTCAGCTCGACGTCGTAAAACAGATCAAGGAAGTGGAGCGCGCGCGTATCAAAGAATATGCGGCGAGAGTTCCCGGCTCGAAATACGTAGAGGGTTGCAAAGGCATTTGGACGATCCCTTGCGATGTGGCTCTGCCCTGCGCAACGCAGAACGAGATCGACGGCGAGAGCGCGGCGAGCCTTGTCAAGAACGGCGTAAAATACGTAGCGGAGGGCGCGAATATGCCCTCGACGCTCGAAGCGATCGAAGTATTCCAGAACGCAAAAGAAACGGTATACCTTCCCGCGAAAGCGGCGAACGCGGGCGGCGTTGCAACGTCGGCGCTGGAAATGGCGCAATCCTCGGGCAGACTGTACTGGTCGTCGGAAGAGGTAGACGCGAAGCTGAAAACGATCATGGTGAATATCTATCACAACATCGAAAGCGCGGCAAAGCGTTACGGCTATGAGGGCAACTACGTAATGGGCGCAAACATCGCGGGCTTTGAAAAGGTCGCGGAAGCAATGATGGCGCACGGCGTGGTTTAATAGATAGGAATAAAAAAATGACCCGATACGATCGGGTCATTTTTTTATCGTTTTTGCAATCCGTTCAGGTGCTCGCGCGGGGAAACGCCCATTTTCGTTTTGAACACTTTCGAGAAATAAAGAGGATCGTTAAATCCGCAAAGGAACGCGATATTCTTTACGCCCGATACGCCTTGGTCCATCAGCGCGCAGGCGTGCTGTATGCGAATGGTCGTGATATAATCGGAGATACCGAGCTTAAACGCCGACTTAAACAGCGAGGAAAGGTATTTCGGATTATAGGACAGTGCCTCGGCAATGCTGTGAAGAGATAATTCAGGGTTCGTGAACGTATCGTCGATATATTTTTTCACCTCGCTTGCGGCGGTCTGTTCTTTGGATTTGTTTCCGCTGGGATAATATTTCGTACCGATACTCGAAAAGGTATACAGTACCACGCTTTCACTGCGCAGTTCCGCCACCGCGGAGTCCATATCCAAAGCGTTGCGCCAAAAATCGGTGAGTTCGCCAAAACCGCGGAATACGCAATTTTTCTCGTTGATACGGAATTTATCGGTGAGATAATTTGCGCGCGTGCCGAGATAGCTTACGTACATATATTTGAAATCCTTGATCGGCGTTAAGGTAAAGGGCACGGCGGGCAGACCGAAGAAAATATCCCCCGAATACAAATGAATATCTCCGTTTCGCAGGTGTAATATACCCTCGCCCTCCACGACCAAATGCATACGGTACATAGACAGGATTTTTTGCTTTTCCATCGTTTGCGGCGAGGTCTCCAAAACGAAATGCACGGTATGTATCGGTTCGAAATTGTTCTGTTTTGGGATAAATAAGCAAACGTTCTGATTTTCCATAACAGCGTTCTCCTTGTTTTTAGTATACCCGATGATCGCGCGAATGTCAAATAAAGATGACCATTTTCCATATTTTTAGGGAAAATATCTATTTTCTTTTTCGTTAGGCTATGTTATAATAGTTTCATAAAACCGATAAATTCTGAAAAAGGAGAAAACAACAATGAAAAAAATCAGAGTAGGCGTAATGGGTGCGTACCGCGGTACGGGTATGATCAACTATTGCAAAGCGGCGGACAATGCGGAAGTCGTTGCGATCTGCGACAAGTGGGAAGAGGGCTTGGAAAGGCAGAAAGAGCAAAACGTCGGTTTGGATATTACCTATTATAACAATTTCGACGACTTTATCAAGCACGATATGGACGCGGTCGTTTTGGCAAACTACGCGCATCAGCACGCGCCGTTCGCGATCCGCGCAATGAAAGCGGGCAAGCACGTATTTTCCGAAGTCCTGCCCGTGCAGACGATGAAAGAAGCGGTAGAGCTTGTGGAAGCGGTGGAGGAAACGGGCAAGATCTACGCGTACGGCGAAAACTACTGCTATATGCAGGGTACGAACGAAATGCGCCGTCTGTATAAAGAGGGCAAGATCGGCGAGTTTGAGTACGGCGAGGGCGAATATATCCACAACGGCGAAACGATCTGGCCCAGCATCTCGTACGGCGACAAAAATCATTGGCGTAATAAAATGTATGCGACCTTCTATTGCACCCATTCGCTTGGTCCGATTATCCATATCACGGGTCTTCGTCCCGTATCGGTAACGGGCTTTGAGGGCGCGCTCAACGAAAGAGGTCTGCGTGTCGGCAGAGGCTGCGGTATGTACGGTATCGAAATGGTAACGTTCGAAAACGGCGGTATCGCCAAGAGTATCCACGGCGGGCTGTATAAGAATTCCGTTTGGTACAGCATATACGGTAGTAAGGGCAGAATGGAAACGGCGAGAGAAGACGCGAATCAACGCGCGTATTCTCGTATTTATATCCACGCGGACGAATATTCGGGCGAATACAAGGGCAGACCCGTCGAAACGTACGTGCCCTCGGATACGAACGCGGAATTAAAGCGCGTGGAGCACTTCGGGCACGGCGGTTCGGATTATTGGTCTATGTACAACTTCATTGAAAAAATTCGCGGTAACGCGGACGCGGATATCATCGACGTATACGAGGCGTTGGATATGGGCATGTGCGGCATACTTGCGTACCGTTCGGTGCTCAACGGCGGCGCGCCCGTGGAAGTGCCGAATATGCGGGATAAAGCGGTTCGCGAGAAGTACAGAAACGACGTGGCTTGTACCGATCCCGAAGTGGCGGGCGATCAACTGATCCCGTTCTATTCCAAAGGCAATCCCGAAATCGATGACAGCATATACGAAGAAATGAAAAAGAAATGGCTCGCAGACCTCAACTCTAAAACGGGCTATACCAACGCGGCGTTTACACAGAGCGGTAAAAAAGAGCCTGCCAAAGAAGGCGAAGTAAAAATCTAAGCGGATACAATGAAAGAATACGTATTTATTATCGTAGCAACGCTGTTGTTCAGCATACAGTTTTTGTTTACGAAAAAATATCAAATGGTAGCGGGTACGGCAACGGAAGCCTCCTTTTTCCAAAAAATGGTGTCGCCGATCATGTTCGTATTTATCCTGCTGTGCTATAACAAATTCCAGTTCAACGTAACGCCGTTTGCGTTTACGCTCGCGCTCACCAACGCCGTGATCTCGAACTTGATTATGTTCTGCTCGATCAAAGCCCTTGCGATGGGCAGCGTGGCAAACTATTCCCTGTATCTTTTGTGCGGCGGTATGGTCTTGCCCGTGATCTACGGCGCGCTGATCGGCGACGAGTTCGGGATCTGGAAAATTTTAAGCCTCGTACTCATTCTCGCGGCGATCGCCGTAAAGATCGACCGTAAGGAAAAAACGAGCAAGCTCGCGTTTGTATGCTTTGCCATGCTGTTTATCCTCAACGGTCTGGTCGGGGTCATATCTTCCATGCACCAAGGCGACTTGTTTGACTTCAAAAAAGTGTCCTCGGTCGAGTTTATGATGCTGAACAGTACGCTTGCTATCGCGTTAGGGGCAATCGTATTCAGCGTGCTGGCGGTTAAAAAGCGTAAAGAAATCAATATCAAGTCGTACGTAAAAGCCTCGCCTTGGGCGATGTGCGACGGGATCTTGAACGGCGTAGCAAACCTTTTATTGCTGTTGAGCTTGAAAGAGCTCGCGCCGTCCTTGCAATACCCGATCGTAACGGGCGGTACTATTTTCCTGTCCGCGGTATTCGGTTTTCTTGTGTATAAAGAAAAACCGACGGGGCGGGTATGGCTTGCCGTGGCGCTCGCGATCGTCGGTACGGTCGTAATGGCGTTAGGGGATCTCTGTTTTTCATAAAAGCAAAAAAAGCGTCGTGCGTGCACGGCGTTTTTTTGCCTAGTATACAAAAATTGCGGTTTGGGCATACTCTGTTTATAGAAAATAACCAAAAGGAGTAACCGCCCATGAACCCGTTTAACGAAAAACCCATGCACATAGACAAGACTTTGCAAAATTGGGAACAGCTGTATCCCAAGCCCTACGACAAACGCGAAGTCGATCCGTACACTAAGACCCGTATTATTCTTATGAACGGTACGGAGTTTGAAAGCAACTGGTTTTCGCACCAGTTCGCGCGGCACACGGACAATAACGATCTGCGCCGCGATCTCGCGCTTACCCGCTACGTCGAAAAACAGCAACAGCTGAAAATTTCCCTTTTGAAGCCCGCAAACGAGAGTATTCTCGAACATACGATCTCGTACGAACAGCTTGCGGTCGATCTGACGGCGGAGCTGGCTAAACGCGAGCTGGATTGCGAAGTGAAAACGGCGTTGGATTTCGCGCTTTTAGAAGACTTTGATCATTTGTACAGATATGCAAATCTTTTGGAAATGGAACAGGGTATCGCCGCGGAATGGCTCGTGGGGCGGTACACCGAAATTATGCCCGGCCGTCCGACGATCGCGCATCACCGTTATCCCAAGGACAACGTAAAACGCAGTATCGACGCGAAAAATTCAGACGTGCAGACGGTGCTGAATACCATGATCATCACCGCCGCCGAACAGCAGACGATGAACTATTATATGAACGTTACAAATTTCGCCTGCTCGGATATCAGCCGCAAGCTGTATCAAGAGATCGCGCTGGTGGAGGAGGAGCACGTAACGCAGTACGAATCGCTGATGGACCCCAACGCCACGTGGCTGGAAATGCTGCTTTGGCGCGAGTATTGCGAGTGCTATTTGTACTGGTCTTGCTATATGACGGAAACCGACCCGTATATCAAGAACCTTTGGGAAATGAACCTTTCGTTCGAGATCTCGCACTTGCATAAGGCGGCGGAACTTTTGAAAAAATACGAGGGCAAGGAATGGCAGGAAGTCATCAAAGACGGCGAATTCCCCGCGCCCATTTCCCTGCACGAAAACAAGGAATACGTGCGCAAGATCCTCGGCGATACCGTGCAGTATACGTCCAACAGAGAGGATTACGTGCGCGTGAAAGATCTGCCTAAGGACGCGGATTTCTTCCGTTTTCAGGATATCATCAATCCCACCACGCAGATCGTGCCGTCGCATTGCGTTATCGAAAACTTTATCCGCCGCCGCGGCGCGGACTATCGGTATCAGATCGCGCCCAGCCCGATCCCCGAGCTTCGCAACCGTCGTCAGGATAACACCTCGGTCGGCAGAAAACCCGACGGCGCGCCGTCGAACGGCTTTTTCTGTAACAAAGAATGTTAAAAAATACGGGAGCGGTAAAAACCCGCTCCCGTCGTCCGTTCGTAACGATTATTTTTTTTGTTGTTCGGAATAATCTCGCACGACTGCCGCCAGAGGCAGGATCAGCCCGCCGATAATGTTTCCGAGAATGGTAATCAGGATATACGCTACTACGTGCCAGCAGAAATCCCCGAGGTAATAGAAATACATCATATTCGCTACGGAATGGTCGAACCCGCAGAACGCGAAAACGACGATAGGGAACAGCACGCCGAGGGTACTGCTCAGCCCTTTTTTCGGCGCGTATTTCACCGACCAAACGGAAATGGTGATCAGCGCGCCGCACAAAATCGACGAGCACAGCGCGCGGATTGCCCAGTGGTCAACGTGCAGCTTCGTGTTTACCAAGCTAATGGCTTGGGGTACGACTTTATCCGCTACGGGGGAGTAATAGACGAGAAAGGCAATCGCGCCTACGCCGATGATATTGCCGAGGAAACAGATAGGCAAGCGGAACGAATAGTTCTTAAAGCCCATTTTCGGCATAGAAGCGACCATGCCCGTAAACAGCTTCATATCGTACGCGACGATGGCGTAAATACCGATGGAAAAGAGGAACGCGCCGATGAGCTTTCCCCAAGTCCCGTAAAGATTGTTGGCAAGCAGGGAAGCGGTAGCGCCGATCCCGATTGCCGTACCCGAGCAGATCGCCATCAAAAAGAAGACGAGCAGCTGCAATTTTGTCATTTTTTTGAATTCTTTCATGATAAATATTCCCAAATGATACTTCCAATAAAGAATTATAGCCCAAAAAAAGAAAAAAAGCAAGTTTTCAGGCAAGAATTTGAAAAAATTCTATAAAAAATCGTTGACAAACGCAAGAAAATGATATATAATAAAACACGCTGTTGGGGATATGGCTCAGTTGGTAGAGCGCCTCGTTCGCAACGAGGAGGCCAGCGGTTCGAATCCGCTTATCTCCACCAAAAACGAGTATTTATGCAAAAATATTGCATAAATACTCGTTCCTTTTTACATAAAAGCATAAATATTCGCATTTTTTTTTGCGTTTTGGGTAGGGTTTGGTGAACGATTTGGTGAACAAAATACCTATTTTTCAAGCTCTGGAATAGGGAAGATAACTTTGTTCATTTCTTCACGCATAAACTTATCGGGAAAGTGTGTATAATGTTTTGCGATCAAACGAACAGGCGAATCGCCAATCCATATTTCTACAATTTCTTGTCGAACGTACTGTTGGCAAAGTGTAGAAAAAGTATGACGTAAATTATAAGCTGTTTTTCCTTCGCCTAAAAGCTCCTTAAAGAGATTATTTGCAGTAACTGGTCGTACAGTTCGGTGCAATGGGGTACTCCAGTCTATCAAATTCTCAGCTTGCAATGGTATAGGAATCTTTTTGTATTCTATTTTTCCATTTTTGCGTTTCCGATTTCTTGTAATCAGGAAATCACCTTCACGCCGTGTTTCTTCATCAAGTTCCGATGCACGCAATCCAAAAAAATAATAAAAGTATGCCATTTGACGAATTTTATCAAAGCGTGGTTCGTTAATTCGGGTAAAAAATCTTTCAATCTCCTCTTCGGATAGAGCCTCGCGTACTTGTCTATCAGCCCGCTGGAATGGTACAAGTGCGACAGGATTGATGGTAATCAATCCAAGGGCCATGCCAAATTTGAAAACACTGTTAAAAACGGTTCTCATATCTTCGTAACTTCTTGCACTGAGCGTGTTCATATATTCCGATAATTGAATGGATGTAATCTTTGAAATGCGTTCCTCTTTTATTGAATTAGGAATTCGGTTAAAACGGATGCGATAATCTGAAAGAGTTTTGGGGGTTACTTTAGACTTTGATTTATATACTAAAAATTGCTCGAAAATATTAGCAAATATATCGGATGCCTCATTGTTATTATGAAGACGGTATTTCTCAATTTCACCAGGAGTGGTTTTTGCCAAAAACTTTTCTTTTGCTTTTTGTAGATCGGTTGAAGATGCTATAATGCAATATCCGTTGGATCGATAACGAATTTCATAACAATAAGAATTTTTGCCACTTTTCTTTTTAATTACGTGGGCAGCAAGACCGTTTGCAATAAATACTTTTTTAAATGTTGTAGCCATTTTTGAAATCTCCTTTTGTGTAAAAAATAGTTTTGATGACACCGAAGACTCGGTGTTTTTTTGTGTGCCAAAATCAGTCTTTTTATTAGCAACAAAAAGACTTGCAAGTAATAATTTAATTTTTTCTTCTGAGTTAGGTTGATTTGCCAAAGCGGCAATACAAGTTGCGGTTACGTTAATTTCTTGATTTGTCATAAACCTCCTTTTAGAAAATTTTGGTCAACTTCCCCGTCGGGAAGCATAAACGCGTTCACTTTTGCCGTGATTTTCTTGTCTATAGCTAACATAGACACAAAAACATCAAATGGTCCGTTTTTCATGAAAGTTTTTTATTTTTACTATTGAAAAAATAGCTTTTAAGTAAAAAGTGCTTTATATTTTACCTGCGCGCGCGTTCTTCTACGCCAAACTGTAATACGACTGATGTCAAGGAATTCAGCGATTTCCATACAAGTCATACCTGCCATATAGCAATCTAATACAACTCTATCACGAGGTTTTAGGTTAAGGAGTTCAATTTTGTTATCTACTTCGGTGTAGTCTTTTTCTTCGTAATGGTCGATTTCTACCGATAAAGAGTCTGCGAAATAATCAATATCACAAGCGCGCTTATTATGTCTACGCAATCTATTCACATGACGGCTAATGAGATTATAAACAGCGTGTTTAATGGTAATGATTTTTCCATTTTTCACCGTATAAACGTCCGTGAGTTCCTTACCGATAAATTCGCATAAGAAACAAATGGTAGTTTGTGCAATGTCGTAAGCGTCTGAAAAGGTGTGGGTTGGATTATTACGACGGTTCAAATCTCTAACGTAACCCGTGTAGAGAATTTCAAAGTTTTGGCGGGAATACGCGCAATAACCGCGTAAGCATTTCAAGGTGATAAGTTCACCGATTAGTTGAACGTTCTCGAAAGAGATGTTTTCCGATAACACGTTATAAGGATTGTTTTGAAGCATTTGAGATTTACCTCCAGATTTTTTTATTTGCCGAGAGCGGCAGGGGCAAGAGCGCATAACCCAAAGCAGCGTGACGCTGCACCCAAACTTATCTATCTTTCTATTTCGAGGGAAAGAACTATTTCGTATCCGTAATCAAGAAAAAGGTAGGGCAAGTATGTATTGAACGAGCTACCAAAAGTCAACGAAAAGGGAACCGCAGACAAAAAGTTTTGTGGGATAAATAAAAAAATAGCCGAGCAGTAAAAATGCTCGGCTATTGTGATATAAGCCAAAAGTTTTTATCCGTTGACGTTTGGATTGGGCTATGCGAGAATAGCCACAACGCTAACGGCAAAAAAATTAGAGATATGAAACTTTTGAAAAAGTGGACCAAATGGCAAAAAAGTGTCTATGTTAGGGTTAGAGGTAAAAACAATGAAACCATATTTAATACCAGCGGATTATGTAAGAGATAATCCGTTTGCAGAAACACACATGTACAAGATAGAACAAACGGTACGTTCCGTCAGCCCCGATACGCACGTTGCTTTGATGACGGGCTTGGCAGATCAACACGCGGCGACGGGTAGAAAATGGGAGAAATTTTTGCCCGCGCTTAGCGGTGCGTTTATGCCTATTCTGCGCCCGCATTTTGGACCGTATAGAGAGGATAAACCGAGAGATTTCGTCGCTTGTTATCGGACTTTGGCACAGTTTATTGCGCACGTAAAAGAAAAATACACGGGAGAGGTTTCTTATTGCCCCGAAGTGGAAAATACGAGGTTTACCACGTGGTCGAAATCTGCGGCGGCAACTTCTTTTCAACTTGCCTTATCCGCGTTTATGGGTTGTGAAGACGTAACGCTTTCCTTATACGATTTGGAGGGCGGCGCATTGTTCGACGAACCTCGTTATGAAAAAATGCTGAAAGAGCAGAAGCCGTTGTTGGATAAGTTAATCGGGCTTGGTTTATCGGATTGTGGGGAAATCGGCGTAACCATTCCCATTTCTTGTGATTGCGCCAAGAACTATGCGTTAAACCGCGGTGAAGAATACGAGCATATCGCAGGAAGCTGGCGGTATATAGAGAACTACTTTTTAACGATGGGCGTGCCTTGTCGGTACTGCGCGGTTTCTGAAATTAAAAAGTCGGATTTTGTCTTGCTTGACGGTTACAGCGCGAATTTTTTAAGCATAGACGAATTAAAACGTTTGTTGCACGGCAACGTATTTCTTGACGGTAAAGCGACGGAGATTTTATGCGAAAAAGGGTTGGGCGCATACCTCGGCGTAGAAAGCGTCGAGCAGCAGCAAAGTATGGCGAATGCGGAGAGAATAGAAAATTTCTATCGAAAGGACGGTACGTATATTCGTATTCCCTCGCGCATTTCGGCGAAATCGTGGTATAAAATTCGACCTTTTGAAACCGCTGAAATTCTTTCTCGTTTTTTAACCCCTCACGGCGAAGAAAGTCCTGCTTTTCTCCGTTTCGATAATGAAAACGGCGGAAAGGTGGCAATCTATCCCGCTTATTTTGATTGGGGCGACGGATTTTTTACGCATTACCGAGTGGCGTTATTCAAAAAAGTCATCAAGGAGCTGTGTCCTAACGTACCGCAAATCGATTGCGGAGGATATTGTCTTAGTGCGGTAAAATCCCGAAACGACGGGGGCAGGTACTTGTTTATTGCAAATTTGTCCGGCGATAAAGTGGAAAAAATTACTATCGACGGTCAGCAGATAAGTGAAACTCTTGAAACTTATCAAACGGTAGTTTTTGAACAAAACAACGGGGAACTCAATAAAATAGGGAAGACAATAAAATAAACGTTTGCGGACGGGTAAGAATATGAAGAAATTATTGCAAGATAAAAAAGCATTGTCCTATACGGGCTTAATTTTCGTAGTGTTTATTTGGGGTGCTTCGCCGCCTTTGACGAAATGGTTTTTGAATTATTATTCTCCAACGTTTAACGTAGCGTGGGGATCTTTGGTTTCCTCGATTGCTTTAGCAATTATATTAAGAAAAAAGTTAAAGAACGTAACAAAAGAGTATTTTAAAGTCGCGATTCCCCTCGGATTATTTTATACGATTGCGAATTTATCGCAAAAAATAGGGTTACAGTACACGTCGCCTGCAAAATATTCTTTCTTGGAAAATTTGTCGTGTATCGTCGTACCGTTTTTGATGTGGCTGTTCATAAAGAAAAAACCGGCGGTATTGCAGTTTGTGGGTAGTGCCGTGTGTTTAATCAGCGCATTCATTCTTAGCGGTTTAGGCTTTTCGGGGCAAGAGTTATCCATAGGGAAAGGGGAAATTTTGTGCGCCTTGGCAGGAATATTTTACGGTGTCAACATAGCGGGTACGGGCGCGTTTACAAAAAAATTTGACTCTGGCTTATACATAATGATACTGATGGCGGTAGAGAGTATCGTTTCTCTTATCGTATCTCTTGGGTTTCATTTTATAAAGATAGACGGTGTGCCTATAGAAGTCATTCGATTTTCTTGGGATCCTTTGTTATTACTCGGCAAAATTGCCATTACGTTGATTTCCAGCACGCTTTGTTGGACGATACGGACAAATAGTATGAAACACGTAGATGCGACCGTAGTGGCGGTAATGATGCCGTTCTCATCTGTAATTACGAGTATCTGTTCCGTAATGTTCGGAATGGATTCTTTGACGGTAAATCTCTTCGTAGGAGCAACGCTTGGATTGTTGGCGATGATTATCTGTGCGTTTGGCGATATGGCGTCGGATAAAAAGGCGAAAGGGAAAGAGAAAACGAATGAATGCGTGGAGCAAGGATAGTATTTTATCAAATATATCCAAATAGTTTTTATGATAGTAACGGTCAAGCTATTCGCGAAAAACTTGAAACCTATCAAACGCTTGTTCTTAAACAAAGCAACGGAAAAATTCAAAAAATCGGAAAGACAATAAAATAAGAACTGAGTTGTATCCTATATGTTATAAAGAAGTAACGAAAGTACGAGATAGTTTATAAGGAGCGAATGTATGAACGATTGGCTTAAAGACAGTATATTTTATCAAGTATATCCCACGAGTTTTTACGATAGCAACGCCGACGGCGTTGGGGATTTACAAGGGATTATTCAAAAGTTGGAGTATATAAAAGAACTTGGTGTGAATGCGATTTGGCTTAACCCGTTTTACGCTTCTCCGTTTATGGACGGCGGATACGATATATCCGATTATTATTCCGTAAACGAAAAATTCGGTACGATGTCGGATTTTGATGAGTTGATCGAAAAATGTAAAAAGCTCGGCATTAGGCTTGTGATAGACCTCGTTATTGGGCATACGTCAGATAAGCATCCTTGGTTTTTGCAGTCGGCAAAGGACGAAAAGAATAAATATACGGATTGGTATATTTGGACGGATAACAATTTTAATAAATTTGCAGATAAAAGCATACACGGCTTGTATGCTCGCGACGGTGGATACGTGATTAATTATTACGCGTGTCAACCTGCGTTAAATTACGGCTTTAACGGTAAACCGAGAGAAAGGGATCCGAATAACCCTTACGATTTGGGTGAAGAGTGGAAAATGCACTATACCGATGAACGGCTGAAGCCGTTGCGAGAAGAGATTTTGAACGTAATGCGGTTTTGGCTGAAAAAAGGCGTGGACGGTTTCCGTGTGGATTTAGCGAACTCGCTCGTAAAAGGTTGCGTGTACGATTCGGACGACGATAAAGATACCGAGGGGCTGCAATGGCTTTGGAATATTTTAATCGGTACGATAAAAGCGGAATATCCCGACGTAGCGTTTGTTGCCGAATGGGTATATCCGTCCAATTCGGTAGGTAAATGCGGATTTGATTTGGATTATTTAGGGCACGACCGTCCCGAATACAACGACTTGTTCCGTAACGAGAAGAGTACGAATATTTTACCTGCTTTTGAAAAAGGATATACCTATTTTTCGTCGGAGGGAAAAGGCAGCGTAGAAAACTTTCTGGCTTATACAGAGCGATTATATAATGACGTTGCGGGAAAGGGGTATTTTTCCGTGCCCAGCGGTTATCACGACGTCGTGCGTATTGCCGAAAAGAAAGACGAAGAATTACTCAAAGTTCTTTTCGCGTTTTTGCTTACGTATAAACACGTTCCGTTTATTTATTACGGCGACGAAATCGGTATAACGCACGCTTGGGGTATCAATAAAGACGGCGGATATATTCGCACGGGTGCAAGAACGCCTATGCAATGGACAAATGGGAAAAACCGTGGCTTTTCGGAAGCAGACGAGGAATTGTATTTGCCTGTCAACGACGAAAAAAAGCAGAGCGTTTTCGAGCAGGAAAAAGATGAAAACTCTTTGCTAAATACAGTGAAAAAGCTCGTAGCTCTGCGAAATGAAAATTCGGCGTTGAACGCAGACGGCGAATTAGAGGTTTTGCGTTGTGATGACGGCGGATATCCGCTCGTGTACGAACGAAAGGACGAGAAAAAAGCGTTCGTAATTGCCATCAATCCAAGCGAAAAATCGGTAGAAGTTGAGAGGTACGGAAAGCCCATTATTTTGCAGAATTCCAGTAAAATGGGCAATAAGATATTATTATCAGGGAAAAGTTTTGCAATATTTAAAAAAAGCGATAGGTGAAAAAGGATAATAAAAAGATGAAAGACAAATTACTTACGTATTGCAATCCGTTGTCAATACCCAACATCCCCAGAGGGAAAGACGAATGGTATACAGTCGAGGATAAAATGTTCAGCCATGAAAACAAGCCGAATTTTATAAAAACCCCCGATTATAGATCCATTAGCGATCCGACGGTTTTTTATTATGACAATAAATGGTATATGTACCCTTCGTATGGTATGGCGTGGGTAAGCGAGGATTTTGTCAACTGGCAACATTACAGAACCGAGCCGTATTGCCCTAAATACAGTCCAAGCATTATTCCATGGAAAGGGAAATTTTTAATGACGTCTTGGTTTTGTCCACTGTATGAGGCGGATACGCCTCTTGGACCGTTTCGAGAATTAGGTAGCTTTATTCTGCCCGACAATACGGAATATCTGCCTTGCGACCCCGGTATTTTTATTGATGATGACGAAAGAATTTATCTTTATGCGTTTGATGGAAATAATGAAACGACTTTAATTATCGGATATGAGTTAGATCGCGATAATCCCAGAAAAATTATCTCCGATAGACATGTTATTTTACAGCTTGACGCCAAAAACCATTGGTGGGAAAGAAACGGGTTGCACAAGCAAGACGATACGTTCGGTTGGGTGGAAGGACCGCACCTTTTGAAATATAACGGAAGATATTATATGATTTATGCGTCTTCTAACACTTGCGACTCTTCCTATTGTTTGGCGGTGTACTATTCGGATGATACCCCCCCTTACGGGCTTTATATGTCAAAAAAATAATCCTCTTACTTATAATACAAGCGGCTTGGTATCTGGTGCGGGGCATGGGTGCGTTGAAAGAGGTCCTAACGACACCTTATGGGCGTTTTACACGATTCCTACGCCTTATACTCACCACTACGAAAGAAGAATCGGTATGGATTTGGTTGCCGTTGATAAAAACGGGGAATTGTACTGTCCGCACGGTGTTACGGATACTCCGCAATACCAACCGGGAAAAGTACAAAACAGTATAGAAAACAATTGTCCAAAGTGGTTAAATTTAACGGGTGGCAGTCGCCCCGAGGTCTCAAGCGCGAAAGAAGGGAGAGACGCGCTTTATGCCGTTGACGAGAGTAAAATTACGTGGTGGCAACCAGAGGATCTTGATGAAAATCCCGTCTTGACGTGTAATTTGAAAGCGGAGTATACGATTTATTCGACTCGTATTTTTTGGAAAGAAATTGGGCTTGATTATAAAAATGGTGCTATTCCCGCTCCGATTAAATACATTGTTGAGGGATACCATAACGGAGAATGGATTTGTTTGGTAGACGCAACGGACAACGAAGAGGAAAAAAATATCGATTACAGAGAAATTACCAAACCGTGTGTTTGCGATAAAGCTAGAATTAGAATTATAGAAAAACCCAAAGGCTTACAAATTGGGATAATTGATTTTTGCGTTTTCGGGGTAAGGAGCTAACAATGAAAGTAGTATTTTTAGGGGATTCTATAACTGTGGGAACTTATACTGCCGTTGGCGAAACTTCTCCGCAAAGAATAGCGAAACCCAACTATGTTGAAATATTAAAAGAGCATTTTTCATGGCAAGTAGAAAATCTTGCTTTTAACGGTACTCCGTACAGCTCAACGTCCAGCGTGCATTCGCAGTATGCGATTTGTAAAAGAGTAGAGGAAATTTCATGCGCGGATATCGTTTTTGTCGCAGGCGGAACGAACGATTACGGGACGAGCGTTGAACTTGGTAAGGAAACCGACGAAGAAGACGTGTCTTTTTTTGGGGCTGTGAATATTGTTTTCAAATTGTTAAAAAACAAGGCAAAGAAAGTGGTGGTAATAACGCCTATCCCAAGATTGCGCGAAGAAGAAAACTCAAAAGGCTATACGCTTTCCGATTATAGGCGAGCTCTTGCTGTGTTGGCGCGAAAATACGGCTATCAAGTAATAGATGGTCAAGGATTACCCATAAGACCTTGGGATGAAGAACATAAATTGAAATATATGTTCGACGGGGTACATTTGTCAATTGAGGGGCATCAAATGTATGCCGAGTATATTTTAGAGCAAATTTACGATCAAATGAAACGATGAATGGAGAAAATAAAAATGAGTATTTTAACAAAAATCAAAGAGAAACAGGCAAATATCTTTAATGTATCGCCTATTACAGTGGTTTTTTTAGGGGATAGTGTAACGCAAGGTTGCTTTGAGTTGTATAAAACCTCGCCGACGACGTTAAATACTGTTTTTGACTATAACAATGCTTTCAGTACAAAGTTTAAGAAGATCTTGAACTTGTTGTATCCGTCTGTTCAAATCAACGTTATAAACAGTGGCATTAGCGGGGATAACGCTACGGGTGGACTTGCGAGAATGGAACGCGACGTTTTGAAATATTCGCCTGATTTGGTCGTCGTTGGGTTTGCACTTAACGATAGTACCAAAGGTTTGGATAAAATTGAAGAGTATAAATCTTCCATGAAAAAAATTATAAGCAAGGTGAAAGAGTTAGACGCTGAATGTATTTTGCTTACGCCTAATATGATGAATACGTACGTAAGCTATCGTATAACGGACGAAAAGATTATGACGATAGCGGAAAAATGTATGATCATACAAAACGAAGGTGTATTAGATAAATACGTCGAGGAATTAAGAACGATCGGAAAAGAGAGCGATGTTAAAGTATGCGACGTATACGCGAAGTGGAAAAATATGAGCAAAGCAGGGATAGATACAACCGAGCTTCTATCGAATTATGTCAATCATCCGATACGCGAACTGCATACTCTTACGGCAACAATGCTTATAGATACGATTTTTGAGGAATAAATTAGAGGATAAAAAGGAGAATAATTATGAAAACGGTAAAAGACAAGTATTTGGTGGTAGGCGCAGACTTTGCGAGATTTCCCTTGAAAGAAGTGGTGGTAGAACACCTGACGAAAAAAGGCTGGAAAATCCTTGACTTGGGCGTTAAAAAGGACAGCGATCCGAACGATACGGATTTAATGTTCCACAGAGTAGGACTTCGCGTAGGTGCGGAAATTTCTGAGAGGAATTACGAGCGCGCACTTTTGTTTTGCGGTACGGGTATGGGTATCCATATTGCGGCAAGCAAATGCCCTCACGTACACGCAGGGGTCGTAGAGAGTCTGCCTGCCGCAACGCGAGCGATTACAGGAAACGGTGTGAATGTACTTGCGATGGGCGCGTTTTACGTCGCACCGCAAACGGCTTGCGATATTGCAGACGCATACCTTGCCAACGAGCTGGGTAGTGGCTGGGAATGGTGGCATAATTTTTACGAGTTTCATAAACTTGCCATTGATGAGCTGGAAGCATTCGATTACGAAGAGTACAAGAAAAATGGCTTTAAGGTAAACAAACTCGGCGATTACGATTTGACTTTGGATTTTGATAAAAAACCTGAATAATGGAAGTGAGTATATGTTTAATCCGACGGAAGAATTTGAGTTTAACGGACACAAGGCAACGATAATACACCCCAAAAAACCGAATGGAAAATGGATATGGAAAACGGAATTTTTGTCCGCGTTTGACCAAGCGGAAGACGCTTTATGGGAACAAGGATATACGCGAGTATATTATCAAATCAGCGATAAATTCGGTAGCTATCAAGCCGTTAGACTGATGCGTAGCTTTTTCGATTTTATAACGGAAAAGTACGATTTGAGCAAAAAAACAATTTTGTTCGGTTTCAGTCGCGGTGGCTTATATGCGTTCAATTTTGCATTATTTTATCCGAATTACGTGGAAAAAGTTTATTTAGACGCGCCTGTTTTGGATATGAAAACGTGGCCGCCCGCAGGCAGCGTTGATCAGAAGATGCTTTTTGAGGAATATACTTTGAATGAAAGTACGTTACAAACGTTCAAAGAGAATCCGATAGACAATCTTGCCGAATTTTTCTCCTTGAATATTCCGCTTTTGCTTATAGCAGGCGCGGCGGACGAGATTGTACCTTTTGAGAAAAACGCGGGTAAATTGATTGATTTTTGTGTAGAAAATAAAATCGATATAACCTATATCGTAAAAAAAGAATCTAGACATCACCCTCATTCTTTGCAGGATATTACGCCGATTATCGAATTTATTGAAAGATGAAAATTTTAGGGATAATGCTATGAAAAAATTACATTTAATATGCAACGCGCATCTTGATCCGATTTGGCAATGGACGTGGGACGAAGGGATTTCAGCGGCGATTGCCACCTTTAAGAGCGCGGCAGATCTGGCGGAAGAATTTGACTATGTATTTTGTCATGGGGAATCGTTGTTATACGAAACAATTGAAAAGAACGCGCCCGAGCTGTTCGAGCATATTAAGAGTTTGGTAAAACAGGGGAAATGGCATATTGCGGGAGGAACGTATCTTCAATCCGATTGCCTTATGCCTTGCGGAGAAACGCTTGTAAGGAATATTGCCGTAGGAAAAAAATATTTTCGTGAAAAATTCGGCGTAGAACCGACCGTGGCGACGAATTACGATTCGTTTGGACACAGTATCGGCTTGGTGCAAATTATGGCAAAATGCGGCTATAAGGGCTATTTGATCTGTCGTCCAAGAAAGGACGTGCAGATCGAGTATCCGTCACGATTTTTTCAATGGGGCTCGCCCGACGGAAGCTGTGTGATTGTTTCCAATTCGTCCACGTATAATTCAGCTCTTGGCGAGGTAACGAAAAAGATCTTGCAGGAAACGAGCGGAGAAGCGGTTGGTATGCTCGGTTCGGACAGCAAAGATGGTAAATCGGGCGGTATGGAAGACGTCGATTATATCCTCTGGGGTGTAGGTAACCACGGCGGTGGACCGTCGAGAAAAGATTTGCAAGATATTGCACAGTTAAAGATTGAAAATACGGAGCTGTTCCATAGCACCCCCGAAGCACTTTTTGCGGACGATTTGCGCGTGGGAGGCGAAAAGAAAACTTCACTCGTGACGTGTATGCCGGGGTGCTATTCGTCGATGGCGAAAGTAAAACAAGCATACAGAAGAACGGAAAATTTATTTTATGCGACGGAGAAAATGTTGTCGGCAGCAAGGCTTGCGAGGTTAAAACCCGATTTACGGGATTTAGAAGAAGCGCAAAAGAAATTGCTTTTAGCGAGTTTTCACGATATATTGCCGGGCACGTGCATTGAAGACGGAGAAAAAGAGGGGCTTGGCTTACTTTCTTCGTGTGAAAAGACGCTTAAAGATTATAGAACGCAAGCGTTTTTATATTTGGCGATGAACGAGCCTTGCGCGAAAGAGGGCGAATTTCCTGTTTTTGCGTTCAATTATTTTCCGTATGAAGTAACAATGCCGATTGAAACGGAATTTTCTCTTGCCGATCAAAATTGGAGCGACGAAATTTGTTTCGTACCGCATATTTTTGATGAAAACTGGCAGGAGTTGCCTTGTCAACAAATAAAAGAGGATTCCACGCTCAATCTTGATTGGAGAAAACGGATCGTATTTGAGGGAACGCTAAAACCTCTGGGGCTTACGCGCTTTACGGTAAAGGTGCAAGCGGAAGCAATAAAAGAAAAATCAGCAAAAAAGGTTCTTTTAAGGGATTACGTAAAAAATCCCGTAACTTTCGTCGCTTACGACGATACTGCCGATCCGTGGGGGATGAGTGAGCAAGAATTAAAATCGCTTGGTAAAAATCCAGTGGATTTTCGCTTGATGAACGAAGAAGAGGCGGGCGCGTTTTTTGGTGGCAACGAACCAGTTTTTTCTATAAGGATTACAGAAAGCGGAAACGTTTATACGGAAATAGAAACACTATATACGTTCGGCAATACGAATGCCGTTTTGCAGTATAAGTTGTATAAAAATCAACCGTATACCGATATAAAAATAAGTGTGGAATTTGCCGATAAGAATAAACTCGTGCGATTAAAAATTCCCGTGCCGAAAAATTACTTAGGCGGGACGACGGTAGGCGACGGACCGTTCGTTTGGGAAGAAAAACCGAAGAGCGAAATCTCTTTCCAAAAGTGGGTAGGAATAAAAAAAGCGGATAAAATCTTTGCGGTAATTAACGATGGGATATACGCAGGAAAGGTTGAGGACGGATATATTTATTTGACGTTGCTTCGTGGCACAGGCTACTGTGTGCACCCGATACCTAACAGAGATTTATATCCCAAAGACAAGTATTTGCCTCGAATTGATTGTGGTCGCTATGTATATAATCTTCGTCTATTTGAGGGGGATATATGTGAAGTAAATAAGCTCGCAGAAGAATTTAATCAGCTTCCGTATGCGATTAACGTCTTTCCAATAGGAGGTAAAGAAAAAACGTATTCGCGTTGGATGGTAAACGGAAACGTGGTCGTCTCCACCATTAAACCCACGGGAAATGACGGGTACCTATTGCGGATATACAATCCGAGCGAAAAATCGGAAATTTTTTCAGTACAGTATGGAGAAAAATCACTTAAAAGCATTGTGCAAGCTCGTGCGGTTGTTTTAGTTTTATATAACGGCGAGTTTAAAATACAAACAGAAACGCTTTTACCTATGGAGGAAACTGTTGCACAATAACGGCCTCATCAAGTAGCAAGAAGGAAGAGAAAAGCTGGATTTTAAAAGCATTTCGAATAAAACACAACCTGCGTATGCTTGGTTGTGGGATAGTGTTATATTGCAATAAAATTGTTGAAAATAATTGGTATTTAAGATTATTATTTTATTTACATCTTAATGTCAAAGGAGTAAGAGTTATTTTAGAATCTAAATTATCGTTATGCTACATTATGTATAAATAAATTTATAGTTGAGCTTAAAGCCTTGTAGCGATTTTGAAAATTTAAAGAAACTGGCTGTTAATCCTTTTACCGATAATTTAACCATGTTGAAATTTATAATATGCAGGATTTTGCGTGTAAAGACGTAAAAATCCTGCATATTTGCATATTCATACAATTAAAAAATTGATTTTTACTAAATAAATCGCGAAAAGTGGTAACAAAATGGTAACTAAAAAAGCTGTTTTTCCTTGATTTATAAAGGTTTTTATTATTTGCTTGTTATATTTTTGTAAAAGGACATAAAAAATCCCTTGAATCGCTATAAGTGCAATTCAAGGGACGGATACTCGTACGTATACTTTTATATTATTTAAAATACTGTACGCAAATTTCTTCAAGCTTAAGAAAATCATTGCAGCGTTTGCCCAATGCAGTCGAATTTCCATCGCGCTTTTTTATATTATACAAAGTTGATGCATTTTTCAAAATTTTGTCTTTAATGGACTTTATGTATCTATATTCTGCTTGTAGCAAGGCTCTATAATGAGCGTCTTTTTCTTTTCCAATATCTACATATGTATATACGCCATTCACGACGGGAAACATATTATTTAAATTGATTACCGCATAATCTTTGACTTTTATAAAATCAATACCGTCTTTCATCGTTTTGTGTTTATCCTTAAAAGATGATAAAGGAGCAAAATAATCGAATCCGTTTACGCGTAACACAACACCGATGTATTTGCGCTCATTTTTTTGATTGGTTTTTCTATTTTGAAATAAGTGTGGCGCATAAGGTAAAAGAAAATTGATATAGTTTCCGTCAACTTCATAGAGTTTAATTTCATCCATAGTAATCCCCTAAATAACAATAAGGAGTAAGGGTGAACTTACTCCTTATGTTAAGCTCGCTTTTTGAGTAGCGAAACACTCTCTTTTAACTTTCTTGCAAGAACCAAGAGAAGTTCACTGAATAAATTTCTCATTTTATGGCTGAGATACACCAACTTTGTATATATATTATATACTATGTTTTTAAATGTGTCAAGTGTTATTTAAAAATATTTTGACTTTTTTAGAAGATTTTATGCGGTTAATATAATTTCGCATTCAAACGAGGTAACGATAATAGCTTTAATTATACTCATAATTATACTTCTGCATTTCAAGGATTTGTAATTCAGAGCGTTCTTGGAAATGCGTATAAACGTTTGTGGTAATAGAACAGTCGGCTTTATGACCAGCCCAAAGACTAACGATTTCACGGCGTATTCCACATTCTTGCGCGCGTGTTATGAATGTATGTCGTAAATCATGTAAATGATGATTCGGACAAAGTTTCTTGAAATAGTTCGTTAAAACTCCGAGGGAAACAGTCTTGATTTTATCAATGTCAATTAAGGGTAAAACTCTTTTTAACATAGGTGAGATCGGAATACTACGGCTTTTCTCTTTCATACCCTTGCGCTGTTTTGCGGTGGTAAGTGTAATCCATTCGCCGTCAATAACAACGGAAGCAAGCTCAGCACGCCGTAAGCCCGTGTACATAATAAAAGCAAAAGCCTGATTATAAACGCTGGGATTGCGTTTGATTTCTTGTAAAAGAGCAAATTCTTCTTCTATGGTAAGGGGAACACCGTGCTTTTGTTCATAGCGAGCGAGCTTTACTTTCGCCATGGGGTTGAGAGTAATTACACCGTCCGCAACAGCGTATTCAAACAAAGGGGAAAGAATCTGATAAATCTTTTTGGCTGTGCGGTTTTTACCGCTGTTGCTAATTTCATTAAGAAACTCCTGTAATTCAAACGTTGGAATATCTTCAAGGACACGTTCCCCGAAAGTAGGTTTTATGTAGTTATTGATAGTTCGAGTGTAATCGTTATAAGTCCCGTCTTTTACGAACGGCTTTTTCGCACAATCCAACCATTTTTGCATATAGGGCATAAGAGGGGTTTGCTGTTTCTTTTTGGACGTTCTTTCAGCTTGAAGGGGGATTTGCGTAAAGGATTTTGAAAGTTTTTCAATGAACCGTTTTTTGCAAATATCCAAATATTTTCCCGATGCGGTAATCCGAACTTTATTGATTTGAGAGCGAATTAAAAATAATCCGTCGGCGCGTTGCGTAACGTGCGCGCGAACATTGCCTGTTTTGAAAATTTTTCTGAATTGTTTTGGCATAGCAGATAACTCCTTTGTGGTAAAAATATAATTATTAAGAAAAAATTAAGCCTATTTTTTGCGTTTTGTAATTAGGTTAGTTGAATGATACAATCTCGGCGTAAAAACCGAGATTGGTTTCATATATAGAGCGAAATATTATAACGCGTTATAAATCATTTGAATTTTTAATCTTCTACTGATTGCGCGGACGCAGGGTATAAAACGGTTGCTGTGTTTAATAGCAGTGAGGAAACGAAAACGATTCGTTTTTCACCTGCGGATATAGGCTTGACGGGCGGAGAATACGAAGTAGAGTGTGTATGGGAAAATAAGCGCGAGCGTCTTGGTTTGTTTATGTTTACCTTGAAACCGCATCAAAGCATATTATTGAAAATCAAAAAATAATATAACTGTTGTACGGATATAGGAAAGTTTAAGGGGGTGCTAAAGATCTGAAAAAGTGAAGCGTGAAAATTTTATCGATTGCACAATCTCTTATAAATAAAGGCTTCCAGCGCTTCAGTAATAGGCTTCGAGGTACGTACGAAAAATACGCTGAGTACATAGGGTTCGGACAAACACGAGTGTCTATAGAGAACAGTAATACCTAACAAAAAGAAGAGTCTTTTCGATATGTAGAGGGACTTCTTTTAGACAACGTAACCGTGCAGACGTATCGACAAGACGTACGGGAAGGTTTCGTCTTTGACGAGGTCGTTAGGTATTGAAAGGGAGTAAGACGAATATTCCTTTCAAAAAATCGTTATGAGCAGTTGCAAAACTCGAAAGAAGGTGTTATAATAAGTACGGTAATAAGCAAGATATTTGCTTAGAGTTAAAAAACAAACGAGGTAAAACATGGTAAACGATTTGATATTTTGCAGTCCCGAAGAAGCGGGTGTAAGCTCTGCGCGCGTAAGTAAATTTATCGAGCGTTTGAAAGAACGCAAAACGAATTTACATTCCTTTATGATGGTGCGAAACGGAAAAATCCTGACGGAGGCGTATTATAAGCCGTTTGATAAGGACTTTATGCACCGCCTGTATTCGTCGAGCAAGACGTACGTGTCGATCGCAGTCGGTATGCTGATCGGCGAGGGTAGAATTCGCTTAGAGGATAAGCTGATGGATCTGCTTCCCGAATACGCGAACGAGGAACAACACAAGTGGATGAAAGAATGTACGGTGGAGGACGCGCTGAAAATGTCCGTGCCGATGCTGACGGATACGTATTTTGCGTTGGATTATCAGGAATGGGCGTGGACTTTCTTTAATCACCCTACGCGTAGCAAGGCGTTAAAGCCCGCGGGCACGGTGTTCAATTACAATACCTCGGGCACGTTTATTCTCGACGTTTTGGTGGAGAAACTCACGGGCAAGCCGTTTTTGGAATATATGCGCCCCGTATTCGACAAGATTGGGGTAAGCAAGGATATTTGGTGCGTAAAATCCCCCGACGGATATTCGTGGGGCGGAAGCGGCGTGATCTGTACGTTGCGGGATTTTGCGAAGTTTGCGGAATTGCTTTTGAATATGGGCGAGTATAAAGGTGAACAGCTTCTTCCCCGTTGGTATATGGAAAAGGCGACGAGTAAGCAGATTTCGAATATTCGCGAAAACCATTTTACGATACGGCACGAGCAGGGCTACGGGTATCAGATTTGGATCACGAAACAGGGCTTTGCGCTCTTGGGGATGGGCAGTCAGATGGCGTTCTGTTTCCCCGAAAAGAACTTCCTGTTCGTCTGCCAAGGGGATACGCAGTGCGGTGCCGATACCGAGGGGGATTATATCTACGAACAGCTCGTGCACGAGGTATACGAATATTTGCAAGACGAGGCTTTGCCTGTGGGCGAGGCGTACGAAACGCTGCAAAACGAGCTGAAAGAGCTGAAACTCAACGTGGACTACGGGGAAGCGCATCAGCCGTTTGAAAAGGAAATAGACGGCGTGAAATACGAGCTTGAAGAAAACGGTATGGGCTGGAAATGGTTCCGATTTGATTTCGAGGACGAAACGGGCAAGCTGACCTATGAGAATAAACGCGGTGTAAAGACGATTAACTTCGGTTGCAATTCGTTGCTTTCGGGCACGTTCCCCGAAACGTATTTCTACGACAGGCAGGTGGAAACGCCGTCGAACCGCGAATTGAATTCTATGTCCGATCTGAGCTGGACGGAGGAGAAAAAGATTTTGTTGCGTTCGTATATCGTGGACACGAATTTGGGTAGTTGTTTTATGACGTTCGGGTTTAAGGGCGACGAGGTCGGTATCATGATGAACCAGCGCGGGGAGTTTTTCTTGCGTGATTACGCGGGCTATGCAGGCGGGAAATGCGTGAAGTAAAACTCCATATACACTAAATTACAAACAAATTTGACGGATAAGGAGATAGAATAAAATGAACCTTAAAGGGATATCCACTCCTGCGCTGATTTTAGACGAAAGCGTTTACCGCTCGCGGCTGTTGTAAGTAAAGGGTATAACACCTCTGAAAGTCTTTACGGCTTTTGGGGGTGTTTTTTTGCGCTCTTGCGGATTTAATGTAAATTTTGCATCACGAAAACAAAAGAAAAACAAAATTTTAACATTTCCGTTGTACAATATAACGGAAAAAGGACAATGAAAATCACCAAGAAAAGGAGATATAATCAATGAACGCTATTGAAATCAGAGATCTATCGAAAAGTTTTCGCGGAATGTACGCCGTCGATCATCTGAATATGACGGTACCCGTAGGCGCGATTTACGGCTTTATCGGCGAAAACGGCAGTGGAAAATCCACGACCGAAAAACTTATCTGCGGCCATCTTGTTCCCGACGGCGGCGAGATCAAGCTCTTTGGCAAAGATTACACGGACGCAGGCGTAAGAGTGCGGGTCGGCGCGTTGATCGAAAACGCAGGCTGTTTCCCAGGTTCGAGCGTATGGGACAATCTAATGATGCAAGCCATCAATCTCGGTCTTGAAAACCCCGCGGAGGAGATCGACCGCGTGTTGAAAATCGTCCGAATGGAGGACTCCGCGCGGATCAAATTCAAGAGCTGTTCGCTGGGTATGAAGCAGCGTATCGGTATTGCCATGGCGCTGCTCGGCGAGCCTGCTTTGCTCATATTAGACGAGCCGATCAACGGTCTGGATACGGACGGAATGCGGATCATGCGCGAGATTTTAATCGATATTACGCAAAAATACGGCTGTACCGTACTCATATCTTCGCATATTTTAGGGGAGCTTGAAAAGATCGCCACCCATTACGGGATTATCCGTCAAGGCAGAATGATACAAGAGCTTTCCGCGAAAGAAATGGAAAGCCGCGCCCGTGTTTTTACGTCCGTTAAAACGAAGCATATGAAGAGCGCGAAAATCGTTTTGGAACAGGAATTTGATGACGTTCGTGAGGAAGACGGGTATCTTCGGGTATACGACGTAGAGGATACCGAAGCGATCGTCGAGCATCTGTATAAAAACGGACACGTCGTTGGCGAGATCAAAAAGAATAAGATCGGGCTGGAAGAATACTATATCGAATTGATGTCGAAAAAGGAGGAGGAATACTATGCAAACGGCAAATGAATTAAAATTTGAATCGCCGAGCTTTACCAAGCGCATCAAAGGCATGCTGGGCGTGGATTTCTATCGTTTATTCCATACCCCTATGTTTTATATCTTCCTCGCGATCGCCGCGATCATTCCCGCAATGGTATCGGCGATGACCACGATGACGGGTCCCGACGGAACGGCGACGACCCCGCTGTATTCTAACGTATGGCAGATCATAGCCGCTTCTCAGCCGCTGTACGTCATCAATAGCATTGCCGATTATGCGAATATGAATATGGTGTTTATCTTCGGCGGTATTATGGTTTCTATCTTTATCGGACACGATTACAAAAGCGGATACGTAAAACAGCTTTTCACCACGCACGCAAAAAAGCAGGACTATATGATCTCCAAGAGCCTCGTTTGTGCGTTCGCGATGGCTTGTATGTGCATTACCTATTTTATCGGCGGTACGGTCGGGGGCTTGCTCGCGGGGTATGAAACGGACGTGAACGTCGGATCTCTCGTCCTTGCGATCCTCGGAAAAATGGTGATGAGCCTCGGCTGGGCGAGCCTGTATACTTTCCTCAATATCATTTTCAGAAGATATTTCGGCATTTCCATTGCCTCGTCCTTCTTCTTCGGTACGGGTATCCTGATTATCGGCGTGGCGGCGCTTGTGGAAAATCTGTCGCTCCCGACGGCGTTTTTGAATATCTTCTTGTACGGCTCGTCGGTCAACGCATGCTTGGTAAGCAATATCGGAACGCTCTTTATTTGTATCGCGGTGTCCGTCGCTTGGGCGGTCGTTTATAACCTGCTCGGCACGCTCATTCTTTCCAAGAGCGACGTATATTAAAGGAGGCAGCTTATATGAATGCAATCGAAATCAGAAATTTATCCAAAAACTTTGGCGAAAAGCAAGCCGTAAAGGGCTTGGATATGACCGTCCCCGTAGGCGCGATCTACGGCTTTATCGGTGAAAACGGCAGCGGGAAATCCACGACCGAAAAACTCATTTGCGGGCTTCTCGTGCCGAGCGACGGGCAGATCAAACTGTTCGGCAAAGACCATACCGACGCGGATATACGGGCGAAAATCGGCGTTTTGATCGAAACGCCCGGGTGTTTTCCGAATATGAGCGTATGGAATAATATGTTGCTCCAAGCCGCCAATTTAAGCGTTCCCAACGCAGAGGAAGAGGTGCGGAAGGTGCTGAAAACGGTGAGAATGGAGGGTGCGGCGTCCAACAAATACAAGAACTGTTCTTTGGGTATGAAACAGCGTATCGGTATTGCGATGGCGTTGCTTGGCGATCCCGCTTTGCTCGTGCTTGACGAGCCGATCAACGGTCTGGATGCGGACGGTATGCGGATCATGCGCGAAGTGCTTGTGGATATTACCCGAAAATACGGTTGTACTGTCGTCGTGTCCTCGCATATTTTAGGCGAGCTTGAAAAGATCGCTACGCATTACGGGATTATCCGCGGCGGAAGAATGATTAGGGAGATGACCGCCGAAGAGTTGGAGGCAAGCTGTCGTACTTACGTTGCGTTGCAAACGCGGGATATGCAAAAAACGAAAGCTCTGCTCGGCTGTAAATATTCCCGCGTGGAGGGAGACGAGAGCGGGTATATCCGCGTTTACGGCGCGGAAACGCCCGAAGAGATCGTTACGTATCTGTATGAACATCAGATTTTGGTAAGCGAGATCAAAACGGCAAAGATCGGTTTGGAGGAATATTATATCGATCTTATGAACGAAAAGGAGGGCAGATAACGTGGAAAGCACGGAAAAGATAAAATTCGAAACCAACGGCTTGGGGAAAAGACTGAAAAGTATGTTGAAAGTGGATTTCCGAAGAGCGTTCACTACGCCGTTGTTTTATATCATGGTCGGGGTTGCGCTCGTGATCCCCGTATTGATACTCGTGATGACGGGTATGATGGACGGTATGACGACGGTCGATCCTCAAACGGGCGCGGAAACGACGATACAAGGTTTTACGAACGTATGGCAGGCGATCGGCACGGTAAGCGGCGAAAACTCCGCAATGGCGATGGACCTTACGGGTATGTGCAATATCAATATGATGTATTTCTTGGCGGCGGTGCTCGTTTGTCTGTTTATCGCGGCAGATTTCAGGAGCGGTTATTGCAAAAATCTTTTTGCCGTTCGCGCAAAGAAAACCGATTACGTGATTTCCAAAACGGTAGTCGGATTTATCGGCGGCGGGTGTATGCTGCTTGCGTTTTTTGTAGGCGCAATGCTCGGCGGCGCGATCGCGGGCTTGCCTTTTGATCTGGGAACGGCAACCCCGTCGGGGATTGTTATGTGTATGCTTTCGAAGATTTTCTTGATGACGGTGTTCGTTTCCATTTACGTCGTTTTAGGGGTTACGGCAAAACAAAAAACTTGGCTTTCGCTTGTGATTTCTCTTGGCGCGGGAATGTTGCTGTTTATGATGATCCCCATGCTAACGCCCTTAAACGCGGGATTTGTTAACGTCGTGCTTTGTTTGGCGGGCGGAGTGTTGTTCAGCGTAGGGCTTGGCGCAGTGAGCAATCTGATATTGAATAAGACGAGCTTGGTATAATAAAAAGCACACCCCGCATAGGGGGTGTGCCTTTTTTCTATGAAGCAAACTACCCTGTGATTAATTCCACAGGGTAGTTTGCCAAGAAAGCCACGCGATAGTCGCGTGGTTCGGTAGAGGTTTACCGATGAGTTGAAATAAAAACTCCGATTTAGTATAATGTTGGTGTGACCTGCCAGTTACAAAAACAAAAAACCAAAT
>JAFTVF010000011.1 GCA_017465865.1 Clostridia bacterium
ACTCGTTACGCCGTTGGGAACAACGATTTCCGTTAATCTACTACAATTAGAGAAAGCATAACCACCGATAGAGGTAACGCTGTTGGGAACAACGATTTCCGTTAAGCTACTGCAACCAGAGAACACACTCTCACCGATAATTTTACAGCCGTTTTCTATGGTTGCCGTCGTAATATCCGTTGCCGTTGTACCTGCTAAATATACGTACGGATTATTTTCATTGCCTAAATATTTTAAGTTGCCTTTCGTATTATATTGCAAGTTAATGCAATCAGCGAACGCGCTGTTACCGATACTCGTTACGCCGTCGGGAATAATAATTTCCGTTAAGTTCGTGCAACCGAAGAACGCACCAATACCGATAGAGGTAACGCTGTCAGGAATGACAAAGCTGGTTGCCGTTTGCCCGATTGCGTATTGAACAAGCGTTTTCCCGTCCTTGCTGTACAAGTTGCCGTCGATAGATTTGTACGCCGTATTATTTTCGTCAACGATAATATTCGTTAAACTACTGCAAGCATTGAACGTCCAATCGATAGAGGTAACGCTGTCGGGGATAATGATTTCCGTTAAGTTTGTGCAACCGAAAAACGCACCAAAACCGATAGAGGTAACGGGTTTGCCGTAGATTGTTGCAGGGATGGAAATTTTACTTTCGTTACAGCTTCCGTTGTCCGTTATCGTATAACAGGTTTCATCTCTGCTTAAAGTAAATACTAACCCTCTTGACGAAAGGGGTTGGCAATCGACACAAAGACCGTATTCGTCGTAGCAGTGGGGCTTTTTCTCCAAAAGCATATGTTCGATCGTTTGACAGACCTCGCAAAGGCGTATCGCTCCGCCGAAAGCTGTACAGGTTGCCTCGGACAGTACGACGTTTTCCCCCCAAGCGTGTTCGCCGTCGGCGTTTTGCACCGTCAGCTTATCTTCGCCACAGGCGCAGTATTGCACGAAAAAGCCGTCTTCCTCGCAGGTAGGCTCTTGCAAAACGATTGCCGCGCCCCATTCGTGGGTATGTATATTGGAAATACTTTCAAGCCGTTCTTCTAATTCGGTTATTTTTTCTGTTTGCGCTTTGTCTGTGTTCTGAATTTCTGCTATCAGACTTTCCAAATTGTCAATCGCCGTTTCATATTCGCTTTTAAGGTTGTCGATTTTCTGTTGCAGTTCCGTTTTATTCGCCGTGATTTTGTTGTTGAGTTCTACGATGGCTTGTTGGATTTCAGCTACTTTCGCTTCGTATTCCGCCGTCCAATCTTCGATGGCTTGTTCATTGTTGCCGTCCGCTTGTTCTAGCTCGGCTATTTTTGCCTCGTATGCGGTTGTTAAATCGGCGATGCTTTCTTCCTTTGCCGTAATCG
This sequence comes from Clostridia bacterium, assembly GCA_017465865.1. Lineage (GTDB taxonomy): Bacteria > Bacillota > Clostridia > Christensenellales > Borkfalkiaceae > Scatosoma. The sequence goes on from JAFTVF010000011.1 coordinate 1,362, forward strand.
ACTGCAACAATTCGCTGTCTTTTGCCTGATAAGCCGCCGTTAAGTCGGCTATTTTTTGTTCCAGCTCGGCTTGTTTTCCGTCAATGGTAATTTGTGCTTGCGAAATAAGCTCTTCCGCTTTGGTTGCGCCGTCGTCGTTATCGCAACCCGCGAGCAAGCCCATTGTCGCTATGCCCATTGTAAGGGTGAGTACGGCAGTCAGTAGTTTTGTTCTTCGTTTCATAAAAGACCTCCTAAAAAGTAAAATAAAAAAGTGCCGTCTGCAAAGACAGACAGCACCCGATAAAAGTGCTTTCCGCTTTGCTGCGACACAACTATAATCCTATTTTTAAGCAAAGATTTATAAACGCGAAAAGGTACACTTCTACCCAGAAGTATACTTTGCTTAAAAATATAAAGTTATGTCGCAGTTTTTATTTTAGCATATTTTGGAGGGCGTGTCAAGAATTTATGAAAGATTAAAGTGAATTGCGCGTACCGCGCGTGAATTTTCGCTTGCGCTCAGTGAAATGACGGCTACGCCATCGTGAAATGCATTTCCACGAAATGCGTTGCGGGGGAAATTATACAAGTATATTTGTAAACCCTACAAAAGCGTTAAAATATTTCCACAACGCACGCCAAAGGCGTGCAATTCACGCCCGTAAGGGCAATTCACGAAAACAAAGTTTTCATTTCACGCGCCGATAGGCGCATTTCACTGCAACGCTATGCGTTGCTTACAATTCACCGTTTGATATTTACCGCGATCGCGCCCGAAAGCGCGCCCGAAAGCGCCGACAAAAGCAGTTCGACAAGGATCAGCCAAGACAGCGAAAAATCCCCGCCGATCGCGGAAAACGCCAAATACGAAAGCGCGGTAAATATCAGTCCGATCGCGATTCCTTTGATCCAGCCCTTTTCCCCGCGCACGAACAACAGCGTGCCGAGCGACACCGCGACCACTTTCAAGGTCTGATTGATCGGGTATACGAGCTTTTGTGAGAGCGGTAAACACGCGAGGACCGCCACTGCCGTCAAAGACAGCGCAAGCGCAACGCCCGCGCCTTTGAGTATCGAGAAAAATCCGTTGCCGTAAGAAGTTTCGTTTCGCATAAAAAAACACCTCCGCTTTTATCGTATGCGAAGGCGTTTTGATTTTAGAATTTTTCAGCCGTAAATTATTCCGCGTCTTTCTTTTCTTCTTCCGCAGGCGCTTCTTCCGCGGGCTGAGCGGGCGTTTCCGCTACGGGCGCTTCCGTTGCCGTTTCCGCTGCGACGGGCGTTTCTTTCTTTGCTACCGCGTCCGTCTGGTATACTGCCTGTTTGTCGAATTTGATATACGATTTACCGCTTGCTTCCGTACCCGTTTCCAAAACGAAGGTATTGTCCTCGGGGCAAACCTCTACGACGACGCCGCAGATCCCGCCGATGGTCTTTACCTTGTTGCCGGGCTGGATCGCGTTCAGCATATCCATCGTTTCTTGCTGTCTTTTCTTCTGTGCACGACTGTTGAAAACCATAAACACGACGATAATCAGAAGCAATACGCCCATCATGATATACGTGCCGTAGTTACTAGCCAACAAATTCATTAACATAATTTTTATCTCCTTATTGCGCTTTTTGCGCTCAAAAAATTTTTCGTATTACTATGATAGCCTTTTTTTTCCTTTTTGGCAAGCGATTTTTTAAGGTTTTCGTATTTTTTACACTTTTTTCACATTCTTGCCTTTTCTACGCAGGGTATGGAGCAGAATATACCCGCCGACGAGCAATACGATCGCTCCCACGAGCACCAGGTACATTTGCCAGATCTCCACGCTATGTCCGAAAAATTCCAGATCGCAATCGGCGGTGCTCTTGATCGCGTCCACCGCTTCGGCGGGGAAGCCCTGCTTGGACATTTCCGCATACACGCCCCTAAGCGCGTGGTTTCTAAGCAAGGAAGTGCCGTACGTGCCGGGTAAAAACATCAGGGTATTTTTAAGCCCTGTGGAAAATTGAGAAATCGGCATATACGCGCCGCAGATAAACCCGTAGCCCGCGCTGACCACCGTACCCACCGCCGATACCTGACCTTGGGTAGTCAGCGGGTAACAAACGAGCGAGGACAGCGCCGTGCCGAACAGCACCATCAAGAAGATATCCGAAAACAGCGCGAGAACGTCCAAGATGGAAAGATACCAGCCCGTGAACGCCAGATACGCAAACCCGAGCAGGGTCGCCACGGCGCTGACGATCAGCCCGTTGATCGCCGTCGCGATATAATACCCCAGCGCGAGCGTATGCGGTTTGATGGGCGCGACGGTGAAATCGGCGCGCGCGCCCGATACCTTGTCCGCGACCATACATAAATTCGCGCAAAAGGATACCGTTACCGTACTCACCGCGAGCAACGACGACAGTAACAATCCGCCCACAAGTCCGTCCAAAAGCTCGGGGTCGAACGCAACGCCCTCGGGCAGAGAGGCGGTGAAGCTGTCCTCGTAGACGTTATATAAAAAGGTAACGTATAAGACGAGCAGAATAATCGGCGTGGCAAGAGAGGTAAAAAACGTGCCCTTGTCTTTGAAAAAGATTTTTACGTTGCGCTTGATCAGCGCGCCTACCGTTTTCATTCGTTACCTCCTTTCAAGGCTTTGCCCGTAACGGCGAGAAATACGTCGTCCATCTTGCCTTTCACGATCTCGTAGTCCTTGAACACGGACGGGTGCTGTAAAATAAGCGCCGTCGCCGCGTGCGTGTCGGGCACGGAAATTTTATACCCGTCCGCCGTTTTTTCATACGCCGCGCCCAGCGTTTGCACTTCCGCTTCCGTTACGCCGTACAGCGTGATGAAATCCCCCGTGTACGCGTTTTTCAGTTGCAAGGGCGTGCCCTCCGCGGCGATCTTCCCGTTATCGAGTATCACCACGTAATCGGCTTCCGCCGCCTCTTCCATATAATGCGTGGTCAGGAATACCGTCATACCCTCTTTTTTGCGCAAATTTTCAATCACGCTCCATACCTGCTTGCGCGTTTGCGGGTCAAGCCCCGTCGTCGGCTCGTCTAAAATCAAAATCTCGGGCTTATGCAGCAGAGCGCGCGCGATATCGATACGCCGTCTTTGCCCGCCTGACAGCTTGCCTACGGGTCGGCGCAACAGCGCCTCAAAATCGAGAATTTTGGCAAGCTCTTGCAGTCTTTTTTCAAACGCCTCGCCCATAATCCCGTACAACGCCGCGCGGGTTTTCAAATTATCGTACACCGAAAGCGGCTTATCTAGCACCGAGCTTTGGAATACCACGCCCAAAGCGCGCTTGGTCGCCTCGGGGTATTCGTCGGGGTCTTTCCCGCCGATCGACACGCTCCCGCCGTCCTTTTTCAGCTGACCGCAGATAATCGAAATGGTCGTACTCTTGCCCGCGCCGTTCAAGCCCAAAAACGCGAACAGCTCCCCTTTCTTTACCTGAAAAGAAATATCCTGTACGGCTTTGATCTCTCCGTAGCTCTTGTATAAATTCTTGATCTCGATAACCTTTTCCATTTTTTTACAACCTCTCGAACAGCTCCGCGCCCTTTTTCGCAAGCCAAACCGCCATAGCAATACAAGCCGTTACAAGGACGGCAAGGCAGATCAGCATATATCCCCAAGCAGGCAGGTGTTTGCCGAACGCGAAATACCCAAGCACGAACAGCGCGACCGCGCCGATCCCCGAAAACATCGCAAGCATGGGCGACGCGCTCTGCTTTACCGCCGTTACCTCGTTCGTCCAATGCAGATTTGGCAGAGCGAGATTGATTACAAGCCCCAGCGCCGCGCAAAAAACGGTGAACGCGAGCGCAATCAAAAGCGCGAGCGCAAACAGCAACGCGTTCAAACGCAACAGTATGCCCACCGTAAGCGTAAAAATGCAGACGGGCACTGCCGTAACGAGGCAGTGGAACGCCGTTTTAACGGCAAGGATTTTCCCCGTTTTTACGGGCAGGGATTTAACGAGCCAAAGCGTTTCCCCCTCCAACGACACGGACGACGCGCTGATAATATTCGTGGCAACGACCCCGCAGACGAGCGCGGTAAACAGCAAAACGGCAAGCTCTTGACCCAATCCGTCCGCAGACGAAAGCCGTGTTAGAAAATCGATATTGAACAGCGCCGCGACGGGTAAGACGAGCGCCATCAGCGAGCCGAGCAGGCAGTTGAGCGCAAGCATGGGATTTTTGAAAAACCGTCCCGTTTCTTTACGCAATAGCGCGAAAAACGCCGAGCCTTGTTTTTGCGGTTTTTCTTTATATTTGGGTCTTACCTCGCCGCGCTTGGTCGTAACCACGCTTAAAAAGGTTACGGAAAGCAAAATATACGCAATCGCGAATACGCCGACGAGCAAGCCCGCAAACGGCAACAGCGCAAGTCCGTCGCCCGCCGCAGCCAAACCCATTTTCCAAAACGGATACAGCGCCGTGCGTATTTTCGCGCCGACCGCCGCGCCGTGGGCGATGACGTAATTCAAATAGTCGTTGAGCTTGGAATACAGATAAAAATACCCCGCGAGAAACGCAAGCAACAGCACGACGGTAACGAGATTTTTCGCACGGATACGCGAGGTTACGAGCGCGATCAGCCAGCCCAAAAGCGAGCACACGGCAAGTACGCCAAGGGGCAGTAGTAGCGTGATGAGCAGACAATATACCGCGGGCAAAACGGAAAATCCGACCGTGATAAAATACTGCGCGACGGCGGGCACGAATACGACCGCCGAGAAAAAGAACGCGAGCACGTACAGCCCTACCATACGCGAAAACAGGATCTGCCACGGCTTTACGGGCAGGGATAATAAGAGGTCGTTGTCCTTTGCCTCGTAGAGCTTGATTTTGGCGGTGAATATACTGCCGATACAGGAAAAAGCCGCCGCCATGATACCCGTCAACGCAAAATACACCCAAGCCAAACCGCCCGTAACGAGGGGCGCGCACAGCGTTTTGGCGATCAGCCAAAACATATACCCGACCGCGCCCACGGCGTAGAGCATCAACAGCCCAAAGCCCAACAACGCAACGGGTTCTCTGCGTTTTCCCGTTTTACTGCTGATAAACAGGAACGCCGTCATTTCATAAAATTGTTTTTTAAGCAACGCTTTCAGCATACCGTTCTCCCGTTACTTTTCCGCAAGTTCGAGGAACACCTCTTCCAACGAATCGTCCCCTTTCACCTCGTCCATGGTCCCCGATTTGATAAGTTTTCCGTCCTTGATAATGGCTACTTTATCGCACAGCTTTTCCGCCACTTCCAAAACGTGCGTGGAAAAGAAGATCGCGCCGCCCTTATCGCACAGCTCCCGCATCAGCTCTTTCAGCGTATGCGCGGCTTTGGGGTCTAACCCCACGAACGGCTCGTCCATGATCACGAGCTTCGGCTCGTGTATGAGCGCGGAGATGAGCGCGAGTTTTTGTTTCATACCGTGCGAATACGCCGAGATAGGCAACGCAAGATCCGCCGTCAGCCCGAACGCGTCCGCGTATTTTTTGATACGCTCCCCCCGTTCCTTTGCGCCGATTTGGAAAATATCCGCGATAAAATGCAAAAACCGTATCCCCGACATAAACGGATACAGATCGGGATTGTCGGGGATATACGCGATCTTTTGCTTGCACGCCAAAGGCTCTTTCCGTACCGAAACCCCGTCTACGAAAATTTCCCCCTCCTCAAACCCGAGTATCCCCGCGCAGGCTTTTAAGGTCGTCGTTTTTCCCGCGCCGTTATGCCCGATAAAGCCGTAAATTTCCCCGCTTTCAATGTGCAGCGACAACCCGTCCACCGCCTTTTTCTCTCCGTATCTCTTCGTCAAATTCTCAATTTTTAACATACTCAGCCTCGTTTGTTTGATATCAAAATGATATCACTATTTTATTACTCTGTCAAGTGTTTTTAGGGGATTTTTGAAAAATATGATAAAAGGGCGAAAACGCCCTTTTTTACCACTTGCCTTCCCCGCCGTATTTTCTGTAAAATTCCTGCGTATATTCCTTGACGTAACCGCCGAGAATCGCGTTCCGCAAGCCTTTCATGAGCTTATGCAGGAAAGTGATATTGTGCAAGCTCAGAAGCATTGCGCCGTACATTTCGCCCGTATTGATCATATGGCGAAGATACGCTTTGGTGTAATTCTTACAGCAATAGCAATCGCATTCGCTATCCAGCGGAGTAAAATCCTCTTTATATCTGCCGTTTCTTACCACGACGCGTCCGTGCGAGGTCATTGCCGTACCGTTACGCGCGATACGGGTCGCGAGCACGCAGTCGAACATATCCACGCCGCGCAAAGTACCCTCGATCAAGCAATCGGGCGAACCGACGCCCATGAGATAACGGGGCACGTCGGTAGGGAGCAGGGGTTGGAGATGGTCTAAAAGCTCGTACATTAAGGGTTTCGGCTCGCCGACGGACAAACCGCCGATGGCGATACCGTGCTTGACGAACGGCAGGGTGCGGCGTAAGCTCTCCGCGCGGAGGTCTTTATACATATTCCCCTGCACGATGGGAAAAAGCGCTTGCTCGGGCTTGTCGTGGAATTGATAGCAGCGTTCCAGCCAAGCCGCGGTGCGTTTCATCGCCGCTTCCGCTTGGGCGTGGTTATAGCCGTATTCGCTGCACTCGTCGAACGCCATAATGATATCCGCGCCGAGGTTTTGTTCTACCTGCATCGCTTTTTCGGGCGTAAAGAAATGTTTACTGCCGTCGATATTCGAGGAAAATTCCACTCCCTCGTCGGTGATTTTGTTGAGTTTGCCGAGCGAGAATACCTGAAACCCGCCGCTGTCCGTTAAAATGGGCTTGTCCCAATTCATAAATTTATGCAACCCGCCCGCGCGTTTTACGATATCGTCGCCGGGGCGCATATACAAGTGATAGGTATTCGCGAGAATGATCTGCGAACCCGCTTCTTTGAGATCGCGCGGGAACACCCCTTTCACCGTCGCCTGCGTGCCGACGGGCATATACACGGGGGTCTCGATATCGCCGTGCGGGGTATGCAAAACGCCCGCCCGCGCGCCCGTTTCTTCGTCCGTTTTAATCACTTCAAAGGAAAAATATTCGTTGTTCAAAATTTCAGCCTCTTTTTTCGTTTTCAAGATTATAACACTTTTCTTTGAAAAAAGCAATTTTTTCGCACGAGCTTCCCGCAAAAGATTGACTTTTTTACCCCAAAGCATTATAATGACGGGGAAAATAAGGAGAGCTTATGCAATATAATTATCATACGCACACCGCGCGGTGCAATCACGCCCAGGGCGAAGAACGGGAATATATCGAAAGGGCGATCGAAAACGGCTTGAAAGTACTCGGCTTTTCCGACCACGCGCCCTACGCCTTTCCGAATACCGACTACCGTTCCCATTATCGTATGGACGACGGCGAGCTGTTCGACTACGCGGAAACGGTACGCGCGCTTGCCAAGGAATACGAACGGGATATCCGTATTCTGTGCGGTTTCGAGCTGGAATATTACCCGAAATATCACGCGGAAGAAATGGCGTTTTTGGCGCAGGTCCGCCCCGATTATCTGATCATGGGTCAGCATTTCATCGGCAACGAGACCGACGGAAAGCCCATCTTTCTTCAATCGGACGACCGCGATCTGACGGCGTACGTAACGCAGGTACTCGAAGGCTTATCCACGGGCGATTTCCTCTATCTCGCGCACCCCGATATACCGGGCTTCCGATTTTCCAAAGCCGCGACCGACCGCGAATACAGACGGCTCTGCGAAGGCGCGAAAGCGCTAAGTATCCCCCTTGAGATCAATCTTTTGGGAATACGCTCGAAGCGGCATTATCCCGACGAACGGTTTTTCGCGATCGCCGCGGAGGTAGGCAACGAGATCATGCTCGGCTGCGATTCGCACAGCCCCGCAAGCGTCGGCGAGCCAAGTTCGGAAAAGATCGCCCGAGAAATGGTAAAAAAATTAGGCTTGAAGTTAATAGAACAACCTTTCCTGTAAAGAAAAAACGGCTCTCAGAGCCGTTTTGTTTTTTTATCCAAGTACGATATCGAATACGAGCATCAGGCAAAACCCGAAAAGCAGTGCGTACGTCGCGCCGCGCTGACTGCCGTGCGCGTGCGTTTCGGGGATCATTTCGTCGCTGATCACGTACAGCATCGTTCCGCCCGCAAACGCGAGCGCAAACGGCAATACCGCCGCCGCCAAGCTCACCGCAAAATACCCGATCAGCGTGCCCAACACCTCGACCAGCCCCGTAAGCGAGGCGTACAGAAAGGTCTTTTTCGCCGACACGCCCGAGGCGAGCATGGGCGAGATGATCACCATACCCTCGGGAATATTTTGAAGCGCGATACCCAGCGCGATCATCATAGCTTCCGCGGTATTGCCCCCGCCGAAGCCCACGCCCGCCGCGATACCCTCGGGCAGGTTGTGGATCGCGATCGCCATCACGAACAGCATTACTTTATCCCGCTTTGCGTTGCGTTTATGCGGCTCGCCCTCCGTACCCGTCAGGGTATGCAGGTGCGGCACGAGCCTGTCCGTCAAATTCAAGCCCAACGCGCCGACGAAGATCCCGACGACGGTAATAAGAAGTCCGTACTTCCCGCCGTATTCCACAGCAGGCAGGATCAGACCGAGCACCGCCGCCGCGAGCATCACGCCTGCGGCAAACGCGAGTACGATATCGCTGAATTTATGGGATATATTCTTAAAGGCAAACCCGATCGCCGCGCCGATCACCGTCGCGCCGCCAACGCCGAGCGCCGTCAATATTACCATTTCCATCGCTTATTCGAGTTCAAATACCCCCGTATATAATTGATAATACGTGCCTTTTTGTTCGAGGAGCTGTTCGTGCGTACCGCGTTCGATGATACGGCCGTGGTCAAGCACCATGATCGCGTCCGAATTGCGGACGGTGGACAGGCGGTGCGCGATGACGAACACCGTTCTGCCGTGCATGAGTTTATCCATACCGTCGTTGACGAGCGCTTCCGTGCGCGTATCGATGGACGAGGTCGCCTCGTCGAGGATCATTGCGGGCGCGTCCGCAACCGCCGCGCGGGCAATGGACAAAAGCTGTCTTTGACCCTGCGACAGGTTCGCGCCGTTGTTTTTCAGCATGGTTTGATACCCGTCGGGCAGACGGCAGATAAAATCGTCCGCATTCGCGAGCTTTGCCGCCGCGATACATTCTTCGTCCGTCGCGTCCAGCCTGCCGTAACGGATATTGTCCATGACCGTACCCGTGAACAGGTTTACGTCCTGCAACACGATACCCAGCGATCTGCGAAGATCGCTTTTTCTGATTTTATTGATATTGATACCGTCGTAACGGATCTTTCCGTCCGCGATATCGTAGAAACGGTTGATGAGGTTGGTGATCGTAGTTTTCCCCGCGCCCGTCGCGCCGACGAACGCGATTTTCTGACCGGGTTTTGCGTACAGCGAAACGTCGGAAAGCACCTGTTTTTCGGGTACGTAGCCAAAGTCCACGCCCTCCATGACGATATCGCCCCTAAGCTCGGTATACGTCGTCGTGCCGTCGGCTTTATGGAAATGCTTCCACGCCCACAGCCCCGTGCGTTCTTCCGTTTCGACGAGGTTGCCGTTTTCGTCCTTTTTCGCATTCACGAGGGTAACGTAGCCGTCGTCCTGTTCGGGTTCTTCGTCCATAAGCGTAAACACGCGGCTCGCGCCCGCAAGACCCATGGCGATCATAGAGATCTGTTGGGACATTTGGTTGATCGTCATCGTGAAATTCCGCGACATACCGAGGAAAGACAAAATCGTACCGATCGACAAGACCTGTATGCCCGTAAAGATACTGCTAAGCGCGATATTCGGCACTTCAAAGGTATACAACAGCCCGCCGATAATCGCAAGCAGTACGTAGGCAAAATTCCCGATATTGCCGAGGATCGGGCCTAAAATATTCCCGAAAATATGCGCGCGGGAGCTGTCTTGAAAAAGTTTTTCGTTCCGCGTATCGAAATCGGCTTTCGCCTGTTCCTCGTGCGTGAATACCTTTACCACCTTTTGCCCTTTGATCATCTCCTCGACGAACCCCTCTTCCTCGGCGAGCGATCTTTGCTGGGCGACCATGTATTTCGCGCTGCTCCCGCCGATCTTCTTCACGACGAAGGTCATAGCGAACGTACAAACGACGACGACCAAAAACAGCCACAAGCTGAACGACAGCATAAACACGACGGATACGATCAGCGTCATAGAACTGCTCAAAAGCGTAGGCAGCGACTGCCCGATAAGCTGACGGGTCGCGTCGGTGTCGTTGGTGTAGGTACTCATGATCTCGCCGTGCGCGTGGGTGTCGAAGTACTTGATCGGCAGGGTCTGCATTTTTTTGAACATATCCTTACGCAAATGATAGAGCATACCCTGCGTAACGGTAGCCATAATCCTATGCCAGAAAAAGCCCGCCAAAATCACGATCCCGTAAGCGATTACCATGGCAATAATCAAACCGATCAGCTCCGCTTTCACGCTGGAATAGCCCTGCCTTACGCCCTCCGCAATGATATTATCCGTCAGCGTTTTCACGAACAACGAGGAAACGAGCGTGCCGCACGCGTTGAGGAGAATACAGATACATACGACGATCATTTGCCATTTGTAATGCTGCCAAACCAGCTTCAAAAGCCGAGGCAGCGTGCCCTTTTTGATCGCGCCTTTGGGCACGGGCATACCCCGCCCCCGCATGGGTTTCATCGCACGGGGTTTTTGTTCGTAAGTCTTTACTTCTGCCATTACGCTTCACCCCCTTCCGTAGTTTCCGCCGCTTTGCTCTTGGTCTGCGCCTCGTAGATCTCGCGGTAGATCCCGCTCGTTTTCAAAAGCTCTTCGTGGCCGCCGCAAGCAATGATCTTACCGCCGTCCAAAACGATGATCTTATCCGCGTGCTCCACCGAGGAAACGCGTTGCGCGATAATAATTTTGGTCGTATCGGGGATCTCTTCTGCGAACGCTTTTCTAATCAACGCGTCCGTCTTTGTATCCACCGCCGAAGTCGAGTCGTCTAAAATAAGCACTTTGGGTTTCCTAAGCAACGCGCGCGCGATACAAAGCCGTTGCTTTTGCCCGCCCGATACGTTCGTACCGCCCTGTTCGATATAGGTATCGTAGCCGTCGGGGAACGCGCGGATAAATTCATCCGCCTGCGCTAAACGGCAGACCCGCTCGATCTCCTCGTCCGTTGCGTTCTCGTCCCCCCAACGCAGGTTTTCCTTGATCGTGCCCGAGAACAGCACGTTCTTTTGCAGTACCACGGACACCTCTTTCCTGAGAGTATCGAGATCGTAATCCTTTACGTTTACGCCGCCGACGGACACTTCGCCCTCGGTCGCGTCGTACAGGCGGGGAATGAGCTGGATAAAGGTCGTTTTCGACGAACCCGTACCGCCGAGCACGCCCACCGTTTCGCCCGAACGGATGTCGAGGTTGATATCCGAAAGGGTATACTTATTCGCTTTCGCGGAATATTTGAAATTGACGTTTTCAAAACGGATCGAGCCGTCCTTGACTTCTTTCACGCCGTTTTCGGGGCTGACGAGATCGGATTCCTGATTGAGCACCTCCGCAATACGCCGCGCCGATTCAAACGACATCGTGATCATCACGAACACCATCGAGAACATCATACAGCAGGACAAGATCTGTACGCCGTACGTAATCAGCGCGGAAAGCTCGGTAGGCGAAAACGCGCCCTCGGGGATTTTCCCCAAGCCCTCTGCCGAGCGAATGATCGCCGTCGCGCCCAAAAAGGAGATCAGCACCGCCGCCAGATTGACAAACAGCGTCATGATCGGATTGTTGAGCGCCAGAACTTTTTCCGCTTTCGTGAAATCGTTTTTCACTTCGCTTGCCGCGCGGTCGAATTTTTCCGTTTCGTACCCCTCGCGCACGAACGATTTTACCACGCGGATACCACCGACGTTTTCCTGTACGGAATTGTTGAGCGCGTCGTATTTTTTGAAGATACGGCGGAAAAACGGCATTACGAACCGCATAATCGCAAACAGGAAGATCGCCAAAATCGGCATAATCACGAGGAATACCCACGCCAGCCGCGCGTTGATCGTAAAGCTCATAATGATCGCAAAAATGAACTGCAAGGGTACGCGGATCGCGATACGCAAGCACATTTGATAGGACTGCTGTACGTTGGTAACGTCCGTCGTCAAACGGGTTACGAGCGAGGAGGTGGAGAAATTATCCACGTTCGCAAACGAGAATTTCTGTACTTTATAGAACAGATCGTGGCGTAAATTCGCGGCAAACCCACAGCTTGCCGTCGCGCCGAATCTTCCTGCCATAACGCCGCTCGTAATCGAACACGCAGCCAAAAGCAACAAAACCAAGCCGTACTTCAAAATATGCGCCACCGCGCCGTCCATCGCAAGCACCTGTTCACTTATCATTTTCGCCATAAAAAAAGGAATCAGACATTCGCAAAAAGCCTCCAAGACCATAAACAACGGGGTTATGATCGAAGGTTTTTTGTATTGTCTGACGCTTTTGAGCAAAGTACCGATCGTACCCGCTTTTTTTGTTTTCGCCATTACGGTCTACCTCTTATTTATATAGTGTAAGCATTTATAACGTTATCTATTGTATTCCTTTGAAAAAAGAAAGTCAACGGTTTGCCGCAAAATTTTTTACACTTTCACCGAATTTTCAATTTTTACAGCTTTCTTTCGTTCTTACAGGTAAGGTATATAATCTGATACCGTTTCGTCAGCTCTTTGACCAGCTTTTTCACCCGCTCCGTCTTGTCGTCGTCAAGATTGACGAACGGATCGTCCAGCACGAGCACGGGCGGTTCTTTTTGGAACACGGCGTCCGCGAGCGCGATCCGCGTGCAAAACCCGACGAGCTCTTTCCCGCCTGCGCTGTAATACTCCAACTCCCGCAGTTTCCCGCCGTCTTCCATGAGCGGCGTACCGTCCGCGGCAAACCGCAACGCCCTGTTTCCCGCGTTTTGCAACAGCCCGAAATAATATCGACTGCCCCGTTCTACGGGGTCGAGATACCTCGTTGCCATATTCTCCTGCGCGCGAAGCAACAGCTGTTTCGCGCCCACGATCGCGCGGTGGCGTTTTTCCAGACGGGCTTTTTCTTCCGTCAGCCAAGTCTCTTCCGCTAACAGGCTTTGCTTGTCCGCCTGCGTTTCCAAATTTTCCGCGTTGCTCAGCGCACGGGCGCGCGTTTCCGCGTATTCCTCTTTCCGTCTTTCCAACGCAGCTTTTCGCGCTTTTAAGTCCTCTATATCCCCGTTATTTGCATACACGGGTCGCATTTCCGCGCTATTTCCGTACTCTTTCAAACGTTTTTCGTAGTCCGTTTTTGACCGCGCCGCCTTTGCGTGCGCCTCGATCTTTTCTTTTAATAAGGTTACCGCCGCGCGGTAATCGTACAGCTCGGGGAAACGGAAATTATCCAAGAAATTACAAATCCCCCGCTCCAACGCAAGCTCTCTGTTTTGTAACTGCGAACACTCCGTCAAAAGCGCGGCGTTTTGTTCCGTTTCGGGCGGGAAAGCAGCTAATTTCGCGCGCAAAGCCGTCAATTCCGCCTGCGTTCTTTCACATTCCGCCTTGATCGCCTCGTCGGAGATCGCAGGGCGCGCCTGCCGTTCTTCTACCACGATCTTTTCCCGTCTTGGCATCAAGCGCATAAACATCCACGCCATGCCTATCCCGCCTACGGCGAGCAAAACAAGCCCGACAATCGGTTTCGTTTCCAACCAAATCGCGCCGAGAAGCGCCAAAAACAGGGATACGAACAGGATAAAATTCGTGCTTTTACGGCGCGGAGGAATGATCTTTTTGCCCTTTTTGACCTTTCGCCGCGTACCTGCCTCCGAATTTTCGCCGTCGGGTAGAAGCGCGCCGTAAGACTGCAACACCTTTTCGCAGGCGTTGATCTGCATTTCCACCGCCGCTTTTTCTTTCGTCGAGGTCTCCGTACGCGAAAGCGTTTTTTGCTTGTCCTCCAACTGCGTTTTTACGGCGTAATATTCCGTAACGGCATTCTGTAACCCCTCGGTATTCACCGTGGCGGGATCGGTTTCGCCGAAAAATTCACGAAGCCGCGCAAGCTCCGCGTTCGCGCTGTCAAGCTGTATTTCGATCTCCCGACGAGTCTGATTGCGCGCGGAAAATTCGTTCTGACGGGAAAGATCCTCGATCGCCGCGTTCAGCTGAGCAAGCTCCCCGTTACACGCCGAAATTTCTTTCTCCGCGTTCAAAAGCTCCTCCCGAAGCCCTTTCGCGCGGTTTGCGCTGTCGTCGCACGCCGCCTTTTGGCGGGCGATCAGGGTCAACCGCTCGTCGATTTCGTCAAGCTTGCCCTTAGCGGGCTTGCGCCGCGCCCGAAGCGCACGATCCGCTGCGTCCAGCCTTTCCACGGCGAGCTGCGCGCCGTTCGCGCCCTGTCCGCCGTCGCCGAGCAAGGACAAAAGACGGTTTTTCATATCGTCGGGCAGACTGCCCGTGCGGATCTCGCCCTGCGGAATATACACGCTCCGACGGTAACTCTCCGAATCCACGCCAAACAGCGTTTCGCCCAAGCGTTCCGCGCGGTCGCCGAAATCGTAACAGAGCATATTATTCGAATCGTATACGCGCACGCTGTCGTACGCGGGCGTTTTCCCGAACGAGCGTTCTACACGGTACTTTCTCCCGCCGTATACAAAGTCTAGCGAACCGCCGAACACGCCCCCGCTCCAAGGCTCGTAGCGCATGCGGTCGTTCGCCGATACCGATTTGTTTCTGCCCCCGTCCAAGCCGTACAGCATACAGCGGATAAAATCGGCAAGGGTGGTCTTACCCCAGCCGTTGTCTTCCTTGATGACGGTAAGCTCCGCCGAAAAATCGAAATCCTTATGCACAAACCGACCGAAGCCCGCGATATGACAGGAAAGAATTCTCATAAATCGATCTCCTCCCCCGCGAGCGCTTTCAGCCCGACTTCTAAAATTTCCGAGCGTTCTTCCTCGCTCATCTCATACCTGCCTACCTCTCGCACGAATTCTCCGCGCTCGGACAGGTCGTTTTTATACTGCGCGTAATCGATAAAAATCCGCGATTCGTCTACGATCTTGATAAAGAAATAGCTCTGCGACAATCTGCCCGTAAGCATAGGGATATCCTTACGCAGATCGGCGCGGTGTCTGCCGCGGAGCACGAGCTTTACCATGCTCCCCGCCGAAACGCCCGAAAGCGCGGAAAGCGCCGTCCGTTCGACGTCGTAATAACTGTTACACGCGGAAATATCCGCGGTACATACCACCGCTTCGCGCTTTGCGATCGAAACGAAGTTTTCCGTATACAACTGCCCGCCGCGGATATCGAGCAGGAAAAATCCCCGTTTTCCGCACTCGTCGAAGCCTCTGCCCTCCAAGCACCCGCAATAGCGGTATTTCCCCCGCCCGTCGAGACGCTCGGCTTGCATCGTCGGGATATGGATATGCCCGAGCGCGAGATAGTCGATATTCTTATTTTGCAGCCTCGGCAACGCCAACTGATCCTTGCCCGTGCGTTCCGTGCCCACGGCTTCGCCGTGCAGCATCACGATATTAAACCGTTCGGTGCGAAGCCGTAAGGAAAAATAACTATCGGGCGTGAGATATTTCCCGTCAATGCCCGTAACCGTGATCCCCTCGGGCAAGTCGTAGCTCTGCCAACCTCGGTTTTTGGAGAATACGTACAGATTTTG
This sequence comes from Clostridia bacterium, assembly GCA_017465865.1. Lineage (GTDB taxonomy): Bacteria > Bacillota > Clostridia > Christensenellales > Borkfalkiaceae > Scatosoma. Next base: position 17,063 of record JAFTVF010000011.1, read on the forward strand.
CGGGATCACCACGCCGTCCAAAGCAAGTCCGTCGTCGTGGTTGCCCGTGATATAGAAAAAGCAAACGGGCTGCGCGGACGAGATGATGGAGAAAATCTCCGCAACGAGGGATTTATGTACTCCGTTCTCGTCGAACAGATCCCCTGCAATCAGCACCGCGCCGATCCCGTTCCCACGCGCGTACGAGCACAAAACGCGGAACGTGTCTACGATTTCCGCTCCTCGAAGCCGTGCCTTGTCGGGCGGCAGCGTACGCATCGCCGCGCCGAGATGTATATCGCCCGTGTGAATGATCTTCATAGCTTTCTCCTTATACTCTTTCTATTATATCATATTTTCACGGCGTTGTAAAGACTTTATTGAAAATTTGTTCGCGCGCTTTTACGCAAAACCCGCTCGGAACGCTCCGAGCGGGGTTTACGTATTCAGGTTAAAAAATCCCAAATAAATCATTTGGCGTTATTTCCAACCGTTTGCATAAGTATACGATTTTTTCATAATCTAATTGAATTTTTCCGCTTTCGTATTCACTATAATCCGACTGATATTTATTTAATTCTCCCGCAAGCTCTTTTTGCGTAATCCCCTTTGCTTTTCTTGCTTCTTGCAAATTTTTTCCAACCGTTTTCGCAATATCCATTTATTCTGTATCCTCCTAAAAATATTATAGGACTTTTTCCGATGAAACGCTTGACATATAGGAAAAAATCCTATATAATTATTTTGATAAATTTTGTTTCAAGAGGTTTTTATGGAGAAAAAGAAAAAAGCGTGTTGGAATTGCGGAAATTATTGCGCGTATTACGAACGAAATTTTTACCGTTTCAACAAAACGAACGCAGGGCGTTGCAGCGTTAAAAAGGAAGTCGTGAAAAACACCTACGTTTGCGAGCGTTGGAGAAATACCTTTCGGATTTTGAGCCGAAGAAAAGAGTTTACCCTAAACGTATTGAACGATATCCTCACCGACATCGCGGCGATCCGACAAATTTTAGAGGAAGAAAACGAGGAAAGTATGACCCACCCTGGGCACAAAGACGTATAATTTGAAACCCGACGGACTTTTGCAAAAATCCGTCGGGTCTTTTTTTACGCCTTTTTCACCGTCAAGCCGTTGTCGGCTACGACGACCGCGAGCTTGTCGCCCGCGACGAACCCGCCTGCGAGGATACTCTTGGCGAGCGTCGTTTCGAGGGTGTGCTGCATATACCGTTTCAGCGGTCTTGCGCCGTATACGGGGTCGTAGCCCTTGTCTACGATATAGTCCACCGCCTCGTCCGTGATCGTAAGATACAGTTGCTTTTCCGCCAACCTCGCGACGAGGTCCTCCGCCAACAGCCGAACGATCGAGCCGACCTCCTTTTTCGTCAGAGGTTTGAAAAACACCGTTTCGTCCAGTCTGTTCAAAAATTCGGGACGGAAAGACTGCTTTAACAGCCTGCTTACTTCCTCTTTCGCCTCCTCCGAGATCTCGCCGTCGTATTCGATACCGTCCAAAATCGCCGTTGAGCCGAGGTTGGAAGTCAAAATAATCACGGTGTTTTTGAAATCCACCGTTCTGCCCTGCCCGTCGGTGATCCGCCCGTCGTCAAGGACCTGCAACAGCACGTTGAACACGTCGGGGTGCGCCTTTTCCACTTCGTCGAACAGCACGACGGAATAGGGCTTGCGCCGTACCGCCTCGGTGAGCTGACCGCCCTCGTCGTAGCCCACGTATCCGGGAGGCGCGCCGATCAATCGGGAAACGGAGTATTTCTCCATATACTCGCTCATATCGATACGCACCATATTCTTCTCGTCGTCGAATAAAGTCCGCGCGAGCGTTTTCGCAAGCTCCGTTTTCCCCACGCCCGTAGGGCCTAAGAACAGAAACGACCCGATCGGACGGTTGGGGTCTGCGATCCCCGCGCGCGAACGCAAGATCGCGTCCGCTACCGCCTGTACCGCCTGCGTTTGCCCGATCACCCGTTGATGCAAGGTTTCGTCTAAGCGCAACAGCTTTTCGCGCTCGCCCTCCATGAGCTTGGCGACGGGAATCCCCGTCCACCGCGCCACGATACGGGCGATTTCCTCCTCGCTCACGCGGTCGCGAAGCAGAGATTTTTCCGTTGAACGCATACCTGCCCCGTCCGTTTTCTGTTTTTCGCTTTCTTCCAGCTGTTTTTTCAGCTCGGGAATTTTACCGTATTGCAATTTCGACGCCGTTTCGAGGTCGTATTCTCTCTGCGCGCGTTCCAGCTCGGCGTTCGCGGTTTCCAGCTCCTCGCGAAGCCGTTGGACTTTGCCGATGGAATTTTTCTCGTTTTCCCATTTCGCTTTCATTTCCGCGTACTTGGCGCGGAAATCGCTCAGTTCTTTTCCGATCTCGTCCAAATGCGATTTAGACAGACTGTCCGTTTCCTTTTTTAACGCGTTTTCTTCGATTTCAAGCTGCATAATCTTCCGCGCGATCTCGTCCATTTCCGAGGGCATAGACTGCATTTCCGTTTTAATCAGCGCACACGCCTCGTCTACGAGGTCGATCGCCTTATCGGGCAAAAACCTGTCGGTGATATAGCGGTTGGACAGCGTAGCCGCCGCGATCAGGGCGTTGTCCTGTATCTTCACGCCGTGGTATACCTCGTAACGCTCTTTCAAGCCGCGGAGAATGGACACGGTGTCCTCCACCGTCGGTTCGCCTACGAGCACGGGCTGAAAACGCCGTTCAAGCGCGGGGTCTTTTTCGATGTATTTGCGATACTCGTCCAAGGTCGTCGCGCCGATACAGTGCAATTCACCGCGCGCAAGCATAGGCTTTAACAAATTCCCCGCGTCCATCGCGCCGTCCGTCTTGCCCGCGCCGACGATCGTGTGCAATTCGTCGATAAACAGAATAATCCCGCCCTCGCTCTTTTTCACTTCCGCAAGCACGGCTTTCAGGCGTTCTTCAAACTCCCCGCGGAATTTCGCGCCCGCGATCAGCGCGCCGATATCCAGCGAAAACACCTTTCTGTCTTTCAAAGAATCGGGCACGTCGCCTTTCATAATACGAATCGCAAGCCCCTCGGCAATCGCCGTTTTGCCCACGCCCGCCTCACCGATCAGCACGGGATTATTCTTCGTTTTACGGGAAAGTATCCGCACGACGTTCCGAATCTCCTCGTCCCGACCGATCACGGGATCAATTTTCTGCGCGCGCGCCTTTTCAACGAGATCTACGCCGTATTTATTCAGCACGTCGTAGGTATCCTCGGGGTTTTGGCTGTCCACCCGTCGACTCCCGCGCACGCTCGCCAGAGCCTGCATAAATTCGTTCTGTCCGAGCCCGAATTTTTTCAAAATTTCCTTGATTTTCCCGTCGGGCTTTTCCGTCAACCCAAAAAACAAATGCTCGACGGATAAATAGGAATCCCCCATCTTTTTCGCTTGCTGTTCGCCCGCCTCGATCGCCTCTGCCAAGGCACGGGAAAGATACTGCTCCCCGCCGCTTACCTTGGGCAGTTTCTCTATCTCGGCAAGCGCCGCGCCCAAAAGCGCCTGCGCGTCCTTTTGCATTTTCTCGACCAGTTGTGCGATCAACCCGTTTTCTTCCGAAACGAGCGCGTATAACAAATGTACCTGCCCGATCTCCCCGTTTCCGTATTCCCGAGCCACCGCCTGCGCCCTTTCGAGCGCCGTTACCGATTTTTCCGTAAATTTACGCATATCCATAATCTTACACTCCTTTTATCGCTTCCGCGGTATTATTATGTTCGTTATATTTGTAAACGAAACGGAAAAATTTCAAACGCAATTTTTTAACTTTTCGTAAAATGTTTGTTTCAGTGAAAGAAAAAAGACCGCAAGAGCGGTCATTTGATACAGGCGAAATATACGATTACAAAGGCGATCAAGCAAACGCCCGTAACGATCCAACGGATCTTTTTGCGTTTTTGCTCGTCCATCGGCACGTAGATACGAAAACCGCAGGTAGGGCAAACGCCCTTTTCCATCACCGTTTTACAACGTTTGCAATGGATCACGGGCGAGCTTTCCGAGGTTTTTTCGGCGTTGTCCGCTTTTTTCGACACCGTTTCGGCGTTTTTCACGCCCGCTTTCATCGCCTCGTCCATTTCCGCGAGGATTTTGCGTTCTTCCTCTCTTTTTCGTTGTCTTTTGTTCATAATCTTCTTCCTTTACAACAGCGTTTCAAACACGCGGAGCAGGGAATCGACCACCCGTCCAAAAAGTCCGCGTTTGGTGTTTTCTTTGGTGCAGAGCTTGGATACGGCAAAGGTGGCTTCGCAGTCTTTTTTCACGTCCTCCACCGCCGTACAGCCTGAAAAATACACAGCGTTTTCGAAATGGAAATACAAGCTCCGATAATCGAGATTGATCGTACCGACCACCGCGCATTCGTCGTCGCAGACCATGCTTTTGGCGTGGATAAACCCGGGCGTGTATTCGTATATCTTTACGCCCGCGCGCATTAAAATACCGTAGTTGGCTCGGGTCAGGCGGTAGACCATTTTCTTGTCGGGAATGCCCGGGGTTACGATCCGCACGTCCACCCCGCGCATCGCCGCACGGCAGAGCGCCGTACGCATCGAATCGTCGAGCACAAGATAGGGCGTGAAAATATACACGTATCGGCTCGCGCGGTTGATGATATCCGCGTAGACGGTTTCCCCGACGCTGATCCGATCAAACGGCGAATCGTCGTAAGGCTGGATCAGCCGTCCGTCGTGTCCCGCGCTTTCCGCCTCGGGCAGAATATATTCTTTGAGATTTTCTTTATCCGCGCGGAATGCGTTCCAGATATAGAAAAACATTTCCGTAAACGAACGGACGGGCGCGCCCGTGATCTTTACGCCCGTGTCTTTCCAATACCCGAAACGTTTCTTTTCCCCGATATACTCGTCCGCGAGATTGATCCCGCCCGTAAACGCCGTCTTGCCGTCCACCACCAAAATTTTTCTGTGATCGCGATTGTTCATACGCACCGCAAAAACAGGCACGACGTCGTTAAAGGTCATACATTTGACGTTTTCGTGTAAACTTTCGAGATATTTATCGTAATCGGGCGGCAATGTCATCATACACCCGAAATCGTCGTAGATAATGCGTATCTTTACGCCCTGTTCGGCTTTTTCGAGCAGAATTTGCAGTATCTCGTTCCACATTTTACCGTGCGCGATAATGAAATACTCCACGAGAATAAACTTTTCGGCTTTTTGCAATTCCGCTTTCATTGCAGGGAACATTTTCTCTCCGCAATCGTAATATTCCACTTCCCCGTCGCGATACACGGGATACCCCGCATACGCGGACAGATACCGCCCGAGCGCGTCGGCGCGGGTTTGCGGATCGAACTCCGCGGTTTTTCCGCACGCCTCTTCGAGCTGTTTCGCGTTTTCCGCTTTTGCCGTTAGTATTTTCTTATTCATTTTCCGCGTGGGTCTGCCCTCGCCGTACATTACATACATAGGCACGCCCACTACGGGTACGATCAGGATAAGCAGTATCCAGTTCAGCTTCATAGACGGGCGTTCGTTCCGATTGATAAGGTACAGCACCGCGATCAAGCCCACGCCGCTCACCGCAAGCTGTAACGCCACCGCCGCGCGGGAATTGTACACGAGCAATACCGCCAAGATCACGTAGCCGACGATCTGCGCCAGCACCAAGATCAAAAACAAAAAGAAACGGTTGTACAACCAACTTTTATAGCTTCTGTCGTTGGCGATCGTCCGTTCTATCCATTTCTTTTTTCTTTGGCTTAATTTTTTCACCGTTCTCCCTCTTTTCCCTCGCGCGTATTATACTATATAGTATATCCGTAACCGCGCAAAAGTATTGTATCAATTTTTTCCGCGTTTGTCAACTCCGCGTTCCCCTACATTATATAAGAATTATGTTTCCAAATAAAGAAAGTTTCGTTAAAATTGCGTTAAATTTTCCTTTTTGAAAAATTTTTCATTTTTTTGCAATTTTTTTACGCAAAACTATTGACAAATACGTTTTTTTATATTATACTATAATCAGTTAATGAAACTTAGTCCTAATAAGTTTCCAAAAATAAACAAAAAAGAGGTATAGTTATGAAGTATGAATGCAAGATTTGTCATTACGTAGCAGAGGGCGCAGCGCCCGAGGTATGTCCCGTTTGCAAGCAGACGGGTTGTTTCGAAGCGAAGCCCTGTTTGAAAGGCTCGAAGACGGAAGCGAACCTGCAAACGGCGTTTGCGGGCGAATCGCAGGCAAGAAACAAATACACCTATTTTGCGAGCAAGGCAAGAAAGGAAGGCTTCGTGCAGATCGCGGCGCTTTTTGAAGAAACCGCGAAAAACGAACAAGAACACGCAAAGATCTGGTTCAAGCTTTTGAATGGCGGCGAGATCTCCTCTACCGCGGAAAACCTTTTGGCAGCTGCGGAGGGCGAGAACTACGAATGGACGGATATGTACAACGAATTTGCGAAAGTAGCACGCGAAGAGGGCTTTAACGAAATCGCGGATCTGTTCGACGGCGTTGCGGCGATCGAAAAAGAACACGAAGAAAGATACAGAAAGCTCCTTGCGAACGTGAAAGGCAACCTCGTATTCTCCAAGGACGGCGACGCGGTATGGCAGTGCTCGAACTGCGGTCATATCGTAGTCGGCAAGAACGCTCCCGAAGTTTGCCCCGTATGCGCGCATCCTCAGGCATACTTCCAGGTAAGAGCGGAAAACTATTGATTCGACACCATAACAACTTTCTATAAAACTTAATCAAACCGCCGACGAAGCCCCTTCGTCGGCGGTTTCCCTTTACGTTATAAATACTTCAAAGCATAACCTCATCGCCGTTTTGAACCCGCAACGATACGCCCCTCTGTTTTCCTTTGCAATTCTCACCCCTTGTATAGAGTCATATTCAAGAAATTCTTTCTGTTGTTTATCCGTCAACGACGCAAATAATTTCTTGTATCGCAGCGTTTCTTCCGAATCCTCTTTCTCGTTCAGCTCTCCAAAGGGATTTTTTTCGTCCAAGGCAATAGCATACAATTCATTGATTAAATCTTTCATTCTTTATCTCCGTTCTTTACACGATATTGTGTATATAATATATCACACGATTTCGTGTAAGTCAAGTATTTTTACACGATTTAGTGTAAAATATTAAAAAGGAGAAATGTATGAACATTGGAGAGAGCTTAAAACAGCATAGACAACGATTGGGAATATCTCAATCGAAATTAGCCAAAGACACGGGAATTAAGCAACAAAATTTGAGCAGATGGGAAAACAATACGCATATTCCCGATGTTTTGCAATGCTCTATTTTAGCAAAATACTATGAAATCACCATTGAAGAACTTATCGGCATTGATTAAAATTCTTTTCAATATTTTTCTTGCAAAACCTATTGACAAATAAAAAAAGCTGTGCTATAATAAAAACACAGTAAGGGTGAACCTTCAAACGGTTAGCCTATGTTAGTTATTAAAAATAACCGCCAGACTACCAATCAAGGGCGGTTATTTTTTTATGATTACGTAGATTTTGTCATTCGTAACGCGGAATTCCTTTACTCTGCCGACGTCCACGAGGAACGCCAACCACAAAATGAAGTCATATCCCATAAAAACCACCTCCTTTTTGTCGGAAGTGCTAACCGCCTTCGGGTTTACCCTTACTGCTTGTATTCATTATACCATATTTCGACAATATCCGTCAAATCATTTGCGTATTGTCAATAAAAAAGACGGATATTCTCCGCCCTTGTTCGCGCTCGAAAGAGCGCGTTTTTAATCGGTCATTCCCAACAAATAATCCGTCGTTTCTCCGAAAAATTTCGCCAGCGTAATGATCGCCGAAGCCGTCGGCTCGGTCTTCCCAAGCTCCCATTTCGCGATTGCCGATTGACTGATTTTCGTCGCCAACGCCAAATCCATTTGGCTCATATTTTTTTGTGTTCTCAATTCTTTGATACGCTCTTGAAATCTCATACTTATATTATAATAATTTCAAGTCGAAAAATACTTGACAAGTCTTATAAGACTTGATATAATGTATTTACAATTACTTTCAGGAGGTGTTCTATGGTTAGAACAAAAAAATTTATCGGCTCAATACTTATGGGACTTTTATGCTGTCTTTGTTTTCTTTTTGTAGGTTGTTTTGAAAAAGAAATTGAAGGCACGTACAAATTCAAGAGTATGACGTATACCGAAGGCGGTATGGAAATGGAGATCAAAGCAGGCGAAAAGTTTATGGGTATGATGACCATTTCCGAAGACTTTATGAAGATAACGTTAAACGAAGACGGAACGGTGGTGATGGTTAGTTCTTCTTTTGAAGACAGCACGGACACGGAAACGGAAACGGGAACTTGGTCGAAATCGGAAAAAGGCAAAATTGCTATTACTTTCGACGGAGAAACACAGCTTTGCGAATGCGACGGAAAAAAACTCGTTTTTGAAGAAGACGGCGCAAAAGTTATTTTGAAAAAATAAGTATTCATACAAGAGAAAACACGCTCGAAAGAGCGTGTTTTCGTTTACAATACTTTCTTTAAGAACTGACCCGTGTAGCTGTTTTCCACTTTCGCCACTTCTTCGGGCGTGCCCTCGCACACGATCTCACCCCCGCCGTTCCCGCCCTCAGGGCCGAGGTCGATGATATAGTCCGCGGTTTTGATCACGTCCAGATTATGCTCGATGACGAGCACCGTGTTTCCGCCCTCGCGGAGCTGTAATAAAATTTTAATCAGCTTGTCCACGTCGTAGCTGTGCAGACCCGTCGTAGGCTCGTCGAGGATATACAGCGTTTTGCCCGTCGAGCGTTTGGAAAGCTCGGTAGCCAGCTTCACGCGTTGCGCCTCGCCGCCTGAAAGGGTCGTCGAGCTTTGCCCGAGCTTGATATAGCCAAGCCCCACGTCGTTGAGGGTTTTAATTTTATTATAAATGGTCGGCACGGGCGCGAAAAATTCGCAAGCCTCCTCTACCGTCATATCCAGCACGTCGGCAATGCTCTTGCCCTTGTACCTAACTTCCAGCGTTTCGCGGTTATACCGTTTCCCCCCGCACACCTCGCAGGGCACGAAAATATCGGGCAGGAAGTGCATTTCGATTTTAATGATCCCGTCGCCGAAACAGTGCTCGCATCTGCCGCCTGAGATATTGAACGAGAACCGACCCGCTTTATAGCCCCGTTCTTTCGCGTCGGGGGTAACCGCGAACAGCTCGCGAATGGCGTTGAATACGCCCGTGTACGTGGCGGGGTTACTGCGCGGCGTTCTGCCGATCGGGGACTGGTCGATATCGATCACCTTATCGAACTGCTCCACGCCCTCGGCTTTTGCGTAGTCCCCTAACTTGTGCTTCGCGCCGTTGTGCGTATTTGCTAATAACGGGTAGACGATTTCGTTGACAAAGCTCGATTTACCGCTGCCCGAAACGCCCGTTACCGCGGTGATCAGCCCGACGGGGATTTTCACGTTGATATTTTTCAGGTTGTTCTGTTTACAGCCGTAGAGTTTGAGCCATTTGTCCGAAACGGATTTACGGACGGCGGGCGTTTCGATCTTTCGTCTGCCCGCAAGATAATCGCCCGTGATCGAGCGCGGCTCGTTCATGATCTCTTCCTGCGTACCGCATGCGACGACTTCCCCGCCGTGCACGCCCGCTTTCGGACCGATATCCACGATATAGTCCGCAGCGCGCATGGTGTCCTCGTCGTGCTCGACGACGATCAGGGTATTCCCCAAATCCCGCAGACCTTTCAAGGAATTGAGCAGCTTCTCGTTGTCGCGTTGGTGCAGACCGATACTCGGCTCGTCGAGGATATACAGCACCCCCGTCAGCGCGCTGCCGATCTGCGTTGCAAGACGGATACGCTGGCTTTCGCCGCCCGACAGGGTAACCGCCGTGCGGGTGAGCGTGAGATAGTTCAAGCCGACGTTGCGTAAAAAGCCCAAACGGTTGTTGATTTCTTTGATGATCGCGTCGGCGATCAGGTGCTGGGTGGGCGTGAGCGTTTCTTTCAGCCCGTCCATAAACTCGCAGAGCTTGTCTACGGACATTTCGCAGACTTCCCAGATATTTTTACCGCCCACGTACACGGACAGCGCTTCCTTTTTCAAACGCTTGCCGTGGCAACCGTCGCAGGGCGCGTTGCGCATCAGGCGTTCGATATCGCTTTTCACCCCGTCGGAAGTCGAAGTGCCGTATCGGCGTTGCAGGTTGTTGACGTAGCCCTCCCAAGTCTTTTTGAAACTGCCCGAAAACGAACGGGTCTGGTATTGCATATCTACCTTGGTATCGCTGCCGTACATTAAGATATCGTAAATTTCTTTCGGCAGGTCTTTTACGGGCACGTCCAAGGAAAAACCGTACGCTTTCGCGAGCGCGGAAAGCTCCATAAGCGCCATAGACGTAGAACCCAAATTCCAGCCCGTAACTTTCATTGCGCCCTCGCGCAGGGTCTTGTTTTTATCGGGACAAATCAAATCAGGATCGACAAACTGCTTAAAGCCCAACCCCGAACAGGTCGGACACGCGCCGTACACAGTGTTGAACGAGAACATACGTGGCTCGATTTCTTCCAGCGACACTCCGCAATCGGGACAGGCGTAGTTGACGGAATACAGATCCTCTTTGCCCTCGCAGTCGATAACGACCAGTCCCTCGGCGAGCTTCAACGCCGCTTCAAGACTGTCCGTCAAACGCTTTTGCACGGTCGGCTTGACTACCAGCCTATCCACCACGACGGAGATATTATGCTTGATATTCTTTTCGAGCTTGATCTCCTCTTGCAGATCGTACACGATCCCGTCGATTTTTACTCTGCCGTAACCGCTTTTCTTGAACCCGTTCAGCTCTTTCACGTACTCGCCCTTTCTGCCGCGCACGACGGGCGCGTTGACGAGGATTTTGCTCCCCTCGGGCATTGCCATAATATGATCGCAGATCTCGTCCACCGTCTGACGTCGGATCTCCCTACCGCATTTCGGGCAGTGCGGCACGCCGATCCGCGCGAACAAAAGACGGAAATAATCGTAGATTTCCGTTACCGTACCCACCGTCGAACGGGGGTTGCGCGAGGTCGTTTTCTGATCGATGGAGATCGCGGGGGATAAGCCCTCGATACTCTCGACGTCGGGCTTTTCCATTTGCCCTAAAAACTGCCGTGCGTACGAGGAAAGGCTCTCGACGTACCGACGTTGCCCCTCCGCGAAAATGGTATCGAACGCGAGCGTGGATTTCCCGCTCCCCGAAAGCCCCGTGAACACGGTGAGCTTGTTGCGGGGTATGGTGAGGTCTATATTTTTGAGATTGTTTTCTTTTGCGCCTTTGATGATAATTTCTTCTTTCATAGTTTACCTTTATCTTTGGGCTTTGCGGAGCTTCATTTTCAGCTCCGCGATCTTTTCACGGATCTCGATCGCGCGTTCGAAGTCCAGCTGACCGCTTGCGACTTTCATGAGCGCTTTGAGTTTCTCGATCTCGTCGGGAATGTCCTGCATCTTGATATCGTCGTCCGTCTTTTTCTTGGTAATGTTGAGGGTGGACTTGACTTCCTTGATAATCGTTTTGGGCACGATCCCGTGCGCCTTGTTGTATTCGTCCTGTATTCTTCTACGGCGGTTGGTTTCCCCGATCGCGCGTTTCATACTGTCCGTAACCGTATCCGCGTACATGACCACTCGCCCTTCGCTGTTTCGCGCCGCTCTGCCGATCGTCTGAATGAGCGCGGTGTCGCTACGCAAAAATCCCTCTTTGTCCGCGTCGAGGATCGCCACGAGCTTGACCTCGGGCAAGTCCAACCCCTCGCGCAAGAGGTTAATACCGCAAAGCACGTCGAATTCTCCAAGCCGTAAGCCGTTGACAATATCGATACGCTCCAACGTGTCGATGTCGCTGTGCATATATTTGACTTTGACGGCGTGTTCTTTCAAGAAATCGGTAAGCTCCTCCGCCATGCGCTTGGTCAGCGTGGTGATCAGCACTCTGCCCCCCTCTTTAACCACCGTCCTGATTTCAGACAGCAGATCGTCTATCTGTCCTTTGGTCGGTTTTACCGTGATCTCGGGGTCGAGCAGACCCGTCGGGCGGATAAGCTGTTCGACTTTCTGCCCCGCCTGTTCCAGCTCGTACGGGGCGGGGGTCGCCGACACGCAGACCATCTGCGGTACGCGCGCGTCGAATTCGTCGAACGTCAACGGACGGTTATCGAACGCCGCCTGCATACGGAAGCCGTATTCCACGAGGTTTTTCTTTCTCGACAGATCGCCGTGGTACATCGCGCGGATCTGCGGAATGGTCATATGGCTTTCGTCGATAAACACCAAAAATTCCCCCGCGGGGAAATAATCGAGCAGGGTAAAGGACGGCTCGCCCGGGCTTCTGCCGTCGAAATAACGGCTGTAATTCTCGATACCGCTGCAATACCCGATCTCCCGCATCATTTCAAGGTCGTGCTCGGTACGCTGTTTGAGGCGCTGCGCCTCTAAAATTTTCCCCTCTTCCTCGAACACCCGCACTTCGCCGCGCAGATCCTCCTCGATCATCGCAAGCGCGCCTTTCAGTTTTTCCGTGCCCACGGCGTATTGACTGGCGGGGAAGATCGCCACGTGCGACAGCTCGCTGAGCTTATTGCCCGTCAGCGCCTCCACCTCGTAGATCTTTTCGATCTCGTCCCCCCAGAACTCCACGCGGATCGCCACTTCCGAATTAGACGCGGGGAAAATTTCCAGCGCGTCGCCGCGCACGCGGAAAGTCGAACGCTTGAAATCGGTATCGTTGCGCGCGTATTGCAGCTCGATGAGCTTTCTCATCAAAGCGTTGCGTTCCCATTCCATACCCGGGCGCAGGGACAGGGACAGCCTGAAATATTCCTCGGGCGCGCCCAAACCGTAGATACAGGACACCGAAGCCACCACCAGCACGTCCTTGCGCTCCATCAAAGAGCAGGTCGCGCTGTTGCGAAGTTTATCGATCTCGTCGTTCATACTCAGGTCTTTTTCGATATAGGTATCCGTCGAGGGGATATAGCTTTCGGGCTGATAGTAATCGTAATAGGAAACGAAATATTCCACGCGGTTTTCGGGAAAAAATTCCCGAAACTCGTTACAAAGCTGCGCCGCGAGGGTCTTGTTGTGCGCAATGACGAGAGTCGGGCGGTTGATATTTTTGATGACGTTCGCCATCGTGAACGTTTTACCGCTGCCCGTTACCCCGACGAGCACCTGCGTTCTGATCCCGTCTTTCACGCCCTCGGTCAGTTTTTCGATCGCCTGCGGCTGGTCGCCCGTCGGCGAATAAGTCGAACGTAATTTGAATTCCATTGTACGTATCCTCCAACGTGCGATTTTTTCTCGCAAACATATGTTTATATTATACCATACGGTAAGGGAAAAGTAAAGAAAATAACGGATATTTCTTAAAATATCCGTTTGAGGATCATACCGACGACGAACGCGACGACGGCGGACGCCACCGCCCAGAAAATTTTCTGCGCCACGTCCCGTTTCATCTGCACGAACCCGCGTTTGAACGCATAGCCGTTGGCGCGAAGAGAAATGACGAACATTTTCTCGCCCTTTCTTTCGGAGGAAAGCAGCTCGAAATAATCGTCGAGCGCAAGCTCGCCCAAGATCCGCTCCACCTGTTCTTCGGTGTATTTTTTCCTCGGCGGGAGCAAGGCGATAAGCTCGGACGGGGAAATCAGGCATATGCCTTTTTCGTGGCAAACGCCGTACACTGCGTTCATGATCTCCGTTTCCTGTCTGTTCAGCATTTTTCCTCCGATTTTTGCGGTCAACGCATACCTGCCCCGTCTTTCTTTATAGTATTGACAAAATTTATCCCCTTTATTCTATCAAAAAACGCCCGACCTGCGCCGAGCGTTTCCGTATTCTTAAAATTACAGCGTTGCGATGACTTCCACTTCCACAAGCACGTTTTTTGGCAAAGTCTTTACCGCCACGCAGCTTCTTGCGGGCTTCGTGGTGAAATACTTCGCATACACCCCGTTAAACGCCGCAAAATCCGACATGTCCGCAAGGAAACAGGTGGTTTTTACCGCTTTTTCAAAGGACGAGCCTGCCGCTTTTAATACCTCGCCGAGGTTTTTCATTACCTGCTCTGCCTGCGCTTCGATCCCGATTGCTTCCACGTTCCCGCTTGCGGGGTTGATGGGGATTTGCCCCGAAGTGAATACCATATCCCCGCACACGATCGCCTGCGAATACGGGCCGATCGCCGCAGGGGCTTTTTCCGTCGCTACCGTTTTGAGTTCCGACATTTTCTTATCCTCCTTAATTGACGAGCTTGAAACCGTAATCGGTCAAGGCTTGCCGTATTTGCTGAATGTGTTCGTAATTTCTCGTTTCCAAAATAATACGCAGATAACAGCCGTTGACGTCCGAGCCCTCGTTCGCGCGTTCGTGGTGTACGGACGTAACGTTTCCGCCGAGATCCGCAATGATCCGCGATACGTGTTTGAGCTGACCGGGTTTATCCATCAGCTCGATCATCAGCTGACAGTTTCTGCCTGACATCAGAAGTCCGCGCTTGATCACGCGCGAGAGAATGGTAACGTCGATATTCCCGCCCGAAAGCACGCATACCGCTTTTTTGCCTTTCAGATCGACCTTGCCGAACATCGCCGCCGCCACGGGCACAGCGCCCGCGCCCTCGGTTACGAGCTTGTGCTGTTCCATCAGCGCGAGAATCGCCGCGGAGATCTCGTCGTCGGTTACGGTAACGATCTCGTCCACGTATTTACTGCAAAGCTCGTAGGTAACCTCGCCCGGCTTTTTCACCGCGATCCCGTCCGCGATCGTGGAAATAGAGGGCAGCTCCTCAATGCCGTGATGCTCGATGGAATTTTTCATCGAAGCCGCGCCCTTGGCTTCCACGCCGTAGACCTTGATTTTGGGATTGAGCGTTTTTACCGTGTACGCGATACCCGAAATGAGTCCGCCGCCGCCCACGGGTACGATCACCGCGTCGAGATCGGGGATCTGTTCCATAAGTTCGAGTCCGATCGTACCCTGTCCCGCGATAACGTCCTCGTCGTTGAACGGGTGGATAAAGGTATACCCCTTTTCGTCGCGGAGCTGTAACGCTTTCTCGTACGCGTCGTCGTACACGCCCTCGACAAGACATACTTCCGCGCCGTAGCTCTTCGTCGCTTCGACCTTGGAGATCGGCGCGCCGTCGGGCAGACAGATCACCGATTTGATGCCGTTTTTCTGCGCGGCAAGCGCAACGCCCTGCGCATGGTTGCCTGCCGAGCACGCGATTACCCCGCGCGCCTTTTCTTCTTCCGAAAGACGGGTCATTTTATAGTACGCGCCGCGTACCTTGAACGAACCCGTTACCTGTAAGTTTTCCGTTTTCAGATACAACTCTGCACCCGAACAAAGTTTGGGCGCGTAGATCACGTCCGTTCTGCGGATCACGCCTTTCAGCGCATGACTTGCTCTGTATACGTTGTCGATTGTAAGCATATTACACCTCTCTTTATTTTAGAGTAAACTATCTACAAATTGTTCAGCCGCGCGTGCGGAACGGCTGCCTTTGCGGAGCGCAAACGCTTCCGCTTGAATATCCAGCTCTTTCTCGTCCATCACCACGCCGTAACGCTTTGCAAGCTCGCGTACGATCGTGAGATACAGCTTTTTATCGGGCTTGGAAAAGAGCACGGTAAGCCCGAACCGTTCGGAAAGCGAGAGCGTTTCCTGCAAGGTGTCGTTCCTATGCACGTCGTCGCCGTCGCGATCGCCGAAGCTCTCCTTGACGATATGCCGACGGTTGCTCGTCGCGTAGATCACCGCGTTGTCCGCCGTCGCGCTCGCCGAGCCTTCGAGCGCCGCTTTGAGCATACTGAAATCGTCGTTGTTCTGGTTAAAGGACAGATCGTCGATGAAGATAATAAACTTCAAGGGGTTTCCGCTGATCTTCGCCATGACGGACGGAAGATACCGAAGCTGGTCTTTCCGAAGCTCGATAAGGCGCACGCCCTCGGTGAAAAACTCGTTTGCGATCGCTTTCACCGTAGAGGATTTTCCCGTACCCGCGTCCCCGCAAAGCAGGGTGTTTGCCGCAGGTCTGCCCTCGACGAACGCGCGGGTGTTGGCTACCACCTTTGCGCGCTCCGTTTCGTAGCCGATGAAATGCCCCATACCGATCTTGTCCGCGCTGACGATCGGCTCGATCTCGTTATGATCGGACAGACGGAACATACCGCCCGCCGAAAAGATACCGTAGCCGTACTTGTCCGCCTTTTGCAAGCGTTCTTGATACAACGCCCCGAAATCCTCTTTTTTACAATCGAACGCGGGCAATTCGGTTACTTCCACGCCCATATCCAAAGCAAAATCCTGCGGGGTAAGCGCCGCAAACTCGGCAAAAATCGCCAGCTCACGCGCCGCCGCCTTAGCGACTTTCTCATTCGCCTTTTCGCGGTGCGCCGCCGCTTTGATATATACGTTCTCGTCGGAAAGGAGTAATTTTTTCGTGATCTCGGTAAGATCTCCACCCAAGCGGTACAGCTCCGCGACCCATTCCGCGTACGCGTTCATACGCTCCCAAGCGCTCTTGCCCGCGCTTAAACAATACCCTCCGAAAAGCGTAAACACGGGGCTTGTCAAAACCCCGCGAAATACTGCGCTCGAACAGATATGAAAATGTAACGTTTGTAGTTTATTCCCTTGCATAACCGTCGCCTTATTACAAATACGCAATGACCTTGTCCGTCATTTCCGTCGTGGACAGCGCAGGCGCGCCGTGCGCCAGATCGGCGGTACGGTAGCCCGCCTCCAACACCTTATCCACCGCGGACACGATATCGTCCGCCGCTTCCGTTTCGTTAAACGCGTACAGGAGCATCATTGCCGCAGACAAGATCGTAGCAATAGGATTTGCCTTGTTCTGCCCTGCGATATCGGGCGCAGAGCCGTGGATCGGTTCGTACAATCCGCGCGTACCCTCGTTCAAGGACGCGGACGGTAGCATACCGATCGAACCCGTGATCTGCGACGCTTCGTCGGAGAGGATATCCCCGAACATATTGCTCGTTACGATCACGTCAAACTGCGACGGGTTTCTAACGAGCTGCATCGCTGCGTTGTCCACGAGCATATCCGATACTTCCACGTCGGGATATTCCTGTGCAAGCTCGTGTACGATCTTGCGCCAGAGCCGCGAGGTCTCCAAGACGTTCGCTTTGTCGATACTCGTCAGCTTTTTACGGCGTTTTCTCGCCGTTTCAAACGCCACGCGCACGATCCGCTCGATCTCCATACGGCTGTACGCCTCGGTGTCGTACGCCTCTTCGCCGTACTTGCCCTCGCGATAGCCGCGTTCGCCGAAATAGATACCGCCCGTCAGCTCGCGTACGATCATGATATCGAAGCCGTTTGCCACGATATCCTCGCGCAACGGACATTCGCCTTTCAGCGCGGGATACAGCTTCGCAGGGCGGAGGTTGGTGAACAGCTCCATTGCCGCGCGGATACCCAAAAGTGCCTTTTCAGGGCGTAAATTCCCGGGCAGAGTATCCCATTTCGGACCGCCGACCGCGCCGAGCAGAACGCTGTCCGAAGCCAGACAGCCCGCCACCGTTTCGTCGGGCAAGGGTTTGCCGCAAGCGTCGATCGCCGCGCCGCCGATGAGATACGGCGTAAATGCAAACCCGATATTTCTCTTTTTACCGACCGCTTCCAAAACGCGCACCGCGCTTTCTACGATCTCAGGACCGATCCCGTCCCCTTTTAATAATCCGATTTTATAAGTTTTCATAGTATTTCTCCAAGTATAGTGAATTGCAACCTGCGGTTGCGTGAAATGAAATAAATTTCGTGAATTGCCCCTGACGGAGCGTGAATTGCAACGCATAGCGTTGCGTTATGGAATTATTCAATAACGCGTTGCAAAGCAACGCATTTCACGACGGCGTAAGCCGTCATTTCACGGGCGCAGCCCATTTTACGAATTGCGATAGCAATTCATTTCACTTATTACTTCACGTCGCCTTTTTGTATCGAGGCTACCAGCCCGCCGTTTTGAATGATTTTTTGGATGAATTCAGGGAAAGGCTGGGTCTGAAAACTCTTACCCGTCGTACGGTTATAGATAATCCCGTTATCCAAATCCGCCTCTACCTTATCCCCGTCCAAAATGCCGTCCACCGCCTCGGGACATTCCAAAATCGCAAGCCCGATATTGATGGAATTGCGATAGAAAATCCGCGCAAAGCTCCGCGCGATCACGAGCGAGATACCGCTTTCCTTGATCGCGATCGGCGCGTGTTCACGGGAAGAACCGCAACCGAAGTTATAGCCCGCGACCATGATATCGCCCGCCTCTACCTTTTTCGTGA
The DNA here is from genome assembly GCA_017465865.1 of Clostridia bacterium. Lineage (GTDB taxonomy): Bacteria > Bacillota > Clostridia > Christensenellales > Borkfalkiaceae > Scatosoma. The sequence goes on from JAFTVF010000011.1 coordinate 35,392, forward strand.
ATTCCTTGTCGATATCCTCCATGCAGTGCGAAGCAAGTTCTTTTTTATCGATCGTATTCAGATACCGCGCGGGGATAATGACGTCCGTGTCTACGTTATCGCCGTATTTAATGGATTTACCGCTAAATATCATTTCATCACCTCCATAGGGTCTGCGATCTTACCTGCTATCGCGCTCGCCGCAGCCACCGCGGGGGAAGCAAGATACACTTCGCTGTCCACGTGCCCCATACGCCCGACGAAGTTTCTGTTCGTCGTCGCCACCGCGCGTTCGCCCGCCGCAAGGATACCCATGTATCCGCCGAGACAAGGCCCGCAGGTGGGCGTGGATACCACGCAGCCCGCTTCGATAAAGATCTTCAAAAGCCCGTTTTCCATGGCTTTAAGATAAATATCCTGCGTTGCGGGAATGACGATCGCACGCACGTGCTTGGCTACCTTTTTGCCCTTGAATATCTCCGCCGCTTCCGCAAGATCCTTATAATGCCCGTTGGTACACGAGCCGATAACGACCTGATCGATCTTCACGTCGCCGATCTCGTCGAACGTTTTCGTGTTTTCGGGCAAATGCGGGAACGCGACCGTGGATTTCACTTCCGACAAATCGATTTCGTATACCGCGTCGTATGCCGCGTCTTCGTCCGCTTTATACGCCGTATACGTGCGGTCGGAACGTTCCTTGATATACGCTTCCGTCTGTTCGTCCACTTCGAAAATACCGTTCTTTGCGCCCGCTTCGATCGCCATATTCGAAATGGTCAAACGGTCGTAAACGGTGAGCGAGCTTACGCCCTCGCCGACGAACTCCATCGATTTATACAGCGCGCCGTCCACGCCGATCTTGCCGATGATATGCAAAATCACGTCTTTTCCCGACACGTATTTGTTGAGCTTGCCTTTGAGCACGAACTTGACCGCGGACGGAACTTTGAACCAAGCCTTGCCCGTCGCCATACCGCACGCCATATCCGTAGAGCCTACGCCCGTCGAAAACGCGCCGAGCGCGCCGTACGTGCAGGTATGCGAATCCGCGCCGATGACGACGTCCCCGGGCACGACCAGACCCTTTTCGGGGAGCAATGCGTGCTCGATGCCCATACGGCCTACGTCGTAGAAATGGGTTACTTCGTGTTCGTTACAAAAGTCACGGCACATTTTGCACTGCGCCGCCGCTTTGATGTCCTTATTCGGCGCGAAATGGTCCATGACCATCGTTACTTTGTCCTTGTCGAACACGTCCTTTGCGCCGATGCGTTCAAACTCACGGATCGCTACGGGGGAGGTGATGTCGTTGCCGAGCACCCGATCGAGATCGACCAAAATGAGCTGACCCGCTTCTACTTTGTCCAAGCCCGCGTGCGCCGCGAGAATTTTTTGCGTCATTGTCATTGACATAATATTTATCTCCTAAAAGTCGAGTGAAATGCAACCTGCGTTTGCGTGAATAGAAAACTTCGTTTTCGTGAATTGCCCTTACGGGCGTAAATTGCAACCTATGGTTGCGTTATGGAATTATTTTAACGCCTTTATTGCACTTACAATTATAATTGTATAAACTTTACCGCAACGCATTTCGGAGAAATGCAATTCACGACGGCACAAGCCGTCAATTCACTGAGCGTTAGCGAAAATTCACGCACAGTACGCGCAATTCACGCAAAGCTACGCTTTGCCTATTTCACTTATTGATAATCGCGCCTTTGTCGGCGGAGCTGACCTGCGCGGCGTAGCGTTTGAGATATCCGCTTACTTCTTTTTTCTTGATCGGCATTTCCGCCTTGCGCTTTGCAAGCTCTTCGTCGGAAACGTTGAGCTTGATCGAATAGTTCGGGATATCAATGGAAATGATATCGCCGTTCTTCACGTACGCGATCACGCCGCCACTAACCGCTTCGGGAGAAACGTGCCCGATCGAAGCGCCGCGCGTTGCGCCCGAAAATCTTCCGTCGGTGATCAGCGCCACGTCCTTATCCAAGCCCATACCCGCGATTGCCGAGGTCGGCGAAAGCATTTCGCGCATACCCGGTCCGCCCGCAGGGCCTTCGTTGCGAATCACGACCACGTCGCCTTTTACGATCTTGCCCGCGTAGATCGCCGAGATACATTCTTCCTCGCTCTCGAATACCTTTGCGGGTCCTTCGTGCACGAGCATTTCAGGCGCGACCGCCGCGCGTTTTACCACGCAGCCGTCGGGCGCGAGATTGCCTTTGAGCACTGCGATACCGCCCGTTTTACCGAACGCGTTTTCGGGTTTTCTGATGACTTCCTCGTCGAGGTTTTCAACGCCCACGAGGTTTTCTTTCATCGTCTTGCCCGTACAAGTCATTACGCTCGTATCTAACAGATTAAGCGCTTCCAGCTCTTTCAGTACCGCGTGCACGCCGCCCGCTTCGTTCAAGTCCTCCATATACGTCGGACCTGCGGGCGCGAGATGGCAAAGGTTGGGCGTCTTTTCGCTGATCGCGTTGACCTCGTCGAGATCGAACGGAACACCGCATTCGTTCGCGATCGCAGGCAGGTGCAGCATACTGTTCGTCGAACAGCCGAGCGCCATGTCCGCGGTGATCGCGTTTTTGATCGCCGCCGCCGTCATGATATCGCGGGGACGGATATTCTTTTTCACCAGCTCCATTACCTGCATACCCGCGTGCTTCGCAAGCTCGATACGCGCGGAATATACCGCGGGGATCGTGCCGTTGCCACGAAGACCCATACCGAGCACTTCGGTAAGGCAGTTCATCGAATTCGCCGTATACATACCCGAGCAAGAACCGCAGGTAGGGCATACTTTTCTTTCGAATTCGATAAGCTGTTCCTCGTTGATCTTGCCCGCCGTGTACGCGCCGACCGCCTCGAACATACTCGACAGCGAGCGTTTTTTACCGTTCACTCTGCCCGCGAGCATCGGACCGCCGCTGACGAATACCGTAGGGATATTCAATCTCGCCGCCGCCATCAAAAGCCCGGGTACGTTCTTGTCGCAATTCGGGATCATAACCAGCCCGTCAAAGCCGTGCGCTTTGACCATGGCTTCGGTGGAGTCCGCGATCAGGTCGCGGGTAACGAGAGAATATTTCATACCCGTATGCCCCATTGCGATCCCGTCGCAAACGGTGATCGCAGGGAACATGATCGGCGTACCGCCCGCCATCGCCACGCCGAGTTTTACGGCTTGGGCGATCTTGTCGAGGTTGGTATGCCCGGGCACGATCTCGTTGTAAGAACAAACGACGCCGATAAGCGGGCGGGCTTGCTCCTCGTCCGTAAGCCCGAGCGCATGATACAGCGACCGATGCGGCGCGTTGTGAAATCCGTCTACTATTGTGTCTTTAATCATAATAATTTCCTTTATCGTGAATAGATAGCTACGCTATCGTGAATTTTCGCTATCGCTCAGTGAATTGACGGCTACGCCGTCGTGAATTGCATTTCTACGAAATGCGTTATTGAATTATTCCACAACGCAACGCTATGCGTTGCAATTCACGCTCTGAAAGGGCAATTCATGAAAACGAAGTTTTCTATTCACGCAACCGTCAGGTTGCAATTCACCGTTTAGTTGTTGATGAATTTTTCTTCGTCAGCCCAGCTGTACAGCTTTCTGATATCCTTGCCGACGACTTCCGCGGGGTGCTCCGCAGCGATCTTACGCATCGCGTTGAAATGTACCTGCGAGCCTGCGTCGGACATATCCAAAAGGAAGTCTTTCGCGAACGTACCGTCTTGAATATCTTTGAGGACTTTCTTCATCGCCTTCTTCGTTTCTTCGGTGATGATCTTCGGTCCGGTGATATAATCGCCGTATTCCGCGGTGTTGGAAATGGAATATCTCATACCCTCGAAACCGCTCTGATAGATCAAATCGACGATCAGCTTCATTTCGTGGATACATTCGAAGTACGCGTTACGGGGATCGTAGCCCGCTTCCACAAGCGTTTCGAAGCCCGCCTGCATCAGCGCGCAAACGCCGCCGCAAAGCACAGCTTGTTCGCCGAACAAGTCCGTTTCCGTTTCCGTACGGAAATTCGTTTCCAAAACGCCCGCACGCGCGCCGCCGATACCCAACGCGTACGCAAGGCCGATTTCCAAAGCGTCGCCCGTTGCGTCCTGTTCTACCGCGATCAAGCAAGGCACGCCTTTGCCGACCTGGTATTCGCTGCGTACCGTATGACCGGGACCCTTGGGCGCAACCATGATAACGTTGACGTTCTTCGGGGGCTTGATGCAACCGAAATGGATATTAAAGCCGTGCGCGAACGCAAGCGTTTTGCCCTCGGTGAGGTTGGGTTCGATGCTCTCTTTGTAGAGCTTCGCCTGTTTTTCGTCGTTGATGAGGATCATAATGAGATCCGCAGCTTTCGCCGCGTCTGCCGCCGTCATAACTTTCAGACCCTGCTTTTCCGCTTTCGCCCAGCTCTTACTGCCCTCGTACAGACCTACGACTACGTTCACGCCCGAATCTTTGAGGTTGAGCGCGTGCGCGTGGCCCTGCGAGCCGTAACCGATGATCGCGACCGTTTTGCCGCTGAGTTTGTTGAGATCACAATCCTGTTGATAGAAAATTCTGTTTGCCATAATGTTTTTCCTGTCCTTTTATAAATTTATTTTTATTATTTGTCCAAAAGAGTTACCGTGCCGCGGTCGAGCGCTACGATACCCGTACGGCACATTTCCAAGATCCCGAAAGGCTGCATGAGCTTGACGAACGCGTCGATCTTCGACGGATTCCCCGTAACCTCGATACACATACCCTCGGTAGAATAATCGATAACGCTTGCCCTAAACACGTCCACCGCCGTCATAATATCGCTGCGGTTTTCCGATTGATTACGGACTTTGATTAGCATCAGCTCGCGCTTTATAGGCTCGTCTTCGAGCACCTCGACTTTCTTTACCACGTACAGCTTTTTCAGTTGATTGATGAGCTGTTCTTTCACGTAATCGTCGCCACGCATACTGATCGTGATACGGGAATATTCACTGTGCTCCGTTTCGCCCACGGTGAGCGCGTCAATGTTAAAGCCGCGGCGGGTGAACATTGCCGTTACGCGGGTCAGAACGCCCGATTTGTTGTCTACGTATACTGCAATCACAAAATTCTTGTTTTCCATCTCCGACCCTCCTTATTTCACTTTCGTAATAATGTCGCTGATCGCGCCGCCGGGAGGCAACATGGGCAGAACGAACTCGTCCTTGTCGATCCGCGTATCGATCACGACGGGCTTGCCCGACTCGATCGCCTTTTCAAACGCGCGCTTGAATTCCACGGGCGTTTCCGCCAAATACCCCTCCGCGCCGAACGATTCCGCGAGTTTTACGAAATCCGTCTTCCGCGTGAGCACGGTGTTCGAATAGCGTTTCCCGAAGAACAGGGTCTGCCACTGTCTTACCATACCCAGCACGCCGTTGTTCATGAGTACGATCACGACGGGGATCTTGTAAGTAACCGCCGTTGCCAGCTCGTTGAGGTTCATACCGAAGCTCCCGTCGCCCGTGATCAGCACTACGGGGTCTTTCGTCGCCACGTACGCGCCCATCGCCGCGCCAAGCCCGAAGCCCATCGTGCCCAAACCGCCGCTTGAAACAAATCTTCTCGGTCCGTCGAATTCCACGTACTGCGCCGTCCACATTTGGTGCTGACCTACGTCGGTCGCAATCACCGTGTCGGGTTTCTTCAAATCGTTGATGATCTCGAATACCTGTTTGGGGGTAAGCGAAGCGGTCGAAGCCGCCGCGATCTCCTCTTCAAACTGTTTTTCTTCTTTTTTAAGCTCCTCGACCCGTACGAGCCATTCGGGGTGGTTTTGCTCCTCGCACTTCTGCGCGATCCGCTTGAACGAATCCTCTACGTCGCCCACAAGCCCCAAATCCACGCGTACGTTCTTGTTGACTTCCGCGCTGTCGGGATCGAGCTGAATAATACGGCTCTTTTTCGCGAATTTGGCAACGTTCCCCGTCGCTCTGTCGGAGAAACGCACGCCTACCGCAAGGATAAGATCCGCTTCGTTTTGGGACATCGACGAAGCGTAATGCCCGTGCATACCCTGCATACCGAGGAAACGCTCGTTGTCCTGCGGTACGGCGGAAAGCCCCATAAACGAACAGCCGATTGCTGCGTCGATCTTTTCCGCAAACGCCACGATGTCCGCGCCCATGCCAAGCCCCGCCGCGCCGCCGCCGACGTAGATATACGGCTTTTTCGCTTCGGAAATCAGCTTCACCGCCTCGTCGATCAGGCTTTCTTTTACCTTAGGCAGAGGGATCTTCTCCACCACGGGCTGCGGCTCGTATTCGTACTGCGCCACCTGCACGTCCTTGGGAATATCGACGAGCACGGGTCCGGGTCTGCCCGATTTCGCGATCGAGAACGCCTCGCGGAGGGTGTCCGCCAGATCCTCGATCTTGTTCACGAAATAGTTATGCTTGGTGATCGGCAGGGTTACGCCCGTAATGTCGATCTCTTGGAAACTGTCTTTCCCGATCAGCGAGCAGGGCACGTTGCCCGTAATCGCGACCATGGGGATACTGTCGAGCATAGCGGTTGCGATACCCGTAACGAGGTTGGTCGCACCCGGACCGCTGGTGGCGATACATACGCCGACCTTGCCCGTCGCGCGAGAATACCCGTCCGCGGCATGCGCCGCACCCTGTTCGTGCGCCGTCAATACGTGATTGATTTTGTCTTTATATTCGTACAATGCGTCGTAGATATTGATAACCTGACCGCCGGGATAGCCGAACACGTCGGTTACGCCCTGTTCGATCAAGGTTTGAATTAAAATTTGTGCGCCTGTCAATTTCATAACTGATTACTCCTTATTTTAACATTCTGTTTACCGCGGATACGAGCGCGCGCACAGACGAGGTCATAATATCGCTGTGTATTCCCGTACCCCAATAGGTCTTGCCGTCCGCTACGATCGATACGTACGAAGCCGCTTTCGCAGAGGATTTTTCCTCCAAAGCGTGCTGAACGTAACCGTCGAGCAGATAGTCTTTTCCGATCGTTTGTTTAATCGCGTTGCTCACGCAGTCCAGCCTGCCGTTGCCACGCGCTTCCACCGTCTGCGTTTTGCCAAGATACTCAATCTCCACTTTTCCAAGCACCTCGTCCGCGCCCACGTTCTCGTACGTTGCGCCTACCACGCAGAGCTTGTCGTGTAAATTCACGAAATCGCGGATAAAGATCTCGTACACTTCCTGCGCGGAAAGCTCTTTATGCGCGTGGTCGGAAATGCTCTTGACGTGATAGCCGAACACCTCGCGCATTTTCGGAGGCAGAACGAGCTTGAACTGCGTTTCGAGGATATATCCGATCCCGCCTTTGCCCGATTGAGAATTGATGCGGATAACGTCCGCCTCGTACACTCTGCCAACGTCGGCAGGGTCGAGCGGGAGATAGGGAACGGTCCAAGTATCCGTGCCTTTTTCTACCCGATATTTCATGCCCTTCGCGATCGCGTCCTGATGCGAGCCCGAGAACGCCGCGAACACGAGCGCGCCGCTGTACGGCTGTCTTTCGCTCACTTTCATACGCGTTACCCGTTCGTAGACTTCGGTGATCGCGGGCAGGTCGGAAAGATCCAGCTCGGGATCGACCCCCTGCGAATACATATTCAAGGCAAGCGTGATGATATCCACGTTCCCCGTTCTTTCGCCGTTGCCAAACAGCGTACCCTCGATACGGTCGCCGCCTGCAAGCAAGCCCATTTCACTGTCCGCGACGGCACAGCCTCTATCGTTGTGCGGGTGCAGGGAAATCAAGACGTTTTCGCGGTATTTCAGGTTCTTGCACATATATTCGACCTGATTTGCGTACACGTGCGGCATAGAGTGCGACACCGTAACGGGCAGGTTGATAATCGCCTTATCGTCCGCAGTCGGCTGCCAGATATCCAGCACCGCGTTACAGATCTCCGCCGCAAATTCGGGCTCTGTGCCCGTAAAACTCTCGGGCGAATACTCGAACGTGATCTTGCCCTCCGCCTTTTCCTTGTACTGCTTACACAGCTTCGCACCGAAAATCGCAATATCGACGATCTCTTTCTTTTCCCGCTTGAACACCTGCTGGCGCTGTGCGACGGAAGTCGAATTGTACAAATGCACGATCGCCTTTTTCGCGCCCTTTAACGCCTCGAACGTCTTTGCAATGATATGCTCGCGCGATTGCGTAAGCACCTGTATCGTTACGTCGTCGGGGATTAAATTTTCCTCGATGAGCTTTCGGCAGAACTCATATTCCGTTTCGCTCGCCGCGGGGAAACCGATTTCGATCTCCTTAAAGCCGACCTTGCAGAGCAATTTGAAAAATTCGAGCTTTTCCTCTAAGCTCATGGGAATAATCAGCGCTTGGTTGCCGTCGCGAAGATCGACGCTACACCAAACGGGCGGTTTTTCGATACAGGATTTTTTCGTCCAATCCATCGTTACGCCCTGTGGCTCGAAATATTGTTTTACGTATTTGTTGCTGTTTTTCATACTATCACCATAAAAAAATCTCTTTCATAAAAGCGCACGCAAATGCGCTTATGAAAGAGACGAAGATATTCTCCGCGGTACCACTCTACTTGATGATCGATCATCCGCTTAACGTCTTGAATAAGACTTCTCTATAACGGGAGAACCCGTCCGAATCTACTTAGCGAATATCGCCGTTCTCTCGGCGGCTCGGGGAGGAGCTATATTCCGAAGACAGTATCGGCTCGCACCAAACGCCGACTCTCTGAAAGCTGTTTCTTACGGATTTTTATCCCGTCTTTGCCTTTTTTTATTATAATGTATATATTTTACTCTATTTTCAATAGATTTGTCAACGGTTTTTCACCGCTTTTTTCGGATTTTCAAAGGAAAATGCTTACAATTTATAAACCCAGCCGAATTCGTCCTCGCATTTGCCCCACTGTATCCCCGTCAGAATATCGTAGAGCTTTTGCGTAACCTCGCCGATCTTGCCCCCGCCAATCACGTATTCCTTGTCGCGATACGCGAGCTTGCCGATAGGAGATACGACCGCCGCCGTTCCGCAACCCCAAGCCTCTTCCAGCTTTCCGCTTTCCATTGCCAAAACCAGCTCATCCAAGGACAGCAGTCTTTCTTCTACGGTATACCCGAGCTTTTTGAGTACCTCGATACAGCTCTTACGCGTGATCCCTGGTAAAATCGAACCGCTGGAAATTTCAGGCGTAACCACCACGCCGTCGATCTTGAACATAACGTTCATTGCACCGACTTCTTCGATATATTTACGCTCTACGCCGTCCAGCCAAAGCACCTGCGAATAGCCTTTCTTCGCCGCCCGCTCACCTGCGCGCGTGCTCGCCGCGTAGTTCCCACCGCACTTTGCATAGCCCGTACCGCCACGCACCGTACGCACGTCCTCGCTCTCGATCATAATCCCTACGGGATTGATCCCCTCCGCGTAATAGCTACCGCTAGGGGAAGCGATAATCATAAACGTCGCTCTGTGCACCGAATGTACGCCGAGCGTTTCGTCGTTCCCGAAAAGATAAGGACGGAGATATAACGAAGTCCCGAACGATTTCGGCACCCATTTTTCTTCCGTGCGGACGAACGCCGTCAAAAGCTCCAACATATCCTGCTCGTCCATCTGCGGTAAGCTCATACGCTCCGCCGAGCGGTTCATTCTCTTGATATTTTCCATAGGACGGAAAAGCTGAACGCCACCGTCCGCGCGTCTATACGCTTTCAATCCCTCGAAGATTTCCGCGCCGTAATGCAATACGGTGGAGGCGGGGTGCAGAGAGATCCTGCCAAACGGCAGGATACGCGCGTCGTACCAGCCCTTGCCCTGTTCCCAATCCACGACCAGCATATGATCGGTGAATACTTTTCCAAAGCCTAATTTTTCTTCCGGCGGCATCATTTGGGGAGTCGTCGTTTTCGTGATTTTGATTTCCATAAATATCCCCTCCGATTTTTTCAGTTTATTCATTTTTTGAATGGGGTACACCCGTTCGATTTGTTTATATAATGAATAATGATATTATCATAGCACACTCCAAAAATTAAGTCAACGGATTTTCCGTAAAAAATAAATGTTTTCGAAAAAAATGCCTGATTATTATGGAAAAAACGCTCGGCTGAGCCGAGCGTTTTGTTTGCATGTAGGGCTTATTCCGCGTCGGAAACCGTAGTCTCTTCCACGGGAACTTCTTCGTCGTCAAATTCTGCAAGCTCCGAAGCAAACTCTGCGTTCTGTTCGGGATATGCCGACAGCATAGGCGCAACGTTTTTGCCCTTTTTACGGTCGAAGTAGTTTTTGGTAATTCTCCAAACCAAACCGCCCATAATGACAACGCCGATCAGGTTAGGCAACGCCATCAAGCCGTTGAAGGTATCCGAGATCGCCCATGCCAGCTCGCCGTCGATCACCGCCGATACGATAACCAGCAATACGTACGCTACCTTAAATACGGTAGTGGAAATTTTTCTACCCTTATCGCCCGTTTTACGGAACAGGAAATCGACGGATTTTTCACCGTAATACGACCAAGCGAGAATGGTGGTAAACGCAAACAGAGGAATAATCGTCGTATAAACGACTTTACCGAACATACCAAACACGTCCTCAAACGCCATCATGGATACCTGCGTATCGATATACGCGCCACTGTACAGCGTTACTTCGTCCTTACCGAACGATACGAGGATTACGAGCGCGGTAAGCGTACAGATAATAAAGGTATCGAAGAATACCTCGAATACGCCCCAAAGCCCCTGTTTTACAGGCTCGCGGGTTTCCGACGCGCTGTGCGCGATAACCGACGAACCGAGCCCCGCTTCGTTGGAGAATACACCACGCGCAAGACCCTTTTGAATGATCTGCGAGAACGCGTAGCCCATACCGCCACCCAACGCCGCTTTGAACGAGAAGATATTCCCGAAAATCAACGCAAACGCGCCACCGATTGCGGTAACGTTTACGCAAATAATAACAAGCGCCATTACAATAAACAACAGCGACATAAAGGGTACGAGAATGGACGCAACCTTACCGATCGCCTTAATACCGCCGAGCACGACGAGTGCCAACACGACGGCAACCGCGATACCCACGACAAGCCCGACCGTAGTCTTGTTCGCGTCCGTGAACACGCTTTGGAACGTGCCCGACATTTTGTTGGTCTGTGCACCACTCATACCGATTGCCGCGAACGTACAGAACACCGCCGCCATAACGCCGAGGATCTTACCGAACGTTTTGAGTGCGGACGCGCCCTTGCCCTTTGCGTTCATGCCGATACCCTCGGACAAATAATACGCAGGACCGCCTGAGAAATCGCCGTTCTTTTCCTTTTTACGGAAGAACAGACCGAGTACGTTTTCCGCATAGTTGGTAACCATACCGAAGAATGCGGATATCCACATCCAGAACACTGCGCCAGGGCCACCCGTCATGATCGCGGACGAAACGCCGATAATGTTACCCGTACCCACCGTACCCGAAATCGCGGTGGCGAACGCCTCGAACTGAGAAATGGAATTTTCTTTCTTGCTCTTGTTCTTATCCCGTTTCCCGATACTCTTTACCGTAGGGATAATCGTTTCTCCCCACGAAGTGCCGAATCTGCGCACCTGCAAAGCGCGCGTACGGATCGTGAGATAGATACCTGTGCCGAGGATAAGAATGATCATCGGCCAGCCCCAAACGATACCGTTGAGCCAATCGTTTGCTTTTGTGATGACGTTAATGATTTTGTCCCACATAATAAAAATACCTCCGTCGCCCGAAGATCGGGCAAAAATTTTAACCGATCGACCACTGCGGAGAATAAAATTACGGAGTGATTTTTCAATAAAATCACTCCGTACAAAGCCATAAAGTTTCCCCGTTGGCACGAAAAACGCCCATACGAACACGGGAAAGCAATACCTCTGTCCTTTTGCCTGAGAGATTGGCGGATACTTCCGCTTTGCCCCTTCGGCACTCGCCTTTTACGAGATTCTCCGGAGTGCTATCCAACTGCAGTTCCCAGCCCTTAGGGCCACCTGAGAGATTTACTCCTTCGGTTGAGCTTTCGCTCATCTTCTGCAATCTTCACATAGCTTTTGCTTGTGTAATATCATATCACAACTTCTTCGCGCTTGTCAACGGTTTTTCACGCAATTTTCGACATTATTTTTCAGGGGAATGAAATTTTCTTTCCGCTTTTGGTGGCTTTTTCTCTTTTTGTGTGATATAATATAAAGGAAATCTTTTTTCGATTAAAGGATTTTCAAGGGGGCTTTATGATTAAAAAAACGTATTCGTTTGAAAAAAACGGACGTACGAACGAAGTATACACTTTTACCAACGCACAGGGCGCGCAGGTCGAAATATTTACCTACGGCGCTCGGCTACACCGTATTCTCGTACCCGATAAAAAGGGCAAGCTCGGCGATATTCTCGTCGGCTGTCGACGCGTAGAAAATTATTACGAGGACAATCCCTATTTCGGCGCAACGGTAGGCAGATACGCAAACCGTATCGGCGGTGGAAAATTTACCTTAAACGGTAAGGAATATACGCTTGAAAAGAACGACGGAGAAAATACTCTCCACGGCGGTAACACGGCGAATTTCGACCGCGTGGTTTGGGACGCGAAAATCGAGGGCGACAGGCTCGTTCTCACCCACGTTTCCCCCGACGGCGCAGGCGGGTTTCCTGGCACGCTGACGGTTACGCTCACGGTGAGTTTTTCCGACGAAAACGAGCTCGTGCTCGACTATCAAGCCGTTTCGGACAAAGATACGCTTTGCAACTTGACCAACCACGCGTATTTCAACCTCGGCGGACAAGACACCGTGCTCGATCACGAGCTGATGATCAATTCCCGCAAGATTACGCCGACAGACGACTCGCTCATTCCCCACGGGGAATATATGGACATAGACGGCACGCCGTACAGTTTCCTGTTCCCCAAAACGCTGGGCAAGGATATGTTTTCGGACGCACCGCTTATCAAACTTTGCAACGGGTTCGATTTTAACTATTGCTTGGACCGTATCGGCAAGGGCTTGGAGCATTTTGCGTACGTGTACGACAAAGCCTCGGGACGGAGAATGGACTGCTACACGACCCTACCGGGAGTACAGCTGTACACAGGCTGTTCAACGGGCTCGTTCACGGGCAAGGGCAAACGCCATTCCTACGTAAACCATTGCGCGCTGTGCTTGGAAACGCAAGGCTATCCCAACTCGCCAAACTGCCCTCAGTACCCCTCTACGGTATTGAAAGCGGGCGAAAAATATCACGAGATCACGGCGTACCGTTTTTCGGTCAAACCGTAGCCACTAAGATACCAACGCAAAAACTTTCGGAGCGTTCTTATGCTGAAAGCCTTACTCAAAAAATTATCGGAAGCCACCGTTTCGGTATTGCCCGTAACGGCAATCGTAGTGCTTCTAAACTGTACACCCCTCGTTTCCTTTTCGTGGACGGAAACGATCGTTTTCACGTGCTCTGCGCTCGCGCTGATTTTGGGTATGTCCCTGTTCAACCTCGGCGCGGATATTGCCATGACCCCGATGGGCGAACAGATCGGCTCGGGGCTTTCCAAAACGGGAAAATTCAAGACCCTGCTCCTGATTTGCTTTATCATGGGCGTGTTTATTACGATTGCAGAGCCTGATTTGTCCGTTCTGGCTTCGCAGGTAAAGGACGTTTTGAACAGTACGGCACTTACCGTGTCTATCGGCGTGGGCGTGGGGATTTTTCTCGTCCTCTCCGTGCTGAAAATCGTATTCCGCGTACACCTGTCCGCAATGCTCACTTTCTTTTATATGTTACTGTTTGCGCTCGTGTCCGTCGTGCTCATTCGTGGCAACGAGAGCTTTTTACCCCTGGCGTTCGACTCGGGCGGGGTTACCACGGGCCCGATCACCGTACCCTTTATCATGGCGCTGGGCGTGGGCGTTGCGGCGGCGCTCGGGGATAAACGCGACCGTGAAAACAGCTTCGGCTTTATCGCGCTGTGCTCGATCGGTCCTATCATCGCCGTGATGTTCCTCGGCATTTTCGCAAACGGCGAAGTACAGTACGCCCTGCCCGATTATTCAATGGACAGCCACCTTGGCAGTCTTGCGACCAAGCTTCTTCACACCGTACAGGAGGTTTGCCTCGCGCTCGGTCCGATCGTTATTTTCTTCTTCGTGTTGCAGGCGATCTTTATGCGCTTGCCGAAAAAACGCTTGCGCCAAATTATCGTCGGTATTTTCTATACCTTCTTCGGGCTTGTCATCTTCCTCACCGCGGTTTCCGTCGGATTTATGCCCATCGGCTATAAAATGGGCACGCAGCTTGCGGAGCATAACTCCGTGCTCCTCGTCGCGATCGCGTTCCTGCTCGGTTTCACCGTCGTACTTGCAGAGCCTGCGATCCACGTCTTAAACAAGCAGGTCGAAACGGTTTCGGGCGGTTCGATCAGCAAGCGTTCGATGCTCGTCGCGCTGTCGATCGGCGTGGGCGTGTCTATCGCGCTGTCGGTGATCCGTATTATTTGCGATTTCAGTATCCTGTATTATATGATCCCCGGGTATTTTATCTCGCTCGGACTTTCTTTCTTCGTGCCCCGTCTGTATACGGCGATCGCGTTCGACTCGGGCGGCGTGGCGAGCGGTCCGCTCACCTCCACCTTTATCCTGCCTTTCGTCGTCGGCGTTTGTTTCGTGTTACAGGGCGAAAGCAAGATACTTATGGACGCGTTCGGGTTGGTGGCGATGGTAGCCATGACGCCGCTTATCACCATTCAATCCCTCGGCTTTAAGGCGGTCGTTACCAAACACGTCAAGGAAAAGATCGCCATGAAGCGTATCCTCGACGCAGACGACGAGCAGATCATCAACTTTATGTAAAAGAGGTTTTTTATGGAGAAAAAGACAAGAAAAACCAAAAAACCCGCCACCACGGCTGGCGATATCAAAAAACTCAAAATCCTCGTTACCGTCGTCAATCGCAGCAAAACGGAATTCTTTATGGATTTTCTGACCGCTTTCGAGGTCAATTTCCAGACCTCCGTTTTGGCGCAAGGCACGGCGAGGTCGGAAACCTTGTATATGCTCGGCTTGGAGGACTCGGACAAGAGCGTAATTTTCAGCGTAATCCGCGAGGACAAAGCCGCGGAAGCGTTGCAAGCGTTAGAGGATAAATTCCACACGATCAAGAACGGCAAGGGCATCGCGTTTACCGTGCCTATGTCCAGCGTGATCGGCGTGGCGATGTATCGGTTTTTAAGCAATCACAGAACAAACTGAAAGGAGAATAAGGATTATGAAATATACGCACGAAGTTATTTTTTGTATCGTAAACAGCGGTTACAGCGAAGCGGTTATGGACGCGGCGAAAAAGCTCGGCGCGGGCGGCGGCACGGTCATCAACGCGCGCGGCACGGCGGGGAAAGAGGCGGAGACCTTTTTCCATATCACCGTTCAGCCCGAAAAGGAGATCGTAATGATCCTCGTTCCCGCGCAGATCAAGGACGCGGTTTTGCACGCGTTGTACAGCGAAGTGGGTCTGGACACGGCAGGTCAGGGCATCGCCTTTTCCGTACCCGTAGACAGCGTAGTAGGGCTTTCTTCCCCTGCTCCGCAGCGCTCTGAAAAACCCGAAGAGAAATAAAAGAAAAATTTTTCGCGGAAAACTCATAAACGATTGACATTCCGCGCCCGCAGTGCTATAATGAGCGTAATCGAATACGGAGGCATAGTCTCAGTTGGTTAGAGCGCTCGCTTCACATGCGAGAGGTCGTAGGTTCAAGTCCTACTGTCTCCACCACAAAAATAGAGGACATTTTTGAATGTCCTCTATTTTTGTGGTATTCCGACTTACAGTAGGACTTGAAGAATTTTAATTTAGTTTTTTATACAAAAAGAACGCAGGAACTTCTCTCTTGCGTTCTTTTAATATTCTGTTCTACCGAGTAAGTAATCCACGGAAACATCGAAATAATCTGCAATTTTAACCAGCTTATCAAGGTTTGGTTCGGCACTTCCGTTTTCATATCGAATATACGACGGTTGCGTTATTTGTAAATACTCGGCAAGCTGTCTCTGTGTTACTTTATTTAATTTCCGTTGCTCAATTAATCTTTCCTGAAAAATTTTCATTTATTTCTCCATTTACTTGACAATTATAGCATTTTGCTATATACTAATATAAAAATATAGCGTATCGCTATCAAGAGAAAATATTATAACTTTGCGTAGAGTACGTTAATTTATGTATCTTCCGTGCGATTAAAATTTATTTACTATAATCAAACAAATGAATTGGAGAAAGAAGTGAATATATTACGGTCGATTTGGTATAGTTTTTTATATGAAACGTCAAGAAGATTGATATTTTTACTTGCTTTGTGGTGTGGAGTATTAGTCGCAGATATATATTTCAATAGAATGTTGGAGTTAGGTTTTTTATACGTTCTCGCTACGATTATTGCAATCGCCGTAGGCGTTGTGTATTACGTTTCATATAAGGTACTTACAAAATGCCGTGGAAATGCAAGGATTAGATGGTTTAACGTCAACGGAAAAAATTATTACGTATCGGACCAGGTAAGTTCAATTGGCGGTGGCGGTAAATCGGAACTTTTTTTAATGATAGTATATTCATTGGTTGCCGTGCCTATATATCTTTTTAAGGTTGTATGGAGAATAATACTCTCCCTATTCTCAAAAAAGTATAGGCAGTCAATAGAAGAATATTATGAAAATGAATCCTACGAAATGTATAACAATCTTAAATGGGGCGGAATTTTTTCAGGTGCTTACGCTGTGATAATTGCCTTAATGTTTGGAATAATTGGTATTCAAGGACTGGTATATAGCCCTAAAAAAATTGTAATAGAAAACGCCGAAATAAATTATTATTCTAACAGTTTGGGAGACGGATATTATCTTCAATTTGATTATTATACTACTTTTAATAAGGTCGTGGCACTTTATGCGCCTTTTGATGAAGATGAAACCGTTTTATATATAGAAGATACAAACGGCAACGTGGTCTATGAATTAAAGTTTCAAAATTTGATTTTAGATACGCGTAACTCTCAAACAACGGAAACCATTTATTTTGGTGAGGATTTTTCAAAGGAATATTTGCGCGACGGATATAAAACGTATTTAGTCTTCGCCGAATTAGAAGCAAAATCCTTTTTAACAACAAGCAGAATGGATATAGATTACGTTGTACGAGTGTTATAAGAAATAAAATAGCCGATAGGCTTTTTATAATAAAATTATAGGAGATAGAAAAAA
Source organism: Clostridia bacterium (assembly GCA_017465865.1). Lineage (GTDB taxonomy): Bacteria > Bacillota > Clostridia > Christensenellales > Borkfalkiaceae > Scatosoma. Next base: position 52,645 of record JAFTVF010000011.1, read on the forward strand.
TGGGCATATTTACAAAGTTAAAGTGTAAAAAATTAATGAAGGAACAAAAATTCGGCGAAGTTGTAAAATTATGCAATCTTACGGAATTTACTATTCCTGATGGGGTTACCTCTATTTATGGTTTTAGAAATTGTAGCAGCTTAAAGTTCGTAAATATTCCAAGCAGCGTAACAAGTATAGATAGTGCAGCGTTCTCTGGTTGCAGTTCATTAACAAGTATAATAATCCCCGATGGAGTAACGAGCATTCCCCAGTATGCGTTTTCTGAGTGCAGTAGCTTAAAAGAAGTAAAAATTCCCAAAAGTGTAACGAGTATTGGAGCTAGAGCATTTGAAAATTGTAAAAACTTAAAATCCATAGAAATCCTCAACGGTGTAACGAGTATTGAGAGATGGGCATTTTCTGGGTGCACTAGTTTGGAAAATTTGGTAATTCCCGACAGTGTAACAGAAATTGGCTCTATGGCATTTTCTGGGTGCACTAGTTTGAAAAATTTGGTGATCGGTAATGGAATAACGAGCATCAATAAGGAATTTCATGGTTGTAGGAATTTGGAACATGTGGTCATTGGCAACGGTGTAAAGAGTCTCGGTAAACTGTTCGCTTATTGCGAAAATTTGACGAGCGTAATAATTCCTAATAGTGTAACAGAAATTGGTTCTTTTGCATTTCGTGAGTGTGAAAAACTTGAAAGTATTACAATTCCAAATAGTGTAATCTCTATTGGTTCTTGTGCGTTTGCCCGTTGCAATAGATTAAAGAGTGTGATTTTTGAAAAAAACAGTCAACTCATTTCTATAGATGACGAGGCGTTTAGATGGTGCAGTAATTTAACGAATATAACGATACCCGACGGTGTAAGAAGTATAGGAGAAAAGGCATTCCAAGGTTGCCCGTTGACGAATATAGTTTTGCCTGATGGACTAACAACTATTGGGAAAGGAGCATTTGAGAATTGTGACCTTTTGACAAGTATAACAATTCCTGACAGTGTAACTTGTATTGATGAGTGTGCGTTTTGGGGGTGTAATAATTTGCGAAGTATAATAATTCCTAATGGTGTAACAAACATTGGTGCCTCCGCCTTTGAAGATTGTAACAAATTGCAGAACATTACATTCAAAAAAACCGATACATGGTTTAGAGTGTTTAACAGAGATGATTGGATAGGCAAGAAAAGCGGTAAAAAGACCGACGTAACAAATAGTTCTACTAATGCAATGAATTTTAAGTCCGTTTATTATGACGATTATTGGTTTAGATTATAAAAAGAAGCGGAGAAAAGTTTATGACGAAAGTAATAGTATTGCAAGGAAACGACGACACGGGAAAAACACAAACGCTAAAAAAGGTAATCGAATTGCTCTTGCAATATAAGGCAAGGTTAATTAATTTCTCGAATAATTTCGCAAAATGGTTGCACGGTGATCAGGTTGCGGATATTTGGGCGATTATGGAATACAACGGACAAATTATTTATATCACAACTGCGGGCGATTTTCCAAAAATAATCCGTGAAACTTTCAACAACGCATTACAAATATCCAAAAAGACAATTACGGATATTGACGTTTACGTTGGCGCTATACACACTACTCCTTTAGCGAAAGAAACTATACATGAAATAGCCCAAAAAATGCGTAACGCAAATATCCAAATTATTGATAAGGCAATAGCCTGCAACCCTGCCGATTTAGAAATTTGCAACCAAAGCGACGCTAGTCAAATTTTCAATTTAATACATTGAATAGATGCAAGCGGTGCAAATTGCGTTGCGCTCACCCCACCACAAAAATAAAACGCCACTCGGGCGTTTTATTTTTTATCCAAGCCGAAACGGCTTGGTATGTCATTTTCGATTTGATTTCATAACGCCAAAAACGGCGCTCGTTTAAGAGCGCCGTTTGCTTTTTACCGTCGGTTATTCGCCTTTGACAACGATTTTCAAACCCTGCATACTGATATTCATTTCCATAGCTTCGTTGATATCCGCAAGCGCGTATTTATGCGTCAGCAATTCTTCAACGGGCAAGCCGTCTTTTTGCGCCTCTTTCAAAACGTCGCAAGCCTGCATCCAGTCTTTTGCTTGATACGTCCAAGACCCGATTACCTTGATTTCCTTGTTGCAAATATCCTGATGAGGATTATACGTCGTATCGCCGTTATCCACGAAGAACCCAAGCTCACACATACTACCGCCGCGACGAACGTATTTCCAGATCGTGCTTGCCGCTTTCGGCGAGCCCGTGCATTGGAACGCCATTTCCGCGCCCGTGCCCGTAATCTCTTTTACTTTCTCCAAAGCGTTTTCTGTCATAAAGTTTACGGTATACGCAGCGCCCAGCTTCTTTGCCATCGCCAAACGCTTTTCGTCGCCGTCCACCGCGATTATGTTCCGAACGCCCATCGTGCGAACGGTGGTAAGCAACAGCAACCCGATAGGTCCGCAGCCCTGTACCAGCACGTAAGAGCCTTGCTTGAAATTGAAAATCTGTTTCGCCTGTTCTACTGCGTGTACAACCACCGCCGCAGGCTCGATTAAGGTACGGAGATCTACGTCCATATCGCTTACGTTGAAAATAACGCCGCCTGCATTTACCTTTATGTATTCGCCAAACCAGCCGTTGAAGTTCTTATACGCCGCCTCACCCGGCATCAAACCGAAAATTTCCCCGTTGGGGCAAAGATGAATATGCTCGGGATCGTTCTTGCAGGTATCGCATACGCCGCACGGCTTCAAACCCGTAACGATTTTATCCCCCACAGCCAAAGGCTTGCCGTAATAGTCGGTTTTTACGTTCTTACCCAGCTTTACTACCGTACCCGTACCCTCGTGTCCAAGCTCTACGGGAATGTAACCGAACGGATCGCCCTTATATTCGTGAACGTCCGTACCGCAAATACCCGTCTGTTCTACTTTGACAAGTACTTCGTCGTCGCCGATTTCAGGAACGGGCAACTCGAAAATCTCAATTTTCTTCGCCCCCGTCAATACCGCCACTCTTGCTTTTTCAGGAATTTGGAACTCTTTCATGATCATTTTCTCCTTTTTTTCGGTTTTTACAACCTTTTTATTAAGTATACCAGAGTTTCTTTCTTTTGTCAATCGTTTGGCGTTCAAAACGGTTACCGTTTGCAGAAAAATTAAAAAATCTTACATTTTTTTATAAAATATTTACTGAAATTATCAAAAAATGTTAAAACGATAAAAATACTATTTTTATGACAGAACGGGTCTTACCTCACTCTTCTGCGTTTACTTCTTCGTACCCACGAAAAAAAGGCTCTGACCGAAGTCAGAGCCTTTTTTTCGTGCCTTACAATTATTCTGCCTTGATCGCCGCAACGGGGCATCCGTCTTCGCACGCGCCGCAATCTACGCATTCGTCGTTGATCACGTAAATTCCCTTTGCTTCGTCCAAAGAGATCGCGCCTACGGGGCAGGTGTCTGCGCAAGCGCCGCAAGCTACGCATTCGTTAGAAATTACATGTGCCATTGTTGTTACCTCCGATTTTTTGCTTTTACCTTTGTATTATATCACATTTTTTCCGATTAGTAAAGGATTGCAAGGCGGTTTTTCCCGCCCTTTTCAAAAAAATTTTTTCCAATCACAGCCCGCGCAGTCGCTCCACCGTCTCTTTCGTCAACGCCGCCCCGCGCAGTATCTCCTCTTCCGTATTATCCTTGCCGAAACTAAACCGCACGCTCTCTTTCGCCTGCGTTTCGTTAAGCCCCATCGCCAAAAGCACGTGGCTGGGCTTTATCGAGGCGCTGGCGCACGCCGAGCCCGCCGCCAGACACACTCCCCGCAAATCCATATTATACACGAAATCGGCGTTGTTTACGCCCTTAAAACGCACGTTTAACACGGAGGGCAAGCACTTGTCCGTATCGCCGTTGACGGTAACGCCGTCAAGCGTAGAAATTTCCCGCAAAAACAGCTCGCGAAGCGCGCGGATTTTTTCGTTATTCCTCTGCATTTCCAAGGTATTTTTTTCGAGCGCCACCGCAAGCCCCACTACCGCGGGCACGTTGGTCGTACCCCCGCGAAGCCCGCGTTCCTGCTCGCCGCCGACGACAAGACCTTTCGCCTTTACCCCGCTGCGGATATACAGCACGCCGCAGCCTTTCGGACCGTAAAATTTATGCGAGGACAGGGAGAGCATATCCGCCCCCAACGCTTTTACGTCGATCGGCATATACGGCGCGTACTGCACCGCGTCGGTAAAGAACAGCGCGCCGAAGTCTTTTGCGATTTTGCACAGCGTTTCCACGGGCTGTAAAACGCCCGTTTCGTTATTCGCCGCCATCACCGCGACCAAGCCCGTTTTTTCGTCTATTTCAGCGGACAACGCCTCGGCTGTAACCTCGCCGTTTTCGTTTACGGGCAACCGCGTTACCGAAAAGCCCTCTTTTTCGAGCTTCTCCGCCGCCGCAAGCACCGCGTGGTGTTCTATCGAAGAAAGGATCACCCGATCCCGACCCTGCTCGCGCATCGCGTACGCGCCCGAAAGCATTGCCCAGTTGTCCGCTTCCGTACCGCCCGAGGTGAAATAGATCTCGTTCGGTTTCGCATGCAAAAGCTCCGCAACTTTATCCCGCGCGAAATCCACGGCGTTCATCGCCTTGCGCCCGAAAGCATGCGGGGAGTCGGCGTTCCCGAACCCCTCGCGGAAATAGGGTATCATTTTTTCCAGCACTTCGCTGTCCACGGGCGTCGTCGCCGCGTGATCGAAATAGATCGTATCCATACTCTTTTTATTATACTACTTCCCCGCCCGTTTGTCAACGGTTGACCCTGATTTTTACCGTTTTTCACCCGTTTTACCCCCGAATTGTGAAAAAATTAAAAAAATTTTCGTTTTTTTGAATTTTTTTTCATTAAAACCCTTGAAAAATGTGAAAAAATGTAATATAATGGTTGCAATTAACGGTCATCTTGTAAAACGTGCTTTTACGCAGAGGTTACGCAAAACGCGGTTTACGCCCCACCGACCGTTAAAATCTAAGTAACTTTCAAGGGGGATTTTTATTATGAGTATCAAAGGCGAAAACATCCGTAACATTGCGGTAGTAGGGCACAGCGGCGAGGGCAAGACCACGCTGGTGGAAGCGATGCTGTTCAACGGCGGCGCGATCGACCGTATGGGTAAGGTTACCGACGGCACGACGGTCAGCGACTACGACGATCTTGAAAAAGTCAAGAAGATGTCCATTTACACGTCCTGTTCGCACCTGATGTGGAAAGACGTAAAAGTAAATCTTTTAGACCTGCCCGGTTATTACGATTTCGAGGGCGAACGCAACGAGGGTCTGCGCGCGGCAGGCGGCGCGTTGCTCGTTATCGGCGCGAACGGCGTCATTCCCATCGGCGCGGAATCGGTCGTCGATTATTGCTTAAAACTCGGGAAACCGCTGATCATTTTCATCAACGGTATGGACAAGGAAAACGCGGACTATCTCGGCACGGTACAGGCGCTCAAAGCCAAATACGCGGGTAAGCTCGCGCCTATTCAGATCCCCATTATGGAAAACGGCAAGATGCAGGGCTGTATCAACGCTTTGCAGGAACGCGCGTATCTGTTCAAGGACGGCGGACCGCAGGAAATTCCTATTCCTGCGGATATGAAAGACCAGGTAGAAGAAATGAAACAAAGCCTGATGGAAACGGCGGCGGAGAACGACGAGATTTTGCTCGATAAATTCTTCGAAACGGGCGATCTTACGCGCGAGGAGACCATTCGCGGTATCCGTATCGGTATCGCTTCCGTCAATACCATTCCCGTCATGGCAGGCTCGGCGCTCACCAACCGCGGCGTTATCAATCTTTTGAACGAGATCGTTACGTATATGCCGCAGGCGCGCGAACGCCTGAACACGATGGTAGAAGACCTCGCCAACGACCGCGTGATCTCTCTGCGCACGGACGAGGACGCGCCTTTTGCCGCGCAGGTATTCAAGACCGTAATCGATCCGTTCTCGGGTAAGCTCAGCTATATCAAGAGCTTCCGCGGCGTTTTGAAGAGCGGTTCGACCGTCTGGAACGCGAACACGGAAACGGAAGAACGTATCGGACAGGTATACGTGCTCCGCGGCAAGAAAATGGAAGCCGTAGACCAGCTGGAAGCGGGCGATATCGGCGCGGTGAACAAGCTGAATAACACCAACACGGGCGACACCCTTTGCGACCCGAGCGCGAAAGTACGGTTCTCCCCGATCCATTTCCCCAAACCCACGCTGTTTATGTCCGTTTCCGCGGAAAAGAAAGGCGAGGAAGACAAGGTATTTGCAGGGCTTGCCAAGCTCCGTGAAGAGGATTACACGTTCTCCATTGAAAAGAACGCCGAAACGGGCGAAATGGTCCTTGGCGGTCAGGGCGATATCCAGCTCGAACTGCTTGCGAAGAAAGTAAAGGCGCGCTACGGCGTGGATATGAAACTTTCCGAACCGAAGATCGCTTACCGCGAAACCATTCGCGGCAAAGCGGACGCGGAGGGCAAACACAAGAAACAATCGGGCGGACACGGTCAGTACGGACATTGTAAGATCCGTTTCTCCCCTTGCGAAGAAGAATTCGTATTCGAAGAAGAAGTCGTTGGCGGTGCAGTACCTAAGAACTACTTCCCCGCAGTCGAAAAGGGCTTGCGCGAATGTATGTCGGAAGGTCCTCTTGCGGGCTATCCCGTAACGGGCTTGAAAGCGGTGCTGTACGACGGAAGCTACCACGACGTAGACTCCAACGAACTTTCTTTCAAAATGGCGGCGGCGATCGCGTATAAAGAAGGCTTGAAAAACGCGAAACCCGTTCTGCTCGAACCCATCTACCGCTTGAAGATCGCCGTACCCGGGGATTACCTCGGCGACGTTATGGGCGATATCAACAAACGCCGCGGCCGTATCATGGGCACGGACAACGAGGGCGCGCTGTCGATCATCACCGCGGAAGTACCCCTTGCGGAGATCAAGACGTATACGATGGAGCTGCGCTCCTTAACGCGCGGCAGCGGTAAATTCGTATCCGAATTCCTCGGCTATGAAGACGTACCGCCTATGCTCGTGGATAAGATTATCGCCGAGGCGAAAAAATAATTAACCTCCTTTTATGCCTCGGAGAAAAAAAGTCTTTCGGAATCCCCCTTCCGAAAGACTTTTTTATTTACTTTTTTCCGCGTATGTGGTATACTGAATATATGAAATACGACTATATCCGTATCTACAACAAAAACGCGGCGTTCTACAACGCCCGCCCGCTTGCAAAGCGTATCCTTTGCGGCGCAAATCTTTGTCTTACCTCGCTTTTTCCCCTTGCGTATCTGCTGCTTTGGGGCTACGAGATCTTTTTCGGCTCGGCAAACGCGAAAGAACTTCTTTGGCTGTTTTTCCTGCCCGCGCTTGCGCTCCTTATCGTCAGCGTACTGCGTATCGCGATCCGCCGTCCCCGTCCTTATGCAAAGCAGGGCGCGAATATCGCCCCGCTCGTCGAAAAATCCTCGCGCGACGATCAGTCGTTCCCCAGCCGACACACGGCAAGCGCGGCGGTGATCGGCACGGTATTTGTGCACTTTTTCCCCGCCGTCGGCGCGTTGCTCCTTATCGCGAGCCTCGCTCTTGCGTATACCCGTTTCGCTCTCGGCTTGCATTACCCCTCCGATCTTTTAACGGGGCTGGGCTTGGGCGCAGGGCTGGGCTGTTGTATCTTTTTGGTTTAACTTAAAAACCGCTGTTTCGGAAATTCTCCGAAACAGCGGTTTTTTTGTTTTTTATCAGTTCAACCCCAACTCGCCGTCGCCTACCACGACGTATACGCAATCAGTCTCGGTTTCAAATTCCGCGGTATTCCCGTCCGTTTCCGAAACCTGTACGAATCCTTTCTCCGAGAGATGCTCGAACACTCCCTCTTTCTCCGCCGTCAATTCGTATACCCGCGTTTTCTTCGCGCCCGAAAGGATTACTTTCAACGTTTCGGGGTCTTTTGCATACGTACTGATATACGCGTACGCTACGCCGTCCTCGCCCTTTGCCGCGATACAAGCCGCGTCGCCGTCCGCCTTGACCGCGAGCGAATTTCCCGCTTTGTACAGCTTGGAAAACGCCGCAAACGAATGGATGGTCGGGGTATATCTTCCGCAACGCGCCGTCAACCAGCCGTTGTAGCTCGCCGCAGCCGAAAGCGTGTAATATTGCGCCAGATCGACGGCGTTGTTCTGCATACAACAGAGCGCCGCCGCGCAAAAGCTCGCGCCTTTCATCGTCGCCATATTGTCGTAACCGCCGCCCTCTGCGCCGTAATTCCATTCGTTTAAGTGGGATTCGGTGTTTGCAAAGCCGTATTCGTCGAGCTTTGCACGCACGTGTTTTGCGCAGATTTCGATTTCCTCGGGCTTCGGGGTGTAGATATGCCAGGTATAGAAATCTAACGGACAGCCGTTTTCTTTCACGAATTTCAAGAATTCGTCAAACCAAGTCAAGAACCCTTTGTAGAACGGACTGCACTGCACGTGTCCCTCGGGACGAAACAGCGCGTAGAAACCGCAGCTGCCGTAACCGCCGATCTTGATATCGGGAAAGCATTTGCGAAGATGCAGGCTCGATACCTTATACAGCTCGAAGAACTGCTCCCTCGTACCCGTCCACATCGGCGGGTTTTCGGGTTCGTTCCAGATCTCCCAATACTCGATACCGTAATAGAAGCCGTTGTTCCAGCCCTCGTTATAGTGGCGCACGATATGCTCGCAGATACGCGCCCATTTCGCAAAATCCTTCGGGGGATGCGCCGTGTATTTTTTCGAACCCCATTCGATGGTGATCCCCAACCGATACACGATCTGCGCGCCCGCTTTTATAATCGCGCCGATATATTCGTCGGTGTAATAAAAATCATAACTATTCGGGTCGTTTTCGTCCGCGTCGAAGTCGCGGAAAATATTCGGCACGTCCACGTAATACGTGCCTCCGTATTTACCGCAGCAATCGTGCAGACGGGAACGGGGCACGCCCGCGTACTCGAATATTTTCTGTACCCGCACTTGGTTTGCACCGTGCATTTTGTTGTACGGCGCGCAATTTACGCCGTGCAATTCCTTAATCTTACCAACGCTTTCGTTTTCAACGACGATCGTTTTCATTGTTCGTTGTCCTCCGTTTCTCTTTTATCTTTTATTTTTTTGATCACGGTGTTGAGATACACCAAAACCACCACTACGAGTATACACGCGATCGCCGAGCACACCTGTTGCGCGTATACGTTCAGTCCTAAAAAGCTGTTCCCCTTTTTCTGGATATACGCCACGAGCGGGCTTACCAGCAAGGTCGTAAAGAACCCTGCAAACCCCGCGAGCGTACTCTTTAATGCCAACGCGCCCACGCGCTTTTCCTTGTCTACGTAGTCGTAAATGAGATTGATCGCGCCGCTGTTGATGCCCGCCATACTCACCGCGTAGAGCATATAGTAGACCGTATAGAATATTTTACCGTTCGAGGGTACGGTGAAGATATTTACGCCGAACGCGACGGCGGCAATGATGAAACAGATATTCAGCATTTTCGTAAACGAATATTTATCCGCAAACCGCCCCATCGGCTGCGAGAACGTCGAACGGCAGATCGCGTACAGCGCCGAAAGCACGGACACGAACGTCATTGAAAAACCAAGTTCCTTGATCTGGTAAGTTCCGTAGAACGGCGTTGCCGTATAATGCGCGACGTTCCAGAGCACGGAAATTAAAATTACCTTGAACAGGTTTTTGTCCTTGATCAGCTCGCCAAGCTGTTTTTTCGTGGAAACCTTTTCTTTTTCCTCGACGGGCTTTTCCCGCGACGCAAGCAGGGTATACGTATGCAGGAGCATTAAAACAAACACCGAGATCCCACAGAAAATAAACGCGTTGTTCACGTCGCCGATCTTTTCGTAATAGTCGATGACGGCGCTTGCCGCAAAGGAGAATACCATACCCCCGATCAGGGAAACGATCTCCTTATTTGCAGTAAACCCGCCCCGCTTATGATCGTCCACGAGTGACATAAACCAGTTGATCTTCGGGGAGTTTACCACGTTGTTGATCACGTGCCCAAGGAGCAAGAACGCGATAAACAAAACGATCTTTGCCGTTTGGGAGATTTTAATAAAGGGCACGAGATAAATGAGCGCGAAAAAGAGCTGATTTACGCTATGTAACAGCGTTACCCAACGCTTTACGGGGCGTTTATTCGCCAAAAAGATGGCGATGATCTGAAATCCGCAGCCCAAGGACACAAACGAGCTTAAAATACCCGTCAGGCTGTCCGATATCCCGATTTCGGCAGTTACTTTCGCCAAATACGCGCCCGCTACGAGTATGGAAATAAAATACTCGAACGCCGCTTCCAATATGTACATAAACCGACTTGTTTTATAAATATCTTTCTGCTGTTCCATAATTCTCCTCTTTCGTGAAAAGTATAGCACACCCCTTTTGCGCCCGTCAAGCGTTCAAGCAACGAAACATTTTCGTAAAAAATTTCGGACAAGCGCTGTCCCGAGATTGACAACGCAGGCGGTTTTGAGTATACTTTTGATAAGGAGGTCGGCTATGACGTTACGCACGCTCGCAAAATACGCAGGCTGTTCGGTATCTACGGTATCCAAGGCGTTTTCATACAGCAAAGAGATCAGCGAGGAGCTGAGAGAACGCATTTTTTCGATTGCCAAGGAGCTGGGCTGTTACGATAAATACCGCAAGGACGATTATGCCAAAAAGGTCGTCGCGGTGCTCTGTCCCGAAACGGGAAGCGCGTACTATACGGAAATTTTGTCGCATTTGCACGCGTTGATAGAAAAACGGAACGCGACGATAAGCATTTCCGTTACCGACTTTTCCGCAGAAAAAGAGGAAGAACTGATCGGTTTTTATTCGTCCAACCGCCGTGCGGACGGGTTGATCGTCATAAACGGACGGGTCGAGGCGAAGCAGTACCCGCCTATCCCGATCGTCTATCTCGGCGAACAGAAAGGTCCGTTCGGGGATTGTGTAAAAACGGATATTTACAGCGGGATCTGCGAGGGGGTATACCTTTTCAAGACCAACGGGCACACCCGTATCGGCTTTATCGGTGAAAATCTCACGCGGGGAAAAGAAAAATATTTCCGCGAGGCAATGCGTTATTACGGTATGTCGGTAGAAGAAGAACTGATTGTCCGCTCGGATAAGCGTTTTGAAGAGGCTGGGCGCGAGGGAATGTCAAGGCTGTTGACCCTGCCCGAGCCACCCACGGCAATTATGTGCGCGTACGATTATATCGCGTTCGGCGCGATCGAGGAAGCGGAAAAACGGGGCGTGAACGTACCCGAGGATCTGTCCGTAATCGGTATGGACGATATCAAGCAGTCCGCGCAATTCAAAGTGCCGTTGACCAGCGTCAATTCGCAGACGGAAGAAAGCTGTCGAAGCGCCGTGGAACAGCTATTCAAAAAGATCGACAACCCCTATTATTGCTGTATGCAAAAAACGGAAACGCGGAGCAAGCTCACCCACCGCGCCTCCGTCGCCCGCTGTACAGGAAAATAAAACGAAAACGCTCGGCTGACCGAGCGTTTTTTCTTATACTTTGATCCCGAAAAAATCGGGCTTCGTTTTTAATTCCGTAAGCAAAAGCTCCGCAACGAATACGCGTTTTTCGTCCATCGTCGCCTTTTTGAAAAGATGCTTAAACGCGAACGCGCGATGCTGTTTGGGATATAGATATTTGAGAGAGGGGAAACGGTAATTCCCGTCTGCGAACGCAACGATATTGATCTCGTTACCGCCCGATACCTCCCGCCAATCGAAAAAGTCTTTCCCCTTACGGTACCGACAGATATACACGCAGCTGCTATCCCCGCCTTTCTCGTAAAAGTACTCAAAGGCAAACCCCTTTTCCAAGATCGGCGCGGTGAGCTTTTTGATCGTTTCCGCCGTAACGACTTCGTTCATTACTCCAACACCGCCTTGATACGGCGCAGACCGCTGCCGCAGCTCTGTTCTTTCTGAATCTTGAATTTCCCGAGTTTCCCCGTGCTCTCCACGTGCGGCCCGCCGCAGATCTCTTTCGAGAACTCCCCGATGGTATACGTTTTGACCACCTCGCCGTACTTGCTCTCGAACAAGCCCGTAAAGCCCTCTGCTTTCGCCTCGTCCAAACTGATCTCTTTCATGACCACGGGGATATCCTTTGCGATCACTTCGTTGACGAGATCTTCCACCGCCTTGATCTGCTCCGCCGTCATGGGCTGGGGCAGGTTGAAATCGAAACGCAATCTTTCCTCGGTGATGTTCGAGCCTTTCTGATTAACGTCGGGCGAGCATACCTTTTTCAGCGCCGCGTGCAGCAAATGAGTCGCCGTGTGCAGAGCCGTCGTCGCTTCCTTATGATCGGCAAGCCCGCAAGCAAATTTCTGTTCGCTGCCCGCTTTACTCTTGTTCTGATGCTCCTCAAACGCCGCTTTATAGCCGTCGAGATCCACCGAATACCCGCGCTCCTTCGCCATTTCGTCCGTGATCTCCACGGGGAAGCCGTAGGTATCGTACAGGTGGAACGCCTGTTTTCCGCCGATCACCTTTTCGGGGATATACGCAGGGTCTTTCTGCGCCATAAACGCGTTCTTTCTCTCGATACCGCTGAGGCATTTTTCGAACTCTTTCAAGCCCTGTTGCAGGGTCTTGGTGAATTTCGCCTCTTCCTTGTTCAGCTCGTCCGCAATCTTTTCGCGGTTGATATTCAGTTCGGGATATACCTCTTTATAATACTCGATAAAGGATTCGGAGATCTTCGCAAGACTGCCCTCGGGCAGGTTGATCTTACGCCCATACCGTACCGCACGGCGAATGATACGGCGCAGGATATACCCCTGATCGGTGTTGGACGGCACGATGCCTTTCTCGTCGCCGAGCATAAAGGTCGCCGTACGCGTATGATCGAGCAATACGCGGAAAGATTTCGTCGTTTCCTCGTCCTCGCCGTAGGTCTTGCCCGTAAGCTCTGCAATCGCCTTGATCGCGTTTTCGAAGATATCCGTTTCGTATACGCTGGACTTACCGTTCAAAACGCACAGCGCGCGCTCCAAGCCCATACCCGTATCCACGTTCTTTTGCGAAAGCTCGGTAAAGCTCCCGTCCGCTTGCTTGTTAAAGCGCATAAATACGTCGTTCCAGATTTCAAGGAACGCGCCGCAGTTACAGTCGGGAGTGCACTCGGGCGAGCACTTGGGTTTACGGATCACGAACATTTCCGTATCCGTACCGCAAGGCCCTGTCAGCCCCGCAGGCCCCCACCAGTTGTTTTCGCGGGGCATGAAATAGATATTTTCCTTTTTAATCCCCGCCTTTTCCCAGAGCGCCGCCGCCTCGTCGTCGCGGGGCAGGCTGTCGTCCCCGCCGAATACCGTTACGGCGAGCTTGTCCGACGGGATACCGAGATAGTTTTCGCCCGTCAAAAATTCATAGCTCCAAGGGATCATTTCCTGCTTGAAATAATCGCCGAGCGACCAATTCCCCAGCATTTCAAAGAAAGTACAGTGCCGTTCGTCGCCCACGTCGTCGATATCCCCCGTACGCACGCATTTCTGCACGTCGGTAAGCCGTTTGCCCGCAGGGTGTTTTTCGCCCAAAAGATAGGGCACGAGCGGATGCATACCCGCCGTCGTAAACAGTACCGTGGGGTCGTTTTCGGGGATCAGGGATGCGGACGGGATGACTTTATGTCCGCGTTCCTTGAAAAAGTTAAGATACATTTCGCGCAAAGATTGTCCTGTATACGTCTTCATAATCGTTTTTCCTCTACGTTTTATTCTTATTCATTATATATTCGCTTTCGGATTTTGTCAAGCGATAGCAGGCTTAAAACCGCCCTTTTTTCTTTTAGTTTTTCGTCAGCTCGTAGCCCGTTTTGCTGTCCTTGACCGTATAGCCCAGCTCCGCGAGCTTTGCGCGAAGCTCGTCGCTCTTCGCCCAATCCTTGTTCAAACGCGCCTGCCAACGCTCCTCAGCGATCTCTTTTATCTCCGCGGGGATATCCGAAGCGTTCTTTTCGTCGTACCAAGCGGCGTATTCTTTCGCGCTTTTTTGGAACAAGCCCAGCAAACCGTAGGTCTTTCTGATCTGCACGGCGTACGCAAGCGCGGCAAACAGTTCTCCCGAACCGCCCTGCGCGAGCAGCTTTTTCATTTCCTTGAAATACCCGAACAGGTTGGAAAGGGCGAGCGCGGTGTTGAAATCGTCGCTCATACAGGCGTTGAATTCCCCGTCTACCTTTTCCGCGATCTCCGCCGCGCGGATCGCGTCGGCGTTTTCGAGGGTCAGCTCCATACCGCGGAGCTTATCCATCACCTTATCCACGACGGCAAGCGTGCCGTAAAACTCGTACAGGTGCTTTTCCGCCTCGGGGAAAAGATCGTCCGTGATATTGATATCGTTGCGGTAGTTCGTCTGCAACAGCGCGAATTTCACCGCCTCGTCGGAATATTTTTCCAGCAATTCCGCAAGCAACAGGCTGTTGCCGAGGGATTTGCTCATTTTCTGACCGTTTACCTTAATCAGCCCGTTATGCGTCCAATACCGCACGAACCGCTTGCCCGTGAGCGCCTCCGTCTGCGCGATCTCGTTTTCGTGATGGGGGAAGATCAGATCTCTCCCGCCGCCGTGGATATCGATCTGTTCCCCGAACGCCGCGCGGTTCATTGCCGAGCACTCGATATGCCAACCCGGTCTGCCCTTGCCCCAAGGGGAATCCCAGCAGATCTCGCCAGCCTTCGCGCTCTTCCACAGCGCGAAATCGTACGCGTTTTTCTTTTCCTCGTCGTTGTCCACGCGCACGCCGTCGAGCGCGTCCTCGATGTTGCGGTTGGAAAGCTGCCCGTAGGCGGGGAACGACTGCACGTCGAAATACACGTCGCCGTTTGCCGTGGCGTACGCGTGTCCTTTTTCGATGAGCGCGGATACGAAATCGATAATGTTTTGGATATTCTCCGTCGCTTTCAGCCATACGTCGGGATCGTCCACTCGGAATTTTTCCATAACGCCGTTGATGTTTTCGATCATCTGCGCCGCGTATTCGTCCGCGGGGATACCCGTTTCGCGGGATTTTGCGATAATTTTATCGTCCACGTCGGTATAGTTCCGCGCATAGGTTACGTCGTAGCCGAGCTTCTTCAAATACTTGCGCATAATATCGTAAATGAGCGCCTGATACCCGTGCCCGATATGCGCTTCGCCCGAAACGGTGATACCGCAGGCGTACATTTTGACCTTGTTCCCCTCAATGGGCGTAAATTCTTCCTTTCTTTTCGTCAACGAATTATAAATTTTCATACCTTTCTCTTCCTTTATTTTTTCTTGCTTCTTTCTTCTTCCGCAATCCGCGCCTTTTCTTTCGCCTCTTCTTCCCGCGCTTCCAGCTCTTCCGCTTTCAGTTCCGCGTTCAGCGCCGTTACCGCGATGATCCCCGAATGGGTCGCGTCCTCGGTTTCGGGGGTACGGATACGCACGATACGCCCCGGCACGCCGACCACCGTCGCGTACGGCGGGACTTCCTTTAACACCACCGCGCCCGCGCCGATCTTCGCGCCCTTGCCCACGGTAAACCCGCCGAGCACTTTCGCGCCCGCCGACAGCGTTACGTTCTCCATGATCGTCGGATGACGTTTTCCGCGTTCCTTGCCCGTACCGCCGAGGGTTACGCCCTGATAGATCACCGTGCCTTTATGCACCTCCGCCGTTTCGCCGATGACGACGCCCGAGCCGTGGTCGATAAACACGCCGCCCTCGATCTTTGCCGCGGGGTGGATCTCTATGCCCGTGAAAAACCGCGCCGTCTGGCTGATGATACGGGCTATGAGTTTGAGCTTGATCTTATGAAAAAAATACGCTACGCGATGCCAAGATAAGGCATGCACGCCCGAATAGGTGAGCCAGATCTCGAACCAATTCCGCGCCGCGGGATCGTTCCGTTTTGCCGCTTTGATGTCCTCTCTGAGGTTCTTAAACCACATATTCGTTACCTCCTAGTAAAAAAAACGCCGCCTTTACATTATATAAAGGCGGCGTTACACGCTGTTCCACTTTATTTCGGAAAACCCCGAAAGGTTTTCCCTTTTACGCCCGATAACGGAGGCAACCGCAGAGGATTGGTCTGTCCTAAAACGCAGAAACGCACTTTCGCCCTTTCCAAAAACCACGGTCTGCTTTCAGCCTACGGCATACCTCTCTGTTTCCGTTTCCTTATAAAGACTACTCTTTTCCTGCTCGGATATTGAATTTTTCTAATTATACCACAACCGCTACCGAAAATGCAACTGTTTTTCAATACAATTATTTGAGAAATAAACTCGTGATCTTGTATTCGTTTAACGCGCTGTCGATCATGTCCGTGTTGTATACTCTGCGGGTCAACAGATAACTGACGACCACGTCGCGGACGTTTGCATAATCCACTTCGTATCCGCAAAGGGAGCAAAGATACGCCGTATCGTCCATACTCAGGTGCCCCGTCAACGCCAACGAATAGAGGAGGTTGACCGTGGGCAGGAATTTACCCTTGCAGATCCCCTGCCAGATCTCCTCGGAAACCGCGAGATTTTCGCCCGCGTCCTTTTCGGAGAGTTTGTACTTTTCCAAAACCTTTTTCAAGTTCTTATGAAACGCGTATTTGGAAAAAATATTCCCGATCCTCGCAAACAGCTTCTGCGGGCGGAAAGAAAAGGAAAAGTTGATATCCAGCATACGCGTTTTCAGCTCTGCTAAAAGCTCCGCTTTCTTTTCCTGCGTGGCAAGCCGCATGGTACTTGCGGGCAGGGTATACGCGTACGTCCTGCCGTCGGCGCGCACCTCGGAGGCTTGCATTACGGGCATTTTATAGCCGGGCAATACGCACAGCTTGTCGTAATTTGCGTATTTTTCGCAAAAATATTCGTCCAAATCGGAAAGAAAATCGTACATAATTCTCTATTCTCCCTGTTATTCCTTACTATTATAGCACTTCTACGCGCAAACCGCAAGCGAAAACGCGTGAAATTTTCATGGATACCTTTCGCCTTTCTATGAAAATCTGATAATCCTTTCTCCGAAAAAATGAACGGTTTTTTCTCTAAAACAGACTTTTTTGTGAAAACGGAGCAAAAAAACCGTTTTTTTGACAGTTTTTGCTTGCTTTTTTGTAAGTTTTGTGATAAATTTGATATACTAACCTACTAAGGAGGCATTTTTGATGAAACGGGACCGTATTGCAGAAATCGCGGAGCTTTTGGACAAACGCGGAAAGCTCTCTCTTGAACAGCTTGAAGAATATTTCCCCAACGTTTCGCAGATGACCTTGCGCCGAGATCTGTTCCAGCTCGAAGAAGAAGGCAAGATCATTCGCGTGCGGGGCGGCGCTATGTCGGTGCGCGAGGTGCAAAAGACCTCGGGCGAGCCGTATACCAAGAAAACGACCATTCATACGGACGAAAAGATCGAGATCGCGCAAAAAGCCGCGGGGCTTTTGGACGAGGGGACTTCGATTTTCCTCGACGGCGGGTCTACCGCGCTGTATCTTGCCAAGGAAATGCCGGACAAAAAATATATCGTGTTCACCAACGGGCTTGCCGTCGCGACGGAGCTTGCCAAAAAGAAGAACGTGGTCGTCAACCTGCTCGGCGGACAGCTGATCAAGGAAAACCTCGCTACGGCGTCCTCTTTCTCGTCGCTGTATTTCACGGACACGAATTTCGAGCTTGCGATCATTTCTTCGGCGGCGTTTACGCCCGAAAACGGGTTCTCGTGCAGCTCGCAGGTAGAAGCGGAGCTGTTGCGCGTGGTTTGTAAAAAGGCAAAGTTTTTGTATATGATGCTCGACAGCTCGAAGATCGGTAAGATCAAGCCGTACACGTTCGCCCGCGCGGAGGATATCAACGTGCTGATTACCGACAACGATTTCCCCGACGCGCTCAAAGACAAATTCAAAGCAATGGATATCGTCGTCATCTGACGGACGGACAGGAAAACTCCCCGAGAAAATCTCGGGGAGTTTTGTTTTTACGCCATCATAATTTCGGAAATCACGTCCAATACCTTGTCGTGGCAACCGCCGCAACCCGTGGAGCAATGCGTGATCCTCTGCACGTCCTTAAATACTTCCAACACGTCCTCCATCTTGCTATGATTTTCCAGCGCGTGTTCGATGTCCGTGTAGCTTACCTGTTTACAGTTGCAAATGATATAGTTTTCCATACCTTTTCTCCTTTTATTTTTCTTCCGTAAAATTTTCTTTGTCTACGCCGCAAAGCTCACATTCGAAGTCTTCGGGCAGCTCCTCGAATTTCGTGCCTGCCATAATGCCTTTGTTCGGCAACCCGACTTCTTCGTCGTAAACCCAGCCGCATACGCTGCACACGTATTTGCTCATAGATTTCCCTCCTTATTCTTCACAAAGCTCTTCTGCCAGCGCGGAAATTTGTGCTCGGCTCTCTTCGCTCAAACTTGAAAGAATTTTCACCGTGTTTTCCGTATACTGCAAATTTTTACATTTTTCCAACATTCCGCGCATGACTTTCGCCGCCATCGGCGCCCAGCTCCCGTTTTCGATAAACCCGACCGTGCGGTTTTGAAAATTGCGTTCGGTGAGCGAATGAATAAACTCCCGCATAAACGGGAAGATCTCGCCGTTATAGGTCGTCGTTGCCAAAACCATTTTCCCGTAACGGAACGCGTCCTCTACCGCCTCCGCCATATCACACCTTGCAAGATCGTTGATCACCACTTTCGGACAGCCCTTTGCTTTGAGAGTTTCCGCCAACAGCTCCACCGCTTTTTTGGTGTTTCCGTACACGGAGGTATACGCGATCACGATCCCGTCGCTTTCCACGCCGTAGCTCGACCAAGTATTATACAGACCGAGATAATAGCCGAGGTTTTCTTTGAGTACAGGTCCGTGCAAAGGACAGATCGTCTTTATCTCATAGCCCGACAGCTTTTTGAGTAAATTCTGTACCTGTACCCCGTATTTGCCGACGATACCGAAATAATATCTCCGCGCTTCGCACGCCCAGTCCTCTTCCGTATCCGTCGCGCCGAATTTCCCGAACGCGTCCGCTGAAAAGAGGATCTTTTCCGTTTCCTCGTAGGTTACGACGACCTCGGGCCAATGCACCATCGGCGCGGCGATAAAGGTCAGCTTATGCGCGCCAAGCTCCAAAATCGAGCCGTCGCCGACGACCACCTGTTTCTCTGCAAAATCCGAGCCGAAAAAGTTTTTCATCATCACGAACGATTTCGAAGACGAAAGGATTTTCGCGTTCGGATATTTTTCGGTAAAAGCGAGGATATTCGCCGAATGGTCTGGCTCCATATGCTGTACGATGAGATAATCGGGCTGTCTGCCGTTTAACGCGTTTTCGAGGTTTTGCAACCATTCGTTTTGAAACGCCGCGTCCACGGTATCGAATACGGCGATCTTTTTATCCAAGATCACGTAGGAATTATACGCCATACCGTCGGGAACTGCGTACATACCCTCGAACAGATCGATTTTTCTGTCGTTGACACCGATATACTCTACGCTTTTTGCTACGTCCATTGCTACGCTCCTTTCTGTATAGTATATCCGCTTTGCAGGAAATATATATCTGAAAAATTTTACTCGTTACAATTATATTCCGCTATGTAGGGCAAATTTCTGAAATACTCTCCGCAGTCCAAGCCATACCCGATCACGAAAAAGTCGGGAATGGTAAACAGCGCCATATCCGCTTTGAATTCCACGAGCCGTCTTTCGGGCTTATCGAGCAGGGTTACGACCCGCAAGG
The DNA here is from genome assembly GCA_017465865.1 of Clostridia bacterium. Taxonomy (GTDB): domain Bacteria; phylum Bacillota; class Clostridia; order Christensenellales; family Borkfalkiaceae; genus Scatosoma. Next base: position 72,435 of record JAFTVF010000011.1, read on the forward strand.
AAAGCGGGTTTCTGGCTTTGAGGAGCTTTACGATATCGTTGAGCGTTCTGCCCGTATCGATAATGTCCTCGACGATAATTACGTGGTACTTGCTGATATCCTGATCGAGATCCATCGTAATTTTGACCACGCCCGACGAAGTCGTTCCTTTATAATAACTCTTCGCGCACATAAACGCGATCTCGCAAGGCACGGTGATCGCACGGCACAGATCCGCCATAAACACGAACGCGCCTTTTAAGATGCTGACAAGCAAAATAGGTCTGCCGTCGTAGCTTTCGCTGATCTTTTTCCCTGCTTCCTTGATCGCTGCGTCGATCTCTTCTTTCGTGATAACCACCCGTTTTATTCTACGGTTATACTCTTCCATCGTGCACGTTTCATCCATCGTAAAAACCTTCCTTATGCAGTTTATAACAAAATTATAACACAGAATAAATCTTTTTTCAATTATTCTGACCGCTTAATTCAAAATATTTTCCCGCGCGTTCTGCCCTTTCTTTTTCGAGCGCCACAGCGCGAGATACAGGAATATCCCAGCGAGCGGGAACAGCATTCCCACGAGCATACCCGCTTTCATGCCCAGCTGTTCGGCGGTCAAGCCGAGCTTTAACGCAAGCTCTCCGCCCGTTTTACTCGCGATCACGCCGTCCGCGACCACGCCGACGAGCTGAGGGCCTACCGACGCGCCCATATCCCCGCCTGCCGCCATCATCGCGTATATAAATACCCCGCCTTGGGGGAATTTATCCGAAGCGACGATCAGACACCCGGGCCAAAGCATCGATACGCAGAAGCCCGTCAGCGCGCAGGCGAGCAGTCCGATAACGGAAATATTCACCGCCGCCGCGACGAGATAGCACGCCGCCGCGCCGACCGCGCCGAAAAAGAGTATCTTTTCGATATGCTGTCCGTATTTGGCGTACAGCGAACGCCCCAAGCCAAGCGCGAGCGCAAACAGCGCAACCCCGAAAATATCCCCCCAGACCTTGGGGATATCCAGCGCCTGTTCAAGATAGCCCGAGCTCCACTGCGCCATCGTACATTCTGCCGCACCGCCGAGGAAAATAGCGAAAAAACAGAGCCAAAGCTTTCTGTCTTTCAAAAACGCGACCGCGCCCGATACCCGCTCGGGCGTTTCCATAGCGGGGATCTCCGCGCCTGTAAAAAGACAGAACGCCGTCAGGGGGATCAGGATAAACCCGAGTGCCAGCCACTGCCAATATTCCTGCCCGACGAAAAGCAAAAACAAGGTACTGACGAGGATCACCGCCACCACGCCCCAAGCGTAAATGGAATGGAGCTTACTCATCTCACGTTCGGGATTGTCGGCGGGGATCGCCGCGATCGTGGGACTGATCAGCACCTCGCTCAATCCGCTCGAACAGGAAAACACGATCGTACCCAGCACCAGCCCGACGTAGACGGAGTTTGGAAAAATAAAGGGGTACAGCGCGTAGATCAAAAGCCCGAGTATCGTGATAACGGGGGTGAGCTTTACCGTTTTGGGGATATTGAATTTATGGGAAAAGAAAGAAAAGATGAGATCGACCGTAAGCTGCGTAAAGAAATTGACGAGCACGAGCAAGCCCAAAAGGGAATAGGATATCCCGTAGAGGCTACGGAAAGTAATAAACAGCACGGGGGAAAGATTGCCAACGACCGACATAGAAATATTCGTAGCGTAGCACCCGAATTTTACTCTTTTGTAATTGTTTTGCATTTGAAATCCGTCCTTTTACCCCTCGTATTCGTTTACTTCCGTCCTCGTAGGAATGGAGGGTTGCGCGCCCGTTCTCGTACAGGCAATCGACGCGGCGCGGCTGCCGAATTTTGCCGCCTCTTCCAGCGTTTTTCCTTCGGCAAGCATTGCCGCCAAGCCGCCGCAAAGGGTATCCCCCGCCGCCGTCGTATCTATCGGTTGTATCTTCATACACGGATAACGCCGACTTCCCGTCCTCGTAGAAATTTCAAAGCCCCGACTGCCCAGCGTAATCAGTAGGGCTTCTGCTTTTTGCAACAGCCGCTCCCGACCGCCCAAAATTTCCACTTCCGTTTCGTTGGGCGTAATCAGGTTACAATCGCTTAAATACGGCTCGATAGCCTTATCGGCAGGCGCAGGGTTGAGAATAACGAACAAGCCCTTTTCACGGGCTTTTTTTATGCCGTAGCCGATAACGTCAATAGGATTTTCCAACTGCGTAAGATAGATATCTCCCGCCTCGGCTGTCTCCAAGACCGAATCGATATCCCCGCGCGTAAGGCTTGCGTTTGCGCCCCTGTCTAAAATAATGCGGTTATCCCCGTCCGCAACGATGATCACCGCCGTACCCGTAGACTTGCCGTTTACGACGCGGATATGCCCGACGTCTACCTTGTCGTCTTGCAAAGCCTGCAACGCCGCTTCGCCGAAATGATCCTTCCCCACGCAGCCGCACATGATTACTTCGCCGCCCAACCGCGTCGCCGCCACGGCTTGGTTCGCGCCCTTGCCGCCGTGCGCCGTGAAAAAGCCCTCGCCCGTAAGCGTTTCGCCCTGTTTCGGCATATACGGCGTTTTGATCACCAAATCGGTATTGATACTTCCCACAACGTAGATTTTTTTCATGGTTTTTCTCCCTTTCGGTTCTTCAACGCCGTTATTATAACACAAAAAAATCCGAATGGCAACGAAACGCACGCGGTTTCCCAAAGGAAAATCCCCTTTTCCGTCAAAAAAGAGTGATACGCTTGACAATCGGCGCTTTTATTGATACAATAAAAATACTACGTAAAAGGAAGTTCCAAATGAAAGAATTTTTCAAGAAACTTTGCAGTGAAAGTTATGCAAAAGCCCGCAGAGGTCTGTTTTTAGGCATAGCCGCCGTGGGCGTCGTCTTTACGCTCGCGTTGCTGTTTACGCCCTTTTGCAACCTCGTTGTGGAAGAAGTGGCAGGCGTGCGCGAAGCCTCTGAAACCGCTTTAACGCCCCTGAAAGCGTTTTCGCTTTTCAGCGACGAGCTTGCCGTGCAAGAGGGTACGGCGTACATAGGCGTAGGCGTATTCGCATTCGTGCTCGTCGCCCTCGCCGTCGAAGCGGTGTTTGCGCTCAAATGCGTGAACGGGTTTTTGACGAACGAAGCGAAATGCTCGAAAAACGCGAAAAATATCCTCGTTTGCAGTTCGATCGCAACGGGCGTGTTCTTCGTCGGCGGACTGATCACGGCAACCATAGCCAAAGCGACGGAGGGCAGCGCGCAACGGGCGAATAACATTTTCCCCTTTATCGTCGTGCTGATCGCGGACGTGGCGTTTGCTCTGGTCGCAGGAATGCTGCATTGGGCGCGAAAAGAACTCGATCTGGAAGAAGAATCGGAGGAACGGGTCGAAGAATACAGAGAAAAATCCAAAACCGCAAACAAAGCGCGGCTCGAACTGTTTATCTATACCGCGATCCTTACCGTGCTCGCGGTGTGCGCCTTGCTTACGAATATCCTTACCGTCAAGTTCGACGAAAGCATGCTCGGCATGGAATTCGAGACCATTAAAATTTCAGGCGCGGATCTTTTCGACCGCTACGCCGCGCTCAACGGCGGCGGTCAGCTCGTCGTGTTCCTGCTCCTTGCAATGCTGACCGTATTGCTTACGACCTTTTTCCTTTCCCTCATCGGCTATCTCAGCAAATCCAAGCTCTACTATAAGCTGTCGATCTCTACCGTTATTTTGAGTGCGGTTTGCTGTCTGCTCGTCGGGCTCTTCGGGAAATACTATCAGATCGTGCAAAAGCTCAATCAAGGAATGATCGAGGATCTCATAGACAACGCCCTCGGTATTATCGTAACCGAACAAATTAAATACAAGGTTACCAGCCGTTCTATTTATTTCTTCGCGGCGTCCGTCGTCGTGCTCGGCGTGGTGCTGTTCCGAAGACCCTATTCCAAAGGTCTTGCTATGGAGGAAAACGACGGGGAATTGCAGAACGTCCAAGGCAAACTCGAAATCACGAAAATGCCGACGGCAACGGGCGGAAACGGCGCAGACGGAACGGGTCAGCCCGTAGCGCTTGCCGACCCCTGTCCCGCATTTACCGAGCTGGACGAAAAGATCCCCGTATTCCAAAGAGAGCTTGCGGCGAAACGCCACGCGCTGTTTGAAAATCCCACTCTGCCCAAGCTCGTGCAATTTATCGTCGAATATGCGCGCGACAGCCGTTTGCATCTCTCGTATACGCAGGAGGACATCGCGACCTTTATCGCGGGGCTGGGCACGACGAGACTGTCCATTTTACAGGGTATGAGCGGTACGGGTAAAACGAGCTTGCCCAAGATCTTCTCCGAAGCGCTGCTGTCAAACTGCGAGATCGTCGAAGTCGAATCCTCGTGGCGGGACAAGAACGAACTGCTCGGCTATTACAACGAATTCAGTAAAACGTACACGCCCAAGAAATTCACGCAGGCTCTGTACAAAGCGAAGCTCAACCCCGAAACGCTCACCTTTATCGTCCTCGACGAAATGAACCTGAGCCGTATCGAGTACTATTTCTCCGACTTCCTCTCCCTTATGGAAAACGAGGAAGACAAACGCGAGCTGCGGCTTTTGAACGTCGGGCTGTACCGCAGTTTAGACGGCGAGCGTATCCCCTATCGCGGGCTTACCGACGGGCATAACCTGAAAATCCCGCCTAACGTCTGGTTTATCGGCACGGCAAATCGCGACGAAAGCACGTTCGAGATCAGCGACAAGGTATACGACCGCGCGCACACGATGAATTTCAACAAACGCGCGGCGAAGGTTACGTTCTACAACGAGCCGATCCCCCAGCGGTATCTGCCCGTGGAAACGCTTACGCGCCTGTTTGCCGAGGCGAAAAAAGCGGTCAAATTCAACGTCGACGCGTATCCCGTGATCGGCCAAGTGGAAAAACTGCTCGCGCCCTATAACATTTCTTTCGGTAACCGTATCGCGATGCAGATCGAGAGCTTCGTCAGCGTGTACTGCGCGTGCTTTGCGGCGACGGACGCGGTGATCCACGCCGCCGTCGAAAGCATACTTTTGAGCAAGGTCGTTGCGAAATTAGAGCTGAAAAGCGTGGAGAACAAAGAACAGCTCGCGGCGGAATTTGAAAAGCTCAACCTGCACAAGTGCAGTGAATTTATCCTGAAGCTCAACGAGGATTGACGATGGATAGCTCTTGGAAATCGGAATGGGAGGACGAGTATCTGTCGCTTTTGCAATTTGCAAAAGAACACCGCCCTATCTCCTATCCCGAATTTGACAACTACACATTACACCGCGTCAATCTCTTCGTCGTGCCCAAGGACGAGCATTTCCGCTCTATGGAACAGGCTTTGGACAAGATCGTTCAGGCGCTGCCCGCCTTGAAACGGATCTTCACGAAACCGATCACGCGGCTCAAAGACGTGCACAACATTCTGCCCGTCGAATCGGTGCGCGTTATCAATAACGAATCGGTGGCGCACGTCGCTAGGCATAGCGAGCTTTGGGGGGACGTTACGAGCGAGGGACTGAAACCCCGAAAGCTGATGACCCTCGATCGGCAGGAGGATTACGCGATCTACGAGAACGTGGCGTTTGCGCGGCTCGTCAATATGATCCTGTCTTTCACGCGGCGAAATATCCGACTGCTCAAAGACGTGATGTACGCGCATCGCGATCTGCATTTCAACCTCCTCGAACGCACGAACCATTTGAACTATTTCCTCGCGATCGGAAAACTCCACATCGGTTACGCCCGCGCGCAGGATAAATACAACCTCGCCTACGAGCGGTGTCTGGAAAAGCTGTTTTTTATCGACAAAACGCTGCGTTGTAAGCTCAATTCCCCCGTCTATCGGCACTGTCGCAAAAATACCGCGAAAATTACCTTGAAAAAGACGAACGTTTTTCGTCTGCAAAAAGACTATCGGCAGGTGTATAACCTTTTGAAATGGTTCAACGAGGACAAAGAAGAGATCGACGATACGGCGCTGAATATGCGGACCTCCACAGAAGCCTACGCGGCGTATTGCAATCTCCTTTCCGTGTTCGCCGTCGGGCATTTCAACTTCGCGTTCAATAAGAAACAAAAACTCGATTTCTGCCGTTTGAACGCCGAAAGCGTTTTGTATTCGTGGAAACTACGGCTGGAAACGCTGGAACACGGGGATATCGTAGGACTGCGGTTTTCCTTTTCCAAAGACCGCACTTATCGGATCTGTCTGCTGTTTTACGGCGAGGAATATTCCGCGGCGCAGGTGGAAGAATTCAAAACCGCGCACGCCGCGGACGAGTATCTGCTCGCAAACCCGATCGAATACGGCGCGAAAAACTCCGTGTATCTGAGCTTGTTCGATATCGATTCTTTCCGCAGGATACAGCAAATACTCTTGCGGGGTATGGTGTATTCGGATACCGAGCGGGAGCGTTGCCCGTTCTGCGGTCAGCCGATGACGAAAACCGAACGGGGCGGCGTCTGTCCCGTCTGCCGTACGGAAATATACGGCAAGGTTTGCCCCGAAACGGGCAAGGAATATTGCGCGACGGGGATTACCGATTTTAAGCTCCCGTGGCGCAAAGCGGAAGAAACGCGCAAGGACAAATACCTGTTCGACAAATACGCCGAGGCGCGAATGTATTATCGGAATATCCACCCCATCGCCCAGACGGGCGAAAGCCTGTGCCCGCACTGCGGTAAACTGCATAACGAGTAAACGAAAACGCACTTCCTATCGGAAATGCGTTTTTTATAAAGCGCTTTTAATACTCAAAAATTTCCAAGCGTTCTAACCCTGCTTTATTCGGAGCGTGTAAGGCGATCATTCTTTGTCCGTCTAATCGTTCAAACAGCATTGCGTGTCCGCCGTCCAACTCGAATTTGCCCCTCGAATGTTTCCAAGGCGATTTCAACCCCTCGCTTGTCGCTTCGAAAATATGATATTTTCGGCCTAAAAAACTCGACCAAATCATCTTCAACGCCCCGTTTTCCCGATACAGATACGGTCCGTCAAGGCAGTAGGTGTCTTTCCCTAAATTCCATTCCTCAGGCAATGCGGTTGCTAAGGGATTGTCGGAAGCGGAAAATAAAATAAAGGGTTCGCCGATCGGCGTCGTTAAGTCTTTGGAAAATTCCAACGCGCACATATCGCCTCGTTTCGCCTGCTTCCCGCCGTGGCAAAAAATCATATACGGCGTTCCGTTTTACACCCACAGCGTTCCGTCGATACATTCCCAACTCTCGGGCGTACGCGCCGTTGTCGTAAGAGGAGTAAATTTCCCGTACGGAGTATCCGAAACGAAAATATGCGTAGCGCGAAAAGTCTTTTCCGATTTCACCGTACCGAATAAATAATATTTCCCTTGATATTGATGCACCTCCGCCGCCCAAAAATCCCGATCCGCGTAGAAACCCTGCTCCTCACCATCAAATACTACGATCGGGGCTTCGAAATTTTCCAGATCATAGCTTTTATAAACCGCAAAAGTGTTTCCTGCCTCCATCGAAAACGGCTTCAAGTCCGTTGTTCCATACATATAATAACACCCGTTTTCTTTGTCCGTCAGAATGAATGGATCTCGGATCCTGATTTCCTTTCGCTTCATTGCCGTTACTCCATACCCATTGCTTCGTCGCTGTTTTCGTACTCCTCGTACTGGTGGCAGAACTCCGCAAACACCTCGTCCAAAAGGTGCGCGTCCTCGACGGGCAACAGCAATTCGTTCTCCTCGTCGAGCGCGAAAATAATCACTTCGTCCTCTTCCTCTTCCGACTGTGGTTCTGCTTTCTGGAACACGCAATAGGGCTTACCGCGATACTCTAAGGTCGCGATATGATACAGCTTTTCCGTCGTACCGTCGTCTGCTTCCAGCTCGATGATACGGTCCTCGTCCGTTTCGTACAGTTCTTCGTTCATGTCCTTTGCCATAGTGTTTTCCTCCGATTTTTTCTTTTTATTTTTTTGCCGTTCAAGATAGCTTTCGAGAATATACGACGCCGCGATCGAATCCACCGTCTTTTTCCGATCCTCGCGCTTGACCCCGCCCATCATTTGCGTTTCCCGCGCCTGCATCGTCGTAAACCGCTCGTCTTCCAGCTCGATCGGCAGATCGGTCTTTTCGCGCAGGTATTCGATAAATTCCCGCGTTTTCACCGTCTGGATACTCTCTGTACCGTCGAAATTGAACGGCATACCGCACACGATCACGCCCACGCCGCGGTCTTTTGCCATTTTGGCAAGCGCCGCTGCGTCCTTATCGATCACGCGCGTACGGTAATACGTTTCACAGGGCATCGCGTACTCGTTGAACGGGTCGGAGATCGCCACGCCGATTCGTTTGTCGCCTATATCGAAGGCTATCGCTCTCTTTTCCATAGACTTATTATACCACAAAACCTTGCTCCCGTCTATCGTTTCGTATAAATTTTTCGGGGATTTTTTTGCGTATGAGAGTATATATTCCCCGACTTTCCACATACTGACGGTAGCAAATACCCTGATAAGGAGGTCAGTATGGAAAAATTCGTGATCGGTATGCTGCTCGGCGGCGTCGGCGGCGCGTTGCTCGTAACGAACAATTACAAAATGCGTACGCTCGTCCGCAAGAGCCAGGAAGAGATACAAGCTAAACTCGATAAAATGCTCGAAGAAAAGATCGAGACCGTTGAAAAAGGTGCGGAAAAAATCGCGCAGGAAACGGAAAAAGCCGTAGACGAGACCAAGAAAAAAGTCAAAAAAGCCGTCGAAAAAGCGGATAAATAACGAAAAAACGACCGTGTAAAACGGTCGTTTTTCTTTACGAAAGACGTAATTTTTCGTTTTCCTCTTTCAGCCTTGCGTTTTCCGAACGGAGCCGTTCGTTCTCCGTTTTCAACGCCTGTGCAAGCCGATCGTATAACGCGTTGATCTCGTTTTCCAATCTGCGACGCAGAAAATCCCGATCAGGCGCCGTTTTTTGCGCGCCGTTTGCGCGTTTTTCATACTCTCCCGCGTCTTTCAGACCCATTTCCGCCGCGATCTCCGCGATGCGCCCGGGCTGTTTTTTCAACGTGTTGCGATACTTGTTCTGCAAACGCAACATCAATTTGTCGTCCCCCTTCGAGAGATTGAAGATCGCCCGACGAACGGACATACCCTTGCTTTTTTCCGCGAGGATACTGCGCAACACCTCGTCCGTTTCTTCTTCGGTGAATTCACGGATCTTTTCCACCGACAGGCTCGAACCGTCGAGGAGCTTTACGATCCGTTCGTCCCCTTTTTCGTTCTTCATGAGCGCATAGTAATAGTTCCGCACGCTACCCTTTGCCCGACCGTGGCGCAAGCCGTAGGTTTCGAAAAGATAAGTAAGCGTTTTGCCCTTTTGTTTGCCTTCCTTGATATAATCGACGAGATTTTTCGCTTCTTCTTCCGTGTAACCGTTGATCTTGTTCATAATTTTTTCCTCCGATTTTTTGAACTTCACGCAAATTATTAACGAATTTTTCCGTATTTATACATTTTCAGAAAGAAAAAGAATATAGTAAACTATGAAAATTTATTTTTTATCCTCTCGCCCGTGCGCTTTGACCCTAAACGGCGCGTTTTTCGGCGTTACGGACAAATTCGAACGCTACGCCGAAATCTCCTTAAAAGACAATATCTACGCACAATTTTCCCCCCAAGGCGGTCTTTCTATCGGCTGTTTCCTCACCGACTCCCTCCGCTTTTCCCCGCCTGAAAATTTCGAGGTATATCTCCTCAAAGACGGGTTAGTCCTGTACGCGCGCGACTTCCCGCCCGCCGATTTCACCTTAAAACCCCTCGCCCAAGCCAAGGAAAACGGCGTGCTTGCCACTCTTTTTCGCCAAGGCAGACTGCAACTCTCCATTGAATACTTAGGCGAATTGCATACCGATACTCTGCCCGATACTTTTGAAAGCGGTGCGCTGGTATTCCATAGCGGGCTCGTGTTCGTCGAGTGCGAAAATTGTCTTGCCGTATACGCGAAAACGGGCGAACGGTTACTCATGGAAACCGTTCTTTCCTATACCGTGGAAGAAAATGTACTCCGCGCCGTATTGCCTTTGTCCGACGCGTTCGGGCGCACCGCCGAGTGCGCTTGGGAATTGACGGAAACGGCTTGTGCCCAGACGGAATTTACCGTTCGGCAATCTGTGAACGCACCCAAAGAGGACCTGCTCGCCTACGCCTTTTTTGAGAGCGTTTTAATCGGGGCAAATTACGCCGAGCTTTTGTCTGACGAATTAAGACCCGACGCGGAAAAGATCGTCGGATTTTTGGGGGATTTCGTTGCCGTTACGCTGACGGCTGACCCAAAACGTTGCGGACTAATCAAAAAACGGGGGGATCGGCTGTTTGAGGCGGTGTATTTTAGCGTGGAAACGGCGGACGGGAAAATAATCGACGTGAAAGGATAAATTTACCGTAAAAAAGACCGTATTCGCGATTGACAAAATCTTCTGTATAGTGTACAATATCCGTATAAACAAAAAAAAGGAGAATTTGAAAAAATGCAAAAGATCATTTGTAAAAAGGTTTACGACACGGCAACCTCTACTCTTGTGAAGAAAGTTACGAGCGGTGCGTACGGCGATCCCGCGGGCTATGAAGAAAGCCTGTATCAGACGGAAAGCGGTAGCTATTTCCTCTACGTAAACGGTGGCGCAGACAGTAAGTATGCAAAAGAGGACATCAAGCGTATGAGCGCGGAAAAAGCAGAGGCTTGGCTGAAAGAAAACGCGTAAGGGCAAAAGCAGTGAAATGAATTGCTATTGCAATTCGTGAAATGGGCTACGCCCGTGAAATGACGGCTTGTGCCGTCGTGAAATGCGTTGCTTTTCAACGCGTTATTGAATTATTCCACAACGCAAGGCAACGCCTTGCAATTCACGCCCGTAAGGGCAATTCACGAAATTTATTTCAATTCACTTGCGTATCTCGCGTTTGCATAGCAAACCTTAGACGCAAAAAAAAAGAGTAAACCCTTTCGAGTTTACTCTTTTTTTATCGCTTTTTATCAGAATTTTTTCACTTCTACTTTCTTGATCACGATAGGCGCGTTGGGCACGTGGAAAGATTTGTTGATCGTGTTTTCGCCCACGAACGGATCGTCCGTATTTACGCGTACCGAACGCAAGGTCGTGAAATCGTCCTCGTCGTCCGTGGAATCGGTGTAATTCGCTTCGATATACGCCGTGATATCCGCTTGCAGGTCTTCCAAAACCTCTACGCTGCCCGATTTCAAGGTAGCAAAGGTGCAATAACCTTGGTTTTCCTGTTCGCCGTCAAGCAGCGAGATATAGAACAACGAAGTCGCGCTGTTGTACTTGTATTGTCTGCTCGCAAGCTCGGTATTCCCGTCCGCGCGCGAAACGTATACGGTATTTTCGGAAGCCGCATAGCTCGCGATGTCGTGATAGTACATGGTAAGAGAACCGAAGCTCTCTTTCAGTGCGCCGTTTTTCACTTCGAAGTTATTGTTTTTGAACTCGCCGTACAGGGTATAGGTAGGATTTTTCTTATCCTCATTACGCCATACGCTCATGGGGAATTTTCCGTAGTTATCGAACGCCGCGATCGCGTCGTAATAAGACTTGTAAACAAGCCCGTCCGTATCCGTTTCGTCGGTCGCAACGGAATACCCGCCCGTGTACATTTTGAGGTTATCCGCGTCGTAATCGTGCACGCACAGCCCGTCGTAATACCCGTTATCCGCAAGATACAGGAAATGCTCGACGGTGGTCGGCGCGATTTTTCTGTACAGCTTATAATTCAGGTTATAGGTTTCGCCGTTGAACTCGATCTGCATTTTCACTTCGGGATTAGAAGTTTCGCAAGCCGTGAAAGTTCCCGCGCAAGCCACCACGCTCGCTACCGCAAGCACGCCGCAAGCAAGTTTTTTCATCGTTTTCTTGAACATAGCCGTTTTCTCCATTTTAGCATACGCTATTCTTACCCTACTATTTTACCCTTTATTTGCTTTTCTGTCAAGCGTGTTTGACTTGTTTTTATAATTTTTATCCGTTTAACACAAAAGACGGGCAAGGATAAACCTCGCCCGCCCCGTTTGTGCGTATTATTTTATAAATCTCAGTGAACGTCTACGCCGTCGATCACAACGTTGAGATCGTCGGTTGTAAGCAGGTTCTTGTTGCCCCAAACGTTGGTGCCGAGATCGCTACCGCCGAACGTCGTCGAATTTTGAGTAGTAACGCTAAATCCGTTAACGGTAGTATTGTTAATGATTACGTCATACGTAATGTTATTCGCGGGGTAGGTATCGGTAATTTCGATCGCCGCTTTCCCCGTAATCGTATCGTCGCCATTATCGTTGAACGTGCACTTGTTAATGTTCACAGTCTGATGACTGGTGCCATTGTCGAGAACGTTCGCGTAAACCAACAACGCTTTACCGTCGCAATTAAAGGTACATTCAGTAAACGAAACGGTTCCTGCGCCCCAAGTCCAAACGTTGTAGTAATCTCCCGTAATGTTAAATTCACAGTTCTTAAATTCGCAGGAAAAGTCAAGCCCAAGCGTTCCGTTGATTACGCAATCCTCAAACACGGCATTTTTAGCATCAGCCAAACCATTCGTATAACCTGCGCCTTCGGGTTCACTTTGAATGGTAAGACCCTTAAACGTAATTTCTGAGCCCTGCACATAAGTAAGACCACTCGTAACGTCAATTTTTGTATCGCGATTACCGACCAAGGTTACCGTTTTGCCTGCCGCAGCCCCTACGGTAAAAGTGCCCTCTGGCAAAGCAATCGTGGAGCCATTTTCAGCAGATTTCAAAACATCAGAAATAGCACTGTTGTCCGTCGAAGTTACAATTACATAAGGTACGCCGTCGATCGTCATCGTTGCGCCGTTGATTACACGCCCAGCCACCGCAAGCTCGGTGTCGTTCGTGCAATTATTCACAGCGAACGTACAGTTTGCCGTATTCACCGTAGCACCGAACGCGCCCGTTTTATCCGCGCGTACAACGCCGTCCTCAACTTCACCGCTCGCAACCGAATTAGTAACGTCGCAATTCGTTAAGGTAACCTTGTTTACACAGTAGCCAACGTAAATAGCCGCGTTACCTTTGGTATTATTAACACTTGCTCCCGCAACGTCAACGTTCGTCAGGTTGACTGCACCGTTCGCATAGCCAACGACAGCCGCCACGCCGATCGAGTATTCATCTACGCCGTCCGCTACCACGGGCGAAGCAAGATTAAGATCGGTTACGTTCAACGTCGCGCCGCTATCCACGTAAAACATACCGATATTCGTCATTCCGTTGTGTCTTCCCGTAGTAAACTTCGCGTTGGAAATCGTATATCCGTTACCGTTGAAGTTCAGCGTATCGCCGTAAGCTACGCCGATTTCCGCAAATTCCGCACCCTCGAGGTCTACGTCGTTCATCAACTCAATATTGCAGGTTTCCGCCGTGCCGTTGTTGGAAACGATATATTTTCCGCTAAACCATTTCAAACCGTTTGCGTTGGTAATTACGTAAGTACCATCGATCTTTTGCGCTACACCGTCGGCGACATAGCTCAACCACTCACCAGTCTTTGCAACCGTACCGCTGTTGGTTACGTACGCGCTGATATCCTGTAATTGCGAATAGTCGTTGTAGAAAGGTGCTTTCGAAATAATGTCGTTGTAATTCACTGTTACGGTTGCGCCGCTTGCAATCGTAACGTTGGAATTTTTCACGGACGTTGAAACGCCTGCCACTGCGCCGACGCCACCCCACGTTTCCGCAGGATTTACGCTCTGGTCGAACGTTACGCTATTCTCGCCTGCGATCGTTACGTTCGTAAGCGTTGCGCCCTCCAACGAACCTGCAACAACGCCCGCTTGCGTACCGCATGCCGTTACGTTTTCAAGCGTAACGTTTTCAAGCGTACTGCCACCTAAATAGCCGATAAAGCCACTTCTGCCGTAAACGCCGACACCCGCGTTCACGTTCGAAACCGTATGGTTATCACCGTCAACGTTGACCCACCAAGCGTGGAGAGGAGTCCAAGCATAACCCGTCATATCCATATCTGCGGTCAATTTGAAATTCAGCTCTTTGCCCTCGCCGTGAGCGTTACTTTCGATAATGCCGTTCATCATCATCATACCCTCTTCGGAGTTAACGTCCCAGCTTCTTTCGCCCGTCTGCGTTACGGGGTTGACTACGTCTGCATTGCCCTGTACCGCTTCTACGACCACCGCGAGCTTGCAGGATTTGCCCTGATACCCGTTCTGGTTGTCGCCGTTGGGGAATTCGATATTTACGTTGATCGTCGATACGTCCTCGGGAGTAGAGGGATCGTTATCGCCTGCGTCCAGCGTAGCCCAATCGGCATACGCGTAACCGCCCTCGAACGTCTGCGATACTTCGTCTTCCGTAAACGTTACGTTTAACGCTTCGAACAGCCCCGTATCGTCTACCGATTTGATCACCGTTCTGTATTGTACGCTCACGTCGCTGTAATTTTCGATTTCGATATCGAAATTTACGCTGTCCATAGGGGTCATACGGTCGATCGAGATCTCGTTGTCTACTTTCGTTGCCGTACCGCCGTTTTCAAACGTATTGCCCTTTTGCTCTACGCCTTTCGAATACAGGGTAAGCTCGCTTGCCGTAGCCACTACGTCTACCGTACCCGACGTAACCGCGATATTTACCGTCGATTCGCTGGTAAATAAAGCATATGTCCCGCCTGCGACCAAGCTCGCGCACAGCGCGATCGTCGCCACGGAAGTTGCCAATACTTTGTTCTTTTTCTTCATGGTTTTTTACCTCTTTTTATTTTTTCTCCCATCTTTTCCCGCTTATCCCCACGGAAAAATCCGCTGTTTTGCCCACGGCTTGCGCCGCTGAATTGTTTCGATTTAAGAATTCGGGTCGTCCGTTTCCTGCGTTGCGTGTACGATAAGATCGAAGATCGTCTCTGCGTTCTGCGCCGCGTTGTTGTCCGAGCGACTCTCGAATTCTATCTTCACCGTAAACGTTGCCGCTTTGCCTACCTCTATCGTGCCGAGCATGTCGTCGCTACTCCCAATCGACAAGCCGTCGGAAACGTATTGAGATTTGCTTGCTTCGCCGTTCCCGGGCGTTACCGTTATTTTGATCTGTTTTGCCAGCTCGCTGGTTTCGTAGCCTTCCTCAGCTTTGATTTCCAGCCAATATCCAAACGCAACGTCGCCGTCGTTGGTAAGGCACATGGTTGCCGACAGTACCGTGCAAGGTACGATCTTCTCGTTTGCGCCCAACCCGAAAACGTTTGCGGTCGTTTCTTCGGTAAAGGGCACGGCAGCGTCTTCCGCCGTTTGTTCTTCTACCGTTACCAGATAGCCCTTTTCGTTGAGCTTGGTCGTAACGAGCGCCGTGCGTTCGAGCTTAGCGTCAAGCGAGCCTGCAATAAGGTGCATTCTCACATTTTTATCTTCCGAAAATAACGCAAAACTGCCTGCGATCAGGACCATTACGCTCATCACGATCGTCATACACGATAATAATAAAGTTTTTGCTCTCCGTTTCATCGTTGCTCTTTCTCCTTTCTTCTGTTTTCTTTCCGACGCTCGCGGGCAAGCTGTTTCTTATATTCCCGTTCTTGCGCCAAGGCGTTGACTACGATATCGATACTGTCTTTCGCCGCCTGTACCGTCCCTTCGTCCGTGATACGCATTACCGTCGAAGCGAGCTTGACGTTTACCTTGTTTTCGTTGATATAGTTCTTGAAATCGGCGTTAGGCAATACGAATTCGCATACCACTACGCCGCGCTTTACAAGCAAGCGCACCAAACGCGTATTCCCTGCCTTGTATTCCTCGTAACGGGCGTTTTTAATGCGTTTTACGTTCTCTTGCGCCAACGCGTATTTGACGATCTCATCGTAATATCCGCGGGATTTCCCGTCCAAAGCGAGATATTTTTCTTCCAAGGTCTGTACCGTTCTCGGCGCAAAACGAATCACTTCCGCCGTCGCCGTTTCTTCTTGCACGATCGGCTCTTCCTCCGTTTCCGCGATCGGTTGCGGTTCGTCGGATTGTTGGGGCTTAGGCATTTCCGCAGGTTTGCTTTCCGCCGCTTTCAGCTTGCGCTTTTCCAAGCGCTCTTCCACGACCTCTTTCGTGATGATCAGCACGGAAAATAAGCTGAGCACAACGGCAAACGCCATGAAGATAATAATTGCAGTCGTCATGTTACTTCTCCTTTTTCTTCGTTTTCTTTTGCTGTCTCATGCTTTTCCTCTTTCTCATTTGCATCGGTCGTTTCCCCTTTCTTTTCTTCCGTTTCCGTTGGCGGTTGCGTTTCCGTCGTTTCCTTTTCCTCTACCGTTTTTTCTTCCGTCTGCGCTTGTTCTTGCGGCTGCTCTTGCTTTTGCTCTTGCGGTTGTACGGTATTTGCAACGGCAGTCTGCAACGCGGCAAGCTGGCGTTTCAGCTCCTCGATCTCGTTTTCTTTTTTCTCCGCTTCTTCCTTGGCTTTCTTGCGCTTGCCCTCTTGCAACACGCCGACGATCCGTACGATCTCCAAGCAGATAATGATCAAGCTGGGCAAGATAACGATACAAATAATCCCGACGGGCGTTTTCAACGCGTACACAAGCACGCCCAGCGCATGGCTATTCCACGTTACTTTTCCGATCACATAGTTGGGGCTTTGCAGATCGGAAGTGTCGATCGTTTGCGTACCCGCCGCGTTTTCGCTCGCGGCGTTATCCCCTTTCAGCTCGATAATATACCCGCCGCCCTCTTTTGCCTCGATCGCCGTGATACGGTGGGTTACCGTTTCTTGGGATACGAATACGTATCGAAAGGTGAGCACGTCGCCTACTTTCAGCTTCGAGAACCACGCCTCGCGTTTTGCCTCGTCTTTCGGCACGGTTTCCACTACGATCAGCGATTTCACGGGAATATCTTTGATCTTATAATCGCTCACGTCGGTAAATTCACTCTTTGCCATGGAATCCGAGCGTATAATACGGATCTGTTTCCCGAACAACGTCGCCGCGCCGTCCGCGTCCTTTTTGGACGAAACGGCAATGAACAATACGAAACAGCAAAGCACCAAAAACGCATACGTCAATACGTTTGCGCCCACCGTCAATATTTTCTTTGCCTTTCCGTTTATCTTTTTCATTTCAACTACGCCGCGCCGCCTCTATTCTCGTTTTGCTTTTCTTATATGAACGCCATCTATTATATGATGATAAAGTAAGTTAATAACTGACTTTTTCTATATTATAATCAGTTTTTAACTGACTGTCAAGTAATAACTGACCGTTTTTCCTATAATATTTATATGAAATTTACAAAAAGATTTAATGAAGTATTAAAAAACAGCGGACGAACGCAAGCGGAAATCGCGCGTGCGATACACGTTACGAAGCAGTGTGTTACCGACTATAAAACGGGAAAAAGCGTTCCCTCATTGGAAACGCTCTTTGCTCTTTGCGTGTATTTGGAGATCTCGTCCGATTATCTGCTCGGTTTAAGCGACTATTGATCGTGTAAAGACGCGAAAAAAGCTCTCCCCGATGGAGAGAGCTTCTTTTTCGTGTTGTAAAAACTTATTTAAGTTCAGCGGTAGCGCCAGCTTCTTTAAGTTTCGCAACGAGCGCCTCAGCGTCTGCCTTGGGAGCGTTTTCTTTGATAACGCCCATAGCTTCAACTGCTTTCTTCGCGTCAGCAAGACCAAGACCGGTAGCTTCTTTAACAACCTTGATAACCGCGATCTTGTTCGCGCCGATGTCTTTAAGAACAACGTCGAATTCCGTCTTTTCTTCTGCTGCGGGAGCTGCTTCTGCTGCGCCTGCCGCTGCGGGAGCTGCTGCAACTGCAGCGCTTACGCCGAATTCTGCTTCGAGTGCTTTTACGAGTTCGTTCAATTCAAGAACGGTCATAGCTTTTACTTCTTCAATGAGTTTCTGTACATCCATGATTTTTTTTAATCCTCCGATTTTTAATAATGATTTTTTTAATAGATTTGGGTAGTGCTCAAAATTAGTTTGCTGCTTTTGCTTTTGCGATAGCGTCCAGAACGCCAACGAACTTGGACAACGAGGACTGGAAGCAGCCCAGCATCTTCGCGATGAGTACTTCTTTCGAAGGGATCGCCGACAGCGCTTTCACGCCTGCCTTGTCAAGATACTTGTTCTCCACGTACGCGCACTTGGGCATCACTTTTTCCGCCAACGCAGGATTCGCTTTCGTTTCCTTTGCGAAAATCGCCGCGCCGCTCGTTTCGTCTGCGCAGAATACCGTTGCGGTCGTACCGTTGAGGTCTGCGTCGAAATCGGTAATACCGAGTTCGTTAAATGCTTTTCTCACAAGCGTGTTCTTATATACCTTGTATTCGCAGTTTGCTTCCTTGAATTTTCTTCTAAGGTCCGTTACTTCCAAAACGGTGAGTTTGTTGTAATCTGCAAACACGATGGATTTGCTCGCCGTGATTTTTGCCTTGATTTCTTCTACGATTTGTTTTTTAGCTTCTACATTCGCCGACATAGTTACCTCCTTTAAGCGTTTCCGCCTGACATAAAAAATACCTTACACCGCGCGGTATAAGGACGTAATCACTTTCAAAAAGTATTTCCCATACCTAAACGAGCGGTTGCCCATCAAACCTTGCGGTGCTCGTTGTCTGCGGCTGTTGATTTTTACTATGCTATTATATCATCTCCGTCAAAGGCAGTCAACCGTTTTTAACCGCCTTTGACGAAAATTTTTCATTTTTTTACAGCTTGCGCTGCGTTGCCTTACATCTTAGGCAATACTTTCACGCCGGGGCCCATCGTCGAAGCAAGGGTAACGCTCTTGATATACGTACCTTTTGCCGCCGCGGGTTTCGCCTTTACAATCGCGTCCATAAGCGCCGTGAAGTTCTCCACCAGCTTGTCTTGACCGAAGCTCTTCTTACCGATCGGGCAGTGAATGATCGCGGTCTTGTCAAGTCTGTATTCTACTTTACCTGCTTTGACTTCTGCGATCGCCTTTTCAACGTCCATCGTAACCGTACCCGACTTAGGGTTAGGCATCAAGCCCTTAGGACCGAGCACACGACCGATACGACCTACCATACCCATCATGTCGGGGGTGGTGATCATAACGTCGAAATCGAACCAGTTTTCGTTCTGGATCTTCGCGATCAGCTCTTCCGCGCCTACGTAGTCTGCGCCTGCCGCCGCCGCTGCGTCTGCTTTCGCGCCCTTTGCGATAACCAAAACCCTCTTGGTCTTACCCGTACCGTTGGGAAGTACGAGCACGCCACGAACCTGTTGGTCTGCCTGACGGGGGTCAACGCCCAAACGAACGTGCATTTCGATCGTTTCGTCGAATTTAGCCTTTGCCGTTTCAAGGAGTACGGATACGGCCTCTGCCGCTTCGTACTGTTTGGTCAAATCAAATGCTTTTACGCTATCCTGATATTTCTTTCCGTGTTTCATTTTTTACCGCCTCCTTGCTCACTCTTCGACGGTAACGCCCATGCTGCGAGCGGTACCTGCGACCATGCTGATCGCGCTTTCCAAGCTGGTGCAGTTGAGGTCGGGCATCTTCGTCTTTGCGATCTCTTCCACCTGCGCTTTCGTCAGCTTGCCGACTTTCACGCTGTTGGGTTTCGCGCTTGCCGTTTCAAGACCAAGCGCTTTCTTGATCAGAACGGGAGCGGGGGGCGTCTTCAAAATAAACGTGAACGAACGATCCTGATAGATCGTTACGACAACGGGAATAATGAGACCGGGTTTGTCTGCCGTTTTTGCATTGAACTCCTTGGTGAATCCGGGCAGGTTGATACCGAACGGACCAAGCGTCGAGCCCACGGGAGGGGCGGGAGTCGCTTTCCCTGCGGGAAGTTGCAATTTTACGACTGCTGTGATTTTCTTAGCCATAAAAATATTCTCCTTTGTGGTTTTGACAAGACGCCTTGAATGTA
>JAFTVF010000012.1 GCA_017465865.1 Clostridia bacterium
AGCAGCAGACTGAAAATCTGCCTGTCGGTGGTTCGATTCCGCCCCAAGGCACCACACGCCGGTGTAGCTCAATTGGCAGAGCAGCTGATTTGTAATCAGCAGGTTGTGGGTTCGAGTCCAATCACCGGCTCCACAACGAAAAACAGCTACACTTAAATACATGGGCAGATTCCAGAGCGGCCAAATGGATCAGACTGTAAATCTGACGTCTTCGACTTCGGTGGTTCGAATCCACCTCTGCCCACCAAAGACGTATAATCCGAACCACTTAATCGTAACGAGCGACTGGTTCGGATTTACTTTTGTTATCCCCAATGCGCAATCATAAAGGGCTCTGTGTCAAATGTGGCTCTGTGTCAAATGTTGGGGTGAGGTAAAAAGAAAAAAGTTAAAATAAATTCAAAAAATTTCAATTTAAGCAGCTAAAACGAATAAGATTTTCTTTTTTAACCTATCAAAACGTTGGTAGCCATAGGAAATTCTTTTCAATACTTTAATAGAATTATTCGTGCCTTCGGTAAATGCGTTCGTGTATTTATGCTGGAATGAGTTCAATATCGGTGTTGCCCAGTTATGCATCGCACTTAGACAATCCTTAAATTCTTCCATTTCCAAGCGTTCTGCAGCTAATATAAATTTAAGCAGTAGTTTCCTTGCATATCTCGGTTTCTTACAATCCTTGAAATCATAAAACATTTCTTTTAATTGCCAAGCATTGTATAACTCGGTATTCCGCTCCACCATATTCAAGACTACCAAGCGTTGCTCACTATCTAAATCCGCAAACTTTTTATACAATAGAAATCTATTTCTTTTGAAATATTTTCTCCACCAATCGGATAAATTCTTTTGTATGTTTTTTCTTACGTTATCCAAAGCCCAATGAATTTGCCTTACCCAATGGTATCTATCTACTACCACTCTTGCGTTAGGGAACAACCAAGCAAGAGCTCGGTAATTCTCCCACATATCCATTACGAGTACTCTAACCTTTTCCCTTTCCGCGCGCGGAAAGCGAAGAAAATAGGTTATTAAATCGCTTTTATGGCGGTTCGGTAGAATATCTATTACTTTTCTGTCCTTTATATTCGTTAAAATCACCTGAAATTTCTCCCCGTTGGTATTGCCTTTGAATTCGTCTATACCAAGCACAACAGGCAGACTTGTGGGCGTTGTTATAGCTATGTATTCAAATATTTTAAACACCGAGGCGGAAGATATATCAAACCGTTTTCCTATGTCCTTAAAAGAGATTTTCTCTCTTAAAGCGTTTAGTACGGATACGTAAACTCTACCGGTAAAATGTCTGTATTTTGGGAGAAAATCGTACTTTTCAAAGAATCGTTTATTGCAAGCTTTGCAAATATAACGGCGTTTGCGTAAGTATAAAAACGTTTCTTTGCCTTGAAAGGGAATATCTCGTATTTTTTGAATTCGGTAGTCGTGAATATACTTTGTAGTTTGTCCGCAACAAGGACAAACTTGCTCTTTTGCCTGCGTGGATAGATAAATTTCAATATTAGTCGAATTGTTTTCAATTTTATCCACAAAAACGTTTGCTATTCCGAGTAGATTTGTGATAAGATTTTGTTGAAACATAATTAGAAATCCTTTGTGTATTTTTGTGGTGAATTTATTATAACGGATTTTTTCTTTTTATGTTTCTTTTTTTATGCCTTTTCACAAAAAAATGTTGAGATATTTTTCTCATACCCCAACATTTATTATAGAACCTCATAAAGAAACGGCGGTTATCCACCAAGGATAGCCGCCATTTTGCGTATATAAAACTGAAAAGCGATTACAGTTTAATAAGGTTTTCCAAATAAAAAATACGCCCGTATAAACGAACGTATTGTCCTTTGGCGTTGGTATATATACGAAGTTTGTGATATTTTTCGCGCTCAGTTAAGATGTTGGAAACGGCGTAAATTTCGTCGCTATTTTCTTGAATGTTTGATTTTACTTCAAAGCCTTTAAAAGCGTAAGAGAAAGCAATTGAAAGGCTGTTTTTACATATTTCTTTTTTAGTCATAATATATACCTCATCTGTAAGTTTTATAATATCTGCTGTTGATGGAAATAACGCCGTCAACTTTTTCGACCTTTCCTTTTGCGCAAGCACGCAGGATGAATTGGTCGCTTTTTTCTTTTATGGGCGGTATGTTGCCGTATTCAAATTGTCCTTTTCCTGCAACGGCAATAATCTTGAATTTCAGCTTGACAAGGTACGCGCTAAATTGCCAAATTTCATCGTATTTGCCATAGGTGTCCATAATGCAGGAAATATCTTCCGCAGGGTAGTAAGCAGTGATTCTAAAATAATTGTTATTCATAAGGGTAACTCCTTTTTTGAGAATAAATTTATTACAAGCACAATACCCCTATTCAAAAATGATAGGGGCAGGTACGAGTTTATTTAATTAAACAACGCTTTATATTTTACCTGCGCACGAGTTCTTCTACGCCATACGGTGATACGGCTAATATCAAGGAAGTCGGCGATTTCGTTACAAGTCATACCTGCAAAATAGCAATCAAGGACAACTCTATCACGCGGTTTAAGGTTAAGAAGTTCAATTTTGTTATCTACCTCGGTATAATCTTTTTCTTCATAATGGTCGATTTCTACGGATAAAGATTCTGCGTAATAATCAATATCACAAGCGCGTTTGTTATATCTACGCATTCTATCTACGTGACGGCTAACGAGGTTATAAACAGCTTTTTTGATTGTAATAATTTTGCCGTTTTTCACCGCATAAATGTCGGTCAGTTCCTTACCGATAAATTCGCATAAGAAACAAATAGCTGTTTGCGCAATATCGTAAGCGTCCGAAAAGGTATGAGTAGGATTGTTACGACGGTTCAAATCTCTAACGTAACCCGTATAGAGTTGTTCAAAGTTTCGACGGGAATACGCACAATAACCACGCAAGGTTTTCAGGGTGATAAGTTCACCGATTTGTTGAACGTTGTCGAAAGAGATGGTTTCCGATAATACATTGTAGGGGTTAGAAAGTTGTTTAAGCATTGAGTTTACCTCCGATTTTCTATTTGCCTTTTGGGCAGGGGCAAAGTAGCATAGGATAAAAAGTCGGTAAACTGGGATTTATAATTCTCCCGAAAGTCAACGAGAAACAAAAAAATTGTTGCTCGGTAAAAGCAACAATCAATAAAAAGGCAAGAATTTTTTTGCGTTTACTTTCGGGTTATCCTATGCTACCATAGCCACAACCGAAAGGGAAAGCGGATGGGTAGGAAACATTTTACAAACAAAAATCCTTTCAAAAGTAATTGACAAGATTTAAAAAAACAATTATAATTAAAAACACTAAAATTTTAGTTGTATCTTTAGGTTAAATATGCGTTTATGATTTACATTTTGGTATGTAATCAAGATAAGACAATAAGAAAAATATGAAGGGGTAATTTATGGAGTATCTTCATTTTGAAGAACGTGTAATAACAAGCAACTGGGAGTTACGAAAAATGGAAAGCCACCCATATTATGAAATTTATATTTTATTAAAGGGGCAACGCGTTCTTTTTCTAAATAATAGGATGATATCCGTGCCTGAATCATCAATCCTTATTATTCCTCCTTTTATGCCTCATCGTACGAGCGGAGGGGCGTATCATAGAATAAATATATGGGTTTCGCCATCGCTACTTGACAAAGAGAGTATTGACTTTCTTGAAGCTAATAAAGTGCCGACTGTTTTTACGTTAAATGCAAAACTTCGAGAGGATCTGTATTCTGTGTTATCTTCAGCTAGTTCGTTTAAGGAAGACAATCATAAAAATGCTTTAAAATACAAAAAATCTTTTTTTAACGTCGCATTTTACTATTTAAAGCAATGTTCTATTTGTACCGAAAATGTTTTGAGTGAGGTAAAACAAGAAGAGAAACTCTTGCTTCCTATTCTTACCTACATTAATGATAATTTAAGTGAAAAAATAACGGTTGAAAGATTATGCGAAAAGTTTTTTTGTAGTAGAAGCTATTTGTATAGTAAATTTAAGGATAT
Source organism: Clostridia bacterium (assembly GCA_017465865.1). GTDB lineage: Bacteria > Bacillota > Clostridia > Christensenellales > Borkfalkiaceae > Scatosoma. The sequence continues at coordinate 4,032 of JAFTVF010000012.1, forward strand.
TATGGGTTGTTCTATTGCCGATTACTTATTGTTTGCAAGGATAAACGAATCCAAAAATATGCTTACGTCGACAAAAAAGAAACTTCAAATTATAGCGGACGAATGTGGCTTTTCGTCGTTGAACTATTTTTCACTGATTTTTAAGCAAAAAGTAGGAATGTCCCCATCTGCTTTTAGGAAAAAATATAAATAGGCGAAAAATTTTTAAGAGAATATTTGCTTTTAGTGGTAGGGTAGCATAATACATAGATTAATTACGATAATAGTTTCAAAAATATAATGCCTTTTGAGAAAAGTTAAAAAAATTAGTTTTTTGAAATTCGGAAATCTTGCTTTGATCTGACGTTAATAAACGCCAGATTTTTTTTCTAAATATTGCATGTGGTAGTATAGCGACTAATATGAGATTGGTATAGATAAAAAAGACGATAATATGTATTTCTATATAAAATAAATACGATTTTACATAGAAATGGTTTGATTTATGTGATAAAATTATTATAAAAGTTAAAATTGGGAAATTGTAAAGAAAATTTTACTTAAACAATTTTATTTGGATATTATAGGTGGCAGAATGAGAACAAGTACAGGTTTTGAACAAGACATTTCTTTTGGCGTTATGATAGATTCATCTAGAAATGCGGTAATGCGTGTTAATGAAATCAAGCGACTTATCGATACTATCATTCCAATGGGATATAATGCGCTTTACCTTTATACTGAAGACACGTACGAAATAGAGAGTGAACCGTATTTTGGGCGTAATAGGGGTAGATATACTAAAGCAGAATTAAAAGAATTGAACGATTACGGCAAGGAACGAAGCTTTGAAATCATTCCTTGCATTCAAACACTTGCACATTTGAACGCTATATTCCGTTGGCCAAAGTATCAAAAAATTCGCGATAATGCCAATATTGTTATGGTTGACGATGAAAGAACGTATGATTTAATCGATAAAATGTTTGCTACGATGCGAGAGTGCTTTGATACAGAGAATATCAATATAGGTATGGACGAGGCTCATACCGTGGGATTAGGAAAATATTTAGATAGGGGTGGTTGAGTATGAGGATAAACAACCAATTATATCAATCTCAGAAAAGCATATTAACTGTCCAAATGATAGTGGAAACTAAAAGAAAACTGAAATCCGTAAGCCGAATATTAAAAGAAATATGGTTTTAGATTTATTTTGAAATTTAAAAGTGCCTGTTGTTAATCCGTGCAAATCGAAGATTAAAACAGTGAAGCGTAGATGAAGCGTGAACGTTTTATCGATTGAGGAATCCTTTATAAATAAAGATTTGTAAAGATTTTAAAAATTTAAGAAAACTAGCTGTTAATCTGTGTCGAAAAAGCTTTTTAAAAGTGGCAACCAAGTGGTAACTTGATTTTTTGAAAAACGCGCAACCCCTTTAAAATAAAGGACTGCAGCGATTGCAAAATTTTAAGGAAACTGGCTGTTAATCCTTGCATCTTAATTGAAATAAGAGACTAGAATTAGTAGGATGTTTTTCGAGTAAATAATGTGGTAAATATAAAGAGCGGATAGTTTCACGCAAGATTGTGAAAATTATCCGCTCTTAAATATATTTCAAAGGCACGAATCATTTGTAATGATGTAAGCTAAATAAAAAATTAGAAATAAAAGTTTGTCTAAACGCTTGACAAAGATAGGAGACTTGGCTATAATAAGATTGTATCGTATTTTAGCCGATAGGAGATGGACAGATGTCATATATCAAAAGAACGTTAGAAAATAAAATAATAGAGCTTAGTAAAGAATATAGCTGTCTGATTCTTGTTGGACCCCGTCAAGTAGGGAAATCAACTATGTTACGGCATTTAATGGAAGGAACAAATCGTCGCGAGGTTTCTCTTGACGATATGACCGAGAGAAAAATGGCACAAACCGATCCTGCCTTATTTTTGGAACTTCATCCTGCCCCGTTGCTCATTGATGAGGTACAATATGCACCCGAATTATTTTCGTATATAAAAATCAAAATTGATAATGGGGCAGATCCAGGAGATTATTGGCTTACAGGTTCACGTGCATTCAAGTTGATGGAATTGGCACAGGAATCTCTCGCTGGACGTGCGGCGATTTTGCATATGTCAGCACTTTCTCAAAGTGAGTTATATGGGGACAGTTCAACCACGCCTTTAACGATTTCTATTTCGAGTATAACTGATAGAAAAACGCATCTTACACCTGCAAATCCTGCTGAAATTTATAAAAGAATTTGGAAGGGGGCTATGCCTGGGCATAGAAGCGGGCGGTATACGGATAGGGACGTGTTTTACAGCTCGTATATTCAAACGTATATCGACCGGGACGTATCGGATATGATTCCCGGGGTAGATAAACTTCTCTATGCCGATTTGATTCGCGCTGCAGCTTGTCGCGCGGGGCAAATGTTGAACATTCACGATATCGCCCAAGATGTGGGTGTGAGTGACGATACAGCAAAACGTTGGCTTGCGGTTCTTGAAAAGTCGGCTATTATTTTCTATTTGCGGCCTTATTCAAATAATTTATTAAAGCGAACGGTGAAAACGCCGAAGATGTATTTTTTTGATACGGGGCTGGTTGCTTATCTCACAAAATATTCAAGCCCTGAAATACTGATGAATGGCGCGATCAATGGGGCGATATTAGAAAATTATATCGTGACGGAAATTCGAAAGACGTATTTGAATAGTGCGAAGGAATGCTTGATGCATTACTATCGGGATAAGGAATGCAATGAGATTGACATGGTGTTTGAAAGTGATGGAGAGTTGCATCCGCTAGAAATAAAAAAATCAACCAATCCAGGGACGGAATTGGTTGGGGCATTTAAAATCCTTGATAAAGCGTCGGTACCCAGAGGCACAGGTGCTATTGTATGTTTGAGAGAAGAGTTTTCTGCGATTGATAGACAGCATTTAATTTTGCCGGTTTGGATGATATAATGTCTATAAATGACACAATTTTAATTTGGTGAAAGATTGGTGAATAATCGCTGAAAGCCTTGAAAATAAAGGACTTTTTACCCCCTCCTTTTAGGTTCGAATCCGCTTATCTCCACCAAAAAAATAAGGACGGCTATTGCCGTCCTTATTTTTTTGCGTTACGATATGAAATTGCTTGATAAAATTTCTTGTATGTGCTATACTAAGTATGCTAAACAAAACTAAATGTGCGAGTGAAGTGTTTCTATTTTTATAGGGGCTTTATATCGTTTTACGCAACTACTTATGAATTTGATAAAATGCAGATTCTACTAAGTGGTTGTGTAAGGTAATACTTCACTCATTTATGTTTTGTTTAGCGACTATCGGAGTCTGCGTTTTTGTGCGTTTACTTCGGTAGGCGCACTTTTTTGTTTTAGGAGTTTTTTATGAAAAAGAAATGTACGAATGAAGAAATCGGGGAAGTTATAGGCAAAATAGCGGATAAAATCCGTAGCGATATGGATTATGAGTTCCGCGTTGCGCAAAGTCAAATGTGGATAGCGGAAAACGATTTGGTGGACTCGTTAAAGGGAGAGCAACAAGAATTATATAGGGACTTTGCTGAAAAGAGAGAGGCGTTTTTTGCCATCGCAAAAGAGCTGTATCAACGGAAATTTTAACCGTACATAAAAAGCAAAAAGACTAACGAAAAATTTCGTTAGTCTTTTTCAGCGTGCCTTTTTAAGAAAGTATCGCTCGGTCGCTCGTAAACTCGCCGCCGCTGGCTTTCGTGAACATTTCCAACAAATCTTCTACGGTCAGCTTCGACTTTTCTTCACCGCTCACGTCGATAATTGTTCTGCCCTCGTGCATCATAATCAAGCGGTTGCCGTGCTTGATCGCGTCTTTCATATTATGCGTGATCATCAGGGTCGTCAGCTTTTGCTCGGTTACGATCTTTTCGGTGATTTCCAGCACTTTCGCCGCGGTCTTGGGGTCAAGCGCCGCCGTATGCTCGTCTAATAACAGCAGTTTCGGCTGGTTCATTGCCGCCATCAAAAGGGTAACGGCTTGTCTTTGCCCGCCCGACAGCAAACCGACCTTGCTCGTCAAACGGTTCTCTAACCCGAGGTCGAGCATTTTAAGGGCTTCGACAAACTCTTTCTTATCCGCTTTCTTTACGCCCCAACGCAGAGTATGCCGTTTCCCGCGCATTTTTGCGATGGCGAGGTTTTCGTCGATCTGCATATCCGCCGCCGTGCCTTTCATCGGGTCTTGGAAAACCCGACCCAAAAATTTCGCACGTTTGTATTCGGGCATTGCGGTAACGTCCTGACCGTCCAACAAAATTTTGCCTTGGTCCAAGCGCCAAACGCCCGCGATCGCATTTAGCAGCGTAGATTTACCCGCGCCGTTTCCGCCGATAACGGTAACGAAATCCCCGTCGTTGAGCACCAGATTCACGCCTTTTAAGGCTACCTTTTCATTGATCGTGCCCGCGTTAAAGGTCTTTTTAATATTTTTAAGTTCAAGCATGATTTTCTTCTCCTTGCTCCGACGGTTGCGCGGACGGCAACTCTTTATGCGGTCGGGAAAAATATTCCTTTTTGATATAGGGGATCGCGAGGAATACGGCTACGACGATCGCGGAAAGCAGTTTCAGAAGATCGGTATCCAAGCCCAGCCATACGACGAACTGATATACGAGATAATAACAAACCCCGCCGAGCGCACAGCCGAACAGCTTTAACGCGAAATTCCGTCCGATAAAGCCGATCCGCGTTTGTCCGATGATGATTGCGGCAAGCCCGATAACGATCGCGCCGCGGCCCATATTGATATCGGCAAAGCCCTGATACTGCGCCAAAAGCGCGCCTGCCAAAGCCACCAACGCGTTGGAGATCATCAAGCCGAGGATCTTATTCGCTTTTACGTTCACGCCTTGCGCTTTTACCATCTGTTCATTGTTTCCCGTCGCGCGGAGGGTACAGCCGATCTCCGTGCCGAATAAGAAATACAATAACGTGATCAGGCAAACGATAAACAGACCTACCACCAAAATCGCCATAGGGCTATTCAGGGAAGAGATCAGAACGGGCAAGCTCCTGCCGTTGACCGCCATGTTCGATTTCCCTAAAATTTTCAGGTTGATAGACCAAAGCATGAGCTGGGTCAAAATTCCCGACAGGATAGGGGGGATACCCATAAGCGTATGCAAAACGCCCGTGATCAAGCCCGCGAGCGCGCCCGATAAAAAGGCGGCGAGCAAGCACACCCAAACGTTCGCGCCGTCGTTCAGCATTACGGCGCAAACGCACGCGCCCGTCGTGATCGAGCCGTCAACGGTCAGATCGGCGAAATCGAGAATCTTATAGGTAATATACAACCCGATCGCCATAATACCCCAAATCAGACCTTGCGCAACCGCGCCGGGCAGGGCATTCAGTAATTCCATCATATCAATACTCCAAGATTAGTTTTGCGCAAGCTCCGTGCCTGCAACCACCGTGTAGTCGTTGGGAACGGTGATGCCGAAATCGGCGCAAATCGTTGCATTATACTTTTTCACGGGCGCTTGGTCGTAGGCAATTTCCATTTCACGGATATCCGCTTTACCGAGCAGGATCTCCGCCGCCATTTCGCCTGCTTTTGCGCCGATATTATAATAGCTGATGGACAAGGTCGCAAAGCCGCAGCCCTTGCAAATGCCTTCTTCGCCCGCAAATACGGGGATATCCGCGCCTCTTAAAATGTTATCGATCGTAGACGTGTTGGAAGCGACGGTGTTGTCGGTGGGCACGTATACCGCGTCGTAACCGCCCGAAACGATACCGTTACAGATCGAAGCGATGTCGTTGCTGTCCGTGAACGTTTTTACGTCTGCGGTAATGCTCTTTTCAGCAAGCTCCGACTTTACAACGTCCGCTTGGTATTTCGAGTTCGGCTCTGCCGAGCAATACAAGATCGCAACTTTATCCTCTGCGGTCAAGCCCAAAAGGTCTACCATCATCGCCGCCTGTTGATCCAAGGGCGCAAGGTCTGCCGTACCCGATACGTTCGCGCCGACAACGCCGTTAAAATTCTCGATACCGAGCGCTACGCCGTAATCGGTAATGGAAGTGCCGAGAATGGGAATAGTCGTTGTCGCCGCATACGCCGCTTGCAAAGCGGGCGTGGCGTTTGCCATGATCAGATCCACGTTCTTGGACGCGAAATCGTTCGCGATCGTGGTGCAGATCGTGGTATCGTTGCTTGCGTTCTGGTAATCGAATTTAACCGTTTTACCTGCGTCTTCCAGCTTGTCCGTCAAAGCGTCCTTAAAGCCTTGCGTTGCCGCGTCCAGCGCGTCGTGGGTAACGAGCTGTACGATGCCTACCGTGTAATCGGCTTTATCGTCCTTACAAGCGGACGCTCCGATGCAGGCAAAGCCCATAACTGCCGCCGTTGCCAAAGTTAAAAGTTTTTTCATAACAACCTCCAAAAAGTAAGTTTTTCTACAAAAAACTTGTATTGTCTTTTAGTATACTATATTTTTTTTATCTTGTCAAGTCCGCAAAGACAAAATCCGTAGGTTTTGCTCATTTTTACTATAAAGCAGGCAAAACTTTGTTGAGTTTCTTGACATTGTGCGTTGAAAATGGTAAAATATAGCTGTCGTTTTTTGACGAAAAAGCGCAAAGGAAAAAGAAAAATGTTACAGATCATCGAGGTAAAAAGCAAAAAAGAACGCAGGGAGTTCGTAGAATATCCCTTGCGGCTGTATAAAGGCGAGCGTTGTTTCGTACCGCCTTTGTACGGCGATGAAATAAAACTTTTTACCGATAAAAACATATATTCCAAAACCTGCGAATCGGTGTTTTATATCGCGCAGCGCGACGGGAAAACGGTGGGCAGGATACAGGGGATCCTTCAAAAGCAATACAACGAAATACACGCTCAAAAGCAGGTACGCTTTACCCGTTTTGACTGCGAGGACGATGCAGAAACGGCAAAAGCCTTGTTCGATGCGGTGGAGGCTTGGGCGCGGGAAAAGCAGATGACGGCGGTCGTCGGTCCGCTCGGATACAGCGATATGGAAAGGGAGGGCTTGCTCATCGAAGGGTTTGAATATCTTTCCACGTTTGAAGAGCAGTATAACTATCCGTACTACGCCGCGCTCATCGAGAACTGCGGGTATACCAAGGACGTGGATTGGGTGGAATCCCGTTTGTTTTCTTCCGAAGAAGACGAGCGGTTGCGGAAGTTCGGACAGCGCGCGCTCGAACGCAACAACCTGCACGTCGGCGGGGAAAAGCTGGGCAAGCGCGCGTATATCAAGAAGTATGCCGACGGCATATTTAGTTGTATCGACGAATGTTATAAAGATTTATACGGCACCGTTCCGTTTACCCGAGAAATGCAACGGCAGATGGTGTCGCAATTCAAATTGATCCTGAATAAAAAATATATCCGCGTTATCTGCGACGAAAACGAAAAGGTCGTGGCGTTCGGGCTGTGCCTGCCCGGGATCGGAGAAGCCGTGCAAAAAAGCGGCGGAAGATTAACGCTCGGCTGTCTTTTCCGTTTATTGAAAGCGATCCGCCGTCCGAGAACGATCGATCTGGGGCTTGTGGGGATTTTACCGCAGTACCGTAAATCGGGGCTGAGCGCGTTTATCATCACCGTTTTACAGGATATGCTCAAAGACAAGCATATCGAATATCTGGAAACGAATTTGAATTTGGAAACGAACGCGAATATCCAAACCCAGTGGAAGCATTTTGAGAACATCCGACACAAACGCCGCCGTTCGTATATCAAGCTCCTGTAACAATCAACCCCGTCCGAACGCTCGGACGGGGTTGCCGTTTGTGTTATTCTTCGTCGAATTTATTGTCGAGGAAACGCTTGATATCGTAATCCTGTCGGTAAATGAGATAAGTAGAAACGTTGGGCGCGGTGAAATCTTTCAGCTTCACTTCTTCGAGCGTGCCGCTTTCCAGCTTTTCTTTCACGAGCTTATAGGGCAGGAACGAATATCCCAAGCCGTTTTCAAGATACGGGATCAGCTTGGACGAATTGTCCACGTCCAAACGGAAAATATGGTTTTTCGGGAACAGCGAACGGATAAACACGCCCGCGTCGCTCAAAGTAAGATCGCACATAAGATAGGGGAGCTTTGCAAGCTGCGCTTTACTCACGCCGTCGGGGAAGTGGCTCATACCCTTTTTACAAACGAGCGCAACGCGGTCTACGTCATACACGTCGCAGGCATACCCCGCCCGCTTTAAGGGGATCGCCGAGAACACCATATCCAGCATATTGTCCTGTAAATTTTGGATAAGATCGAGCGAATGTCCGAGCATTACTTTAATAGAAGTAACGCTGTTGTCTTTCAAACACTTATCCACGAGCGGTTTTACGTACACTTCGTAGGACGCGTTGATCGCGCCGATACAGAATTTACGGCTGTGGCTGGAAAGCGCGTTCATCTCGTCGATAGAGGTGCTTTGCAATTCCAAAATACGCTCCGCATATCGTAAAAAAATTTCGCCCGCCTCCGTCAGCTTTACCGTTTTCGAGCCGCGGGAAAAGAGCTTTTTCCCCACTTCCTTTTCCAGCTCGCTGATACGGTTGGTAACCGTGGATTGCGCTACGAACAGCTGTTCCGCCGCAAGCGTGAAATTTTTCACTTTCGATAAAAATATAAACGTTTTAAGTTCTTCTGTATTCATAGGAAAAATTGATTGACCTTATCAGTTTTATCTATTACTACAATTATACCGATAAAAAAATAAAAAAGCAAGTGATTGAACGGAATTTTTTCACGGAAAGAAGAAACTTTTTACTTTTTCGCGCGTTTGTGCGCTTGCCCGATTGACAAACGCGCGGAAATCGGGTATACTGAAAGAAATTACCGAATACTTTTACGGAGAGAAAACTATGTCGAACACGATCGCCGAGCGGGTGGAAAATATCAAAACGGAGCTTCAAGGCGGTAACGCCTTTGGCGAGCGCGTAACGCTTGTCGCCGCGACGAAAATGCAAACCGCGGAAGCGATCAACGAGGCAATTCAAGCGGGCGTGGACGCGGTAGCGGAAAACAAACCGCAGGAGTTTCGAGATAAAAACGAGTTCCTGTTGCCCTGCTCCCGCCATTTTATCGGGCATTTGCAGACGAATAAGATCAAATACCTCATCGGCAAAATCTCCCTGTATCATTCTTGCGACAGGGAAGAGCTGGCAAACGAGCTTGCCCGTCAATCCTTGGCAAAGGGGCTCGTTTCCGATATCCTGATCCAGATCAATATCGGCGACGAGGCTACGAAAGGCGGGTATGCGTACGCGGAGGCAAAAGAAACCTTTGCGCGATTGACGAAAAAAGACGGACTGCGGGTCAAAGGCTTTATGGCGATGCTGCCCGACAGCGACGACGAAACGCTGCTCCGCGCGTTGACTAAAAAAATGCGGGAATTGTACGATTGGGCAAAAACGCAATCGTCCGAGGTGGAATACCTGTCTATGGGCATGAGCGGGGATTATCGGCTGTGTATCGAGGAGGGGAGCAATATGATCCGCCTCGGTTCGACGATCTTCGGAGCGAGGGATTATGGCGGAAACTGAAAAGCAGGCGGAAACGGAGCTTCCCAAAACGGAAGAACCGCAGACTCCGCCTAAAAAATCGAAAAAACGCTTAAAACGCCTTGCGATCGTGCTCTGTTCAGTTTTCGTATTCCTTTCGGCGGTCTTGGGCGTGTTACAGCTCGGCGTTTGGCATACGGCAAGGGCGTGGGAGCAATGGACGCCCGATTACGAAAAAACGGACATCACGGGCATTCTCGCACAGGAAACGCTGTCGGAAACGGACTATGAAACGCTATACCGCCAAACGGGGCTGACCCCGCTTGCGATAGACGATATGCGCACGAGCAACGCGGGGAAAAAACGGATACTCTCCATTCAGGATTTCTTCTTTGAAAAGCACGAAGTAACGAGTAGGAAGTTCACGATCTTTACTTATATGGAAGAAATGGACGAATACGCGCCCATGGCGTATTTACAGGACGGAGATATCCTCGTAACTTCCACGACCCGCGTTTCATGGTGGGCGTACGGACACGCGGCAATCGTTGTAGACGGCGAAGACGGACTTATCGTCGAATCCCTGTCCCCGGGCACGAAAAGCACGATGAGCTCGGCAAAGTTATCCTTTGCCTATCTTGGGGATTTTATGATCTTGCGCCCGAAACTCGACGCGGAAACGAAAGCGCAGGTAGCGGAGTACGCAAAGGAAAATCTCGTGGGACTGCCCTATCAGATGACGACGGGGATCTTCACGAAAAAATACGGCAAAAAACCCTTAAAAACCACGCAATGCGCCCATCTCGTCTGGCACGCGTACAAGAAATTCGGATACGATCTCGACAGCAACGGCGGAGCGATCGTAAAACCGCAGGATATCGCGCGTTCAAAGCACGTCGAGGTAGTGCAGGCGTTCGGGTTTGATCTGGACGGATTATGGAAATAACAACGCAAACGAAATACGCGCTCGTAACGGGCGCAACGGGCGGTTTGGGCAAAGCCTTTATAGTCGCGCTTGCAGAGCGGGGGTACGCCCTGCTGCTCACGGGCAGGAGCGAAGAAAAACTGCTCGCTTTGCAAACGGAACTGAAAGGGCGTTATCCCCAAACGCAAACGCGAATATATCCCGCCGATCTTGCGGACGGGGAAAGCCGTACGCGTATGACGGATAGAATAACGCAAGAGGGCTTGCGCCTTTCCTTGCTCGTCAACGCCGCGGGCGCGGATATCCAGAAAGGCTTGACGGAATACACGCAGGAGAAGATCGCCTTTCAATGCCGCGTGAATTTCGAAGCGGCGGTATCGCTTTGCCGTTTTGCGATCGAAAATAAAGCGGAGAAGTTAGAGATCGTGAATATATCCAGCGTTTCGGGGATCTACCCGATGCCGTATTTTGCGATATACAGCGCGGCGAAAGGCGCGCTTACCTCTTTTTCTCAATCCCTGCGCGCGGAAATGCGGGGCAAAGGCGTATCGGTAACGGCGGTTTTGCCCGGCGCAATGCCCACCCGCGACGATATCAAAGAACAGATCAAAGGACAGGGGCTTTGGGGCAAGCTCGCGGCGAAATCCCCCGAGGCGGTGGCGGTCGCTTCCTTAAAAGCCGTCCGCAAAAACAAACGCAAGGTCATCGTCGGGTTCTGGAATAAGGTTATGCGTATTGCAACCTGCTGGCTGCCTACCTCTTGGCGCTTGCGTTTCATCGCCAAACGTTGGAGCAAAATTTCCAAAGACGCTTTTTAATATGTTAAAATAAACGCTTGCCGTGCGCCCGATTTTACGGCAAAGCGTTTTTTTATGAAAAAATCTTCCCGTTTTGCAAAGAAAAGTGTTTTTTCACGCCTGAAACCCTTGACAAAGCACTTTTTTTTCTGTATAATCGATTTAATAAATTTGAAAAGCTATTTTAATCGAAAATAAGAATAGAAGCGAGGCAAGAATATGATTGAATTAAATCCTATGAGCAATCTGTTGGAACAGGACCCGTACGAGTACGAATTACAGGATATCCCCGAAGCGCAGCTTTTTAGAGATATCTATCCGTACGACGAGATTCCCAAAACGCCGTTCAACCATCGGCGCGTACCTATGAATATGCCCAGAGATATCTGGATCACGGACACGACCTTCCGCGACGGACAGCAGTCCCGCGCGCCGTATACGGCAAAACAGATCGTGGATATTTATAAAATGCTGGCGAAGCTCGGCGGACCGAAAGGGCTGATCCGTCAAAGCGAGTTTTTCGTGTATACGAAGAAAGACCGCGAGGCGCTTGAACAGTGTATGGCGTTGGGGTATACATTCCCCGAGATCACGACGTGGATACGGGCAAAGAAAGAGGATTTCGCGCTCGTGCACGATATCGGGATCAAGGAAACGGGTATCCTCGTCAGCTGTTCGGACTATCACATTTTCAAGAAATTAAATATGACGAGAAAACAGGCGTACGATCATTATTTGGGGGTCGTAAAGCAAGCGTTTGACGCGGGCATTTCTCCTCGCTGTCATTTGGAGGACTTGACCCGTGCGGATTTCTACGGCTTCGTCGTTCCGTTCGTCAACGCGCTCGTGGATTTGTCCAAGGAAGCGAATATTCCCGTCAAGATCCGTATGTGCGATACGATGGGCTACGGCTTGCCGTATTCGGGTACTGCGTTGCCTAGAAGCGTGCCCGGGATCGTTTACGGTCTGCACCACTATTCCGACGTTACTTCGGAAATGCTCGAATGGCACGGACATAACGACTTCTACATGGGCGTTGCGAACGCGGTCAGCGCGTGGCTGTTCGGCGCGAGCGGCGTAAACTGTTCGCTGCTCGGTATCGGCGAAAGAACGGGCAACGTACCCACCGAAGCGATGGTTATGCAATACGCTTCTTTGCGCGGTACGCTCGACGGTATGGATACGACGGCGATTACGGAGATCGGGGAGTATTTCGAGAAAGAACTCGGATACAACGTTCCGCCGATGACCCCGTTCGTGGGCAGCGCGTTCAACCTCACCCGTGCGGGCGTACACGCCGACGGTATGATGAAAGACGCGGAGATCTATAACATTTTCGATACGGAAAAGATCCTCAACCGCCCTGCGGAAGTTTCCATTTCCAACACCTCGGGGCTTGCGGGTATCGCGTACTGGATCAATAAGCATTATAAGCTCTCGCCTGAAAAACAGGTCGGGAAACAGGATTGGCTGGTTAAGACGATCAAAGACGAGATCGACGCTCTGTACGCCGACGGAAGAACGACGGTCATGGGCGAGGACGAAATGGAAAACCTGTTCTGCAAGCATTATAAAGACGCGCGCAGTTCGGTGAACTGGTTTGAACTGTAAGAAAGGAGAAAGGAGAGAGGATATGGGCTATACGATAGCGCAAAAAATCATAAAAAACCACCTTGTCTGCGGAGAGATGACCGCGGGCAAGGAGATCGGCTTGAAGATCGATCAGACCCTCACGCAGGACGCGACGGGTACGATGGCGTATCTTCAATTCGAGGCGATGGGGATCGATCGGGTAAAAACCGAGCTTTCCGTCGCGTATATCGATCATAACACCTTGCAGGCGGGCTTTGAAAACGCCGACGACCACCGTTATATCCAAACGGTTACGAAAAAACACGGTATCCGTTTTTCCCGTCCCGGGAACGGTATCTGCCATCAAGTACATTTAGAGCGGTTCTCTAAGCCCGGCAAAACGCTCATCGGCTCGGATAGCCACACCCCGACGGCGGGCGGTATCGGTATGCTCGGTATGGGCGCGGGCGGTTTGGACGTTGCCGTGGCGATGGGCGGCGGTACGTATTATATCACCATGCCGAAAATGATCAAGGTGAACCTCGTCGGTAAACTTTCCGATTACGTCGGCGCGAAAGATATCATTTTAGAAGTCTTGCGCCTACTCGGCGTAAAAGGCGGCGTGGGCGCGATCGTGGAATACGCGGGCGAGGGCGTGAAAACTCTGTCTGTGCCCCAGCGCGCGACGATTACGAATATGGGCGCGGAGCTTGGCGCGACCAGCTCCATCTTCCCCTCGGACGAGATCACGAAAGCGTTCTTAAAAGCCGAGGGCAGAGAGGAGGACTATACCGAGCTTTCCTCGGATGCGGATGCGGTATACGATGCGGAATACACGGTGGATTTAAGCTCGCTCCGTCCTTTGGCGGCTTGTCCGCATAGCCCCGATAACGTGAAATCGGTATCCGAATTATCGGGAATGCCGATCAGTCAGGTCTGTATCGGCTCGTGTACCAACTCGTCCATGCAGGATATGCTGACGGTGGCGGCGATGCTCAAAGGCAAGACGGTGCATCCAAACGTCAGTCTGTCCATTTCCCCCGGCTCGAAACAGGTGTATACGATGCTCGCAGAATGCGGCGCGCTTGCCGACCTTATCAACGCGGGTGCGCGTATCCTCGAATGTGCTTGCGGTCCTTGTATCGGTATGGGCTTCTCGCCCAAATCGGCAGGTGTGAGCCTGCGTACTTTTAATAGAAACTTCCTTGCCCGCAGCGGCACGGCGGACGCGCAGGTGTACCTCGTTTCCCCCGAAACGGCGGCGGCTTCGGCGGTGGCGGGCGTATTCACCGACCCGACGACTCTCGGCGTTGCGCCGAAAATCGAAATGCCCACGGCGTTCAAGATCAACGACAACCTGATCGAAATGCCCGCGCCCGTTTCGGAAATGGACGAAGTAACCGTCGAACGCGGTCCGAATATCAAACCCATTCCCGTCGGCAAAGCGCCTGAAAAGGATTTGCGCTGTGAACTCATCTTAAAAGTCGGCGACGATATCACCACCGACCATATCATGCCCGCGGGTACGAAAGTATTACCCTACCGCTCGAACGTGCCGAAACTTTCGGAATTCTGTTTCACCGTCTGCGATCAGGATTTCCCCGCTCGCGCGAAAGCGAAAGGCGGCGGCGTGATCCTCGGCGGCGCGAACTACGGGCAGGGTTCTTCCCGCGAACACGCGGCGCTCGTGCCCTTGTATCTGGGTGTCAAAGCGGTGGTTGCAAAGAGCTTTGCGCGTATCCACGTCGCGAATTTAATCAACTTCGGTATCGTGCCGATGACCCTTGAAAATCCCGACGATTACGACGGGTTTGCCGAGGGCGACGAGCTGGAAATTCAGGGCTTTGCGGAAGCGGTCGCGGGGTCGGACGAAGCGACGCTCGTCAATAAAACGAACGGAAAAACGGCGAAATTGCAGTTGAATTTGTCTGCTCGGCAACGGGAAATGCTGCTTGCGGGCGGGTGCTTGAACTATACGAAAAATCAGAGGTGAAAGAAGATGGAAAAGGCAGAATACAAAGCGCAGCTCGACGCTGCGTGTGAAAAATTCAGAAAACTCATGGCGGATCAGCTCACGCGCGTAGAGGATATGAAAGCGCAGGGCGATTTCGTGGATTATAGCGCGCTGGATTGTATCAAGATCGGCGTATGCGGCGGCGACGGGATCGGTCCGATCATTTCCGCGCAGGCAAGACGGGTGCTGGAATTTATCCTTGCCGATCTCGTGAAAGCGGGTAAGGTGGAATTTAAGGATATCGAGGGCTTGACGATCGAAAACCGTATCGCCAAGGGCAAAGCGATCCCCGACGACGTTATGGAGGAGCTGAAATCCTGTCATATCATTTTGAAAGGCCCGACGACCACTCCTCAAAAGGGCAGCGGTATGCCGAATATCGAATCGGCGAACGTCGCGATGCGAAAGGCGCTTGATTTGTTTGCGAATATCCGTCCCGTGAAAGTCCCCGAAGAGGGAATCAACTGGACGATCTTCCGCGAGAATACCGAGGGCGGTTACGCAATCGGCTCATCGGGCTTTAATATCACCGAGGATTTGGCGGTGGATTTCACGGTAACGACCAAACAAGGCTCTGACCGTATCGCGCGGCTCGCGTACGATTACGCGCATAAGAACGGCTTCAAACGGGTGTCCCTCGTTACGAAAGCGAACGTTATCAAGACGACGGACGGGAATTTCCTCGAAGATTGCCACAAGGTCGGGGATCTGTACCCCGATATCGTAACCGACGAATGGTATGCGGATATCATGACGGCGAAGCTCGTCGATACCAAACGCCGTCGGGATTTTCAGGTATTGCTGTTGCCGAATTTATACGGCGATATCATCTCCGACGAGGCGGCGGAATTCCAAGGCGGCGTAGGCACGGCGGGCTGTGCGAATATCGGTAAGAAATACGCGATGTTCGAGGCGATCCACGGCAGCGCGCCCCGTATGATTACCGAGGGACGGGGCAAGTACGCCGACCCTTGCTCGATGCTCCGCGCTTGCGTAATGCTGTTGTCGCATATCGGCTTGCAGGACAGAGCAGACAAGCTCGAACGCGCGCTGGATATCTGTATGTTCGAGGAAAAGAAATTCACGATCACGGGCAGAAACACGGGCGCGACCTGCGACGAGTTCGGCGATTATGTGATGCAGACTTTACAGAGCTTATAATATCGATTGAAAAGATCCTCCTGAAAAACAGGTAGGATTTTTTCTTTGAAACACTTTACAGAAGACTTTTTTTGTGCTATAATTTGAAGAGAGGAAATATTATGAAGTATACGTTACAATCCGGAAAATACATTTTCAAAAATTTCCCGTACGTGTTTGCGTTCGCGTTGCTGCCCGCGGTGTTTTTATCCATTTCCACGGACAAAGGCGCGCTGACCGCGGTTTTGGGCGCGTTTTTCCAAGGACGGCTGTCAAGTTGGACTTTCACGGAACTCTTCCGTGCGATCTCCGTGCTCAATTTCGGGTCTTGGCAATCCATCGTATTCGGGCTGATCGGGATACTCGTCGCCGTGCCGTGCGTGGCGTTGATGACGGCGCTGCTCGAAAAGCATTTCCGTATCGGGAAAAGGACCTTCAACGGGCTTTGGTCGAAGCTCAACGATAATTTTATATCCACCTGCGGTTTTGCGGTGCTCCTCGTACTCATCTACGAAATTTGGGCGTTGATCGCCGCCGCGATCCTGTTCTTTATCTCGCGGTTGGGGATAGAGCTCCTCGCGTATATCCTAACGGTCGCGTTTTTGCTTGGATTGCATTTCGTGTTGCTGTATATCGTCGGCACGGTCTATTTGTGGCTGCCGTGTATGCAGATCACGGGGTTCAGAGCCTTGGAAGCATTGCATTATTCCTATCAGCTGATCCTGCCCGTCAGGTGGCGGATACTCGGCGGTCAGGCGTTTTTCCTGTTGCTAGCGGAAGCGCTCATCTGCGTTTGCGCTTGGTATATACAGACCTCGCTCGTGTTTATGCTGATCACGACGGCGCTGTACGCGTTTTTGATCATGCTTTTCTGCGTAAGAATGGAGGTGGCGTATTTCGACCGCGACCACATTCAGCGCGCTGATCTTACCTATTACTATCAAAGATAACGGAGGGGAAAGAATATGCGTTTTCGTAACAGTCTGCGACTGCTCATGGAAAACTTCAAACACGTTTATAAGATCTTACTGTATCAGCTCGTCGTATCGCTGATCGCGACGGCGCTGTGCTGTGCGTTCGTGTTGCCCGAGCTTATGGATATCTGGCACAGCGAAGCGGTGCAGGGGCTTATCCGTAACTCTAAGGCGTTCATCAAAGCCTTTCTCGCGGCAAGCGCCACCGACCTGCAAGCCCTCAAAGGCTCGATCTTCGGCGAAGGCGGTTCTGTGGAACAGATCGGAGCGTTGCTTTCGTCGATGGCAACGGAGATCACTTGGACGTGTATCGGCGTTGCGCTCGTCTATCTTGTCAAACGCTTCGTGGAAACGCTTTGCTATTTCGCGGTGGGCAGTACGCTGAACGACAAAATGTCCACGTACGCGGAAACGCCGTTTTCGTCGGCGTACGTAGCAAACCTCGGCAAAGCAAGCGTTTACGCGGCTGTGTACGTGCCCGTGGTATTCCTGTTCGACGCGTTGACGATCGCGGTATGCTGCTTGATTTTATCGGTATTGCCTATCTTTACCGCGCTGTTCGTGTGTATGACCTTGATCGTGGTATGTCAGTCTTTGAAGCTGACCTTTACCAATCTTTGGATGCCCGCGATGACGGTGGATAACAAGCGGTTTTTGGAAGCCGTGCGCTATGCGAACAAGCGAGAGAAGAAACAGCGTTTGAAGATTTTTTCCACCTATCTCGTTACCGTGTATATCGTCATTATCTTTAACGTAATGGCGGCGCTGTTCACGTTCGGTAGCGCGCTTCTGATCACCGTACCCGCCTCGTATTTCCTGTACATTTGCGAGCAGTACGTCAACTACTACACGATGAAAGGCAAGAAATATTTCTTGACCTATGAAAAGATCGCAACCAACCCCGACCACGGCGACAGCGAGCATTTCTTCGACTATATCGAGGATTCGCCCGAACCGCAAACCAAAGAACGAGAAAACGATAGTAAAAATTTAGAGGAGTGAATATGGATTATCGCGTAAATTATGAAAAATGGCTGAGCGACCCCCGACTTTGCGAAGAGGGAAAACAAGAACTTGCAAGCGTAGCAAACGACGAGAAAACGCTGGAATACCGTTTCGGCGGTGAAATGGAATTCGGTACGGCGGGTATGCGCGGGATCATCGGCTACGGCGTGAATATGATGAACGTATACACGGTACGCCGCGCCACGCAAGGTCTTGCGGAATGGATCAAGAGCCTTGGAAAAGCGGAAATGTCGCGCGGGGTAGTCATCTCATACGACACGCGCAGAAAATCGGAGGCGTTTGCGCGGGCAACGGCGGGCGTGCTTGCGAAAAACGGTATAAAAGCCTATCTTTTCAGCGAAGTACATCCCGTGCCTATGCTTTCCTACGCGGTGCGGTACTTAAAAACGATCGCGGGCGTTATGATCACCGCCAGCCACAACCCCAAGGAATACAATGGCTATAAGGTATACGGCGAGGACGGCGCGCAGATGTCGCCCGAGGACACCGCAAAAGTCGTTTCGTATATCGACGGGATCACCGATTACCTTTCGGTGGAAAGCGACGAGAACAGCCCCTTGATCGTGCCCGTGCCCGAGAGCCTCGACGCGGATTATATTGAAGAGCTTTCCGCGCTCACGCTGTCGGAGGAAGCGGTGAAACAATGCGGCGCAAGCCTGAAACTCGTGTATACCCCCGTCCACGGCAGCGGATATATCCCCGTTATGACGATCCTCAAAAAGCTGGGTATCAACGTTACCGTCGTCGAGGAACAGACGAAGAAAGACACCGAGTTCTCCACCGTCAAAGTCCCTAATCCCGAGTTCAAGGAAACCCTGTCTATGGGTATTGCGCTCGCGAACAAAATCAACGCCGACGTGGTATTCGGTACGGACCCCGACTCCGACCGTTTGGGCGTTGCGCTCAAAGACGAAAAGGGCGAGTTCGTCGCGCTTTCGGGAAACCAAGTAGGTATTCTCCTGCTCGACTATATCCTCACCCGCCTTGCCGAAGACAAGGCAATGCCGAAGAACGCGGCGGTCGTAAAATCGTTCGTAACGACGGGTATGGCAAAGGCGCTGTGCGACGATCACGGCGTGGCACTGTACGAAACGCCCGTCGGGTTTAAGTTCATCGGGGAAAAGATCAAGCAGTGGGAAAAGGACGGCAAGCATACCTATATTTTCGGTTTCGAAGAATCCTGCGGGTATCTTCGCGGTACGCACGCAAGGGATAAAGACGCGGTCGTGGCTTCTATGCTCTGCGCGGAAATGGTCTGCTACTATACCTATATCGGCAAGACGGTATACGGCAGATTGCAGGAAATCTATGCAAAATACGGCTTCGTGCTCGACAAAAACGTTTCCGTGCAATATTCGGGCTTGAACGCGATGAAAGAGATGAACGCCGTGGTAGACGGCTTGAAATCGATAAAAGTAACGGATTTTGCAGGGATAAAAGTACAGGCGATCCGCGATTACAGCGCGGCAAAACGCACCGCGGCGGACGGTACGGTTACGGAAATGGATATCCCCAAATGCAACTGCGTGTATTACGAGCTGGACGGCGGTTCGTTCGTCTGCGTACGCCCGTCGGGCACGGAACCCAAGCTCAAAATCTACTATTCGTTAAAAGCCAAGGACGAGGCTGCGGCAAACGCAAAGCTCGCGGAATTGCAAGCCTCGGTAAACGCTCTGCTCGAAAAAGCGAAAAACTGATAAGAATTTTTATACCCAAGCAAAAGGCAACCGAAATTTCGGTTGCCTTTTGCTTGCGGAAAAATATGTAAAATATTCGTATAAAATTTATGCGAAAGAATACCAAAAAACGGAGAAAGATTTTCTATTGAAAACGAAAGAATTTATTGTATAATGAAAGACGGAAAAATTTTAAGAGGAGATAACGGTATTATGAGATTGCCCGTATTGGACAAGAATTTTTATCCTATGATCAAGGCGCTTACCGATTTTGAAGCGGAAGTGCAAAAGAGCGGAAGCTCCGTAAAGGTAACCCTCGTAGCAGAGCGCAGCGGCGGTTATAATTACGTGTATACGTATAACGCGCTTGCAGACGGCGTAAACGATGCGCTGAATTTCCGTATCGCGGAGCGTATGGCAAAGACGATTTTATGGGTCGTCGGCGGTTTCAAGATCTCCGTCGCAGGCAGTAAATCCATTTACGAATACCTGAAAAAAGCGTATACGCTGGATGGGCTTCGCGCGTTCGACGTCGATTTCATGAGCGGCGTTTACGAAAGACCTTTCGAGGTAGAATGGTTAGAGGAAAAGGATATCCCCGAGCAGAAAAACGCGTCTATGCGCGTGGGCGGGTATCTGGACGGCTGCCGTATCGGTTTCGACGCGGGCGGATCGGACAGAAAGGTCAGCGCGGTGATCGACGGCGAGGTGGTATACAGCGAAGAGGTCGTATGGAATCCCAAGGTAACGGAAGACCCGACCTATCATTATAACGAGATTTTGACCGCTATGAACACGGCGGCTTCGAAAATGCCCCGCGTGGATGCGATCGGCGTTTCGTCCGCGGGCGTTTACGTGGATAATAAGATCATGGTCGCTTCTTTGTTCATTAAGGTAGACAAGAGCAAATACGGCGACTACGTAAAGAATATGTACATAAACGTCGCGAAAGAAATGGGCGAAAATATCCCTCTGGAAGTGGCGAACGACGGCGACGTAACGGCGCTTGCAGGAGCGATCGATTTGAACGATAACGGCGTGCTGGGTATCGCTATGGGTACGAGCGAAGCGGTAGGATATATCAATACGCAAGGCGGTATCAACGGCTGGCTGTCCGAGCTTGCGTTCGCGCCCGTAGACTTCAACGACGGCGCTATGCAGGACGAATGGAGCGGGGATTTCGGCGTAGGCTGTAAATATTTCTCGCAGGACGCGGTGATCAAGCTCGCGGAATACGGCGGATTTACCTTTGAAGATGGGTTAACGCCCGCGCAAAAGCTGAAAGTGATCCAAGCGATGATGGAAAAAGACGATCCGCTTGCGAAGCAGATCTACGAGGATATCGGCGTATACCTCGCGCATACGATCCCGTTCTACGCGAAATTCTACGATATCAAGCACATGTTGCTCCTCGGCAGAGTTATGGGCGGTAAAGGCGGAGATATCATTCTTGCTACCTGTAAAGAAGTGCTTGCGGCGGAATATCCCGAATTTGCAGGGTTGGACATCGGACTTCCCGACGAAAAGAACCGTCGTGTGGGTCAGAGTATCGCGGCGGCGTCCTTGCCCGCGACGAAAGCGTAACGGAGCGTAAAAACGGCTATGAAATCTTTCAAAAACGCCATCGTCTACGTAGAGGGCGAGGGCTTAAAAAAATGCACGGTCTGCTTTGACGAAAAAATAGAGAAAATTTCCCGTTGCGCGGACAAGAACGCGGAAACGATCGAATTGCCCGAGGATGCTATCGTATTGCCGGGGTTTGTCGATCAGCATATCCACGGCGCAGGTGGCAGCGACGGTATGGACGGCACGGTAGAGGATATCGCGGTTATCGCAAATACGATCGCGGCGGAGGGTACGACCTCGTTCCTCGTAACGACAATGACCCAAAGCCCCGAAAATATCACCAAGGCCTTGCAGGCGGTGAAAGCCTATCGCGAAGCGGATAAAAAAGACGGCGCGCGGGTAGTGGGCGTTCATCTCGAAGGTCCGTTTATCGCGGCGAAGCACAAGGGCGCGCAGCCTCTCGAATACATAAGCGAGCCGAATATT
Organism: Clostridia bacterium; assembly: GCA_017465865.1. Classification (GTDB taxonomy): domain Bacteria; phylum Bacillota; class Clostridia; order Christensenellales; family Borkfalkiaceae; genus Scatosoma. The sequence continues at coordinate 25,712 of JAFTVF010000012.1, forward strand.
GAAGTATTTGACGGCTATAACGCGGCGAGCGGTAATTGCATTAAAATCGTAACGCTTGCACCCGAAGTAGAGGGCGCGGAAGCCTTTATCCGTCATCTGACGGAAACGGGCGTGGTTGCCTCGATCGGGCACACCGACGCGAAATTTGCGGATATCGAAAAAGCGGTTTCCGTCGGCGCGAGCAACGTAACGCATACCTATAACGCGCAAACGGCGCTCCATCACCGCGAGATCGGTACGGTGGGAAGCGCCATGCTGATAGACGAATTGAATTGCGAGCTGATCGCGGATACGATCCACGTTTCCGTGCCCGCGATGCGCTTGCTCGTCAAGAATAAGCCTTTGGACAAACTCACGCTCATCACCGACGCAATGCGCGCAAAGGGTATTCCCGACGGTGTGAGCGAGCTGGGCGGTCAAACGGTGTACGTGAAAAACGGCGAAGCCCGTCTTGCGGACGGCACGCTGGCAGGCAGCGTATTGCGTATGAACCGCGCGGTGCAGAACCTCGTGGAAAAGGTCGGCGTGCCTTTCACGCAAGCGGTAGACTGCGCGACGATCAATCCCGCGAAGAACTTGAAGATCGACGACGAAGTCGGCAGTATCAAAGTCGGCAAACGCGCCGATTTCACGGTGCTGAATAAAAATTACGACGTGCTGATGACCGTTCGCGGTGGCAATATCGTATACAAAGCATAATACAGACTACACTTATTTCCTCTTATTTAAGGGCTCGGGCGTTACTGCTCGGGCTCTTTTTTGTATTCATAGTCGGACGAAAAAAGACATATGTATAAAAAAGCAGTATTTCGTGGAAAAATTTTTGAAAGGCAGATGAAATACTTCCAAAAAAGAAAAAAATATGTTACAATAGGAGGGAACAGTTTGATGAACGAAAATACTTTTAAAGGCTATCGGGATTTTGCCAGCGAAACCCCGTTTGCGTTTTCTCGGCACAGCTCTATCGGTTGCGGCGGCAGCGCAAAAATCGCGTTTTATCCGCGCAGCGTTGCGGAAACGACGGCGCTACTTCAAAAACTCGAAAGGGACGGGATACCCTATTTCGTCGTCGGGAATATGACGAATATCCTGCCCGCCGACGAGGGCACGGACAAGGCGATCGTGTGTATGAAATCGCTAAACGGCGTGGCGGTGGCTGACTCGGCGTTCGTGTACGCAGGCGCGACGAGCGGCGCGTTGTTATCGGCTTGTAAGCGCGCGAATAAGAGCGGCGCGGAGTTTTTGTCGGGCGTACCCTGTACGCTTGGCGGCGCGCTGTATATGAACGCGGGCGCGGGCGGAGCGTATATTTCCGAGATCGTGGAAAGCGTGCTCGTATACGAGGGCGGCGAAACGCGGATACTTTCGGTGAAAGATTGCGCGTACTCGTATAAAAAAAGCGCGTTTATGGAAAACGGCGGGGTGATCCTCGGCGCAAGCCTACGCCTTAAAACCGCGGACGCGGCGACGATAGAAACGCGTGAAGAGTACTATAAAGACCGCAGAAAGCATCTGCCCAAGGGCAGGAGTATGGGCTGCGTGTTCAAAAACCCCGAGGGCGCGTTCGCGGGGGATCTGATCGAGAGGAGCGGTTTGAAAGGACTGCGGCTCGGCGACGCCAAGGTATCGGAGGAGCACGCGAATTTTATCATCAACGACGGAAACGCCACGGCGCGGGATATACGCGCGCTCATTTCTCTGATCAAAAACGCGGTATGGTCGCAATACGGCGTACGGCTGGAAGAAGAGATACGGTATCTGACTTAACAAAGGAGCAACAAAGTGATTTTAACGGGCGATTATCATACGCATACGCCGTATTCCCACGGCAAAAACACCGTGGACGAAAACGCGGCGCGGGCGAAAGAGCTGGGTTTGAAACAGATCGGGATATCCGATCACGGCTTTTCGCACGTGGCGTTCGGCGTACGAAGAAAACAGATCGAGGACTATAAAGCGGATTGCAAAGCGGCGACGGAAAAATACGGCGTGGAAGTGCTGGTGGGGATCGAAGCGAATATCCGCGGCGTGGACGGCAAAGCCGACTTAAAACTCGCCGATTATGAAAATTTCGATATTTATCTTTGCGGAAAGCACGTCTTTATCTGGTACGATAAATTCACCGATTTTATCGGGTACGGTTGCGGAAATCTGTTTTCGGAAAAATTCCGCAAACGCCCCTCGGACAAGCTGATAAAGCGCAACACAAGAGCGTATATCAACACCATCAAAAACAACCCCATCGACGCGCTGACCCATATCGGCTTTCACTGCCCTGCGGACGTTGTAGAGGTAGCCAAATGCGCAGCCGATTACGGCACGTATATCGAACTCAATTCCAAGAAAACGCACCTGACGGACGAGGAGCTTTCCGAGATCGTCGCAAAAACGTCGGCGCGCTTTATCATAAATTCTGACGCGCATTCGGCGGATCGGGTTGGGGATATGCGGCTTGTCGAGGAACAGCTTGCGAGATTGAATTTCCCGAAAGACAGGATCGATAATATAGACGGACGGTTTCCCGCATTCCGCTTTGCGGAGTTTAAGAAGCATTTATAAGAGAACGGATATGAATTTCACTTCGGATATCAAAAAAGAGATCATCAGCCGCGGTATCGGCGGCGGAACGGACGGGCTTGCCGAAAAAAAGGCGGGCATTTCCGCTTTTATCCGCACGAGCGGCGCGATGGGAGTGAAAGACGGTACGCCAACCTTTTTCATCGTCAGCGAAACCGAACCCGTAGCGGAATTTTTCACGACGGCGTTTTCGGAAACCTTCGCGACGGAATTGTTCATCACCCACGCGACGATGGACAGAATGAGCGGACGGGACAAGCTGATCCTGCAATGCCCCGCGCAGAAGTCCGAGCAAATACTCAAAGAACTCGGTTTGCTCAAAAAAACGGGCGGGTTTAAGGACGGCGTTGCTGCCGCGCTCGCGTCCACGGAAAAACGACGGGTCGCGTATATCAAAGGCGCGTTTTTGGGCGGGGGGAGCTGTACGATCCCCGCGGAGGGCGGAAAATCGGGCTATCATCTCGAAATCGTGTTCTCCGACCGCAAAACCGCGCGGGATTTTTGTGGTCTGCTTGCGGAATTCGAGCTGATTGCAAAGCTGACCGAACGCAAGGAAACGCAGGTCGTGTATATCAAGAGCAAGGAACAGATCTCCGATTTTCTTTCGGTGATCGGCGCGGAGGGCGCGTTGAAAAAATTCTCCGCGCTCGTTGAGAAACGGGACGAGGCAAACCGCAGCAACCGCGCACAAAACTGCATGGCGGGCAATGCGGATAAAACGGCGATCGCCGCCGTAAAACAGGTGGTAGCCATTCAAAGGCTTATGGATACGGGCGGGATCGCGGAGCTGAGCGAGGACTTGAAAACGCTCGCGAAAGTAAGGGTGGAACAGCCGTCGAAGTCGTTACAAGAGCTTGCGGATATGCTGAAAGTGAGCAAGAGTTGCTTAAATCACCGTATGCGGAAGCTGATGGAAGAGGCGGAAAAGAAAAAGGAAGAAACGGAAGACAGATTATGACGGATTTTGTACATTTGCATTTGCATACGGAATACAGCCTTTTGGACGGCGCGGCGAAAGTGGACGATCTCGTGGATTATCTCGTAAAGAATAATATCAACGCCTGCGCGGTTACCGACCACGGGAATATGTACGCTTCGCTGTATTTCGCGGAAGAATGCGTAAAGAAAGGCATTAAATACATCATCGGCTGCGAGCTGTACGCAACGGACGACCATTTAGACAAGCGCCCCGGTACGAAAACGGAGCATATCGTTCTGCTCGCGAAAAACAAGACGGGCTATAAAAACATCGTCAAACTCGATTCCCTGTCCTATATCGACGGGTTTTACGGCAAACCCCGTATCAGCTACGATATGATCAAAAAACACAGCGAGGGGGTCATTTGTCTTTCCGCGTGTCTGGCGGGCAGAATTCCCCAGCTCCTCATGCACGGCGATTACGAGGCGGCGAAGGCTTGGGCGGCGGATATGAAAGCCGTTTTCGGCGAGGATTTCTATATCGAACTGCAAGACCACGGCATCGCCGAGGAAAAACAGGTCATTCCCGACCTTATCAAGATCGCAAGGGAGCTGGATATCCAGCTCGTCGCGACAAACGACGTGCATTATATCGAAAAATCGGACTGGGAAGCGCACGACGTATTGCTTTGTATCCAGACGAAAAAAACGCTGGCAGAACCCAAGCGTATGAAATTCGAAACGCAGGAATTTTATATGAAATCGGGCGACGAAATGGCGGAGCTTTTCCATTACGCGCCCGAGGCGATCTCCAACACGCGCGTGATCGCGGATAAGATCGAAGAACCCGTTTTCGACCTCACGCCCAAGGGCGACCCGATCCGCGACACTTCGCTGATCCCGCTGTACAAGCCCGACGACGGCTCGACTTCGCCCGAATACCTCACCAAGCTCACTTGGGAGGGCTTGCCCAAACGTTACCCTGAAATTACGGACACCATTCGTGAACGCGCGGAATACGAGCTGGGCATTATTATCAAAATGGGCTTCGCCGATTATTTCCTGATCGTTTGGGACTATATCAACTGGTCGCGGTTGCACGATATCCCCGTAGGCCCCGGGCGCGGCTCGGGCGTGGGCAGTATCGTGGCGTATTCGATCGGGATCACCGACGTAGACCCTTTGAAGTACGACTTGATTTTCGAGCGTTTCCTCAACCCCGACCGCGTATCGATGCCCGACTTCGACGTGGACTTTTGCACCAAGCGCAGAATAGAAACCATCGAATACGTGCGTGAAAAATACCACCCCGAAAACGTGGCGCAGATCGTTACGTTCGGTACGCTCGCTTCGCGCGCGGTTATCAAGGACGTAGGCCGCGTTATGGGCGTGCCGTATTCGGAAACGGACAAGGTCGCAAAGCTCATGGACGGCAAATCGACGATCGGCGAATTGCTGGGATTGAAGATACCCAAGCTCGAAAAACAGCTCGCCGCGGAAGAAAACGAAGAAAAACGCGCGGAATTACAGAAAAAGCTCAACGAACAGAAACAGAAAAAGAACCCCGAATTTATCGAGGTGTACGAAACGAACGCCGAACTCAAACAGGTTATCGACATGGGCTTAAAGCTCGAAGGCATGCCCAAAAACACCTCCGAGCACGCGGCGGGCGTCGTGATCTGTAACAAGGTGCTTTCGGACAACGTACCGCTTGCCAGAAACGGCGAGGATATCGTAACGCAGTTCGACATGAAAGAGGTCGAGGCGGTCGGGATGCTGAAAATGGACTTTTTGGCGCTCACCACCTTGACGGATATCCAAAACACCCTCGATTATATCAAGATCGGCAAGGGGATAGACGTCGATTTCAATAAGATCGGGTTGGACGTGCCCGAAGCATATCAGCTCATCTCGTCGGGGGATACCGACGCGGTGTTCCAGCTCGAACAAGGCGGTATGAAGAAGTTTATGAAAGAGCTTCAACCGAGCTGTTTGGAAGACCTGATCGCGGGTATTTCGTTGTATCGTCCAGGACCTATGGATTTCATTCCGACCTATATCCGTAACAAACACAACCCCGATATGATCGTGTACGACACGCCCTATCTCGAACCGATCCTGAAAAATTCCTACGGCGTTATCGTGTATCAGGAACAGGTAATGCAGATTTTCCAACAGCTCGCGGGCTACACCTACGGTCAAGCCGACCTCGTTCGCCGCGCCATGGCGAAAAAGAAGAAAAAAGAGCTGATGGAGCAGAAAGACAAATTCATTTACGGCGCGCCCGCAGAGGGGATCACGGGCTGTGTATCCAAGGGTATTCCCGCGGAGATCGCGGCAAAGATCTTCGGGGATATGGAAAGTTTCGCGTCCTACGCGTTCAACAAATCCCACGCGGCGGCGTACGCCGTCGTGGCGTACCGCACGGCGTATTTGAAATATTTCTATCCCAAGGAATTTTTGGCGGGTATCCTCAACGACCGTATCGATAAGATTGAAGAAATTTCCAAGTACATTATGTACATGAAAGAAAAGAACATCGCCGTTCTGCCCCCCGATATCAACAAATCGAAAGATATTTTCTGGGTAGAGGGCAACGGGCTTCGTATCGGTCTTGGCGCGCTCCGCGGCGTCGGTCAGGACGCGATCGCGGCGGTTATCAAGGAACGCGAGGAAAACGGCTTGTTTCAGGACTTTGCCGATTTCGTTGCGCGCTGTTCGAAATACGTCAACAAGCGTATCGTTGAAAGCCTTATCTACGCGGGCGCGTTCGATTGCTTTGGCTATGCCCGCTCGCAGTTCGCGGCGGTGTACGAAGAAGCGCTGATGCGCGTGAACGCGCGTGATAAACAAAAAGCGGGGGATCAGCTTTCCCTGTTCGGCAGTATTATCGAAGAACAGGCGATCGATATTCGCTTTCCCGATATCCCCGAATACGAAACGATGGAAAAGCTTTCCAAGGAAAAATCCGTACTCGGCGTATACGTCAGCGGACACCCGTTTGAGAAATTCCTGCCCTATTTCAAGGACAGAACCTTTAACTGTTCGATGCTCAATGCCTACGAGGAGAACGAAGAAACGGGCGAAAAGAAATATACGGAGATCGAAGACGGTCAGCAGATCACCATGGGCGGTATGATCGCGGCGTTCAAGAAGCTGAAAACGCGCAGCGGCTCGTTTATGGCGTTCGTAACCGTTGAGGATTTGTACGGCTCGATCGAGTGCGTGTGCTTCCCGAAAGTATACGAGCGTATGCGGAATTTCCTCGAAAACGACCGCGTGGTTTCCCTGTCGGGGAAAATCAGTATCGAGGAAGAAAAACAGCCCGTCATCATCGTGGACAGGATCTCGGAATTCAACCTCGACGAGCCGACGGATAGACAAGCCGTAGCGCATACCCATACCGAAACGGCGCGAAAACCCGCGCCCGTGCAGAAATCGGACGCGGAAAAACGGCTGTGGCTGAACGTTACCGAGCTGGAAGAGGAGGATATCGAAGAGCTTTTGGAAACCCTTTCTTTCTACGTCGGCGAAACGCCCGTGTATTTCGTGAAAGACGGAAAGAAGATGCTCTGTTCGCAAAAGGTCGCGCTCGGCAAAGCGCTGATGGCGGAGCTGGCGAGCTTTTTATCGGAAAATTGTATTAAACTTACTTAAAATTATACAAAACTTTCTGTAATTTGTAGAAAACTTACTCTAAATTGAAAAAATCGCTTAAAAATATTTGTTTTTTTCGAAAGATTTGCTATAATATATTTGTGAGAGAAATTAAGGGCGAAAATCGTTGAAATTTAACGAATGCAGAGGTAGAAGAGTATGAAACGAATCGGTTTATTGACGAGCGGCGGCGACGCGCCCGGTATGAACGCGGCGATCCGCGCGGTCGTTCGTTCGGGACTTTATTTCGGAATGGAAGTTTTCGGGATCGAGCGCGGGTATTCGGGCTTGATGGAAGATAACGTCGTGCCTATGGAAATGCGCAGCGTGTCGAATATCGTACAGTGCGGCGGTACGAAGCTGCGTACGGCAAGATGCTTGGAAATGCTGACGAAAGAGGGTCAAAAGCAAGCGGTGGCAACCCTTGAAAAGCACGGCATCGAGGGGCTTGTCGTCATCGGCGGCGACGGTTCGTTCCGCGGCGCGAAAGTGCTCAGCGAGGAATACGGCGTGCCGACGATCGGTATCCCCGGCACGATCGACAACGACTTGGAATATACCGATTATACGCTCGGCTTTGATACGGCGGTGAATACCTGTTTGGATATCATCAACAAGCTCCGCGATACGATGACCTCGCACGAGCGCGTTTCCGTCGTAGAGGTTATGGGCAGACATTGCGGCGACATCGCGCTTTACAGCGGTATCGCTTCGGGCGCGGAAATTATCGTCGTTCCCGAGATCGCGTTCGATATGGACGAGATCGTTATGCGTATCAACCGTTCCCGCGCCAACGGCAAACACTCGAATATTATCGTCGTAGCGGAGGGCGTTATGGACGCGGAGCAGTTCGCGCGGCAGTTGCAGTCGGTAACGAAGCACTCCGTTCGTCCTACCTGTATCGGGCACGTACAGCGCGGCGGTTCGCCCTCGATGGCAGACCGAATGCTGGCGGCACAGTTCGGGAATAAAGCGGTGCGGCTTCTCAACGACGGGCTTGGCAACCGCGTAGTCGGTATCCGCAACAACAAGATTATCGATATGGATATCATCGAAGCGGTATCTATGAAGAAAACTTTCAACTACGAACTGTATGAAACTTTGCAAATGATCTCTATGTAACAGAATAGACCGTTTTTTCAAAGCGGTCTTTCTTTTTGCGCGGTTTGGGTGAACGCTTAGAGAAAATTTTGTAAAAATAGGAAAAATTTTTCGTTTTGGTATTGAAAAACGGAAAAAAGTGGTTTATAATATATTGTGTCAGAATAAAATGATTTGATAAGGCGGAAAAGGAGCACAGGCAAATGGTATTGACGGTATGTATGAGTCCTTCCACGGACGTAACGATCGAGCTTGACGCGTTGAACGTAGGGAAAACGAATATAGTCAAAAGCAAAACGATCACTTTCGGCGGAAAGGCTTTGAACGTTGCGATCGGGGTAAAAAGGCTGGGCGCGGATGCGTATACGACGGGCTTAATGTATAACGAAAACGGGTACACGTTCGAAAACGCGCTCGATAAAGAGGGCGTACCGTTTACTTTCGTTTGGAACAAAGGCCGCGTTCGCGAAAACTATAAATTCATCGACAACCGTTCGATGCTGACGGAAGTCAACGACGTAGGCGAAGAGGTCGGCAAGGAAAAGACGGAAGAAGTCCTCGGTATGGTCCGCATGCTCTCGGCGCGCAGCGGCGTTACCGTGTTATCGGGCGGCTTGCCCCGCGGCGTGGACGAAAACTATTACGGCAAGCTCGCGCGGGCTGTGGATAAGCGATCGTTAAAAATCGTAGACGCGTCGGGGCAGCGTATGTTCTCCGCCTTAAACGAGGGGGTGGATCTTGTCAAACCCAACCTCGACGAGCTGGAAAATACCCTCGGCAGGCGCATTGCCGACAAAGAGGATATGCTGACGGCGTGTTACGAGCTTTTGGACCGCGGCGCAAAGCGGGTACTACTCTCGCTTGGAAAGCAAGGCGCGGTGATCACCGACGGCACGCAGAGCTATTACTGTAAGAGCCTCAACGTCGCGGTGAACTCGACGGTCGGCGCGGGCGACGGTATGGTCGCGGCGGCGGCGATCAAGCTGGAACAAGGCGCGCCTCTGCAAGAAATTTTGCGCGCGGGCGTTGCGGCGGGCACGGCAACGGTGATGACGGTAGGAAAGCTGTCTTTTACCAAAGAAAAATATAACGAGGTGTGGAATAACCTGCACGTCAGTCAAATATAAAAAAAGAAAGAAAAAGTCCGAAAAACGAGTACTGTTTTACGGACTTTTTGCGTATAATATAATATGCTTAACGAAAAGAACCTTTTTTCTTTCTTCGGGGAAAGGAACGGGGAAAACCGACTTTTAACGATGGGCTATCGTGCGGTTGGCAATAATCGCGGAAGACGAAGAAAAAAGGAAAGCTACGAAAGCAAAAACGGTTAGGGGCGCTTTGCAACTTTCAGGTTGCAAAGCCGCACGACTGCGAGAAACGGATTTCGTATAATACGACCGCGGCGAAAGTCGCGGTTTTTCAGATAACGGGTGAGGTGGCTATGAAAAAATCGGAAAAAATTATCGCCGCGGTGCTTACGATGGCGCTCGGGATATTGCTCGTGATCATGCGCGGCAATTTTATCGGTATTCTAATGACGGTGGCAGGGCTTAGCCTTATCGTGCTCGGGATTGCGGATATCATTCACCGCGCCGTACCGCCCGCGGTGGTGAAAATCATCGTCGGCGTGTTCGTCATCGTCTGCGGTTGGACGGCGGTGAACGCGGTATTATATATCGTATCCGCGGTGTTGCTCATCTTCGGCATACTGCTCTTGTACGATAAGATCAAACGCGGAATTCGCTGCCGTACCTTGCTCAATACCGTGTTTGAGTACGCCGTGCCCGCCTTATGTATCGCAATCGGTCTTTTGCTCCTGTTCCATAAAGCGGCTATCGTGAAAACGGTCTTCATTTGTACGGGTGTGCTTACGCTCATAGCAGGCGGAATTTTGCTCTTTAACGCACTTTCCGACGATTGATATCTTACAATATATATATTATACGCTCCGTAGCTAAAACGGGGCGTTTTTCTTTGCATAATTTCCCAAACCGCGAAAAAGATAAAAATTTATCGATTTAGCGATTAGAAATTTATTTTCGGGCGGTTTAAGCGTTTGAGATTAGGAAAAAAGTATGATATAATAATATGCGTATGAATGCGTAAAAAAGGCGCGTATTGAAAGAATAAATAATTTACAGACGGAGATATAAACATTATGAACAACAAAGTTACTATCATCGGCGCGGGTTCGGTAGGTGCTACCGTTGCTTACACCCTGGTTGCAACGGGTTCGGTTGCGGAGATCGTACTCATCGACGTAAACGTGGACAAAGCGAAAGGGGAGGCGCTCGACATTCGTCAGGCGACGCCCTATCTTTCCCCTGCAAAAATTTATTGCGGTACGTACGAAGACGCGGTGGGGTCGGATATCGTTATCGTTACTTCGGGCGTGGGCAGAAAGCCTGGTCAGTCCCGTATCGATCTTACGCAGACGAACGTGAATATTTTGAAGAGCATTGCGCCTGAAATCGTAAAATACGCGCCCGACGCGCTGTATATTTTCGTTGCAAATCCCGTAGACGTGCTTACCTACGTATTCTGTAAGATCACGGGCGTACCCAAAAACCGCGTGATCGGCACGGGTACTACGCTGGACAGTATCCGACTTCGCACGCGGCTTTCCGAACTGTATTCGGTCAATCAAAAACAAGTCCACGCGTACGTGCTCGGCGAACACGGCGACAGCTCGTTCGTGGCTTGGTCCACGGCGGACATTTCGGGTATCCCGCTCAAAGAATATGAAAGCACCTTGACGGATAAGAGTGTTTTGACCGTTTCTCCCTACACCCACGAGGAAGTGGAGGAATACGTGAAGAAATCGGGCGGTCAGATCATCGCGGGCAAGGGCGCGACCTTCTACGGTATCGCGGCTTGCGTAACGCAGATCGTCAACAGTATTTATTCGAGCGCGTATACGATTTTGCCCGTATCCACCGTTCTCGACGGCGAATACGGCATTTCCGACGTAGCATTGTCTACGCTCTGCGCGATCGGTAACGACGGCGTGGTAACGACCCTTACGCCCAAGCTTTCCGACGAGGAAGTGAAAAAAATGAAACACAGTGCGGAAGTCCTCAAAGGGGTTATCGCACAGATCGATATTTAAGAAAACGGAGAAAAGAACATGGAATACCGTATTGAAAAAGACACAATGGGCGAAATGCAAGTCCCTGCCGACAGATACTGGGCGGCGCAAACGCAGAGAAGTTATCAAAACTTCCGTATCGGCAACGAGATCATGCCCCGCGAGATCACGCACGCGTTCGGGATCTTGAAAAAAGCGGCGGCGCTTGCCAACTGCAAACTCGGCAAACTCTCCGAAGCCAAGAAAAACGCCATCGCGGCGGCTTGCGACGAGGTGATCTCGGGCGAGCTGAACGGGCATTTCCCGCTCGTCGTATGGCAGACGGGCAGCGGTACGCAGTCGAATATGAACGCAAACGAAGTCATTGCAAACCGCGGCAACGAGATCGCGGGCGAAAAGCTCCTGCATCCCAACGACGATATCAACAAGAGCCAAAGCTCCAACGATACTTTCCCGACGGCAATGCACATTGCGGCGGTGATCGCGATCGAGGATAACCTTTTCCCCGCAATGGATACGCTGATTGCGACCCTCAAACGCCTTGAAAAAGAAAACGAGGGGATCGTCAAGAGTGGCAGAACGCATTTACAGGACGCAGTGCCTATTGCGTTCTCGCAGGAGATCAGCGGCTGGACGAATATGATTGAAAAGACGAAAGCCCAGCTTACGCTTACCCTTTCGGGACTGAAAGAGCTTGCGCTCGGCGGCACGGCGGTCGGCACGGGCTTGAACGCGCCCAAGGGCTTTGCGGAAGAGGTCGCGGCGCAGGTCAGCGCGCTTACGGGCAAGACGTTCGTAACCGCGGAAAACAAATACCACGCGTTGACCTCGAAAGACGAACTCGTCTTCGCGCACGGCGCGTTGAAAGCGTTGGCTTGTAACCTGATGAAGATCGCAAACGACGTACGTTGGCTGGCAAGCGGGCCTCGCGACGGGCTTGGCGAGATCTTTATTCCCGAAAACGAACCGGGGTCTTCGATTATGCCGGGCAAGGTCAATCCCACGCAATGCGAATCGATGACGATGGTCGCCGTACAGGTCATGGCGAACGACGTCGCGGTGGGTATGGGCGCTTCGCAGGGCAATTTCGAGCTGAACGTATTTATGCCCGTGATTATTTATAATTTCCTGCAATCGGTGCGGTTGCTTGCCGACGGTATCCGTTCGTTTGAACAAAATTGCGTAACGGGGATCAAGGCGAACAAGGAAAAAATGCACCATAACCTGTACAATTCCTTGATGCTGGTTACCGCGCTCAACCCGTATATCGGTTACGAGAACGCGGCGAAAACGGCGAAGAAAGCGTATAAAGAAAACATCTCTTTGAAAGAGGCTTGCGTTGCGCTGGGATTTTTGACGGCGGAAAAATTCGACGAAGTATTCCGTCCCGAAGAAATGGCGTATCCGCAGAAATAATGCAAAGGTAGCGAATAGTACTATGAAAATCAGTTATTATCCCGGCTGTACGCTGAGAACGAAAGCCAAGGACTTGGACGACACCGCCCGTCTTTGTGCAAAAGCGCTCGGCGTAGAAATGGAGGAAATCGAAAATTGGCAGTGCTGCGGCGCGGTATATCCGATGGCGACGGACGAGATCGCGACCAAGCTCTCGGCGGTTCGCGCGCTCGATTATGCAAAGCATAACGGCGGGAAACTTTTAACGCTGTGCTCGGCTTGCCACAACGTGATCAAACGCACCAACGAGGATATGAAAACGAACGCGGATATCTGTTCCCGCGCGAATAATTATCTGAAACTCGACGAGCCGTACAAAGGGGAAACGGAAGTGCTCCATTACCTCGAAATGCTGAAAACCGTCGTCGGCTTCGATACGATCAAAAAAGCGGTGGTCAATCCCGTAAACCGCAAGATCGGCGCGTACTACGGTTGTTTATTGCTCCGCCCGAGCGGCGTTATGGCGTTCGATAACCCCGAAAACCCGACGATCATCGAGGACTTTATCCGCGCGATTGGCGGTACGCCCGTCGTGTACCCGTTCCGAAACGAGTGTTGCGGCGCGTACGTGGCTTTGAAAAACAGCGAACTGCCCAAAGCAAAGAGTAAAAAAGTACTGACAAGCGCAAAGGAAAAAGGCGCGGAAGAAGTGATTACCGCCTGTCCGCTTTGCCTGTATAATTTACAGGTAAACGGCGAAAATATCCTGCCCGTGAGATACTTCACCGAGCTTCTTGCCGAGGCGTTGGGGGTGAAAGCATGACGAAAGAAGAACGCATTGAAAATTTGAAAACGCTCAGCGGCACGGACGTAAGAAAGTGTATGAAATGCGGCAAATGCTCGGGGCGCTGTCCCGCTTTCAAGGACATGGATATCAAGCCCCACCAGTTCGTTTCCATGCTCGAAAAAGGCAAAATCGAAGAACTGCTCGAATGTAAAGCGATCTGGAACTGCCTTTCGTGTATGGCTTGCGTAGAGCGTTGCCCGCGCGGCGTTGCGCCTGCGGCGGTCGTGGAAGCGGTGCGCAGCACGGTGGTACGGGCGCAGGGTAAAAACGGGCTGAAAGCAGAGGATATCCCGCCGATCGTAGACGAGCTTATTCCTCAGCAGCTCCTTGTCAGCGCGTACAGAAAGTATAACAAATAATCGAAAAAATTAAAAAAAGAGAGTAGATAAAATGCAAAGAATAGGTGTTTTTATTTGTTGGTGCGGAAGTAATATTTCGGCGACGGTAGACGTAGTCAAGGTGGCGGAGGTCATCAAGAACGAGCCGGGCGTGGTGTATTCCGCAAACTATCAGTATATGTGCTCGGAAAACGGTCAACAGCTCATCAAGCAGGCGATCAAAGAGCATAACCTGACGGGCGTTGTCATCGGCTCGTGTTCGCCCAGAATGCACGAAGCGACGTTCCGCAAAGCGGCGGAAGAGGCAGGGCTGAACCCCTATATGGTAGAGGTTGCAAACATTCGCGAGCATTGCTCGTGGATTCATAAGGACATGGACGAAGCGACGGAAAAAGCGTTGATCCTCGTCCGTACGGCGATCGCGAAAGTCAAGCTCAACGCACCGCTTACGGCGGGCGAAAGCCCCGTTATCAAGCGCGCGCTGGTCATCGGCGGCGGTATCGCGGGTATTCAGGCGGCTTTGGATATCGCGGACGCGGGCTTTGAAGTGGATATCGTGGAAAAGAACGCGACGATCGGCGGGAGAATGGCACAGCTCGATAAGACCTTCCCCACGCTCGACTGCTCGGCTTGTATCCTCACGCCGAAAATGGTAGACTGCGCGCAGCATGAAAAGATCGACATTCTTTCCTATTCCGAAGTGGAAGAGGTGAAAGGCTTCGTCGGCAATTTCAGCGTAAAGATCCGCCGTAAGGCAAGATACGTAGACGAAACGAAATGCACGGGCTGTAAGGTTTGTATGGATAAATGCCCGTCTAAAAAAGGCTTGAACACCTTTAATATGGGCTTGAACACCCGTCCCGCGATCCATATCCCGTTCGCACAGGCGATCCCCAACGTAGCGGTGATCGACCCCGAACAGTGTATCAAGCTGAAAACGGGCAAGTGCGGTATCTGTCAGAAATTCTGCGGCGTGGGCGCGATCGATTACGAACAGAAAGACAGCTTTATCGAACGTCAATACGGCGCGATCGTCGTTGCGACGGGCTTTAAGCCGATCGAGCTTGACGCGTTCAACGAATACGGCTATAACGATAATAAAGACGTTATCACCTCGTTAGAGCTCGAAAGACTGATGAACGCGGCAGGACCTACGAACGGCGTTCTGCTCCGTCCCTCGGACGGCGAGCATCCGAAAGTCATCACGTTCATTCAATGCGTCGGCTCGCGCGATACCAGCGGTTGCGGCAAACCCTATTGCTCGAAGATCTGCTGTATGTATACGGCGAAGCACGCAATGCTCATTCGTGAAAAATACCCCGATACGGAAGTACACGTATTCTATATCGACGTGCGTACGCCGGGTAAAAACTACGACGAATTTTTCCGCCGCGCGGTGGAACAGTACGGCGTGGACTATATCAAGGGTATGGTCGGCAAGGTCTATAACGAAAACGGCAAGCTGATGGTCCAAGGCTCGAACCTTATCGATAACGAACAGGTAACGATCGAGTCCGATCTCGTCGTGCTTGCGGCGGCGATCGAGCCCGAACCCTCGGTAAGAAAGGTAGCGACCTTGCTGACGGCAAGCATCGACACCAACAACTTCCTCACCGAGAGCCACGCCAAGCTCCGTCCCGTGGAAAGCCCCACGGCGGGCGTGTACCTTGCGGGCGTATGCCAAGGCCCGAAAGATATCCCCGAAACGGTATCGCAGGCTTCGGCTTGCGCGGCAAAGGTTATCGGTCTGCTGGTAAAGGATAAATTGAAAACGAACCCGTGCGTGGCAACGCCCGACGAGAGTATGTGTAACGGTTGCAGTCAGTGTGCGAACGTTTGCGCGTACGGCGCGATCACGTACGTGGATAAGGAATTCCGCCTCGGCGGCGGGAAGACGGAGATCCGTCGCGTAGCGAGCGTGAACCCTGCGGTATGTCAGGGCTGCGGCGCTTGTACGGTAACCTGTCCTTCGGGGGCTATGGACCTGAAAGGTTTCAGCTCCAAGCAAATCATGTCGGAGGTAGAAGCGATATGCAAGAAGTAACCACGGAAAAGAAAGAATTTACCCCGAACATCGTGGCGTTTTGCTGTAACTGGTGTTCGTACGCGGGCGCGGACCTTGCGGGATCGAGCCGTTTGACCTATCCCGCGAACGTCAAGATCATTCGCGTACCCTGTTCCTGCCGCGTCAATCCCTCGTTCGTGCTCAAAGCGTTCCAGCAAGGCGCGGACGGCGTGATCCTTTGCGGTTGTCATCCCGGGGATTGCCATTACGTAACGGGCAACTACTATACGAGAAGAAGAATGTCTTTGCTGTTCAGCTTTTTGAACTATATGGGTATCGAAAAAGAACGTACCCGCGTGGAATGGGTATCCGCAGCGGAAGGTCAGCGTTTCTCCGCCGTTATGAACGATTTCGTGAAAACGGTTACGGAGCTTGGCGAAAACAAACGCCTTACCGACCTTCGCGTAAAGGAGGGCGAATAAGATGAAAGACGTTGAATTGAAAATGTTAGAGCGAGCGAAAGCGCTGCTTGAAAGCGGTGAAGTTGCGCGCGTGATCGGCTGGAAGAAAGGGGATTTCTGTTACGATCCCTCGCCCGCGAGCTTTGAAACGGTAGAGGAGTTGAACGGCTTCGTTTACGACTGGTTCTGCGGCGCGAATCTTTCCAAATACCTGATCGAAATGAGCAAGAAAGAGGGCAAAACGGCGGTATTTTTGAAGCCCTGCGACACGTACAGCTTTAATCAGCTCGTCAAAGAACACCGTATCAAGCGTGAAAACGTACACGTGATCGCCGTGGAATGTCTGGCGAAGCTGGATATCGAAAAGATCAAAGCCAAAGGCGTTTCCATGGTAACGGGCGTAGAGGTAATCGGCAAAGAAGTCAAGGTTACGACGGCTTACGGCGAAGAAACGCTGAAAAAGCCCGAAGTGATCCTTACCAAATGCGAAACCTGTCAAAAGACCCATCAGGTAAAGGACGAGGAGATCATTCTCCACGACCGTCCCGAGCGCGACGTGGACCGCTTTGCGGAAGTTGCGAAACTCGAAGCGATGACGGCGGACGAACGGTTTGCGTTCTGGCGCGAACAGCTTTCGAAGTGTATCCGTTGCAACGCTTGCCGTAACGTATGCCCCGCGTGTTCCTGCGTGAAATGCGTATTCGACAACCCCGCTTCGGGCATTGCGGCGAAAGCCAACGACGACAAGTTCGAAGAACAGCTTTTCCATATTATTCGCGCGTTCCACGTAGCGGGTCGTTGCACGGACTGCGGCGAGTGTTCGAGAGTATGCCCGCAGAACATTCCTCTGCACCTTCTCAACAGAAAATTCATTAAGGACATCGACGGACTGTACGGCGAGTATCAAGCGGGCGAGACCGCGGACGGTAAAACGCCGCTCACCTCGTATGCGGAAGCCGACGCAGAACCCAACGACGTCATGAAAGGGGAGGCGAAATAATGTTCAAGATTGCAAAAGAAAGATTAAACGAACTCTATGCCAAGATCAACGGACAAATGGGGCTTTTTATCCCCGTAAAAAAAGCGGGCGAAGTCAATTACGAGGTTTGGAGAGAGGGCAAAGAAGTATCTTTGGAAACGCTCAAAACGGTAAAATCCCCCAAGAATATGTTCTTCCCGCAAACGGAGAACATGATGAAGTTCAAAACCGAGGGCAAAAACCTCGAAATTATCGACGTACGCGGCGAAAAAAGACCGTTCGTGTTATTCGGCGTAAAAGCCTGCGATTATAAAGCGATTGAGGTTTTGGATAAGGTATTCCTTGCCGATCCCGTAGACACCTATTATCAGTCGAGAAGAAACGCGACGACGATCGTAACGCTCGCATGCTCCAAGCCCGAAGAAAGCTGTTTTTGCAGCGTGTTCGGTATCGACGCGACCGCGCCTCAGGGCGACGTTACCACGTGGCTCGACGGTGAAAATCTGTACTGGCAGGCAAACACCGAGAAAGGCGAAACGCTTACCGCGCTCGTAAAAGACCTGTTTGCGGAGGGCGGAGAAGCGGAAGTAGAGGCGCAACAGACGGCTACCAAAACGATTATCGACAGCTTGCCGTTTGCTAATCTCGATCTCAGTAAGTTTAAGCCTGAAAATCTCAACGAATTGTTCAATGCGGCGGAGTGGCAGGAAATGAGCGAAGCGTGCCTTGGCTGCGGTACTTGTACGTTCGTCTGCCCGACCTGTCAGTGCTTTGATATTCGGGATTTCAAAACCAACGAGGGCGTTATCCGTTACCGTTGCTGGGATTCCTGTATGTATTCCGACTTCACGCTGATGGCGCACGGCAACAGCCGTACGACGCAGATGCAGCGTTTCCGTCAGAGATTTATGCACAAGCTCGTTTACTATCCCTCGCAGAACGACGGACTGTATTCGTGCGTGGGCTGCGGGCGTTGCGTGAATAAGTGTCCTCAGCGCCTGAATATCGTAAAAGTAATCAAAACGTTGGGAGGAAAAGACAATGACTAAAGAAACTCTCATTCCCAAAATCGGCGTCGTTACGGATATCCGCAAGGATACCCCCGACGTAAAAACTTTCCGCGTCGTGGGTACGGACGGCAAAAAGCTCTTTCAGCACATGCCCGGTCAGTGCGCGATGGTTTCCATTCCCGGCGTCGGCGAGTGTATGTTCTCGATCACTTCTTCGCCTACGAACGAAGAATATATGGAATTTTCCATTAAAAAATGCGGTTGCGTAACGGAAGTTATCCACGCGCTTGAAGTCGGCGCGCAGATCACCGTCCGCGGACCTTACGGTAAAAACTTCCCCGTGGAAGAGGATTTCAAGGGCAAAGATCTGCTCTTTATTGCAGGCGGTATCGGGCTTGCGCCTTTGCGCAGCGTTATCAATTACGTACGGCATTACCGCAGCAATTACGGCAAAGTCGTCATCGTATACGGCGCGAGAAGTAAAGATGACCTCGTAGATATCGAAGAAATCCAAACGGAATGGATGAACGAGCCGAATATGGAGGTCTACCTCACGATCGACCGCCCGCAGGAGGGCTGGGACGGACACGTCGGGTTCGTGCCCGCGTACGTCAAGGAATTAGGGCTTGATCCCAACATGACGGCGGTGCTTTGCGGACCTCCGATCATGATCAAGTTCACGCTTGCGGGGCTTTTGGAGCTTGGCTTTGAGAAATCCCGCGTGTACACGACGTTAGAGCTGCGTATGAAATGCGGCGTCGGCAAATGCGGCAGATGCAACGTCGGGGATAAGTTCGTATGCAAGGACGGCCCCGTATTCCGTATGACGGAGCTTGACGAGCTTCCCGATGAATATTAAGGAGAAACCACAATGGAAAAAATGGTAAACGTATATCTTTTCGGTAAACGCTATCAAGTACCGGAAAGTCTGACGATTATGAAAGCGATGGAGTACGCGGGGTATCAGCTCGTACGCGGCTGCGGTTGCAGAAACGGTTTCTGCGGCGCATGCGCTACGATCTACCGTATCCACGGCCAGCAAGAGCTGAAAAGCTGTCTTGCATGCCAACAGCAGGTAGAGGAGGGCATGTACGTAGCGACGTTGCCTTTCTTCCCGCTCGTAAAGAAAGTGTACGACATCAACGAGATCAAACCCACGCAACAGATCATGATGCAGCTGTATCCCGAGATCTATTCCTGTATCGGCTGTAACGCTTGCACCAAGAGCTGTACGCAAGAGCTGAACGTTATGCAATATATCGCTTACGCGCAGCGCGGCGAATACGAAAAGTGCGCGGAAGAGAGCTTCGACTGCGTAATGTGCGGCGTATGTTCTTCGCGTTGTCCTGCGGGCATTTCTCATCCGCAGGTAGCGGTGCTGGCAAGACGGCTTACGGGTAAATACCTTGCGCCGAAAACCGAGCATTTGATCAACCGTGTGGCGGAGATCGACGCAGGGGATTGCAAGGCGGCGTTGGAGGCGATTATGAACACGCCTTTGGAAGAACAAAAAAATCTCTATAACCATAGAGAGATCGAGAAATAAGGAGGCGGCGTATGTATCATTATACCGATGAACAACTTGAATCGATGAAAAAGGTAGAGGCTACCCGCGCTGCCCGTATCGAAAAACTCCACGCGCGTATGACTGCGGAAGAAAAAGACGCGGTTTTGGCAGAATTCCACCCCGATTATATCACTTCTGCGTATGAAGAACTCAAAGTCGGGAAAAATAAAGGCGGTAAGGTCTTGCACGAGCTTGCCGATCTGCTCCAAGGCCATTCCCGTATCAAGGATATGCAGATCGATCTTACGAAAATCGACTACGACGTAGACGTGCTGGTTATCGGCGGCGGCGGCGCAGGCTCGTCTGCGGCGATCGAAGCGCACGAACGCGGCGCAAACGTCATGATCGCGACCAAGCTCCGTTTGGGCGACGCGAACACGGCGATGGCGGAAGGGGGTATTCAGGCGGCGGATAAGCCCAACGACAGCCCCGCAACGCATTATCTCGACGCGCTCGGCGGCGGACATTTCAAGAACAAGCCCGAGCTGTTGTATAAGCTCGTCAACGAAGCGCCCGAGGCGATTTTGTGGCTGAATAACCTTGGCGTTATGTTCGATAAAGAACCCGACGGCACGATGGTAACGACGCACGGCGGCGGTACTTCGAGAAAGCGTATGCACGCTTGCCGCGACTATTCGGGTTCGGAGATCATGCGTACGCTCCGCGACGAAGTATTCAACCGCGGTATCACCGTCGTGGATTTCACGGCGGCGATCGAGCTGATTAAAGATACCGACGGCAAGATCGCGGGCGCGGTGCTGATGAATATGGAAACGAAAGAGATCCTGATCGCGCGCGCGAAAACGGTCGTTATCGCAACGGGCGGCGCGGGCAGATTGCATTATCAGGGCTTCCCCACGTCCAACCACTACGGCGCGACGGCGGACGGGCTTGTGCTCGGCTACCGCGCAGGCGCGAAACTTTTGTATCCCGAAACCTTGCAGTATCATCCCACGGGCGCGGCAGAACCTACCCAGATCTACGGCGCGCTCGTAACCGAAAAGGTGCGTTCGCTCGGCGCGCAGCTTGTCAATAAAGACGGCGAAGCGTTCGTGTATTCGTTGGAAACGCGCGACGTTACCGCTTCGTCGATTATCCGTGAATGCAGAGCAAACGGCAACGGTATCAAGACGACGGACGGCGAGGGCGTTTGGCTGGATACGCCGCTGATCGACATTTTGAACGGCGAGGGCACGATCGAAAAACGTATTCCCGCAATGCTTCGTATGTTCGGTAAATACGGCATCGATATCCGTAAAGAGCCTATCTTGATCTATCCCACGCTGCATTATCAAAACGGCGGTCTGGACATCGGCGCAAACGGTATGACGTGCGTGGAAAACCTCTACGTAGCGGGTGAAGCCGTCGGCGGTATTCACGGCACGAACCGTCTTATGGGCAATTCGCTTTTGGATATCATCGTATTCGGCAGAAACGCAGGTCAGCAGGCTGGCGAGAAATGCAAGAGCGTAGAACTCAAAGAACTCACGCTTTCGCACGTGGACGCGTTTGAGAAAGAGCTGGAAGAAGCGGGGATCGCTTCGGAGGTCTGCTCGCCTAAGCTCCTGCCCGATTACAGACGGCAGGCGAATTGATAAGGCAAGATTGATGAAATATAGGAGAAATGTATTATGGAGAATGAAAACAAAAAAAGCCGTAAATGGCTTTGGCTTACGATCGCTTTGGTCGTAGTCGCCGCAGTTGCCGTTTGGTGTGCGGTAAGCGCAAACAAGGCGAAAGGCGTAGAGGGAGTATTCAAATTCAGTTCTACGTTCGTAATGTTTACGCTTGCTTTCGTGATACTTGCCCTCGGGTATCTGTTGGGCGGTATCAACATTAAAGGCGTATCGCTTGGTACGGCGGGCGTGTTTCTGGTTGCAATATTGCTCGGTTGGCTGTGTACGCTGGATTTTGCAAAAGTGCCTTTGCTTAGCAGTTTCCATATGACGAGCACGGGCGACGCTGTCGTAAAGAATTTGAAAGGTCCTATCCAAAATTTAGGCTTAATTTTGTTCGTAGGTGCAGTCGGCTTTATCGCAGGTCCGAACTTTTTCAAAAATTTGGTGAAAAACTTTAAGACGTATATTTTGTTGGGCGCGATTATCATTTTAGCGGGTACGCTGGTCGCCGTACTTTGTATCCTTTTGACGGACTACGGTTCGGAATATTGGGCAGGTATTTTGTCGGGTGCGCTTACGTCTACGCCAGGTTTCTCCGCGGCACAGGACGCGGCAACGGAAAATCTCGCGTTAATCACGCTTGGGCATGCGATCGCATATCCGTTTGGCGTGGTCGGCGTCGTATTGTTCGTACAGTTAATGCCGAAGTTCTTAAAATCGGATATGGAGAAAGAACGCGCGTTGTTGAAGATCGGCGCAGCGGAGGAAAAACGCGATTATTCGAAATATTTCCAATGCGAAAGTTTCGGTTTATTGCCGTTTTCTCTTGCCGTCGTTGCGGGTTTGCTTCTTGGTTCGATCAATATCCCTCTTACGGGAAAAGGCTATAACGGCGCTTGTTTCTCGCTTGGTACGACGGGCGGCGTATTGATTATGTGTCTTGTATTCGGGCATTTCGGGCATATCGGCAAGCTCTCCTTAGAGGTGAACGAGCATACGTTAAAGGTGCTTCGTGAATTTGGTCTGGCTTTGTTCTTGCTCGGCGCAGGCTTTGAAGGCGGCGTTGCGCTCGTACAGGAAATCAAGAACGCGGGCGGCGCAGGAATCGTCGTATGGGGCTTCCTCGGCGGTGCGGTAATGACAGTATTCCCGATGATCGTTGGCTACGTATTCGGTCGGTATTTGTTAAAGCTGCCGCTTTTGAACAACTTGGGCTCGATCACGGGCGGTATGACGAGTACGCCTGCGCTCGGAACGCTCATTTCGACGGCAAAGACGGACGACGTAGCCTCGGCATACGCTTCCACGTATCCGATCGCGCTGATTTTGATCGTACTTGCTTCGCAGCTTTTAATTACGTTAATGTAAAGGCAATCCCCGTCGTATTTTAACGGATACGACGGGGAAATTTTTTTGAAAACAAGGCAAAAACAGTTGCATTTTCAAGGAGAATGGTATATAATAAATAAGCTGTTTGCAGAGATGGCGGAGCGGTTGAACGCGCACGATTCGAAATCGTGTTATGCAGGAATGTATACAAGGGTTCAAATCCCTTTCTCTGCGCCAAACCTGTGAGGAATGATAAACGCATTCCTCACAGGTTTCTTGTATAGAATTTAGAGAGGGATTTGAGGGTGGGAGCCGTTTTGCGAGAGCAAAACGCTTTGCCTCAGAAAGAGGGGGTGCGTAGAACTTAACGGCAAAGACCGCCATTGATAATGGCGGGGCGGGGCGCGCCGCTAAAGGCGCAAATCCCTATTTTTTATGAAAAAAGCAGGCGAAGTTGTTTTTCGTCTGCTTTTTCGTTTTGTTATATCGTTTCAACGTTGATAAGATTAGAATTTCCGCTCTTGCCGTTCGGTGTACCGCCCGTGATGACGATGGTATCGCCTTTCTTTACCAAACCGCTCTTTTTTGCGATCTCTTTTGCGAAATAGAACAGAATATCAATCGAAGTATATTCGTCTGCCATTGCGGGCAAAACGCCCCAACTCAGCGCAAGCTGCCGATAAGCGTGGATGTCCGTCGTGATCCCGATGATGGGGATATTCGGACGGAAACGGGAAACTTTCCGCGCCGTACCACCCGTCCGCGTGCATACGACGATCGCGCTCGCATTCAGATCCTTTGCAAGGGTCGCCGCGGAATGGGAAAGGGCTTCCGAGGTCGTTTCGATTTCGAAATTATCGATCGGTTGGATATATTCAATATGCTTTTCGGCGTTTTCGACGATCTTTGCCATCGCATTGACCGATTGAACGGGATATTCGCCCGCAGCGGTCTCGCCCGAAAGCATAACGGCGGACGTACCGTCGTATACGGCGTTTGCAACGTCGGAAATTTCCGCACGCGTCGGGCGGGGGTTGTGAATCATCGATTCCAACATTTCCGTTGCGGTAATCACTCGTTTTCCGTGGATACGGCACTGATCGATGATATATTTTTGCACGTCAGGCAATTCCTCGTACGGTATTTCCACGCCTAAATCGCCTCGCGCGACCATAATCCCGTCGGAAACCTGCATAATGTCCAACAAATTGTTTACGCCCGCACGGTTTTCAATCTTCGCGATCACGTCAATATGACTTCCGCCGTTCGCCTTTAAGAACTCTTTCGCGTCGATCACGTCCTGTGCTTTGGAAACGAAAGAAAGCGCAACAAAGTCCACTTCGTGCTCAATGCCGAATAACAGATCGGACTTGTCCTGCTCCGAAAGGAATTCGAGATGCAGCTCCTTGTCAGGGAAAAACATAGATTTACGGCTGGACAGCTCGCCGCCGATCTCGGTAATACAGTGCACGTTCGGCGCTTTCACTTCGGTTACGCGGAATACCACAAGCCCGTTGTTCAGCAAAATCTTGTCGTTGGGCACGAGATCCTCGCAAATTCCTGCGTACGACACGCCAACGCGGGTGTTATCGCCCTCGATCTCTTCTGTCGTGAAAGTGAACGCGTCGCCTTTATTCAAACGGATTTTGCCGTCTTTGAAAGTCTTAATGCGAAACTCAGGACCTTTCGTATCCAAAAGAATGGGCAGGGGAAGCTGCTTTTCATCGCGCACTTCTTTAATCATCTTGATCTTCTTTGCATGGTCTTCGTGCGTGCCGTGGGAAAAGTTCAGGCGAACGACGTTCATACCCGCTTCCGCCATCTCCGAAAACACTTCTTTGTTTTCGCTGGCAGGGCCGATCGTGCAAATGATTTTCGTTTTTTTCATATTTGCTCCTCAGGTAAAAACCGATAAAAAGAGCCGATTCTCACCCATTATTAAAAATTTCAAAATTCCTCTCTATTTTACTATTTTTTATTGAAAAAAGCAAGGAAAATAAGTGCTTTTTTTTCTGAAAAGTGCTATAATAATAAAAGATTTGAGTTTGTTATACGGTCGCGGTACTCGAAAGGGTAATGAGGAAAGTCCGAGCAGCACAGGACAGGGTGCCTGATAACGTCAGGTGGAGGCGACTTCGAGGATAGTGCAACAGAAATAAACCGCAGGGCTTCGCCCTGTAAGGATGGAAAGGCGAGGTAAGAGCTCACCGATACCGCGGTAACGCGGTATGCCATGTAAACCCCACCCGCTGCAAGATTGGGTTTCCGTCATATAGGGCTGTCCGTCCGACGGAATACCGTTAATATCGCTTGAGCTTGTCGGCGACGGCAAGCCTAGATAAATGACCGTACACGACAGAACTCGGCTTACAGACAAACTCAAATCCTTTTATTTTCCCCATAAAAGGGGGCAGAACAGGCAAAACGCCTGTTTTTTTCTTTATCTTGTGCTCAAAACCAACCGATTATGTCTGACATAGGTATTATGACACACATAATACACCTCAAAACCCCTTATAAACAAAGGATTATGCCACGCATAATACCTATGTATGACATACTAATAATAAAAAGGACAAGGGGATGGCAAAGTTTTTTGACATAGTACAAACCGTATAAAACATACCATATCACAGCGAGGTGAAGTATGTTTTTAGATTTTCTGTGGTCGATACTCGGACGGATCGTATTTTTTACAGGCGCAATCGGAACGAAAAATTCTTTTCCGAAGCCGCTTTCCAAGGAGGAGGAGGAAAAGTATCTTGCGCTTGTGGCGCAAGGGGATAAAGACGCGAAAGATATTTTGGTAAAGCACAATATGCGGTTGGTGGCGCATATCGTCAAAAAATACACGGGCGCAGCGGAAACGGACGATCTGATCTCCGTGGGAAGCATAGGGCTTATCAAGGCGATCAATACGTATAAATCGGGACACGGAACGGCGCTTGCAACGTATACGGCGCGTTGTATTGAAAACGAAATTTTAATGTTGATCCGCGCGAATAAAAAGCACAAGAATACGCTTTCGCTGTCTGATCCTGTGGGCACGGATAAAGACGGGAACGAGTTGACTTTAATGGATTTGCTTTTTGAAAAAGAGGATTGCGTATTCGAGCAGGTAGAACGCTCCGTGCAAAGGGAGAAACTGCTTGAACAGATCCGTTCGATTTTAAGCGATCGGGAATATACGATCATTTGCCTCAGATATGCGTTGAAAGGCGGGATACCGTTACCGCAAAGGGAAGTAGCGCAGGTATTAAAAATTTCCCGTTCGTACATATCTCGTATAGAAAAGCGGGCGGTGGAACGGCTTCGGGCGAAATTACACGCGGAAGATTTTTTGGATTGAACGCATACGGGTACGCAAATCAGCGTACCTTTTTTGTTATGATAGAAGAAAAACGCAAATTTTTTACAAAAATGCAAAAAAATGCGCTTCCCGAACTTGAAATTTTCAAAAAGATATGATATACTATTATTTGGTAGTAAGCGTATAGAGGTTTATTGCCCGAAAAAATGCAAAAAAATCTTGGAGGAATTTATAATGACAATTTCGTCAGAAGTTCAACAGATGTACTGCGTTGCGAAAGGCGCAGGCGTCGCTCGTCATGAAAACGCGGCTATTCCCGAAGAGGGCAAGTGGATTCATGCGAAAGAAATCAAAGACATCAGCGGCTTTACCCACGGTATCGGCTGGTGTGCTCCCCAGCAGGGTGCTTGTAAGCTCAGCTTGAATATCAAGCAGGGTATCATTCAGGAAGCGCTCGTAGAAACGATCGGTTGTTCGGGTATGACCCACTCCGCGGCTATGGCGGCTGAGATACTTCCCGGCAAAACCCCCCTCGAAGCGTTGAATACCGACCTCGTTTGCGACGCGATTAACACGGCTATGAGAGAGCTGTTCTTGCAGATCGTATACGGCAGATCGCAGTCCGCGTTCTCCGACGACGGTCTTTCGATCGGCGCGGGTCTTGAAGACCTCGGTAAGGGCCACCGTTCGCAGGTCGGCACGATGTATTCCACCCTTCAAAAGGGCGTGAGATACCTCGAAATGGCAGAGGGTTACGTAACCCGTCTTGCGCTCGACGCAAACAACGAAGTTATCGGCTACGAATTCGTTTCCCTCGGCAAAATGACCGACTTCATCAAGAAAGGCATGGAGCCCAACGAAGCGTACAAGAAAGCGATGGGGCACTACGGCAGATTCTCTGCGGAACAGGGCGCGGTGAAGTTCATCGACCCTCGTAAAGAGTAATAGGAGGACAAGCTCATGGCATTATTTGAAGGTTATGAAAGAAGAATTGAGAAGATCAACGCGGTATTGAAAGAATACGGTATCAGCTCCGTAGAAGAATGTAGAGATATCTGCCTTGCAAAAGGCGTAGACTGCGACAAGATCGTTCGCGCGGGTCAGCCTATCTGCTTTGAAAACGCGGTTTGGGCATACACCGTAGGTTCGGCGATCGCGATCAAAAAAGGTTGTGTAAAGGCTTCCGATGCGGCGGCTGCTATCGGTATCGGCTTGCAGGCGTTCTGTATCCCCGGCTCGGTTGCACAGAACCGTCAGGTAGGTCTTGGCCACGGCAACCTCGGCGCAATGCTGTTGTCCGACGAAACGGAATGCTTCTGCTTCCTCGCTGGACACGAATCCTTTGCGGCGGCAGAGGGCGCGATCTCCATTGCGCTGAATGCGAATAAGGTAAGAAAACAGCCCCTGCGCGTTGTTTTGAACGGTCTTGGTAAAGACGCGGCGTATATCATTTCAAGAATCAACGGGTTCACGTTCGTAGAAACGAAATTCGATCCCGCAACCGAAACGGTAGAAGTCGTTTATGAAAAAGCGTTCTCCGACGGCGACAGAGCGAAAGTTAAATGCTACGGCGCGGACTCCGTATCCGAAGGCGTTGCGATTATGAAACTCGAAAACGTAGGCGTGTCTATCACGGGCAACTCCACGAACCCTACGCGTTTCCAGCACCCCGTTGCAGGCACGTATAAGAAATGGTGCAACGAAAACGGCGTGAAATACTTCTCCGTTGCAAGCGGTGGCGGTACGGGCAGAACGTTGCATCCCGACAATATGGCGGCAGGTCCTGCTTCCTACGGTATGACCGATACGATGGGCAGAATGCACTCCGACGCGCAGTTCGCAGGTTCGAGCTCCGTTCCCGCGCACGTGGAAATGATGGGCTTGATCGGTTCAGGTAACAACCCCATGGTAGGTATGACGGTTGCTTGTGCGGTTGCGATCGAAGAAGCAATGAAAGCGTAAAAAATTGCAAACAAAATAATATACGCCCCAAAAGTTTTTGACTTTTGGGGCGTATTGCATAGTAATATTTTAGAAAATATAATGCTTGCTTACGTTCGTATCCAATCAAAATTGCAATAATCGGTCGTTAGATAGGTTGCGGCGGTAGATGGATCGCTAAGTTCAGTATTAGAAATAGGGAACTGACTGATTGTTGGGTTTAGCGTGTATTGCCAATTGTTCGGATTTGTAAATATAACGCTCGATAAATTATCACACTGGAAAAATGCAGAGCGACCAATAGAAACAACGTTTTTTGGAATGGTTATTTGGGTTAAACCAAAGCAGTTGGCGAATACGTAACCACCAATAGAGGTAATGCTTTCGGGCAGGGTTATTTCGGTTAGGTTGGGACAATAGAAGAAAGCGGACGAACCAATAAATTTACAATTTTCATTGATGGTAGTAGTTGTTATATCTGTGGAAGTCGTACCGACTAAAAATAAATACTTATTTTCTGAATTTCCTAAATATTTTAAGCCGTTTTCTTCGTTATATTGTAAGCTATAACATCCGTCGAAGGCATTATTCCCAATATGGACAACGCTGTTGGGTATGCTTATAGTTGTTAAACTATTACAACCGATAAAAGCCGAATCGTCGATAGAGGTTATACTATCGGGAATAGTTACGCTTGTTAGATAACGACCGCCTTCTCCGCCGAATGCTTGTGTACCGATTTCTGTAACGGGAAATTCGTTATATGTTGCGGGAATGACAATATCCAAAGAGGAAACCGTGCCTAAACCGATTACGCGATATTCATCTTTCCCTGCAATTTTTTGATATTGAAGAGTTTCCGTTGATTGCTCGTCGTTATTATCTATATTGCTTTTCAAACTGTCAAGCCATTCTTCCAATGTGCCTGTATAGTCAGGATAGGCTTCGCAGTATAATTCGTATGCGTTTTTGTATTCGATCTCATTTTTACCGTTTGAGCAAGAAATAAAAGTGAAGCTGTTTGTCAGTAGGCAGGCAAGGGAAAGTAATGTAATAATTTTTTTGTTTTTCATAAAAATCCTATAAAAAATATGAGAATGAGCTGTATTTCCATTATATCATTTTTGCGCGTTTGACGCAACTAAAAAAGGAAAAGAAAAGCTAATAAGCTAAAAAGGTATCTTTAAGTGTTAAGCGAGAGGGGGGGGCTTTTTCGCTTTTCATCCACCAAAACAGGCGACATCCCATAAAAGGATGTCGCCTGTTTTGGTGGACGCGCAGAGTGATTTCGCTTTGCGAAAGCGTCGTCGCTTACCGATAGGGGCGTTACATAAAAATAGTATCGATTTTCGCTCCTCGCGCGAACCTCCGATAATACGGAGCTTCTTCGTATCTCTCGCGTCCACCACAACAAAAAAAAGCACCCGTGTGGGTGCTGTTGTGGTGGACGCGAGAGGGCTCGAACCTCCGACCTCTACCATGTCAAGGTAGTGCTCTAACCAACTGAGCTACGCCTCCATATATTATATTGTGGTGGACGCGAGAGCGTTTTGATGCTTCGCATCAAGGCTTCGCGGGGCTCGCGCGAACCTCCGATCTAATGTTCGCTCTATCGGGCTGAGCTACGCCTCCAAAGATTACTTTGATATTATAACAGATAAAACCGTTCCCGTCAACCGTTTTTTAAGAGAAAATACAGATAAAAAAAGTTTTTTGATTTCACGTGAAACAAATAGGCGTAAAACAAGACCTCTCCGCGCTCAGCGGAGAGGTCTTGCAAATGTTAACGTTTGTTCGAACGGCTGAAAATATAATAGAAAGTCGTAAAGATAAGAATGTTAGCGAAATATCCCACGGGGATCAGGACAAAAGCCAAAAGCTCTGCGGGCTGAGAAATTTGCGCTTTGCAGTACACGGCAACCATCGTGATCGCGATGACGGCGATGACGAAAAGCACAGCCGAGGTTAATAGATACGAGGGGTGTTTCTTCCGTCTGTTATGCGCTTTATAGCCGCAAGCGTAAAGGACGGAACAAGTGATAAACAGGACAAATCCTGCGGTGAAGCCGAGTACGGGGTACAGCGCGGATACGCCGAGATATCTTCTTACGAAATAAACCGCAAGGCTTTCAAAGGCAATGATACAGAACACGATAAACGCCGATTTGAAAAGGGTAAGCCCGACGTTGTAATAGCTATTTCCCGATACGGGTCTTGCCGTTGCAACGGGGATCGGGTTTGCGTTTTGCTCTTGCGTTTTCGCGGTAACGCCGCGCATATTTCCCGCGGTATTCAGCCGTATTCCGTCCGTCTGCGCACGGTCGCGCAGGTTATCGTTTTCATACGGCGAAACGGGCTGAGAGGGGTATTGCGCGGACTGCTGATATCCGTAGTTTTGCGCGTTGCTATAATTTCCGTAAGCGTATTCGTTTGTATAAGGATTGACGGGACGGGAATGGAAATCGCGGATCTGTTCGTTCAGGCTGTTCTCCCGTTGGATCAGATTGCGTTCGCGTTCCTGCAACTCGCTCATACGCGTTTGCAGCCCCGAAGCGTCCTCTAAAGCGCGTTTTTGCGCTTCCATGCGTTCTTTGGTCAAAAGTTCTTTTTCGTTTTCGAATTTTTCCTTTTCCAGCTCGAATTCCGACTTTTTCTTTTCAAATTCCTTAGACTGTTCGTCGTAGCGGGTGCGGTCCGTTTGCAAAGCAAGCCGTTCCGCTTCCATTTTTTCCAAATTCTCGTTAAAGAGTTTTACCTGTGCGTTATAAGAAGAGAGTTTATCCGCAAAATCGAACTGCTGGGAAGCGAGCGCGTTTTTCCGCGCGATGAATTCAAGCTGTTGCTGATTGTATACGCCCTGTCTTGCGGCAAGCTCTTTCTGTTGCGCTTGCAGGGTCGTCAGGTCGTCCTGTAACTTGCGGTTGTTCTTTATCAATTCTTCTTCGCGCGTTTGCAAATCGTGCATTTGCCGTTCGATCTCTTCGGAAGAAGCGCTCGTTTCCGATTGACGGGTGTCGAGATGCCGTTGCTTTTCCTCGATCGCGTATTCCTGTTGCGTGATCTCGTAGGTCTTTTTATCCAGCTGTTCCCGTTCGGCAAGCAGCGAGGCGCGGAGGGTATCGAGATTTTCTTTTTCTTCTTCCAACGCGGCTTTGGCTTTTTCCAACGCTTCGTTGTCGCTGCGGAGCGTATCGCGCTCGACTTCCAAGGTCGCAAGCTGATTTTTAAGCTCCGCGCGTTCTTCCTCCAAAGAGGACTGTTCCGCCTGCGCGGTTTCCTGTTCTTCCAAACGCTGTTGTAAGGCTTGCGTTTTGCTCTCGTAATCGGTTTTGAGGATTTGCAGGGTGTTTTCTTGATTGGCAAGGGCTGCGTTCAAAGAGGAAATCACCGATTTTTTCTCTTCAAGCTCGGTTTTCAGTCCGTCAATTTCAGCGTTTGCCAGCGCGAGCTCTTCACCGCTTGCTTGCTGTGCCGTCAGCTCGCGTTCCTTTTCCTCGAAAATTGCTTGTTGCGTTTCCAAACGGACTTTCAGCTCCCGAATTTCGGCGCTTTGCTGGTCTAACAGTGTTTTCGCGTTGAGTATTTCCCGTTCTTTTTCTTGCAGGGCTAGTTCTTTTGCCTCGATCTCGCCTTGCTTTTCGCTGAGCGCGCGTTGCTTTTCTTCCAGCTCCCGCGTTTGCGCTTCTACTTTTTCGCGCAGCTCGTTAAAATCGGACTTTTGCGAAGAGAGAGAGGAGCTTTGCGCCGAAAGCAACGACCGTTCGCGTTGCAGCTCGTTTTTCAGGCTGTTGAGCGCGATCTTTTCTTCTTCGAGCGCCTGTTCGCGTGCGGAAAGGGCGCGTTTTAATTCGGTCAATTCCGTTTGCTTGTCCGTAATAAACGAAAAATCGTAATGCGCGTTGCCGTCGGAGATCAGGCTGTCGATGATCGTACGGGAATATTCCCATTCGGAAAGATTTTGCTCGGTAACCTGTCTGCCAAGGTCGGTCAAGGTGAAATATTTTCTTCTACCGCCGTTGGAGAAATCCCCGTAATAGGATTTTACGTATTCGAGGGATTCGAGGCGCTTCAACGCACTGTAAAGGGTGGGCTGTTTGATGGTGTACATACCGCCGCTCTTTTTCTCGATCTCGTCGATGATCTCATAACCGTATTTATCGCCGTCGTAAAGGCTTCGAAGAATAATGGTATTGATGTGTCCGCGGATAAGATCGGAGCTGATGCCGAAATTCTGTTCCTCGCCGCCCGTCAAAGTATCGTTTTCCAAAACGCTTTCCTTTTCGCTCATAAGTTCCTCCATAGTATGTTTTCTGTCTGACAAAGTAGTACTATGTCAGATGTAAACCGTGTCAAAATCCCTTGAAAATAAAAGAATTCACGTGAATTTATACTTTACGTAAAGTATTATATCACAAGCAAATAAAATTGTCAATATATTCAAGGATATAAAATGGCTTTATCGCAATATTTTTTCAGATTTTTCACCTTTCTTGCATTGACTTTTTTTGCGAAAAAGAGTATACTTAAAACTATGAAACCTTACGAACATATTCAAGAATTTTCAATCAAATACTGCGACGCGGATTTCAAGGACGAAATCAAACCTTCCGTGGTGCTTTCGCTGATGGAAGAAGTCGCTTGTGCAAGCGCGGACGAGTTGGGTTTTGGCTACGCGTTCATAAAACCCCGTGGCTACGCTTTTATGGTATCGAATATTTACTGCGAGTTTTTGCGCCCCGTTAGGCTTGGGGAGAGGGTAAAGGTCAAAACTTGGCCCTTACCGCCCTCGCACGTTATTTTCGGCAGGGAATACCGATTTGTGTCCCAAGAGGACGAAACGCTGATCAACGCTTCTTCGCGCTGGTGTCTTGTGGATATGGCTTCGGGAAAGCTGGTGCAATCGAAAGTCATTGAAAATCAGGATTATTCGACGTATAACACGGCAAGAGCGATCGAGGACGTAAAATGGAAGATCCCCGCGTTTAAGCCTCAGGAAGCCGAATTGAAATTCCAAATGACGGTCGCGAACTCTGAATACGACCACAATATGCATGTCAACAACACCCGTTACGCGGATTATTGTTTCAACTGTTTTTCTATTGCGGAACTGTCCGAAAAGAAGTTAAAATCGTTCGGGATCTCTTACGTAAAACAGTGCCGAGAGGGGGGAATCTTGCGCTTTTACCGCAAACCCGATGAGAACGGCGGGTATCTCGTTCACGGTTTTAACGAAAACGGCGAAACCGTCGTGCAGTCGCGGATATGTTTCGAGGAATAAAAAATGAGAAAGAACGGCGTCAACAGACAACTCCGTCCCGTAGAGGGCGGCGTTTGCGCGGTAACGGGTTTTAAGGCAAACGGAATATCCTGCGGTATTAAAGAAAACGGCAGGGAAGACCTTGCTTTGATCGTCGCGGAAAAACGCTGTCCCACGGCTTGCGTATATTCGACCTGCGAGCGGCAGGGCGCGCCCGTCGTTATTACCAAAAAGCATTTGAAAAACGGGCACGCGCAAGCCGTGCTCGTCAACGGCGGGGTTGCGAACGTCTATTCTAAGGACGGGGAACGGCTTGCGGAAACCGCCTGTCGGTTGGTTGAAAAATACGTCGGTGTGTCCAAGGAAGATACCGTAATCGCCTCCACGGGCAAAATCGGTAAAAAATTAGATATATCCTGCTTTGAGAAAGGCATAAAATCCCTTGGCAACGCATTATCAGCAACGCAAGAGGGAAGTATGGCGGTCGTTTCCGCGATAAAAGGCGAGGACGGCACGGCAAAGCATTGCGCGTATGCGTTTTCGCTCGGGGATTTCACGGGCAGGATCGGCGGGGTGTTCAAGGG
The DNA here is from genome assembly GCA_017465865.1 of Clostridia bacterium. Classification (GTDB taxonomy): domain Bacteria; phylum Bacillota; class Clostridia; order Christensenellales; family Borkfalkiaceae; genus Scatosoma. Next base: position 59,695 of record JAFTVF010000012.1, read on the forward strand.
CAGCTTGCACGGCAGTCCGAATATGGCGACGACGCTCGTGTTTTTGACGACGGACGTGAATATTTCCTCTGAAATGCTCTCGCGTGCGCTGTGCTCCGAAGTGAAAGAAACGCTGAATATGCTGCAAATGGGCGATACGCAGTCCCCCAACGATACCGTTTGTATTATGGCAAACGGGGCTTTGGGAAATTGCCGTATCGACCGTGCGGATACCGAATATAAAAAATTCACTCTTGCGCTTCGCGGCGTGCTTACCGAAATTTGCAAAGAGATCGTAAAAGCGGACGGCGAAAAAACGCTCTGCTGCAAAGTAACGGGCGCGAGATCTAAACAGACCGCCCGAACGATCGCAAAAACGGTAGTCGGCTTACAAGGTCTGAAAACCGCGGTGGAACAAGGCGAAACGGGCGTGGAAAGCATCGTTTACGCGGTAACGGACTGTGCGGGCGGTGCGGATATTGCAAAATTACGCGTTGCGTTCTCGTCTGCGGGCGGAGAAGTAACGGTGTTTGACGAGGGGATCGCGCTAAATTGCGCAAAAGACACGCTAAAACGGGTTTTTTCGGCGGAAGAGCTGGAAGTTCGTATCGACGCGGGCGAGGGGAATTACGCCTCGGTCGGGTTCGGGCGCGCGGGGCGCGGTGGATAACCGATAACTTATAAAAAATTTTAATTTTCCTTAGCAAACGACCGCGAGAAGAGTTGACAAACGCAAACGCGGGTGCTATAATATATAGAAATAAACGGGTGTACTATGTTTCTAATGAATACGATCGAAAATATGAAAAAGACAGGCGCAGACCGCGACGAGATGTCCGAGGGCATGGTTGGCGGTGCTATTCGTCTTTCCCATTTTCCAAACCGTTTGATTGATAAAAGAGGCTGATTTTTGAAATCAGCCTCATTTTTTGAAAATGACAAGATAAAAACTATCATAAATAGAGGATGCTTATGAAAAAGAAAAAGGTTTATTTGACGTTACAAAACGGCAAGGTGTTCCAAGGCTATGCCTTTGGCGCAGACGGCGAAATCACGGGCGAGCTCGTGTTTTCGACGGGTATGGTCGGGTACGTGGAAACGCTCACCGATCCGTCTAATTACGGTCAGATCGTCGTACAGACGTTCCCGCTTATCGGTAATTACGGCGTTGTCCGTTCGGACGCGGAGAGCGAAAAAGCATGGGTTTCCGCGTACGTCGTACGCGAGGTGTGCGAAGCTCCGTCTAATTTCCGCGCGGAGACCGATTTGGATACCTACCTCAAAGAACAAAACGTGATCGGTATCTACGGCGTGGACACCCGCGAGCTTACGAAAATCCTGCGCGAGGAAGGCGCAATGAACGCGCGGATCAGCGTTAAACCCTTGAAAGACGAGGAAATCAAAGCGATTGCCGCTTACGAGATCAAAGACGCGGTAAAAGCCGTCGCAACCGAAAAGAAAGGCTATTTTGCCGCGGAAAACGCGGAATATACCGTTGCGCTTTGGAGTTTCGGCGCAAAGAACAGCACGGTAGCAAGTCTGCTTGCAAGGGGCTGTAACGTAATCGATATGCCGTATACGGCTACCGCGGAAGAAATCCTTGCAACGGGCGCGGACGGCGTTATCATCTCGGACGGACCTGGTAATCCTAATGAAAATCAAGCGGCGGTTGAAGAAGTGAAAAAGCTGCTTGGTAAAATCCCCGTGCTCGGCGTGGGTCTTGGGCATCAACTGGTTGCGCTTGCAATGGGCGCGGAAGTGAAAAAACAAAAATACGGTCATCGCGGCGGAAATCAGCCCGTCAAATGCCTGAAATGCGGTAAGGTATATATTTCGTCGCAGAACCACGGCTACGAAGTCCTTTCCGATACGGTGAAACAAGGCGAGGTCCGTTTCGTCAACGTCAACGATAATTCCTGCGAGGGGATCGTATACGAGGAACTGAACGCGTTCACGACCCAGTTCGCGCCCGAATCCTGCGACGCGGGGAATACGGAAAACCCCTTGTACAAGAAATTCTTTACGCTTATGAAAAAGGAGAACGAAAATGCCTAAAAGAAGTGATATTAAGAAAGTTTTGGTGATCGGCTCCGGTCCTATCGTGATCGGACAAGCCGCGGAGTTCGACTACGCGGGCGCGCAGGCTTGCCGTGTTATGAAGAGCGAGGGGGTCAACGTAGTGCTTTGCAACTCCAACCCCGCGACGATCATGACGGACAGCGCGCTTGCCGACGAGATCTATCTCGAACCGCTCACGGAAGAGAGCTTAAAGCGTATCATTATCAAAGAAAAGCCTGACAGCTTGCTGGCTTCGCTCGGCGGACAAACGGGTCTTACGATGGGCTGTAAGCTCGCGAAATCGGGTTTCCTCGATAAGCACGGCGTAAAACTCATCGGTACGAAGCTCGACGCGATCGACCGTTCGGAGGACCGCGAACTGTTCAAGGAAACGATGGAAAAGATCAACCAGCCTTGCGTGCCCTCGGACATCGCGTATACGGTAGAGGAATGCGTTTCCATCGCAAACCGTCTCGGTTATCCCGTGATCATTCGTCCCGCGTACACCCTCGGCGGCGCGGGCGGCGGCGTTGCGTATAACGAAGAGGAGCTGCGCCTGATTTCCCATAACGGCTTGATGCTTTCTCCTATTACGCAGGTTCTCATCGAGAAATATATCGCGGGTTGGAAAGAGATCGAATTCGAAGTCATCCGCGACCGCAACGGGAATTGTCTTACCGTCTGCTCGATGGAAAACGTAGACCCCGTCGGTATCCACACGGGCGACTCTATCGTCGTCGCGCCTGCGGTTACTCTTTCCACCAAAGAATACAATATGCTCCGCTCGGCGGCGCTTGCGATTATTACGGAGCTGGGTATCGAGGGCGGCTGTAACGTACAGTTTGCGCTCAACCCCGATTCGTTTGAATATTCGGTAATCGAAGTAAACCCGCGCGTCAGCCGTTCTTCGGCGCTCGCCTCCAAGGCAACGGGCTTCCCGATCGCAAAAGTAACCTCGAAGATCGCGCTCGGCTATACGCTGGACGAGATCGTCAACGACGTTACGGGCAACACCTACGCTTGTTTCGAGCCGACGATCGACTATCTCGTCGTCAAAATGCCGAAATGGCCGTTTGATAAATTCCTGTACGCAAAGCGTGAGCTGGGTACGAGAATGAAAGCGACGGGCGAGGTTATGTCCATCGGCACGTCCTTTGAAATGGCGATGATGAAAGCGGTGCGCGGCGCGGAAATTTCCACGAGTACCTTTAATTATAAGAAGTTTCTCCATTCCACGAAAGAGGAGCTTTTGGCGAAACTTCCCGAAAAGACGGACGAACGTATCTTCGTCGTATACGCGGCGCTTAAAAAAGGCGTTTCGGTAGACGAGGTATTTAATATCACCAAGATCGACCGTTGGTTCTTGAACAAGTTCATGAACCTGATCCGTTACGAAGAACGTCTTGCAAGCGGTGAAAAGCTCACGCGCGAGCTGTACGAGGAGGGGAAACGCCTCGGGTATCTGGATAAGGATATTGCGGCGTTTAGCGGTCAGAAGATCCCGTACCGCAAAAAGGTCGCCTATAAAATGGTAGACACCTGCGCGGCGGAATTCCCTGCAAAGACCCCGTATTTCTACTCGACGTTCGACCCGCACGAACACGACGAAGCGAAGCCGTTCGTGGACAAGAGCGAGAAAAAGCGTATCGTCGTTATCGGTTCGGGGCCTATCCGTATCGGTCAGGGTATCGAATTCGACTATTCTTCCGTACACTGCGTATGGACGTTGAAAGAACTCGGCTATGAAGTCGTCATCATCAACAACAACCCCGAAACGGTATCCACCGACTTCGATACGGCGGACAGACTGTATTTCGAGCCTTTAACGCCCGAGGACGTACAGCACGTACTCGACGTGGAAAAGCCTTACGGCGTTATCATCACGTTCGGCGGTCAAACGGCAATCCATCTTTGCTCGTATTTCGCAACGCACGGTATCCGAATTTTGGGTACTTCGGCGGACAGCGTAGACGCGGCGGAGGACAGAGAGCGTTTTGAGGCGTTGCTTGAAAAATACTCGATCCCCCGTCCGAAAGCGATTACGGTTATGACGAAAGACGAAGCGCTGGCGGCGGCGGAGAAACTCGAATATCCCGTACTGCTTAGACCCTCGTACGTTATCGGCGGTCAGAACATGACGATCGCGTTCACACAGGAAGACGTTTGCAGATATATGGACGTCATTTTGGCGCAGGGCATCGAAAACCCCGTGCTTTGCGATAAATACCTTATGGGTACGGAGCTGGAAGTAGACGCGATTTCCGACGGAAAGGACGTGCTCATTCCCGGTATCATGCAGCATATCGAGCGTACGGGTATCCACTCGGGCGACTCGATCGCGGTATACCCCCCGTACAACCTCGACGACGTAATGTTAGAGCGTATCATCGAGGTTTCCACGCAGCTCGCTTTGGAATTGAAAACGAAAGGTCTGATCAATATCCAGTACCTGATCTATCGCGGACAGCTGTACGTTATCGAGGTGAATCCCCGTGCGTCGCGTACCGTGCCGTATATCTCCAAGGTAACGGGCGTGCCGATGGTAGAGCTTGCAACCAAGATTATCGTGGGCGCGAAACTGAAAAAACTCGGCTACGGCACGGGCTTGTACCCGTCCTCGCCGTACGTTGCGGTCAAAGTTCCCGTGTTCAGCTTTGAAAAGCTCAACGACGTCAACTCCCAGCTCGGTCCGCAAATGAAATCGACGGGCGAAGTTCTGGGTATCGGCAAGACGATGGAAGAAGCGATGTTCAAAGGGCTTGTTTCCGCGGGCTTTAAGATGTGCCACCCGTCCGAGCGCAGACCTGTCGGCGTATATATGACGGTAAACGATCAGGACAAGCTCGACGTGCTTACGATCGCGAAGAAGTTCGGGGATCTGGGCTGTACGATGTACGCGACGAAAGGCACGGCGAAAGTTATCGAGGATCTCGGCTTCGATTGTACGGTCGTGGAAAGACTGTCGGCGACGGATACCGTCATTAAGCTGATGGACGAGGGAAAAATCGATTACGTCGTATACACGGGCAAGACGGATATGGAATCCATCAACGACTTCATTCGTCTGCACCATCACGCGATTTTGCTCGGTATCACGGTGCTCACCGCGCTGGACACGGCAAACGCGCTTGCGGATATTATCGCTAGCCGTTTCACCGAGGACAATACCGAACTCGTCGATATCAACGCGTTGAGAAACGAAAAGCTCAAACTCAATTTTACGAAAATGCAGTCTTGCGGTAACGACTATATCGTATTCGACAACCGCGACGGCAAGATCACCTGCCCCGAATCGATCGCGGTAAACTACGTTCTGCCGCACTACGGTATCGGCGGCGACGGGATCGTGCTCATTGAAAATTCCGAGGTCGCGGACGCGAAAATGCGTATTTTCAACAAGGACGGCAAAGAGGCGTCTACGGGCGGTAACGCGATTCGTTGTATCGGCAAATATCTCTATGAAAAGGGGATTATTTGCAAAAAAGACATGCTGATCGAAACGGCAACGGGCGTTTGCCCCGTCAAGGTGTTCTCCTTTGGCGGTAAGGTGAATTCCGCAAGCGTAAATCTCGGCAAAGCCGAGCTTGCGGGCGCGAAGATTCCTTGCGTATGGGACGAAGAGCAGATCGTCGGCAAAACGGTAAATATCGGCGGTTTGGAATATAAGATTACCCTCGTCAACGTTGGAAATCCTCACTGTATCGTATTCAGCGATAAGGTAGACGCGATCAACGTTTCGGCGATTGGACCTGAATTTGAAAACTGCGAATATTTCCCCGAGGGCATTAACACGGAATTTATCCGTATCGTCAACAAAGTAACAATCAAGATGCGCGTTTGGGAACGCGGCAGCGGTGAAACGTGGGCTTGCGGTACGGGCGCTTGCGCGGCGGTCGTTGCGGCAGTGCTCGCGGGGTATTGCGAAAAGGATACCAACGTAACGGTCAAGCTCCGCGGCGGCGATCTGACGGTAAACTATCATTCGGACGGAACAGTGGAATTGATGGGCAACGTCAAGACGGTATACGAAGGCACGTTGGAGATTTAACGATTATGGACATTTTTTACGAGGAAAGCTCCATAGCGCAAAACGCGGCTTCGGGCGCGAGAAAATATCAAATTTTGAATATTTTATCGCAAGTATTTTTATGGATCGGGATATTGATGATCTTTATCGCGTTCATGTTGCCGTTTAACGTATTGATATTCTGGTTTATCAACGTAGCGATGTTTTTTGCGATTTGGTTTGTGCTCAGAAGATGGAAAATGAATTTCAACGTCAGTTACGACTACTGTTTCGTGTCGGGTGAATTGCGTATTTCCAAAGTCGTCAATATTAACCGCAGAAAGCTGGTGGCTCGGTTTACGACGGAGGAAATGATCCAAATCGGGGATATCGACAATCCCTCGTTCGAGCGTTTCCGCTCCGACCCGACCTCGAAAACGGTCATTTGCACCTCGAACGTAGAAGCGACGGACGGGAAATTCTTTATGTATATTCTTGCGGAGTACAACGGTAAAAAGCTGTTCGTTTTGGAATGCCGTGAAGAGCTTTTGATGCACATTTTGAAATTTGCAAAACGCGGCACGCTGGAAAGCGACTACGTCATGCAAGAGAAAAAGAAGAACAGAGTATGATTTATCTCGATAACGCGGCGACAACGAAACCCGACGTGCGGGCGTTCGAGCTTGCAGGGGTCTACGCGACGGAAAAATTTTATAACCCTTCCGCATTGTATAAAGAGGGGTTTGCCTTGCAGAGCGAGCTTAAAAAAGCGCGCTCCGCTTTGCTTTCCAAGGTCGCGGACGAAACCGCGTTCGAGCTTGTGTTTACTTCCTGCGGTACGGAATCGGATAATCAAGCGATCTTCTCGTTTGCCCGCCGCGGGAACGCGGTAACGACGGAGGGCGAACATTCCGCGGTGTTATCGCCGTTTGCGGAGCTGAAAAATCGCGGTATCGCGCAACCGCGCTACGCGCCTCTTCAAAAAGACGGGCGGGTAGACGTGGAAAAACTGCTCGCGCTTGTGGACGATAAAACGAGCTTCGTTTCCGTCATGCACGTAAACAACGAGGTGGGCGCGATCAACGATATCAACGCGATCGCAAAGCTCGTCAAGCAGAAAAATCCGCGCGTGATTTTCCACAGCGACGGCGTGCAGGCGTACGGAAAAATTCCGTTCAGGCTCGGTAAGGAGATCGATCTGTATTCGATCAGCGCGCATAAGATCGGCGGGCTGAAAGGCGTAGGCGCGTTGATAAAGCGCAAAGCCTTGACTTTGCCCGCGTATTTGATCGGCGGCGGGCAGGAAGCGGGTCGGCGCAGCGGTACGGAGAATACGTTCGGGATTATGCAATTCGTATACGCGGCGGAAAATAAATTCGCGAGCTTGAAAGAGGACGCTACGCGGCTGACGGCGTATCGGGAAAAGTTGTGGAGTTTGCTCGACAAAGAGGTATATACAAGGCTGTCCTCGGAGGACGGCACGCCGTATATCCTCAGCGTTTCGGCTGTGGGGCTTCGGGGGGAGATCTTATTGCATATGGCGAACGATCAAGGCTTGATCGTAGGCACGGGCTCGGCGTGTTCGTCGAACGCGAAAACCCGTTTTAGCCGCGTGATCCTCGCTTGCGGTTACGACGAAAAGACCGCGGACGGAACGCTTCGGTTGAGCTTTTCTCCCGAAACGACGGAAGAGGAAATCGAAAACGCCGCATGTATTCTCAATGCGATCGGTCGCGATTTGAAAAAGCGAATGAAATAAAGGAAAAACCATGAAAAAAGTAATCATTATCCGTTATGCGGAATTGTTTTTGAAAGGAAAAAACAGAGGGTATTTCGAGCGTGCGTTTGAAAACAACCTGCAAAGCGCGTTGAAAACCTTTGAACACGAATTTATCAAACAAAGCGGTCGGTATATCGTTCGGGATTTTTCCGAGGAGGAAACGGAAACGATCATTGAAAAGCTGAAAAAGGTATTCGGGGTACATACGCTCAGCGTAGCGTATGAAACCACGTCCGATTTAGAGGCGATTTTCGAGGCGGCGAAAGTCCTTGCGCGCCCCGAGGGTACGTTTAAGGTAGAATCTCATCGCGGGGATAAAAAATACCCGCTGACTTCGATAGAACTCAGCCGCGAGATCGGCGCACGGCTTTTGGATCACGCCAAAGGCAAATTAAAGGTGGACGTGCACGCGCCGTCGTTTACCATTCGCGTAGATATCCGCGAACACGGTCAAGCGCTTGTGTTCGGGGAATTTATCGAGGGCGCAAACGGTATGCCCGTAGGCACGGCAGGCAGAGGTCTTCTGTTGCTTTCGGGCGGTATAGACAGTCCCGTAGCGGGGCATATGCTTGCAAAGCGCGGTATGACGATCGACTGCTTGCATTTCCATAGCTATCCGTATACGAATATGCAGGCAAAAGAAAAAGTGGTCGATCTTGCGACGATCTTATCCGAATATACGGGCGGCACGCGGTTGTATACCGTCAGCGTAACGCATATACAGGAAGCAATCCACGAAAAATGCAAGCCTGAGCTTATGATCACCTTGCTCCGTCGGTTTATGTACCGTATTGCAGAACGCCACGCGCTGCATATCAGCGCGCAGTGCCTGATTACGGGCGAGAGCTTGGGACAGGTCGCAAGCCAGACGATCGAGGGGGTAACCTCGTCCAACTTCGTCGTGGAAAAACTGCCCGTTCTCCGTCCTTTGATCGGGTTTGACAAAAACGAGATCATCGACCGTTCGGTGAAAATGGGCGCGTACGAAACTTCGATTTTGCCTTTTGAAGATTGCTGTACGGTATTCTTACCCGACTTCCCTGCGATCCGTCCGAAACTTTCGGAAATTGAACGGGAGGAAGCCAAGCTCGATATCGAGGGCTTAATCGCGGAAGCGTTTGCCTCTATCGAAAAAATTCAATTATAACAGTTAGCCCGCGGCGAAAGCCGCGGGCGTTTGTTTAATATTCCCACCATTCTTTTCCGAGTATCGCGTGTTCCTCGTTTTGCGGTTTTTCACCTTTTTTCGTAGATACGGTAGGCAGGGTAACGGGCTTGCCCTCGCGGCTGCCGTATATCGGCGTTACCGTATAAATATAATTTTTATCCGCTAAAATATCCCCGTCGATAAAACTTTCAAGGTATTCTCCCTGATATACGGTAGTATGCGTCGCATAATCGTAGCGGTCGATTTTATAGGTGTAATAGGTTGGCGAACGCTTGTCGAAAAGGATCGTAACCTTGTTATCACACAGCCGAATATCGGGCGTTACGATAGAGGGGTTTGTAAAGCAATCGCTTTTACTTAAAGGGATTGCGCTGTTTTTGAACAGTTCCTTTATCCGATATTCCGTCGGCGCGTTATCGTCTGCCAGCGTTAAAGTATGCGTGTCATAATAGGCGGTTTTGTCCAGCTCGGCATAGGCGATAGTTTCGGGCTTTGTAAACGGTTCTATACAAACGCCCGTTTTATCGTATCGATTGTATAAAAATTCATTGATTGTGAGTAAAAGATTGCACGGCAAGCCCCCGCCCGTGTGAGAAATGGGCGCATTGTCGGCGTTGCCCAGCCAAACGGACACGCAGTCGCGCGTGGTGTAGGAGAGCGCGTACGCGTCGGTGTTGCCGTTCTCCGTTCCCACCGTGCCCGTTTTTGCGGCGATCTCGAAAGGCAGCGAGCGTAATTTTTTCGCCGTGCCGTTTTTCGCCGTGCTCATCAGCATATCCGTCATTAAATAGGCGCTGTCCTCCGAAAATGCTTTGGTGGGGTTCGAGCGCTTTTTGTATACGGGCGTTCCGTTGATCTTTACCGCGGAGATAAAACCGCAAGTATCCATAATTCCGCCGTTTTGCAGGGCGGAATACGCCGCCGTGAGATCGCGCAGCGTATAACCGTTTCGCATACCGCCGAGGGCTAAGGCGAGCGATTTGTCCTCGTCGTCCACGGATAAGCCGAGCTTTTCGAGGTACTTTGCGCCTTTCTCTATTCCAAGCGTTTCCAGCGTTTTTACGGCGGGGATATTCAGACTTTTTTCCACACATTCCCGCGCGCTGAGATACCCGTACAGCTTACCGTTGTAATTGTCGGGGGAATACCCTGCGTAGTTTACCTTTTCGTCGAGAATGGGCGTGGCGGGGGAAAGGATATTTTCTTCGAGCGCGGGCGTGTATACGAGCAACGGCTTGATCAGTGAGCCGGGCAGCCGTCGGATATTCCCGACGGTGGAAACGCAGCCCTTAAAACCTCGGGTTTCTTTGTCGAGTACGAACATCGACTTGTCGCAATCGGTATGTTCGTTTCCGATCCGTTCCAGCTCCGCTTGCAGGTCCTGATCGAGATAGGTAAAAATCTCGATATTCCCGCCGACCGTAAACCCTCGTTCTTCGGCGATCGCGCCCAGTTCGTCGAATACGAAGCTCATATATCCCGCGTTTTGTTCGCGGTATACGGGCAGCGGCAACGGCTCGTTCATAGCCTCGGTTTTTTCTTCCGCGGTGATATGTCCGTTTTTGAGCATAGCGTTTAACACGCTTTCTTTCCGACGAGCGCAGCGTTCTGGATTTTTGAACGGGGAATAGTTGTTGGGCGATTTCACAAGTCCCGCTAAAATCGCGGAATCGGCAAGGCTCAGCTCGGCGGGGGATTTCCCGAAATAGAACTCCGCAGCCGATTTGATACCGAAACAGCTGTGCCCGAAATAGATGGTGTTGAGATACTTTTCTAGGATCTCGTCTTTGGAATATTTCTTTTCCAACGCCCGCGTGAGTTTCCATTCCCTAAGTTTTCGTTTCACAGTCTTTTCCTGACTTAAATGGGTGTTTTTTATGAGCTGTTGCGAAATGGTAGACGCACCCTCTTTGAAGCTCCCCGCTTTTAAGTTGTTCATCGCCGCGCGGACGATGCGTTTTACGTCAAACCCGCCGTGCTTATAAAACCGTCTGTCCTCGGTATCTACGAACGCTTGTTTTACGTGCTGGGGGATATCGCTTGAAAGGGCGGTCTGGTGGGGCGCAAACGCCGCGGTGTTTTGTACGGTTACGCCGTTTTCGTCGTATACGACGATACTTTTTTCGTTTAAGATCAGTTTTTCGGGTTGCAGAGCTACCTTTTTCGTAACGGCGAGATAGTACCCGAATCCGATCAATACGCAGGCGAGAAAAGCGATGAGTAAAGCTAATAAAATTTTCCGTATAATTTTCATCGGAAACAGTATTTGCTTTTTACGCCTTTTTATCAGCAAAACCCCTCAAAGACTTGATAAAATCAAAAAAAAAGAGTATAATAGAGAAAATAAAAATATACGGATCAAAAGAAATCTATGTCTGAAAAATACCATATCGTAACGTACGGTTGTCAAATGAACGTACACGAGTCCGAAAAAATCGCGGGGATACTGCGGCGCATAGGCTATGAAGATACGCCGAAAATCGAGGACGCGGATATTATCGTGTTCAATACCTGTTGTATTCGCGAAAACGCCGAAAACCACGCGTTTGGCAATATCGGCGCATTGAAAAAATTAAAAAAACAAAAGCCGAATTTGATCATTGCCGTCGGCGGTTGTATGACCCAAGAGAAAGGCAAAACGGAGATCTTAAAAAAGAAATTCCCGTTTATCGATATCATGTTCGGTACGCTGAATTTAGAAGAGTTGGGCGATCTGATTGCACGCAAAAAAGCGCAGAAGAAAAAGGTGATCGAGATCCGCGAAAAGGAAGGCGAGATCGTCGAGTTCACCGACGCATACCGCACGAGCTATCCCAACGCATGGGTAAATATCATGTACGGCTGTAACAATTTCTGTTCCTATTGCATCGTTCCGTACGTTCGCGGCCGCGAGCGTTCCCGCCGCCCCGAGCATATCGTAAACGAAGTGAAAGCGCTCGTTAAAGAGGGGTATAAAGAGATCACGCTGTTGGGGCAAAACGTCAATTCCTACGGCTCGGACGGCACGACGGGCACGACCTTTGCACAGCTTTTGGAAGAAGTGGCTTCCATTGAGGGAGATTTCCGATTACGGTTTATGACGAGCCACCCCAAGGATTTCAACGAGGACGTCGTGCGGGTTATGGAAAAGCACCGCAAAATATGCAGGCTTGTGCATTTGCCCGTGCAGTCTGGTTCGAACGCGGTATTGCAGGCGATGAACCGCAGATACACGCGCGAGAAGTATTTAGACGAGATCAAAATGCTGAAAACCCGCTTGCCCGAAGCGGAAGTTACGACGGATATCATCGTCGGTTTCCCGGGCGAAACGGAGGAGGATTATCTGCAAACGGAAGCGCTTGTAAAGGAAGTGGATTTTGCCTCGGCGTTTACGTTCGTGTACTCAAAGCGACAAGGCACGAAAGCCGCAGAGATGGAAAATCAGATCCCCGAAGAGATACAAAAAGACCGCATTATGCGGCTTGTCGAGCTTGTCAATTCCCTCACGCGGAAAAAATCCGAAACATACGTCGGAAAAACGGTGGAGATACTCTGCGAAGACTACGACGGGAAAAAGGATTTGTACTTGGGCAGGGACGAATTCGGCAGAATGGGATATTTCAAGAGCGATAAAAACGTGATCGGGCAATTCGTTTGGTTGCAGATCACGCGCGCGAACGGTATCTCGCTGTTCGGCGAATTACAGCAAGGAGAAAAGTGATATGGCGGAAAAGAAAGAAAGAAAACTTTCGGATATGATGCAGCACTATCTGAGCGTAAAGGAAAAACATAAAGACTGTATCGTATTCTACCGTCTCGGGGATTTCTACGAAATGTTTTTCGACGATGCGGTCAAGGTATCGGGAATGCTCGATCTTACGCTTACGGGCAGAGATTGCGGTTTGGAAGACCGCGCGCCCATGTGCGGCGTGCCTTACCACGCGGCGGATAGCTATATTGCAAAGCTCGTCGCGCTCGGGGAAAAGGTCGCGATCTGCGATCAGCTTTCCGATCCCAAAGCAGGTAAAGGGCTTGTGGAACGCGACGTCGTCCGTATCGTTTCCGCGGGTACGCTTATCGAAGACGAAATGCTTGAAGAGGGCAAAAACAATTACATTGCCTGCCTTTTCAAATCCATGGACGGAGTAGCTATTGCGTGGACGGACATTACAACGGGCGAATTCAGCGTAGAGGAATTTTTCGGTGATTCGGCGGTAGAGGAAGCAACGCAGCACTTAGTCAAGCTCTCCGTTGCCGAGGTCATCTGCAACGAAGAAATGCTGACGGCTTCGAAAAATATCAAAGAAATCAAGCACGGTATGCTGCCCCCGTTCTCTTGCTATCTGCCTTGGGCGTTCAACGTCAAACGCGCGGAGAAAACCCTGCTCGACCAGCTCGGCGCGGTTTCCTTATCCGCGTACGGTATCGCGGCGAAAGAAAATCTCATAGCCGCGGCGGGCGCGCTCGTGGAATATCTCCGCGAAACGCAAAAACGCGCGCTCGTGAATTTGAACTCGATCAAAGTCGTCAACCGCGAAAAATTTATGACCTTGGACGCGAACGCCGTCCGCAATCTCGAATTAGTCCGCAACAACGCGGAAAATAAAAAATACGGCTCGCTTTTGTGGGTTTTGGACAAAACGAAAACGGGCATGGGCGCGAGAATGTTAAGCCGCATGGTGCTTTCGCCCTTGAAAGACGTCGGGGAGATCGATTACCGCCTTGACGGCGTGGAAGAGTTGGTTGCGTCTTCCGTCGTGCGGGTTGGGCTTTCCGAAATCCTTTCCGAAATCAAGGACGTGGAACGCCTTTCGGGCAAGATCTCCAACGGCAATTTAATGCCTAGGGACTGTATCGCCTTAGCGAAATCCCTCAACGCGTTACCCGCCGTTCGGTTTCAGTTGACGGGCTTTTCCTCGCAAGTGATTCACGATATCGAAACGGGACTGCCCGATATGAAAGACCTCGCCGACCTGCTCACGGCGGCGATCGCAGAAGACCCGCCCGCGCTTATGAAAGACGGGAAATATATCCGTGAGGGCTTTAACGCGGAGCTGGACGAATACCGTTCTATCCAACAAAATGCGGTGGAGATCGTACATTCGATAGAGGAGCGCGAACGCGAACGCACGGGGATAAAAAACCTGCGTATCAAAAGCAACCGCGTATTCGGGTATTATATCGAGGTCAGCAATTCGTTCAAGGACAAAGTCCCCGAAGACTATATCCGCCGTCAGACCCTGACGACGGGCGAGCGGTATATAACCGAGGAATTGAAAGTCCTCGAAGAAAAGATCTTCACGAGCGACGAACGCGCGTTAAAGCTCGAAGAGGCGATTTATAAACAGCTCCTTAGCGTGCTTTCGGAACGGATCGGGCAGTTACAGGAGATTTCGAAAAACCTTGCCTTGCTTGATTGTCTTGTGTCCTTGGCGACGGTCGCCAAAGAACGCCGTTACGTTCGCCCGACGATGAAAGAAAGCGGTACGCCGCTAGAAATCAAAGAGGGCAGACACCCCGTCGTGGAAGCGATCTCCAAAGAACGGTTCGTGCCCAACGACGCCCTGCTTGATAACGACGAAAACCGTTGCGCGATCATAACCGGTCCGAATATGGCGGGTAAGAGTACTTACATGCGCCAGATCGGCTTGATTGCATTGATGGCGCATATCGGCTCGTTCGTGCCTGCAAAGTCTGCGGAAATCCCGCTGATCGACCGTATTTTTACCCGTGTCGGTGCGAGCGATAATCTCATTTTCGATCAAAGTACCTTTATGGTCGAAATGACGGAGGTCGCGACGATTTTATTACACGCGACGAAAGACAGTCTTTTGATCCTCGACGAGGTCGGCAGAGGCACGAGTACCTACGACGGACTTTCCATCGCTTGGTCGGTCATTGAGTTTTTGGCGCAGAACGTTCGGGCGAAAACGTTGTTTTCCACCCATTATCACGAGCTTACGGAGCTGGAAAATCAGCTTGACGGGGTGAAGAATTATAAAGTAACGGTAAAGGAATTCAACGGCGCGGTCGTGTTCTTGCGTAAGATCATGCGCGGCGGGGCAAACCGCAGCTTCGGTATCGAGGTGGCGGCGCTTGCGGGCGTGCCGAAAGAGGTTACGGGGCGCGCAAAGGCGATCTTGAAAGCGCTGGAAAAGAGCGACATTGCGCGCGGAAAATTGCAGACGGAGTTTGCCGTAGAGGAAGAACCGCAAGAACGGCAGCTGACGGAAGTGGAGAAAATCTTGTCGGAAATCGACATCAATACTCTCTCGCCTATGCAGGCGTTTTTATTGCTCGGGGATTTGAAAGATAAATTAGACGCGGAGAATTGATATGGCAAAAATCAACATTTTACCCTCCAAAGTATATAACCGTATTGCGGCGGGCGAGGTCGTAGAACGCCCTTGCTCGGTGGTAAAAGAACTCGTGGAGAACGCGATCGACGCAGGCGCTACGGAAATAGAGATCCGCATTGAAAAGGGCGGAAAACAGCTCATTCGCGTAATCGACAACGGCTGCGGTATCGAGCGCGACGATCTGCATTCCGCGTTTTTACCGCACGCGACGAGTAAGATCGCGAAAGCGGAGGACTTGGAAAATATTCTAACGCTCGGGTTTCGCGGCGAGGCGGTGGCGTCTATCGCTTCCGTTTCGAAAATGACGATCACGTCCAAAACCAAGGACGGGAAATGCTACCGTTTATCCTCCGACGGCGGGGAGATAGGACAAATTACCGAAGCGGCGGGCGAGGACGGTACGGACGTTGCCGTGGAGATGCTGTTTTTTAACGCGCCCGTGCGTTTGAATTTCTTAAAAACGGACAAGCACGAGGAAACGGAGATCACGAATTTCGTATCTCGGTTTATCCTGAATAGGCAGGATATCGCGTTTACCTACTACGCGGACGGAAAAAAAGTCTTGCAGTCTTTCGGCGGTAGTGAGGAAGAGGCGATCGTCAGCGTTTACGGCGCGGCGATTTTGTCCGATTGCTATAAAATCGACGCGGAAAAACACGGTATCCGTATCCGCGGTTATATCGGAAATCAGAACTTCTCCAAACCGAATAAAAGTTATCAAAGCCTGTTCTTAAACGGCAGATATATCCTCAACGCCACCGTTTCGGCGGCGATCTCCAACGCGTATTCGAGCTATCTGATGAAACGGCAGTATCCCTTTTACGTTCTGCATATCGACGTGCCGACGGAGATCGTGGACGTAAACGTGCACCCGAACAAAGCGGACGTGCGTTTTGCCGATAATCAGATCATCTACGGCTGTATATACAGCGTGATTTCTTCCATCCTCGACGGGCAAACCAAGGCGCTTGATTATATCGTCCGCGATAAAACCGAGCCGATTACGGAAACGCCCGTCAAGCCTGAAAAGACGGTAGAAACTCCGAAAAGACCGACCTCGTTCGGCTTTGCAACGCTGACCTACGAAGAGGCGCAAAAGGAGATCGAGGCTTGCGCACCCGCGTTCACGGCGAAAAAACAAGGCGCGATCGAGCTTCCGTTCGAGGACGTAAAAAAAGAGCCGAGAAAAGGCTTTATTCCCGCGGAACAGATCGCGGATTATCAGTTTCCGACCCCGCAAGAGGTCGCCGAGCAAAAGGAACGCAAACCCCAGAAAAAGGATGCGGAGCGCTTGCATAAGCAATTCCCCGATCTGTTCTTTGAACGGCACGCTTTGGAATTGAAATCTTCCGAGCAGAAAAAGGAAACCGCTGAAGAGGATGCTTTTGCCCAGAATAAGCGGTATTTAGAGGAGTTGGAGCGCAAGAGCAAGCAAAACAAAATCGACGTTTCCGCTTGCGTATACGCGGGGAAGCTGTTCAATACCTATTTAATGTACGAGCGCGGCGACGAGGTATACATTATCGATCAGCACGCGGCGCACGAACGCTTGATTTTTAACCGTTTGAAAGAGCAAATGCAAAACCGCGCAGTGGCGCGCCAGCCTATGCTTTTGCTGTATACGCTGAGATTAAACGCCTTTGAAAGCGCGTTTATCCGCGAACGCTTACAGGAAATCCGTGAGATCGGTTTCGATATCGAGGAAAGCGGCGAAACGGCGTTTTCGATCACGGCGATCCCCGTTGATCTGCAATCGATCGATCTTAGCGTGTTTTTTAACGAGATACTCGGCGATATCGGCGGATACCGCGCGATCAAGCTCGTGGATATTCTCAAAGACAAGCTCGCGACGGCGGCGTGTAAAGCGGCGGTAAAAGGCGGTATGGACTTGACCCGCGAGGAAATCGACGCGCTGTTTACGCTTATGGACGGCGATATGGGCTTGAAATGCCCGCACGGCAGACCCGTCGTGGTGAAATTGACCCGTACCGAGCTTGAAAAAATGTTCAAGAGGATCGTATAATGCCGAAAGTTTTGGTTATCTGCGGCGCAACGGCTTCGGGAAAGACGGCGTTATCGATCGCCTGCGCGAAACAATTCAACGGCGAAATTATTTCCGCGGATTCCATGCTCGTCTATCGCGGGCTGGATATCGGTACGGCAAAACCGAGCATAGAAGAACGCGGCGGCGTACCGCATCATCTGATTGACGTGGTTTCGCCCAAAGAAAACTTCTCCGTCAGCGACTACGAGGCTATGGCGTTGCCGATTGTCGAGCGGTTGCTGTCCGAGGGGAAAACGCCGATTATTTGCGGGGGTACGGGCTTTTATATCAACGCGATACTGTATAAAAGCCAATTCGGCAATATCGGCGCAAACGAAGCAATCCGCGCCGAATACGAACGCTTAGCTTTGGAACACGGCAAGGAATACGTGCACGCGATCTTGCGCGAAAAAGACCCCGAAAGCGCGGAAAAACTCCATTATAACGATATCAAGCGGGTCATTCGCGCGTTGGAGATTTACGACGTTACGGGCAAAGCGAAATCCTTGCAACAGGACAAACCTGTTCCGAGATTCGATTTCGTATCCGTTTCCGTCGAATATCCCCGCGAAATCTTATACGAGCGTATCAATTTACGGGTGGATCAAATGTTTTCTTGCGGATTGATCGACGAAGTGCGAGGGCTTATAAAGGACGGCGTAACGCAGGATATGCAGTGTATGCAAGGCATCGGCTATAAAGAAGTGGCGGAAGGCTTACAAACGGGCGCAACGGAAGAGGAAATGAAAGAACTCGTGAAAAAGAACACCCGCAACTACGCAAAACGCCAGCAAACCTTCTTCAAACGCGCGCAAAACCACGTATATTTGTCCTCCGACGAGGCGAACGCCGAACAGGTCGCAAAATTGCTGTAAACAAGCAACTATGCCACGCATAATACCTATGTTTGGCATAGTAGATATATCAGACATACTACATAGAGAGAAAGGATCATGACAGTAGAAGAACTTATTAAAAAGAGTGAAGAACAACTTGCAAAGCAGTTTGCTTTGGCGGACGAGATCAGCGAATACAACCAAGAAAAGGTATTAAAGGCGTTCAGTAAGCACTCGATCGCGCTGCGGCATTTCAATCCCACGACGGGCTACGGCTACGGGGACGAGGGTCGGTTTGTGCTCGGGGAAGTGTTTGCGGAGGCGCTCGGCGGGGAAACGGGTATCGTTTCGCCTGCGCTGCTTAGCGGTACACACGCTTTGACGGTGGCGCTGTTCGGCGTTTTGCGTACGGGGGACACGGTGTTGTCCGTGTCGGGTATGCCGTACGATACCATTCGCGGCGTGATTTTTGGCGAGGGAAACGGCTCGCTGAAAGATTTCGGGATTTCTTTTGACTGTACGCCGTTGACGGACGAGGGGAAATTCGATAAAGAAAGCATTAAAAATGAAATGGTTCGCCTTGGCGATAGCTTGAAAATGATATATATTCAGCGTTCGCGCGGGTACGAGCTTCGCGACGCGTTCACCGTTCAAGAGATCGGCGAGATTTGCGATTTCGTGCGTTCGCTTGGCTTTGAGGGCTGTATTTTCGTAGATAATTGCTACGGTGAGTTCGTAGAAAAGCGAGAGCCTTGCGACGTCGGCGCGGACGTTGCCGTGGGGTCGCTTATCAAAAACCCGGGCGGTGGACTTGCGCCGACGGGCGGGTATATCGTCGGAAAGGAGAAGTATATCGACCTCATCGGCAGGCGTTTGACTGCGCCGTCGATCGGAAACGAGGTAGGCTCGTACGCCTACGGATACCGTTTGTTCTATCAGGGCTTATTTCTTGCTCCGCACACGGTCAATCAGGCGATCAAAGGCAGTCTGGTCATCGGGAAATGTATGGAAAATCTCGGCTATGAGAACTTCCCGAAGCTTGACAAAACGCCCGCCGATATCACGCGCGCGATCCGTTTTGATACGGTGGAACAGCTTTGCAGTTTTATTCAATCGGTGCAAGAGGCTTCGCCTGTCGATAGCTTTGTAACGCTTGAACCTTGGGATATGCCGGGGTACGACAGCAAGGTGATCATGGCGGCCGGCTGTTTCGTGGAGGGGGCGAGTATTGAGCTTTCGGCGGACGCGCCCGTAAAACCGCCGTATACGGCGTATTTCCAAGGCGGACTTACCTACGAGCATTGCAAATACGCGTTAAAGAAGATATTGAGTAAGCTGATGTAAGATGCAAAAACTATCTGAAATGTCCTTGGCGGAGCTTTGGGAGCTATTTCCCATATCGTTGAAAGAAGCAAATGCGGGTTGGGAAAATCAATTTAACGAAGAGAAGGCTGTCCTGGAGACATTATTAAAAGATTTCAAAGTTTGTATTCACCATGTTGGAAGTACGGCGATCGGCGGTATTAAAGCGAAAGATATCGTGGATATATTGTTGCAAACGGAAACGTTTACGGATATGCTTAAAATTGCTGACGCTTTATCAGTAAACGGCTATATTGTGATGAGTAAAACGGAAACGCGCATTTCTCTGAATAAGGGGTATACGGAGAATGGATTTGCGGACAAGGTATTTCATTTGCATCTACGCCTTCGAGGAGACAACGACGAGCTGTATTTTCGAGATTATCTCCGAGAATATCCGTTGGTTGCCCGAGAATACGAAAGGTTGAAAGTAGGTTTAGCCGAAAAATATAAGAATGACCGCGACGGATATACGCAAGCCAAAACGGAATTTATACAAAAATATACCGTTTTAGCAAAACAAATATATGAAAAAAGATATTAAAAAAGGAAGGCGTTTGCCTTCCTTGATTTATTTCGTCAGATCCCAATCAATCGGGGGCAGACCGTGCTTTGTTAAATACTCGTTCGTTTTCGAGAAATGTTTACAACCGAAAAATCCGTTGTACGCCGACAAGGGCGAGGGGTGCGCGCATTCCAAAATCAAGTGCTTGGAAGTATCGATCAAGGGCTTTTTACTGCGTGCGTTTCCGCCCCAAAGAATGAATACGACGTTTTCTTTTTGGTCGGAAATGAGCTTGATCACGCTGTCCGTAAACCACGCCCAACCGCATTTGGAATGGGAATTTGCCTGATGCTCGCGTACGGAAAGGGAAGTGTTCATAAGCAGCACGCCCTCATTTGCCCATTTGGTAAGGTTTCCGCATTTGGGCAGGTCGCAGCCGATATCCGATTTCAATTCCTTGAAAATATTTTCCAAGGACGGTGGATTTTGAACGCCGTCCTGCACGGAAAAGCACAGCCCGTGCGCTTGACCTACGTTGTGATAGGGGTCTTGCCCCAACAGCACCACGCGCAGTTTCGAAAACGGCGTGTATCGGAAACAGTTATACAGATCGTACATATCGGGATAAACGGTATAATTCCGATATTCTTCGATCAAGAATTTACGGATCTTCAAATACCGTTCGTCCGCAAAAAGCGGCGCAAGCCGTTCGTTCCAGTCGCCTAAATCAATCATTCATCCACCTCGGCGTTATCGTAAAGTAAAAATTATAATTCCTCGAAAATCATCGGCAACGCGGCTTTTAAGTTGGCAAGCGCCTTGTCTTTGTTGATCAAAAACTGCTCGGTCGTACTGCCGCTACCTGCAACGTCGGAAATCGCTTTTACCGAATATACGGGCAATTCCGCGCTATACGCCGCCTGTACGATCGCCGCGCCCTCCATATCCCGAATATCCGCGTCCAATTCCGCCGTCAACAATTTATAATCGGCGGGGGAGTCGTTGAAACGGTCGGAAGTTCCCAGCTTTTTCTGCTCGAAAGGGATATCAAGAAGATTTAAGTCGAGATAATTTTCCGTATACTCGTCCAAAGTCCCGATCTTCGTGCCGTTGAGCTGGGTGAGATCGAAGTCAAACTGTACCGCTTCCGCGATCTGATACACCCCGCAAAGCTCTACGTCTTTGTTCAAACCGCCCGCTACGCCGAAGTTGAGCAGCTTTTCCGCGTCGAACTTACTGACGAGAAGCTGCGCGCCGAGCGCCGCGTTCACCTTGCCTACGCCGCATACGCAAACGGCAACGTCTTTGCCGTACGCTCTGCCGACGTAAATTTTTTTGCCGCTCACGACGAGGGAACGGACGATCTGCATTTCGTCGAGGAGGATATCCGCCTCGCTTTGCATTGCAATTACTGCACCAATCATATTCTCTTTTCTCCTATGTATAAATTCTTGTTGAAATTTTTCTTCGTATATGTTATAATGTTCCTATGCCGATAAATTCGGCGTTTTCAAAATCCCGTTTCCCGCATACGGCTACGATATGCCCGCGGAAAGTCTTTACCGTCAACGCTACGGGCATTTCCGCGCCCTTTCTCAGCAATTTTCCTTGTGAAAAACAAAGCGTTTTCAGTTCTTTGGCGAGCGTGCTCCCTAAATACTTCACGGCGCTTTCTTTCACGACCCAACGTTCGAGAAATTGCCTTGCCGAGCTTATTTCTTCGCGCTCTGCCACAGGGAATTTTTTTACGATCGATAGATAATCCACGGCGCGATCCAGCCGTTCTGCGTCTATGCCGACCTCCGTATCGGAAAAGGCAACGAACAACAGCTCGTCCGTGTGTGCTACGGAAAAAAACAAGCCGAGATGATCCGCAAGATAGGGCTTTCCCGTTTCCGTGCGGGCGATCACGGCGTTTTCCGCGCCGAAAACGTCTCGTAATATTTTTTCAATCGCCCGTTCGGACGACGGATAAGCGGAGCGTTCCGCATAAAATATTTTTTCCATAAGACAACAACATTATAACAGGAGAGAAAAAAAATGTCAAGAGCAGAAAGAGCAAAAGAATATTTTCTTCAAGGATATGCGTGTTCGCAGGCGGTCGCGTTGGCGTTTTCCGATCTAACGGGCGTTGACGAACGGCTGATTTCCAAGATCATGCTCCCGTTTGGGGGCGGGGTCGGCAGACTTCGTTTGACCTGCGGCGCGGTGAGCGGTATGGCGGCGGTGATCGGTATGCTCTTTGCGAGTCCCGAAAACACGCCCGAAAATAAAAAGCAAACGTATGCGATCGTACAAGAACTGTGCGGAAAATTCAAAGAACAAACGGGCAGTTTGATTTGCGCCGAGCTTTTAAGCGGAATGAAAGTGCCCGTGGAAGTCGGCGGAAACGCCGAGGCGAGAACGGCGGAATATTACCGCAAACGCTCGTGCGCCGATATGGTGGCGTTGGCGGCGCAGATGATAGAGGAGTATCTCCAAGAAAAAGGGAATATATAAGAAAACCGCGAGGGCATCAGTTCTCGCGGTTTTATCTTTCATGCTTATTTGTTGCTTTTGGAAACGTTGAAATAGTATTCTACGACGTCGCCGTCCTGCATTACGTATTCCTTGCCTTCCGAGCGCACCTTGCCTTTTTCTTTCGCGGCGGCGATCGAGCCGAGCGTTACGAGGATTTCCCAATTTACCACGTCCGCGCGGATAAAGCCTTTTTCGAAATCGCTGTGGATCTTACCTGCGGCTTGCGGTGCTTTCGTGCCTTTTGTAATCGTCCAAGCCCGCGTTTCCTTTTCGCCTGCCGTGAGATAGGAGATAAGCCCGAGGAGGGCGTAGGATTTTTTAATCAGTCGGTCAAGCCCGCTTTCCCCAAGCCCAAATTCTTCCATGAACATCGCTCTGTCCTCGTCGTCCATTTGGGAAAGCTCTTCTTCCGTTTTTGCGCAGATGACAAGCACTTCCGCGCCTTCCGTCTTTGCATAGTCCTTTACATGTACGACGTAAGGGAGAGTATCCTCGTCCTTGCCCATATCGTCTTCCTTGATATTCGCCGCGTAAATAACAGGCTTTGTGGTCAAAAGGAAACAATTTTTCAAAAATTCTTCTTCGCCGTCCGCAAGCTCGAAATTCCGCGCAGGCTTTTCGCTTTCGAGATACGAGTACAACCTTTCAAGGAATGCGTATTCCTCGGCGGCTTTTTTATCCGCACCGCCGCGCGCCTGTACTTTTACTTTATTCATACGGTTTTGCACTGCTTCCATATCCGACATAATCAGCTCTAAATTGATCGTTTCGATATCGCTTACGGGATCAACGCGGTCGTCAACGTGCGTGATATTCGCATCCTCGAAGCAGCGTACGACGTGTACGATAGCGTCCACCTCGCGGATATGCGAGAGGAATTTATTCCCAAGCCCCTCGCCCTTGGACGCGCCTTTTACAAGCCCTGCAATGTCTACGAATTCGATCACGGCAGGGGTAACCTTTTTACTTGCGTAAAGCGCCGAAAGCTTGTCCAAGCGTTCGTCGGGTACGGCAACGACACCGACGTTCGGTTCGATGGTGCAGAAAGGATAGTTTGCGCATTCCGCGCCTGCGTGTGTGATTGCGTTAAAGAGAGTGGATTTACCAACGTTGGGGAGCCCAACGACGCCGAGTTTCATAGAAATTCCGTCCTTTTGTCTGTTTTTCTGCTCTATTATAATACAAAATTCAAATTTTGGCAAATTAAACGCGCCCGATTTGAAAAAATACTTGCCCAAATTAAAAAAATGTGTTATATTAGTAAGGATAAAAACAACGGAAAGGTATAATTATGGACTACAAGAAATATATCGTTGAAAAATTAAACGTAGAGGGTATGAGCAAAGAGGAACTGTACGATCTGATCGCGTTGCCTCCCAATACCGAAATGGGCGATTACGCTCTGCCTTGCTTCAAATTAGCGAAACTGCTGCGCAAAAGCCCCGTAATGATCGCAGAGGATCTGAAAAACAGTATTATGTCTGACACAACAATTACGTCTGACAAAGTACTTGCGGAAGTGTCCGCGGTGAACGGGTATTTGAATTTCAAGATCAACAAAGACGGGTTCGTACGCGCAACGCTCGATAAGATCCTTAACGAAAAAGAGAAATTCGGGGCTTCTAACGCGGGTGAGGGAAAGACGATCTGTATCGATTATTCGTCGATCAATATCGCAAAGCCGTTCCATATCGGGCATTTGTCTACGACGGTGCTTGGTGGGGCGTTGTACCGTATTTTTAATTATCTGGGCTATAAAGCGGTGGGGATCAACCACCTCGGCGATTACGGTACGCAGTTTGGGAAGCTGATTTCCGCCTACAAGCGTTGGGGGGATAAGGAAACGATCGAAAAGGGCGGTATCCGCGCTTTGAACGAGTTGTACGTAAAATTCCATCAGGAAGCGGAGGTTCACCCCGAATACGACGACGAAGCGCGCGCGTATTTCAAGAAGATCGAGCAGGGCGACGAGGAATGTCTTGCGCTTTTCCATTGGTTTAAGGAATTGACCTTAAAAGACGTGCAAAAGATCTACGATATGCTGGATATCCGTTTCGATTCGTACGCGGGCGAGAGCTTTTATTCGGACAAAATGCAGCCCATCGTAGACGAACTCAAAGAAAAGGGCTTGCTTATCGAAAGCCGCGGCGCGCAGGTCGTAGACCTGGAAGAATACGGCATGTCGCCTTGTATTATTTTGAAATCGGACGGCAGTTCGCTGTATGCAACGCGGGATATGGCGGCTGCGACCTACCGTAAAAACACCTACGATTTCGACAAATGCCTGTACGTCGTGGCGTATCAGCAAAATTTGCATTTCAAGCAGTTTTTCAAGGTGCTTGAACTCATGGGCAAGGACTGGGCGAAAGACCTCGTGCACGTCGCTTACGGTATGGTGTCGTTGGAAGAGGGCACGATGTCCACGCGGAAAGGCAACGTGGTGTTCTTGGAAGACGTTATCAATAAGTGTATCGAAAAAGCGTATAAAATCATCGACGAAAAGAACCCCGATTTAGAGAATAAGCGGGACGTGGCGCAAAAGGTCGGCGTGGGCGCGGTCATTTTCGGCGCGTTGTATAATAATAAGATTAAGGATATCGTATTCTCCTACGACAAGGTGCTCAATTTCGACGGCGAAACGAGCGTTTACGTGCAATATACCTGCGCGAGAGCAAATTCCGTTCTGCAAAAGGGCGGGGTTGTAACGGCGTACGAAATTCCCGAATTGACGGCGGAAGAGATCGAGCTTGTCAAAGCGCTTGCGACCTTCCCTGAAACGGTTTCGGCTGCGGCGGAGAAATACGAGCCGTCGTACGTCGCGCGGTTTGCGGTGGACGTAGCGCAGAAATTCAATAAATTCTATTTCAACTGCAAGATCCTTGCGGCGGAGGACGAAAAGACGAAGAACTTCCGTTTGGCGCTCACGAACGCGACCCTGCAAGCACTGAAAAACGCGTTTGCGCTGCTCGGTATCGGCGTGCCCGATAAAATGTAACGGATACGAGGCGAAATCATGGATTTGTTCGTACCTATACTCAATCAAATGATTTTTCTCTTTGCGTTTATCCTAATCGGATTTGTACTCAGCAAAGGGAAATTTATTCCCGACAATTCCGCTTCGGTATTGTCGAGGCTCGAAAATATCCTGTTCGTGCCCGCACTCGTTATGGGTACGTTTATCACCAACTGTACGCCCGAAACCCTGTCCGCGCAATGGAAAGTACTGCTTGGCGGCGCGGTGCTCGTGCTGGTCATGATCCTGATTTCTTTGCCTCTGGCAAAAGTATGTTTTAAGGAAAAATACCTGCAAAAAATCAGTACGTACGGTTTGGCGTTTGCAAATTTCGGGTTTATGGGCAACGCGATCATGAAAGGGATTTTCCCCGAACTGTTCTTCAATTACCTCGTATTTACGTTACCGTTCTGGTTTATGATCTACGTTTGGGGCGTGCCTACGCTGCTTATCGGCACGGACGAGGGAAAAAGAGGCTTGAAAGCACGGGCAAAGGCTTTTGTCAACCCGATGTTTATCGGTATGCTTATCGGTATCGTCATCGGGCTTAGCGGTTTGAAATTGCCGAGCGCCGTTTCTTCCGTAATCACGGTATCGGGGGATTGTATGTCGCCCGTTGCCATGCTGTTGACGGGTATGACGATCGCGAAGATCAATCTTCTGACCCTTCTTAAAAAATGGCGTATCTATCTCGTTACGGCGGTGAAATTGCTGTTGTTTCCGCTTTTATATATCGGTATCGTCGCGTTTATCCCGTTACATTCGGAAATTATGAAAACAGTTTTGATCTGCGGAATGAACGTCGCCTGTATGCCGATGGGGCTTAATTCCATCGTCGTTCCCGCGGGCTACGGCAAGGACACGACGGACGCGGCGGGTATGGCGCTCGTTTCGCATACGCTGTCGGTGGTTACGATACCGCTGATGTATCTGTTGTTCCAAGCCGTGGTGCTGTAAAATATCTTTCCGTTTTCATTCCGTCCGCTCTTCGCAGCGGGCGGTTTTCTTATGCGAAAAAGGTCGAAAAATTTCTTTGAAAACTTTCTTTCAAACGGTGGACTTTTTTTACGGAAATATGTTATGATTAAAGATAAGTACGACAGGAGACGGGGCTATGGCTGAAAAAATCCCTTACGAAAAATTGCTCGCATTACTCGATTCCAAAAAATCGGGCGATCACGACTGGTTTTTATCGCTGTTAGACGACGAGAAACAGCGCGCGTATGAAGACGGGCATATGGAAGCGGTGCTGCAAATGCTGCGTATCGCCCGTATCCGTCCGCACAAACGAGCGATCAAGGACGCCAAAACCGAGATCGAAACGCTGGAACGGGAAGGGAATACGGCGGAAAACTACCGCAAGATCCGAAATCTACTTGCGGAAATTATTGCGGAAGAAGAAAAAATGCAGGCGTACCGTCCGTTTTTCGACGAGCCGTATTTTGCGCGTATGGACCTGATCGACAACAAAGAGGGCTATAACAGCTATTATATCGGCAAAAAAGGGGACGTGAAGCTGGAAATCCTCGACTGGCGTACCCCCGTTGCAAGGCGGTATTATCAAAAAAGCTGTTCGACGTTTACGTTTAACGAGTACGAATACAAAACGGTCCTGCGCCGAGCAATCCGCACGAAAAGCGGTAAAGTCCTCGATTTCAAAAACGAATATCTGTCCTTAAAGGACTATTTATCCGCGGAGGAGATCGCCGACCGCGACGAAGAAAATATGCTCGATCCCTATCTTCGGGAGATCATCAAAAACCGCAAGGAAGAACCTGCGGTCAAAGACATTATCGAAACGATACAGGAAAAGCAATACGAGATCATTACCCGTCCCGAAAAGGATAATTTCGTGTTACAGGGCTGTGCGGGCAGCGGGAAAACGATGGTCATGCTCCACCGCCTCAGCTATCTCATGTACAACAACGAGGATATCCGTCCGCGCGACGTGCTGATTATCACGCCCAGCAATTCCTTTAACGCGTTCATAGACGAGCTTTCGGAAATCCTCGAACTCGAACGGGTGCGTACGCTCACGGCTTACGAATATTTCTTGCAGGTACTCAAAAACGAAAAGATTGACCTGAGCGATAAAATAGACCTTACGCAAAAAGAGGACGAAGACTATCTCGCGTACGTGTATTCTCCGAAATTCGTTGCAGACGTTCAGAAAAAACTCGACAAGGTATACGACAATCTCTACGGACTGTTTACGGGCGAGGAATGTAAAGACTTCATTTCGGACATTATAAAAGAAAGCAACAAACAGATTTTAGCCTACGAAAGCATTAAAAATGCGTCTATGCGCGTCCGCCGCGCCGTGCTCGGCGAGATCAAGGAACGCAAAGAGGGCGGTTTGTATTACACGAAGCCGTTCCGTGAACTCATGAACTGTATTTTGGATATCGAGGACTTCTTTAACGGCACGCTCAAAAGCGAGCGCGCGAAATCGCCTGAATATTTCTACCGCCAGATGCTGTCTTTTTACAAGAGTGCGTCGTTCGCCGTGCGGAGCGCGGAGCGGATCGTTGCCGAGGCGGAAAACTCGCTTGCCGAATTGCGCGTGGCGATCGAAAAGGAAATGCAGGATTTTATGCGGTTCAAGCAACGCGTCGGCGAAGTAGAAGTATATATCTACGCCGATCGGATCGCCCGCAGAAAAGAACTTCTTGACGAGATCGATAAAATCACGGAAAAAGTCCGCTGCATCGGCGAAAGCAACACCTCGTTTGCCGAATTTTACCGCTATTTGCGCGGGGAAAAGACCTTTTCGGAGATCGGCGGCGGGGCAAATCTCGTAGATATTATTCGGTATTTCTACCGTGAAACGGTGAAGAAATACAAAGCGAAATACGGCATGACTTCGAAAAAAATGTACCGCTCGGACGCGTACGCGCTCTGTACGATCTGCGCGGGCGTGTGCGAAAACCTTTCCCCCGTATTTTCTTACGTATTCGTGGACGAGGGGCAGGATATCTCGCCTTGCGAATACCGTTTGCTGCGTAAGATCAACAAAAAAGCGGCGTTTAATATCTTCGGGGATATCGCGCAAAATATCACGCCTTGGCGGGACGTAAAGGCTTGGCAGGAAACTTTTCCCGATTTCGGGGTTTTCAGCCTCAACCAAAACTACCGCAACACCAACCAGATCGTGGAGTTCGTATCCTCGTCGCTGGCAGTGGATATGCAATCCATCGGCTACGATGGACCGCAGGTAACCAAGATCGCGCCGCGCGGTATCAACGCGTTTTTCAAGGACAAAAAAGGCTTGAAAGCGGTGATTTGTTCGGAGAAAACGAAAGCGGAATACCTGCGGAAATCGTATAACGATTTGGGAGCAAAGGGGAAAGTTTCCCGTTCCAAGATCAACGTGATGACGGTGTACGAAAGCAAGGGCTTGGAATTTACCTCCGTCGCGGTCGTTACGGAAGCGATGACGGACGGAGAAAAATATATCGCTTACACGCGCGCGCTGAACGAGCTTGCGGTAATTGAAAAGAAATAATTGACGGAAATTTTTCCGTTAAAACGTTTGAAAAATTTAGAAAAAAGTGTTATAATAAACTAAAATGGCATATAATGGCATAATTTTTACCTAAAAAGTCGAAGATTTTACAAAATTCAAGCAGTTGAGGAAAAGATGGCAACGAAAGGCGAAACGAAAATGACAAACGAGGGTTACAGCGCCAAAAATTTAGAGGTGCTCGAAGGTCTTGACGCGGTGCGTATGCGCCCCGGTATGTATATCGGTTCTACGGGCGTGAAAGGCTTGCACCATATCCTTTGGGAGATCGTAGACAACGCGATCGACGAGGCGGCGAACGGCCACGCAAACAAAGTAAAAGTAACGCTGCACGCAGACGGCAGCGCTTCCGTTGAAGACAACGGGAGAGGTATCCCCACCGACATACACCCGAAAGAGAAAGTTTCGGGTGTTCAACTTGTTTTCACGAAATTACACGCAGGCGGTAAGTTCGGTCAGGGCAACTACGAATATTCAGGCGGTCTGCACGGCGTGGGCGCGTCCGTAACCAACGCGCTTTCCGAATGGCTCTCGGTAGAGGTCTATCGCAACAAGCGTATTTATAAAATGAGCTTCCGTTCCCATCCGGGTACGGGCAAAAACAAGAACAAGATCATTTCGGGCGACCCCGACGGTCCTTTGGAAGATACGGGTATCCGCACCAACCGTCAAGGCACGTTTATCCGTTTCAAGCCGGATACGAGAGTGTTTTCGGAAACGGATTTCGATCTCGAAACGGTAGAAGAACGCTTGAAACAGCTCGCGTTTTTGAATCGCGGCGTAGAAATCACGATCATCGACGAGCGTATCTCCATGGCGGAAGTGCGCCGCAGCCGCGCCGCGTTCGGAGAAGAAAACGATAACGAAGAGGGCGCGGAGGAAACGACCGAACAAGCAACCGAACAAGTCGGTATGTTCGGCGACGAACCGCAACAGTCTTTGTTTAGTGCCGTGGACGAGCTGGCGCTGGAAAGCGAGCCGTATCGCGCGGTATTCAAATTCGACGGCGGTATTTCCGACTACGTAAAGAGTTTGAGCGAGGGCGAGAAAAAGCTCTATCCCCAGCCCATTTATTATTCCACGGAGAAAAACGGCGTACAGGTGGAGTTTGCAATCCAGCACACCACCGATTATCGGCAGAAAATCTTCTCGTTCGTAAACAATATCCCCACGCCCGACGGCGGTTACCACGAAGTGGGCTTTAAGATGGGCTTGACGAGGGTATTAAACGATTACGCGCGAAGCAACGGCTTCCTCAAAGATAAGGACTCGAATTTCCAAGGCGACGATTTCGGCGAGGGGCTTATGGCTGTATTGTCCGTAAAGCTCGCCGTCGTACAGTTCGAGGGGCAGACGAAGACCAAGCTCGGCAACACCGAAGCCCGTTCGGCTGTCGAGGGCGCGGTCGTCGAGGGCTTTAACGCGTTCAAGGATATCCGCGGTTATAAAAAGACCATGGAAGAGATCATCAAAAAGGCGCAGGGCGCGGCAAAAACCCGTA
The DNA here is from genome assembly GCA_017465865.1 of Clostridia bacterium. Lineage (GTDB taxonomy): Bacteria > Bacillota > Clostridia > Christensenellales > Borkfalkiaceae > Scatosoma. The sequence continues at coordinate 90,328 of JAFTVF010000012.1, forward strand.
TCGCGTCTAAGGAAGCCATCGAAAATATCCGTAAGACGAAAAAGCTCGACGGACTGACCTTGATCGGCAAGCTCGCAGGCTGTTCGGGCAGAAAACCCGAGCTGAACGAAATGTTTATCGTAGAGGGCGACTCGGCAGGCGGTACGGCGAAACAGGCGCGCGTTCGGCAAACGCAGTCGATTTTACCCTTGCGCGGTAAGCCTCTGAACGTAGAGAAAAAGAAGCTGTCGCAGATCCTCGAAAACGAAGAGATCCGTACGATGATCAGCGCGATCGGCGC
>JAFTVF010000001.1 GCA_017465865.1 Clostridia bacterium
AATCAAGAGAATGCCCGTCAAAACGGTTGACCAAATGACCTTTGCGCGGCTAATCGCGCAGAAATACGAGCTTACCATCAACACGGTTTTGGATATAATCCTTGAAGAACAAAAGCTTACAATGCGCTTTGTTAACGACGGATATAAGGTAATCAAGAAAAACTATCTTACCATTGAAAGTAAGAGCTATGAAGGCAAGAAAGCTTGGGTTAGCCCTTTGGATAAGAAAACGTATGAAGTACCCGATAGAAAGCGTGTGTTAATTCGCGTTGGAGAAGGCTTTAAGAGCTATATCAACGGCAATCAAAAGAAAGATGATAAGCTGTGCAGGTTCGTAGCAACAAAGGAAGAAGAAAAGGAGCTTGAAAAATTTGTCGAAATTTCTTAAAAAATTTTGTAAAAAAGTGTTTAACGTGTTTTGGCGTTGGTTATAAATCTTATATAGGGAAGTGTCGGGAGGCAAAAATAAGGACACAAAACCGAAAAATTTGTACCAATTCCAAATACACGTTATAAGGATAAAAAGGAAAAACAGGAAGAAAGTACAAGGCTATGTTTCATTTCCCCTATGAATGAACGGCAAACAGTTTTTGATTGATATCTTATATAATATTAAATTTTATATCTATTTATTGAGAAGAATATTAAGACCTTTGGCGATTATAGTTGCCTTTTGTCGGACGGTGTTCTTCTCTACTTTTTTTCTCAAAGCCTTTGAGAATATCAAAAAATCAGAGTAAAAGGAAATATTAAAATGGGATATTTGAAAGCAAGTGAAGATAAAGATTGTTTTGATTTTATAGAAGAACCGTTGATTATGCCCGACGTATGCGCCTATTTTGAAGTCGTAAGCTTCATCCGTGATATAACTGATAAAACAAAATCTCTTAAATTAAAAATCCGATACAACGACCATCAATTAAACACAGGAGAATTTGTTATCGATAGCAAAGATTTAGGAGAAATGAGAGTGATGAACAGGATTTTTAGCGGAGAAGGGTTATTTATTAAAGACCCTTACTATATGGCGGTAAGCAATGAGGTGAAAGGTCAGGCGCGTGAGTTGAAAATGGAAAGTGGCGTAACGGAATTGCACCACAGCAAGCTCGGCTGGCACACCATTGACGGCAACGAATACTTCCTCTATGACGATAAAACCTTAATCAACGGGCAGCCTTCTATCTGCGACCGCGAATTTGATTTCACGGCAGGTAAAAAGGAAAGATATGAAAAACTGTTGACGGATATCGTATTTCCGCGCAAAGAACTGACCCTTGCATACATACTCGGTTTCAGCGCGGTGGTTGTTTCTCGTTTGGATAAGTTGAAGATAGCGGAATTGGGAACGGTTGTCATCAACGTAAGCGGGAAATCTTCTATGGGTAAAAGTACTATGGAACAGCTTATGATAAGTCCGTTTGGAAACCCTGCATTTTCCAAGTACGGTTTAGCCCTTACGCATTCGGGAACACTCAACGGCATTTTGGAAGCGTTAGAAGGCGTACACGGTTTGCCCCGCGTTATAGACGACTTGCAACAAAATGCGACAATCAATCTCACGGAATTGCTCTACACCATTTCGCAACAGGAAACCAAAATGCGTTGTGGGGAAAAATGGAATCAAAATACGGACGGTTGGTCGGGACTATTGGTGGTAAGTTCGGAATCCCCCTTAATGGAAAGGATGAAAGTACAACAAGGCACATATCCCCGTTTGCTCAACCTGTCGAGCGTGCAATGGACAAGCTCTTCCGAAGAAGCGGAAATCATCAAACGGGTGGCAACACGAAACTACGGCTTCACAGGAAAAGTGTTCATAGACTATGTGGCGAAAATCCCTGAGGATAAGCTTGATGACGCATACCAACGCGCTTTGGATAAGGTAAAGAAGATGATGACGGAGCGCGATGGCTTGACGGATAGAATTGCAACCCGTATTGCGGCAATCGCCCTTACCTGCAATCTTGTCAAGCATTGTTTCAAAGGTTCGTTCTCTTGGACGATGGAACAGCTCATAGAACCGCTTATCGAGAGCGAACAAGACACAGTGAAAGAGCGCAATCCCGCTGAAAAGCTGTTGGAAATTCTTACGACCTACGTTGTTGAGCATAAGTATCAAAACTTTGACACCGAAGAAGAAACACGTGGGAGCGGTGGAGTACCTCTGCGCAAAGCGGCAACCCAAGCTAATCACGGCACGATTGATATATCTTTAACAGGCGAATGGAAAGTTTCTATCCACGAGAAAACGTTAAAACGGATATTGCAAAACGAAGGCTTTAACGAATGGGGAACTGCTTCCAAAACCTTGATTGAACGTGGTATTCTTATCGGAACGGAAGAAAAGAAGCCGAACGGCAAGACCACGACACGAACTCGTCGAAAGGTTGGCGGTGTGTACTGCAACGTATTCAAACTGAAAATGGAAGAAGCAAAGTATGCGGGATATATCACGAATGAACGACGAGAAACTAAGTGGCAAGTCAAAAAAGAAAAGGTCAACGAAGCCCCGCAAATTGTAGCAGAACCGCTCGTAGATACGACGGTGTGGAATGACCAAACGCTTGAAGAAATCTTTGAAATGGACGGTGAAGCGAATGCGTAAGATAAAGCTTTCGAGAAAAGCCGTTGTGGAAGCGAAAGGGATAATCTCCCTTTCGCGGACAAAGAGAACGTTGACGAATGAAAACAGTATCAAAGAAGCTAACGCGTTGATAGCGGAAATCCTGTCGGACTTGGAGGTAGAGAGCGTATGAGAAACCTTTACCCGCAGGAAAAAGAGCTTATGCAAAAGACCTTGCTTATCAAGCAATTTTCCAACCCCGACAAAAAGAAGCTGACGGCGGCTATCTATGCCCGCAAATCGTCCGAAGATGAGAACGCCACGTCTATTGACACGCAAATCACGGATTGTCGGCTGTTGATACAGGCAAACGCCGATATAATGGAACTCAACGAGAGATACATATACAAGGACGAAGCCAAAAGCGGTATGTTTCAGGACAACCGCCACGAGTTTCAGGAGCTTTTGAACGAAGCAAGGAACGGCAACGTGGACGTAATCGTGTTCTACCATCACGAACGGTTGACGAGAAACGTGGGCGACTTCAACACCATCAAAGCCGAGCTGGAACGGCGCAAGGTATTCCTTGTGTTTGGGAACGCTTACTACGAAAATACGAATATGGGCGAGTTCTACGCCAACCTATCCTTTGCAATGGCGCAATTCGAGGCGCGGACGGCGGCGAGCAAGACCGCGCGAACGTTGCATTTGAGAGCAGAGAAAGGCAAATCGGCAGGTGGGCGCGCTCCGTACGGGTTGAAATGTATCGGCAAACAATTCGATATCGAAGAAACGGAAGCCCCTGCCGTCAAGCTGTTGTTCGATATGGCAGAACGCAAAGAGTCTTATGAGAAAATCATAGCCGAGTTGACGGCGCAGGGCTATCAAACGCGGGCGGGAAAGCCTTTCAGCAAGGCAACGTTGAGCGATATGTTGCGGAATTGGAAGTATGCGGGCGTGTACGTGTACTGCCGAAAGGATAAAAACGGAAACCCGATCAACCGCAAAAGCCACCGCGTACTGCTTGGCGAACAAGATGAAGTACGGAACGACGATACCGTGTTGCGGGCAATCGTAACCAAGCGACAGTTCCTAAAAGTTCAAGAAATGTTGGACGCACGCGAGCTTGGCTCTACCAAGCAGAACGCCCGCCCCGAATATCTATTGTCGGGCTTGGTGCGTTGCGAATGCGGAAAGGCTATGTACGGCGAGAGCGTGAAAGGCAAGCGTGGGAAAGGTATATATAGGTACTACTCTTGCGCCAACCAAAGAAGCAAGCAGGGTTGCAACGTACCGAAAACGGATGCGGACTACTTGGAAACGGCGGTGAAAAAGGTGGTCTATCGGGAAGTGCAAACGCTTTTGAGAGAGAACGTACTATCGTCGGTAATGCTTGCGGCAAAGCAAAAGGAATATCAAAGCAAAATCGGACACCTGTCAAGAAAAATACAGGACATTGAACGGGAGAACGGTAAGCTTGCGCGTAAGCTGTTGAACGTGGAAGAAAGCGTTGCAACCGTCCTTGAAAAGAAAATAAAGGACAACGCGGAAGTGTTGCGGACAATGCGCCAAAAGAGCGTGAAACTGCAAAAAATTGTGAAGTATATGGGAACGTTGCAAGACAAGGACGGACAGACCATAGAAGAAGCAAGGCTGTTTGCGGACTTGGAACTGACGAGAAAGCTGATACGGGCATTCGTCAAGGAAATCACCGTTGGCAAAGATAACATAGAGATACAACTGAACAACTGAAAGACGAGCCGAACGACGAAAACAGCCGTTCGGCTCTTTTACTATACGCAAAAAGGAGAAAAATCAATGAACAATAACACTTGTCCGTTCTGCACAAAAACGGCTTTGAAAGGCTATCCGTTCACTTTGGATAGCGAAAACGGAGAACAGGCGAAAGAGCCTTACGATACAAGCCTAAACAGGGTTTGTAGAAAATGCAAGAAATGCCCCGAAATGGAAAAGGCGTTGAACAGGAACGCCTACGACAACTTAACGCAATTCGTCCTTTCCTACGTGAACGGCAACGGGGACTTCAAGAGCTTGAAAATAGACTTTGAGGATAAAGGCGCGGTAATAACCACTTCCCCAAAATATCGACAAACGGAAATAGAGCCGCCCTATACCATAGGCGAAGAAGAAACCAAACAGCTTAAAGCAAGGCTATACAATCAACACATAGAATTGTGGGCGGACTTCTATTCCAAAGACGAGCAAAGAGAGAAGTATACTTGGTGGGAATTGACTATGGTTTTCGATAAGGAAAGAAAAATCGTCAAGCGCGGTATAGATAAAATTCCCCCTATGTGGAATCGGTTGATAAAGGTTGTCGGGCGATACTTCGAGTGGCTGTATAAGGATTGGTGCGACGGGAAAATGTACGCTATGAAATACAACCATAAAACGGGCGAAAGAGAAATCCCAACCAACACCAAACCGCCCTTTATGGACTATTGGAACTCTGCGCTGACAATCCCTGAAATTGCACGCATACCTACCGTAGATGAACTAAAACCACGTACCCGTGTATGCGTTTACGCCCGTTCAAACCAAATCGGCGGCGGAAATGCAACCAAGAAACAAATCAAGGAATGCACGGCGGTCTGCATAGAGAAAAACCTGCAAATCGTGTGCGTGTACGAAGATGAAGGCGTTTCGGGAATGGGCGAAATGGGCGACGGCTTAAAGGCGTTGTTTCAAGGGGCAGAGCAAAAGGAGTTTACGCACGTAATTCTGACGAATGTAAGCCGTTATTCCCGTGATACGCTCAAAGCTTGGAAGATTTGGCAAACCTTGAAATACAAAGGCGTGGAAACGGTGGCGATCCCCCCGAAGAAATGGGGATATTGGCTGAACTACTGAAAGGAGAGAAAGAGAATGACAATACAATTAAAGGCGGCGTTATACGCCCGTTATTCGTCGGACAAGCAACAGGAATCGAGCATAACCGTCCAGCTTGCCGAATGCAGAAAATTCTGCGAAGCAAATCACTTGAAGGTTGTGAAAGAGTATAAGGACGAAGCCAAGACGGGAACGGACGGAAACCGCGAGGAATTTCAACAAATGTTGCAGGAAGCGAATTTTGGGTTGTTCGACGTCGTAATCGTCCATCGTTGGGATAGATTCGCGCGAAACGTGGAGCTTGCTTTGTCGGCGCAAAAACAGCTTGAAAGAATAGGCGTTAAGGTCATAAGCACGGTAGAGAACTTCGACGATACCCCCGAAGGAGACTTCTTCAAGCTGATGAGTATGGGTATGGCGGCGTTGTATAGCAAAAGGCTTTCCCGTGAAGCGTTCAACGGGCAAATCGAAAACGCCCAAAAGGGCAAGGCGCACGGCGGCGTTCCCCTTTACGGATATGAAGTGGTAAATAAAAAATACCGCATAGTACCCCACGAAGCGGAAGCGATACAGACAATGTTCCAAATGGTCGCGGACGGTTATTCTTACAAGCAAACGGTCAACTATCTCAACGAGAAAGGCTATCGTCGGCGGGACGGCAGACCGTTGTCGTACAGCATAACGGACACTCTAAGAAATCGGCAATACGTTGGCGAATACGTGTTCAATCAATACAAACGCAAGCCTGCTCACAAATGGCGCACGCAAAAGAAAACGGAAAACGAAGTCGTGCGGATTCAAGGCGGTATGCCCGCTATCGTGGACGAAGAACTCTTTGAACGGGTGCAAGCCCTGTTGGATAAGCGAATGCAAAAGAACGGGCGCGGACGGAAAAAGGGAAAATATCTCTTGTCGGGGTTAATGGTTTGCGGTGTATGCGGCTATGCAATGGGCGGCGGTAAAACAATGCCACGCGGAAAGCCGTTTTTCACTTATACTTGCAATGCAAAATATCACGCACAGGCAAGAAAAAGCATAAACGTTGTTTATTTGGACAAATACGTGGTGGGCTTGTTCACGCAAGCCTTTTTGCTTGTGCGGAATATGGAAAACGTAATTGAGCTAATACGGCAAGATATAGCGGCGCAGCACGATGAAAAGGTGCAACGACTGAAAGCCTTGAAAAAGGAATGGGAAGAAAAGCAAGCACTTCTTGTCAGCTTGGAAGAAATCGAGCAGAGGAACAAAGGCAAAGCCCTTGCCACGTTGATTGAAAACAACCGCAAGGAAGAACAACAGGCGTTGGACGAATTGGCGGTGAAAATTGCGGAATTGCAAGCAAAGCGCACGACAACGCCACGTGTGAACAGGGAAACGTTGCGCCGAAATATGCGCGAATACAAGACGGTGCTGGAAAGCATTGACTTCTACAAGAAACAGGAAATTCTGCAAACGCTTGTGGAAGAAATCAAAATCGGCGCGGACACGGTGGAAACGACAATCAATCTGCACGAGCTTGCAGGGATAGAACAGCCGTTGACCTGCACCGTCATAGAGAAGTTGGAGAACATAAGACGGGTTTATAACCTGCGCGGAATGGACTTCGACTTCAAGGAAATGACGATACGCGCGGGCTATAAACGGGAAAATCCTGAACTTCAAGGGGGTGAAAAATAATGAAAATAACAGGGCAAGGCGTAAATCTGCGGTTGACGGAAAAGGGCGTGAAATGCGCGTTGTGGGTTCGGGTTGACATAGGAAAATCAACCCCCGAAACGAAAAAATCGCCGCGCCGAAAAGGACGGGCGAAAAGCGCGAAAAACCGCACAAAATCAGCAATTTTTCAAGTTCACTTATGAAAAATAAACGGGCGAGTTTTGGGTAAAGTTCGCTTCATAGCGGGTACACCAACATAAGGAAACACTTTCTGGGTGTTTCCTTTTTTGGTTATTTACCGAAGATCCGATGGGGAGAGAGTAGTCATCAAAACTCGGCGGGACATGAAAAATTTTATATAGATTTTCAAAAAAAGTGTCGTTACCCTATTGACAAACCCTATTAAATAGGGTATAATATAACCGTGGTTATAAAAAGGAGAAAAATATAATGACACGTTCGTTTATTGAATTGCCCTTGTTTCGTTCAAAATGGGAAGATTTGGGGTTGACGGATAAAGATTTGAGAAGATTGCAAGAAAGTCTTTTGGCGGACCCGAAAATTGGCGCAGTTATGCGTGGAACGGGCGGCGTTAGAAAAATGCGTTTTGCCTTTGAGCATAGGGGCAAAAGCGGCAGTATCAGAGTGATCTACGTTGACTTTGAAGTTTACGAAAAAATCTACCTGCTTACTGCATATACTAAAAATGAAAAAGACAATTTGACAGAAAAAGAGCAAAACGAACTTCGCAGGCTGATAGAAATCCTTGAAAATCAGCTTGCGGATAATAAATAATTTCAAAAGGGAGGCGAATGAAATATGAGTGTTTTTGATGATATCAAGCTCGGTTTAGAACAAGCTATCGAGTATGAAAAAGGCAATTTGAAAGCGAAAAAGACTACGTTGACGATTTTGCCTTTGGAAACTTTTTCGTCGCAAGAAATCAAAGAAATAAGAAACAGCACAGGGCTTACACAGGTTTTGTTTGCAAAGTATATGGGCGTATCCGTCAAAACCGTTGAAGCGTGGGAAGCTGGTAGAAATCATCCCGACGGAGCAGCTTGCCGCCTGTTGACCATTACAAGGCATAACCCGAATTTTCCAAGAACTTCGGGCATAATCGCACAATAAAAAATACAGCAAAAAAAATTGAAAGACGAGCCGAACGACGAAAACCGCCGTTCGGTTTTTTTACTATCTTCAAAAACGAGATCGCGCGGAAACAAAAATTTTACATATCCTTCCTACCATTCTTATTGACAAAACAACAAGAACGTGGTATAATACACTTGTTGATTTTACAACAAGTGTCGAATTTTATCAAAGGAAGGAGTTTTTTAGAAGCAAATGAATTTTTTTAAGAGGGTATATTGCAGGGGCTTTCAAGCGGTGTTTCGAGCGGCGTTGCCGTTTTTGCCCTATCGAGAACCGAAAATTTTCGGGAGCGTAGCGGAGCTGGACGGATTGTTGGACAGGCTCGGCGTGAAGTCGGTATTGCTCGTTACGGACGGGTATTTGCGGGGCGCGGGGATCACGAAGCCTTTGGAGGAGCTGCTGAAAAAGAAGGGGATCCGTTGCGCGGTATACGATAAGACCTGCGCAAATCCCACCGTTTTTAACGTAGAGGAAGCGTTTGCGCTGTACAAAAACGAGGGGTGCGAGTGCCTGATCGCCTTTGGAGGCGGTTCGTCGATGGATTGCGCGAAAGCGGTCGGCGCGCGCGCGGCGTATCCGAAGAAGTCTTTGGACAGGCTGAAAGGAGTTTTACGGGTGCTCAGAAAAATCCCGACGCTGATCGCGATCCCCACGACGGCGGGCACGGGGAGCGAGGTTACGCTCGCCGCCGTGATCACGGACAGCGAAAAGAAACACAAATACACGTTGATGGATTTTACGCTCATTCCCCGCTACGCGGTGTTAGACCCGACGGTAACCTTTTCCTTGCCGCCGCACCTGACGGCGACGACGGGAATGGACGCGCTCACGCACGCCGTGGAAGCGTTTATCGGGCGTTCGACGACCAAAGAGACCCGACGAAAAGCCTTACAAGCCACGGCTTTGATCTTCGGGAATATCGAGAGGGCGTACGCGGACGGAAAGGACCGCGAGGCGAGGGAGAATATGCTGCGGGCGGCGTATCTGGCGGGCGTGGCGTTTTCGAAATCGTACGTGGGGTATATCCACGCGGTGGCGCATTCCCTCGGCGGGCAGTATAATATCCCGCACGGACTGGCGAATTCCGTACTGATGCCGATAGTGCTTGACGGTTACGGTAAGAAAGTATATAATAAATTAAGGAAGCTCGGGCTTGCGGCGGGCGTTTGCGAGGAAACGGACGATCCCGAAACGGGCGCGAAGAAATTCATTGCGGCGATCCGCGCGCTGAATAGGCGTATGCAGATCCCCGAAAAATTAACGGGAATAGAGGAAAAGGATATTCCGAAAATGGCGAAACACGCCGAACGCGAGGCAAATCCGCTCTATCCCGTGCCGCGGCTGTTTACTGCGGAGCAGTTGCAAAAATTTTATCATCAAGTAGCGGAGTAAAAAAATGAAAACGATTACCGAAATTTTGGAAAGTCAACGGAAATATTTCCGAAGCGGCGCGACGTTGCCCGTAAAAGGCAGGATCGAGGCGCTGAAAAAACTGTATACAACGGTAAAAAAATACGAAACCGAGATCGCCGCCGCGTTAAAGGCGGATCTGGGCAAGAGCGCTTACGAAAGCTATATGTGCGAAACGGGCATGGCGTTGTCGGAGATCGGGTATATGATCAAGCACGCGCGCAGGTTTGCAAAGCCGCGCAAGGTACGCACGCCGCTCGCGCAGTTTTCGTCTAAAAGCTATCGTCTGCCCACGCCGTACGGGAACGTTCTGATCATGAGCCCGTGGAATTATCCCTTTCTTTTGACGATCGACCCGCTGGCGAACGCGATCGCCGCAGGGAACACCGCGATCGTGAAACCGAGCGCGTATTCGCCCGCTACCACCGCGTTGATCGTGAAGATCGTTGCGGAGTGTTTTTCGCCCGAATACGTTGCCGTCGTAACGGGCGGCAGAAAGGAAAACGCCGATCTGCTCGAACAGAAATTCGATTTCGTGTTTTTTACGGGCAGTCAGAGCGTGGGTAAAGAGGTGCTTCGCCATACCGCGGAACGTCTCACGCCCGTCGTTTTGGAGCTGGGCGGGAAAAGCCCCTGTATCGTCGATCGCACGGCGAAGCTGTCGCTTGCGGCGAAACGTATCGTGTTCGGGAAATATCTCAACTGCGGACAGACCTGCGTTGCGCCCGATTATATCCTTTGCGAGCGTTCGGTGAAAGACGAGCTGATCAAAGAGCTCGTTTTACAGATCAAAAAACAATACGGGGAAAAGCCGCTCGAAAATCCCGATTACGGGCGGATCGTCAACGCAAAGCATTTCGAGCGCGTTTGCGGACTGATCGACCCCGAAAAAACGGCGTACGGCGGCGGCGTTGACGCGACTACGCTGCAAATCGAGCCGACCGTTCTGGATAACGTTACGTGGGAGGACGCCGTGATGCAAGAGGAGATTTTTGGACCCGTTCTGCCCGTGCTTACCTTTGAAAGGTTCGACGAGATCTACGGCGTGCTTGCGGACAAGCAAAAACCGCTCGCGCTGTATCTGTTTTCGGGGGATAAAGCGCATATCCGCGGCGTTACGCGGCGCTGTTCGTACGGCGGGGGCTGTATCAACGATACCGTCATTCATCTTGCGACGAGTGAAATGGGGTTCGGCGGCGTGGGCGAGAGCGGTATGGGCGCGTATCACGGCAAGACGGGCTTCGACGCGTTTTCGCATATGAAAAGTATCGTCGATAAAAAGACTTGGATCGATCTGCCGATGCGGTATCAGCCGTACAAGAGCAGCTTTTTCTCCAAGCTCCTGCATTTCTTTTTGAGATGATTTTGAATGAAATATAGTCTTTCCGACAAAAAAGAAAAAATCGTCGGGCGTAAAATTGACTTTTTCCGAAAAGTATAGTATACTTTTCCTATCCCAAACAAGGAGAAACGAGATGTCTTACGATCTGGAAAAATACCTGTTGCCCGTGTGGTCGGGCGATACGGTCTATTACGAAACGGGCGCGGTCTTGGGCGAGGGCGGGGAAATTACGCTGCTTTATAAGCCCGAAAAGATCCTCGGCGTGTACGATTACGGTCTGCAAAAAACCTATCGCGAGGGCGTGGATTATACGATCGACGGCAAAAAGCTCCGTCGCGTAAAAGGAGGGGAATTGCCTTTCTTTGCGTACGACGAGCTGTACGCCAAAGACCCGCCCCGACACCAAATTTTAGTGCAGGACAACTGCCCTGACCGCCGCGAGGGCTGGCAATATTTTTCGTTCGGGGAAGAGGATACCTACACGCGGAAACAGATCGCCGTCAGCTATACGCATACAGAGTGCTGGACGGGCGGTATTCCCCAAGGCAAGCGCGAACGCTTTCAAAACTTGCATAAAAAACTGCAAAACGGGGAGCGCGTAGAGCTTGTTTTTTACGGCGATAGCATCACCAAGGGCTGTAATTCGAGCGGTACGCAGATGGGCGGGAATACCCCGCCGTACGCCGATCCCTTTTCCGTCATGGTGAAAAAGCGCCTCGAAACGCGCTACGGCGCGGAGATCGGGTATCGGAACGTAGCCGTCGGAGGCTGGAACAGCAAGCAGGGCTTGGACGCGTTTGAAGAACGGGTGCTGTGCGAAACCGCGGATTTGATGGTGCTCGGCTTCGGTATGAACGACGGGGGTACGGAAACGGAGATCTATCGCGCGCGGATCGAAGAAATGCTCCTGCGTTTCCGCGAGAAAAATCCAAACGGCGAGGCGGTGTTGCTCGCGCCGATGCTGCCGAACGTGGAAAGCAACTGGCTGAGAAATCAGCCGTTGTTTGCAAAAACGCTGTACGGCTTGGAGAAAAAATATCCGTTCGTCGGCGTAGCGGATATGACGGCGATGCACAAGGCTTTGCTCGCTTCTGGCAAGCGGTATCGGGATATGACGGGAAACAACGTCAATCATCCCAACGATTTTTTGGCGCGCGTCTACGCGCAGGTCATATTACAAACTTTATTAGGCTAAAACGTGAAAACGGCGGAGAAAAGGCAATTTCCGTCGTTTTTCTTTGAAAAATTCCAAAAAAATCCTTGATTTTGCGTTAAAATGAGTTGCGTTTGCCTGTCCTTTGTGCTAAAATAGTATAGCTAAAAATTCACACTCGCTCATTGTGCGCAATCCGTGTCCGTAAAATCTTTCAATGCGGATAAGTTGCGAGCCAACGCAAGGCGGGGAGGAAAAACGGAGGTTTGAATTATGGCAGTTATCACTATGAAGCAGCTCTTGGAAGCAGGCGTTCACTTCGGTCATCAGACGAGAAAGTGGAATCCGAAAATGAAGAAGTACATCTTCGCGGCAAGAAACGATATTCACATTATCGACTTGCAGCTCACGGCTACGCTGATTGAAGAAGCGTACTCTTTCGTTTGCGAGAGCGTAAAAGCAGGCAAGACCGTACTCTTCGTAGGCACGAAGAAACAGGCGCAGGACGCGATCAAGGAAGAAGCGGAACGTTGCGGTCAGTACTACGTAAACAGCCGCTGGCTCGGCGGTTGCCTTACCAACTTCAAGACCATGCGCAGCCGCGTAGAACGCCTTGAAAAGCTGGAAGCGATGGAAGCGAACGGCGATTTCGAAGTTCTGCCCAAGAAAGAAGTTATGCTCTTGAAAAAGGAAATGGGCAAATTGCAGGCGAACCTTGGCGGTATCAAGACGATGAAGGCTATGCCCGGCGTTATGTTCGTGGTAGACCCTCACAACGAAGACATCGCGATCAAGGAAGCGAAGAAGCTCGGCATCAAGATCGTTGCGATCACCGATACCAACTGCGATCCCGACGAGATCGATTACGTGATCCCCGGTAACGACGACGCGATCCGCGCGATCAAGCTCATTTCGTCCGTAATCGCGAACGCGGTTATCGAAGCGAACCAGGGCGAAGAAGCGTTGATCTCCGCGACGGAAGAAGCAGCGGAAGAAGAAGCGGCTGCTCCCGAATCCATTGAAGAAGTGGTTGCGGCGGCGGAAGAAGCGGAAGAAGCAAACGCGTAAACTATTCTATAATATAAGGAGAGAAATACTATGGCATTCACGGCTAAAGATGTAATGGCGCTCCGCGAAAAGACGGGCGCAGGCGTTATGGACTGCAAAAAGGCGTTGACGGACGCGGACGGCGATATGTCGAAAGCGGCGGACCTTTTGAGAGAAAGAGGTATCGCAAAGGCTGATAAAAAGGCTTCCCGTATCGCTGCGGAGGGTATCGTTGCTTGCTACGTTGACGGCAAGATCGGCGTACTCATCGAGCTGAACTGCGAATCCGACTTCGTTGCGAAGAACCCTCAGTTCTCCGAAATCGCAAACGAGATCGCAAAGGTCGTTGCAACGGCAAACCCCGCAAACGTAGAAGAATTGCTCGGCTGCGCTACTCCTGCGGACGGCACGGTTGAAGAATATTTGAAGAGCAAGATCGCGATCATCGGTGAAAAGATCGCGGTAAGAAGATTCGTTCGTTACGAATCCGAGGGCTTCCTTGCAAGCTATATCCACCTTGGCGGCAAGCTCGGCGTTATGCTCGACATGGCGAGCGAGGCTACCGACGCGGCGAAAGAAGTTGCGCACGACGTAACGTTACAGATCGCGTTCACGAAGCCCGCATACCTGACCAAAGACGAGGTTGCGGAAGAAACGATCGCAAAAGAAAAGGAAGTTTTGAAACAGCAGGCGATGAACGAGGGCAAGCCCGAAGCGATCGCAGAAAAGATGGTTATGGGCCGTATCAAGAAATTCTACGAGGAAAACTGCCTTATCGAGCAGGCGTTCATTAAGGACGATTCCAAGAAGATTTCCGAGCTTTTGAAGAGCGGTAACACCTCGATCGCGAAATTCGCGTTCTTCGTCATGGGCGAAGGTCTTGAAAAGAAGAGCGAGGATCTCAGCGAAGAAGTTGCAAAGCAAGTTGCGGCAATGAAAAACTAATAACGGTTGAAAAAACAAAGGAACGGACGGCGGAAAAGCCGTCCGTTTTTCAGTGTCCTGAAAAAAATTCCAAAATTCGTCCATTTTTTTATTAAATAGTATAGCTTTCTTGAAAGAAATGTGGTATAATGGATAAAATGACTTATTGCGTGCTGTTTCCACGCGCAACGGGTTTGGACTTTAAGGAGGAATTGTCGGAAATGCAGCCAAAGTACAAAAGAATATTATTGAAGCTCTCGGGGGAAGCGCTCGCAGGGGATCAGCGTTTCGGGCTTAATCACGAAGTGATCGCGCCCGTAGTCGAACAGATCGTACAGATCCATAACATGGGCGTAGATATCGGCCTTGTGATCGGCGGCGGGAACTTCTGGCGTGGTCGTCAGGGTACGAACATGGACAGAACGACGGCGGATCATATGGGTATGCTGGCGACGGTGATGAACTCGCTTGCGATGATGGACGCGATCGAACAGCGCGGCGTGCCCGTGCGCGTGCAGACCGCACTCGATATGGTGTCCTTGGCAGAGCCGTTTATTTTAAGGAAGGCGTTACGGCATTTCGAACAGGGCAGGATCGTGATCTTTGCCTGCGGTACGGGCAATCCCTACTGCTCCACGGATACGGCGGCGGCGCTCCGCGCCTGCGAAATTTCCGCGGATATCCTGCTGATGGCGAAGAACGTAGACGGCATTTACGATTCCGATCCCAAAACCAACCCCAACGCGAAGAAATACGAGGAGCTGCGGTATGCGGATATCATCAACCGCGGTTTGAAAGTCATCGATTACGAAGCGGCGGCGAAGTGTATGGAGAACAACATACCCACGCTCGCGTTCGGGCTGAACGAGGAAAACTCGATCGTGCGCGCGGTATGCGGCGAAGATCTTGGAACGATTATAAAAGTATAAAGGAGAGAAAACCATGATTGAAAATGAAAAAATCGAAGAGATGATGTTTGAGCTGGAAGAAAAATGCGAAAATTCCGTAAACGCTTTGGAAAGAGATTACGGCGCGATCCGTACGGGCAGAGCCAACCCCCGTATCCTCGACCGCTTGGAAGTAGAAGCTTACGGCGGTATGAGCAAGCTGATCGAGCTTGGCAACGTTTCTGCGCTCGACGCGAAATGCTTGCAGATCAGCCTTTGGGATAAATCTCTGTTAAAGGCTGTGGAAAAGGCGATCTTGCAGTCGAATATCGGGCTTACCCCCTCCAACGACGGAAACGTGATCCGTTTGGTTTTCCCCGATATGACCGAGGAACGCCGCCGCGAGCTCGTTAAACAGTCGAAAAAAATGGGCGAGGAGAGCAAGGTAGCCGTACGCAACCACCGCCGCGAAGCGATGGACGTGATCAAGAAAATGAAGACGGCGAAAGAGCTGTCCGAAGACGAAGCGTCCCTTTGCGAAGCGGACGTAGAAAAGGCGGTTTCGGGGGCTATGAGCAAACTCGAAGCGATCATTTCGGCAAAAGAAAAGGAATTGATGTCTATCTGAGCCATGGGTGGGAATACAATAGATAAGGAAACGAAAATCCCCCGTCATATCGCGCTGATCATGGACGGCAACGGGCGTTGGGCAAAGCGCAGACTGATGCCCCGTTCGTTCGGACACCGCCGCGGTATGGAGCGTATGATCGGCTTGATGGAACACGCGTTCGATTTGGGCGTGGACTATATCACCGTGTACGCGTTATCCACCGAAAATCTCAAACGCCCGCAGGAAGAGCTGAACGGGCTGTTTGATTTGATCCGCAACCATTTCCGCGAATACATGGGTCGCGTTTGCGCGCGCGGCGTACGCTTACGGATTATCGGCGACACGAGTTTATTGCCGACGGACGTGCAGGAGATTTTGCGCGAATCCGAGGCGGAAACGGAAAAGTACGAGGGCAAGGGTATCAACGTGGCGCTGTGCTACGGCGCGCGGGACGAGATCGTTCGCGCGGCCAATCTTGCCGTGGAAAAGGGCGAAAAGGTAACGGAAGAAGAATTTTCGGGGCTTTTATACACGGGCGGTCAGCCCGATCCCGATCTGATCATTCGTACGGGCAAAGAAGTACGGCTTTCCAACTTCCTCTTGTACCAAGCGGCGTATGCGGAGCTGTATTTTTCGAACAAGATGTTCCCCGAATTTTCGGACAAAGAGCTGGAAAAAGCGATCGTGGAATTTTCCCGTCGCACCCGCCGTTTCGGAAAGACGGACGAACAGCTACAAACAGAGTAATATAAACAAAAGATGAGGGCAGGTATGCGTTCACCGAGGTTTCGTTGATGCGCCGCCCTTGCTTTTTTAGGAGGCGTTTTACCTATGAAGATCCGTTTGTTATCGGGCAGTTGTTACGTGGCGATTTTGATCGCGTTTTTCTGCTTGAAAATATTCGTACACGATTTCTTCTTCGACGGACTGATCTATGCGTTCGCGCTTATCGGTACGTTTGAAATGCTGCGCGCGGTCAAGGCAAAGACCACGACTGCGGAACGGGCGATCGTGTACGCGTTCGCAACCGTAACTGTCCCCGCGTGCGCGCTGTGCGAGTATTACTACGGCACGGGCGTACAGGTCGTGGGCGGGTGTCTGTTCGTGCTCGCGCTCGCGCTGCTTTCTTTGCTCGTGATAGCCCATGAAACCACTTCGCTCGAAAGTTTGGGCTTGTCCCTGCTTTCGGCGGTATATCCTACCTTTTTACTGTGCCTGTTGGTGCTGACGAACCACCTCGGCGCGCCCGCGAAGTTGACGGAGTTTGCGTTCGATTCGCGGCTTTTGATTTTGTTTATTTTCGTCGTTTCGCCGTGCGCGGACTCGATCGCGTACGTGTTCGGGCGTTGCTTTAAGAAATATTTCCCCAAGAAAATGGCGCCCAAGCTCAGCCCGAACAAGACGGTCATCGGCGGTATCGGCGGGCTTGTCGGGGGCATGCTCGGCGCGGCGATTTTGTACTTTGCCTACAACGGCGCGGTCGGCTCGTTTGAGAAAATGTACTTGTGGTTGCCTATCTATCTTGGTATCGGCTTGTTCGCCGCGATCGCGACGGCGTTCGGCGACCTCGTCGAAAGCTGTATCAAGCGTAAGTTAGAGCTTAAAGACATGGGCAAGATCATGCCCGGCCACGGCGGCGTTCTCGACCGTATCGACGGCACGCTGTTTGCAACGGTCGCGGTGTACCTTGCGTATATTCTCGTTGCGTTGGTGGTGTAAATGAAAAGCATTTCCTTGATCGGGTCAACCGGCTCGATCGGCAGACAGGTCTGTTCGGTCGTAAGACGGTATCCCGAAAAATTCAAGATTGCGAGCATCGTAGCAAACGGCTCGAAAGACGAATTTTTGGCGCAGGTCAATGAATTCCGCCCCGAATACGCCGCGCTTGCGGACGAAACCGCGGGCAAAGCCGTTGCGGATCAGATCCCGCAGGGCGTAAAATTCGGCTACGGCGAAGGGGCGGCGCTGGACGCGGTCGGCTACGGCGACACCGCGTTCATTGCGGCGACGGGCTTTGCGGGGCTGCGGTATTCCCTGAAAGCCGCGGAGCTGAAAAAGGACATCGCGCTTGCGAACAAGGAAACCTTGGTTTGCGGCGGCGAGCTGGTAATGCACGAAATCCAACGCGCGGGCGTGGCGTTGATGCCCGTGGACAGCGAACATTCCGCGCTGTGGCAGGCGCTGCATTTCCGCGCGGACGCGCCGTTTAGACGGCTGATCATTACGGCGAGCGGCGGTCCGTTCTATGCGTACACGCCCGAACAGTTACAAAATGTAACGCCCGCGTCGGCGCTCAAACACCCGACTTGGAGAATGGGCGCGAAGATCACCATTGACAGCGCGACCCTGCTGAATAAAGGCTTTGAGGTGATCGAGGCGAAATGGCTGTACGGCGCGCCGCTCGAAAAGATCGATACCATCGTGCAACCCGAAAGCATTATCCATTCGATGGTGGAATTCGACGACGGCGCGATCTTGGCGCAAATGAGCTATCCGACGATGGAACTGCCGATACAGCTTGCGCTCACCTATCCCAACCGCTTGGATTGCGGTTTGAAACCGCTCGATTTTGCGGCACTTGGAAACATACGGTTTTTGCCGTTGGAGCGCAAACGCTTCCCGTGCTTTGATCTGGCGCTGACGAGCGCGGAACTTGGGGATAATTATCCCTGCGCGTTAAACGGCGCGGGCGAGATCGCCGTTCGGGCGTTTTTGGACGGACGGATAGCTTTCCCCGAGATTGCAAAAACTATTCAAAGCGCGCTGGAAAAAACGGAGCGTGTACGCGTTGACAGCTATGCGGCGCTGAAAGAAACGGACGCGCGTGCGCGTGCGTTGGCGAGAGAATATATCGAAAAATAAGGGAGAACGGAATTGTTGTTGAATTTGTTATCGTTTGCGAGCGTTATGAAAAGTATCGGCGGGGTGCTGCTTGCCGTAGTGATTTTGCTTGCGATGGTAACCATACACGAATTCGGACACTACGTCGCAGGAAAAATTCTCGGGTTTAAGATCAACGAATTTTCCGTCGGGTTCGGCCCTGCCGTTTTCAAAAAACGCAGTAAAAAAACGGGCGAGCTGTTTGCTCTGCGTATCGTGCCTTTGGGCGGGTACTGCGCGTTCGACGGCGAGGACGAGGACGACGAACAAGAGCAAGAAAACGAAAAACCCTTTGCAGAGATAACGGAAAAATCGGACGAAACCGAAGCGGAATACCCCGAGCCGAAAGGCGAACGCTTTAACGATCAACCGCCTTGGAAACGGATTATCGTATTGCTCGCGGGCGCGACGATGAACTATATCCTTGCCGTCTTTTTGATCGTGCTTATGTTTGCGTGCGTGGGCAGACCGCTGTACAAGGTCGTCGAAGAAAATCCCAACGCCGAGCCCACGCCCGAAACGGCGGTAATCGAGAATACGAACGGCTTGCAGACGGACGATATCATTTTGAAGATCAACGGAAAGAATATGTATATGATCACCGATTATATGGATATTCTCGACGGCAAAGACGCAGGGGATAAGGTAGAAGTTACCGTGCTCCGCGGCGGCGAAAAGATAAAGGTAGAGATGATCCTTGCGATCGACGCGGATATCAAAAATCTTTCGGATACGAACACTTTGCTCCATTCCATGGGCATTTACGGTCTGTATACCGTTACCGAAAAGCAGGGCTTTTTCGAGAGCGTAGGACATTCGTTTGCCTATTCCGTCAAGATCGGCGGTACGGTGTTGAGATCCTTGGGTGAATTGCTAACGGGTAAGCTCGGCTTAGACGCGATGGGCGGGCCTGTAACGACGATCAAGGTAACTTCGCAAGCGGCGTCGAGCGGACTGCTGTCTTTCCTGAATATCGCGGCGTTTATCGGCGTAAACCTCGCCGTGTTCAATCTGTTGCCGATCCCCGCGCTGGACGGGTGTAAGGTGATCTTCTGTATCATCGAATGGATACGCAAAAAGCCCGTCAACCGCAAGGTGGAGGCGATGATACACTTTATCGGTATCATTTTCCTGTTCGGGTTCGCGATCCTCGTCGATCTTTTGCAATTATTTTAGAAAAAAGTTTCGCCTGTCAAGTAAAAATGCTTGACAGGCGGTTTTTTATCGGGTATAATGGTATGCGGAAATACGGAGGTGGACGATGAAAGACGATTTGAGATTTCTGCAATTATGGGATCTGTATTCCCCGCTTTTAACGGCGAACCAGCGCGAGATCACCGACCTGTATTTCAATTACGATTTGTCCTTAGGCGAGATCGCAGAGCAAAAAGGCGTGTCCCGCCAGAGCGTTTCCGACTGTTTGCAAAAATGCAGAAAACAGCTGGAAAAATACGAGGAAAAGCTCGGATTTTCCAAAACGCTCAACGATCTGTCCCTTGAATATTCGCTGTATATGACGGCGGTAGGGCGTTGGATCGAAAGAATGCGCGAAACCAAACCCGAACTTACGGGCGAGCTTACGGTGTTGACGGAAAAACTCGAAGAGGTACAAAAGCAGTTCGAAACGGACGGCGAGAGTTAAGGAGTTTTCAATGGCTTTATTCGGCGGATTATCGGAAAGACTTAATCATATATTTTCCAAGCTCACCAAGCGCGGTAAGCTGACGGAGCTGGAAATCCGTACGGCGATGCGCGAGGTGCGCGTTGCGCTACTCGAAGCGGACGTCAATCTTCGCGTTGCCAAGCAGTTCATTGCCGAGGTGTCGGAAAAGGCGGTGGGGCAAGAAATTTTGTCCTCGCTCAACCCCGCGCAACAGGTCATCAAGATCGTAAACGAAGAACTCATCGCGCTCATGGGCTCGAAAAACGCAAAGCTCGAAGTGTCGTCCAAGCTCCCGACCGTGATCATGATGTGCGGTCTGCAAGGCGCGGGTAAGACCACGCTGTGCGGAAAGCTCGCTTTACATCTGAAAAAGCAGGGCAAACGCCCGCTTCTCGTGGCAGGGGATATCTACCGCCCCGCGGCGATCACGCAGTTGCAGGTCGTGGGCAAAAACGCACAGGTCGAGGTGTTTGAAAAGGGTACGCAAAACCCCGTAAAAACGGCGAAACAGGCGATCGAATACGCGCGGTCGATGAACTACGATACCGTGGTGCTGGATACGGCGGGTCGGTTACAGATCGACGATACGCTGATGAAAGAGCTGGAAAATATCAAGAAAGAAGTGGAAGTAACCGAGACCCTGCTCGTAGTCGATTCGATGACGGGTCAGGAGGCGGTGAACGTTGCCGAAACTTTCAACGCAAGGCTGGACGTTACGGGCGTGATTTTGACCAAGCTCGACGGCGATACGCGCGGCGGCGCGTGCCTGTCCATTAAAGCGGTAACGGGGAAACCCATCAAGTTTATCGGCGTAGGGGAAAAGCTCGGCGATCTCGAACCGTTCTATCCCGAGCGTATGGCTTCGCGGATCTTGGGTATGGGCGACGTGCTGTCCTTGATTGAAAAGGCGCAGCAGGCGATCACCGAAGAGGACGCGAAAAAAATGCAGCAGAAAATGCTCGCGAACACCTTTACGCTCAACGATTATCTGCAACAGTTTTCGATGATGAAGAAGATGGGTGGCGCGCAGGCGATGCTGTCCATGCTCCCCGGGTCGGGCAAGCTGAAAGTGAAAGAGGGCGATATCGACGAAAAGAAGATGGAGCACACGAAAGCGATCATTCTTTCGATGACGATGCAAGAGCGCAACAATCCCGCGATCATCGACAGCAAGAGAAAACGCCGTATCGCGGCAGGCTCGGGCACGAGCGTACAGGAAGTAAATCAACTGTTAAAGCAGTTCGATCAGACGAAACAGCTGATGAAACAGCTCAAAGGCGGAAAGGGGAAATTCCGACTTCCGTTCTAAAAAACGTTATACAACAGTCAAAAACGGCGCAAGCCGCGGAGAAATAAGAAAAAATTTTTTAAGATACTTTGGAGGTATTATTATGGTAAAAATGAGACTTATGAGAATGGGCGACAAGAAGAACCCTATCTACCGTGTAGTTGTCGTTGACAGCAGAAAGGCTGCAACGGGCGAATACATCGAATGCGTTGGTCATTACAGACCCACCTGCGATCCGATCGAGCTTGATTTCAAAGCAGAAGAAGCAAAAGCATGGCTCGCAAAAGGCGTTCAGCCCACGGAAACGGTAAAGAACTTGCTCGTAAAAGCAGGCGTTATCGAAAAGAGCGAAAAGCTCAGCCCGTCCAAGACCAAAGGCAAGAAATCCAACAAATAAGTTTGTTGTTTGCCCTTTTGGGGCAAGGGGTTTCAGTATAAGGTATAAGGAGACAGACGTATGCTGGATTTGATTAAATACATTGTCGGACAGTTTGCGGAGGACAAGGAAAACGTCGAATATCAGGTCAACGAAAAAGACCGCGTGATCGAAGTAACCGTCGTACTTACTCCTTCGGATATGGGCAAGGTCATCGGCAAACAGGGCAAGATCGCAAAAGCGATGCGTACGATCGTGCGCGCGGCTACCCCCGCGAGCAGCAAACGCTACGTGATCGAGATCCGTGAACGCGGCGGCGACGCCGTTGACGCGGAATAATTTGCGCGTGAAAACGTAGAAAAAAAGGCTTTCTGATCAAAAGCCTTTTTTTGCCGTTTCGATAAAAGGAACGGGGCAGGTATGCGTTGAATAAGGAGCGAGTGTTATGGACCGTCTTGTAATAGGAGAAGTATTAAAGCCGCAGGGGATTCGCGGGGAGCTGAAAATAAAGACGTTCACCGATTTTCCCGAGGACGTAAAAGCGTTCGGTACGGTGTATATCGACGACAAACCGTATAAGATCCTGTCTTTCCGCGTCGGCACGGACGGCGCGGCGTATATCGGTTTACGCGGAATACCCGACCGTAACGCCGCAGAGCTGATGCGCGGTAAGAAATTAGAGGGCGCACGCGAAGACGCGCCCGAGCTTGCCGAGGGGCAGTACTATATCGTGGACGTACTCGGTCTGGCTTGTGAAACGGAAGAGGGCGAGGCGCTCGGTACGGTGAAAAATATCGTCAATCTCGCTTCCGACGTGTACACCATAGAAAAAGCAGGGAAAGAAATTCTTTTCCCTGCCGTGAAAGGCGTTATCGTCAAGGTAGACCTTGAAAACAAGAAACTTATCGTCAACAAAGCCGTTTTCGACGAGATCGCCGTTTATTGAGCGGAAGATTTTTTCTGCCGCATGATTTTTGCGAGTTTATCGAGCACGCCCGTTTTCGCAAGCGCAAACAGTACGAGCGTTGCGATCAGGCAGTCGGCGGGCACGTACACGCATTGATAGATCAGGGAATAGACGAACGCGTTCCCCATCGCCCAGCTGGGTAAGCTGACCCAAACGGCGTCTTGCATAAAGAAGATCGCGCCCGAAACGAGGTGGAAAATAAACCGCGCTGTAAACACGGCGACAGAGCCGAGTACGACGGGCAACGCCGATTTTTCTTTGCGGGGGAGTTTTCCGAAAAAGCCCATGATCCCGATGCTGGCAAACGCGAGCAGATAATCGAGGATAAAAGTAACGGGTGTGAGAATGTAGGGCGATTCGATGAAGTTCAAAAGCCCGTGGATAAGTCCGACCATAAACCCGCTCGTCGGACCGTACACGTACGCATAGACGAGCACGGGCACGAACGAGGCGAGCGTGATCGAGCCGCCGTATTGTACGGGCTTGAACTTGATAAGCGCGAGCACGAACGACATAGCCACGCACACGCCTGCAAAGGCGATGCGTTTTGCGTCGTAGCGTTTTTTACCGCCGAAACCGATGAGTGCGATAACGGCAAGAAGTAACACGACTGCGCCGACGGAAATCCATTTGACGACGTTCGTCGCCTTTTCGCTGACTTCCAAAAGGGAATAAAGAAACATAAAAGATGACCTCCTCTCCGCCGTACGCGCTTTTTTTTGGAAAAGAAAACGCCCGAACGCATGCGTAAAATTACGACGCGTGGGCGCAAAAGTCTTTTTCAAGTACCCGAAAAGGTACGGCAAAAAACGGTTATCTATCTCTCGCTCAGGTATTACCCTGCCGATTCAAATGGTATAATCTCAGCCTTTGTAAGGCACCCACGACGGATGTATTGAATTTTGTAAGAATATTATAACCCAAATCTACGCATTTGTCAATCAAATTCGTACACAAAAATATCAAAGGAGAACGTTTCGGTATGCGCTACGATTTTTACGCCTATATAGACCGAATGAAATATATCAAACGCTGGCAGCTCATGCGTTCCACGCGCGAGGAGAATATTATGGAGCATTCCCAGTTCGTAACCGTGCTCGCGCACGCGCTCGTAACCGTGCATAACGAGGTCTACGGCGGGACAGCCGACGTTTTGAAAACGGTGCTGTACGCGGCCTATCACGAAACCAGCGAGGTGATGACGGGGGATCTGCCCACGCCGATTAAATACTACAACCGCAGTATTCAGGGCGCGTATAAGGAATTGGAAAGAAGCGCGTGCGAAAAGATCGTGAACACTCTGCCCGAACGCATGCGCGGGGAGATTTCGCCGTACGTGCTTGCCGACGAAAACAGCGTGGAATACTCGCTCGTCAAAGCCGCGGATCGGTTGGCGGCGTATATCAAGTGTTTGGAAGAGCTGCGCTCGGGGAATAAGGAGTTTTCCAAAGCGAAAAAGAGCATTGAGGAAGATCTCCGAAATCGGAAAATGCCCGAGATCGAGTACTTTTTCGAGCATTTTATTCCGTCGTTCGAGCTGACGTTGGACGAACTCGAAGGGCTTTGACAAAATCTGCAAAAAATATCACGCAATTTTCAAAAATGTTTAATACAATTAACGAAAAAGGCGTGTATAATTAGGGCATAATAAAAGAGAAGAAAAAAAGGACGGGATTTTATGAAAAATATCCGTAAAAGTATCATTGCAATTTCGTGCGCGGCGGTTATGTCGCTTGGCTTGGCTGCTTGCAACGACGAGGTGAGCGCGTATGAGATCGCGGTAAAGAACGGTTTCGTAGGAACGGAACAGGAATGGCTGCGCTCGCTTCACGGCGAGGACGGCGAGGACGGCGAGGACTTGGATATATCCGATCTGTACGAAACGGCGAAAAGCGAATACGGCTATCAGGGTTCATACCTTGATTTTTGCAGGGAATTGGGGATTGAAGCGCAGCTGAACAACGACACCGAAAAGATTGCCGAGAACATTACTTCGGTGGTGAGTATTTGCTGCGGATTTTCCAAGAGCGCGGGCGGACCACTGAATAAAACGGAATATTATATGTCCGCAGGTAGCGGCGTAATCGTGGATTTGAACGAGAACGCGGGTACGGCGTACGTGGTTACCAACTATCACGTAATCTACGACGCGGAAAGTAACGAGAAAGGGATTTCCGATTGCATTTATCTGTACACCTACGGCGCGTATAACCGTTTCGTGCCGGGCACGGGCGACGAGTACGGCGACGGTATGAAAGCTACCTACGTCGGCGGTGCAATGCAGTACGATATCGCGATCCTCAAAGTAGAGGGCAGTGAATTTTTGAAAAACGCCGCGGCGAAAGACACGGTGAACGCGGCGGAATTTGGGGATTCGGAAACGATCCGAGAGGGGGAATCGGTGTTTGCAATCGGTAACCCCGACGCGGCGGGTATTTCCGTAACCAGCGGGGTCGTGTCCGTGAAATCGGAATATATCAGTATGTATCTTGCGGACGGCGCGAGCGCGACCGACTTCCGCGTAATCCGTACCGACGCGGCGATCAATCACGGCAACTCGGGCGGCGCGCTGTTCAACGCTAAGGGCGAGCTGATCGGGATCACGAACGCCAAGAACGTGTCCGAGGACGTAGACAATATGGGCTACGCGTTGCCGATCACGCAGGTCAAATACCTTTGCCAAAACATCTGGAATAACGGCGGGCAAACGAACAAGGGCGTCGTGAAACGCGCAATGCTCGGGGTCATGGTATCCACTTCCGCTTCGGAGGCAAGGCTGACCGCTGACGGGCATTTGGAGATCTACGAAAAGTTCGGTGTGGCGCAGGCGGCGGGTGCTGACTCGGCGGCGTATAATAAGCTGATCGAGAACGACGTGTTCAAATATATTATCGTCAACGGCGGGGAAAGAGTAGACTTTACGCGGCAGTATCAGCTCAACGATATGTTGCTGACGGTCAAAAAAGGGGATACGGTCGTGATCGGGTTTGAGCGCGGTGGTGCGCCGATGGAAGCGACGATCAAGTATAATACAGATGACTATTTTACCGTGTATAATTAAAAAATCAATCAGCTCATTCAAAACTTCTCTTTTATGTTTTTTTGTGGAGGACGCGCACGGCTTTGCCGTGCGCGTCTTTTCGCATTTTTGCGATGGGGGCTTGACAATCTCGGCGTTTTATAGTATACTGAAAGGGTAAGGCGAAAACGCCCGTAAACAGGAGGCGAATATGCGTTCGGAAGAGTTTATTTCGTTGTTGTCCAAAAAATCGTCGGATAACGGAAATTTCGAGAAATTGAGAAAGGGTTTACCGCTCGGCTTGGATATGTCGGGCGAGGTGGTGCTGTCGCAAAAACGCGAAAAACCGTTCACCGTGCGCCATACCTGCGTTACGGGCGCGGGCAGAACGGCGTTTATCCGTAGACTGCTCGTCGATACTTCCTGCCTGTATGAAAAGTCCGACGCCTGTTTTTTCGTGATCTCGCCCAAAACGGAATACGGGGAATTGCTGCGCCTTCGTTCTATCGACCTCACCGTACCGTATATCCGCACGAAAGCGGATTTTACGCAGGCGCTCGGCACAGTCAAAGAACTGCTCCGTATGCGCGAACAGGGCAAGGGATATCCTCGGCTTTTCCTCGTGCTCGACGGTATCGAGGAATTAGAGGATTGTAACCGTAACGGCGATTTAGAAGAATACCGCGCGGTATTCGACACCCTTTCCCGTCGCGACGACGTGGATATCATCAGCGGTGCAGAGTTGATGAAGAGCATTTTTAGCGGTTATCCCGGCGCGTTTGTCGGGGTAGGGAATTGCCTTATTACCACCCGCGAAGAGGGCAAAGCGGACGTTACGTACGTCGGCGACGACGTGGCGCTGTCTATGCCCGTGCCCATGCGTTATCCCTCCGAGCCGTCGATTATCGAAACGATTATTTTCCTCAATTCGATCCCCAAAACGGCGGACGGCGAATAACCCTACATATGACAAAATTCGACTTTCAACAAATACCTGCCCCCTTGCTTTCGTGGTATCGCGCGGAAAAACGCGACCTGCCTTGGCGAAAAGACTCCACGCCCTATCGCGTGTGGGTGTCCGAGATCATGCTCCAACAAACCCGCGTGGAAGCCGTCAAGGAATACTATGTGCGGTTTATGCAGGCGCTGCCTACGGTGGAGGATCTTGCTAAGTGCGAGGAGGAAAAATTATTAAAGCTCTGGGAGGGTTTGGGCTATTACAGCCGCGCGCGTAATCTGCAACGTGCGGCAAAGCTCGTCGTAGCCGTTTACGGCGGGGA
This sequence comes from Clostridia bacterium, assembly GCA_017465865.1. GTDB lineage: Bacteria > Bacillota > Clostridia > Christensenellales > Borkfalkiaceae > Scatosoma. The sequence goes on from JAFTVF010000001.1 coordinate 27,071, forward strand.
ATTTCCCTGCGATTTAGAGGGCTTGAAATCTCTGCCCGGGATCGGCAGTTATACGGCGGGCGCGATCGCTTCGATCGCGTTCGGTATGCCGACTGCGGCGGTGGACGGGAACGTGTTTCGCGTGGCGTCAAGGCTGGAAGAAAATCCCACCGTCATTTCCGACCCGAAATATCGGAAATATCTCGAAACTACCCTGTCCGCGGTCTATCCCGATACGCCCAAGGGTTGTTCGGATTTCACGCAGAGCTTGTTCGAGCTGGGCGCACTTATCTGTAAACCGCAAAACCCCGATTGCGCGCGTTGTCCGCTGAATACGCTGTGTCGGGCGAATAAACACGGCACGCAGTCGAGCTATCCCGTTCTGCCCGAAAAAAAAGCAAAGCGCGCGGAAAAGGTATACGTGTTCTTAATTCAAACGCCCGAGGGGTATTGTATCCGCCGAAGAGAAACGGGCGTTTTGCGGGGTATGAACGAGTTCCCCTCGCACGTGGTCTACGGGGACGAAACGCCCGAAAATATCTTAAACGAATGGGGTATGTATGCGTTCACGGAGATAAAAAGGGAAAAATATACGCATATTTTCACGCATATACGTTGGGATATGACTTGCGTTTGGGTGCAAACGGATTCCGCGCCCTTTGACGCGTACGCGCTGGACGAGATCGAGGAGAGCGTGTCGTTGCCGACGGCGTTCAAACAGTGTCTTAAAACTTTGCAAAATTAAAATTCGATAAAAAAAGGAGCTAACTATTAAATAGTCAAGCAAAAATAGGCACTGTTTCAAAAATTTTTTAGAAAATAAAAAGAAAGGTAAAAATTGGCGAGACAAAATAGACAATCTGAGATTGTCTGAGTAGAAGATTAACAGTTGAATAAGT
>JAFTVF010000013.1 GCA_017465865.1 Clostridia bacterium
ATACCTCTTCTATTTATTTTTTATTATTATTTTTTTTGTTAAAATTTTAATCTACAAAAACACTTGCTAATAATACACTAACTATTTTCCGTCTTTTCCTAAAATTCGTCATTTATATAATTCGCTCCCTGTAATCATCAAACTGGGATAGCCCTCCATTAAATAATCATAAGAGTCTTCGGACACAACCTCGTTTAGAACACAAGGCGTACTTTCACCGTGCGTGTGAAATTCAGGAGAATGACCAGAATTACCTTCAGACCTACGTATACATTCAGGTGAAAATAATTTTATAATTTGTCCGTCTTTTTCAACCGCTTGAAGTCCAGCCGCGCCAACGTATTTTTTATTATTCGTATATCCGTAATATCGATAAGAACTCCGCCCTGGCACAAATTGATGAGCATAGATATATCGCAAATGATAATATTTATCGTATTTTATAAATCCTATCATATGCATATATTTTGTTTTATACTGTACGATAATATTTCGCTTGTTTTCATCTCGCGCACAAGTTTCATACGAGCTACTCCGTTCTTCGGCATATTCCAGCTCGATTAAGAAATATTCGGGGTCTTCGTCATAAAAAGCATATAATATCTCTACGTTATACGAAACCAATTCTCCGCTTGCTAACTCGTTCGCGAAGTTTTCTTCCGTCAAAGTTGATATTCTTTCGATATGCTCCTCTATCGTATAATCCGTCTTAAATTCGGGGTGTTCAAAAAACGGTCCATCTCTACGAGAAGTATCACTGCAAGAATTTCGGTAAGTACAACCCGATAAAAATAATACACACGATAGACAAGAAATGATTAATCGTTTTGCTTTCATAGGGCTCCTTTTTTTACACATCATCGATTTTTACTACGAAAATAGTTTTCGGGGGGTAGGCGGCAATGTCGATTTCCAAAAAACTCCAACTTTTTTCATTGCCTCATTTCTTCCTTTTAATAATTTTTTGTTTGTCCACAATAAAAACAGTTAATTCCATATTTATAATAATGATATTCATTATAATTATAGCCACAAACGCATTGAAATACGTGCTTATACTCGTCCCACGGTGCTACGTAACACTTTAAGTCGTGATCCTCTACTACCTTATAACCACAATAACAAGCCTTGTAATGCTTCCTCTCATAATCCTGATAATTCGGTAGCATTTGCATATATGTCGCGTCCTTCCAATTATGCTCCTCTGTAAGCATCGCTCTATGACAGGTTGAACATTCTAATACGTGTCCGTATATATCCGCGTTATCGGTAAAAAACACTTCGTCCGTATGTTGATGTGTGGTTTGAAAGGTCAAATAGCCCTTAAACCAATCCGAATTGACCCAATAATTCCACGAACTTTTTCCATGTCCATAGTGTGCAATAAATCCATCTAAAGCCGACCCATTATAGCTTATAGTTTGATAGCCGTGCACAACGATAGCGTGTCCTTCTTTTTTATACGTACCGTCATTCTGCTGTTCATAATGATCAATAGACGCTATAACAGGACGGTCATTATTTATTTCGCTTTGAAGCTTTTGAACAACGTTTTCCCTTTCACTATCTGAAAGAGCTATATAATAATCCATAGAATTGTCAACATAGGCATTTTGCGCGTATTCCTGTAAATAAGTTCGTATTCCGTTATACGCATCCCGCATAGTTGCGCCGTTATTTTGAGGGTCTTCTTCCTTCCCCTCCGCCACCTCATCAGGCGTACGGGCATAAGGATTGATATAGCTTTTTATCCTTTCGTAAAAGGTTGTTTTATTGTCGTCTTTGTCATCTTCACTTGTCGTTGCTTTCCATTCGCTACTGTTCGGCTGGTCTTTATAATCCTCCCTATCTGGTCGTAAAAATTCCTCTCCGTCTTTGGGATTTGCAGGGATAATTCTCCCGTCGTTTACCCAATTATTATACGCTAACAATAGCTGTACCGCAACCGATACGCAAGTACCGTCTACATTATCTCCGTGATCATCATTTTCCTCAAAGAACTGATACTTGGAAATATATTTTCTAGTATATACTTGATAATAATCCGCAGGTTTTTCGAGCGTACCCGTAGGACCTGGGTCTGCGCTCAAATCATTTTGAATTTCATCTTCCGCAGTCTGCGCTGTTTTTTCTTTTTGTTTTTCCTTTCTTTTCTTTCTGTCTTCTTTGATTTTCGTTTTAATTTCCTTGGCTATTTCTTTCGCCGTTTGTTTTTGCAATTTTTTGCCCGTTTTTATATCCTTCAGCTCGTCGCCTTTTTTATCGTAATAGCTTATCGGGCCTCCGTAGCAGGGCGTTTCCGCTTGGATATAAGGCGAGCTGTCCGTATCGCTGTATTCAATAATTTCCATACTTTCCCTATCGAATATCGCGTATCCACCCGTATCGCATTCTACCAAAATATAATCCTGTTCGCCATCCAAGCCCTGCAAATACTCGGCAGTCATATAGCCCTTTCTCTCGTCCTCCGTACCTGCATTCGCGTTAAATATTTTTCGGGTAATTTCCGTGGCGTTTTCAAATTCAACGTTTACCCCTGTATTTGACCAAAGTAAAACCGTAGAAGAAGATATAAATACACTTGCTAATAATACACTAACTATTTTCCGTCTTTTCATAATATACCTCTCTTAATATTCGTTGCCATTTGGCAATCCTCTTATATTCCTTTCCATCAAATTTTTATAATTAGATTCTGGCACTACCTCGTTTAGACAACAGGGATCATTTTCATTATAATGTGTATGAAACTCCGCGCTCACACCTACGCCACCGTTAGAAATACATAAATCGCTGAATAATTTTACAATTTGTCCATCTTTTTCAACTGCCTGAACGCCCGAACCATAGTATTTTTTACTATCCGAATATCCGTAATAGTAATACGAGCTTTTTCCCTCGACAAAATCGCCAAATCTATCCAAACATAAATAATATTTATCATTCCAAATAAAGCCTATTGTATGCATATATTTCGTCTTATAAGCATACTTGGTCGTAGCACTGAAAGGATGCGTATACTCTCCTTCCCATTCTCTATCAAATGCCAGCTCGATTAAGAAATATTCGGGGTCTTCGTCGTAAAAAGCGTATAATATATCTACGCTATACGAAACCAATAGACCGCTTTGCAATTGCTCAGCAAATCTTTCTTCCGTTCTTTTGGATATTCTTTCGATATGCTCCTCTATCGTATAATCCGTCTTAAATTCGGGGTGTTCGTAAACGTCCTTTATTTTATGATTAAACCGACCACACCCCGATAAAAGCAAGCTAAACGATAAACAGGCAGTAATCACCCGTTTTGCTTTGGTTGAATTTTTTCGTTTAACGGAAACAGGGTTTTTATTACGCATATATCCTCTTTTTCAATTATTTTTTATTTTTTCAAGCGATTCTTTTACGAAGAAGCTACCGCCGAACGGAACTATTAGTAAACGTGATATTAATTTCTTTTTCATTTTTAACCTTTTATTTTATTGATATAAGCGTATAAACAATTTATAATTTGAATGCATATAATTTTCATAAAGATTTTCAGGAACAACATCGCCAATATTACATTTAGTATAAGTAGAGTTTGGGGTATGCTGATGCCATTCGATACCATTCTCGTAACAATCCATACCTGCTACTACAATAATTTCCCCAGACCTTTCAATACCTTGAACTCGCCCACCATAATACTTTTTACCGTATTGTTCGCCTTTTCCTTCCATATACAATGCATAAGCACTTCGCCCTGCCATAAAACATTGCTTAGTATTCGACGAACCCGAATCGTAATGCGGAAGTCCCGTTTTATAGTTGTCATTTTCTATAAAACCGATAAAATGTTGATACCGAGTTGTCTGTTCTATATATTGCGGTTCTTGTTTCCCCGTATCTAACGAATAATTCGGGTTTTCATAAGTAACCTTAATACATTCGTCAACATATTCTAGTTCCACTAAAAAATATTCGGGGTCTTCGTCGTAAAAGGCATAAACAATCTCCACGTTATATTTTAAGAGCTTCCCAGAATCAATTTCTTCCTCAAAAATCGCCTCCGTCTGTTGACTAATCCGTTGAATATGCTCTTCCTCAGTATATTTCGTTTGAAATACGGGCTGTTTATAATCGCCAATTTTTTCCGCGCACCCCGATAAAAGCAAGCTAAGCGATAAACAGCCGATAATCAGCCGTTTTGCTTTGGTTGAACTTTTTTGTTTAACGGAAACAGGGTTTTTATTACGCATATATCCTTTCTTATTTATTTTCCATTTTTTCAAGCGATTCTTTTACAAAGAAGCTACCGCCGATCGCCGCGATCTTTTCAAACGCCAAGAATTCGTCGATATTGCTTCTGTCTACCCCGCCCGTGGGGATAAATTTCACCTGAGGGAAAGGCGCGGAGAGCGCTTTCAGCGCTTTCAAACCGCCGTATACGTTCGCGGGGAAGAATTTGACGGTGGTAATGCCAAGCTCCAACGCCTGCATGATCTCGGTGGGCGTTACGCAACCGGGATAGTAAGGAATACCGCGTTCGTTACAGATCTTCGCAACCGCCACGGACAGACCGGGGGATACGATAAACTGCGCGCCCGCCGCGAGCGCCTGTTCGCACTGAATCGCGTTGATGACCGTGCCTGCGCCGATGCTCATATCGGGATAGTTCTTGCAAGCGTATTCGATCGCTTCCGCCGCGCAAGCGGTACGGAAGGTGATCTCCGCACAGTTAATACCGTTGTTTTTCAACGCGGTTAAAATTTTGTCCGTTTCGGACAGTTCTTTAATGACGACTACGGGAATACATTTTTCCATGATTTTTACACTCCTAAATATTTGATCGAATTATAATAGCAGATGTCCTGCACGACCTTGCCGACGAGCTGTTCGTTCGCCGTCATTTCGCCGCGCTCCATCATACCGCCGAGATAGTTACACAAAATCCGTCTGAAATAGTGATGACGGGGATAAGAAAGCAGCGAACGGCTGTCCGTCAGCATACCCACGAACGCCGCGATATGCCCCGTTGCCGTAAGGTCTTCCAAATGCTTTTCCATACCGACTTTGTTGTCCAAGAACCACCAAGCGGGTCCGTACTGGATCTTGCCCTTTGCCTCGTCGCTCTGGAAACAGCCGATCAGGGTCATGATCTCCGTATTCATTTTCGGGTTGAGGTTGAACACGATCGTCTTGGGCAGGCTGTTTTCGTTGTTCAGTCTGTCGAACAGGCGGGACATATTCTTGATGCCGTTGTCCTCTGCGATACTGTCAAAGCCCGTGTCCAGACCGAGTTTTTCCAGCATTACGCCGTTGTTGTTACGCATTGCGCCGACGTGCAATTCGGTAGCGATACCGTATTTTGCGTACAGCTTGAACAGGAAATAGGTCATATAGCCTTTGAAAACTTCGCTCTCCGCGTCGGTTACGCTTTCGCCCGCTCTGCGTTTTGCGAACACCTTTTCCGCGTCCGCTTTGTCGCTGATCGGGTATACGCCTTGGAGCGCAACGTCCGCCGCCGTCGTGCCGACCTTGATAAACGCCTGCAATCTTTCCTCGATCTTTGCTTCGAGAACGCTAAGATCGGAAACCTCGCCGAGCTTTGCGATAAATTCGTTATACTTCTCCGCCTCGATGTTCATGATCTTATCCGCGCGGAAAGCGGGAATGACCTTGAACTTATAGCCCTTAGCCGCGATCGCGGGGAAAGTGGACAGATCGTCGAAAATTTCGTTGGTCGTGAACAAATGCGTAACGTTCGACTGTTCGATCAGGCTCTGCGGCGTGATCTTGTTCAGTGCGATATAGTCGTTACACCAATTCCAGATCAGCTCCGCGTTCTCCTCGTTGATCTCGATCTCGCAGTTGAAGAACTCTTTAAGCTCTACCTGCGACCAGTGATACAGGGGGTTGCCGAACGCCGTGCCCAAAACGCGGCAATAGGTAAGGAATTTTTCCTTATTGCTCTTATTGCCCGTGATATATTCCTCGTTCACGCCGAAGTTACGCATCAAACGCCATTTGTAATGATCGCCTGCAAGCCAGATCTCGAACACGTCGTTAAAGGGCTTGTTTTCTAAAATCTGCTTTTCGGGCAGGTGGCAATGATAGTCGAAGATCGGCATATCTTTTGCGTAACCAAAGTACAGCTTTTCCGCAGTTTTCGTCGTCAATAAAAAATTGTCTTTTATGTAGCTCATGATAAGAAACTCCTTTCTTTGTTCTCTTTAATTATTTTGCAATATCGTATTTTCCCCAGCGGAAATTCCCTTGCACGCCGGCGACTTCCACGTAATACACGAACGTATCGGGATACTGTTTGAGTAAATTGAGAAAATCGGGAATTTGACGGTTGTTGACTACCGTAAAGACGATCACGCTGCCGTCTTCCGTAAACATTCCCTTGCTTTCCACGACCGTTGCGCCGTGTTTCAGATTGTATATGATCGCTTCTTTGATCTGCAACGGGTTTTTGGTAACGATCTTGAATTCCATCGCGTTACGGTTATCCTTGAGGAATTTCCCCGTCGTCTTTTCGAAGATCATCATTTGGATCACCGCCAACAAAATACAGTTGAGATCCTTATACACGAAATACGAAACCGCCATGATCGCATAACAAATAACGCTGATGATGTTTTCTATGTTTTTATAGGGCAATTTCTTTTGCACCATGCACGCAACGACGTCGATACCGCCCGAAGACGCTCCAAGCTTTAACATGATACCCGTTCTTGCGCCTAATAATATCCCCGATATGATCGCCGCGATCAAACGCTCGTACGAGCCTTGATACTGATAAAATTCCACCCGCTCCATTACCACGAGCATAACGGAAGAAAGCAACGTAAACGCCAAAGTATAAATAACGTACTTTTTCTTCAACAGAAACCAAGCCGCGATCAAGAGCGGTAAATTGATAAGCAAGGTAAAATACCCTGCGTTCCACCCCGTCAGCTCCTGTAACATGGTCGCGATGCCGTCCACGCCGCTGGGCGCAAATGCGGAAGGATACACGAATACGTATAATCCCAGCGCGGAGATCGCAGAGGCAAGCACCGTCAACAGCGTATTATACGCTTCTTTTTTATATTGAATTTTGTCCATAAAACACCTTATAAAGTAACGCCCGTTTTATAGAACGCGATCTCGCGGATATCCTCGCTCTTGCAGGCATATTCGCCGCTCACCGTTTTGACGATCAGATCGAACAGCCCGTCCTCGTCCATCGAATAGGCGTTGAAATCTATCCAATTCGATTTATGCGCGGAGATATTATTATTCGTACCGATCTTCATCGTCGGCACGAACGTACTGAACGGCGTGCCTCTGCCCGTCGTAAAGAGCACGAGCTGACAACCGCTCGCCGCGAGCGCCGTCGCCGCGATCAAGTCGTTCCCGGGCGCGTTCAACGCGGACACACCCTTTGCTTTTACAAGTTCACCGTAGGAAAGAACGTCCACGATCTCCGTCGAGCCTGCCTTTTCGATACAGCCCAAAGACTTCTCTTCCAAAGTGGTGATACCGCCCTTTTTATTGCCGGGGCTGGGGTTCTCGTAGACGGGGAAGCCCTGCGTGGTATAATACGCCTTGAAATCTTCGATCATCTTTTTGTACTTCTCAAAGACCTCTTCGTTTTTGCACTTATTCATGAGAAGTTGTTCCGCGCCGAACATTTCGGGCACTTCCGTCAAAATTGCGCTACCTCCCAAAGACACCACTCTGTCCGTGATCTTTCCCACGAGCGGGTTTGCGGTCAAGCCCGAATATCCGTCGCTCCCGCCGCATTTCAAGCCGATACAAAGTTCGGACATATCCACTTCTTCGCGTTGAAGGTCTTTTGCTTTTTCCGCAAATTCTTTCAAGATCGCCATGCCGTATTCGTGCTCGTCCTCTACGTCCTGACAGTTGAAATACGCGATATTATCCCTGCCGTAGGGCGCGAGGTATTCCTTGATTCCGTCCATGCCGTTGTTTTCACAGCCCAGACCCACGAACAGCACGTAGCTTGCGTTGGGGTTGAGCGCGACGGCGCAGAGAAGTTTTTTGATATTTTGGTTATCTTCGCCGAGCTGCGAACAGCCGAATTGGTGCGTGAGCGCGAAAATCCCGTCGATACTGCCCGTTACGAGCTTTTGCGCGTCTTTTGCCAAACGCATACACGCGTTGTTCACGCAACCAACGGTGGGGATTACGTAGATCTCGTTACGGATACCCGCCCTGCCGTGCTTGCGCTTATAGCCCATAAAAGTCTTGCTCTCTTTGGGCAGGCTTTCCGCGTGGAAATTATAGGTATACGCCACGTTTTCGTCGAGGTGGGATTTTACGTTGTGCGTATGTACCCAGTCCCCCTCCGCGATATCCGCCGTCGCTTTGCCGATGATCTCGCCGTATTTGATCACGTATTCCCCGCACTTGATCGGGCGCAACGCGAATTTATGCCCTGCGGGGATCGTTTCCGTGCCGTCAAGAGAGATCCCGACGTTGTCTTTTTCGTTGATAATAACACTGTTTTTCATATCATTTAAGCCGCCTTTTATTTCTGCATCTTAACTTTAATTTTTCTTTTCGAAATTTTCCTTAAACACTTTCGTCCATTCGTCCGCGATCAAAGTCGCGCCTGCAATATGCGGGTGTACGCCGTCCGCCAAATAATATTCCGCCTTGCTCTTTTCCGCCGCTTCCGTCAGTTTTTCCTGTAAAGCAACGAAGGGCAGATCAAACTCTTCCGCAAGTTTTTTCGCAACCTTTGCGTATTCGTATACCTCGCAGAAACGCTGATATTTATCGGGGATATCCGCGGTATTTTCCGTAGCCGCGCCCTCTAAAACGAACGGCTCGCAAATGATAAGTTTGGTGTTCGGCAACGCCTTTTTCGTGTCCTCGATCAGCATACGGTATACGTTTTCAAAACGGTGAATATCCACGCCGTTTCTGCCCATTACCTCGTGCCAAACGTCGTTTACGCCGATGAGGATACTGATAACGTCGGGCTGTAAATTCCACGCGTCGCACTTAATACGCGCATACAAATCGACCACGCGGTTTCCGCTGATCCCGCGGTTGATGATTTCGTATTTATCGGGCGAATTGCCGATAAGCCGATCGGCGATCACGCGCACGAACCCCCAACCGAGCGTGCTCATATGGTTCGAGCCGTCGCGGTTTCTGCCCGCGTCGGTAATGCTGTCTCCGTAAAACAGAATTTTCATCTTATTTTGCCTCCAACTGATAAAGAACAATTTCTACCGAATATATTATATCACCGAACGATTGAGTGTGTCAAGTGAAATTTTTAATCTTTTCGTCTTATTATCGGCTTAAAAAATCGCAATCGTCCAAAACGCATTATCGGCTAAGTCCAAATCTTTATAAGAAACGGAAAGAGAGAACAAAACGGCGTACAAACCGAAAGTTCTCTCTTTTTTGTTGGCGATATGTTTGCCATACAAACGCGATATACTCGCTCTGCAAGTGCGATATGTTGTCGCTTCGCTCCAACGCGATATGATATAAATCCTATACGCCCGCAGGGCATATCGCTTGACGCAGACAAATATCGCTCCCGAAGGGAATATCGCAAATCCCGCAAGGGATTTATATCGCTGCGTGTTCTCCGTTAAGGATAACACGCTAAAGAAATTGCCGTCAATTTCTTATACGCCGCTGTATGCGGAGAACCCGCCGTCTACGGGAATAACCGTACCCGTTACAAACCCGCTTGCCTTATCGTCCGCGAGCCATAAAAGCGTGCCGATCAAATCGGATATCTCCCCGAATTTCTTCATCGGCGTTGCCGCGAGGATCTTGCCCGTTCTTGCCGTCGGCGTGCCGTCCTCGTTAAACAGCAGGCTTCTGTTTTGGTTGGTTACGAAAAACCCGGGCGCGATCGCGTTGCAACGGATATTGCAGGGCGCGAAATGCACCGCAAGCCATTGCGTAAAATTGGAAATACCCGCTTTCGCCGCGCTGTACGCGGGGATTTTGGTGAGCGGTCTGTACGCGTTCATGGACGAAATATTGATGATATTTCCGCCCGTCTTGACCATATCTTCCGCAAACACCTGCGTTACCAAAAACGCGCTCGTAATGTTTAAGTCGAACACGAATTTAAGCCCGCTTTCTTCCAGCGCGAAGAAGTCCTTTACGCCCTCCAAATCGGGGGTCATCGTTTCGTTGTCGGTAGAGGCCCTCGGATTGTTCCCGCCCGCGCCGTTAATCAGGAAATTCACTTTGCCCCATTTCGCGTTGATGGCGTTCTTCGCCTCGATAACGCTGTTTTTATCCAAGCAGTTACACTTGATCGCAAGCGCGTTTTCGCCGATCTCGTCCGCGTATTTTTTCGCCGCCTCTTCGTTGATATCGAGAAGAGCTACCTTTGCGCCTTTCTCCGCTAATGCTTTTGCAAACTCGCTGCAAATGATCCCGCCTGCGCCTGTGATCGCAATTACTTTATTACTCAAATCCATTTTATTCGTTCTCCTTTAATTTTTCTAACATATCCCATACGCCGAGCATATACATAATGCCCAAAGCGCGGTCGTACAAACCGTATCCAGGACGCACTTTTCCAGGACCCTCGTCCCAAAGATGTCTGCCGTGATCGGGACGGATATAGCCCGTAAACCCGCAGTCGTGGTACGCTTTCAAAATCTCCAAGATCCCCGTGTCGCCGTCGCAGTCGCGGTGGCTTGCTTCCGAGAAATCCCCGTTTTCGAAATGCTTTACGTTTCTAATATGCGCAAACGCGATACGTCCGCAGTGTTTTCTCACGATCTCTGCTACGTTGTTGTCGGGGTTGGCATTCAGGCTACCCGAACACAGCGTTAAGCAGTTGTATTCATCGTCTACCATTTTCAAGAACCTGTCGATACTCGGCTCGTCCACGAGCAGCCTCGGCAGACCGAAGATATCCCAAGGCGGATCGTCCATATGGATCGCCATTTTAATATCGCATTCACGGCAGGTCGGCATGATCGCTTCCAAGAAATATTTGAGGTTCGCCCACAGCTTTTCCTTGGTTACGTCCGCGTACGCTTTGAACAGCTCGTCCAGCTTCGCCATACGCTCGGGTTCCCAGCCGGGGAAAGACATATTGTACTTCTCCGTGAAATCGAGGATATACTTCGCCATCGCGTTGTAATCGTCCTGTATCATTCCCTTTTCGTAGAACAGCGCCGTCGAGCCGTCGCCTACCTCGTGGAAAAGATTGCTTCTCGTCCAGTCGAAAATAGGCATAAAGTTATAGCAAATAACCTTTACGCCGAACTTGGACAAATTGCGAATGGTCTGTTTATAATTCTCTATGTATTGATCGCGCGTAGGCAGCCCGATTTTGATATCGTCGTGTACGTTGACCGATTCCACCACGTCGATATTAAAACCGTATTTTTCGCATTGCGCCTTGACCTTTGCGATCTCCTCTTCTTTCCAGACCTCGCCGGGCATCTTATCGTGCAACGCCCAAACGATACCCGTAACCCCGGGGATTTGCTTGATATCCGACAGTTTGATACGGTCGTTTCCCTCGCCGTACCATCTGAAAGTCATCTGCATAGTTTTCGTTCTCCTTATTTATTCTTCCAGCGGTCTTTCAAGTAATACGCCGCCATTTTCGGTTGCCGATCTTTCGTGAATACGCCCTTGCGGTTACCGCGTACGCGGCCGCAGTTTTGTTCGGTTCTGAAATCCGCAAAATTCCATACGTGCTCGCCGATACAGAAATCCAGCTTATCCAGCGTCTTGCAATTTTCCGCAAGATAAAAGGCTTGGAAATCCTCCGAGAACGCCTCCGCAGGCAGAGTATGGTTGCCCTCGATCGTATCCGCGCCGAACTCCGACAAGATAACGGGCTTGTGATACTTTTCATAAAAATCCGTCAGATCTTTCGTAAGCTCTTTCTCGATAACCGACAAATCGCCGTGGTCGGTATACCAGCCGATATAACGGTTTACGCAGATCACGTCGGAGAATTGCGAGGTGTAGGAATTATGCGCGTAGCCCAAAGACGGCTCGACCATCGTAACGGGCACTTCCCAGAACTTCCGCGTGTACGCGAATACTTCTCTGAAATACGGCTCGCTGTTAGCTTCCGTACTCATCGGCTCGTTGGATACGCTGACCATCACCACGCACGGATGGTTTTTATCCCGCTCGTACAGCCGTTTCATCAGCTCTTTATGGATCGCCAAGCTCTCGTCGTTCGCGCCGTTTTCACCAAAGCACGGTTCCCAAAGCACCAAGCCTACCGCGGGCGCTTCGTCGATTACCAAAAATCCGTATCTATCCGCCAAATCCAACCATTCCTCGCTATACGGATAATGGCTGGTTCTGAACGAGTTCGCGTTGATCCATTTCATCAGCTCGAAATTCCGCAGGGTGATTGCGGGGTGGTTGCCCTTGCCGATCGTAAAGAAATCCTCGTGCATACCAAAGCCCTTGAAATATACGGGCTTGTCGTTTACCAAGAACTCGTTGCCCTTTACTTCCACTTTACGGATACCGAATTTTTCCTCGTATTTGTCCGTGTCCGTTTCCACGATCAGAGTATACAGGTACGAGTTCAGCACCTCCCAGCACACGGGGTTGGGGATCTGGAACACGCTGTCTTTCGTGCAAACGACCTCTTTGCCCTGCTCGTCGAGCACGCGGAAACAGATCTCGTTATATTCGCCCTGCACGTCTACGGATACCTTGCTATAATCCCCGTCCACGACCGTACGGATAATAATATCGTCGATATGCTTTTTAGGCAAGCTATACACCAGCACGTCGCGGTGGATACCCGTATAGTTATAGAAATCGTGCTTGATGACCTGCTTCCCGTTGATAATACGCCCGTTGGGGAAAGTCTGCGCCGTCAGACGGTTGTCGATAATCACGGACAAACGGTTATTCTCTTTCAAATTATCCAACGGCACGTCTACGGGATAAAAACCGTTGATACCCGCGCCGACCTTTTCGCCGTTGAGGTATACCTCGCATTTATGGCTCGCCGAGCCGATACGCAGGCGGTAGATGCGGTCCTCTCTCTTGGGAATCGCAAACTCTCTTTCGTACAATACCTTACCGCTGTATTCTTTGGTCTTTATATCGGTTACGATTTCGTTATAGCTTGCGGGCACAGCCATCGGATTGCAGTCGGTTTTCGCCGCCGTCGGCTGATAGTTTTCTTCTACGAACGCATAATTCCACACGCCGTTAAGGCTATACACGTCCCTGCAACTGTTCATTTTAGGGTATAACATTTTCCATCTCCTTTTTTTTCTTGACTTCCGTCAAATTATCTGTTATTATAATTATAGCAGTATTTATTTTTTTATTCAATAGAAAATCCTAATTTTCAGGGTTAAAAATAGCACAATCCTAATATTCGGAGAAAAAATGCAACTCGTATATTACCGCCACAACCACCACGGCGCGCCCAGCGCCGTTCCAAAAGGTCCTATTTCCTTTTACGAACTGACCATCGTACTCAAAGGTACGCTCGTGTATCGCATCAACGAGCAAGAGCAAACCGTACAAGAGGGCGAGGGAATTTTTCTTATCCCCAGCACCCAGCGAGAACGCGTAGATTGCGACGGTTCGGTGAACTACGTCAGCTTTAATTTTTTGACGGACTCACCGCCCGACCTGCCCTTAAAAATACCGCAGATCCTGAACAACGAATGTAAGCTGTTGATCGCCTGCGCGGACGAGATTCGGCAAAAATATTACGCCGACGCAGACGAACAGCTTGCACCGCTTTTGGAATGTCTGCTGTTAAACGTTGTATCGAACTTGAAAAACACCCAAGAACACCCGCTGATCACCCAAGTCAAGCGGTACGTAAACGAGCATCTGTCCGAAAAAATCACCCTGCAAAAAATCGGCGAGGAAACGTATTTCTCTCCTTTGTACTGCGAGGCGGTATTCAAACAAAAGACGGGCGTTTCGATTATCCGTTACGTCATACAGCGCCGTATCGAGGAAGCGCAAAAACTGCTGCTCGAAGGCACACTGTCCTTAAAAAAGATCGCCGAGACCGTCGGGTTTGAGGACTATAATTATTTCGCGCGGACTTTCAAAAAAGCCACGGGGCGCACCCCGCGGGAATATAAAAATTCCCTCGAGTTTTCGGGGAGCGAGCTTTCGCCGTAAAAAATAGGTTACTTTCTCGCCGTGTTCGGAATATAATACCGTAGAACGAATTACGGAGAGAGTGCAATGGATCTTTACGAACTGTTTTCCACCTGTCTGAAAATCCCCTATTTACAAGCAGGCGTATCGGCAAGCTACGCGCTGAAACGCGACGGGGCTACGCTGTATCTGTTTTTCCAAGGCTCGGACGGGAAAAACGACTGGAAACAAAATATCAATTTCCCCGCCAAAGCCTACAAACGAATGGGCAAAACGGTCTGGTTTGCCCACCGCGGTTTTTTGAAAGCGTGGAAAGAGATCGAGCCTTTGCTCGCGGCGGATATCGCCGACGGAGCTTTTCAAAAGATCGTAATTACAGGCTATTCTCACGGCGCGGCGATCGCCGCGCTCTGCCACGAATACGTTTGGTATCACCGTCCCGATATACGCGCGCAAACAGAGGGCTACGGTTTTGGCTCTCCGCGGGTGTTTTGGGGCGTGAAAACTTCAAAACTAAAAGAACGCTGGGCGACTTTTACGGTTATTCGTAACATTAACGATATCGTTACCCATCTCCCGCCTATGGTTTTGGGCTATTCGCACGTAGGAAATCTGTTAAAAATCGGCGAGCGGGGAAAATACTCTTCCGTGCAAGCCCACCACGAAGAAAATATTCTTCGCGAACTTGAAAGTTATCAAACGAAATGATTATCAAAAATGCAGAACACCCGTTGGTGTTCTGCATTTTTTTGGTTGAGGCGACGGGACTTGAACCCTTCTAATAGCCTCTGGAACCCTTTATTTTAAAGGCTTTCAGCGATTATTCGCCAATCGTTCACCAAACCTTTTTTGTATCATCTTCGATATTGTAATTGTTTTCACTGTAATAATTTCCTTGATTTTGCGTTCACAAATACCACTTTATCCAATTTATTTTCCGCTCTATATTTTTGTAAGTAGTAAAGGTATTCAACTAAAAACGCTTACAAACCATCTATCAAAATCAAATTCGCGTTTCGTTTTGCTTCCTCCTGTAAACCTTTTGTAAAGCCTGCTGTGCTGAAAATAATATACTGCACATTCTTCGCTCCTGTTAAAGCTACGATAGCTGGCGTTTTTTCTTGTAATGTATGCAATAATTCTAGCCCTTTTTCTTTTTTCGTATATTTACACTCGCCCAAAATCAAATTCTTTTCTTCATTACCGATTGCAACAATATCGATTTCACCCGCTTTACTACCCCAATAGCGCCCGACTCTTTCAAACGAAAGCGTTTTTTCTTTTGCGGATAACTCCCACATTTTCTCACGGCAAACGTCCTCGTAAACGAACGACGCAAAGTTTTGAATAAAGCTTTCCTTGATTTTTGACATTACGTATTCATCTTCGCCTTTTTCAAGATAAGAACGATAAGGATAAATATACTTAAACCAAAAAGCGATATAATTATCCGTAATACGATATAACCCGCTTTTACTTTTTTCTGACGAAACTTCCGTTGCAGGAACTTCCCGTTCAATCAAATCAAGATCGGTTAAAACTTTCAAATATTTCGTTAGACTCGTAGCCTTCATATCAAGACTTGAGGCAATTTCCGAAAGCTTTCTATTCCCCATCGCAATCGTTTTGATTAGCGAAAAATAGCTACCTATCTCTGTAACTTCACGTTGCAATAAAAAATACGGTTCTTCATACAAAAAGCTCTGACGGTTCAAAACGTTTTCCTGAATGGCTTCATACACGTCTTCATAACCTTGAAAAACTTCTATATATTTAGGAACGCCGCCCGTTACCGCATAAAACGGGACAAGCTGTTCTGCTGTCATATCTTTATAGAACTCGCCATAATGCTTAAATGCAATTTGTTTAAGCTTTATTTGCGCCGTTCTTCTTCCGTACAACGGACTACCGTAATCTAATGTTTGCGACTTCATAAGCGAAATCAACGAACCGCAAAGTATCAACATTATGTTTTCATTTGCAAGCAACGTATCCCATACCTTTTGCATGATTGACGGGAACGCCGAATTTGCCTTACCGATATATTGAAATTCGTCCATTACGACAATTTTCTTCGTTTCAGTTTTATAATTCACAAGCGTTTTGAACACCGTCAACCAATCCACGTTTGCAGATTTTAACAATTCGTTATCCGTGTACTCGGCAACCTGTAATTTAAACGCGTTCAAATTTTGCGTCTCCGATTCTTCTGTTGCCAAAAAATAAAGCGTATCGTTATGTCTTTTCAAGAATTCATTGATAAGAGAAGTTTTCCCCACACGCCTACGCCCATAAACAATTACAAGCGAAGAACTCCTACTTTGATATTGCTTTTCTAAAGTATCTAATTCTTTTGTACGATTTACGAATTTTTCCATTTTTTCCACTCCTTAATTTTGTTTTATATGTTTATTATACTCAAAATTATAATAATTGCAAGTATATTCTTCTGCTTTTATTAAAAATTTTCTTTTTTATATGTATATTGAAAAATTTCACCTGCATTATAATCATTTAATGTATAGAAAAAACGAGCAATTTCAACTGAAAAATGTCGAATCTGCTCATTTTTATATTGACATATACATTATTCACAATGATTCCAAACTAAAGTGTAAGGATTAACAGCTACTACACTTCAACTTTCAAAGCCGCTAGCGGTCGTTCATCGTTACGTAATCGCCAATCTTGATTTCTTCTGCCTGTTTTACCTGTTTTTGTTTCATAAGTCTTTTCCTCACTTTTGTTTTAGTCTTTCTTGTTTTGGTTCTTGTAATGCTTAACTACGTACTCTTGATAGACCCGTTCTGCCGTTTCGTTCTTCGGGAACTTCACCTTGTCCGAAGTGTCCTTGCAATACGCGATCGCCCCCGCGATTACTAGTACCACCATGAACAAGATCAAGATAATCTGTTCGATAATCATAATTAGCCTCAGTACCTCGATAAATTTTTCCATAAGTCTTTTCCTTCCTTTTAGTTTATTTTCAAACGCCGTAGCGTTTATTTGTTTCGTCTAATAGGGCATTTGAGAATAGTGTGGTAACTATGATTTTAATCTTTCTTTTGCCCGTCCGTTAAAAATTTTTGTTTAACCAAACAACCTAAACCACAATAGCCTTTTTCGTTATCAAGCCAATCAGCAATCGTTTTAACCGTGTCTTTAACGGCTTGCTTTTGAACTTCTAACTTCTCTTTCTGCAACCGCTCTACGACGTTCAGCACTTCGGCGTTTAATCGTTGTATGTCGCAACGATATACCGTTTGTTTGTACGGACAATCTCCACAGTTGTCCGAGCCACTCAGGCAGTGCTTAAAAATCTTGATGATTTCCGCGTCTGACCGTTTTTGTTTTGCCTTTTTCTTTTCCATAAGCCTTTTCCTCGCTTTTATTTTTTTCCGCTTTCGCGAATTTTTCCCTGCTTCCTTTGCCCGACACGCTCCCGTTCCGAAGAACGGGAACGATCGGAAAAGACTTGCCCCTCGCGGAATCGAACCGCTTACAGACCGTCGCCTGCACCGCCCACCGCGCAAACCGTCGCCTGCGCCGTGCCTTTCAAAGGGCATATAGAACGGTATCGCTACCGTCTATTGCTTTTTCTCTTCTCCTCCCGATTGAGGGGCTTCTGAAATCAACTGCACGAGTCCGTCCTTTCTGCTGTAATCCGCACGGTATGCCCGCAAATTTTTGCTGATCATTACCCGCACGTTCAAACTCTGTGCTTTTTCCAGCGTCGCCGTCAGCTCCCGCGAGATCTCTTTCATCTGCGCTTCGCGTTTCAGACATTCCTTTTCGTGCTTTTCACAAGTCGGACCATAATGAAATTTCTGTCCGCATACCTCGCAACAATACTCCATAACTTCCTCCCTGCACGTTTCTTTTGCCCAAATTTCGCACAATTTTTATTTATCTGAGATAATGCAAGAAATTCTTGCTTTTTGTTTATTATAAGCAATTTTTTCTTGCGTGTCAAGCATTTTGCAAGAAATTCTTGCTATAATTATAAAAAAACAAGGAGAATACCAATGTTACGAATACGAGAACTACGCTCTGAAAACGAAAAAACACAAGGCGAAATGGCTCAAATTCTCGATATTAGCAGACAAGTTTACGCTAATTATGAGAACGAGGTCAACGAACCACCGTTTGAAATTCTTATAAAAATGGCTGACTTTTTTGCTTGTAGTCTTGATTACCTACTTGGAAGATCTGATGATCTGGGCAACGTCGCAGTTTATCAAGAAACGGACAAGCTCACCACGCTCTCCAAAGAAGAGCAAAAAATAATCGACGTGCTGCGAAAAAGCACGCCGACCAACGCAAACGAATGGATAACTATGTACGCAGAACTGCCTCAGTATATGCAAGAGAGCATTTTCGCCGAGCTAAAAGGTATGTATCTGGGCTATTCTGCTTCAAAATCGAAAAAATTAAAAGAAGGAGTTTAACAAATGAAATTAAAAGAGTTACGAGAGAAGAAGCGCCTGACGATTGAAGAGCTTTCGCAATCAGTAGGGATCAGAGTGCAAGATCTTCAAAGCTGGGAAAACGGCGAAGGAGAACCCGACTCCAAAGAACTGATCCTACTTGCGAATTTCTTCATGTGCAGTCCCGATCAGATTATAGACAAGCCCCATTCCGTCGTTCGCGCCGTACGTTGTCCAAATTGCGGGCATAGTCATCTCGCTTTTGTTACGGAATACCACAAGTCGGTTTTTGGAAGACTTTTCGCGCGGATATTCCTTGCGATTGTTATCTTTTTGCTCTTTGACAGCGGAATTACCTACTTAGGAGAGCTACTTACGGAATCCGATCCTGAAGTTCAAAACATAGGCGCACTTTTAGTGTTTACGTTGTTATACGTTTGCTCGACGATTGTTTACAATGCGATCGAATCCAAAACGCATATTCAAGCGATCTGCAAAGACTGCGGTAATCACTGGCTGATGAATTAAGCCGAAATTTTTTATAAATTAAAAAATTTGCGGCTTCCGACGGATTTTTCAAAATCGAGTTCTTTTGTGGTACAATTATCCATAATTTCACAAAGGAGATCGGATTATGGATAAATTCGAAATGGAACAGTACCAGCAGATTCGCGAGCTTATCGCAGAACTGCAATCTTGCTTTATTGACGGGGACGCGTATTCGCGATCCCCGTCTTCATCGGAATGGCGACGAGCTTCGAGGCTCGTTCACCAAGTCAACCTTTTATGTTTGGAATTGTACGGCTACGCCAGCGCATGCCGACAATACAACGTCGTCGCAACCCGTGGGAGCTTACAGCTCATCACGTGCGAAAATGAAAAATCCGACGTCTTGGGAACGTCGGACGAAGAACAGGGCTTTGTTGAATTTACTGACAAGGAGATTGAACAAATGCCTAAAAAATTTAGAAGAATTATACTTTGCAATAGAAAGCGCTGTCGTATGCGCCTCCACGAGAGCGGAAAAAATACGACGACTTACGAGATTCGATACAGACGGGACGGCTACGAGCTGTCCGCCTGCGGAAAGACGATCGAGCTTGCCAAGGCGAAGATGATCGAGAAAATGAAGACGGCAAAGCCGAAATCGAAATCGGAGGCGGGAGAAATTCCGACGACGTTTCATTCCTTTGCTATGCACTACTTCACGACTAAGCGTATTCGGCTTGTCGTCGAAGATACCTACAAAAAGGATCTATCGCGCTATAATTTGTACCTAAAACCGTATTTCAAGGAAACACTGATCGCAAAAATCACGCTTTCGCAAATCCAAAAGCTGATTGACGATATTACGAACGCGAAAAAGTTCAAAACTGCGGACGAGCTGTACTCGCTGATGAACGCAATTTTCAAATTTGCGATCGACAATCACTTAATCGTACATAACCCCTGCTCCGCTGTTATTCGTGAGGGATACGAAAAGGAAAGTAGCGTTGCACTTACCAAGGACGAAGAACGTCTGCTTTTTGAAGAATCGCACGACGAGCCGCTCTTTGAGCTTGCGTTCGCGCTTGCCCTGTATACGGGCTTACGCCCGAACGAGTTGAAGACGGCACAAATTGACGGTGATTTTATCCTTGCCGTGAACAGCAAGCGAAAGAGAATCGGAAAAACGACGGAGCGCGCCGTGGAATACAAGCGAATTTATATCTGCAACCGCTTACGCGCATATCTTACGAACGGTTTACCGAAGCTCCCCACCCCGCAACTCTTACGTAGGCGCATAAAAAAAGCCTTGCCTAATCATATCTTGAAAGATTTACGAAAGACTTTCAATTCACGGTGCAAGGAACTGGGCGTATCCGACCACGCGCGTAAGCACTTTATGGGGCACTCTCTCGGCGTGATTGACAACACGTACACCGATCTTTCAACGGAATACCTTCTTATAGAAGGTAAAAAGCTCAACGGCTGGTAACTTCCCCGTTTTCTTCCCCAAAAATCGTCTGTTTGCCTTATTTGAATACAAAAAAACGGCGGTTTTCGATAGTTTTTCCTATCAAAAACCGCCGTTTTGGTTGAGGCGACGGGACTTGAACCCACGACCTTTTGGTCCCTAACCAAACGCGCTACCAAGCTGCGCTACGCCTCAGTACGTTATGCTCTTCTCGCGAACAGCATAACCATTATACCCGTACTTTTACTTTTAGTCAAGCGTTTTCCGCTGATTTTTTAACTTTTTTTGAAAAAATTTTTATCCCAACAATACCCGTAAATATTCTACTGCTTTTACGGCAAACGCTCCCGTCGGATACACCATAAAGAACGCTACCACCGCCGTCGCAAGCCCGATCCCCGCCCATGCGATAACGGGCGCGCATTTCTCTACAAGCCGCGTCTTTTTCAGCACGAACGCCACCAAGCACAGTCCCGCTACCGCACCGCATATACCTATCAGCGCGTAGTTTATATATGGCGAAGAATACTTAAATTCCACCGTGTTTTCGCCCGCTTCCAGCTCCACCGCCAAAAATTTCAAATCGTTATCGATCAGCTCCGCTTTTTTGCCGTTCACCGTTACCGTGTACCCGTCCGAGGCTACGAAATTCAAAAACAGGTACTCGCCCGCCTCCGCCGTTACGCGCGCCGTGATTTTCCCCGCGCCTACTTTAACTTCCGCGGCTTTGCTCCAAAGATACTCGCTCAGTTCCTTGGTGATCCCCTCGGTTACGAGCCTTTGACCCGTAAATTCTTCCAAGTCCTCACCGCGCAAAAATTTATACAGCGCTTGCTGATTTTCTTTCCGATAACTGCTGTTGCTGATATTCGGCGCGACGAAACGAAAATCTCCCGCGTTTACGCGATACCCCAGCGGAAATACCGCCGTGTTCTCGTACACGTAGAAATCCCCCGCCGAAAGCTGGACCTCGTTGCCGTTTTCGTCCGTCGTCATTACCTTTTGCAGATAGCTCTTTTCCTCTACTCCCGCAGTTTTATCCGACGGCACGATATAATATTTATAGCCGATAAAGGAATCCCCGAACGCGTCGCCGCGGTTGTATTTATCGTCGTTATGCGCGCTCTTAAACGTGTTTTTCCCGTTGCCCGCATACCCGAACAGCTGATACGCCGCGAAATTATCCTCGTCGATCACCGACGAGAACACGCTGAACGAATTCGAGCCCGTCGTAAACGGCGCGTTTGCCGTCAGCTCGTCGTCGTAATCCTTTACGCGGTAATACCCGTCCGTACGCGTATCCAGCTCCTTACACAGCGTTTCGTAAGCCTTTAACGGCGTATGCTGTTCCGAACGGTTGCCGAGCACGAG
The DNA here is from genome assembly GCA_017465865.1 of Clostridia bacterium. GTDB lineage: Bacteria > Bacillota > Clostridia > Christensenellales > Borkfalkiaceae > Scatosoma. Next base: position 21,859 of record JAFTVF010000013.1, read on the forward strand.
TAAGCCGTTATAAAACGCCACCTGCACGGCAAGCACGGCGATCAGCGCAAAGGACAGCAAGCGCGCGGAAATACGCTTGGCGCTGACGAAATAACAGCCGATAAGCGTTAAAACCGTAACCAGCGCAAAGCAGATTACGATCGCTTCCAGACCGCCGAGCGAATGCGCAAACCGACCGGGGATACTCCCCAGCGCGTCGATATTTTCCTGATTATCCGTAAACAGCGCCAAAAATTTACGGTAATTCCCGTAGCTTGTGAACCAGAACAAAAACGTAAATACGGCAAGCGAGATAATAATTGTGATCCCCGCCCACAGATACGCTTTTTTATTGTCCGAATACGGGGGCAATTTTCTTTTTTTCGTATCGCCGTTTTGGGTTTTGAACAATTTCTCGCCGTCGTAGGCTCGACCCGTTTTATAACACAGATTTTCAAGGGCAAGACAAGCCCCGCCGAGGAAATACAGCGAATTTAAGAACCCGAACCGCAGGGCGTAGGACATATACGAGCCCATATTCATTAAATTCATTGCCTCGTCCACGATGGTGGGCAGAAGGGTAAACACGCCCGCGACGAGCATAAATTTCGCGAACGGGTCTTTCAGACCCTTTCTGCAAAACCAGACGAGGGTGAGCGCGATAAACACGGTATCGGACAGGATATACGACCATTTGGCGTACAGCGCGCCCGCGAACGTATCGACAAATTTTTTCTTGTCGAAGTCGGTAGGCAAGCCCGTTTCTTCGGATACGGTAAAGCCGTACCAGAAATTTTCAAAGAGCTTTCCGCCGCGCGCGCTATTCGTATACGCGCCGAGCGCGGGCAAAAGCACGGGCAACGCCATCAGCACCGCCACGACGAAAGACAGGCACAGATTTGCGATGAACTTGTTTCTTTCCTCTTTTTTCACGCACAGGAGCGCGTACGCGACGAGCGCAGGAAAGACGGTGAACATAGAAAAACAGGCAATCGAAAAACAGGTATAGATACAGCACGCAACGAGCACGGAAAACCGTAAAAATTTACCCGTTCTAACAAACCGCACGAACGCCGCCGCCGTAAAAGGCGCGTAGATAAGGAAATCCATCCAGTTGATATAGGTATTCGCGACGAAGGTATAACCGCAATACGCGTACACGCACCCCACCGCGATACACAGATAATCGGGGATACCCTTGAACTGTTTTTTGGCAAACCAAGCGCCCGCGGCTGCGATCGCCGCGAGCTTGCAAGTCATGACGATACTGCTTGCGTGCGCTACTTTGCCGTCGCCGAACAGCAAGAACAGGAAACTGAACGGACTGATAAAGAAATACAAAAACGTGCCCGTAACGTCCGCGCCGCCGACGATCGCGTACGAATACGACAGCGTAGATTTTCCGTCGAACACGTCGAAAAGATGCTCGATAAACGGACAGATCTGCGCGGAAAGGTCGTAGCTGGCGGCGGTGTATTTATCCCCGAACGGATACACGCCGTACTGCCAAAGCCCGAAAAAATACAGACACAGCACGATAATAGGCGCAAAAAACACCGCGTAATTTCTTTCGAAAAACGCGCCAAATTTTTTTGCAAAGCCCGTGCTTGTGTTTTGATTTTCCGTTACTTCCGTTTCCATAGCTCCCATTTTACCATTTTTTAGCTTTCAAGTCAACAGGTTTTATCCCCACGCAAAAAGCGGAGCGTAACTTTGCTCCGCTTTTTGCGTTTCTTTAATATATATGCGCTCCCATATGATAGCTTCTCGTCATTAAATCCTTTTGTTCGCTTTCAGAAATCACCCGTCTTTCCCAGCACTTTTCTTCATCTTTATCCCAATAATCGTGTTTATATATCTGCACCATTTGCCCGTCTATCTCAACGGCAAAAACGTTTCCGCCGTAATATTTTTTAGCGTTTTCAAAACCGCATCTCGTATAACAATTTTGCCCTACGAATATTTCGTCGTGATCTCCTGTTCGCGAGCCGTATCCGTCGTTTTCATCTATGCAACAAGGAAACGACCCCACACGATATGTATCGCTTTCAATCATTCCGATCAAATGCCCGTAATGCTTTTCCGTTAGCTTCACTTCACTGCTTTCACCTTTATATTCACGTATCGTATCCTCAAAACGGTATTCTATTAAAAAATATTCAGGGTCGTTATCGTAAAAGGCATACAGGATTTCTACTTTGAAATCTATAATTATACCTTTTTCTATCTCCTCAGCGTATTTCTCCCTCGTCCGTGCAGAGATACGTTCGATATGTTCTTCCTCCGTATATTCCGATTGATATTCGGGGTGCGTATAATTTCCCTTTTTCTTACAAGACGGACAGGCATCGCAAGCGACCATACACAAACTGCAAACGATCGTTAAAAGAAAAAATAAACGTTTTTTCATGTTTGTTATCCTCTTATACCCCACTTTTCTTACTGTATTTTCTCATATTTTTCCAAAAATTTCAATAGGGAAAACGCTCTGATTTATAGGGGAAATGAATACAAAATTTATACGACGGAAAATTGCAAACAGGCAGAAACGCACTTTGTTATATTTGCTCCGCTTTTTGCATTCAGTCAATATATATCTGCCCCCATATGATAACTTTGTTTCATTAATCGTTTTTGCTCGCTTTCGGAAATCACTCGCCTTTCCCAACGCGCTTCGTCTGGATAACCATCATTGTTATATATCTGCACGATTTGCCCGTCAAGCTCTACGGCACACGTATGCCCTCCGTAATATTTTTTGGTGTTTTCAAAACCGCATTTTGTATAACAGCTCTGTCCTACGAGTATTTCCTCGTCATATCCTCTTGTGTGATAATCACCCCACTCGTCTTCGTCTCGGCAACATAAAAACCTTACTTTATATTTATCATTTTCAATCATTCCGATCAAATGGCCGTGATTTTCTATTCTTACCTCTTTGATACCATCTTCCCCATAAATTTTGTCTATCGTGTCGGCGAAACGGTACTCTATTAAAAAATATTCGGGGTCGTTATCGTAAAAGGCATACAATATTTCTACTCTAAAATCCAGCAGCTCTCCGTTTTCTAATTCTTTCGCATACTTCTCCTCCGTTCTCGTCGTCAATCTTTTTATATGCTCCTCAATCGTATACTTCGTCTTGAATTTAGGGTGTTCGTAGCCTTTCATCATTTCTCGAAAAATCCAACACCCTACTAACGCCAATATAAGTAGCAGAACGATTATCGTCCAAAATACCTTCTTTATCCACATATGCTTTTTCCTTTTTTGTTTCCATTATATACCAAAAAAGAATTTTGTCAATACCGTTTTTCAAGAGAATATACCCTTATATTAACTTTTTTTATCAAAACACAACTAAATTCTATAAAAAGATTTTATTTGCTTTTCGGGCAAATAACAAACAGGCGGAAACAAGTTCCGCCTGTTTGTTTATTACCTCTTATTTGCTTTGGATATATTCGTCGATGGCTTTCGCCGCGATCTTACCCGCGCCCATCGCTTTGATGACCGTCGCCGCGCCCGTCGCCGCGTCGCCGCCGCAATACACGCCCTCGATCGAGGTCTTGCCCACTTCGTCTACCGCGATCTCACCGCGGCGCAAGGTTTCCAGCCCCGGGGTCGTCGCCTTTAACAACGGATTAGGCGAAGTGCCCAGCGACATAATCACGCAGTCTACGGGGATTACGAAATTACTACCCTCGACTACTTTCGGAGAACGGCGGCCGCTCTCGTCAGGCTCGCCAAGCTCCATACGCACGCATTCGATACCGTTTACCCAGCCGTAGGACGGATCGCGCGGGTCTTTCGTCGGGGTTGCGAGGATCTGCGTGGGGTTGGTCAGTAGATCGAAAATGATGTCCTCTTCTTTCGCGTGCTCGATCTCCTCTCTACGCGCGGGCAATTCCTCCTCGCCACGACGGTAGATGATATGCACTTCCGCGCCCAAACGCTTTGCCGTACGCGCCGCGTCCATAGCAACGTTGCCGCCGCCAACGACCGCTACGCACTTGCCGTGCTGGATCGGCGTGTGGCTGTCGGGTCTGTACGCTTTCATGAGGTTGGAACGGGTGAGGAACTCGTTCGCGGAATATACGCCTTTCAGGCTCTCGCCGGGGATATTCATAAACTTCGGAAGCCCCGCGCCCGAGCCGATAAATACCGCCTCGAACCCGTATTCTTCTTTCAATTCCTCGATCGTGATCACGCGGCCGATGACCATGTTCGTTTCCACTTTCACGCCAAGCGCTTTGAGATTATCCACTTCCTTTTTCACGATCGCCTTGGGCAGACGGAATTCGGGAATTCCGTATACGAGCACGCCGCCCGCGACGTGCAGAGCCTCGAACACCGTAACTTCATAGCCGAGCTTAGCAAGATCGCCTGCGCAGGTAAGACCTGCGGGACCGCTCCCCACAACGGCGACTTTATGACCGTTCGACGGCGCAGGCACGGCTTTTTCCGTGGTGTTGGCGTTGTGCCAATCGGCGACAAATCTTTCCAAGCGACCGATACCGACCGCCTCGCAACCCGCCTTGATACCGCGGGTGCATTTGCCCTCGCACTGCGTTTCCTGCGGACATACTCTGCCGCAGACCGCGGGCAGGGACGAGTCCTCTGCGATGATCTGATACGCCGCTTCAAAATCTCCCTCCGCGACTTTCGCGATAAATTCGGGGATCTTGATATTGACGGGACAAGCCGCTACGCAAGGACGGTTTTTACAGCCGATACAGCGCTTTGCCTCGTCGATTGCCATTTCCGCAGTATAGCCGAGCGCAACTTCTTCGAAATTGCCGTTTCTGACCTCGGGGTCTTGCGTGGGCATAGGATTTTTCAAGGGATTCATATTGAATTTCAAAGCCATGTTACTGCACCTCCTTTTTGAACAGGTTGCAAGTGCTTTCTCTTTCGTGCAATTCGAAATCGGAATACGTCCGCGAACGGCTCATCGCCTCGTCGAAATCGATCTCGTGTCCGTCGAATTCAGGTCCGTCCACGCACGCGAATTTCATTTGTCCGCCCACCGTCAGACGGCAGCCGCCGCACATACCCGTACCGTCGATCATGATCGGGTTCATGCTCGCGATCGTTTTCACGCCGTACGGCTTCGTCGCCGCGCATACGAATTTCATCATAATCAAAGGTCCGATCGTGATGACCTCGTCAAACTGCTCGCCCTTTTCAAGAAGCTCGTTCAAAGGCACGCAAACGTTGCCTTGTCTGCCGTACGAGCCGTCGTCCGTCATCATATAAAAATCGTCCGAGCAAGCCTTGAACTCGTCCTCTAAAATCACGAGGTCCTTATTTCTGAACCCGATGATCGAGGTAACCTGCGCGCCCTGTTCGTGCAGCGCTCTCGCCACGGGCAACGCGATCGCACAGCCCACGCCGCCGCCGACCACGCAGACTTTTTTCAAGCCCGCAGTGTGCGTGGGTCTGCCCAAAGGTCCTACAAAATCGGGGATACTCTCCCCTACCTTTTTATGATTGAGCATTTCCGTACCCGCGCCGACGATCTGGAAAATGATGGTAACCGTTCCTTTTTCTCTGTCATAGCCCGCGATGGTGAGAGGGATACGCTCCCCATCCTCGTCCACGCGCAGAATGATAAACTGCCCGGGAAGCGCCTTTTTCGCCACGAACGGCGCGAGGATCTCCATCTGCGTAACCGTAGGATTGAGCGATTTTTTGCCGACGATTTGATACATTTTTGATTTTTCTCCTTGCGTTTTATACTTTCACGGATTATTATACATCTCTTTTATAAAATTGTCAATCCCTCGCGCAAGGGTTTACGAAAAATATTTCGCAGCAAAGAAAAAGCAAGAATAAAAGCGAAACACTTTTATTCTTGCTCCGTTCATTTATAAGATAAGGAGTTTAGATAATTGCCAAAAGAATGAAATTCAATACGAACAACCCCGTGCAAACCCAAAGGATCGGATTGATTTCCTTTGCCTTGCCTTTGCAAACCTTGACGAGGATATAGAAGATAAAGCCCGCCGCGATACCGTAGGAAATGCTGTAACAAATCGCCATAAAGATACCTGCAAAGAACGCGGGAACGGCTTCGTCGAAATCATTCCAATCGATATCCTTAAACGAGGACATCATCATAACGCCGACTACAACCAACGCAGGTGCGGTTGCCGCATACGGTACGGCACTGATGAAAGTTGCAAAGAATGCGGAAATTGCAAAGCAGATTGCAACGACGACGGAGGTAAGACCCGTACGCCCGCCTGCGCCGATACCTGCCGAGCTTTCTACGAACGTCGTCGTGTTCGACGTACCGAAGAACGCGCCAACCGAGGTAGCTATAGCGTCGGCAAACAGAGCCTTGTCCATCTTCGATTTGAAGCCCGTACCCGATTCCATTGCTTTTTCGTCTTCTTCGGAGAAAATACCGCTGCGACGACCCGTGCCGATAAACGTACCGATCGTGTCGAAAGTATCGGAGATACTGAACGAGAAGATGGTGATAAGCACGAGCGGGAGCTTTTTCATATCGCTAAACAAACTTCCGATGCCGCCGTCCTTAAAGATCGCGCAGAAAGTAGTAGGCAGCTGCTTACAAGCGTCCGTAAAGCTAACGGTATCTTGCAAAGTGGTAACGCCGAAAGGAATACCGATAATCGCCGTAACCGCGATCGAAATGAGGATTGCGCCCTTTACTTTCAAAACGAGCAACGTAACGATAATCGCCAAACCGATCAGGAATACCCAGAAGGTAGGCTGATTTAAGGTAGCCAGCGCAGGAACGCCCGCGCTGAAATCGATGATACCAACGTTAAGGAAGCCGATATACGCAACGAAAATACCGATACCGCCGCCGATCGCGTGTTGCAAGCTGAGCGGGATTGCTTTTATGATATACTTACGAATTTTCGTAACCGTAATCAAAATATTAAGAAGTCCGCAAATAAACACCATGGAAAGCGCTTGTTTCCAAGTAAAGCCAAGCCCGAAGCAAACCGTATACACGAAGAATGCGTTAAGACCCATACCGGGGGCTTGTGCATAAGGAACGTTTGCCACCAAGCCCATCACGAGCGTTCCGACGACGGCGGAAATGATGGTAGCAAGGAACACCGCGCCCCATTCCATGCCGGATTGCGAAAGAAGACCGGGATTGACTACGATGATGTACGACATCGCAAAAAAGGTAGTTAAGCCTGCGATGATTTCAGTGGATACTTTCGTACCGTTTTCTTTCAAGCGAAACAAATCTTTCATAAAAACCTTCCTTTGTAAATATTGATAATTTTATTATAACACATAATTTTCCATTTGTCAAAGTTTTTGACAATATTTATAAAAGGGTCATACGCATAAAATTTTTCTTTATTTACGGTCGTATTTATTTGCTTTTCGACAAAATAAGTAGTATAATGTTAAGCGAAAATAACAAAAACGAACACGATGCCGAATATTTTCCCCTATCGCGTCCGACAGGAGGCTTTTTTTATGCAAATTTTACTCAGTTTATCGATCGCTTTGCTCGCAGGATTGCTTTTATCCCGTCTTGCAAAGCTCGTAAAACTCCCCGCCGTTACCGCGTATCTCGTCGCGGGTATTTTGATCGGTCCTTACTGCCTTGGCAAATTCGGCGTAAAGGGTCTTGGCTTTACCGCCATGGCGGAAGTGGAAGCGCTGTCTATCCTTTGCGACGTCGCGCTCGGCTTTATCGCCTTTTCGATCGGTAACGAGTTCCGTCTTTCGCAGCTGAAAAAAATCGGCAAACAAGCGACCATCGTCGGCGTATTCCAAGCCGTCGTTACCACGATCATCGTGGATATAGCGCTGATCGTAATGCACCTGATCATGCCCGAAAAGCTCCCCTTGGAAGCTGCGATCGTGCTCGGTGCGATCGCTTCGGCAACCGCGCCCGCCGCTACGCTTATGGTCGTGAAGCAGTACAAGGCAAAAGGCCCTGTAACCGATATCCTCTTGCCCGTCGTGGCACTCGACGACGCGGTGGGGCTGGTGCTGTTCGCCGTATCGTTCGGGGTCGCAAAAGCCCTCGGCGCAGGCGCGATCAGCGTGATCTCCGTGCTCGTCGAGCCTTTGCTTGAAGTCGTGCTTTCGTTGGGTCTTGGCGCGATTATGGGGATTTTGTTCAACTTCTGCGAACGGTTTTTCCATTCCCGTTCCAAGCGTATGTCCGTATCCATCGCGTTCGTATTCCTGACAATCGCACTCTCCATGCTTAAATTCGAAATCGGCAAGGTACATATTTCGTTCTCGTCCCTGCTCGTGTGCATGATGCTGGGCACGGTGTTCTGCAATATCTGCGATTTTTCCGAAGAGCTTATGGACCGCGTAGACAGATGGACCGCGCCCCTGTTCGTACTCTTCTTCGTATTGAGCGGCGCGGAGCTGGAACTTTCCGTATTCACGGATATTATGATCGTGCTTATCGGCGTAGTGTATATCCTCAGCCGTTCGGCGGGTAAATATTCGGGCGCGTTCCTCAGCGCGAAATTCTCGAAATGCGACGATAACATCGTGAAATATCTCGGCATCACCCTGCTTCCCCAAGCGGGCGTTGCGCTGGGTATGGCGATGAAAGCGCAGGAGCTTGGCGCTACGATAGGCTTGCTGATCTCCAACATTACGCTGTTTGCGGTGCTCGTTTACGAGATCGTCGGACCGATGCTCACGAAGATCGCTTTAACGAAAGCGGGCGATATCAACCCCGAGGGTTGGACGAGTGCGCGGCACGAACACGCAAAGAAAAAAGCCGAGCAAAACGCTCAGCAATAACCTTTCGGTATACGAAAACGCTTCCCTGTTTCGGGGAAGCGTTTTTTCTTTTATCGTACGATTTCGATCTCTTTCGGCGCGGAAATTTCCGTTTTCACTTCGCCGTTTTCCTGCAAAGTATGCTCCACTTTGAGCACGCCGTAGGGGGTGGGATAGCTGACTTTCACATGCTTTAATCCGCTGAGTTGGGGCTGGATACGAATGGTTTTCATTCCCGAGCCTTCGACCTTGATCCCCGCGACCGTTTCCATAAGATACGGGATCACGCCCGCCGACCAGCCGTGGCAGAAGCTGTGTCTGAACCCCTTATAACAGAACGCGCCGTAGTCGCCGTGGATATCCTTTTCCCCTGCCTTGGGCAGTTCGTCGATACGCCCCGCGCCTTTCAGCCAGTCGAGGTCGAAATCCTCCCAGAACGTCGTTGCACCGACGGAAAGCATACCGCCGTAGTATTCTTTCATCATCGAAAGTGCTTTTTCGTATTCGCCGTACGCCGCCACCGCCGTTAAAATGGGATAGGACATAAAGGTAGAAAGCCCCTTTGCTCCGCCCTCTAACAGTACCTTTTTATTGTTTTCCGATTGATCGCCCGACCAAACGCCGATCGCCGCGACCTGCTTAAACCAATGCACCTTGCGTTCTTTCCTTGAAAGCCGAGCGCATATTTCACGGCAAAGCGCGGTATCTTCCCCGTACTCGGTTAAAAACTCCGCCGTCTTTTCCATCGCGATTTTCGTAAGATACGCCACGCCCGCATGGCTCGCCTCGTCCTTTTCGATCGGCTCGCCCGCCACGTAGTTAGAGGGCCAGTCCACGAAATGCCCGGGATAGGTCGTCGTGCCGTCCTCTTGTACGAAAGACGAAACCTGTTCCACCAACCCCTTGGTGTAAGACAAATATTTTTTGAATAGTTCTTTATCTCCGCGCATTTTATACTCGTCGCAAAGAATGATCAGCCACCACAACGAATACGCGGGCATACCGTTCGCCCAACGGGGCAACGGGCTTTGTTCCATGGAAAAATCCAAGCATTTCAGCGTTTCGGGTACTTCGTCGAACAAACACCGTGCCGTACGCATTTCGGGATACAGATCCCCGATCCAAACCAAACGGTCGCGCTTGATCCCGTCCCAAATATACCCGTTTTGCAAGCACAGCCTAAGCGTATACGCCGCCGTGTTCCAAATCGTATTCACCAGCTCGTCGTCGCATTCGAATTTGCCCGTTTCTTCGCGCGTATCGGTATCGATCGTCGCAACCACGCTTTTCAAGGTCAGCGTTTTGTCCTCTTCCAAGAAATCCACGCGCAAGAACCGATACCCCGTCTGCCCGAACGTCATATCCGAATAGCTTTGCAAGGACACTTCCATATCCCGCAACGAATGATCGTTCGTCGCGTTCTTTTCACCGATCTCCGCGCAGGTCTCGCTCACCGATTCTCCAAAGCGCAAACGCACCTTTACGCCTTTCCCCGCGCCGTGGGTAAAAATTCTCGCGCCGCCCGAAAGCTCTTTCCCGAAATCAAACAGGATATACCCTTTGCCCTTGATACTGCAAAGGTCTGTTTCCCCAACGCTGATCTGCATCGTCTTTTCTTTGAGTAGCGTTTCGGCGTTTACGATTTCACCGCCCGTCGCTACGATTTTTTTCGCATAACCGTAATACATAACCTCTCCTCTTTCCGCGCGTCGTGCGCTTCTATATGATTATACCCGAATTTCCATCTATTGTCAACGGAAACAAGGAAAAAATATTTTTTAATTTTTTTCACAAAACCACTTGACAAGACAATACTATGCATTGTATAATATTATGCAAAGGAGAGCATAATGGACGCACAGTTAAAAAAGGGATTATTAGAGGTATGCGTACTGTCGGCGATTGAAAAGGAAGAATCGTACGGGTACAAGATTATTTCCGATTTAGCGCCCTATATCGAAATTTCAGAATCCACGCTATATCCGATACTTAGGCGGTTGGAAAGCGGTGGCGCGGTAACGACGAGAAGCGAGGCGTATAACGGACGGCTTCGGAAGTATTTCCGTATTACGGAGATCGGGAAAAGCAAAATCCAAGAGTTTATCGAGGACATGAAACAATTTGAAAAAATCAGTAAATTTATTACCCGCGGAGGTGGAGTATGACCTATAAAGAATGGGAACGCAGGCTTTTGAAAAACCTGAAAAGTCTGCCGAAAACAGAACGGCGGTCTATCGCCGATTATTACAGAGAAATGTACGGCGACAAATGCGATTTGGGGCTTTCCTGCGAAGAAATTTTACAGGAATTCGGCGCGCCCGAGGCTTGCGCCACGAAGATTTTATCCGAGGAACGGGAAGACCCCTCCCCGTCTAAAAACAATCGGACAAAGCGCAAAAACGGAGTTTCCGTCGCCTATATCGTCGGAATTGCGTTTGCCAGCCTTATCCTTATTGTACCTCTTGCCTGCGTTTGGGCGGCTCTTGTCGCGTCGTTCGGCGCGGTAACGCTCAGCGGAGCAATTTTCGTGCTTGCAGGCGTGGCGTATACCGTGCTTGCGCCGTTGATGCTGTCAAGTGGCGTTGGCGTAGCCGCGATTACGGCGCATATCGGGACGGGCATTGCCCTGTGCGGGATAGGACTTATCCTGTTCGTCAGCTTTATGTTATTGACGAAATACACGGCAATCGGCTTGGGTAAAGCCCTGGCGTTTATCTATGGACGGAGGAAAGAACAATGAAAAAGACTTTACGCGTGTTATTGATAATCGGACTGATCCTGACGCTTATCGGCGGGCTTGTATTCGTCGTAGGCTTTGCCTCGACGGGTTGGGATTACAAAGCGCTGGGCAGTACGCAGGTGGAAACTCTGCGGTATACTGAAAAAGCAGAAAATCCCTTAACCGCTTTGACCTTGGATTTTGAAAACGCAGATGTTTCCGTTACCTTCGACGAAACCGCCGAAAGCGTGATCGTGGACTATCCCCAGCTCCAAGACAGAAACGGAAAACTCCTCAGCGAAGTTACCCTAACCGAAACGGACGGCGGGTTAAGTATCAGCGAAAAGGTAAGCGACTGGAAGTTTGGCATGTGGGATTTCACCGACCCGAAAGTTTATATAACCCTGCCCGCCTCCCGCGTTTATGCGCTCGCTATTACCACCGACAACGGAGATATTAAATTTACGGGCGCAGGGCAAACCTCGAGCGTTACCGTAAACACGGACAACGGCGACGTTAAAATTACGAGCTTAGTTTGTGAAAACGCAATCACGCTTACCACCGACAACGGGAATATGGTTTTGGAGAATATCTCGGCAAAAACACTGACGGTAGAAACGAACAACGGCGACGTATCGTTGCAGGGCAATATCCTTGCAGAGCATATCGCCATAGAAACGGACAACGGCGATATTACAGCCAAAAACGGCGTTCTGGACGGAAAAGTCCTGATTTTTGAGTCGGATAACGGCGACGTTAAACTTCAGCTTACAGGCTCGCAAGCAGATTACGCGGTACTTGTAGAAACGGATAACGGGAAAAGCAATCTCTCTCCTACGCTGAACGCCTCGCCCAACGCGCGGAACTTGAAAATAACCACCGACAACGGCGATATTCACGTTACGTTCACAGAAGAATAATCACCTAAAAACCGAATAAATCCTCCCCTTTTGGTAACAATGAAAGCGGGAGGATTTTTATTTTATGTGTACGAGTATCGCAATGCAAAACGGGGAATTCTATTTCGGGCGCAATCTCGACCTGCACCAAAATTTCGAAGAACAGGTCGTCGTTACGCCGAGAAATTACCCCTTTCTCTTCCGAAAAACCAAGCCTTTGCCCCGCCATTTCGCCATAATCGGCATGGCGAGCGTAAAGGAAGGCTATCCCCTTTACGCGGAAGCGACAAACGAAAAAGGGTTGTGTATCGCGGGGCTGAATTTTCCCGACAACGCCTATTATCCAAAGGACGAAACACAAGGCGCGTATAACCTTTCGCCGTTCGAGCTAATTCCTTTTCTCCTCGGCAACTGTGAAAATTTACAATCGGCGCGCGAAACCCTGAAAAGAATACGGCTTATCCATTTGCCTTTTAACGCGCAAACCCCGCTAACCCCGTTGCATTGGCATATTGCGGACAAAACGGGTTCGATCGTGCTTGAATGTACGCAAGCGGGATTAGCGGTTTACGAGAACCCGTTCGGCGTGCTCACCAACAATCCGCCCTTTCCCTTTCAATGCGACTACGCGCGCACGTATGCGCATTTATCCAACCGTTTCACGCCCCGCGAGAATACCTTTTCGTTAGGGCTTGACGCGGTGGGACTGCCCGGGGATTATTCCTCGCCCTCGCGGTTCGTTAAGTCGGCTTGGCTTTTGAATAATACGCCCAAGCTCCGTTCTGAGCAAGAACGCGTCGCACATTTTTTTCATTTGCTTTCGGCGGTCGCACCCGTCTACGGGAGTGTATTCACCGCGAAAAACCAACCGCATTATACCTTATATTCCAGCTGTATCAACGCGGATACGGGCATATATTATTATCGGCGGTATACCGATTTGGAGATCCGAGCGATACGTTTAACCGATTACGCGCTCGACGAAAAAGAGCTTTTCCTTCTGCCGTAAACGGGAATATTTTCCAAGCGATACGGATATACTGCTTATACTTCACGCGGAGGTATATGCAATGATAAAAACGACTATGGACGGCAACACGGCGGCAAGCTACGTGTCTTACGCCTTTTCCGAGCTTGCGATCATCTACCCGATCACCCCCTCTTCGCCTATGGCAGAATTGACGGACGAACGCGCGGTGGCAGGCGAAAAAAACCTGTTCGGTAGCGTACCGAAAGTCCAGCAAATGCAATCGGAGAGCGGTGTGGCGGGCGCGGTACACGGCGCGCTGACCTGCGGGGCTTTGACGACTACCTATACTTGCAGTCAAGGGCTACTCTTGATGTTGCCCGATATGTATAAGATCGCGGGCGAGCTGTTGCCCACGGTATTCCACGTCAGCGCGCGTGCACTTGCAACGCACGCGCTGAGTATTTTCGGAGATCATCAGGACGTGATGGCTTGTCGGCAAACGGGGTTTGCTCTGCTCGCCTCGTCGTCCGTGCAAGAGGTTATGGATCTCGCGGTCGTTGCACATCTCGCCACGCTGAAATCCAGCGTGCCGTTTTTGCATTTCTTCGACGGGTTTCGCACCTCGCACGAATACGCGAAGATCGATAAAATAGAATACTCGGAACTGCAAACTCTGCTCGACGGAAGGGACATTCAAGCCTTTCGCGGTCGCGCCTTAGACCCCAACCGCCCCGTGCAACGGGGTACGGCGCAAAACCCCGATACCTATTTCCAAAACCGCGAACGCGCCAACGCGTATTATCTCGCCGTGCCCGATCTCGTGCAAAAGACGATGGAGAAAGTGTCCGCGCTGACGGGCAGAAATTATCACTTATTCGATTATTTCGGCGCAAGCGACGCGACGGACGTACTCGTGGTTATGGGTAGTGGCGCGTTGACAGCGGAAGAAACGGTGGAAAAGCTCAACGCCGAGGGTGGAAAAACGGGCTTGGTCAAGGTACGGCTGTACCGCCCGTTCTCCGCAACGGCGTTTTGCGAGGCGTTGCCTAAAACCTGTCAACGGATTGCCGTGCTCGACAGAACGAAAGAAGCAGGCTCTATCGGCGAGCCGTTGTATTTGGACGTCGTAACCGCGCTTAAAGAACGGGGAATCGAACACATCCGCGTGATCGGAGGACGGTACGGGCTGGGCTCGAAAGATTTTACTCCGTCTATGTGCCGAGCGGTGTTTGATAACTTAGCAAAACCCGAACCGAAAAACCATTTCACCGTCGGGATTACAGACGATATTACGCATAGTTCTTTGGAGGTTTCCGCGCCGTTTGCGGTGGATACGGACTGTATCGCCTGTAAATTTTACGGACTCGGCTCGGACGGCACGGTGGGTGCGAATAAGAATTCCATTAAAATTATCGGCGATCATACCGATTTGTTCGTACAGGGATATTTTCAATACGATTCCCGTAAATCGGGCGGGGTTACCATCTCCCACCTGCGGTTTGGGAAATCCCCGATCCGCTCTGCATATCTCGTAAATCACGCCGATTTTATCGCCTGCCACGATCCCTCGTATCTAAAACGCTACGATATGCTCTCCTCGGCAAAACAGGGTGGGATCTTTCTTTTGAACTGTCCTTGGCAAGGAGCGGAATTAGAGAAAAATCTTCCCGCCGAGGTCAAGCGCAAGATCGCGGAAAAACGCTTACGGTTCTATACGATAGACGGCACGGGCATTGCAAATGAAGTCGGGCTGAACGGTCGGAACAGTACCGTTATGCAAGCCGCGTTTTTCCTGCTCAACTCCGCCGTTATGCCTTACGAACAGGCAAGCGGACTGTTAAAGGAAGAGCTCCGCAAGAAATTTGCGCGCAAGGGCGAGGAGGTCGTGGCAATGAACTGCCGAGCAATCGACGAGGCAAAATCCGCTCTGAAACAGATCGAATACCCTGAAGATTGGCAAGCCTTGACGAAAAACGACCGTTCGGTGCTTACCCGCGCCTGCGACGACTACGTGCAGGATTTTATCAAACCCGTACTTTCCCTACGTGGCGACGAATTGCCCGTATCGGCGTTCTCCGCGGACGGGAGCGTGCCCACGGGCACGACCAAATACGAAAAGCACGGTATGCCCTATCTCCTGCCAAAGTGGATTAAGGAGAATTGTATTCAATGCAATCAATGCTCGTTCGTCTGCCCGCACGCGTGTATCCGTCCGTTCGTGTTAGACGAAAGCATGAAAACGCCCGAAAGTTTTGCCACCGTGCCCGCCTTGGGCTTGGCTAATACCCGTTTCCGCGTGCAGGTATCCCCTCACGATTGCATGGGCTGTGGAGTTTGCGCTAACACCTGTCCCGCCAAGGAAAAAGCGCTCGTCATGCGCCCCGCCGTCGAGCTGATGCCCGAGCAAGGCGCAAATTGGGAATTTTCCCAAACCGTAACGCAGGCAAACACTGAAAAGTTCAAACGCAACACCGTCAAGGGCAGTCAGTTTTCCCCGCCCCTTTTCGAGTTCTCCTACGCCTGTTCGGGTTGCGGGGAAACGCCGTATATCAAAGTGCTCACGCAATTATTCGGTGAAAAGCTCCTAATCGCCAACGCCACGGGCTGTTCGTCTATCTACGGCGGTTCGTCCCCTACCTGCCCGTACACGGTGAATAAGGAGGGCAAAGGTCCTGCTTGGGCAAACTCCCTGTTTGAGGATAACGCGGAATTCGGTTTAGGCATGCGCCTAGCGCAGGAAGTCCAAGGTCAAACAGATAGATCGGTTTGGATCGTCGGCGGGGACGGTTGGGCGTACGATATCGGTTTCGGCGGGCTGGATCACGTGCTCGCGAGCGGGAAAAACGTCAACGTTTTGGTGCTGGATAGCGAAGTGTACTCAAACACGGGCGGACAGCAGTCCAAAGCCACACCGCTCGGTGCGACGGTGCGGTTTGCGAGCGCGGGGAAGAGCATACGCAAAAAAGACCTTGGGTTTCAGATGCTGAGTTACGGCTACGTGTACGTCGCGCAGGTGTCTATGGGCGCGAACAAGCAACAGCTTCTAAACGCTTTAACGGAAGCGGAGGCGTACGACGGACCGTCTTTGATTCTTGCCTATTCGCCCTGTATCTCGCACGGGGTGAATATGAGCAAATCTATGGAAGAAGAACGGCGCGCCGTGGAATGTGGATATTGGCATTTATACCGCTTTAATCCACAGCTTATGCAAGAGGGTAAAAACCCCTTTACGCTGGATAGCAAAGCCCCCACTGCAGAACTGAAAGAATTTTTGTCGGGCGAAAACCGTTTCGCTTCGCTGAAAAATATTGACCCTGAAAGAGCGGAAGAACTCTTTTTCCGCGCAGAAAAAGAGAGCAAAGCACGCTTTGCTCTCTATCAGAAACTGTCTACGTTGTTTGAACCGCAAACTTAATTGTTCAATCGGCGAACGTAATCGAGAAGCTCGTCAAACCCGCCGTGCGGATACGCGGAAATATCCTTTTGTACGGTATTGATTAGACAATCGGTAAACAAAAAGACTTTCATACCCAGCGTTTCCGCGGGCATATCCTCGCCCACGTCGTTCCCGACCATAAGGCATTCTTTGGGGTCAACGCCGAGCTTTTGAATAATTTCCAGATAATACTTGGGGTTGGGCTTACAATAATGGGAATTTTCGTACGTGGTATACAGCTCGAAATCCTCGGGCGACAGCCCCGCCCAGCGGATACGCTTTTGCGTTGCGATCGCGGGGAACACGGGGTTGGTCGCAAGCGCAACGCGATAGCCGAGCGACTTTACCGTTTTCATCAATTCCGCCGCCTTAGGCGTATACCCGCAAGAGGGCTGTACCTTGTCGAAATCCTCGCGGTAGAACTTGTCGAAATAGGGTTTATCCGCGAGGATTTTTTCTCCGCGAAGCGCACTCGCCGTATCCCAAAACACAGCCTCGTTGCATTTCTCGCCGTTATTTTTCTTCATTGCGCGGATACCCGCCCAAATGGTTTCGATAAGCTGGTTCGGCTCGTAGCCGTACTGAGCAAGTCGGGTTGCAATGCCTGTGAAATACGCCTTTACAAACTTCTCCTGATCCATGGGAAGTAGCGTACCGTCTAAATCAAATAAAATCACTTTGGTTTGCATAATTAACTCCTTTGCGTTCGTATTATAGCATATTTTAACTCATTTTGCAAGCGTTCTCAAAGCTCTCTCCACCTTACCCCGCAAAAACGCACCCTTTAACGGGTGCGTTCACGTATCAAAGCTATTTGATTTTATCTTATAATGCAACTTCTCCGTTCGCGCATACAATCTTTGTGGCAGGAATATCGTCATCCCACCAATGCAATTCTTTTTTAATTGCATTCCATTGTTCAACTGTACCATGAAATATCATTGTTGTCAAAGTAGTGCACCCCTCGAATGCACATGAATTGATGGAAATAACGCTGGCGGGAATTTCCACTTTCGCCAACGTAGAACATCCCTCAAATGCCCAACAGGCAATCGTTTTCGTTTGCGGGTGCACCGTATAAGTAGGAAGTTCGTCCCACGTCGTTTCTATCAAAACGATATAGGGATTATCCGTGTTTCCTATATAATATCCGCCGTTATACTCGTTATACACGAATTCATCACAATCAGCAAACGGATAATCGCCAACCGCGATCACCGATTCCGTAATTTCTACGTTTGTTAAACTATAACAGAAACAGAATGCCCAACCCTCAATTTCTTTGACTGAGTCAGGTAATACTACACTTTTGAGATTACGACAAAGTCCAAAAGCAGCCGCTCCAATGGAAACAATAGTATCGGGTATAATACACGTTTCAAAATTACAAAGCATAAAAGCATTATCTTGGATATGCGTGATCGGTAACCCCTTATAGCCTGAGGGTATAATTAGTTCATCCCCTACGGCATCAATGACTTTTTGTATTTCTTCGGGCCAAGTTGTACATTCAGTCATTTCTTGGTTCGTTGATTTGCAATATTCTAAACACTTTTGGTGAGTTGCTTCATCAAAAATACCTACGGTATAAGAGTTCTCGTCTTCATTGAATGTAAACTTAAAATAATCGCCAAGCTCTTCTTCAAGACCGCAAATAGAACAAATACCGTACGTATAATTATGTTCCTCACCCTCTATTTTTTCTACTCCGCCGTCCTGCTTATCTTGCGAGCCTGTTTCACTTTTACAAGAACCAAAAGCAAAAACGCTTATCAAGGATAAAATTATCGAAAACACGCTTAATAAAAATTTTTTCTGTTTCATAGCAAACTCCTAAAAAATAAAATGTTACAAATCGTAACATTTATATTGTAACAATATGTTACAATAATGTCAAGGAATTTTGGTAACTTTTATGAAAATGGTTGGATTAAAACTTATTCGAAAACAGAAAAATTATAATCAACTGAAAGTTGCGATGGATCTATCCATCAGCCGAGAAGCGCTTTCCCATTATGAAAACGGAAAACGCAGTCCTGATATAGAAGTGTTGGTATTATTATCAAATTATTTTAACGTATCTATCGACTTTTTAATCACAGGCAAGGAATTTGAAAAGAAATGACGAAAAACGCACCCCGAACGGGTGCGTTTTTGCGTTATACCGAGAATAATACAATTAGGTATTCTTCATAATGACCGAGCCGACGCATTCGCTGACGTGTTCGCAAGCGTCTGCACACGCTTCAAGGCTTTCGTAGATCTTTCGCCAAGAAACCGTTTCCAGAACGTCCGTCGATTTTTTCGTGAGCGCACGCATAGAAGTTAAATACAGCTTGTCGCATTCTTCTTCCACGTCGTTCAGCTCGACAATCAGAGAATGAAGCTCTTTCGACTTCTTGAAATTCTCAAACTCGTTCATAATCTTGCAAAGAAGCTCGCAGGCTCTTACGATATTTTTCGCAAAATCAATCGCGGGGGCATCAATTTCCTTTATATCGTAAATATAGAATTTCTGCAAGACTTCTTCAATCAGGTCAACTACGTCGTCAAGCTGAAGACTGAGCATATCCAAATCTTCACGGTCAACGGGCGTTACGAACGCCTTTGCAAGCGCTTCGTTCATTTCGTGCTTTTTCAAGTCTGCGCTATGCTCGATCTCGTGCATTTTTTCAAGCATTTTTTCAATATCGTTTGCATCGTAATTTTCAAGACATTCGACTAAATAATTCGCCGCTTTTTTGGAAAGCTCCGTACTTGCCACAAAGTTCTCAAAATAAAATTTATCGCCTTTTGCCATTTTTTATATCTCCTTTTTCGTTAAAATATGAACATAAATAATTTCGTCATTAAGAAGCCTACAAGTCCGCAACCCGGGAAAGTCAATATCCACGTCAACACCATTTCTTTGACCACTCCGAAATTGATAGCCGATACTCTCTTGACCGCGCCGACCCCCATAATAGACGTGGTTTTTACGTGCGTGGTGGAAACGGGAAGACTGAAAACCGAACAACACAAAAGCGAGGTCGCCGCTGCAATATCCGCCGAAAAACCTTGATATTTTTCGAGCTTTACCATATCCATACCGACGGACTTGATAATTTTTTTACCGCCGATCGCCGTACCTGCCGCCATAACCACCGAACAAACGATCATAAGCCATATAGGAATGGTGAAATCGGTAGGAATACCTTGTCCGTTCGCCATAAATACACACAGCAAGATAACGCCCATAAATTTCTGACCGTCTTGCGCGCCGTGCATAAACGCCATAGCCGCCGCGCCCGTAATTTGCGCGCCCTTAAAGAACGGTTCTGTTTTCGGTCGGTTCATATTATAGCAAATCTTCGTAACGAACTTGCAGACCAGCCAGCCCAAACCAAAGCCGAGCACGACGGAAATACCGATACCGTATAAAACCTTTACCCATTCCGCACCGTTTACACCGCCAAATCCGTTATGGAGCGCGATCGCGCTGCCCGTAAGACCTGCTATTAACGCGTGGCTCTCACTCGTAGGAATACCGAACACCCACGCAAGCGTTGCCCATAGAACAATAGCAAACAACGCGGCGCTTAGTGCGACGATAGCCTGGTCGGGATCGCCCCCGAAATCGACCATTTTCGTAATCGTTTCCGCAACCGTTGCATTGACAAGCGTCATAACAAGCACGCCGAGGAAATTAAAAACAGCCGCCATAAGGATCGCCGCTTTCGGCTTCATACATCTCGTTACCACGCACGTTGCAATCGCGTTCGGCGCGTCCGTCCAGCCGTTTACCAATATAACGCCGAGCGTTAAAATTACGGCTACGAACAATAACGGATTTGCCGTCATTTGATTCCAAAACTCTACAATAGACATAAAATATTTTGCTCCTTTGCTTTATATCTAAACGGTAGTTTCCACTATATACTATTCTACCAATTTCGACAGTAAAAGTCAAGCATATTTTTAGTGATATTAACGGTTAGGTTGGACTAAAAAGTAGGCGCAACCAAAAAGACGGTAATCTTGATACTTTTTGTATCAAGATTACCGTCCAATCGTGGTGCGGATGACAGGACTTGAACCTGCATGGTCTCCCACAGGAACCTGAAACCTGCGCGTCTGCCAGTTTCGCCACATCCGCATATTACCCGAAAATCCCTTACAGTAAAGGAATTTCCGTCTTTTGTATTGCTCCGTTCTTTCGCTCTAATCGCAGGGCTTTTCCGCCGCTTGACAAGCTCCCGACGATCTCTCCGTCCTCTATAACGAGCGCGGAATCGTCTTCAATCCCGTAAGCACAGTCGTAATTATAGCACACAATTTTATCAAAGTCAAGCATTCTTGCGCCATAATGCGGAGAAATTATTCCGTTTATCCAATTTAATCCTTTGAACATGGCATACTTTTCGTCGTCGCCGTGCACCGCCGCCGAATCCGTATAGATATCCGAAAACCAACAGATCGCGCCCGCCGACAAGCCCGCAATGATCACGCCGCGCGCGTACGCGTCCTCGATCAGCGGCAATAATCCCGACTGTTTCCAATGCTCGATCATAAACACGGTATCGCCGCCGCCGACGTAGATTACGTCCGCTTTCTCGAATTTCGCGCGCAGTTTTTCCATATCAGGTTCTTTATACACCGTCAGCGCGACGTCCGTTTTGATATTGAAAACGCCCGTGTAGACCTTGTGAAAGGTATTGTAATAGGGCATATAATCATGGCTGGCGGTAGGGATAAACAAAGCGTTCGCTCTGTTCTCCCCCGCGCGCTCTTTCGCGAGCTTTGCTATATATTCGTCTATGGCAAGCGTAGTGCGTTCGCGAAGCTCTCCACCGCCGATCGCTATGATCCTTTTCATTTGCAATATTTTTCCTCGATCGCTTTAATCTTCGCAATACGGCGGTCGTGGCGTTCCCCGCCCTCGTATTCAGTATTGAGGAACATAGACACAAGCTCTTGCATCATGCCCTCGCCGACTACCTTTTCGCCGAACGCGATCATATTCGCGTCGTTATGCAAACGGGTGTATTTCGCGCAGTACAGGTCGTGGCAATGCGCACAGCGCACCCCAGGTACTTTATTCGCAACGATCGAAACGCCGATCCCCGACGAGCAAACGACGATACCTCTTTCACATTCCCCGCTCGCGACCGCTTCCGCCGCCGCGCACGCAAAATCGGGATAATCGCAAGACGCGTTGTCGTGCGTTCCGAAATCCTTTACCTCGTGGCCGAGTTTTTCCACGTAAGCGATCATCGCTTTTTTCAAATTCAATCCGCCGTGATCGCAAGCTACTGCAATTTTCATAATAGTTTTTCTCCTTATTTTGTTTTATCGTTTTCTTTTTTTTCCGTCTTTTTCGGTCTGCCCCGTTTTTTCGCCGTCGTGCTTGCCCGCGGTTTTCGGGGCTTGGGCACGCTCGCGTATTTGGCAAGTTCGAGCTTTTCAATCAGCGCGGACATTCCCGCTTCCAACAGCCCGAACACGTAGCGGTAACATTCGATATCTTTCCCGTACGGGTCGATAATCTCATAGCCCGTGATCTCCGCGAACGAACGCACGTTGTTTTCAATATCCTCCGCGCCCGTTTTCCGCAGAGCGTTCCAGCGCATATCCATCAGGATCTCGCGCTGTTTTTCCGTCATGCACACGATCGCGAACGCGTCGCGCAAGATCTTGTCGTTAAGCGCCGTAGAGGAAAAATCCTCCGCCGTGATCCCGTTTTCTTCTAACGCCTGTTTCGAAAGCGGATTGATCTTGTCCCCGTCCTTTACGGCAAGCCCCGCCGAGCACACCGAAAAGCCTTTTAAGCCCAGCTTTTTCAAGCGTTCCCGCAGTAATATCTCCGCCATCGGAGAACGGCAGGTATTGCCCGTGCAGACGAATACGATTGTCTTTTGCTTTTTTGCGCTCATTTTACACCTTTTTATGCGGAATATCCACCGACGCGCAGGCTTTTCTCAAACGGTTGAGAACGCCCGTCATTACCCCGCCTTTTGCCGTAGGCTCTACCGCGATCAGCACGTTGCAACAGGTTTCCGCTTCTCTAAGAAGCGCGTACAGCCTCGTCGCCATTTCCTCTTCGGTTTTGCCGAGGTTTAAGCATCTCGCGCCCAACTTTTCAAAATCGGGCATGCGCTTTTCCTCGCAAAGCACCGCAACTTTCTCGCCCTTTTCCCGTTCCCGCAAATACGCGGAAATTGCAAATTCTACGCTTTCGGACGAATACAATCTCGTTTGACAGCGCGGAGAATAATGCTTATACAGCACCCCCGGGCTTTTGACCTTTTCCCCCGACGAAAAATCGGGCGTATATTCCTCGCAAGCACCGACGACTTCGGCTATCATTTCCTTAGTAATAAGCCCCGGACGCAAGATCACGGGCACGTCGCCCGTAACGTCGCAGACGGTGCTCTCGATCCCGCCTACGCACTCCCCGCCGTCGAGGATCAACGGGATCTTGCCCTGAAAATCGTCGTACACGTGCTTTGCCGAAGTGGGACTGACGTGCTTGGAGATATTCGCGCTGGGCGCGACGATAGGTATATCCACTTCCCTCAAAAACGCTTGCGCGCCCTCGTGCGAGGGTACGCGCACGGCAAGCGTGTTCAAACCGCAGGACACGAACGGACTGACCTTATTCGTCGATGGATAGACGAGGGTCAAAGGTCCTGGTAAAAACGCCTCGCGGAGCTGTTTCGCACACGGCGGGTCGTAATCCACGATCTTAGAGAGGTCGTAATCGGTATGGATATGCGCGATCAGCGGATTGTCGTTGGGTCTGCCCTTTACTTCGAAAATGCGTTTCACCGCGTGATCGTCAAAGGCGTTACCGCCGAGTCCGTACACCGTTTCCGTCGGAATCGCCACCACACCGCCGTTAAATATTAAATTTTTCGCTTCCGCCAAACTCTCGGGCGTGATCGGCCGTATCTTCGTTTGCATACTATTATTCAAAAGGTAGCTCGTCGTCTACGCCCTTTAATTCTCCCTTTCTTGCGGGAGGCTCGGGCGGAACGTAATCGTCCTCGGGCGCTTCGTATTCTTCGTCGTCGTCATATTGCACGGGCGTCGTACCGTACTGCGGCGGCTCGTCGTCGCGGTTCTGTTCGTCCACGTCCACGAATTTCGTACATTCGCCGATAAATTTTAAGGATACTCTGCCCTGCTCGCCGCCTCTGTGCTTGGCGAGAATCAGCTCCGCCGCGCCTTTGACGATCTTGCCCGAAGCAAGCTCCTCTGCCGTCGCCACCGCCTCGGGACGGTTGATGAACATTACGATATCCGCGTCCTGCTCGATTGCGCCCGATTCGCGCAGGTCGGACAGCGTAGGCTCTTTCGACTGGATACGTCTAAGCTGGGACAGCGCGATAACGGGCACGCCAAGCTCTTTCGCCATAATTTTCAGATCGCGCGTGATCGAAGCGATCTCCTGTTGTCTGTTTTCCGCGCCTGCCATTTTCGAATCCCCGCTCGACATCAGCTGGATATAGTCGATCATAATGAGATTGACCCCGCCTGCCGTCGTCTTTAACCGACGGCATTTGGACAAGATCTCCGCAGGCGTTACGCGCGAGGAATCGTCGATATAGATATTGCTCTTTTTCAGCTGATCGCTTGCGAGCATCAGCTTTTTCCATTCCTTTGCCGACAAGCTCCCGTCCAGCGCCTTTTGCATGCTCACGTTCGCATACGCGCAGATAAGTCTTTGCACGATCTCCGAGCGCGGCATTTCGAGCGAGAACACGGCGCAGGTCTTGCCCGCGCGCAGGGACGCGTTTTCTACGAGGTTCATAGCAAGCGAGGTCTTACCCATACCAGGACGGGCGGCAAGTACGATCAGTGCGCCCGGCTGTAAACCGTGGGTCATTTTATCCAAACGCTTATAGCCCGTGGGAATACCCTTGAACGCGTTGGGGTCGGACTGTAATTTCTCGAATTTTTGCAACACTTCGCCGATAATATCCCCCTCGTTCATACCCAAAAGCGCAGAACGCTCGGATTGGCGGGAGATGTCGTAAACGCTCTTTTCCGCAAAGGACAGCGAGGTGCGCTCGTCCGCGCTTTTCATCGAGGTTTCGATGATCTTCCGCGCCGCGCGAATGAGCTTTCGGTTGGTGCTGTCGCGCGCGACGATCTCGTGATAGGATTTATAATTCGCCGCCGACGGAGTGATCTGGGTCAGCTCGGTAAGATACACGATCCCGCCCGCTTTTTCAAGCGTCGCCTCGTTTTCCAGCTGATCGGCAACGGTTACGAGATCGACGGGTTTTCTGTCGTTGTATACCCGTTGCATCGCGCGCAGGATATACTTGTGCGATTCCTGATAAAAATCGTCCTCCGTCAGCTTATCGACGAGCTCCGAAGCGATCTCGTTATCGATGAGAATACAGCCGAGCAGCGCCATTTCCGCGTCGCGGTTATAGGGCATCGTATTCAGTTCGTTCGCCATGATTTTCTCCTTTTTGCCTATTAAAGCAGGCTCTTAAATTCGTTTAAGGTATCCGCAAATTCCTGCATCGCCGCTTCAAACGGCGCTTTCGTCGTCAAATCCACGCCCGCTTTTTTCAAAATAGACACGGGGTCTTCCGAACCGCCCGAGGACAGGAAAGTGAAATAGTCTTGCACTGCGCTTTCCCCCTCCGTTAAGATACGCTTGACAATCGAAATTGCCGAGATGATCCCCGTCGCGTATTTGTAGACGTAGAACGAGTTATAGAAATGGGGTATACGCGCCCATTCGTAGGCGATCTCTTGATCGTGCACGATCCCGTCGCCGTAATACGACTTGTTCAGCCCGTAATAGATCTCGCTCATATTCTCTTTGGTGAGCGCCTCACCCGCCTCCGCTTTCGCGTGCGCGAGCTGTTCGAATTCCGCAAACTGCGTTTGACGGAAGAGGGTGGCGCGGATACTGTCCATATAATAATTTAAGAGGTATTTTTTGAGGTTCTTATCCTCCGTCTTTTTATACAAATGCTTTAATAACAGCACTTCGTTGACGGTGCTTGCGATCTCGGCAAGGAAGATGGTATACTGCGCTTTGGCATACGGCTGCGCCTGTACCGATTTATACGAGTGCAAAGCATGCCCCATCTCGTGCGCGATCGTGAAGATATCGTTGGTGGTTTCCTGATAATTGAGCATTACGAACGGGTGTACGTCGTAGATCCCCGCGGAATACGCGCCGTTGCGCTTGCCTTCCGTTTCGTATACGTCGATCCAGCCCTCCTTTCTGCCCTTTCTCAAAAGCTCCTGATAGTCTTTCCCAAGCGGCGCAAGCCCCTCGATAACGAGTTCGTACGCCTCCTCGAACGGGAGTTTGATGTCCGCGTTTTCGACGAGCGGTACGTAAATATCGTAAATATGCTGTTCGTTCAGCCCGATGACTTCCTTTCGAAGAGAAATATATTCGTGCATTACGGGCAACGCGCCGTGCACGGCTTCGATGAGGTTTTCGTACACGATCGGGTCTACGTCCTCGCCGTCCATCGCCATTGCCATACAGCTGTCGTAGTTTCTCACCGTCTTATAGAACACGTCCTTTTTGACGTTGGAATAATAGGTCTGCGCGATCGCGTCGATCAGCTTGATATACGCGCCGTAGTATTTCCCAAACCATTCCTTGCGCTCCTCCGCCGTGCCCGTGTGCAACACCACGCCGTACGTGCCGTGGCTCATCTGCACTTCCTCGCCGTTTAATTTCGCCTTGGGCAGATTGAGGTTGGCGTTGTCGAGCATAGTAAATACGCTCTGGAAATCCCCCATCACGTCGCTGCCGAGGGTGAGGAGCTTTTCTTCCTTTTCACTCAGTACGTGCGCTTTGGAGCTTGCCACTTTCCGCAGTCTGTATTCGTACGCAGAAAAATCGGGATCGGCGATAAAGCCCTGCAAAACGCGCTCGTCCAGCGCCGTCAATTCGGGCTCAACGAACGAAAGCCCTGCAAAGAGCTTGGAATACAGCGCGCCCGTCTTTGCCTGTGCGGAGGTGTTTTTGGAGATACGCACGTCCTCGTCGTGGCGGGTATGCGCGTACAGATACAGCTTTTCCAGCCTGCGCGAAAGCGTTTCTTCAAACCGCAAGCAATCGAGCAATACCGATTTCTCACCGAGTTTGCCCTTGAATTTGCCGAAATCGTAATTAGAGTATTCCGCTTCGACTGCCTTATATTCCTTTTCCCAAGCCTCTTCGCTTTCGTAAATATCCGAAAGCCGCCATTTGCAATTTTCGGGAACGTCTTTTCTTTCCATATCCTATTTCTGTCCTTTTTAGTTCTTAAAGCTGTGAATGGGCGCGGGGATATTCCCGCCGCGGTTGATAAGCCGCGAGCTGTCGCAAGCGTGAACGGGCATGATCGGCGCTCTGCCGAGAAGCCCGCCGAAGCTGACCTCGTCGCCCACCGTCTTGCCGGGCGCGGGAATAATGCGCACCGCCGTGGTCTTGTTGTTGATCATACCGATCGCCGCTTCGTCCGCGATCATCGCCGCGATCGTCGTTGCGGGCGTATCGCCGGGGATCGCGATCATGTCCAAACCTACGCTGCAAACGCAGGTCATTGCCTCTAATTTATCCAGCGTGATCGCGCCTTTTTCCGCCGCCTTGATCATGCCGATCTCCTCGGCCACGGGGATACACGCGCCCGAACGTCCGCCGACGCGCGAGGACGCCATAACGCCACCCTTGTTCACCGCGTCGTTGAGCATCGCAAGCGCCGCCGTCGTGCCGTGGCCGCCGACTACCTCTACGCCAAGCTCCTCTAAGATCATCGCTACCGAGTCCCCCATGGCAGGCGTGGGCGCAAGCGACAGGTCCACGATACCGAACTGACCGTTCAGGCGTTTTGCCGCTTCTTTCGCGACGAGCTGACCCGCGCGCGTGATCTTGAACGCCGTGCGTTTGATCATTTCCGCCGCTTCCGTGAGGTCTGCGTCGGGGATCTGTTCGAGGGCGTGCTTGACGACCCCTGGCCCTGAAACGCCGACGTTGATCACGGTATCCGCTTCGCCTACGCCGTGGAACGCGCCCGCCATAAACGGGTTGTCCTCCACCGCGTTACAAAAGGCGACGAGCTTCGCCGCGCCGATACCGTCTTTGTCTTTGGTAAGCAGCGCCGCCTGTTTGAAAGTTTCGCCAAGCATTTTTACCGCTTCCATATTGATACCCGACTTCGTCGAGCCGACGTTGACGGACGAACAAAGCCGCGACGTCGAGGCAAGCACTTCGGGAATGGTTTCGATGAATTTGCGTTCGTAATCCGCCGTGGCTTTGTGCACAAGCGCGGAGTACCCGCCGAGGAAATCGATGCCGAGCGTTGCCGCCGCGTCGTCGAGCGCTTTACCGATCAGGGGCGCTTTTTCGGGGAACGCCGCGCAAAGCAGGCTGACGGGGGTTACCGAAACGCGCTTATTTACGATAGGAATACCGTATTCAGCCGAAAGATCGGAAGCGGTTTTGACGATATTTTCCGCCTTTTTACAGACGAGATCGTACACCTTTCTCGCCGTTTCTTCCGCGCTGTCGCGAATACAACCGAGCAGGGATATCCCCATCGTGATCGTACGGATATCCAAATGCTCCTTTTCGACCATTGCGATCGTTTCCAGGACTTCTTTATTACTGAACATAGCTATCTCTCCTTCCTAAAACGACGGTTAAACGGTGTGCATTGCGTTGAAAATGTCTTCGTGTTGTAAATAAATGGACATACCGATCTGCTTGCCAAGCTCCGCGCACTGCGCCGCGAGCGTAGACAGCTCCTCTTTCACCGAGGAGATATCCGCGATCATGATCATAGCGAAATATTCGCCCAAGACCGTCTGCGAAATGTCCTCGATATTCGCGCCCTTTTCCGAAAGAAAAGTGCTTACCTTTGCAATAATGCCTTTCTTGTCTTTACCCGTAACGGTAACAACTGCTCTCATAATACTCTCTCCTTTTTATTGTTTATTCTTCGGTTTCTTCTTGAATTTCTTCAACTTCTTCTTCGTATTCCTCGTATTCGTCCTCTTCTTCGAATTCGAGCGCGCGGTGCTGTAACACCTCGTATTGGATAATGAAGTTGCTTTGCGTGATATAACGCACGTAATCCCCGCTGTCCAGCGCGGGCATGGGCTTTTCGGGATCGGTATACGCTTCGCGTTCCATCCATTCCTGTTTTTTCTTATTCCACGTTTCGAACACGCAGCCTACCACGTCGATATTGTCCTTTTGCAGGGATTTTTCCGCGAAACAGTAAAAATAGTTCTTCTCCTCGTTTTTCAAGCCCTCGGACACGTAGGTAAGCATACGGAAATATCTGCGTACGCGGCTGAATTTGATCGCCATGAACGGGAAAATGAACACGGCGTACAGCGCGGAAGCGACGTATACGCACATCTTGGGCACTTTCGCATTCGGCGCGGCGTAGGGCAGGGAAATATGATAGATCAGCAAAGCGAGACAAAAGACGAGATAACAGACCGTTACCGCCCAGAACACGCTCAAAATGCGTTTCTTTTGTTTATAGACCGACAAATAATCGGCGTCGTTGTATACGGAAACCATAATTTTCTCCTTTTTTCCTTGCGCGGTTTATTCGTAGATAAACAACACGCCGAGGGTATTTCTGCCGCAATGGCTGGTAACGATCGAACCCGCCACCGTTTCGATCACTTCGTCGAAATCAAACAGCTCTTTTACTCTTTCTTTCGCCGCGTCCACCAGCTCTTGATCCGCCGAGGAATGGGTAACGAAACAACGGGTCTTATCGTAATTCGGATACTGCTGTTTAAGGTCCTCCACGTACTGCTTGATAAGGAAGGACATTTTACCGCGGTATTTCTTGCCCGGCACGAGCTGACCCTTGTCCATGTAGATCAGCGGGTGGATCTTCAAAAGATTTGCCGCCATCTTCACCATACCCGAAACCCGTCCGCCTTTGTGCAGATAATCGAGGCTGTCGGGCACGAACGAGGTATTCACCTTTTCGCGAAGTGCGAGCACCGTTTCTTCGATCTCGTCCGCGTTCTTGCCTTGGGCGAGCAGATCCGCCGCTTTCATAACCAGCAAGCCCTGCCCTGACGAGAGCGCCATCGAATCGATCACGCGGACCTTGCCGCCGAACTCCTCCGCCGCCTGTTTTGCCATATTGTGCGAACCCGAGCTTTTCGCGGAAATGTTGAAATGGATCACCTCGTCGTAGGTTTCCAGCTGTTTTTTGAAAAATTCCTGATAATCCGCGATACTCGGCGCGCTGGTTTTGGGGAGCATTTTCGTTTCGGCAACGAATTTGAAAATCTCCTCGGGCGTAATATCCACGCCGTCGAAATACGCGTTCGCGTCAAGATTGACCTGCAAAGGCAGTATCCCTATATTGTGTTTTGCTACGAGTTCGCCTAAATCGCAGGTACTGTCGGAAGTAATTCTAATCGACATATATACGTTCTCCTTTTACGTTTGTTTTACTCAAAAAAATATTTTTGCAAGCACGTTGCGGTGCTTGATCGCCCAGCTCGGTACGATACCGATGATATCCTTTTCTTTATACAGACCTTTGAGCCGCGAACCGCCGTCTAAATATCGGCTGTCTTGGCTGATATTCCGATTATCGCCTAAGAAAAATATTTCGCCCTCGCCCACGGCGTATTCCTTAAAATCGTAATCCGCGCGATCGGTATAATACGCGTACGGCTCGTCCAGCGCCGTCCATTCGGTTGCGCCCGAATATTGAATTTCCAGCTTTCCGTCCGTGCAGCGCACCCGATCCCCCGCCTTTGCGATCAGGCGTTTGATAAGATATTCCGTACCGTCGGAAAATTCGGGATAATCGCCTACGTATACGACGATGACGTCGCCGTAATCCGCTTCGCCCGTATCCGTCTTTTTCATCAGCAGCTTTTCGCCGTCGGACAGGGTTTTGTACATGGACGAGCCGTCCACCTCCACCCTGCCGAACGTATTCGTCCAGTACACGCGAAAGCCCAAAAGCAAGGCGAATAAGAATAGGATCACGGCGTAAAAACGGATATTCGATCTCCGTTCCTTATCCCCGTAACAGGCTTCGTATAACTCGCTGTTTTTCAAATCCTTGTTCATTCTTTCGCCTCGTTTTTCGGTGGCTTCACCCGTTTTTTCAATTCGTCCCGCATGAGATTGACGAACTTCCCGCAGGTCAGGCATTGCAATTTAATATCCGCGCCCACGCGCACGATCTGCCATTCCCGTCCCCCGCAAGGGTGCGGCTTTTTCATCGTCAATTTTTCATTGATTTCGTACGTCATTACAGCCATAAAATATTCGTAACCGAAAATTCCTGTTCACCGAACGCGCAATCGAACACCAGCGCGTTACCGTTTTGGAAGCTGCCGAGCGGTCTGCCCAAGGTTTCGCCCTTGAAATCCTCCGCTTTGAGAATGATCCGTTTCCATTTCCCCCCGCCTTTGACCTCGACAAGACAGCTGTACCGCTCCTCGCCCTTTTCCACGTCCGCGACTTCGACCGTTACCCAGATCTCCTGCGTTTCCTTGGAATACACGTCGAATTTGAGCAACGCGTTTTCGTCGGGGATATACCTCGGCGAGCTGATTTTATAGGTCTTGATCCCGCCCACGGAATACACGCCGCGGATATCGCCGTAGCCCGTCGCGAGCTTGGGGATCGCTTCCTTTTCCAAAAAGATCTCGCCGACGGAATTTTCCTTGTTCTCCGCCACCGTAAAGCTCTCCGTTTCCTTGCCCGTGAACAGTATCCTGCTCTTGACCGCCGACGGGTCGGGATTAGACAGGCGCTTAGAAGTGATCTTGGACATCACGCGGAAACCGTTGATATATTTCGCGTACGCGTACACGAACACCGCCGTCGCACCCGCGAACGGCTTTACCTTACAGCCCGTCTGGCTATTCTTTACCGATCTGCCGTCCGTCTTGAAAATACACCGCCATTCGCGGTAGGTCGAACGGGTCTTGACGTCCGCCTCGGCGTAGAATACGCCCGCCTCTTCCAAAAGCCCTTCCTTGTCGCAATCCACCGTGATCTCCAACCCGTCGTCCGCTTCTTTTAAGGAAACGTTGAGGGTGTCGGGGATATAGATCTCTCTGCCTTTCAAATTCTTTTCCAAAAACAGATCGAGATCAGTCAGCCCGTACGGCCCGATACACGCGCCGCCGTCGGGCGAGTACACAAGCGCGTTGCCGTCGTCGTTGCCGATCCTCGAATAGGTATCGTACGCACGGTCGCAATCGAACGCCGCGTCGCGGAGCGCGCAGAGCATGAGCACGGGGCATTTCACGTACGGCGCATACGACTGCGCCTCGACCGCCGCGATATAACGGTGTCGATCGTCGCTGAGATTATACGCGCCGTTCCCGCCGAATTTCGCAACGTTTTGGAAAGAATGCCAGCCTGCCGCGTTGATGGGCACACCGCATTTGACCTCGGGCGAGAGCATCGCGTGCCAAGCCAGCTCGCCACCGCCGCGCACGCCGACCACGCCGATATTGCTAACGTCCGTACGGAGCTTTAAGTATTTGATCGCATACAGCGCAACGTACGTCCATTCGAACCAACAAATGCCGTCGGCTTCGAGGTTATCCATATCGTACAGCCCTTTCGCCGTTTCAAAATTCGCGTAGGAAAGCGAATAGGGATAGACGGTGCGGAGCGTTCCCTCCTCGTCCGAATCCATTTTCCCCGAATAATCGGGCATAAGCACGGCGTAGCCTTTGTCGATAAAATACCGCATCAGCTCGTCGTCGTGGGCTTTGCCGAAATCGTGTAACAGCAACACGACGGGGCGTTTGTCCGCGCCTTTCGGTCTGCCGAACCGCGCGTAAATACGCACCGCGCCGTCGTCTACTGCGTGACCCGAAAAGGTAACGTGGCTGTACCGCACGCCCCTCTTGTCTTCGACACCCCATTCACTCGCGCTTAAAGGATAGTCCAGATTAAATTTTTTCCACAGGGAAACCGCACTTAAAATCGTACTCTTGTTTCCGTTTACCGTTTTCATAGTCCGAACCTGTTCCGTGTTTTATTTTTTATTTCTTATTTCTTATTTCTTACTCAAAACCGTTCGACGCGCACCTTCGAGCCGCAGCTCTTTGTAGCGCCCGCTACCAACAGTTTATTATCAATTCTGTGTTTTAGTTCCTCTACGTGGGAAATAAGCCCCACCGCAAAGGTCTTACTCAGCTTCCCGAGCACGTCCATTACCGTATCCACGAGCTTGTCGTCCAGCGTTCCGAACCCCTCGTCGAGGAAGAAAAATTCGATCGGGCGCAGGGATTTTTGACAGATCGCCGCACTCAGCGACAGCGCGAGCGACAGGGATACGAGAAAGGTTTCCCCGCCCGAGAGCGTTTTCACCGCGCGTAAGTTCCCGCCGTCGAGGTTGTCCCCGACCTTGAATTCCTTATCGTACCGCAGAAAATACCGCCCGCCTGTCAAGGACAACAGCGTACGGCTCGCCGCCGTGCAGATCTCCTGTAAGTATTCCGAAGCGATAAACTCCAAAAACCGATTGCCGCGAAGCAGCGCGCGCAGCTCGTCGCAGAGTTTTTTCGTTTTTTCCTTTTCCGCAAGCTCCTTTTCAAACGCGCGGTATTTTTCCCGAAGCTCGACGAGCCGTTTGTATTCCGTCTCCTCCGCCGCGATCCGCTTTTGCAAGCTATCCCGCGCGGTCTGCGCCGTCTGCTTTTGCGCCTTTGCAAGCGCAAGCGCGTTCTCGTCGTAGCCGTCGAATTTTTTACCGTCCGTTTCGCCGCATTTGCGTTTATAGAACTCGTATCCGTCGAAAAACTCTTTACACGCCGTCTTTGCCGTCTGCTCGTCGCCGAGGCTGTCCAGCAAGCCTTTCGCTTCCTCTACGCAAGAAAATCCGTTGTCTTTCAATGCGCTATTAAGGCTTTCCGACAGGCTTTGCTCCGTTTCCCGCGCCTTTGCGTAAAGCGCCGACTGTCTTTCGTATTCCGCGCGGAGCGCGTTCGAGCGGTCCTGCGTTTTGTCGATATCCGCTTGCAGCTTCGCTTTGGACGACTGCAAGTTTTCCAAACGGGCTTGAAGCTCTCCTAAATCGCCGAGCGCACGGATCTGCGCCGTCTTTTCCTGCGCCGC
This sequence comes from Clostridia bacterium, assembly GCA_017465865.1. GTDB lineage: Bacteria > Bacillota > Clostridia > Christensenellales > Borkfalkiaceae > Scatosoma. The sequence continues at coordinate 55,699 of JAFTVF010000013.1, forward strand.
TTTGAGCGCCTCGCGGTACAGCTTGCCCTGCTCTTTTACGCTTTCCTTTTTCTGTTCGTTCAGCTCGTACGCGTGCTTGCGTTTTTCCAGCTCCGTCAGCTGGTTTTTCAACGCCTTGCGCTGCTTCTCGGTCTGCTTGAACCGCAGATTGATCTCCGCGATATCCAAGATCCCGTCCGCTTCCCCCAGCGTGTATTTTTTCAGGAGCGTTGAAATATCCGCTTGCGTTTGCGGATATTTTTCCGCAAGCCCGCGCAGGTCTTTCCGCACCTCGCCGTACGCGTCCACGAGCAACAACTCTTTGCAGTTATGTTTCAAATAATCAAGCAGAGTTTCGTCCTCGCCGAGCGCAACGATTTCCTTTTCCAGCCGTTCCGCCTGCGCTGTAAAATCCTCCGCCTCGCACGCTTTGTTCAGGCGTTTGTATTCTTCCACGCATTTATTCAAAAGTGCTTCCGCGTCCCGTTCGGCTTTGAGTTCCTTTTCCGCGCCTTTGATTTTATCCAAGGTTACCGACAGATTGACGATTTTTTCGTCGAAATTTTCTTCCGTAAGCGTTTGTTTGAGCCGTTCCAAGCTCCCTTGCGCGACGGTCAATTCCTCCTGTGCGGTTTTTGCCAAACGCTGTGCGCTCTGCATTTCCCTGCGGTTAGTTTCCAGCGCGTCCGCTTCCCGTTTTACGGCTTTCGCCAAAGGGATACGCTCCGTCTGCTCCCGTTTTTTCAGCATTTCAGGAAGCCGCTGTTCGTGCAAGAAAAGCCGCCGTTTCGCCTCGTCGTATTCCCGCTTTTCCCTATCGAGCGCGGTCGCTGTTTCCAGCGCCGTTTCCGCGGTTTTCAAGGCTTGCTCCGCTTGTATAAGCGATTTTTTCAGCTCCTCGATCTCCGCTTGTTTTTGCGTAACGGTCTCCTCGCCCCCGATATCGTTCTGTTCCATCTTCGCGCGCACGAGGTTGACCTCTTCTTCCGCGCGATAGTATTTCTCGTTCGCCGCTTTCGTCAGTTTTTCCCCGTACTTTTCCAAATCGAACAGTCTGGAAACGAGCTTCACCCGCTCGGAGGTAGGCGCTTTGACGAGCGCCGCAAAATCCCCCTGCGGAAGCGCGATGCACATCTTGAAATCGTCGAAGGTCAGCCCGATGATCTCCTCTAACCGTCTGTCCACGTCCCGCGTGCCCTCCGCCAAGGCGAGAAGCCCGCCGTCTATCGCGTATTCGTACAAAAACGCTTTCGCCGAACCGCTTTTTCTCTTGCGTTCTCTACGCACGCGGTAGATATGCCGTACCCCCTCCGTCGTGATCTCGAAATCGAATACCACGTACGCGCTGTCAAGGTTGTAATGGATACAGTCGTTCATCGAGCCTTCGCTGCGCTCGATCTTGCCGTAAAGGGCTAAGTGGATACAGTCGAGTATCGTGCTCTTACCGCTGCCCGTGTCCCCGAAAATACCGAATACGCCGCCCGCAAGCAGGGCGCGGAAATCGATTTCCGTCCGCTCTGAAAAGCTGTGTATTCCGCAAAATTCAAGATATACGGGCTTCATGCGTATCCTCCTATTTTTTGTTCCGTTCTATTCCTGCACTTCCGCAAGGGTGGTGAGAAACAGGGTTTTGAGTTCGGGCTTCGGCTGGGTATCGTAAGCCGATTTATAAAAGGCGTCGAACAAGGCTTCGTCCGAAAGTCCTCTGCGCGTTTCAAATTCCAACCGCTCCTCCGTCCGTATCTCCGTCAAAAGGGAAACGAGGTTTTTCTTCTGCGACAGCGCCGCGGTATCCGAAGAAGTCAACGGCGCGGTAAGCAACAGTTTCAGCTCTGCGAAGTTGTCGGGGTAGTTATCCAAAAGCGCCAACGCGTTCTCCACGCTGTCCGCTTCCAGACGGACGAGCTTTTTCCCTTTCGTCAAGGGCAGATCGCGCAGATTCTCCACGCCCGAACCGTTCAAGTCGAACACCTTTACGGACTTGTCCGCGCGTTCGTCGAAAGCGTATTGCAACGGCGAACCGCTGTAATAGCAATTCCCTTTGCCCATACGCTGTTTTTTATGCAAATGCCCCAGCGCGATATAGTCCGTATCAGGCAACGCAGTATACGGGATCGCACGCGCGCCGCCGAGGTCGATCTCCCGTTCGCCGTCCGAGACCTCGCCTCCCGCCACGAAGATATGCGCCACGAACACCGACGGGAGTTTGTCCGCGTTATGCTCCGCGCCCTCCGCGATCCATTTTTGCATCTGCTCGATATAGGGCAATTCCGACTTTTCTTCCTTAAACCTCGCCTCGTTGGGATAAGGCAATGCGGAAATATACGCCCGCTCGCCCGCGCCGTTTTCGAAAACCGCGTAGCCCTTGCCCGAAAGCACGGGACGGGTCTTTCTATTGCTCGCGCCCGTTTTCAAGGGCTTGCGCGCGTTGCCAACGACGAATATCCCTTGATCTTCGGACAGAGGCGCGACTGCCGACAGCCGTACGCCGTCGTCGTGGTTACCGCTGATGATCAGCACCGCGCGGTCGTCGCCCGCTATGCGTTTGATCTTCGTAAAAAACAAGTCCTCGGCTTCCGCGCTCGGCGTGTAGGTATCGAAGATATCCCCTGCGATCAGGACGAGCTCGATTTCTTCCTTGTCGCAGATTTCGACGATCTCGTCGAGGACTTCCGCTTGCTCGTCGAGGCGTTCTCTGCCCATCAGGCGTTTGCCGATATGCCAATCGGACGTATGCAGTATTCTCATCGCCTGACCTCCTCTCCGCGCGGGGTTTTTTCTGAATTTTTCAAAAAGGCAGGCAAAACGCCTTGCTTTTGTTTTTGAAAAAAGCTATAATAGACGTACTCTCACCCGAGCGGGTGCAGATACCTATACTATTTTATTATACACCATTTGTTTGAAGAAAGCAAGAAAAGTGAAAGGCAAGAGCAAAATTTTTCCCAATTTACATACGGCTTATTCCGAAAAATCACTCGCTTTTCACGGCTTTACGGCGCAAGCGGCGGATAAAAGGGAGTTTTTATGGCTTTCTGTTCTTTTTCCAAGGACAACGACGGGAATTTTTATACCATCGTCGAAAACAAATTCATCACCAAATACCTGCCCGAAGCGGACGGATTTGCCGTAAAAGTCTATCTTTACGGCTTGTATCTGTGCGAAAATACCGACAGTGAATTTTCACTCTCGTCCATGGCAGAGGTACTCCGCACCACCGAGGAAAATATCCGCGAAGCGTTTGCATTCTGGGAAGATTACGACCTTGTGGAGATCCTCGCCAAAGAGCCGTTCACCGTGCAGTATCTGCCCGTAAAATCGGCAGTCGGCCGTCCGAAAAAGATCCGCTACGAGCAGTACGCCGATTTCAACAAAGAATTACAGCGCAAAATGCAAAAGGTCGGGAAATTCGTTTCCTCGGGCGATTACCTCAAATATATGCGTTTCCTCGAAGAAAACACGATGCAGCCGCAAGCGTTTTTGCTGATTGCCGAGTACTGTATCAACAAACAGGGCGAGGCGATCTCCCCCGCCTATATCTTTAACAAAGCCAAAAAACTCATTCGTCAGGGGCATACGACCTACGAACAGGTAGAAAAAGAACTGTCCAGCTATAACGCGCACGAGGGCGATCTGCTCGCCGTATTTTCCGCGCTGTCTATCTATCAGCGCAATCCCGACGAAACGGATTACGCGTTGTTTGCGAAATGGACGGAAAAGCTCGGGTTTACCAAGGACGGCGTAATCGCCGCGGCGAAAAAACTCAAACGCGGGTCTATGAATTCCCTCGATCTGACTTTGGACGAGCTTGCGGAAAAAGGCAAGACGGAAGCAAAGGAAATCGAGCAGTACCTGACCGAACGGGAGCTGCTTGCCAACCTCACTTTCCGTATCGGCAGAAAACTGGGCGTAAAGGTGCAAAATCCCGCTACCTATATCGACGAATACACCGAAAAATGGTACACTTTCGGGTTTGAAGAAACCTCACTGCTCGATCTCGCGCTGTTTTGCTTGAAGACGGAGCGCGGCGATTTCGATTCCATGCACGCGCTGGTGCAACAGCTCTTTTCCGACGGCGTGGTGTCCAAGGACGGCGTAAAGGAATTTTTGAAAGAAAAGAACGCCGAACTCAAACTGTTCACGAAAATACAGTCCGTGTGCGGCGGTTTACGCAAGAGCCCTACCAACCTTGCTTTTATCAAGACTTGGCGGGAATGGAAATTCAACGACGAAATGATAATAGAGGCGGCAAAGCGCAGCGCGGCGAGCGGCAGTCCGATCCCCTATATGAACAAGATCCTTTCCGACTGGAAGCGCGCGGAGATCTATTCCTTGCAGGCGATCCCCGCCGCCCCGACCGCTACGGCAACCGCCCCTGCACGCGGGTTTGTCAACCCCGCCGTAGAAGCGGTGAATGCGAAAGCGGACAGAGAACGGTACTATTCGTTGCTGCGTGAAAAGGCGCAGGCACGCGCGGATAAATTCGTAGCGAAAGCCAACGGCAACGCACGGTTTAAGGAGATCACGGCGGAGCTGTCGAGAATGGAGATCGCGCTTGCAAAGGCGGAAGTATTCGAGCCGAAGCAATTGCCCGTGCTCGAAGAACAAAAAAGCGCGTTGCTCGTCGAACGCAGTAAAATACTCAAAGGTTTAGGCATCGCCGAAGCGGAATTATTACCGCAGTTCAGCTGTCGAAAATGCTCGGACACGGGCTTTTTGAAAAGCGGCGCGGCTTGTAACTGCTACAACCCCCAAGCGTAAATAGTATGAAAAAAGCACCCCGCAAAGGGGGTGTTTTTTTTGATATTTTCCTTAAAATCTCCGCACATAAGCCGTTCCAAAAGAGTGCCATTCAGATTTGAACGGGTAAAAAATAATGATCTATTAAAATAAGTCTGAATGTGTGCCTGTACGGACAAGCGATAAAATCAATACGTCTTCGAAAATCTCGTACACCAACAACCAGTCGGGCTCGATATGACACTCTCGACAACCTTTATAAAGCCCTACCAAGCTATGGTCGCGGTATCTTTCTTCGAGCTTTTCACCGTTTGCGAGTTTCTCGATTACATAAAAGAGTTTATCTAAATCTTTTCCGCGCTTTTGGGCTTGCTTTACGTCTTTTTCAAAACGGTTCGTAGCTTTAATGATATACTTCATACGCCAAGAGCCGCCTTAAAATCATTGATATTCGAATACCCTACCGCGTTTTTATCTTGTGCGAGCCGTCTTCCCTCTTCTATCGCATCAAGGGTTATTTTATTCGGCTTGCGAATTTCAAAGGGTATACCGCCGTAACTGATTGCCTGTCGCAAAAACAAATTCAACGCCGTGGACATATCAAGCCCTAATTCCTCGAAAAGCTCGCTTGCCTGTTGCTTAACCTTTTCTTCTACCCTTACGTTTATAGTGGTCATAATTCAATCCTCCTTGTATTTACTCTGTATATACATTATACGCATAAAACAACATTTTGTCAAGGGGTTTTTGAAAAATTTTTCCCGTTTCTGAAAAAACTGCAATATGCTTACATACTTTGATTATAAGAATTTTTTTCAATCCTTAATCTTTGAAATAGATTAAACTATAACTCGAAACATTATAAGTCGTTTTCGCACCATCTGCCTTGAGTACAATTGTATCGTCGTCAACGATCTTCACATAAACGTAATGATAGCCAAAGCCTGCAAATTCATATTGCTTATACCATACCTGCGAAACGGGGGGATTATAATACGAAGTTTTAACATAAAAATATTCTCCTATATCCTCTTCGGTTAAAGTTCCGTGAGCTTGAACGGTAGTACTATCTTTCGGCAACTCGTAACCCGTATGCTTAAACGGACCGTTTTCAAAACGGTGTTCCGACGATAGATAATCCGCCTCAGTACAATCAATACCAGTCGAAGCCCCTTTTATCGCTATACTGTAAGTCGATTTTTCCGTATACGTTTTTCCATCCAAGGTATAACTTACCGACCATACCAACTTATAGTCTTGCTTCTTGCATCCCACCGAAAACAATAAACAAAAGGCAAAAGCAAATAATAAAGAATACGCTAAAATTTTTTTCATAAGCATCTCCGTTTTGGGTTATCTTACACGATCTCGCCTAATATTCAATCTTTTTTGTCTAACCCTTAAGCTGCACCCCCGCAGGGTACTTTTTCGTTTACATATTCGTCTTTGCTTTATAGTAGCCGAGCAATTCCGTCGGCTCGGTATCGAGCAGACAACATATCTTTATCAGCATATCGTATTCAGGCTCTCGTTTCCCTTTCGTCCATTGATTTACGGTACTTGGCAACACGCCGAGTTTTTCCGCCAAGCCTTTTTGCGTGATATTTCGTATTCGCAACAAATCCGTCAAATTCTCTGCAAAATAATTCATTGTTTTATCTCCTCTTATTAAGAGAATATCATGCAGATTTTTTACAACTATATGTAACGATAATATTTTGAAAGTAAATTATGTTTTGGATATTATCCGTAGAAAATTTCAAAGTGATACTTTGATTTTTCAAATCTTCCATATTAGCTCTATATGTAACGGAATATCTGGTCGCTGTTTTTGTTGTAGGTAAATCTTCTTCGATTGTACCTAAACCGTCAGAATTCAAAATAAAAACTTCATATTTAGGAGAACCTGCATACCCCAAAGGCAAGTCATAATCCCTTTCATAATATACTTCATATGAAACAGTTATTTGCATATAATACTGTTTAGACGCTAATAATTCTAAATCAAAACCAGTCGGAGTTATATAATAAGTCGAAGACGAACTATATCCATCCCAATCTTTAATAGAGGTTTCTTCACATGTTTTAGTATCTGTTAAATTCAACCATTTCGCATAGAGCGTTATATTTTTTTCTATCGACAAAGGAAATGATACTGGAGAAACCAATGATTTGTCAAAATACCAACCACCAAAAAGGCAACCTGATTTTGATGTTGTTGGAGGAGAAGTTATTGTATTTGTCCGAATAGAATTTACAGCCGTTCCCCCATTAGTTTGAAATGTTACTGTAGGTTTTACTTGTGCATCTGTTTCATTAAAAGCACTGGCATTATTAGGATTTTCCTTAGATTTACCTGAAAAAGAAGCTTCAATATGACTTATTGCAAAATATACATTATAAGTTATCTCTTCTCTGATATTAAACTCTGTATTAGCTTCTATTTTTTTTGCTACTGTTTTTTCAAAAGAGTATAATTCGGTATTGTTTGCCGAATATAGCTTAGCTTTAACAGTGTATTCTGTTAATGAAACTGCACATTTACTTACAACTTCAATTTCATAAGTAGTGCCACTCCCCTGATTCCCATTAACCCCCATACTAGTTAATACAGCAGTATCATAAGATGCTTGTGCAAAATATTTATTTTCCACCTCATATATTTTAGACTGATCTTTTTTATCCGATTTACAAGAAACAAAGCCAACTGATAAAATAAAAACAAGACATAAACAAAATAAGCGCAAAAATTTTTTCATATTACTACCTTTGTAAAAATATTTTTATTAACAAAATATAAAATTAAGTACAAAATTATTATAGCATATGTTTAAGAATATTTCAATTTATTTTTTACCAATTTATGGAAAAATTTACCATTTCAAATGTTAACTTATATTGCGAATAAATCATACAAAGCAACTATACAAAATATCTTCTAGTTCCCCCTAACCACAATCGGTTTTTAGTTCGGATTTACGCAGAGAAGAGGAGGTTGTTGCAGAGCAACAAAGCGTCGCCTCCGCCCCTCGAATCCTCTTCTGTTTTCGGAGACAACAAAAAAGAGGATTCGCGCCTTTAGCGGCGCGCCCCGCCAAACGATTATCAATCGTTTGTTTTGCCGTCTTTCTCTTCCGTTCGTTTTTCCTGTTTGGGCAAAATGCTCGCTCTCGCTCGCAGCTCCCACCCTCGAATCCTCTTCTGTTTTCGGAGACAACAAAACACGGGATACCCGCTTGGGTATCCCGTGTTTTGTGGCGCAGAGAAGAGGATTCGAACCTCCGGTAAGCTTCAGACCTACACACGATTTCCAAGCTTTACATAGCCGACGGAAAAAGTGTGTATTTTTTTGTCGGCAGGCGGAGCATACCCTTAAACCGCCTTAGAAATTAGGTCAGGTTTCGCGCGGCCAACGCAATAAACGCGCGTAATACGTCGTGGCTGGCGACGTTGGAAAAAGTATAAATAATCAAGTGGTTGGGGAACGTTGCCCGTAGGAGCCGAAAAGAGGCTGAACACCGAAAGGCAAGCAGATTTACATATATCTATACCGCTGGGCGTTCGGCGGGTGAGGATATACGACATAGAACGAAGACGGCGACGGAGAAGTCAAGCTGTACGTTATGTGGTTCTGCCCGTACAGAGGCAGAACCACGCCCAAAAACAGCACCCCGAAAAAGTCAAACATCCGAGAAACGGCGCAAGCCGTTGGTTACTTCCCTTTTCCCCGTCGCATAGGCGACGGTCAGAGACACCGCGCGGGAAGTTAGTTGCGTTAGCAACTCATCTTTCCGTGAGGTGTGCCGCCGTAGGCGTAACGCTTGCTACCGTTAAGGCTCTATATCTCCAAACAGGCGCAACGGCGGGTTTCTATTTATCGGCTTTGCTTGCGAGGTTGCAAAACCTCGCAAGCTACCCGAAAAACGAAACGGCAATTTACAACGGCGACGCCGTATGCTCGCGCGGAAAAAGTGTTGGGGCGCGCAGAAACGGACAGACAGGCGGGCGGGTGTGAGGGTGGCAGTGCCACCTCAAAACCGCCGACGGGCTGACCGTGCGGCGCGACACAACCCCGCGCGAGCTGGGGGCGGGGGAAAAACTTTCAGCCACGGCGTGCAATATCCCTTTTCTTCGAACCGCGCAAGCGTGTTTGAAGTCGCCCAACACACCGCAAAAAAAATCTCCCCCGAACGTAAGCAAGGAGAAAACAAGATATGAAAAAGAAAATCGAGGATTTTAACCCCACCATACGGGCGATTTACGCCTATTTACAAAAAGAACTTGCCGACGGGGCAAAATATATCAGCTATTACGTAATCGGGCGAAATATCACCCCTGCGCGTTCTTGGCGCACCGTTTCCTATTCTATCGATAAATTGGTATATCACGGTTTCGTATTTATAAGAAACGGGCGACTTTCCCTAAAATAACTACACCCCGCAGAGTTGCGCCATTTCCGACGTCGGAACTAAAAAAAATACCCGCTCAGATCTGAACGGGTGAAAAAGGATTTGTAATTTAACTATCGTATACGTTCTTTCTGTGTCCTACCTCCAATATAAAAACGGTAACGATATTTTCTTCAATTTTTGCTATCAAGCGGTAATCCCCTATCCTATAGCGCCATTGCCCCGAACGGTTCGCAACCAACGCTTTACCGTGTTGGCGCGGATTTTCGCAGTTTTCAAGGTTTTTTGCAATCCAATTCGTAATGATAATAAACCGCTGTTTATCCAATTTATGCATTTGCTTCATTGCGCGTTCGGTAAATCTTACCTGATAGCGCGGTTTCTCATTTTCCATAACGCGCTATAACCTCTTGTAAACTGTAAGTTTTGGGATTTTGGACAAATTCCGCCATCGCCTCCTCATAAGCCTTTAAGTCGAATTCGTCTTCGATCCGTTCCATCACGATTTTACGGATATACTCCGAAACGTTTAACCCGTACAATCCCGCAAACTCTTTTATAAGCTCTTGCTCTTTTTCGTTTACTCGCATTGTAATAGACATAGTCAACCCTCCCTTTTTATTGTAAGACAATTGTAATACATATTATGCAATTTGTCAAGGGGTTTTTGAAAAATTTTTTGAAAAAAGTCTAAAAATTAACGTTGCCGTTGTGCGTGCCGTAGTTGTTATAGTTGTTGTACGTCTTCGCCCCCGTCTCGTCCTCCAAGCCGAGCAGGTAGTCTGCGGAAACATCAAGAAAAATAGCCATATTTTTAAGGGTGTCATACCCTGGCTTTGCTTTCCCTTTTAGCCATTCGCTTACCTGTGCTTGTTTTGCCCCTATCTTTTGCGCTAATTGGGTTTGATTTATATTTTGTTCAAGCATTAGATTTCTTAATATTGTAACAAATTCCATACAAGAATTTTATAGAAAATTCTATTATAAGTGTTGACTTATAGAAAATTCTATGCTATAATATAGAAAATTCGATATAGAAATTTCTATTCCGAGTTTATCTCCCAAGTACAATTAAAGCGATCTTAAACGGCGAGCGACCGAAAGCGCAGCCGAAAAGATAATCAACAGGAAGAAACAGCTTTTGAGGTTTGGGAGAGCCTTAAAGGCTGTTTTTTCGATAAACTACAATACAGGAGGTAAAAAGGCAATGGACACTAACGCGGAGATACGGAAAGAGGCAGAAAGCGGATTTACGGTTGATTTGTCCGCGTTGGTGGCACAAGCCCTCCAAGAGAAACGGGAAAAGGCGAGCGAGAAATACGCGCACGTAGAGCAAACGCCCGAGGGCGAGCGGTTGACGTGGAACGCAACGCCCGAACAGGTAGCCCGTATTAACGCTGGCGAGCGCGAGGCATTGGACAAGTTTTATTTTGATAACCTGCAACGGTTGACGTATTGCGCGTATCGGTTTATGCGGAATAACGCGTACGTAAAGGCGGTTGCGTCCTACGAGGATTTACTGCAACAAGTCTATTTTGATTTACGGACGGGAGCGGTAAAGCTACGCCCCTATGATCGGGCAATATCAAGCGCGGTGTTTCACTCGTTTAGGTTTGCGCCCGTTGGGGGCTATGACGAGGTTTATATTTACAAAGTAAAGGAGAGCGGACAATGTCAAAGAGTGGCGAATTAAGGATACTTCGATATGGTCGGAGCGTAGACGCGCCCGTAAATTACCACCATTACCACCACCGCACGGACGACGTAGACGGGAACGGCTGGAAATGGCTTGACCTGTACGCCCACGCGGAGAGCGCGGAGGACGTATTCTTCGGGAGCGCGGACGAACGGGCACGCGAAATGTTCTTGAAAGGGTTTCGGGTATATCTGAAAAAGGTATTTACCGAGCAGGAGCGGGAATTTCTGAAAGGCATACTTGCAGGCAAGGAAAGCCCCTACCAAGTCGGGCGCGCGTTAGGCGTGGAGCATTTCGCCTTTTTGCAGGGAATACAGCGCAAAGCGTATAAGAACGTCAAACCGCTTGCCAAGCTGGCACGGCTCACAGGTTGGAGCGGTGCGGAAAGTTTCACGCAAACGATCTATCAGCGGTTAGAGCAATTAAACGCAGGCTTTGCGCTTAACGATATTATCCCGCAGAACCGAAGAGCGCAGAAACGGCGCGAAAGAATAAAGAAACAACAAGCGGAATATCGCGTAAAAAACATTGAGCGTATTAGACTAGTAAAAAAGCAATATCGAGAGAAAAACCGCGAAAAAATCAAAGAGAGAATGGCAAAATATTACATACGAAAAAAAGCGGAATATACCGAAAGCGACATTGAAAGAATTAGGCAATATCAAGCCGAATGGCGCGAGAAAAACCGCGAAGAAAAGAACCGTAAAGAACGTGAAAAAAGACGAGCCAACCGCGAAGAATACAACAAAAAACGGCGCGAACAATATTCCAAAAAATCAAGAAAAAGTAAAGATAAACTTAAAGAGTATCAAGCGATATACCGAGCAGAACATAAAGAACAATTAAAACAATATCAAAAACAATATCAAAAACAATATCGAGCCAAAAAGAAAGCCGAACGCGAGGCGAAAATGCTTGCTTCCATCGAGGAGGCGAGCTTATGAACAACGAGCAATGGACGTTGGGCGCGTGGCTTTGGGAATGGTACGAGATTTACAAACGCCCGAGCCTTGCCCCCTATTCCCTGCGGAATATCGAGCAAATGATACGGTTGCATATTCCCGACAGCTTAAAACGGCTACCCCTTACCGAGCTACACCCCTACGTTATCGAAAAAGAGCTATTACCGTTAGGCAGAACCCGTACGGCAGTTTACGCACGGCAGGTACTCTTTTCCGCGCTGGCGAAAGCCGCGCGTTTGGGGTTTATGCCTCATAACGTTATGGAGGCAGTAGACAAGGTACGCTATAAACAGCAACGCGGAAAGGCGTTGACCGCCACCGAGCAAGCCGAATTTTTGCGCGCGCTGGAAAACTCGCGCTATAAATGGCTTATGTTATTTTACCTATATACGGGCGTTCGGCGTGCGGAGGCGCTCACTCTCGAATGGAAAGACGTTGATTTTGAGGGGCGCGTGCTTCTGATCAGAGGCACGAAGACGGAGGAAAGCCTCCGATATATCCCCTTAACCGACGACGTGGCGGCAATTTTAGAGGGGCAACGCAAGCAAAACAGAAAGGAAAGAGTGAAACGCAAGCAGGGAAAATACCACGACGCGCCGCCGTCGGTTGTATTCCCCTTTGCCAAGGAGCAGACGAGCCGAGCCTTTAAGGCTCTGTGTCCGAACCACCATTTACACGATTTAAGGCATACCTTTATCACGCGTTGCGCGGAAAGCGGCGTTAACGTTACCGTATGTCAACAGATCGTCGGGCACTCTACCGCAGATATGACGTTAAACGTGTATACGCACGTTATGGACGAATTCAAGAAAAAGGAGATACAAAAATTTTCCATAAACCCGAAATTTTAACGGGTTTTATCATCGCGACAATAAGCTAAAAATCGAGCGTAGGCAAGGCAAACCGCGCCAAAAACAGAAAAAGACCCCCGAAAATAATTCCGAAAGTCTTTTCAATTTGGCGCAGAGAAGAGGATTCGAACCTCCGGTAAGCTTCAGACCTACACACGATTTCCAATCGTGCTCCTTAAACCACTCAGACATCTCTGCATAAATAGACGCTCTTTCTCAAAGCGCCTATTTATATTACTGTATTTTTTCAAAAAATGCAAGCGTTTTTATCCTACTTTCGAAAAATTTCCGAAAATTTTATCCGTCCCGCTTTTCGCTTATTTTTCCAGACTTTCGTCTACGATCTCCGCGTCTACCGCGTTCACCGAAACGCTCTTGATCCCGTTCATAACCCCGCTCTTGGATTTATACCCCTCTTCGCTCATCGCGATACTTTCGCCGTTCGTCGCGATCAGCCTGTAACGGTACAGCCCCGCTTTGTCGTAGTACACCTCGAATTTCGGGCAGGTCTTCGCCGTGGGATTTTTCAAGGTCTGATCCTCTACCCTGTTCTCGGCAATACATTTCGCCGCGTTTTTACCGATGCTTTCCATGCCTTTTTTACAAGCCGATTTCGTAGAATATACCTGCGAAGAAACTGCGATCTTTTCCTTGTTCGCCGCGTATAAACTGAAATTGAACGCGCCCGTAGGCGTCTTTTTGATTACGAATTTGCCCATAGTTTTTCTCCTTTGTTTATGATATGTTCATTATACCACAATTTTTCCCGTTTGTAAATAGGCAAACCGCAATTTTCTTATTTTTCTTCCAGCACTTTTTTCGCTTCGCTCTGCGAACCCGTAGGGTTCAAAATACTGTATCCCACGTTGACTAAGTGATCGGCAACCCTCTCAAGCCCCGAAACCACCGACGAGAAATACGGGCTAAGTTCCACTTTGCAATTCCCCTCCGCAAGACGGGCAAAATGACGGGCAGAAAGCTCTTTTTTCATTCTATCCACTTCGTTTTCGAGCGCGGTCAGCTCGCCCAAACGGTTGCTTTCCGAGTTGTCGAACGCTTCCGTTGCGATCTCGAACATACGCAACACCGCGTCGCTCATTTCACGCAGCTCCGCTTTCGCGTTGTCGGAGAACGCAAGTCCGCTCTGTTGCATTTGCATACCGATCTCGTAGAAATTCTCCGCGTGGTCGCCGATACGCTCCAAGTCGTTCAGCACGTGGAAATACGCGCCGATCACCCGTTCGTCGTGCGCGTCCACGAGCGCGGACAGCTTGATAAGATATCTCGTCGTGGCGTGGTTTGTAAAGTTGATCGTCGCTTCTCGTTCCAAGATCTCCGCGGAATACTGCTCCGCATTCTCCTGCATCGCAAGCACCGATTTTTCAAAGTTCGTCCCTGCAAGCGCCGCCATATACTCGACCTCTTTCTTTACCTGCATAAGCGCAACGGACGGGGTTTTCAACAGACGGTCGTCCACGTATTTGAGCTGACGGCTCTCCTCGCCGTCCGATTTCTTTTCGGGAATGACAGTCGTTGCAAAGGCGACGAGCTGTTTGACAAACGGCAACAGGATCGCCGTCGTCGTAACGTTAAAGATAACGTGGAACCAAGCGAGTTGCATTTCCGAGCCGCCGGGGATCTTCGTCAGCAACGACACGGTTTGCGATTTCAAAGGCCAGATCAGCGCCGTGAACAGGATCGTACCGATGACGTTGAACGACAAATGGATAAGCGCCGTACGCTTCGCGTTGACCGTCGCGCCGATACAAGCGAGCACCGCCGTAATACAAGTACCGATATTCGAGCCGAGCACCAAAAACAGTGCGTTTTCCAGCCCTAACGCGCCCGAGCCGACCATGGTAATAAAGATACCCGTTGCCGCAGACGAGCTTTGGATCAGCGCGGTAAACACCGTACCGAACAGAATAAGAAGCAACGGAAAATCGATTTTCAAGAACAGCTCCTCGAAAAATTCGTTGATCCCCTCGCATTCTTTCAAGGACGAGCCCATCAGCTCCAACCCGACGAAAATCAGACCGAACCCGCACAAGATCCCGCCGATCTGCTTTATCTTTTCGGGGTTGAAAAAGGTCATCATAACGCCAACGAACGCAAGCACCATTGCAAAATCGGAAATGGGCAGGGATTTCAAGGACACCAAAATACCCGTGATCGTCGTACCGATATTCGCGCCCATAATAATCGCCGTCGCCTGCACGAGGCTCATGATCCCCGCGTTTACGAACCCGATGACCATAACGCTAGTCGCGGACGAGCTTTGAATGATCGCCGTTACCCCCGCGCCGATCCCTACGCCCGCAAAGCGGTTGTTGCTGATCTTGCCCAAAAGGCGTTTCAAGCCGCCGCCCGCGCTCTTTTCCAATTCGCCGCTCAGCATATTCATACCCGCGATAAACACGCCCACGCCCGCGAGCAGTAACAATGTTGCTTCTAAAATCGTCATTTCTTCTCTCCTATATTTTCTGCTTTTGTATTTTTCATGTTTTTTCCTCATTTTATTATACCACCATTCCCCTTTTTTTGCGGTAAAGCCCCCGTAAACCGAATGTAAAGTTTTTGTAAATTTTACTTTTTTCTTACAAAAACTTGAAATAAAATGCAAACAAATGTTTGACTTTTAATTACCGTTGGGTATATAATGGGAATATGATCACGGAAGAGAAGCTGAAAATTTTAACGGAGAGCGCGAAATACGACGTGTCGTGTTCGTCGTCGGGGAGCGGACGGAAAAACGCGGGCGGTATGGGCAACGGGTACGTTGCGGGGTGCTGTCATTCGTTCACGCCCGACGGGCGGTGCGTGTCGCTGCTGAAAATTTTGTTGTCCAACGACTGTATTTATAATTGTAAATACTGCCCCAACCGTTTGGATGCGGACGTGCCGCGCGCGACGGCAACGCCCGAGGAGATCTGCGAGCTTACGATCGATTTTTACAAGCGGAATTATATCGAGGGCTTATTCCTCTCCTCCGCGGTGTATAAAAATCCCGATTACACGATGGAACGGCTGTTGCTCGTCGTCAAAAAACTGCGGACGGAATACCGTTTCCACGGGTATATACATTTGAAAGGAATACCCCGCGCAGACGAGAAATTAACGGAAGAGGCGGCGCGGTACGTGGACAGAATGAGCTATAATATCGAGCTGCCGTCCGAACAGAGCCTAAAACTCCTTGCCCCGCAAAAGAGCAAAGAAAGCCTACTATTGCCTATGAAAAAACTAACCGAGCAGTCCGAGGCGTTCCGCGAAGAAAAGAAAAAAGGCTTGGTAAAGGGGTATTTTCTGCCTGCGGGACAGACTACGCAAATGATCGTCGGGGCGTCGCCCGAGCGCGACGGACAGATCCTTAGGCTCACGCAGGCGCTGTATCGGAAAAACGGGTTAAAGCGGGTGTATTATTCCTCGTACGTGCCCGTGGTAAAGGACAAGCTGTTGCCCGAAGTCGGCGCGGGACAGCTTCGCGAGCATCGGTTGTATCAGGCGGACTGGCTGTTGCGGTTTTACGGGTTTTCCGTGGAAGAGATCGTAGACGAGGGCGAAGATCTGGCTATGGAGCTTGATCCCAAATGCGCGTGGGCGCTGCGGAATATGCATCTTTTCCCCGTGGAGATCAACCGCGCGCCCTTGGAAGTGCTGTTGCGCGTGCCGGGGATCGGCGCGAAAAACGCGTACAAGATCATGGAAGCGAGGAAATATACCAAACTTTCCTTTGAGGATTTGACGAAAATGCGGGTGGCGCTCAAACGCGCAAAACATTTTATTACCTGTAACGGGAAATTTTTCGGTGCAAAAAACGAATACGCGGTGCGAGGACTGCTCGCCCAAGCCGAAACGCAGGAAAGCGCGGAGCAGCTCGATCTGTTCGGTATGCTTTCCACACCGCAAAACGCGTTGATCGCGTTGCACGGACAGCTGTAAAGGAGCGGGGTATGGTGTATATATTCGACGGTACGAAATCGGGCTTTCTCACGGCGTTTCTCGTGGCGTATGCCGATCCCGAAGCGGTGCTCGCTTCCGAAAAAATACAGTTGCCGTTGGGGCAAACGCCCGTGTTTGTGGCAACGGACGAGGCGCGCGCGGAAAAAGCGAAAAACCGTTTGCTTGCCTTTGACCGCGATTGCATGCGCGATCTTGACACTCTGCTTCGGAGCGGTATGGAAAACCGCGAACAGATCGCGCTAGGGTATTTCCGCGTACTGGCCAGAGAAAAACGCCCCGTTTCGAAACGGCTTGCCGAAAGAGAGGTATTCGAGGCGGTGGAATGTATGAAAAAAGTAGGACACGAAATACATAAATTTCACGGGTTTATCCGATTTATGGAAACGGCGAGCGGCGCGCTGTACGCCCCCTTTGCGCCCGACAACGATATTTGCGATCTGCTGTTGCCGCATTTTCGGGCGCGGCTGCCGCAGTTCCCGTTCGTGCTGCACGATATAAAACGCAAAAAAGCCGCCGTATACGACGGACAAAATTCCTTCGTCGCGCCGCTTGAACGGGCGGAGATTTTACTGTCGGCAAACGAGACGGGTTGGCAGGCGCTGTGGAAACGGTATTACCGCGCCGTGAATATCCCCTCGCGCGAAAGATTGAAACAAATGAAAGGATATATGCCCGTGCGGTATTGGAAATTCCTGCCCGAAACGCAAACTTCGGCGGAGGATTTGTGATTTTTCCGTTCAAACCGTTGACAAAACCGCATAAAAGTCGTATAATGAACGTATCAACGGCAAAGGTGCAAGAGGTGAATCCCCTGTTGCCTTTGCCTTTTTTCGTTATTTTTTGTTATTTTTGTATTTTCACGAAAGGAGTTATGTTATGAAACTCGTGTCTGACTATTTCGGTTGTATGGTTTTCAACGACGAGGTGATGAAAAATCGGCTCGACCCCGAGGTGTACAACACCCTGAAACGGACGATGGAGCACGGCAGGAGCTTGAACTTATCCGTTGCGAACGCCGTGGCGAGCGCGATGAAAGACTGGGCGGTGGAATTGGGCGCGACCCATTACACGCACTGGTTTCAGCCCATGACGGGGATCACCGCCGAAAAGCACGACAGCTTTATCTCCCCCGACGAGGGCGGGAAAGTGATTATGGAATTTTCGGGCAAAGAACTCGTCCGCGGCGAAACGGACGCGTCCTCTTTCCCCTCCGGCGGCTTACGCGCGACTTTCGAAGCGCGCGGCTATACCGCTTGGGACGCGACTTCGTACGCGTTTATCAAAGACGGCGTGCTCTGTATCCCCACGGCGTTCTGCTCGTACGGCGGCGAGGCGCTGGATAAAAAGACCCCTCTGCTCCGTTCGATGGAAGCGATCAACCGTCAGGCGATGCGGGTGTTGAAGCTGTTCGGAAACGAAGAGGTTACTTCCGTCAAAACGACGGTAGGCGCGGAGCAGGAATATTTCCTCGTGGACAAGCAGACCTTTAAGCAGAGAAAGGACCTCGTTTATACGGGGCGTACTCTGTTCGGCGCGAAACCGCCCAAGGGTCAAGAGGTCGAGGGGCATTATTACGGGGTGATCAAACCCCGCGTGCAGGCGTATATGAAAGATCTGGACGAGGAGCTGTGGAAGCTCGGCGTTCTCGCTAAGACCGAGCACAACGAAGCCGCGCCCTCTCAGCACGAACTTGCGCCTATTTTCGCCTCGACGAATATCGCAGCCGATCATAACCAGCTGACGATGGAGATCATGCAAAAGGTGGCGAAGAAACACGATTTCGTTTGTCTTTTACACGAAAAACCGTTCGAGGGCGTAAACGGCAGCGGTAAGCACAACAACTGGTCTATGTCCACGAATACGGGCGTAAACCTGTTAGAGCCGGGCGACACGCCCAGCGAAAACGCGCAGTTTTTGCTGTTCCTCTGCTCGATCATCAAAGCCGTGGACGAATATCAGGATCTGCTCCGCGTTTCCGTGGCTTCCGCGGGCAACGATCACCGACTCGGCGCGCACGAAGCGCCCCCTGCGGTCGTATCTATGTTTTTGGGCTCGGAGCTGACGGAAGTGCTCGAATGTATCGAAAAGGACCTGCCCTACGGCGCAAAAGAAAAGGAACTGATGCGTATCGGGGTACATACTCTGCCGAAATTTCCCAAGGATACGACGGACAGAAACCGTACCTCCCCCTTTGCGTTTACGGGGAATAAGTTCGAGTTCCGTATGCTGGGTTCGGCGGCGTCCATTTCCGATTGCAACACCGTTTTGAACACGGCGGTTGCGGAGGCTTTGAAACAATTCGCGGACGAGTTGGAAACCGCGGAGAATTTCGAAACGGCGTTACACGAGCTGATCAAGCGCACGATCACCGCGCACAAACGGATTATCTTCAACGGCAACGGCTACGACGACGCGTGGCTGAAAGAAGCGGAAGCGCGCGAACTTTTGAATTTGCGCTCCACGCCCGACGCGATGCCGAGCTTCATCAAAGAAAAGAATATTCGGCTGTTCACCGAGCACAAGGTGTTTACCGAGCGTGAAATGCACTCTCGCTACGAGATCTTGCTCGAAAGCTATTGCAAGCTGACGAATATCGAAGCTCTGACCATGGTCGAAATGGCGAAAAAGGAGATCCTGCCAGCCGTCAGCGAGTATTCGCAGGTGCTTGCGGATACCATTCTCGCAAAAAAATCGGTATGCAAAACGCTGGATTGCACCTATGAAACGGAAGCTCTTAACGAGATATCCTCGCTTACGGCAAAGGCGTACGCGGGCGTAAAAGCGTTGGAAACGGCGCTTGAAGAAACCAAGAAGATCGACGATATTACCGCGCTTTCCGTGTGGTATAAAGACGAAGTGCTCGTGAAAATGGCAACGCTCCGCGCGGCGGCGGACGCGCTCGAAGGCTTGGTTTCGGCGGATTACTGGCCGATGCCGACTTACGGGGATCTGCTGTTCGAGATATAAAAAACAAAGTCTTTGGTTTATTCCAAAGACTTATTTCTCCCCTTTCGGGGTATACTGATAACGGAGGCTGGATATGTTCAACGCAGAAAAGACAACGAACGAAGCCGTACAATGGATACGCGACTGGTTCGAAAAAAACGGCAAAGGCTGTAACGCGGTCGTCGGGATCTCGGGCGGAAAAGATTCGAGTATCGTGGCGGCGCTGTGCGTACAGGCGCTTGGGAAAGACCGCGTGATCGGCGTGCTCATGCCCAACGGCGAGCAGAGCGATATCGACTGCGCGCAAAAACTCGTTACGCACCTGGGTATTGAAAATTATACCTGTAATATCAAAAAAGCGGTAGACGGGGTATTGGAAAGTCTTTCGGAAAGCGGCGTGGAAGTCAGCCGTCAAACGACGGTCAATCTGCCGCCGCGTATCCGTATGGCAACCTTGTACGCGTTGTCGCAGTCGAGAAACGGACGGGTCGCCAACACCTGTAATTTGTCGGAGGATTGGGTAGGCTATTCCACGCGCTACGGCGACGCCGCGGGGGATTTCTCGCCGCTTGGCAAACTCACCGTACAGGAAGTGAAAGAGATCGGCAAATATTTGGGCTTGCCGATCGATCTTGTGGATAAAGTGCCCTCGGACGGGTTGAGCGGAAAGACGGACGAGGATAATCTCGGTTTCACCTACGCGGCGCTCGATCGATATATCCGCACGGGCGTATGCGAGGACGAGGCGACAAAGGCGCGGATCGACAGACTGCATACGCTGAACGAATTCAAGTTAAAACCGATCCCCTGCTATGAATATTCGCCGAAGGCGTAAACGAAACCCCACTTTTTGAAAAGTGGGGTTATTTTTTATTTCTTTTGTTTTTGATGGAGAAGGTTGGTTTTCCGATCGTCGTATTCGGAGGATTTTTCGATCACGAGCAACAACGCCGCGTAATAGATGGTAAAATACGTTCGGAAGAACAGCGGATCGAGGAGCGACGCGATCACGCCCGTAATCAAGCACGACCCGACGAACAAACGCTCGAAGCTCGGTTTTTTAACGAAGAGCACGACGGTCTGGAAACGGTGGAAAAGGTAGAGCGCAAGCCCGACGATACCTGTACTGGACAGCATTTGGAGCAGGGTGTTATGGGCGTTGAGCGGTTCGCCGGGATACAAAATACGGTGCGCCGCAAAGCCGACGCCGAGCACGGGATTTTCCTTGAACATTTCGATATATTCTTTCCAGATCTTGAATCTTCCGTTGTCGTCCAATTTCGCTTTGGAAAAGAACGCAAGTAAAAATTTCAATTTCCCCGCTTCTTTCAAGGACAAAACGACCATCAAACCTACAACAAGTATGGTAACGGCTATACACGCGTTTGCTTTGCGGTTTTGCCCCACGAAGCAATTTACGACGATGCCTACGAGCACGACGCAGCTCGAACAGATGAGCGCGTTCCTGCCCAAAGTGAAATACACCGCCACGTATCCCACCACTACCGCCAAATAATACAAATACCCGCGGTTTTCTTTATAAATTAAATAGAACACGGCGGGAAAGAGCATCGCGGACATCTCGCCTACGAGATTGCTAATTCCCCAGCCCAAAAGAATTTTACTCTTCCATATCGCGTCCAAGGGCGTGCCCATTGTATACTCGCGGATATAAAAATCAAGTACCTGCACGGCGATCACGCACAGTGCAATCGTACAGATCCGCGCGATATACAAGAGGTTGTCCTCCCGATGTTTCAGCGTATACGAAAAGAGCAGATACACCCCGCAAAAACCGCCCGTCAGCGCCAAGGCGTTATAGATATTGTGCATACGGTAATAATCGGAAAAAGCACCGCCGATAAACAACGCCGCACACATTAAAACAAGCCCGAACAAAAGGCTGTGTTTGTGTTTCGGCGTTTCATACGCAAAAAACCGAACGACGATAGAAGCCAACACGACAGGCCCGAACACGCAATAACAAACGATCGCGGAGGTCGAAAGATACGCGCCGACGTCGTATTTATAACGCAACGTCAAAAACGCGAGCAACGCCACCGCCAAGGCGGGACGGGTATCGTCGCAGAAAAAGAATACGAACGCAAAAACAAGACCGAACGCTACGAGCCCCAACATCGGCAACGCCAAAATATAAAAAAGCAACGCCGCCGCCCCCAGCACCGCAGGGAACAACGGGCTGTCGAGAAAGGCGCATATCGCCGCGACGGTCTTATTGTTTCGTATCTTTTCGAGCATACTTCCTCTTGCCAACGTTTCCAAATGGAAACTTTTCACAGAATTTACACATTTTATTATAACACGCCCAATAGGTACTTGTCAAGATTTTTTCGACAAGAAATCCCCAAAAGAAAACACGGCTCGCTGAAAACCGAAACCGTGTCTTTTATTCGTTAGTACAACACTTTGACTTGCAAAGCTCTCGCCGCGTTTTCCTCGATCGTATTGCAGGAGAAGATCGGCATTTTTCTGCCCTCGTATTCGACGATGAGCTTATCGTCCACAAAATGCCTGCCGTATTCATCCGCGATCTCTTCCGCGTTCTCGTCCCAAGCAAACATTTCGCTGTTTTGCGCGTATTCCAACAGCCCTTCCGCATACCGCATCGTACAGCAGAACGGCGCTTCGTACATATGTACTTTCAAGATCGGTTGCCCCACTTTTACGCAAGTATTCGGACCTGCGCCGCCGTGCGAGCGCTGGCAGAACTGCAAGCCGTTGAACCAGATCCGCCTTGCAAGCGTTAAATACTCCGCTTTACCCGTGATCTTATACAGCTCGGTCGAAAGAATAAAACTGTCCACGATCGCGCAAGGCTCCGTCCAAGTATCCTCTCGACCAAACCAGTTGAAGTTCTCATACGTCAACGTCATACCGTGCTGTAAATACCGCTCGAATTTCTCGCATACGGTATCGAGATACGCTTTTTCTCCCGTGCTTTTATACATAGTCAAAATCCCGCGGATACAGGTGAGCGTCGTGTGCGTTTGAAAACCGTATTTCACAAAATCGGTAGCGCGGAACGTATCGATGATCTTATCCACCGCCGCGCGCACGTTTTCGTCTTTCGTCGCTTCGTAATAATGCGCCAAGCCGTCTACACACATATACGTACAACCGATATCGGTAGACAGCTTCCAGCCGTTGACAACGTTCAACGCGTGTCCGCTCACGCCGCCCTCTTTCTTTTCCCGCTCCAAGGGGTATTTATCAAACCACGACAGCATAGGCAGATATAAATTCTCCACCGTACTCTTCGCCGCGCGCATGGCAAGCTCGCTATTGAAATTTTTTGCGTATTTCACAAGCCCGCGCAAATACCAGTTATGTCCAGATATTTGCTGCTCGTCCACCGTTTGCCCGTCGAATTCGTTGCCCAAATACAGTTTTTCGTTCGTGTGCTCGGTCAGCTCGTTCATCATTTGGTGCATGCAGGGGATCTCCGCGCCGTTGATCTCGTAATGACAGTTAAACGCAAGCAGCGCTCTGCCCTCCCAATCCCCTTGCCAAGAATAGGACAGCCCCTTAAACACCTTTTCGATGCGGTAAATATCGTCGTTCAATCTTCGGTTGTTCAATTCGATATTTCTCATTTCCTTTCTCCTTATTTCAAGATCAAGTTGTTTACGTCATCGAACACCAACGGTTCGCGCACGTCCGCGCGGTAGGTATCGATCTCTACGTTTTCTACCGTTAAGCCCTCAATATGTCTAAAATAGATCCCCTTTGCAGGCAAAATCCGTCCGTATACGTATACTTCGGGATAATCCTGCGCCTCTTCGGGCACTTCGCGCTTGTAGTCTTTCACACCGCCGTCGAGCTTGAAACGGATATTCCGCAACGTGATATTCCGTAAGGGATAGCCCTGCAACCCGCAGACGTTCGAGGTCATCTGCCAATCGCTTTCCGCGGTATTGCCCGACTTCGTATCGTCAAAGCTCTCCGCAACGCCGAAGATCCAAGGATACTGATAAAAATCGTTCGCCTTATAGCTGAAATAGTTCCACGCGACGATCTCGTACGGCTCGTACGGACCTTCCGCCGTGATATTTTCCAAGGTCAGATTGTTGATCTGCCCGATCTCCCTGCCCTCAGGTCCGCGCATACGCGAACCGATATGCACGAACAAAGGCGCGTTTACGTTTTTCATCTCCACGTTACGGATCGTAACGCCGTCTAAAATCGCGCCGTCCACGCTCTCTACGGCAATACCCGTAATGCGCGTGTCGCGGATCTTGATATTCTCGATCAAGATATCCTCAAACCCGCCGTTCGTTTCCGTACCGAACTTGATCGCGTTGCAACGGCTCTTCAAACGGCAATCCCACACGCGGATATCCTTACAGATATCCAATCGGTTGAGTGTATACGAGGATTTGAACACGATCGCGTCGTCGCCCGCCTCCACGTCGCAATCGTAAATTTTGACGTGTTTGGAGTTGTCGGGACTGATCCCGTCTATGTATCCGCGCAGGTTTATCCCGTGCACGTCCACGTTCTCACAGCCCGCAAAATACACCGCAAGGTCGGTAACGTTATCGATCGTCAAGCCGCTGATCTCGACGTTTTTACATTCCTTTAACGCGATACATTTCGGTCCGCGGTGCTTGATCGCCGCGCCACGCACGCCGTCCTCGTCCCAAACCGAACGCATATCGATTTTGCCCTTGCCTTTGATCGCGATATTTTCACAATCCCGCGCCACGAACATAGACAGATCGAAATAGGTATGCGATGCGTCCTGATAAATGGGATAATCGATTTTTTCCTGTTGCGCGTATTCGTAGAAATCCAAGCTCCCGAGTATGCGCGCACCCTCGGCAATTTCGATGCTCACGTTGCTTTTCATAAACACGGTGGACAGTACGAAATCCCCGTTATCGAACAGCACCGTACCGCC
The DNA here is from genome assembly GCA_017465865.1 of Clostridia bacterium. GTDB lineage: Bacteria > Bacillota > Clostridia > Christensenellales > Borkfalkiaceae > Scatosoma. Next base: position 80,160 of record JAFTVF010000013.1, read on the forward strand.
GCCCGAAGCCGAACAAGCGTCCACCGCCGCTTGTACCGCCGCGCTGTTTAAGGTTTTTCCGTCGGCGATCGCGCCGTAATCTTTTACGTTAAAAATTTTATCCATATCTTTTCACCTTTTTATTTGGTCTTGCGTTTATTATAGTCTATTCCCGCCCTTTTGTCAAGCCTTCGACCTTGCATTTTTCGCCTTTGTTTTTATGATTTTTTGACCTGATCCCACACACGACAAGAACGCTGTAAAACACGGGGTTTTACAGCGTTCTTTCTTTTTATTTCTCTTTGCTGTGGAAGATAAGTCCGATCGTACCCGGCCCGCAATGCGCGCCGATGACAGGCCCTACGGGCTGGATCTCAATATCCAAAGCTCCGAATTTCGCCCTGATACTTTCCGCAAACGCCTCCGCTTCTTTTTCGCAGTCCGCTTGCAAAATATACACCTTGTATTTGTCCAGCTCGCTGCCTTTCGCTTTCATATAATCGAGCAGCGCCGCCAAGGCCTTTTTGAAGCCTTTTACTTTGTTGATATTGACGATCTTGCCCTCCTCGTTAAAGTAGAGCACGGGCTTGATCCCGAGCAGATTTCCAATCACTTTGGAAAGCCCCGAAACTCTGCCGCCGCGGTGCAGGTAGGTGAGATCGTTTACGACGAAATACGTCGCCGTGTGCGCGGACAGCTCGGTGAGATATTCGTCCATTTCGTCCATCGTCGCGCCCTCTTTGTATTTCAACGCGCCGTAATAGGTAACGAACCCGCTTCCCAAGGAAATCAGCTTGCTGTCAAAATAACGGATCTCTCTTTCGGGATATTTTTCTTTGAGCTGCGCGATCACGTTTTTCATCGCGTTGAACGTACCGCTCATCTGGTGCGAGAACGTGATATAATAGATATCCTCGCCGCGCGCAAGAACAGGCTCGAAATATTCGGTGTACGCGTATTCGTTGAGCGCCGCGGTTTTCGGCGTTGCGCCCGCCCGCATTTTATCGAAAAAGCCCTTGAAATCGGTGTTTTCGCCCATATCGTAAAGATACTCTTCGCCATCTAAAATATACGGCATACGGATCACGTTCAATCCGAGTTCTTTCACCGTAGTATGCCACAGTTCACAATTCGAATCGCAAAATAATTGATACATGCTTGTTCTCCTGAACAATTTATAGTCTATCTTAATCATCTTGTTGAAAAATCAACAATTGTATTATACCATAAATCCACAAGAAAGTCAAACTTATAGCGCATATTTTGTAAATTTAGTTGACAGAGAAAAAAGACGCCCGAAAGCGTCTTTTTAACGGATATAAGAACTTACTCGGTTGGTGGAGCAAGTGAAACGTAAGTTGGACCGCTTTATTTTCTAAATAAATCCTTAAACTCTTTCACGAGCTTTTGGTCGGCAACTGAACCCGAAATCACGCGAAAATCCTCTTTTTTAATTTCTATAACAGGTTGGATACTTTTCCCCGTAAAGGGATTATAAAAATCCGCAACAACGAAGCCGTATTTTTCAATAAAATTAGACATTACAGCACCAATATATCCCTTAAACAATCCTTGGTCTGCATAATTATCGTTTAATAAAATAATTGCGTCCATTTCTTCTACTAATGCATTGTTTTTATATTTATTCATAACTTTCTCCTTAATAATTATGTCCCGAATAAGGTGCAATAAGGTCTATTGTGCCTTTTTGACCCAATTTCCATATCGTATTTATATGTTGTTCTACTCCATTTTGATTTGTTAAAGTGATTGTAATACTTATTTTTGCAGAATGGTCATTTACTCCCACATACTGATATTGCCCGTCACAATATTTTTGTATTGCTTGTGAAATATAAAGCTGTTGTAAATATCCACTATCTTCTATCGTATATCCCCAACTCTCGAACAATTCCTTTTTGCCGTCGTCATACTTATCACTAAAAATATACCCTGTAAATTTACGGATATCACAAGTTGCCTTTGCCGTAATATTCGGTATCGGCTCTGCAATTTTTTTAAGCCGACATCGACATCTTGGATGCTGTGGATATTTGGGCATTTGTTTTACGATAAAATAACAACTGTTAAATTTATCACAATCGTCCTGCCAATCGTTTGGCTGCGCTATCCACTCAATCCAATCGTCTTTTTTTAGCGACAAAAAGTTTTTTAGTAACTTTTCCGCTATTTCGTTTAGTAATCCCATTATATCATACCTCCTAAAATAAAGCAAACAAACGAACCCGCTCGGATTCGTTTGTTTGCCACAGTATAACATAGATTTTTTGTTTGTCAATAGAGTACTGCCACTTTTTTTGCGAAGTATAAATAATTTGTATAGCATAATCCAAACCAATCGGTTTCCACCAAATGGTTCGGATTATACGTCTTTGGTGGAGCGAGTGTAACGTAAGTTGAACCGCTTATTCTACAATGATAAAGTCTTCCCTTGCTACGCTTATTTCCTCGTCGTGAGCGTTGTTCTCTCCTACGTTACTAAACAAAATACACCATTTTCCGTCTATGGCATAGGGAAATTGTACGCATCCGTATGCGCCTTTGTGTACTCCTTCCATTGAGTATTGTGGTTTTTCTACAATCAACTGCACCACGTCGTATTCCTTTACGTCGCATTCCGTTAAATGGGTATATTTCTCCATTTTTACGTTTGCAAAAAACTCTTCCATTTCCAATAATAGTCTTTCGGGATAAACGATTTTATCGGAAATAAGGTATTTTTTGTTCACCTCGGCAAAAGCAAATTCGCCCCTGTTGTTTGGATTAAAAAACCAAACGGTATATATATCGCCATTAATTTTTGCGATTGTACCTTCATAACCTTTATGTATTCCTCTTTGGGCTAGTTCTTCAAGTTCTTCATTCAATTTTACATCTTCTAATACTTTCATAATCAACCTCCTAAGGGTGTAGTACAAACAATTTTCCCAAGTGGATATACCATCCAACCTGTAATCAATTTTATATTTTTTCTCGTTGCGCTATTCACGGTTATCGTTATACTAATCCGTTGTCCGTGCTCGTCCAATTTCCCGATTTCATAATCTCCGTTTAAGTATTTTTGTTTTGCTTGTACGTCAAATTCCATTTTCAAATATTCAGAATCTTCTTTCCCCAAACCCAAACTTTCAAACAATTCTCTCTTTCCATTTACCAGATATTTTTCTTCATCAGAAAAAATATACCTTGTAAACTTTTCAATAGGGCAACTTGCCGTTATTTTTCCATTAGGCTTTGTGATTCCGGTTAATTTACAATCGCAATTCGGGTGTAATAAACCGTCTCCCTCTGCTTTCTTTTTCGGTAATCGTGATTTTACAAAATAACAACCTGATAATACCGTACAAGGCTTACAATGCCCTAATCCTTCTAAACGATTTCGTGTTTTTTTCTCTTTCTCTACCTTCTTCATCGGGAACGCCCCAATGAAGCCATTTTACCCAACTATTGTCTATGATCTCACCGTCTTTATAGGCAAAATTATCAAATATCCCCATAATACCTCACTTAAAATTTATTTCGCTTGCAAGTCGTAGAGGCATTATAACATGGATTTTTCGTTTGTCAACAGAGTACTGCCAACTTTTTTATGATTTTAGCATATTTTTTATAAAAAATAACCTAAATCGAAAAAATTCAACTTAGGTTGTTTTTGGTGGAGGTGGTCGGAGTTGAACCGACGTCTTACACGGCTGCCAAAAAACTTTCTACATACTTAGTTTATCTATCATTTCTTAATTTCACAACGCGGGTAAACACGCTTTGTGAAACGCAGAAGGCTGAATACTCTTATAAAAACACCTTCCGATCTTTCTAAGAGTTTTCCGTCTGTTTGACGCCGCGCCCCCGACCGACGGATAGATCGGGCGCGACGATTCGTTAAAAAACGAAGTTACGCTGCCATAGCGTAGTTTGCATTTCTATCTGCATTTAAATTTAGGTGGAATGTTTTTACGCAGGCACTCCGTCTGCGGTATGCTTATCCTTTCGCTCACCGGCAATCGAATCCGGGACACCCCCATATTCGTTGTTCGGTACTATTATTATACACGCCTTTCCCCGAAATGTAAACCGTTTTTTCAAATATACCATAAAATTACAGTCGCGAAAATCTTCCTCGGCTGCATTTTTTGTCATTTTTTCCAAACGGACAACGATACTCCTCTTATTTCTTTTTCTTGGAAAGTTTTTTAATAGAAGTATGATGCTCCTCGCCCGAAAACAAACGCAATAAATTTGCTCGGTGCGCCCACCACGTCAAAAGATTGATCGCAAGGATCGTCATATAGATACCGACGAGATACGCGCTTACCCCCGCGCCGTGATAGCGGAGCACGAAAATCACCGTTTGGATAATACTCAGCCCCGTAACACCGAGCAAAGACCCCAGCGAACCCCATTCCGTCCACGCGATAAAGAATACGACCCCGATCAGGCAGACGAACACGAGCAGCGCCCACCAGCCCCAGTCGCAAGGCAGACAAAACCAGAACAGACCGAGCGTGGAAGCAATCCCTTTCCCGCCCTTAAACCGCATGGTTACGGGGAAGATATGCCCGATAATGACGAACAGCCCGCAGAAATACCGCGTAAAATCGGCTACCGCCACCGCCGTACCCGCAAACGCATACTTACGGTAAATAAAATAGCTGATAAGCGCGGGAATACCGCCCTTTACCGCGTCGCAAATAAAGGTGAGAAGCCCGATCTTCAAGCCGAATTCACGGCTCATATTCATCGTACCGGGGTTACCGCTTCCGATCTTGGTGATGTCGCGTTTTTTGAAACGGGAGATCAATCTTGCGAAATTGAAACACCCGATAAGATAGCATACGACCGCCAAAATCAAAAATTGCCACCAGTCTTGTGAAAAGTAAAAATATTTCATCATGCAACCTATTTTTTACGCAGAGCGCGAAAGCCCTTTTATTCGTCGTCTTTTTTCTCTCGGACTACCACCTTGATCGGCGTGCCCGAAAAATCGTACGCCTTGCGAATGGTGTTTTCCAGATACCGCTGGTAGGAGAAATGCAACAGTCCCTCGTCGTTGACGTGGAGCACGAACAGAGGCGGACGTACGCTGACCTGCGAGGAGAAGAACACCCGCATTCTTCGGCCCTGATAAGAGGGCGGTTCTTGCAACCGCACCGCGTCGCCGATCAGGTCGTTCAGCTCGCCCGTAGGCACGCGGAAAGACGCGTGCTCGTACACTTCCTCCGCCGCCGCGAGCAATTTCTCTACCCGCTGTCCCGTCTTGGCGGAGATATACACGGATTTGTAATAATCCATAAATTTCAGGTCTTCTTTGAGTTGATCTTCAAATCGATTGACCGTGTGCGTGTCCTTTTCGATGAGATCCCACTTATTCATAACGATCACGGACGGTTTGCCCTGCTCGTGTACGTAGCCGATGATCTTGACGTCCTGTTCGGTCAAGCCCTCGGCGCTGTCTACGACGAGTAAGCACACGTCGCTTCTTCTCACCGCATCGAACGCGCGCATATTGCTGTAATATTCCACGTCGTCGTCCACGTTCTTTTTCTTGCGGATACCCGCCGTATCGATAATGGTATACGCCTTATCCCCGCGATAGAACAGCGTGTCGATCGCGTCGCGGGTCGTACCCGCCATCGGCGTTACGATACTTCTTTCGCTGCCCAAAATCTTATTCACAAGGCTGGATTTTCCCGCGTTGGGTTTGCCCACGACCGCGATTTTCAAAGACGGAACAGGCTCGCTCGTCGTATCGGGGAAGAGCGCCACCGCCTCGTCGAGCACGTCCCCTATCCCCGAGGAATGCTCCGCGGAGATCGCAAACGGCTCGCCCAAGCCCAACGAATAGAACTCGAACACCTTTTCGGGGGAATACTCGTCGATCTTGTTGACGACGAGGATCACCGGCTTTTTACTGCGACGCAGAATATCCGCCACGTCGTAATCGGAGGGGTGCAAGCCCTCTCTGCCGTCCGTAAAGAACAGGATAACGTCGGCGGTGTCGATCGCGACGTCCGCCTGTTTTGCGATCTCTTTCCACATGATATCCTCGGATTTCAGCTCGATACCGCCCGTGTCTACCATCGTGAAATGCTTTCCGCGCCACGTCGCGTCCGTATACAAACGGTCGCGCGTAACCCCGGGTCGGTCTTCCGTGATCGAAATCTTCCGTCCCGCTACTTTATTGAAAAAGGTACTTTTTCCCACGTTCGGTCTGCCGACCAACGCGATAAGAGGATTTGCCATACCTGCCTCCTTTTACTTCTCCGAGGACAAAATCTCGACCAAGCCGTATCCGCCCTCTCTGTTTATTTTGATATTCGTAAACTTAATTTTCTCTTTCAATTCGTCCAAGGTCATACCGCAAAGGAACACTTCCTCGAACTCTTTCATCGTATTCGCAGGCAACACCACTTCGTCGAATTCCTTGCCCTGCGCGCGGTAGTTTTCTATCACCTTTGCGATATCCTCGCCCGTCAACAGCCCCGTACAGGTAACCGTTTCGCCGAAAAATTCGTTGACGACGGGCAATACTTTCGCTTGCAAGCCCTTGATCTTCGCGTTGCATTTTTCCGCGATCCCGCGGTTGATCTCCGCCGCGCTCACACCGCTTACGATCAGGGATTTTTTCGGATTTTTCAAAGCAAACGCTTGCAATTCCCCAAGCGCCGTTTCCGCTTCTGATAAGAATTTCGCGGTCATACCGATCCCGTTTTCGATCTGCTCGAATTCCCCGTAAAACGCCGCGTCCTTAAACGGTCGCCCCGCTTTTACGAAATACTCGTCGGCGGGGAGCAGGAAATTCACGCCGAATTCCGCGTTGAGCTTATCGACGGTATCGAGGAGCTTTTCGCTGTATTTTTTATCCACGTCGGGAATGGGATACAATCCCTCGCGGTATTTGGTGATCCCCGTCGGCACGCAAGCAACGTCTACTACCGTCGGGTAATATTTGAACAGCTCCCGCGCGGTGTATTCGAGTTCTGCCCCGTCGTTTTCGCTTGGCACGAGCACCGCCTGACAGTGCATTTTGATACCGCCGTCGGCTAGCCGTTTTATCTGCTCGACGATCTTACCCGCGTGGCGGTTGCGGAGCAGTTTTACGCGAAGCTGGGGGTTCATCGTATGCACGGAAATATACAAGGGGGAAAGCCGTAAACGGATAATGCGTTCCAAGCCCTCGTCCGAAAGGTTTGTCAGGGTTACGAAATTCCCGCAGGAAAAGCTCATGCCGTAGTCGTCGTCCTTGACGTACAGGCTCTCGCGCATGCCCTTGGGCATCTGATCGACGAAACAGAACACGCAACGGTTATGGCAGGTGCGGATACAGGCGTTTTTCTCAAATTCAAGCCCGAGCTCCTCCCCCTCGTCCTTTTCCACCTCGACCGTGGTTTCGCCCGCGCCGCGTTTATCCCGAACGGTCATGGAAAACCCGTCCGTTTCCATATAATATAGATAATCGAGTTCGTCCTCGCAAGGATGCCCGTTGAACGCGGTAATGATATCCCCGATTTCCAGACCGAGCGACTTGGCTATGGAATTGCGTTTTACTTTCGTGATTTTCAGCATACGGCTTTATTATACCTTTTTTTCTAAAATTTGTAAAGAAAAAACGGGGTATTCCCGAAAGAATACTCCGTTTCTATTGTTTTTCGAATTGCGGAAGCTCTACCCCGTAGCGTTTGCAAAGTTTATCGAGTATCTCCGAAAACGCTTCGGGCAGGGGTGCAAAGAAAGTCATTTCCTCGCCCGTCGTCGGGTGGGTAAGCCGTAACCGCCACGCGTGCAGCAGCTGTCCGTCCGTTTTGAGCTTTTGTTTTTTATACCCGTATACGGGATCACCCGCCACGGGATGCCCCAAATGCTTGGCATGGACGCGGATCTGGTGCGTTCTGCCCGTTTGCAGATCGAATTTACACAGGGTGTATTCCGTGCCGAAACGCGCGACGACCTCGAAATCGGTAACGGCAATCTTGCCCTTTCCGTCGGGAAGCACCGACATTTTCAGTCTGTCCGTCGGATGTCTGCCGATATCCGTCGTTATTCTGCCCTTATCCTCTTTCAAATTCCCTTCCAAAAGGGCAAAATAGGTGCGTTTACAGGTCTTTTGCGCGATCTGCGAAGCTAAGGAAACGTGTGCTTTGTCGTTTTTCGCGACGACGAGCAAGCCCGTCGTGTCCTTGTCGATACGGTGCACGATCCCCGGGCGCAACACCCCGCCGATCCCGCTCAGGCTATCCAGCGCATACAACAGCGCGTTGACGAGCGTACCGCTTTCGTTGCCGTTGCCCATGTGCACGGTCATGCCCTGCGGTTTGTTCACCACCGCAAGATCCCCGTCCTCGTATACGATTTCGATCGGGATATTTTCGGGCTGTACCGAATATTCCACGGCATCGGGCACGACGATCGTAACCTCGTCGCCGAGCTTGATTTCCGCGCCCGCTTTTTTCGTTTGCTTGCCGTTGACGGACACCTGCCCGTCCTCGATCAGCTTTTTCAAGCGCGAACGGGTAAATTCCTCCGTCTGTTCGCTTAAAAATATATCCAAGCGCTTGCAGTTTTCTTCGGCTACGAACAGGCGTTTATCCATCGTATTCCACTTTTTTCTCTTTCGCGTTTTCCGCCAGCTCGTATTCCTTTGCCATCGTCTTATACTTGCCTACGGGGAACAATGCGTCGCGGTCGAAGAACAACAGCGCGAGCACGAGCGCAACCGCGCCGCCCGAGATAAAGAAGTCGGCAAAGTTACAGATCCCGAACCCAAATCTGCTCAAATCCACCATATCGCGTACGCCGTAGAGCGAGGCGGTATCCCAAACCTGAAAATACACTCTGTCGATGAGGTTGCCCACGCCGCCCGCGATGACGAACACGAGCGCCCAACGCAGCCAAGTACGGCGTTTGTCGAGGCGGAAATAGAACACGGCAAACAGCGCCATCAGCACCGCCGTACCGACGACGACGGCGATCTTCACCCAAGCTCCCGCGTCCTGCAACCAACTGAACGCGATCCCGTCGTTATAGTGCAGGCAAAACGAGATCCAACCGTCAATCAACGGCACTTCTTCCCTCGCGCCGGGACGGGTGAAATACGCTTCGGCAACGAATTTCGTCGCTTGATCGATGAATACGAGCACGAAAAACAGGAATATGCCCCACCACGCCGAGCCTTTCAGCGAGTAGACTTTTACCTTTTTCGCAAGTTTCTTTTTCGACATTGTTATTTCTCCTTTTTCGAGTGTTTACGGATCGAATCAATCATACCGATTTTTAATCTGTGCAGCTTGTCGGACAAGTCCACCTTATACAGCTGGGGTACGTCCAAACGCAAATATTCTTCCCAGAACTTCGCAAGCTCGCCTTTGGAATATTCGCGGATTTCTTTGAGAGTCGGGAACTCGTATACGAGCTTGCCGTTTTCCACGATCGTCTGTTGCAATTCTTCCGCGCGGAAGTTCTCTACCTCGTGCTGTTTCCAAGTTTCCACGGGGTGGAACAGGGTGAGCGGCTCGTCGTCGTTCACCGTTTCGTCGCGCAAAGTAATCAGGTCGGCGATCGCCATACCGTTTTCTTTGTCGTATAAGCGGTACAGTTTCTTGAACGCGGGGTTTGTAATTTTCGCGGTATTGTCCGAAAGTTTGATTTTGGGCGTTACCGTGCCGTCCTTTTCAATGACCGCCGACAATTTATACACACCGCCGAGCGCAGGCAGGTCTTCCGAAGTAATTAGTTTCGTACCTACCCCCCACGAATCGATCTTCGCGCCCTGTTGGATAAGCGAATTGATAGAGCGTTCGTCCAAATCCCCCGAAACGCAAATGATCGCCTCGGGAAAGCCCGCTTCGTCCATCATCTTACGCGCTTTCTTGGACAAATACGCCAAGTCCCCGCTGTCCAAACGAATGCCCTTGGGTTTATGCCCCGCCGCGCGGAGTTCTTTGAATACCTTAATCGCGTTGGGCACGCCGCTTCGGAGGGTGTCGTAGGTATCGACGAGCAACAGACAGTTGTCGGGATACGCGTCCGCGTATGCGCGGAACGCCTCGTATTCGGTGGGATAGTCCATGACCCAGCTATGCGCCATCGTACCCGCGACGGGCACGTCGAACATTTGTCCTGCGATGACGTTAGAGGTAGACGAGCAACCGCCGATGATCGCCGCTCGCGCGCCGTTGATGCCCGCGTCAGGACCTTGCGCGCGGCGAAGCCCGAATTCCATTACCATGCCTTTCCCCGCCGTCGCGCGGCAAATTTTAGAAGATTTCGTAGCGATCAGGGTCTGGTGGTTGAGGATATTCAGGAGCGCGGTTTCCGCGAACTGCGCTTGAATCAAGGGTGCTTTTACCGTGAGGATCGGCTCGCCGGGGAATACGGGCGTGCCCTCTTTCACGGCGTATACGTCGCCCGTGAATTTCATATTTTTGAGGTATTCGAGGAAGTCCTCGCCAAAAAGGTTCAGAGAGCGCAGATACGCGATATCCTCGTCGTCGAAACGCCAATTCAGAAGATAGTCCATCGCCTGTTCAAGCCCTGCGAAAATGGAATAGGTGATCAGCGCGTTTTTACGGAAGAACAGATCGAACACGACCTCTTCCTCGTGTTTGTCGTGGCGGTAAAAGCCGTAACCCATCGTCAGTTGATACAAGTCCGTTAAAAGAGTAAGATTTCTCATTTTTCTATCTCCTCAGCGTCCGTTTCGTTTTCCGTCGCAACGGGCGGATTTTTCTTATACAGCCAGCGCACGAGAAAATATACCCCCACGCCCGCAATCACCATAAGGATAGACCAGAACTGCGAGGGAGAAATGCCCGCGAACAGCTCGCCGCGGTCGTCGTCGCGCAAGAACTCGATAAAGAAACGGAAAATTCCGTACGCGATCAGATACACGGACATATTGTGTTTGAAATCCTTTTTCATGAGCAGGATAAAGCAAACGGCGAACAAAAGGAACAAAAACGCGGCTTCGTAAAGCTGGGTCGCGTGGACGGGGTGCGGCAGGTCGGGGAACTGCACGCCGAGGAAACTGTCCGTTTCCTTGCCGTAGCAACAGCCCGCGAAAAAGCAACCGACGCGTCCGAACGCGTGCGCGATCAGGATCGCGCACGGGGTCATGGACAACACCTCGTACAGCTTGGTTTTATAACGCTTTCTGAAAATCGCGTAGATAATCAGGAAGCAAGCTATACCGCCGATCAAACCGCCGATAAAGGTAATCCCCCCGCCGAGGTCGAACCCCGCTTTCGGGTTTTCGATATAGTTATAAGTCGCCTGAAAGAGCGCCGCCGCGCCGAAGCCTACGACGATCGAGGCGATCGCGTTATAGAAGATGAAATCGATGAATTTTTCCTCGATTTTCTTTTTCTTGCCGTAGTAGAAGATCACGCCGAAGCAGGCGAGAATACCCACCGCGATCATAAGCCCGTACATATAGAAAAGACCAAATATTTTATCGGGTAACATACCGTTCTCCTCGTATATTTTTTCCTATTATAGCACAATTAAAAAAAATCGTCAACAATGCGCGACGATTTTTCTAATTTTTCACACAATTATAACGCCTGAAAATACTTAACGACTGAAGCAGGCGGCTCGTAGGTCGCGGCATCCACAACAGTCGGCACGCCGTTTTCATCTGTTATCAACTTATAAAAAACTGTTTTTTCAATGCTGTCATAGCGAAATTGCAATTCATGAAAATCCAAAGACCAATCGGGATCACATATAGCGTTTTCTAAAAGTGTAGTCAGTTTTTCTTCCGTTACAATCATACCGTTTCCCTCAGTTTTCCACATACTTGTAAACGCGTTTTCACCCCACACTTTCGCATAATACAGCTTTGCCGTTCCCGTATAATCACTCCATATTAGCACCGTACTATCATCTATTGGCGCGCTTTTCAAGCAATTGTAGTCCCAATTACCCTCCCCATATCTTATACTGCTAACGTTCAGCGTAGTCAAATCCACCCTTTGATAATACGTATATGCAAAACCCAGCACGGAATATAAGTACATATATCCATTCTCAATTCTTGAAATCGTGACATCGGATTTCTCGTAAGTATTATTACTATTCAACGGATTAAAATCAAATCGGAACGTTTCTTCCGCCGTAATCTCGCTCGCGGAAAAATCTTCTTCGATTTTTACGATTTGTGAATATGCCTCGGGCAACTTTTCATAACTAAAAGCAAAAGCCCCCGTATATTCCAACCGTATCGCCACTCCTTCTTGGGATAAAATGTAATTGCACGTTTTTGTGTAATATACGGTTTTATTTTCTTCGTCGTAAGCATTCAAATAATCGTTCCTAATATACGTGTGCCCATATTTATCGCGAAATACCTCGTATACGGTCAAGGCAGGATTTTTGCATATTTTGTCAAATTGCACCTTGCCGTCCTTAATCGACATACTGCAAAGACTACCGCCATTCTCGTCCGCCACGCCCATAAAACCATTGGTAAATTCGCCGATATGTTCGTCAAATGCGTAAAGCTTGCCCGTTTCGTTATCCATTACGTAGCTTTGACAGGTGTCGCCGCTATAATAATCTCTTGTATAATACTTCGGAATTTCCCCGTCTATGTACATAGAAAGATCGTTATAAGAGGTATCTGCAAACTGTAAGAAAGTATATTTTCCGCATACATACAATTTATCTATCTCGCCGCTGATTTTCTCCTGCGTAACAGTCAACTCTTTCATAACGTTGTTTTCCGTTTTCGTCATTGTGAACGTAAGCTCCGTGCCGTCTGCTTTTTGCGCGGTATCCTGCGTGGCGCATACGATACGGTTTTTATAAACGGGCGCGGCATACGCAGTTTCTTCGCTTACAAGCACGCGATTTATCCCCAAAGCCCCCACGCCGTCAAGATTTGCCGTAAGCCCGTCCAAGTCCTTATAATTCAACGTTTCCTTCAACGTATTATTCGGTTTTTGCGAAGACGGACCGCCGCCCGACGAATTTTCGGACGAATTTTCGGAAGAATTCCCCAAAGACGGTGCGGGCGTTTCGCTTGTTTCGGGCGGTTTCTGAGGAAGTTCCGCGTTTTCTTCGCAAGCCGTAAACGCAATCGCCGAAAACGTTGTCGTAAGACAAAGCAACAAACCGACCAATAATTTTTTCGTTCTTTTCATAAAAGACCTCCATAAAACAAAAAATGCCGCTTCGCAAAACGAAACGACATCTGTAAAAATGTTCTTCTCGCTTTGCTGCGACACAAACTGAAACTACAATTACCATTCTCACGAAAATTGTAACGCGAAATAGATACACTTCTACCAAGGAAGTATATTTCGTTTGAATGGTTTTTATTCAGTTTGGTCGCAGTATCATTTTACCACCTTTTCCTTTCTTTGTCAATAATTTTGAGCACAAAAAAAAGACCGCACTGAATACGGTCGATTTTTTACACCCTGTCAATGAACGTACTATTATAGTTTGTTATTTTATATCCAACTTCAAAGTTTTTACGTTTTTTAAGATAGGTATCAAGACAAACAACAAAGCGTAATTGACTAAACTGTTCCATATCTGCCCTTGCACGAACAGTCGCGAGATAAGATACGTGCCGTAACCTACCTTAGAATACAACAGCCAAAACGCTGTCGTGTTGATTGCCACTGTACAAATCGCAAAGGTTAAAACGCAAGCCAACCCAAGTTTTACATATAAAAACCAACTCTTTTTACTTGGTATCCCCGACACGATCAAACCGAATATGGCGGCGGTCAAGCCCATGGAAATGCCGATCCAGGGCAAATAAGCAAAGCCCGCGGAATTGTATAAAAAACCGACGAGATCCCCTAAAAAGCAAGCCGCAAAACCAAACAGCGGACCGATTAAAAGCCCCGTAAGAGCAGATACGGCAAGCGTGAGTGAAAACTGCGTTTCCGCGAGCTTAAACTCGAAAAACATATTTGCCACGACAGTAAAAGCCGTCATTACGGCTATATACGCAATTTTTTGGCTTCTGCCCTTAACCGCCAGATTTTCCGAAAAGAGCAGGCGTTTCCATTTGGGGATATCTTTCGTATTTTGCATAATAAAAAACCTCCCGTTGAGAGGTCCGCAGAGCTATCGGGCGTTTATAAACGCCTTGGTTGTAGCGGACGCGCCCTCGCACCGCAGAAAGTCCAGGCTTTCTTTCGTTCACCGACAACGTCCCGTTCGATGACACTTTACGCGCAAAAGGCTACTCTTACTTTGTTGGTATTATTATATCCACTTTCCGAGAGAAATGCAAGCGTTTGAAAGAAAAAAACGGAATATTTTTTTTACGCAAACGCAAAATAAGGTTATGGCTCTTATTTTTATCCGAACCCTCGTTATTTTCGTTACGACTTTTATCGTTATGCGCCTTATGGGCAAACGCCAGATCGGCGAAATGCAACCCTACGAGCTCGTCATCACCCTCTTGATCGCCGAGCTCGCCTGTATCCCCATGGCGGACAATTCCATTCCCCTTTTATACGGGATCGTGTCTATTCTCACCGTGTATCTCTTGCACCAGATCGTATGTATACTCGATTTGAAACTCCCCGGCGCAAAGGTCGTGCTCGGCGGTTCGCCGAGTATCGTGCTCAATAAAAACGGAATCGACGATACCCAACTGAAAAAGAACAATCTCGACGTAACCGACCTGATCGCAAGCCTGCGTACGGAGGGGTATTTCGCGCTCGACGCGATCGAATACGCCTTGTACGAGTCGGAGGGTACTTTTTCCGCCCTGCCGAAAAAGGATTACGAGCAAATGCAGAGCTCATTGCCGATCATTATCGTAGACGAGGGGAAATTCGACGAAAAGAATATCGAACGGACGAAACGGAGCAAAGCGTATTTTCTGAATGCGCTTAAAGAGCAGGGCTGTTCTAGCGAGAAAAAATTGCTCGTTATGACGGTAGACGGAAACGGAAAGGTATATATGCAACAAATAGGCAAAAAATATAAGGTCTTTCACCTTAATTGGGAGGAAAAATTATGGTAAAACGGGAGGTGAAAATATGATACGGACGCTCGCAAGTATCGTCATTACTCTGCTTTTGATCTTCGGGCTTTCTTGGTATGAAATGCGCTACGTGGACAGAATTTTCGAGCATTTTAACGCCATGCTGTTATCCCTGCGCCAAAAAACGGAATCGGGCACGGCACTCTACGAGGACGGTACGGCGGTGCAAACCTATTGGGACAAACAACGCCATCGTATGCATATTTGGTTGCCTCATTCCTCTTTGCTGGAAGTCGATTATCAAATGGACGAGGCGCTCGGCTTTCTCTATCTCAAAGATTACGAGGGCGCCCTGCCGAAAATCGACGTACTCATCGGGCTGAGCGAAAATATCCCCGATTCGTATTCGCTCAATCTCGGAAACATTTTCTAACGAAAAAAGCCCGCGTTATTGCGAGCTTTTTTTCGTTTACGCCAAGCCGTACATATGTACGATACGCACGGTCGCCTCGAAGATATTCCGAACGAATTTTTTCACCGCAACGGAGGTCGCCGCGTCGGGCGTGTCGTGATCGTTGCTTTTCATCATCGCCACCAGCGCGTTGAAGTTCATGCAAATACTTTGCATCTCCTCTTCGATCGCCGTGTACGCGTCCTCTTCCCCGACGTGCTGAATGGAATACATTTCCTCCACCGTCGCGTTCATTTCCGTCAAATGCTTGGTATTCCCCGTGCGGAGCATATCCGCCGACTGATGGTTAAGGTCGGCAAGCAAGCGGATAAAGCGTTGCAGTTTTTCGTTGCCTTCAAGCTCGGTCGCCATTACAGTTCCACCCCGTTGCCTTTGAGAAGTTCCCGCGCGCTTTCCACGCTATCCACGCCCGTCTTGTTCTTGATCGGCGCAAATTCCTTTTCGCGTACGACCTCGAAAGGCAAAACGCTGCCCATGGGCTTAATCAAATCCACGGCAAGGGTTTCGAATTTCTTGCCGTTTTCCTTTTCGGGCTTTCTCGTTACGCCGTCTTCGCAAAGGCACTCGATCTTCTTTTCGACGATATGCACGGGAATCTTTTTATCCGCGATCTCTTCGAGCTTGGAAAGGCGGAACAGATAGTTCATGATCGCGCCGTAGCAATACGCAAGGTCGCCGTTTTCGTCCTTTTGGTTTGCCATTTCGTCCGTCAGCTCGTAATATTCGATAATGTCGGGCTGCGTACCGTCCATACACAGCACGCCCACCTTTTCGTAAGGGTTGGTCTTGCAAATGACTTTCGCGCCGCAGTTTACCCCGCTGTCGATCGTCGCGCCCACGAATACGGGGTCGGCGATCCGCTGTAACACGTTATCCACCGCGTAGATATTCAGCCATTCCACGCCCCGAGCGTGCAAGTCCTCCACAAGCCCCGCCGCTTTGAGCGAGCCGAACCAACCGCCGTTGCCGTTGGGGGAAAGCGCGGGCGTATCCTTGCGTTCGAGAATGATCTTGCCGTCGTAATCCACCGCGGGCGCCATTTCCTGTTTGAAGAATTTCACTTCCATTTCGGGATAGCCGAAATACCCGTGTTCTTTCCAAAAGCTCGTCGTCTGCGCGTGGTTTTTGTCGCTCGTCATAATGTACAAAGGCACGATCACGCCGCATTTTTGCGTTACTTCCATGAGATTTTTCATCTGCTGTTCGAAGATATACAACGGCTTGGTAACGCCGATATCGTACGCGCCTTTCGGTCCGTCCACGCCAAGCCGCGTGCCCATACCGCCCGCAAGCAATACCGCCGCGACCTTGCCCGCCTTGATCGCCTCTACGCCGATCGCTTCAAATTCCGCTTTTTTCGCCTGTATCTGCGCCTGACGAAGCCCTGCGATGGGTTTGATATCGCGGTCTTTCCCGCTCATATCCACGGGGTTTGCGAGCGCAGCCTCGAAATCCCAGTTGATATTTTCGATCGCAGTAAGCAGGTTTTCTTTGCCCTGCGCGTCCAGCTCGTCGTAGTATTTCAAAAGTTGGGTCTGCCCTTTTTTCGTCAAGAGCGCTTGTGCCTGTTCAAAAGTCATAATCGTTCTCCTTTTTTCTTGCTTTTTATTATTGTAACAAATTCGAACGCGGATTGCAAGACTTTTGAGGAAATTTTCCCCAAAAATTCTTTCTTTGTTTTTCCGTATTCTTTCTCCGCTTTACATTTCCAAAGCGGTATGGTATAATAAGGATATGAGCATACGGGCGTATTTGAAAAACCTATTCTATAAACGGCGCTTGAAAAAGAGCGGGTTACGTTTCCCCGTCGCTACAAAGCTGCGCGGGGTCAGCGCGCAAGACCTGCAAGGCGCGCTGATACAAAGCGAACCGCTCGACGAATTACAGATCGTACACTGTCCGTCGGCGGAATTTCCGTTCGGGGTGGCGGTATACAGTATCCCGCTCAATCGGTTGCTCGGGTATATCGACGAGGGACTGTCTGAAAAGCTGGTATACGCGTTCGGCGAGGGGTTTTGCCGAGACGGAGAGATCATAAAACGCACGGGCGGAACGGACGGCGGGTATTACGGCTGTAATATCCGTATCTTCGAGAGTATGGAATTTATGTCCGAATACGAGGATTTTTCGCACCTGTACGGCGTATGAAAAAAGGGCTTGATCACAAGCCCTTTTTTATTAGTTTCAGCGCTCTTTGCAGCGGTATAAACAGGATACTTACGGACACCGCCGTACAGACGACCTGCGGGAGCATAAACGACAGCGAAGCGATAAAATACGCCCGCGCCGCGCGCTTGGTATAGCCGTACCAAAGCGGGGTGATGATATTGTCGAGCATCGAAAAGCAAACGGTGCAAAGACACGCGGTCAAAACCATCCACCATAAACAGCGCAGCGGGTCTTTCACCCCGCGTCCGATACCGCCGAAGATTGCCGTAAGCGCGTTATAATACACGAGATACAATACGAGCACGGTAGGCGCGAACCCGAACAGAAGCTGTCTTAGCAGCGAAAACGCCGTTGCGGCGATCATTCCCCGCCGTATCCCGAATACGAACGCGTACGACACGAACAGCACGGTAACCAGCTCCACGCCCGGCACGGCGGCAAGACAGAGCTGAACCGCAATTACGAGCGCGACGAAAACGGCGAGATAGGCGCATTCTTTTGCGCCCCTCACCGCAAGTCTTTTTCCGTTACGCTCTATTTTCACAGCTTAGAAAGTCTGGTATTCCCAGATATACACCCCGCCCGAAACCACCGTCAGCGTATCCGCGCCGACGATTGCGCTTGCAAGCGTTTTTCCGTCGTATTCGATCGTGCCCCATTCCGCGTTCGACATTTCGGTATCCGAAGTGTACAGCATCCAACAGCTGCTGAAATCCGCGGCGTTCTCCTTGCCGTTTACGCTCGTAACCATCGTACCCGAAAGGGTGAACGTAAGTTTTTCGTCCGCCTGCAATTTTTCCATAACGGAAAGCAGGGTCGCGTTTTCCTCCGCTTCGTTCACCGAAATAACGACGCGGGTTTCCGTGCTTTCTTTCACGACCGCCGTCGCTTTGCCTTTACCGCAGCCAAACAGACAGCACACGGACAGTACGAGGGAAAAGAGAAGAGTAACAATAACGTTGATTTTGCGTTTCATAAAACGCCTCCGTAAAAATAAAATTTCCGAACGCCGAAATCCTTTGGCGCACGGAAAAAAGACAAGCCCAAAACACCGCCTACCGCGGTATTTCTTAACGCAAGTTTCCGCCCGTCCGCAGAAATTTCGTTTCTAAGGCTGCTTCGCAATCAACGGTTGATTAGTAATGCTTACGGTTTGACGAGAAAAAAACAAGAAAGGCAAGCGTTTTGCAAGGGCGCATACCCTCTGCGGTATGTAACCGAGTGAAACGCATAGCATTTCGCAGATTTTTTCCGTCAAAAATCAACTGAGGATTGAGAGGAAGCCTTTAAACGCTCGGCAGGTCTCCCGGCTTACAACGCCCTATGCGTTCGTCCTTTTCCTTCCCGCTGTCGCAGTGAAAAAAGACAAGGCGTTCTTACGGTTGCGGGGGCAGCGGAGTAATACTCTCTTCCCTATTAAATCCCTTCCGCAAAAGGGATACCGCGCGCTCGTATTCGGTTGTGACTTTATTATACGCCGCATTTCGACAAAAGTCAACGAAAAAAACGGCGTTGCCGCCGTTTTTGTTCGTTTTGTTATAGTTTGTTGGTTTTGTTATATCGCAGATTGCAGCTCCGCGCGCGTTTTTTCGGACAGCCAGCCGCAGGACACCGACCCCGGCCCTACGTGCGAGCCGATCACGGGCCCCATGATCGTGATAATCGGTTTTACCCCCGTTTTCGCTTCCACGAGCGCCGCAAGCTCTTCCGCGCCCTTGGGATTGTTCGTATGCACGACGACCGCGATCCCCTTTTCGTCGATCGGCGCAATATTCATATGCTCGATCACGCGTGCAAACGCCTTTTTCAGTCCCTTGCATTTCTCGATGACTTTGAGTTTCCCCTCGGGGTCGAACGTGAGCATGGGCTTAATGTTCAGCATCGTGCCGAACACCGCTGAGGTCGCCGAAACCCGTCCGCCTTTTTTGAGATAGAACAGGTCGTTGGGGATAATACAATGCTGGATATTTTGGCGGACCTGCATTAAATAGTCGTAGGTTTCTTTCGCCGTCATGCCCTTATCCCTGCAATCCGCCGCGAGCAATACGAGCATACCCTGCCCGATCGTCGCCGTCAACGGATCGACTGCGTATACCGTAAAATCGGGGTATTTCTTTTTCATATCCGCAGCCGCCTGCTCGGTGATCGTGATCGTATTCGCAAGCCCCGACGAGATCATAAAATGCACGACCTCTTTTACGCCCGCTTCCGCCATTTTCGTAAAATGCTCGATATGCGCCTCGTAATTGAGCTTCGCCGTACGCGGGAAATACCCGTTTGCCACCTTTTCGTAAAAGGCAATATATTCCTCTTCCTTTTGGAAATCGTCCAAGCTCTCTTCGATTTTTCCGTCCTTTTCCATCGTAAAGGTCAAGGGCACGAACCAAATCCCGCGCGCTTCTCTTTCGTCTTTTTTCAAATCGCAAGTAGAGTCGCTGGAAACTTCAAACAACGCCATCTTTTTTCTCCTCCGCGTCTTCGTGTACTTTTATATTATATCACTTCGCTTTTTCCCTGTCAACGATTACGCCCCTTTTTTTGAAAAAATGTCATATTTTTTTATGACAACCGTTGCTTAAAAAAATATTTTTGCAAGTAACGGAAAATTTTCAGACTTTTTTCCTTAAAAGGCTTGAAAAATCGGTAAAAAAACGCTATAATAGAAACGGTATATTTATAAGATAAAGGAGATATGCTATGAACCTGCAAGATTACCTCAGCTTAAAGAACGGCTCGGACGTGCGCGGTATCGCGTGCGAGGGCGTAGAGGGCGAAGAGGTCAACCTCACGGCGGAAGCGGCGGAAAATATCGCGAAAGCCTTTTGCGTATGGCTCTCTTCTCGGACGGGCAAAACGCGGGTCGGCGTTGCCGTCGGGTACGATTCCCGTATCTCCGCGCCCGTGCTTTCAGAAGCGGTGGTAAACGGTATCCTGTCCACGGGCAATAACGCCGTCGTTACGGGTCTGTCCACTACCCCGTCTATGTTCATGCTCTTAAAAGACGAAAACAGGCAACGGAAAACGCCCTGCCAAGGCTCGATTATGATCACGGCAAGCCACCTGCCTTTTAACCGCAACGGCTTGAAATTTTTCTCGGAAAACGGCGGGCTGGAAAGCTCGGATATCAAGGAAATTTTAGAGCTTGCGGCAGGCTACCGCTTTGCGGAAGGGATCGAGGGCGAGAAAACCGTAGCCCCCTATTTGGACGAATACGCGGCTTCGCTGGTTTCGCTCGTGCGCGAGGCGTGCGGCGAGGACAAGCCCTTATCGGGCAAACGCGTGATCGTGGACGCGGGCAACGGCGCGGGCGGATTTTTCGCCGATAAGGTACTCGCTCCCCTCGGCGCGGACACGGCGGGTTCGCAGTTTTTAGAGCCTGACGGAAATTTCCCCAACCATATCCCCAACCCCGAAAACAAAGCGGCGATGCAGTCGATCTGCGAAGCGGTGAAAAAATCCCGCGCCGATTTCGGGATCATTTTCGACACCGACGTAGACAGAGCGGGCGCGGTGGATAAAGACGGCTCGGAGATCAACCGCAACCGACTGATTGCGCTCATCTCCGCGATCTTGCTCGAAGAAAAGGCGGGCACGATCGTTACCGACTCGGTAACCTCCGACGGACTGCAAAAATTTATCGCGAAAAAGGGCGGCAAACACCACCGCTTTAAGCGCGGTTATAAAAACGTTATCAACGAGGCGATCCGCCTCAACAATCAAGGCGAATACACCCCGTTGGCGATCGAAACGAGCGGACACGCAGCGCTTATGGAAAACTATTTCCTCGACGACGGCGCGTATCTGATCACAAGGCTCTTGATCGCGCTTGCGAACGCGGCGAAAGCGGGCAAAACGCTCGGCGACCTGATCGCGGATCTGGAAATGCCCGAGGAGGCGCAGGAGATCCGTTTGCGGTTTATCGGCGGCTGCGATTTCAAAACGCTGGGCGCGAATATCTTGAAAGATTTCGAAAACTACGCAAAAGCCCACGCGTACGCAAAGCCCGCGCCCGATAACTACGAGGGTTGCAGGGTGTGCTACGACGGCGACCACGGCGACGGCTGGGCGCTCGTTCGAATGAGCCTGCACGAGCCGATCATGCCCATCAATATCGAGAGCAATACGAAAGGCGCGAGCATTAAAATCGTCAAGGATTTGTATTATTTCCTTAAAAAATACACCTGTCTTGATATGACCCCGATGGTAAACGTGATCGAGGCATACAGAAAAAGTCTTATGGACGGATTGCTCAAATAACGGCAAACTACTTACGAAAATAATTTTTAGGAGAATAGAAATGGACGTTCAGAAAACCACTATCAACGCGATAAGAATTTTATCCGCGGAAGCAATCGAAAAGGCAAAATCGGGGCATCCCGGTCTGCCCATGGGCTGCGCGCCGATCGCGTATACCCTGTTCCAGAATTTCTTGAAATTCAACCCCAAAGATACGGCTTGGGAAAACCGCGACCGTTTTATCCTGTCCGCAGGCCACGGCTCGATGCTCGATTATTCCCTGTTCCACCTCTACGGCATGGGCATTGAAAAGGAAGACCTGATGAACTTCCGTCAGCTCGGCTCGAAAACCCCAGGCCACCCCGAATACGGTCATACCGCGGGCGTGGAAACGACGACGGGACCTTTGGGTCAGGGCATCGCAAACGCCGTGGGTATGGCGCTTGCAGAGGCGCATCTTGCCGCAAAATACAACAAGCCCGGCTATAAAGTGGTAGACCATTACACCTACGCACTTTGCGGCGACGGGTGTTTGGAAGAGGGCATCTCTTACGAGGCTTGCTCGTTTGCGGGCACGCACGCGCTCGGCAAGCTCATTCTCCTCTACGACGATAACGACATCACCATCGAGGGCGACACGGACGTAACGTTCAAGGAAAACGTCGGCGCGCGGTTTGCGGCGCAGAACTGGCAGGTGCTCCACGTCGATCTCGTAGCCAGCCCCGACGACGTTGCGGCGCTGTCCGCGGCGATCGAACAGGCTAAGGCAAAGACGGACAAACCCTCCGTCATTATCTGCCATACCCATATCGGCTACGGCTCGCCCCTGGAAGGCTCGGCAAAATGCCACGGCGCGCCCTTAGGCGCGGATAACCTGCAAAAATCCAAAGAAAAACTCGGCTGGAACTATGCCCCGTTCGAATGTCCGCAGGAAGTATTCGACCACTGCGCGATCGCGGCGGAAGCGGGCGCAAAGGCACAGTCCGATTGGGACGCTATGTTCGCGGAATACGAAGCGGCGTATCCCGAGCTTGCCGACGAGTACAAGAAAGTAATGGCGGGCGAAAAACCCAACTTCGAAGAGATCGAGGGACTGTACGACTTTGAAAAGCCGATGGCGACCCGTCAGACCTCCGCAAAGGTGCTGAATATCCTTTCGGCGAAAATGCCCCAGCTTATGGGCGGTTCGGCAGACCTCGGCCCTAGCAACCTTTCGGAAATGAAAGACACCGACGAAATCACATACGGCACGTTCTCGCCCGACAATTTCGCGGGCAGAAATATGCACTACGGTATCCGCGAACACGCGATGTCGGCGATCGCGAACGGTATGCAGCTCCACGGCGGTATTCAAGCGTATTGCGCTACCTTCTTCGTGTTCTCCGACTACTGCAAGCCCGCTATGCGTTTGTCGGCTCTTATGAAACTGCCCGTAACCTACATCATGACCCACGACTCGATCGGCGTAGGCGAGGACGGTCCTACCCACCAGCCTATCGAGCATCTGATTATGCTCCGTTCTATCCCCGGTCTGAAAGTATACCGCCCCGCGGACGGCAAGGAAACGGCGGCGGCTTGGGTATCCGCGCTTTCGGGCAACGAGCCTACCGTGCTCGTCCTTTCCCGTCAGGCGTTGCCTCAATACGAAAACAGCGGTAAAGCGGCGCTCAAAGGCGGGTATATCCTCGAAGACTGCGAGGGTACGCCCGAAGTGATCCTGATGGGTACGGGCTCGGAAGTAGACCTTTGCGTAAAAGCCAAAGCCGCGCTTGCGGAAAAAGGCGTAAACGCGCGCGTGGTGTCTATGCCTTGCTTTGAAGAATTTGAAAAGCAGAGCGAAGAATACAAGGAAAGCGTACTGCCCAAAGCGGTAAAAGCGCGCGTGTGCGTGGAAGCGGCTTGTCCTTACAGCTGGTACAAATACGCAGGCGACAACGGCGAGATCGTTGCAATGACCTCGTTCGGCGCGTCCGCGCCCGCAGGCGTGCTCTTCCCCCACTTCGGTTTCACCGTAGACAACGTAGTAGCAAAAGCCCTCGCTTCTATCGAAAAGAGCAAATAAACCTATATCGCAGCGCGCCCTTTCGGGATCTTTCCGAAAGGGCGCGCTTTTTATTTTTCAACAAATTTTCACAAGACGACAACGCAATTTACGCAAAGACCCGTTATACTGAAAGCACAAAACAAGTTCATCCGTTTCCTTATCAGAAACACCTCCATAATAAATTGCGAAAGCGTATACCCGAAACGGTATACGCTTTTGCATTGCGTTTATTTTATTTTAGGAAAACAGTTTTTTAATTGCGTTTGATATCTCCGTATCGCCCGCGTAGCTCTCCGTTACGGTCAGCGCGCCGTCCTCAGGCAATATCCCTCTGTCGTGGATACAGGTATCCGAAACGGGCCAGATTACCCGCGCCGTCGTCAGCTTCACCGCGTCTTTTTTGAACAGACTTACCCGATAGGTCGTTTGCATAATCCCCTTGCCGTAGGTTTTGGCAACGCCGCTACGCTCCGAAAGACAGATATCGGCATAGTCCGTCGCGCCGTAATCGACCATACAGCCAATCAGCGCTTCCGAGGCGGAAGCCGTCGAGCTGTCCGCAAGCACGCAAATACGGCTGTCCTCGGCGAAATATTCGTAATAGATATTGCCCGTAGCTTTGAAATTTTCCCGTTTTTCCCCGTAATCGGCAACCGCCGCCACGGGTTCTTTTTTCGTCGAGGTTTTACAGAAATATTTCGCAATGCCCTGCATTACGTCCATATATCCCCCACCGTTGCCCCGCAGATCGAGCACGAGGTTTTTCTTGCCCTGCTCACGAAACAGCGACATGACTTGATCGAATTCGCGCACGGCAGTATTCCCGAACTGGGTCAAACGGATATACGCCGTTTGATCGTCGAGCACGACGAGCGGCGCGCCCTTTTCCGTCAGCGTTTCCGCGTTCTTGCCTGAAAAGCCGTACGCGGTCGTGTTCGTGCGATAGAACACGCTGCTTTCCGTATACTCACTCTTGTACAGCGCAACGGTACGCTCTTCCCCGCCGTTTTCCACGCGCAAGTAAAAGGTTTCGCGGTCCGACCGTTCGGCTAAGAATTTGGAAAACTCGTCGAACGACACGCTTTCGTTAAGCTCGGCTTCGCTTATCCCGAACCCGATCACGCGGTCCCCCTCTTTTAAGCCCGCTTCCTCCGCAGGGGAATTTCCGCACACGCGCACGACGAGCAGCTGTTCTTTGCCCGTTTCGTCCCGTACTTGGAAGACGATACCGATACCGCTGCGACTGCCGGCAAGGTCGCTGTTTGCCGCCGTGTATTCGTCGGCGGTCATATAGCTTGAATACGCGTCGAGCGTTTCGTTATTCACCGCGTTAAAAATCACGCGGTAAAATTCGTCGTCGGGAATGTCCTCGTAGTATTCGCGGTCGATCATAAATTTCAGCTTGATCAAGCTGCGCATACCGGGGTCGAGCACGAACCAAAAGGTAACCGCGCCCGCAATAAACATAACGACGGCAAGCACGATAGACAACACGGCAAATTTTACTTTGCCGTGTTTTTTCTTTTTCGGTGTCTCTTCTTGGAGTTCTTCGGTGATTTCGTCGGGATCTTTTTCCATACGCGCCCTCCGTGATACTATGCCCCCGCCGTCGGGGATTTATACGCCGATCGGTTATTTTTTGAGTAATTTATGCAGAATGGTCAGCACGCGGAAAGACACGGCGTCGGAAAAATCGCGTACGTTCAGTCCCGTGGCTTTTTCGATCTTGTCCAAGCGGTATAAAAGGGTGTTTCGATGCATATACAAATTCCGCGAGGTTTCGCTGACGTTCAAGCTGCTGTCCAAAAACGCTTCCGCCGTACCCAGCATTTCCTCGTCCTCGAAGATCTCTTTCGAGTGCTCGTCCGAAAGCTCGGAAAGGTATTCCGCCAGCTTGCTTTCGGGGATATCTTCCAGCATTTTTATTAAAATGAAATCGCGGTACGAATGTACGTTGCCGCTCGCCTCGAACACGTCCGCATAGCGGAGCGCGTTTTCCGCGCTTGCATACGAGATCGCCGAATCTTTCAGTTCGCGCACGGTCGGGCCTACCCCCGCGTGTACGGTGATGCCCAGCTCTTCTTTGATCGATTGCACCAAAAATTCCGCATAGTCCACAGAAGAACTGTATTCGCTGTCCTCTTCGAGGAATTTGACGAGCACGCAGTTTTGCTCGCTCATCTGCACCACGGTATCGAGGCTGTTCCCGCCGTACTGTTCGAGGACGGTTACCGTTTCTTGCAGGAGCTTGGGCACGCGCAAGGCGATGACGAAACACGCCGCGCCGCGCACGGAATATTTCGTGGTGTATTTATATAAGCCCATCGACGAACATTCGCCGAGCAGTATGCGTTTTAAGTACTCCGTTTTGGAAAGCTCCGTTTCTTTTTCCGCAAAGCCCTCGATATAGGACGGGAGCAGAAACGCGTAATTGCGTTCGGTATCCGTCGCGCCGCGAAGCGCGCCGACGTAGCCCACGTTTTTATATAAAAAACGGAAATACGTAAACCCGCCGTCGTCGGTTACTCCCTCGAATTGCCGATCGCATACGGGCACGTCCTTGGGACGGCTGTTCTCCGCGTAATAATAGAACTCCACGCCCATTTTCTCCGAAATCTCTTTCGCTATCTTTTGCAGCTCGGTCATACGAACTTTTCCTCCTTCCCGCTCGCAAGAGCATTATCCCTTACGATATCATTATACAGCAAAGAAAAAATTTTTTCAAGGGTTTTTATCCGATCGCGGCAAAAATCGAGCTTTTCCGCCCTGTTTTTTTCAAGTTTTTTGACGGGAAAAGGAATTTTTATCGCGTACAGGTATTGACATCGACCTATAAAAGTGTTATAATAATGTAGAATAATATTTTACGTTCGCGTCAAAATCACGGGAACGGTATTAAAAAATCCAAACAAATCATTTTTTTCGGGAGACTTATCATGCGTAGACCCAAGAAAAACAAAGCCGAAAATATCCTTCCGACCGAGCCGGCCCAGAAGAAACAAAACGTTGGTTATAGGCTGCTTGCAGCTCTGTTTGCCGTCGTTTGTATCGGATTCTGCTTCCTGCCTATTCACGTTTTCGGAAAAGCGTTCGCAATGCAAGAACAAGCGTTGTGGAAGATCGTAATCGATATCGTGAAATCGGATACCAAGATCTTCGGTTTCCTGCCCGTGCTTACGGGTACTTCCACCATCGGCATCGGTGCAAGCGCGGCGCTGTATCTGCTCGTAGCCGCGATCCTCGTCGGCGTAGTGCTTTGCATTATCGCTCTGTTCACGGCGAAAAAATCCCCCGCGCTTTTACGCACGGCGGCGTTCGTCGTTACCGTCGGCGCGGCGGTGTACGCACTGTCGGTGGTTTGTATCTCCGCGTATGCGGCGAAGCTCGCCGTTAAATTCGACGTTTGGTCGCTCGTACTCGCAGGCGCAGGCGCGGCGTTGTATTTCGCGCTTATGTTGGCGAAAGTGGGCAACGTTGCTTGGCTTAACGCTATGCAGATCGTATTCTCCACGCTCGTTTGCGGCGCGGCAATGCTCGCGGTCGTATACGACGGGCATCTCCTGTCGAAGATCATGCACAGCGGTAAGCTCGTATACGAGATCTTGCTCCTTGCCATTCTCGCCCTCGCGCTTTGCAACCTGTTGATTACTGCGATCCGCGCGATGACGAAAAAAGGTCTTGTATTCGATCTTTGCAGATATATCGTAATGCTCGTCGCAGCGGTCGTCGGTTGTTGCTTGAACTATATTATGAAGCTCGACAGCAAAGCGTTTACGCTGTTTATGATCGTTGCGGCGGCGGTATCCCTCGTCCAGATCGTGATCGTCAGCGTTGAGCTTAGATGCCGTTGCAACAAGCACTGTCCTCATAAAGAAAAAGCGCCCAAGCCCGTCAAGGCACGCGAAGAACGGGTTGCCCGCCCTTACGACGGCGCGCCCGTGCCCGTGAATATGGCGAAAGAACGTCCCGTAGTCGCCGCGCAAGCCGCGCCCAAGACAACGGTTTCCGCGCCTGTAACGAACGTGGAGCCGTCCCAGATCGGGAACAAGTTCGATCCGTTTATGATGACCTTGACCGACGAGGAAAAATCGCAATTCGTCGATCTGTATATCCTCAAATGCAACGGACCTATGCCCGAAATCCCCGCGTATAACGTGGGCGAGGATAACCGTCAGTTCTTTAATAAGATCTTTATCTATCTCGGTCAGTACCGTGAAAAGATCCCCGACGGATTGCTTGCGAAAATGTATCAATTCACGATGAAGATCAACTAATTTCAGACAAACGAAAAGAGCCGATGCGATCGGCTCTTTTTTTATGCTGTTCTTATCTTATTTTGATCCGTACCAAGATCCCGCCGTCGTCGGTAACCGTGCGTTCCGTACACACGCTGTCCACGAGATACAGCCCTCTGCCGTGCTCCGAATACACCTCCGCGCAAGCCCCCTTTTCGGGCGGAGAATAACGCTTTGCGCCGAGGATTTTTAATTCGATATGCTCTTCTTCGACCGTTGCGGAAAATTTCGCGCCGCCCTCCGAATGTTTTAATACGTTGCCGAGCAGCTCGAACGCCGCCAAACGGCTGTCGAAAATCCGCTCGTCGGGGATATCCAAAGAGAAAAGAAAGGCGCAAAAATCGTCCACGGCGCGTTTCAGGCTTTCGTAGCTCGCGATCTCGAACACCATATTCTTTCCCTCCTTTTCAGAACGTATCTTTGAGTTTTTCTTTGAGTTTTAACAGCAGTTTCCTTTCCATTCTCGATACGAACATCTGCGAAACGCCCAACCGTTTTGCGATCTCGCTCTGCGACAGCTCATCCGTGTAGCGGTATTTGATGATCGCCTTTTCGGTGTCCGTAAAATCGCGCATAGCCGCAGTCAGCGCGTCCTTAGTTTCAAATTCCTCGTAGTCCTCCTCGCCGCTTGCAAGCAAGGAATACAGCGAACGTTCCTCGTCGTCCTCGCCCGCCGTCATACCGTCTAAGGAAACCGTGCCGCCGACTTCGAGCGCCTTTACCACTTCTTCTTCCGAAAGCGAAAGGGTCTGCGCGATCAGCTTCACGCTCGGTTTAATACCCTTTTCCGCTTCGTAGTCCGCGGAAAATTTCTTGACGGAAGTACAGATTTCGCTCAGCCGTCTTGGCAACTTGACGAGCCTTGATTTGTCGCGGAAATAGTTCTTGATCTCGCCCGTGATCGTGGGCGTGATAAAGGTGGTGAACTGCATGCCGAGCGCGGGGTCGAAACGGTCGATACCGCGTAGCAAAGAATATACGGCGACCTGTCTTAAATCGTCGTATTCCACTCCCCGCCCCACGAATTTTTTGGCGAGGATATCGGCTATGTAGAGATATTTCTCGGCGATCTCGTTGCGAAGCGCAATATCGCCGCTCTCTTTGTACTGCTTAAACAGTTCGTTGATCCTCTCGTCCGCCATCGTCAGCCTTCAAATACTATCTTTACTACCCTATCGTTCTCTTTTACAAATTCCACTTCGCCGATTAGCGCGGAAAGCAACGCGCGGGAAATTTCGTCCTCCGCTACGTTCTCTTTTTCGCCCTCGGCTTTGCCGATCACCGTACAGCCCAACGCTTCGCCGACCGTAAAGGTAAGCTCCGCGCTCGAAAAACCGTTGCGTTTTAAGATCAGCAGACTTTCGGTAACGCAGACCTTGTAATCCTCCGCCTCGTCCACGTCAAACCCGACGAGCGCGCAAAGTCCGCCCGTCGTCAGCCGTACCGTCGTGAGATATTCGCCCGTCAAAGGGGTTGTAATCGAAAATTTTTCCATATTACGCGATCTCCATAATACTGTCGAGCGAGCAGATGAGGAAAAGTTTCTTAATTTTCGACTGCAACCCGCGAAGTTTCATGGTATGCCCGTCCGATTTCACGGCTTTGAGGATCTTGACGAACGTACCGAGGGTCGTGCTGTCGATAAAATTCAGCTGTTCGCAATCGAAACAGATATTAGCGGGCGCGGCGTTGTAAGCCTCCGCAACCACGCGGTAAAATTCTTCGGCTTTGCCCATTTCAATCTCGCCACTGAGCGAGATATGCAAAGCGCCGTTTTCCATACCCTTGATCGTTACTTCTTGCATTTCATTTTCTCCTTGTATCAGAGTTTTCTTATTTATACCACCTTTCCGACCCTTTTCAAACAAGAGAAACGGAAATCGGATAGACGAGATTGAACAGCAGTCCCACTATAACGGAAACGCCGTAGCAAAACGCGATCAATAAAAGATTGCGTTTCCATTGTCGTACGTTGCGGAGTAACACGACGAAGCCCATACCCGCGTTCGCGCACAAGCCCGCCACGCACGAGCCGAACGTGATCGCGCCGCTTAAAAACGCCTCGGTGATAACGACGCTTGACGCGCAGTTGGGAATCAGCCCGATCGCGCAGGCAATCAACGGCTGTAAAAAGCGGTTGCGGTGCATAAACGCCACGAACGCAGCTTCGCCGACCGAATGCACGATCCAAGTCAATACGAAATTGACGAGGAAGATAAACGCCGCCACTTTCAGCGTATGCAACAGGGGGTACAGCAAATAATTTTTCCACGCGCCGTCGCCGTCGTGTTTTCTGCCACAGGAACAGTTGACTTCCACGTCCTTTTCCGCAAGATACCCGCGTATGAAAATCTCGTGCGTGCTTGACGGCTCTTCCGCGTACGCCTCGGGCATTGCAAGCGTTTGTCTGCGCCCCGCAAGGCGCATTACGCCGTCCACCGCATACCCTACCGCCACGCCGACGAGGATTTTTACCGCGAGCATGGGCAATACCCACACCGCGCCCGCGCCCGAGGAGAGCATGATGATAAACGCCTCGTCGCTCGTGGACATAAAAATCGCGATCAGCGTGCCGAGCGTGATATATTTCTGCTCGAAAAGTTTCGCCGCCATTACCGAAAATCCGCATTGCGGGATCAGCCCCGTCGCCGAACCGAGGAGCGGACCGAGTCTGCCGTTAAAGCGGTTGATTTTCCGAAGATCGGTTTTGTTTTCCAAGAGCTCGATGAGGATATAGATCATCAGCACCCACGGCAAAAGCGGCAGGGTGTCCTCTACGGCGTGCATGAAAATTTCCCAAAAATGTTCCATATTCTTTCCTTATTCTTTCGCGCGGCGGCTCTGCACCGTTTCCAAGGTCGCCGCAAGCGGTATCGAGGCTTTCGCCGTCAAATCCATTCCCGCGAAGTTGCCCAAACGGTACTGCACCAGCCCTTCCGAAGCGATCATCGCCGCGTTGTCCGTGCAATAGCGTTTTTCGGGCAGAACGAGCCGTAACCCGTGCTTTTGACAAGCCGTCTGTAAGCTGTTTCGAAGATAGGTATTCGCAACGACCCCGCCGCCCGCGGTTACCGTATCTACGCCCTTTTCCTGCGCCGCCGCCACCGTCTTTTCCACGAGCACGTCCACCGCCGCGCTTTGGAACGAAGCCGCCACGTCCGCTTTGGAATATTCCTCGCCTTTTTGCTCTTTGGTATGACAGTAATTGATGACCGCGGTCTTTAACC
Organism: Clostridia bacterium; assembly: GCA_017465865.1. Lineage (GTDB taxonomy): Bacteria > Bacillota > Clostridia > Christensenellales > Borkfalkiaceae > Scatosoma. Next base: position 111,550 of record JAFTVF010000013.1, read on the forward strand.
CGCTGTACGAGAAATTATACCCCCCGCCGCCTTTGAGCATTTTCGGCATAGGGATCACGGGCGCGCCGTCTTTTGCACAGCGCTCGATATTCGGACCGCCGGGGTATTGCAAGCCCAGCACCCGCGCCACTTTATCAAACGCCTCGCCCGCCGCGTCGTCGAGCGTTGCGCCGAGGATCTCGAATTCCGCTTCCGACCCCGCGTACAAGATCGCGGTATGCCCGCCGCTTGCGAGCAGGGTTACGAACGGGGGCTTTAATTCGGGTGCGTCCAGATACGCCGCCGCGAGATGTCCGCGGATATGATTGACCGCGATTAGCGGTTTATTCAAGGCGTACGCAAACGCTTTCGCAAACGACACGCCGACGAGCAATGCGCCGAGCAGCCCCGCGCCGTAGGTAACGGCGATAGCGTCGATATCCGCATAGGTAACGCCTGCGTTTTTCACCGCGCGTTCGACCACCTCCGCGACCGCGTCCGTGTGCGCGCGCGAAGCGATTTCGGGGACTACCCCGCCGAACTGCGCCTGTATCTTCGCCGACGAGGCGATCTCGTCGGACAGGATCGTCCTGCCCTTGATCACCGCCGCCGCCGTTTCGTCGCAGGAGCTTTCAATGCCGAGAATGATCGGCTCGGATTTCTCCGTATTTAATTTTTCAAAAGGATTATACATACTCGTTTCCCGTTTTCAAAAAGCGACGGCAACCGCCGCCGCTTTCCGTTTAAGACTTTTTCAGATAGTCGATGATAAATCCGTGCAATTCGCCGTCCATAACCGCCTGTACGTCGCCCTTTTCATAGCCCGTGCGGTGGTCTTTGACGAGGGTGTACGGACAGAACACGTACGAACGGATCTGCGCGCCCCATTCGATCTTTTTCACGTCCCCTTTCATCGCCTGCGCTTCCGCCTGCCGCTGTTCGATCTTCTTTTCCAAGAGCTTTGAACGGAGCATATTAAAGCACATCGCTTTGTTTTGGAGCTGCGAACGCTCGTTCTGGCACTGCACCACGATGCCCGTGGGGAAATGGGTGATACGCACGGCGGACGCAACCTTATTGACGTTCTGACCGCCCGCGCCGCCCGAATGATAGATATCGATACGGATATCGTCGTCGTTGATCTCTACTTCGTTGTCGTCTTCGACCTCGGGCATTACTTCCAACGAGCAGAACGAGGTCTGACGGCGTTTGTTCGCGTCGAACGGGGAGATACGGACGAGGCGGTGTACGCCCATTTCCGCTTTCAGATACCCGTACGCATTTTCGCCCTCGACCCTAAAATCCACGCTCTTAAAACCAGCGCCGTCGCCTGCCTCGCGGTCAAGCTCGTATACCTTAAAGCCCATTTTCTCGCAATACCGACAATACATACGGTAAAGCATTTGACACCAGTCGCAAGCCTCCGTACCGCCCGCGCCCGCGTGGAGCGTGAGCATGGCGTTGTGGTTGTCGTACTGACCTTTCAAGATCGCGCGGATACGCATATCCTCGATATCCTTTTCCGCGACTTCCAGCATTTCGTCCAGCTCGGAGATAAGACTCTCGTCCTCCGTTTCCTCGATGAGATCAATAACGTCCTCCGCGTCCGAGAGCGCCGTCGCGCCCTTTTCGTACGCCGTGATCTTGTTACGGATCCCCGAAACCTCTTTGCCGATCTTGGTGGATTTTTCGAGGTCTTGCCAAACCTCGGGGTTTTCCTGTTCCTTTTCCAGCTCCGCAAGGCGAGGGCGAAGATGCTCGATATCCAGCGCGTATTCCGCTTCTTTGAGGACTGCGCGCATACCTTGTACTTTTAATCTGTAATCGTCTGCTTTGAACATAAACTTCCTTAAAACTTACTTATTCTCTTCCTTGTTTTCCTCTACTTTCTGCGCCGCACGGAACGAGGACATATTCGACAAAGGCTCGGGCATCTGACGGCGGAACACGCGCGCAGGCGCGGGTTTTACCGCAGGAGTCGCGCCGTTTTCCGTTTTCGGCGTGATATTCACGCGCTGGGTGGGTACGTTTGCGGGACGCACTTCGATCTTCACTTTCAAAAGCACGCTGATCGTCGTGCGCTGGATACGCGCTACCATCTCGTCGAACATATCGAAGCCCTCTTTCTTATAAGAGATGATCGGGTCTACCTGCCCGTACGCGCGGAGCGAGATCCCTTTACGGAGCTGGTCCATCGCGTCGATATGATCGATCCAATTTCTGTCTACCGTCATCAAAAGCACTCTGCGTTCAACGGAGCTGAAATCCACGCCCGCCTCTTTGAGTTCTTCGATCTTCTTTTCGTATTCCTTTACGACCTTGTTCGAGATCTTCTTCACAGCAAGCTCGTAATCCCATTTCATCAACCGTTCGCGGGTAACGTAGTTCGTGCCCTCGGGCAGTACTTTCGCCTCCAACGCCGCGTTAAGCTCCGTTTCGTTCCAAAGCTCGGGCATATCCTCGATATTGACGACGGAAGCGATCGTTTCCGCAACGTAATCGGGGATATATTTCAGCACCTGTGCGTGCACGTCCGCACCGCGGAGCACGTTCATACGCTCTTCGTACATCACCATACGCTGTTTGTTCATAACGTCGTCGTACTGCAAGACGTTTTTACGGATACCGAAGTTCCTGCCCTCGATATTCTTCTGCGCGTTCTCGATCCCGCGCGAGAGCAGCTTCGACTGCAAACAGGTATCCTCGTCGATCTTGAAGAACGCGTACAGCGCTTTCATTCTCTCCCCGCCGAACCGCATAACGAGATCGTCTTCCAAGGACAGATAGAACACCGACATACCGATATCCCCCTGACGACCCGCACGGCCGCGGAGCTGGTTGTCGATACGGCGGGATTCGTGGCGTTCCGTACCGATGATACAAAGCCCGCCCGCCGAAATAACCTTTTCTTTCTCCTCGTCCGTTTGCGCTTTGTAGTATTCGTATACTTTCTTGTATCTTTCGCGGAGCGCCTGAATTTCTTCGCTGACCTCCGTGATATACGTGCTCATGGCAAGCTCGATATCCTCGCGCGCCGCGCCCTCTTCGCGCAGACGCTTTTTCGCAAGGTATTCGGGGTTGCCGCCGAGCAGGATATCCGTACCGCGCCCCGCCATGTTCGTGGAAATGGTTACCGCGCCGTATCTGCCCGCCTGCGCGACGATCTCCGCTTCGCGTTCGTGGTTCTTCGCGTTGAGGATATTGTGTTTTACGCCGTTCCGCTTCAACAAACGGGAAATTTCTTCCGATTTATCAACGGACGAAGTACCGACGAGGATCGGCTGACCGCTCTCGTGGCGTTGCATGATCTCGTTGACGATCGCGCGTTTCTTGCCGTCTACCGTCGAATATACCATATCGGGCAAGTCCACGCGTTTTACGGGACGGTTGGTCGGGATCTCTACGACGTCGAGGGAATAGATCGTTCTAAACTCCGCCTCTTCCGTCTTTGCCGTACCCGTCATGCCCGACAGCTTTTTATACAGACGGAAATAGTTCTGGAACGTGATCGTCGCGTAGGTCTTGTTCTCGCTGCGTACCTCCACGCCCTCTTTCGCCTCGATGGCTTGGTGCAGACCGTCGGAATATCTTCTGCCGATCATAAGACGGCCCGTGAACTCGTCTACGATCACCACTTCGCCGTCCTGCACGATATAGTCTTCGTCCAGCTTGAACAGCTTATGCGCTTTCAACGCCTGTTGGATATGATGGTTCAAATCGGCGTGCGCGATCTCCGCGATATTGTCGATACGGAAAAACCGCTCCGCCTTTCTCGCGCCGCTGTCGGTAAGCTCTACCGTCTTGTCCTTGCGGTTGATGATATAATCCCAGTCCTTTTGCGCCGCAAGCGATCTTCTGCCCTCGGGCGCAGCCGCAAGCGCCGCCGCGCGTTTTTCCGCCTGCTCCGCTTCGTAGTTCGCCTGTTCTTCGAGGGTCATTTTCGTATAGTCTACGAACTCTTCCTCGTCCTCCTCGGTATCCTCGACGGCTTTCTTCTTTTTCTTGTTCTTCTTATCCGCACGGAGCGCCGCGTTCACCGCCTCTTCCGCTTCTTTCAGCTCGTCGTCGAACCCGCCCGAAAGCGTCCGCACGAGTTTGTCTACCTGCACGTACAGATCGGAAGACTTCTCGCCCTTACCCGAAATGATAAGGGGCGTTCTCGCCTCGTCGATAAGAATGGAGTCCACCTCGTCCACGATCGCAAAGGTCAAATCGCGCTGTACCATCTTGGAAAGATCGGTTTTGAGATTGTCGCGCAGATAATCGAACCCGAATTCGTTATTCGTACCGTACACGATATCCGATTTATACGCTTCGCGCTTCTCGTCGTCTTCCATACCCGGCACGACCACGCCGACGGTAAGCCCCATAAATTTATGAACCTTGCCCATCCATTCCGCGTCGCGCTTTGCAAGGTAATCGTTGACGGTAACGATATGCACGCTCTTACCCGTCAAAGCGTTGAGATACGCGGGCAGAGTGGAAACGAGGGTCTTACCCTCACCCGTACGCATTTCCGCGATACGCCCCTGATGCAGACAGATACCGCCGATGATCTGTACGCGGAAATGCCGCATACCCAGTACTCGCTTCGCCGCCTCGCGGAGCGCCGCGAACGCGTCGTATAAAATATCGTCGAGGGTCTCCCCGTTTGCAAGGCGTGCTTTGAGTTCCGCCGTCTGCGCTTTCAGCGTTTCATCGTCCATCGCCTGATATTTGGGCTCTAACTCCTCTACCCTGTCCGCCATCTTATTCAGCTTTTTCAGGCTCTTTCTTCCGTCGCCGCTCATCAAATATTTAATCAATCCCATTAGAAAAACTCCGATAGATTTATTTTTTATAGCTTTGTAAGCGTTTCGCGCGTGCGCGCGCCGTCATACGCTACCATTTTATATTGTACAATATTTTCTCTGAAAATCAAAGCGTTTTCGGGCGGTTTTTATAAAAAATATCGTAAATCCCCCGTCCGAGTTTGTCGAAACCCCCGTTTGCGTTTTATTTTTCGTTGACAACCGCGGCTAAATATGCTATACTATGATAAATTTTTTCATTCGGAGAAAACGAAAATATGAGTAAAATACTCGTTCCGAAAGGCTATCGCTCCACGCTCGGTCTGTACGATACGCAAACCGCGATCGGGCTTTTGAAGCGGACTTTTGAAGAAAGATTATGCCTTGCCCTCAACTTAAAACGCGTTTCCGCGCCCCTGTTCGTCGATCCCACCACGGGCTTAAACGACGATTTAAGCGGCGTTGAACGCCCCGTCCGTTTCGACCTCAAAGAAACGGGCAAGGATGCCGTCGTCGTACACTCGCTGGCGAAATGGAAGCGTATGGCGCTTTCCGTCTACGGCTTTTCCGCGGGCGAGGGGTTATACACCGATATGAACGCGATCCGCCGCGACGAGGAAATGGACAATCTCCATTCGGTATACACCGACCAGTGGGACTGGGAAAAGATCATCACCCGCGAAACGCGGAACACCGACTATCTGAAAAAGGTAGTGCAGGGCATCGTCGGCGCGATCTGCGACACCCTCGATTTCTTGAAATGCCGTTATCCACAGATCGAAGTCAATCTCTGCCGTACGGTCAGTTTTATCTCCTCGCAAGAGCTGGAAGATCTGTACCCCGATATGACCTCGAAAGAACGGGAAAACGCCTATCTCAAAGAACACAAAACAGCGTTTATTATGCAGATCGGCGATACGCTCCGCTCAGGCAAACCGCACGACAACCGCGCGCCCGACTACGACGATTGGTCGCTCAACGGCGATATTATGTTCTGGGACGACGTTTTGGACTGCGCAATGGAGATCTCCTCTATGGGTATCCGCGTAGACGAAAAGTCCTTGGACGAACAGCTGAAAAAAGCGAACGCGGACGAACGCCGCGCCCTGCCTTTCCACAAAGCCCTGCTTGCAGGCGAACTGCCTTTGACCATGGGCGGGGGCATCGGGCAATCCCGTCTGTCTATGCTGCTCCTCGGCAAAGCGCATATCGGCGAAGTGCAGGTATCCCTTTGGGACGACGAAACGCGCAGGGTCTGCAAAGAAAACGGCATCACCTTGCTGTAAACAATTTGTAAACGATAAAAAAGAGAGCGGCGCTCTCTTTTTTTGTTTTCGCCAAGATTTTTCGGTGAATTGCAAACTATGTTTGCGTGAATTGAAATAAATTTCGTAAATTGCGCCTTATGGCGCGTGAATTGCACGCCTTTGGCGTGCGTTGTGGGAATATTACAATAACGCGTTGCAAGGCAACGCATTTCACGACGGCGTAGCCGTCATTTCACGTTGTCGCAAGACAACATTTCACGCGCAGTACGCGCATTTCACCGTAAAAGGCGCAACGCGCCTTTTACTTCATCACGTCCAACCCCATCAGCACGCCGAACCGAAACCCCTCGCAATAATGCGTATCCAAACTCTCCGCATGCATTTCCTCGTGCAACGCTTCCGCCTTTTCATATAGCGCCAACAGCTTCGGAAATTTTTTCAACTCCCCTTCAAGCTCTTCCATTGCGTCTATGTATTCCGTCAAAATTTCTTGGTATCTTTGCGAATTTTTAATATACTCGCTCGTACCTCTTCTCCCGAAATACATGTCTTGAATTGCCGAATATTCTTCCATAAAACACCTCCGTTTTTAATAACTATCGTTATTATATCAATAACTTTGGTTATTGTCAATCAATTTTAATAACTTTTGTTATAAAATATATTTATGAATAAATTTATTGAACGATTAAAACAATTAAGAACTGAAAAAAATCTTTCCCAAGCACAACTTGCGAAAGAAATAGATGTTACTCAACCTGCTATCGCATATTGGGAAACGGGTAAAAAAATTCCCAGCGCGCAGGCGATTATTACGCTTGCACAATATTTCGGGGTAAGCACCGATTATTTGTTGGGTTTGGAAGATTAAAAAAGCCGTCTGTTGCAGACGGCTTTTATTTTTTTATCATCGGTCGGAGCTTTTTCGTTAAAACCACGGCGGGGAAAATTTTGACGATATCGAGAGGCAGATACGGGAACACGCATAGCGTGAGCGCCGTCCATACGCCTACGCTTTGCCCTTGCGCCGTTACAAGCAGAAACCAAACCGTGCCGAACGCATAGCAAAGGAGCAAGCCGAAAAACATTCCTACGCCGAGCGCAAGGGTAGCCCTACCGCTCTTTTTCTCGGCAAACAGATCCCCCGCTACGCCGCAGACAAGACCCGTGCATAAAAAACCGACGAGATACCCGCCCGTGGGCGCGAGGAGTTTTGCTGCTCCGCCCGTAAAGCCCGCGAACACGGGTACGCCGACAAAACCGAGCAGCAGGTACGCGATGATCGCAAGCGCGGCGCGTTTCCAGCCGAGCAGACCGCCGATAAGAAATACGCCGAGGGTTTGCAGGGTAAACGGGATATCGCCTAACGGGAGCGCGATCCACGCGCACACGCAAAGGAGCGCGGTCGCGACCGCTATATAGCATAGCGAACGCGCCGTAAACGCATACCTGCTCCCTTGTTTTTGAGTTTTTTCCCGTTTTTTCGACATTCCTGTTCCTTTCAAAAAACAGTCGGACAAGTTCTGCCCGACTGCGTTTGTTTTAGTTGAGATATTTTTTCAGCGTTTCCGCTCTGTCCGTCTGTTCCCAAGTAAAGCCCTTATACCCGAAATGCCCGTACGCCGCGGTTTTTTTGAACACGGGTCTGCGCAGATCGAGTTCGCGAATGATCGCGTAGGGGCGAAGATCGAATTCCTTTTTCACGATCTCCGCGAGGCGTTCGTCGCCCACTTTGCCCGTGCCGTGGCTGTCTACGAACACGGAAACGGGGTTTGCAACGCCGATCGCGTACGCGACTTGGATTTCCAGCTCGTCCGCAAGCCCTGCCGCCACGAGATTTTTCGCGATATACCGACAGTAATACGCCGCGCTTCTGTCCACTTTCGTAGGGTCTTTACCCGAGAACGCGCCGCCGCCGTGGGCGCATCTGCCGCCGTAGGTATCGACGATGATCTTTCTGCCCGTAAGCCCGCTGTCGCCCTCAGGACCGCCGATCTCGAAACGGCCCGTGGGGTTGATATAGATTTTCGTCTGCTCGTCCATAAGGTTTGCGGGAATGATCTCGTCGATGACGTATTTTTTCATATCCTTGCGGATTTGTTCCTGCGTAACCTCCCCGTCGTGCTGGGTGGAAACGACGACGGTATCCACGCGTTTTGCAACGCCGTCCTCGTACTCGACGGTAACCTGCGTTTTCCCGTCCGGGCGCAGGTATGTAAGCAGTCCGTTTCTGCGTACGTCGGTGAGGCGTTTTGCCAAGCGGTGAGACAGCGACAGGGTCAACGGCATCAGTTCCTTGGTTTCGCGGCACGCGTAACCGAACATCATACCCTGATCGCCCGCGCCGAGCTGGTCGGCTTCGTCGCCGCCCTCCGTCTTTTTCTCCAAAGACGCGTTCACGCCCATGGCGATATCGGGAGATTGCTGATGTATCGCCGTAACGATCTTGCATTTGTCGTATGCAAACGTACCGAAATCGTAGCCGATCTCTTTGATGATCTCGCGCGCTTTCGCCTCGTAATCGATCTCCGCGGTCGTCGTTACTTCGCCCATGATCAAAAGAGTATCGTACGCAGCCGCGCACTCGATCGCCGCGCGCGCGGTGGGGTCTACCGCCAAGATCGCGTCCAAGATCCCGTCGGAGATATTGTCGCAAACCTTATCGGGATGTCCTTCCGTAACGCTTTCGCTTGTAAAAAACTTCTTCACTTGTGCTTCCTCGTTGACTTTTTCTTTTTTCGTTCCCTATTATAACCCTTTTTACCTGCTTTGTCAAGTTATTATGATTGCAAAAAAATTTTATTCGTGTTATAATAAAAGATATGCAAAACCAAACGGAAATTCTCGAAAACTGCAAACTCTGCCCCGTGGAATGCGGCGCGGACCGAACACAAAGCGCGGGCGCGTGCGGCGCGCAGGGGCTTCGGATCGCGAAATACTATCTGCACCCGTTTGAAGAGCCGTGCATTTCGCATAAAAACGGGAGCGGTACGGTCTTTTTTTCGGGCTGTAATCTGCGTTGCGCGTTTTGTCAGAACTACGAGGTCTCGCGCGCGAAACGGGGTAAGGAGATCACGCCGAGCGAGCTTGCGGATATTTTCAAAGAGCTGGAAGATATGGGCGCGGAGAATATTTCTTTGGTAACGCCCTCGCATTTCGTTTTACACCTGGTTCGCGCTTTTGAGATTTACCGTCCGAAAATCCCCGTCGTTTACAACACGGGGAGCTATGAAAAAGTCGATACGCTCAAACGCATCGATCCGTTCGTGGATATTTATCTGCCCGATATGAAATTCTATTCCCCTGCCCTTTCCAAACGGTATCTGGGCAAGGAAGATTATTTCGATATTGCAAGCGAGGCGGTGGCGTTTATGGCAAACGCGAAACCGCTGAAAATGACGGCGGATAAGAAAATGCTGTCGGGCTGTATCGTTCGGCATCTCGTGATGCCCCTCTGCACGGGCGATTCCAAAGCCGTGTTGAAATGGTTCGTACGGGAGCTTCCCCGCGATACCTATTTGAGCCTGATGAGTCAATACACGCCGTTTGGGGAAATTACGGGTATGCCCGAACTGTCGCGCGCGGTTACGGCGCGCGAATATTCCGCGGTCGTGGATACGGCGTTTGCGCTGGGTATCGAAAACCTGTTTTTGCAAGAGCGCGATTCGAGCGGCAAAGGCTATATCCCGAGCTGGGATTTTTAAAGAGTGAAATGAATGCCTAACGGCGCGATATTTGCCTATGGCAAGCGATATAAGCGTAGCTTGCGATATGCCCTATCGGGCGCGATATGTTTTGTCGTACGAGTACGCCAAAACGTAGTGGTAAAATTTATAAATATTCCCTTTACGCTTGGCATAGCCAAGCATATCGCACGAGCGTTAGCGAGTATATCGCATTGGAAATATATCGCACGTTCGTATATCGCGTTTTCGCACAGCGAAAACACATTTCACTCATCAAATACCCGTGCTTTCCATTTGACGATCTTGCTCGTGAGCTTTGCGGCGCGCGCAGGGTCGGCGTAAGCAAGCTCGGCTTCCGATTTTCGGATTTTTTGCAGGGTTTTTTGCCTGTCTTTCATAAAATTATTTTGTTCGTTCTATTTAGAATTATGAGGCTTGTATGTTGATCTCCTCCGAAAATTTATATTTTGGTTTTAACGGCGGGTCGCTGCTCGAAGCGGTTACGTTCACCTTAAACGAGGTCGAGCGCGTGGGCTTGATCGGCGGGAACGGCGAGGGTAAGACCACGCTGATCCGTTTGATTTTATCCGAGCTTGAACCCGAAAACGGCACGCTGTTCCGTAAAAACGGGATCCGTATCGGGTATTTGGCGCAGAACGGCGGTTACGATTCCGCCAACACCGTGTTCGAAGAAATGCGGGAGATCTTTACCGCAGATATCCGCGCGATCGAGGCGCTGCGCGAGATAGAACGGAAAATTTCTTTCGAAAAAGAAAGCTCGGAGGAATACCGCGCGTTGTCCGCAAAATACGAGGCGTTGAACAAGCAAATCGCCTCGCGCGACAGCTATCATTTCGAAGTGCGTATCCGTACCGTGCTCAACGGTATGGGTTTTGAAAACAATTACGATCAGCCCATCTCCACGATGTCAGGCGGGGAAAAAACGCGGTTAAAGCTTTGTCGGCTGTTGCTCGAAGAACCCGAGCTTTTGATTTTGGACGAACCGACCAACCACTTGGATATGAAAACGCTGTTTTGGCTGGAAGAGTATCTTTCGGCGTTCAAAGGCGCGATCCTTACCGTTTCGCACGATCGGTATTTCCTCGATCGGCTGGTTTCGCAGATCTACGAGCTGGAAAACAAAAAGCTGTCCGTGTTCAAGGGCAATTATTCCAAATACAAAATCCTCAAAGCCGAAAAGACGGCGCGGCTTTTGAAAGAATACGAAAAGCAACGGGAAGAACGCGCGCATATGCAAGAATACGTGGACAGAAACCTCGTCCGCGCAAGCACGACGAAAATGGCGCAATCGCGCAGAAAAGCGCTTGAAAAAATGGAGCTTGTCGAAAAGCCCGCCCTACCGCCCGCGCCGCCCGTGTTCCGTTTTTCGTACGCGGACAAGCCCTATGAAAAGGTGCTCGAAGTTACCGCGCTCAAACTTACGGCAGGCGATAAGGTTTTATTAAACGGCGCGGATTTTACGCTGACGCGCGGGGAAAAATGTGCGATCGTCGGCGACAACGGCACGGGCAAATCCACGCTTGTCAAAGAGCTTGTAAAAGGCAAAAATCCCGCGATCCGTCTTGGACGGTTCGTCAAGATCGCCTGTTACGATCAGGAAAACGCCAACCTCGACCAAAACGAGAGCGTGCTTAATGAGCTTTGGGGCAGACACGTTACTTGGGATCAAACCCGCGTCCGCGCGATCCTCGCGCAAGCGGGGCTGGTCGCCGAGGATATGGATAAAAAGGTGCGTATGCTGTCGGGCGGTGAACGGGCAAAGCTCGCCCTTGCTGTGTTCGAATGTGAAAACGGGAATTTTCTCGTCCTCGACGAGCCGACCAACCACCTCGATCTGCCCGCGCGCGAGAGCTTGGAAAGCGCGTTGAAAGAGTTTGACGGCACGGTGCTGTTCGTTTCGCACGACCGATATTTTATCCGCGCGATCGCGGGGAAGATATTAGAGCTGGAAAACGGCAAAGCGACCGAATTTACGGGCAGTTACGACGAATACACCGCCTATAAAACGACGGCAAAAGCACAGGAAAAAAGCGTTGAACGCATACCTGCCCCCGATATTTCGACAAAAACCGACCAAAAAAACGGGCATTATCGTAGCAAGGAAGAACGCGCCGCCGATGCCAAACGCCGTACCCGTATCAAAAAGATCGAAGACGAGATCTCCGCTCTCGAAGCCGAGGACGAACGGTTAAATACCGAGCTTTCCGACCCCGAGGTTACGGGGAATTTCACTCTGCTCACCGAAAAATGCAACCGCCTCGAAGAGATCAAAACTCTGCTCGAAACCCTGTATTCCGAATACGAAACCTTGATTTGAAAAATTTTTCGACAATTTCCATAAAAACTATTGACAATCGCCTGAATATATGATATCATTTTGATATCAACAAATATCGGAGGTTACATAGTATGGAAGAAATCTTGTTGAAAAACAAAAAACACGGTATGCGCACGCTGCTTCTGGGATTGCTTGTGGAGCTTATTTCGCTTGCGGCGGTTATCGTGGGCGCGGTTTATTTAGAAACCGATAACGAGGTGCTCGGCGGAACGCTGTTTATCGCGGGACTGGTATTACTTTGCGTGGGCTGGCTGCCGCTTGCGGGCTTACGCGTGTTAAAGCCGAACGAAGCGTTGGTGCTTACCCTGTTCGGGAAATACGTGGGTACGATCAAGGGCGAGGGTTTTTACGCGATCAATCCTTTCTGTATCGCGATCAATCCCGCGGCAAAGACCAAACTCAATCAAAGCGGCGACGTAACGCAAAAACCGATACAAACCGCAAGCACGGCACGGGGCTACGAGCTTGTCAATAAAAAGATTTCGCTGAAAATCATGACGTTGAACAACAATCGTCAGAAGATCAACGATTGTCTTGGCAACCCCGTAGAGATCGGCATTGCAGTCATGTGGCGGGTAGTTGACACCGCAAAAGCGGCGTTTAACGTGGATAATTATAAGGAATACCTTTCCTTGCAATGCGACAGCGCGCTGCGGAATATCGTGCGCATATACCCCTACGACGTTGCGCCCGGGGTAGACACGACGGGCGACGGCGTGGAAGACGACGGAAGTTTGCGCGGTTCGAGCGAAGTGGTTGCTTCGCGTATCCGCGACGAGATCCAAAAACGGGTAGACGAAGCGGGCATTGAAATTATCGAAGCCCGTATCACCTATCTTGCGTACGCGCCCGAGATCGCCGCGGTCATGCTGCAACGCCAGCAGGCTTCCGCGATCATCGACGCAAGAAAAATGATCGTAGACGGCGCGGTGGGTATGGTTGAAATGGCGCTCGAACGCTTGAACGACAACGGTCTTGTCCAGCTCGACGAGGAGCGCAAAGCGGCGATGGTGTCTAATTTGTTGGTGGTGCTTTGCGGCAACCACGACGCACAGCCCATCGTCAACGCAGGCAGTCTGTACTGATAACGGATAAAGAATTTTTTGCGGCGTACGCCGCACTGCGTTTTGGAAAAACGCAGAAAAAACGGAGGCAGGTATAAAACTATGAACGATAATCAGAAAAAACAAGTCCCCTTGCGTTTATCGCCGAAACTGTATAACGCGATCGCGGCGTGGGCGGAGGACGATTTCCGCTCGGTCAACGGACAGATCGAATACCTGCTTTCGGAATGCGTACGCCAACGCAAAAAGAACGGGAAATACGTTTCCGACGAGATCGACGTACCGCCTGAGTTGGATATTGAGTAAATGGATAAAAATCCTTTCCGAAGTATACGGAGAGGATTTTTGTTTTGGACTGAAATTTTATTGACAATTTTCTTTTTGTAGTTTATAATAATATGGTAAATACGCAGGCGTATCGAAGCGGTCATAACGAGGCGGTCTTGAAAACCGTTTGGGTGAAAGCCCACGGGGGTTCGAATCCCTCCGCCTGCGCCATACACAAAAGGACAGACCTCACGTCTGTCCTTTTGTGTATGGCACAGAACGAGGTTCGCACGGTTCGCCGACTTATCGGGGGTTCGCGCGAGGAGCGAAAAGCGATTATGTTGTTTTATCCTCTCGGTGCGCGAGCGACGACGCTTTGGCGAAAGCCAATCTCCCTCCGCCTGCGCCAAAAACCACAAGAGGACATTTTGTTCCTCTTGTGGTTTTTTACACCGCTATTCGGAGGGATTCGAGGGTGGGAGCCGTTTTGCGAGAGCAAAACGCTTTGCCACAAAAAAGTCGGATAGCGATAAACTTAACGGCAAAGGCGGCAATTGATAATTGCCGAGCGGGGCGCGCTGCTAAAGGCGAGAATCCCTCCGCCTGCGCCACAGATAAAAAACGGGCATTAGTCCTGTTTTTTTATTTTTATACTGAAAAATTATTGTAAAAAGACTTTTTTTGTGTTATAATAAACTTGCCAAACAAACTAAATATACAGTCAATGGGTTTATTTTCTTTTTTAAGGATAATTACGCCCTTTTTCGCTCATACTTTTACTGCGATGAATTTGATAAAATGCAAATTCCGTGCAGTAAGAGTATTGTAATATGCCCATCTGTATATGGTTTGTTTGGCGACGACTGGAATTTGCGTTTTTGTGCGCTGATTTCGGTCGGCGCACTTTTTTTAGGAGCAAAGCGCGCGTTAAATTTATATCATTTAGGAGGTCTTATGCAACCCAAGTATACTGCAAGGAAGAGTGCAATCGGCTCGTTATCCTTTTGGCTGATTGTATCGTGTATCTTAATCATACCTATTTTTATCGTTATTTTCAAAATTATTGCGGCAAAAAATTATATAATAGAATTTTATGACGATAAAATCATCACGCGTAGCGGTGTCATTAACAAAAATAAAAAACAAAGTATTTTTATGGGCGTTACCGCAACCAACGTAGAACAAACACTTTTTGGACGACTGTTCAATTACGGAAACGTAAACGTCGATTGCGTAGGCAAATGGGATATTGATACAACGAATATAAAAAATCCCGAAGCGTTAGAACGCTATTTGCAAACGAAGATCGTTAAAACTTCGACGACAAATCAATTCGTTCATCTTTAATCATTAGGCTGGACAGCTCCTAGTCCAGCCTTGTTTTTTGGGCGTTCACTTTTCTTCCTTTGAAAACGCATTGACAAAACCGAAAAAAGATGCTATAATCAAAACGAATTTACCAAAGCGAGGAAGAAGCGTGCACAAACTGTTTTCACATCTGCCAAAAGAACTCACCGATACCTTTGCAAAAACGGAAATCTCCGTCGAAGCGTCGGAATTCTATTCGCAAAACCGCGAAAAGGCACGGTATATGTTCGGGTACCCGTCCTATAACTATCCCCTTTCTCCGCTCACGCAATACCTTTTGTTAGAGCATTACACCTCGCCCTTTTCCAACAACTGCGGGGATATCGAGGAGCGCGGGAACTACGCCATAGACACCAAAGCCGTGGAAAAACGCATCGTCGGGCTGTATGCCGAGAAATTCGGTATGGGTGAAAATTTCTGGGGATATATCACGAGCGGCGGCTCGGAAAGCAATTCCTGCGGAATTACCAACGCGTTTTTGAAAAACCCGCACGCGATCCTCTATTATTCCGCCGCGGCGCATTATTCCGTGGAAAAATACGCAAGGTACTATCCGCGCGTGGAAATCCCTACCCTTGAAAACGATATCCTCGACCTGAACGCGCTGTTTGCCGAGATCCTCAAAAATTACGAAGCGACGGGCGCGGGCGCAAACCTCGTTCTCACCCACGGCACGACGAAATGCGGGGCTTGCGACGATATAGACGGGATCGTGAAGTTTTTGAAAAACCGTAATATCCCCTATTTTATTCACGTGGACGCGGCGTTGTTCGGCGGCATCCCCAACAACCAAACGAACGCGCCCGTATTGACGGACTGCAAGGCGCGCGGTATCCATTCCGTGTGCGTGAGCTTGCATAAATACGTCGGCTTTCCCGACGTGCACTCGGTATTCGTAGCCGTGGAAAAGCCCGACGGGCAAGAGATCGCGTATATCGGTCAGCACGATACCACGGTGTCAGGCTCGCGCTCGTTCCCTGCCTTTGCGCTGTATAATCATATCCGCGAACAGCTTAATGAACCGCAAACGGATTTGTATTCGAGAAATATCGAATATTTCGAAACCGCGCTGGTAAAAAACGGCGTTTGGTATTACAAAGCGCCTCGATCGAATATTTTTGTTATCGGCTGTCCAAGTCCCGAAATCTGTAAAAAATACCAGCTTTCCACTTTCGACGAGGACGAACGCGGCATCCCCCAACGCGCGCACGCGATCATCTTCCCCAGCCATAGGCAAAAGGAAATGGACGAGCTGATTTCCGACTTAAAACAGTAAATATCCCCCACTAAAGTGGGGGCTTTATTTTGCGCACTAAAGTGCGTGGCTACTGGCGCAGGCGTCCCAACGCCATCTTAACTCGCCTACCGCACACAAGCAAGCGGTAATTTATTTTTTCTTATTCCGATTTGATTCCAACCATTTTTTGAATGGGTCGTAATATTCCACCATACTTATTTGGTTGGAGATCAAATCTTCGGTTTCTTGGTGTTGGATATACTTCTGTACCGCTTGCTTGTTCACACCTACGGTGCTTACATAATATCCGCGACTCCAAAAATGCCTATTCCCTACTTTGTATTTCATGTGAGCATACCGCTCAAAGATTATCATTGTGCTTTTACCTTTAAGATATCCCATAAATGAGGATACTCTCTCGTTCGGCGGTATGCTCACCAACATATGTATGTGGTCGGGCATTGCGTGCGCTTCTATGATTTCCACTTCTTTTCGTTGACAAAGCTCTCTCAATATTTTTCCTATATCCTCACGCAATGCCCCATAAATTATTTTTCTATGATATTTTGGTGTGAATACAATATGATATTGACATTTCCATGTCGTATGTGCTAAACTGTATGTGTCGTTATTTTGGTTTTTCAATTTTAACGTCCTCCTTTGTGCTTACTTGTGTACGGTTGCGAGCCTTACATACAGTTTAGCACAGAGGAGCTTTTTTGTATAGCAAATGGTTGGCTTGAAGCTAAAGCTATTTGCCACCAGCACAGCTGGTGGTTCTTGACAACCGCGCATTTCCACGCGCGGTTGTTGCTGTATAATAGAAAAAACAGACGGCGCACCGTCTGTTTTTTATTTCGTTTTTACGCTTAGATAAGCACTTTGCCTTTCTTGATCTCTTCCACGTACGAGGATACAAGATCGTAGAAGCCTGCGTACTGCGTGAGGTCCTCACCCCAGATCTTCTTATCCGCCATAAAGCCGCCGACGGGCTTTTTCGCCGCGAAATATTCAAGGTAAGGCAGATCGTCCTGCAAGCGGACTTCTCTGTTTGCAAGCTGTACCGTATACTGATCGCCCTTTTTCTCTACCTTGGAATACAACGCCATAAGGTATGCAAAGCCGATCGTCAAATACTGAGGGACTTTCCCGTATTTCGCGTAATAATCCTTGAAGCTGGGCAATACGCGCGCTCTCCATTTGGAAATGCTGTTGAGCGAAATGCTGATAAGCTGATGATTGAGATACGGGTTCATAAACCGTTCTTTTACGCTGTCCGCAAACGCCGTCGTCGCCGCGATATCGTCGGAAACGAAAGGAATGATCTCTTCTTTGAGCGCGTTGTCTACAAACGCCGAAAGCTTTTTATCGTTCATGCAATCGTATACCGTTTCCGCACCGAGCATAAGCCCTGCGGGTACGAGGTTGGTATGGCTGCCGTTGAGCACGCGTACCTTTCTCTTTTTGTAATACCCGATATTGTCCGTGAGCACGACCTCGATATTATGTACGCCTTCTTTCACGTACTTCGCGATGTCGCCTTTCTTTTCCACAGCCCAAAGCCCGAACGGCTCGCCGATGGAAACCAGCTCGTCCTTTTTACCGATAAGCTCTTCCAAATGCGCTTTGGTCTGTTCGTCGCGGGGATAGCCCGATACGATACGGTCTACCAGCGTGTTGCAATAGAAGTTCTTTTCGTCGTTCCATTTCTTGAACGCTTCGGGCAAATTCCAAAGCTCGATATACTGATCCACGCACTTTTTCAGCTCGTTCGCGTTGTTGTCGATCAGCTCCACGGGCATAAGGTATACGCCGTCAAGCCCCGCTTCGTATCTGGTATACAGGAATTTCGTGAGTTTCGCGGGATAGGTGATCGTTTCAAAACCGTCGAATTTATCCTCGCCGTTATAGCAGATCCCCGCTTCCGTCGTGTTGGAAACGATGATCTTCAATTCTTCGTCTTTTGCAAGCGCATAATACTTTTCAGGGCATGCAAACGGATCGATGACCGCCGACAATACGTTGATCGCCTTTACGTTCTCCACCGCTTCGCCCTTTTCCACACCGCGCAGAACGATATGATATTTGTTGTTCTGCTTTTCAAACCGTTCCAACGTGCCGAACGTGATCGGCTTTACGATATTCACTTCGTATTCGCCGCCCTCGTCGCAGAGCGTGTCGAAATACGCGTCTACGAACGTACGCAAAAAGTTGCCTTCGCCGTACTGTAATACTTTAACCATTCTTTTCTCCTCTTTGCCCACTAATAGGCAGATATTTTTTTCAAAAACCCGACGTTTTCCCGCCCGCGACTCTTCCCTCTAATCATACCCCATTTTTTGTTTTTTGTCAACTTTTTCAAGAAACATTCACGAAAATATAGTCTTTTTCTGTAAATTATGCTATAATGTATACGATTTAGATAAATTCAGGTGTCTTTTATGCAAAATATTCCCGATCTCCAAAACCTCCTCACCGCCTGCGCCAAAGACTGGGGCGCAGACCTTATCGGCTTTTGCGATCTCCACGGCGAAGCTCCCGACCTGCCCGAGCTACCTTACGGCGTTTCCCTCGCCGTCAAACTCTCGGACGCGGTGCTTAAAACGATTGACGGCACGCCGTCGTACGTGTACTTTCAGCACTACCGCACCGCCAACGCTCTGCTGGATAGTATCGCGTTCCGCCTCGCAAGAAAGATCGAGGAGCTTGGCTATTCCGCGTTGCCGATCGCCGCTAGCCAGAGTTTAGGCAAAAACAACCCCTATCGCGGAATATTGCCGCACAAGACCGCGGCGGTAAAATCGGGGCTGGGCTTCGTAGGCAAAAGCGGTCTGTTTTTATCTAAAAACTACGGCAGCAAGGTCCGTCTTGCCACCGTTTTGACAGACCTGCCCGTGCAAGCGGAATTGCCTATAATCGAAAACGGTTGCGGGGCTTGCGAGCGCTGTAAAAAAGCCTGTCCCGCGGGCGCGATCTTCGGAGAACTGCCCAAAGCCAACGGCGAACGCAATTTCGACCCCGAAAAATGCTCGCGGTATATGAAAGAGCATTTTCAGGATATCGGCAGAGGGAGCGTGTGCGGGGTTTGTATCAAAGTCTGCCCGAAAAATAAATTACAATAACCATTTACGAGAAAAGCATTGCGGATGAATAATCCGCAGTGCTTTGTCTTT
This sequence comes from Clostridia bacterium, assembly GCA_017465865.1. GTDB lineage: Bacteria > Bacillota > Clostridia > Christensenellales > Borkfalkiaceae > Scatosoma. Next base: position 130,741 of record JAFTVF010000013.1, read on the forward strand.
TGGAGATTATAGAAGTGAATTGTGTTTGCCTACGGCAAACGCGATATACTGCGTGCGATATAACTGCGTTGCGATATACTCGCTGTCGCTCGTGCGATATGCTTAGCGTTGCTAAGCGTTGTGGCTGTTATTTACAATTATTATTGTATAAATCTTACCGCTACGTTTTGGCGTACTTATACGACAAAACATATCGCGCCCGTTAGGGCATATCGCTTGCCACAGGCAAATATCGTGCCAAAGGCATATCGCGCCGTTAGGCTTTTCACTGGCGATAGCCTACTTATACAACTTGCTCCTGCGCTTCCGATTCGCGGATACGGCTGAGCCGTTCCAGCTCGCTGAACTTTCCGCCGAGCGCCATCAGTTCTTCGTACGTGCCGACTTCGACCATTCTACCCTCTTCCATCACGACGATCCTGTCGGCGTTTCGAATGGTGGAAAGACGGTGAGCCACGATAAAGGTCGTACGCTCTTTCACAAGACGGTCGATGGCTTTTTGCACGTGGTATTCCGCAACGTTGTCGAGCGCGGAGGTTGCCTCGTCCATAATGAGAATTCGGGGATTGCGGATAAGCGCGCGCGCAATGCTCACGCGCTGTTTTTGACCGCCCGAGAGCTTGTCGCCGTGCTCGCCCACCTGCGAATCCAAGCCGTTTGGAAGCGAGGGTAAAAATTCGGGGATATCCGCGTCGGCAACGGCGCGCTGGAATTGTTCCTCGCTGTAATGATCGAGTCCGTAGGTGATATTCTCACGGATCGTGCCCGAGAACAGAATACTGTTTTGAGGCACGACGGACAGGAAACGGCGGTAGCTTTGCATGGGGATCTCGTTGAGGGGTTTGTCGTCGATGAGTATTCTGCCCTCCGTCGGGGATAAAAGCCCGATGATCAAGTTCATTACCGTACTCTTGCCCGAGCCTGACGAACCGACGATCGCAATGCGTTCCCCTTGTTTTACGTGCAGATCGAAGTCCTTGACGACGTTTTTGTCCTCGCCCGGATAGTGATAGGAAACGTTGCAAAAATCCACTTTGCCTTTGACGGAGCGGAGTTTTCTGCGCCCGTCGTCGCGTTCTACGTCCTCCGCGCAGACGATTTCGGACAGGGAATGTACCGCTTCTTTGCCCGTCATCAGCGAGGGATAGATATTGATAAGGGAAAGCACCGAACCGCTGATCGACGAGAACAACGATTGAAACAGCACGACCTCGCCCGCGGTAATGTAGCCTTTTAAGGCAAGGAACACGCAGAAGAACAGGCAAAGCCCCGACATTAACTGACCCGACGCCCACATCATCGAGCCGAAAATGCTGTGCGTTTTGTCGAGCTTCAAGCCCGCCCGCGTAACCGAATCGATCTTCTCGTTTACCGCCGATTCTTCGGTTGCGACAAGTCCGTGCGCCTTGGTGAGCTGCATCATCTGCAAGGTCGTGGTGAGCTTGCTCGACAGCTTTTCGTTTTCCTTGCGGTATTCCGAGCTGTCTTTACGTATACGCTTGGAAAACAGGCGTTTGAGCAAGACGTTGATCGGGATAATCACCACAAAAAACAGCGTAACACCGGGGCTTTTGAGAAGCGCGATCACCACGGATACGACAAGCCCGATGATATTCGGTATGTACGCTATCATATAGTTACGGTAATAGCCTTCTACGCTCTCGATGTCGCGCAGAAATTTCGACTGTATTCTGCCCTCTTCGATCTCCTTATGATAAGTGATCGAAAGGCGTTGTAATTTTCTTACCACGCCGCTTTTGATTTCGGCGGTGGTGGTACGGATCATACGGTTGGTGATAGAAAGCCGCCAAGTCGTCGTCGGTACGTTTTGTAAAACGAGTACGGCAAGCAAGATCCCGTCGATAACCAGCCTCGTCATATACCCGTCGGGACGGACGGTGATCACGTCGATAACGTCGCTGGTGATCAAAGGCAAAATCCATACGGGCGAGGCTTGCAAAAGATAAATGAGCGTAGAATACAAGACCTGTACCCAATTCTTGCGTAACAGCTTTTGCATGAACAGCTCGTTATTTTCGCCCTGCTTGCGCTTTTTCTTTTTCCCGTCCTCGCTGAACAGCCATTCAAGGTCGGGAATTTTGTTGATGCTTCGGAGTTTCTCTTCGTCTTTCCGCCGTGGAACGGCTTTTTCGGAATTCTGTTTCGACATACTATTACCTCTTGGCGAAACGCTCTATCCTCTTTCCAAAGATTTTTTCCTTTTCAGGTTGTCTGCATTATAGCACACCCGTTCCGCGTTGTCAACGGTTGGAGCAAAATTTCTTGCAATAAAAAAAGGGATTGTACGTATTCGTTTTTTCGATAGTTTCACTCCACGGGCGTAAAACGGCGGTAGGTTACCCCCTCGCGGGTTACTGTATCGTTCCACATCGCAAGCGGGCGCACCCAAGTTTCCCCCTCGCCGTACAAGGCGCGGTACACCACCATTTTTTCTTGCGTTTCCGAGTGTTTCGCAACGCAAAGCACTTCGTATTCTCCGCCCTTGAAATGGCGGTATTTCCCGATTTTGATCTCGTCCATAACAAACTCCTTGAAAATTTTATCGAATATTGCCCAAAAAAGATAGATTTTTTATGAAAAAAGTATTATAATAATTCCCGTTGTGAAAAAATACGAGGAGCGCAGTCGGATATGAGCGTACACGCAAAACGGCATTTTCATTGGCATTTCCCCATACGGGCACTGCTCGGGCATTTTTTGGCGTTCGTGAAAAAGAACGTCGTTTTGTGCGTGGCGGTCGTCGCCGCTCTGCTTACTTCCTTTATCGTACCGCCCGACAAGGCGTATCTTGCGTATTTCGATTGGAAAACGCTGACCTGTCTTTTCTGCGTGCTTGCGGTCGTATGCGCGTTTAAGAATATCGATTTCTTTTTCGTGCTCGCAAAACAGATCGTCCGCGCTTTTAAGAATACGCGCGCCTGCGTACTTGCGCTTGCGTACGTTACCTTTATCGGCTCGATGCTGATTGCCAACGATATGGCGCTTCTTACCTTTCTGCCCCTCGGATATTTCGTACTGTCCTCCACGGGCAAGAAAAAATATATGGCGTTCACCTTTATTATGCAGAATATCGCCGCCAACCTCGGCGGTATGCTCACCCCGTTCGGCAACCCGCAAAATTTGTATCTGTACACGAAATTCCATATCCCTACGGGCGAGTTTATGTTGGTGATGCTGCCGCCTTTCGTGCTCTCCGTCGCGCTCATCACCCTCAGCTGTTTCCTGTTCGTCAAAAAAGAACCGTTGGAGATAGCGGACGAAAAAATCCGTCTTCCCAAATGGCGAACGATTGTATACGGAATTTTATTCGCCTTATCCATCGTGATCGTATTCCGTGTAATTCCCTTTTGGATCGGTTTAATCGTTATTCCCGTCGCCCTGCTTTTCCTCGATAGAAAAGCCCTGAAAGACGTGGATTACGGGTTGCTGTTTACCTTCGTCGCGTTCTTTATCTTTGCGGGGAATATGTCGAGAATACCGCTTGTGGAAAAACTGCTCGGCTCGTTAATGACGAAACAGCCGTTGCTCGTGTCCGTACTCTCCTGTCAAGTCATCAGTAACGTTCCGTCCGCGATCCTTTTATCGCAATTCACGGGCGACTACGCGCCCTTACTTCTCGGCGTGAATATCGGCGGGGTGGGCACGCTGATCTCCTCGCTGGCGAGCCTGATTACCTTCCGTGAATACGCCTCGCACGACCGCGCGGGAACGAAGAAATATATCCTGCTGTTCTCGGCGTTCAATTTCGGGTTTTTGTTTCTCCTTACGGGAGTACAAATGTTGATCTTATATTGCTAACGGTAAAACTTACGCCCTTTCGCAAAATCCTTGCGAAAGGGCGTTTTTTATTTTGCTTATTTCCCGCCGAGGCATTTCACGAGGACTGCCTTTTGCGCGTGCAGTCTGTTTTCCGCTTCGTCGAAAATCTCGTTTGCGTGCGCTTCGAATACTTCCGCCGTGATCTCCTCTTCGCGGTGCGCGGGCAGACAGTGCAATACCATCGCGCCGTCGCTCGCTACGCTCATTACCTTTGGGTTTACCTGATAGCCTTGGAATATCTTCTTTCTTTCCTCCGCTTCGCCCTCTTGACCCATAGACGCCCATACGTCGGTATACAGAACGTCCGCGCCTTTCGCCGCTTCCAAAACGTCCTCGGTGCATGTGAATTTGCCGTTCTTTTTCGCCCAAGCCATGATCTCCGCGTCAGGCTCGTAGCCTTTCGGGCAAGCCACTGCGACTTCCATACCCATTTTGATACCGCCGACGATCAACGAGTTCGTCATATTATTGCCGTCGCCGATATAGCAGAGCTTATTCCCCGCGATCGCGCCTTTGTATTCGCGAATGGTCATAAGGTCGGCGAGCACCTGACAGGGATGACAGTAGTCGGTAAGCCCGTTGATGATGGGGATAGAGCCGTGTTTTGCGAGGTCTTCGACTTCCTTTTGCGCAAAGGTACGGATCATGATCCCGTCGAGATAGCGCGAAAGCACGCGCGCGGTGTCCTCGACAGGCTCGCCTCTGCCGATCTGTAAATCGCGGGAGCTTAAAAACAGCGCGCTGCCGCCGAGGTCGTACATACCCACTTCGAAAGATACGCGGGTACGCGTAGAGGATTTTTCAAAGATCATACCCAGCGTTTTCCCTGCCAAAAGGTGGTGTTTGATCCCGTTCTTTTTCTCGAATTTGAGTTGATCTGCCAAGTTCAGGATCTCGTTGATCTCTTTCGCCGACAAATCCATAAGTTTCAATAAATGTTTCATTCCGATATTACTTCCTTTAAGATTTTTATTGCCGATTTCAATTCCGTCCAAGGGATATTCAGGGCAGGGAGCAGCCTTACTTTCTGTTTCGCTTTAATGACCAGCACCCCTTTTTCCATACACTTTGCAATCACTTCTCCCGCGTCCTTTTCACAGTCCACGCCGATCATAAGCCCTTTGCCCGAAACGCTTTTTACGCCTTTCGCGTTTTCCAGCTCCGCAAAGATATACGCGCTCTTTTCACGCACTTCCGCGAGTAGTTTTTCATCGATACGGCGCAGGATACTCAACGCGCCCGCGCAAGCGACGGGGTTACCGCCGAACGTCGAGCCGTTCAGCCCCGCCGTAAACAAACCCTCTGCCTTTTCGCCGAGCATGGTCGCGCCGATCGGCAAACCGCCGCCAAGACCTTTCGCCGTCGTTACGACGTCGGGCGTTACGCCGTAGTCCATAAACGCGTACAGCGCTCCCGTTCTGCCGTTGCCCGTCTGTACCTCGTCGATGACCAGCAGTAAATCTTCTTGCTTTGCAAGCTCCGCCACGCCTTTTACGTAGTCTTTATCAAGCGCCGTAACGCCGCCCTCGCCTTGCACGAGCTCGATCATAATTCCGCAGCATTTGTGTTCCTTGACGAGCCGACGCATATCCTCGATATCGTTCGCCTGCGCGAATACGAAGCCCTCCGTCATGGGCGTGAAATGCTCGTGGAAAACGTCCTGTCCCGTTGCCGAAAGGGTGGTGATCGTTCTGCCGTGGAAGCTGTTTTTCAGGGTTATAATCGTGTAATACTCCTTGCCCTTTTTCAGTTCGCCGTATTTACGGGCGGCTTTGATCGCACATTCGTTGGCTTCCGCGCCCGAGTTGGAAAAGAACACCTTTTTCAGCCCCGTACGCGTGCAAAGCTCCTTTGCAAGCAACGCGCAGGGCTCGCTGTAATACAAATTAGAGGTGTGCTGAATCTTATCCAGCTGTGCGATCACGGCGTTTTTCCAGTCGGTATCGCCGATCCCGAACCCGTTGACGGCGATCCCCGTGCCGAGGTCGATATATTCTTTCCCCGCCGCGTCGCAAACGCGCGAGCCTTTGCCCGAAACGAGCTGCACGGGAAAGCGCGCGTACGTGCCCGCGATATATTGTTTGTCAAGTTCGATAACGTTCATACTATATACCTTCTATGCAAACCGCTCAGAGTTTATTCCCCGAAACGAACATCGTACCGATCCCCTCGTCCGTCAGCGTTTCGATCAGGATCGAGTGCGGGATACGCCCGTCGATGATAAACACCTTGCGTACGCCGCGGCGGATCGCTTCGATACAGCAGTTGATCTTCGGGATCATACCCCCGCTGATCACGCCGTCGCGAATGAGCTTGGGCGCTTCGGATACGAGTACCTTGGATATGAGCGTAGACGGGTCGTCTTTATCGTAGCAAAGCCCGACGGTATCCGTCATGGAAATCAGGCTTTCCGCTTTCAGCTCGCCCGCGATACGCGCCGCTACCGTGTCCGCGTTGATGTTGTACACGTTGTTGTCGTTGTCGTAGCCGACCGTGGAAATGACGGGAATATACCCCTTTTCCAGCACGTCGAGAATAGGCGAAACGTTGACTTTCGTGATATCCCCGACAAAGCCCAGCCGTTCGTCTGCTTTTTTCGCCTCGATCATGTGCCCGTCGATACCGCAAAGCCCGATCGCCTTGCCGCCCTTGCTCTGTAAGAGATTGACGAGGTTTTTATTCACCTTGCCCGCAAGCACCATCTGCACGATATCCACCGTCTCTTTATCGGTAACGCGAAGCCCGTCTACGAACTCCGACTTTTTGCCGATTTTGCCGAGCATTTCGGTGATCTCAGGCCCGCCGCCGTGCACGAGCACGACTTTCACGCCGATCAGCGACAACAGCACGATGTCGCCCATTACGGCTTCTTTCAGTTCCTCGTTGATCATCGCGTTTCCGCCGTATTTGACGACGACGATTTTGTTATAGTATTTTTGGATATACGGCAACGCCTGCGTGAGGATCTCCGCGCGTTGCGCCATCGTGGGTTTACTCGTTTCCATAATCTTGATTTCCTTTGTTTAAGTTCTGTAATCGCCGTTGATCTTCACGTAATCGTAGGTAAGATCGCAGCCCCAAGCCGTCGCTTTGCCCTCTCCGTCGTTCAAGGAGATAATCACCTCGATCTCGCTTTCCAAGAGTATCTCTTTGGCTTTTTCTTCCGAGAACGGCACGCCCGCGCCGTCCTTGCAAACGAGGATCTCGCCTTTTGCCGAACGGAACGCAACGTCTACTTTTTGTACGTCCACGTCCGCGCCCGAATACCCGATCGCGCAAAGCACGCGCCCCCAGTTCGCGTCCGCGCCGAACATCGCCGCTTTGAACAGGGAAGAACAGATCACCGATTTCGCGACCGTTTTCGCAGCCTTTTCGTCTTTCGCGCCGTCTACCTTACATTCGAGGAGCTTGGTCGCGCCCTCGCCGTCGCCTGCGATCTTACGGCAAAGATAGGTCGTTACCGCGTTCAGCGCCGCGCAGAACGCGTCGTAGTCTTCGCCGTCGGAGTTGATTTCAGCGTTCTCTGCCATACCGTTGGCAAGCACGGACACCATGTCGTTGGTCGAAGTGTCGCCGTCGATACTAATCATATTGAACGAATTTTTTACGTCCGCGGATAACGCTTTTTGGAGCATTGCGGGAGAGATTGCGCAGTCCGTCGTTACGAACACGAGCATCGTCGCCATATTCGGGTGGATCATACCGCTGCCCTTGGCGATCCCGCCGATACGGCAGGTTTTACCGCCTGCGGTAAATTCGAACGCGATTTCTTTTTTAACAACGTCCGTCGTCATAATCCCCTCGCAGGCAAAACCGCTGTTGTCGCCAAGACCTTTGACAAGCTCGGGAATACCGTTTTGAATGGGGGTAATATCCAAAGGTTGACCGATAACGCCCGTGGAAGCCACGACGATATCTTTTTCGGAAATACCCAGCTCTTTTGCAACGAGCGCACAGGTTTGCTGTGCGATCTCGATACCGTTCGCGTTGCAGGTATTTGCGTTACCGCTGTTGCAGATCACCGCCTGCGCCTTGCCGTCGGAGATATTGTTCTTCGTTACGGTAAGCGGCGCGCCTTTCACGAGGTTTTGCGTATACACCGCCGCCGCGCTTGCGGGCTTTTCGCTGTAAATGAGCGCGAGGTCGCGCTTGGTTTTATTTTTACGGATACCGCAATGCACGCCGTTTGCGGTAAAGCCTTTTGCGGCGCATACGCCGCCTTCGATTTGTTTCAACATAATTTTTTCCTTTTACTATTTTTCTGTGTTCAGAGCACCAGACCTTCCGTCTTTTTCGCGCCGATCGCCATATTCATACACTCGATCGCCGCGCCGCTCGCGCCTTTGCCAAGATTATCGTAGCAAGCGATTAGAAGTATCCGTTCGTCGTTGCCCGCTACGGTGATTTTCATACCGTCCTTTCTCGACAGCGCCGCACCCGAAACGAACCCGTTCTCGTCTGCGCTTTCCGTATATTGTACGATCTCGCCGTTATATTTTGCTCTATATACCGCTTTAATCTCGTCCACGCTACCCTTAACCTGCTTTGCAAACAGGGGCACGGTTACGGTCATACCGCTGTAAAAATCGGATACGATCGGGCAGAACACGGGCGCGTTCTCCACGCCGCTGATCGCTTTCATTTCCTTTAAGTGCTTGTGCTGTTGGGTCAGCCCGTACTGACGGGGCGCGCCGAGCAATTCGCTCCGCTCCTCCGCTTCGTAGTCCGCGATCATTTTCTTACCGCCGCCCGAATAGCCCGTAATCGAATGACAGGTCAAAAGATCCTCTTTATCCAAAAGCCCCGCCTCGATCAAAGGATACACGAGCGCGATAAACCCGCTGGCATGACACCCGGGTACGGCGATACGCTTGGAAGATAAAATCTTCTGTTCGTGCGCCGAAGATAACTCGGGAAAGCCGTACGCCCAATCGGGCAGAGTACGGTGCGCCGTGCTCGCATCGATAACGACCGTATTCGGGTTCTCGACGAGGGAAACGGATTCTCTCGCCGCGTCGTCGGGCAAGCACAGAAATACGATATCCGCGGCGTTGATCATTTGCTTTCTCGCCGTCGGGTCTTTTCTCTTTTCTTCGGGCAGGGAGAGTATCTCGATATCTTCTCGCGCGGACAGGCGTTCGTAGATCCGAAGCCCCGTCGTGCCCGCACTGCCGTCTATAAATACTTTCTTCATTTTTGTTACATTAGCTCCGTTTTCAAAATCTCTGCCCGCACCCGTTCGATCTGCTTTTTCACGGACGCAGGCGACGCGCCGCCCTCACTCAAACGCTTCTCCACGCAAGTCTTTAACGAAATTTCTTCGTATAAATCGGCATCGAACAGCTCGCTGTGTTTCTTGTATTCCTCGATAGGATAGGTATCCAAAACGCAGTCCTTGGCGATACAGTCCGCAACGATCGTGCCGACGATCTTATACGCCGCGCGGAACGGCATACCTTTCTTTACGAGATAGTCCGCAAGGTCGGTGGCGTTGATAAAGCCTTTTTGCGCCGCGCGGTAGGTCGTTTCCGCGTTGACTTTCATCGTCGCGAGCATGGGCGCGAGCACTTCCAAACACATTTTCACCGTGTCGATGGAATCAAAAATCGCTTCTTTGTCCTCTTGCATGTCCTTGTTGTACGCAAGGGGCAAGCCTTTTAAGGTGGTAAGCAGCGCCATCAAATTCCCGTATACCCGACCCGTCTTACCGCGGATCAGCTCCGCCATATCGGGGTTTTTCTTTTGGGGCATGATCGACGAGCCCGTGGTATAGCTGTCGTCCAGCTCGATAAACTTAAATTCCCAGCTCGACCAAAGAATGATCTCCTCGGACAGACGGGAAAGATGCATCATCAGCACGGAAAACGCACTCATAAGCTCCAAACAGAAATCACGGTCGGAAACGCCGTCGATACTGTTTTCCGTAATCCCGTCAAACCCAAGCTCTTTTGCCACGAACGCGCGGTCGGTACGGTAAGTCGTACCCGCGAGCGCACAGCTTCCAAGCGGAGAATAGTTCATACGCTTTACGGCGTCCTGTATCCTGCCGATATCTCGAAGCAGCATCATCGCGTACGCCATCAGCTGATGCCCGAACGAAATGGGCTGTGCGCGCTGTAAATGGGTATACCCCGGCGCGATCACTTCGGCGTTTTCTTCGGCTTTGTCTACGATCGCAACCACGACCGCTTTCACAAGCGCAATAATCTCTTTCGCCTCGTCGCGCAGATACAGACGGATATCCAGCGCCACCTGATCGTTACGGCTGCGCGCGGTGTGCAAACGCTTGCCCGCGTCGCCGATACGCTTGGTCAGCTCCGCCTCGATAAACATGTGAATATCCTCGGCGTTCAAATCGAAAGGCAGTTTCCCCTCGTCGATATCCTTTTTAATCTCCTGCAATCCGTTTACGATGAGTTCTTTGTCCGCTTTGGATAAAATGCCTACGCTTTCGAGCATCGTCGCGTGCGCGATCGAGCCGCGAATATCCTGCGCGTACATTCTGCAATCAAACCGTATAGAGGAATTAAAATCGTCCGCTTTTTTGTCGAGGGTCTTCAAAAACCGACCCGCCCACATTTTTTCCATAATTCAAAATACGCACTTTGCCTGCCGCGTCGTGTGGCAGGCAAAAGTTCTCCTTATGTTTTGAGTGAATTGACGGCTACTCCGTCGTGAATTTTCGCTAACGCTCAGTGAATTGGGCTTCGCCCGTGAATTGCGTTGCTTTGCAACGCGTTGATTGAATTATTCCACAACGCAACGCTGTGCGTTGCATTTCACGAAAAACGAAGTTTTTCATTTCACGCGCTATAAGGCGCATTTCACGCAACCGTAGGTTGCAATTCATTTTTCTTATTTCCCGTTCTTTTCGTTGACCTGCGCCTGTACCTTGATAGGCAGCCCGAACAAGTTGATAAAGCCCGTTGCGTCCGCTTGGTTGTAAACGTGGTCTTCGCCGAACGTCGCGATCTCTTCCGAATACAGCGAGTAATCGCTCCATGCGCCCGCTTTGATGATATTGCCCTTGTAGAGCTTCAACTTCACCTTACCCGTTACGTTCTCCTGCGTCTTTTCGACAAACGCCGACAGCGCTTCGCGAAGGGGAGTGAACCACTGACCGTTATATACGAGCTCTGCAAAGCATACGGACAATTCCTGTTTCTTGTGCGAGGTGTATTTATCCAGACACAGCGTTTCGAGATAGCTGTGCGCCGCGTACAAAATCTCGCCGCCCGGGGTTTCGTATACGCCGCGGCACTTCATACCGACAAGACGGTTTTCTACGATATCGAGTAGCCCGATGCCGTTTTCCCCGCCAACCTTGTTCAGCGCAAGAATGATCTCTTTCGCGCTCATCTTCTTACCGTCCAGCGCTACGGGCTTGCCCTTTTCGAAATCGAGAGTGATATAGGTGGGTTTGTCGGGCGCTTGCAAAGGCGAAACGCCGAGTTCGAGGAAGCCCTCCTTTTCATACAACGGCTCGTTGCCCGCGTCTTCGAGGTCAAGCCCCTCGTGGCTCAAATGCCAAAGGTTTTTGTCCTTGGAATAGTTGGTTTCGCGGTTGATCTTCAAAGGCACGTTGTGCGCTTCCGCGTAATCGATCTCCTCTTCACGGGATTTGATCGACCATTCGCGCCAAGGCGCGATAATCGGCATATCGGGAGCAAAAGCCTTGATCGTCAGCTCGAAACGCACCTGATCGTTCCCCTTACCCGTACAGCCGTGGCAGATCGCGTCCGCACCCTCTTTCTTTGCGATCTCTACCATACGCTTTGCGATCACGGGACGGGCAAATGACGTACCCAAAAGATATTCTTCGTATTTCGCGCCCGCCATCATGGTAGGGATTACGTAATCGTCTACGAATTCGTCCGTTAAGTCCTCGATATAGATCTTGGACGCGCCCGTTTTGATCGCCTTTTCTTCCAAGCCTTCCAGCTCGTCTGCCTGACCGACGTTCGCGCTCACCGCGATTACTTCGCAGTTGTTATAGTTTTCTTTCAGCCACGGAATGATAATCGAAGTATCGAGTCCGCCCGAATACGCAAGCACTACTTTTTTGATGTCTTTCTTATCCATATTTCTTTTCTCCTTTTTTGGTGAAGTTTTGTATTTCTATTCACTTTATGCATTCATTATACGCCCAAAAAAACCCTTTGTCAAATTATTTTAATCCTTTATTTTATAATTCTTTGAGATATTTACGGATATTTTTTGAATATTTTGTATAAATGAATAAAAAGCTGAATATTTTTTACTTTTTGCATAAATCTTTGTATAAACTTTCAGCAAACCTTACCGAAGCCATACCGTCCTTGCCGTAGCCGTCCGCGCCGATTTTTTTGGCGTATTCCTCGGTGAGCACCGCCCCGCCGACGAGGATTTTCACGCTTGGCACGCGCGCACGCAAAAGCGCAATCGTTTCCGCCATAGACGGTACGGTGGTGGTCATAAGCGCGGAAAGCCCGACGAGGGGCGCGCCCGTTTCCTGCGTTTTCTCCACGATCGTTTCAGGGGCTACGTCCCTGCCGAGGTCGATCACTTCAAAGCCGTAATTTTCAAGCAGCGTACCGACGATATTTTTACCGATATCGTGGATATCCCCTTTCACGGTCGCGAGCACGATCTTGCATTTTTTCTCCGTTTTTCCGCCCGTTTTCAAAAGGTGTAAACGGATTTTTTCAAACGCCGCTTTCGCCGCCTCCGCGCTCATAAGTAGCTGTGGCAGATAGGCGCGTTTTTCCTCGTACGCTTTGCCCACCAGATCGAGCGCGGGCACGATCTCCTTTTCCACGGTATCGAGTGCGGACGAGGTTTTCAGCGTTTCCTCGCAAGCGGACGAAGCAAGCTCTTTCAAGCCTTTTACGATCGCCGTTTGCAAGGGCGTTTCGCCCTGCGTTTGGGGGGATACCGACGAAACCGCGGTCGTTGCGGGCGTGAATTTCGGTAACGTTTCGGTGGCGAAACGGATATATTCCGCACAGTTTTCGTCCTGCGCCGTCAGCGCGAGATAGGCGTAATAGGTTTTCAGCATTTCCGCGGAATTCGGGTTCAGGATCGCCGCGGACAAGCCGTTTTCGAGCGCGAGCGCAAAGAACGCCGCGTTTACGACCTCGCGCACGGGCAACCCGAACGATACGTTGGACACCCCGAGCGAGGTATGCACGCCGAGCTGCGTTTTGATCTCGCGCAAGGCTTGCAGGGTGGTCCTCGCGGCGTTTGGATCCGCGCTGACCGTCATTGCGAGCGGGTCTACGATCATATCCTTTTTCGAAATCCCGTATTTCTCCGCCTCGGCAACGATTTTTTTCGCGATCTCTACTCTGCCGTCCGCGGTATCAGGAATACCCTTTTCGTCCAAAGTAAGCGCGACCACGACCCCGCCGTATTTTTTAACGAGCGGAAACACCGCCGACATACTCTCTCGTTTCCCGTTGACGGAATTGACGAGCGGTTTGCCGTTATAACGGCGCATTGCGCGTTCCATCGCCGCGGGGTCGGAAGTATCGATCTGCAACGGCAGGTCGATCACCGCCTGTAATTCCTCGATATAGCGGGGCAGTTCCGTTTTCTCGTCGATATCGGGCAAGCCGACGTTGACGTCGAGGATATGCGCGCCCTTTTCCTGTTGCGCGATCCCCTCGCCGAGGATATACCCCGTATCTCTTTCTATGAGCGCTTGCTTGAACCGCTTTTTCCCCGTCGGATTGATCCGTTCCCCGATCAGCACGGGCTTGGAAAACTCCACCGCGTGCGTGTACGAGGACACGCAGGTTATATTTTTATCGGTTACGGGCAACGGCTGTATCCCTTTCGTCGCCTCTACTACCGCCGCGATATACGCAGGGGTCGTTCCGCAGCACCCGCCGACGAGCCTTGCGCCCTGTTTCAAAAACTCCGCGATATATTCCGCAAACGCGTTCTCGTCGATATCGTAGCGGGTCGTATCCCCGTCCGCGATCGGCAGCCCCGCGTTGGGCTTAACGAGCACGGGCACGGAGGCTTTTTCCAAAAGCTCCTTTACCACGCCGCGCATCTGCGCAGGTCCGACCGAGCAGTTCACGCCTAGCGCGTCCACGCCCAAGCCTTCGAGCATCGCGACCATGGCGGCGGGATTTGCGCCCGTCATCAGCTTCCCGTCCGCGCCGTACGCGCAGGAAACGAACACGGGCAGATCAGAATTCTCTTTCACGGCAAGCACCGCGGCTTTGGTTTCCAAGCTGTCGCTCATCGTTTCGATAAACACGAGGTCCGCGCCGTATTTCACACCGAGCTTGACCGTTTCGGCGAATACTTTCACCGCCTCTTCGAAATCGAAATCCCCGTACGGCTTTAACAGCTTGCCCGTAGGCCCGATATCCAAAGCGACGAATTTTTCCTGTTTCCCATTCGAGCTATTCCCAGCCTCGCGCGCGTTTTCCACCGCCGCGCGGATAATGCCGTCCAGCTCGGAAGCGGAAAATTTCAAACGGTTTGCGCCGAACGTGTTCGTGCAAACGACGTTGCTGCCCGCGTTATAATACGCGCGGTGGATCTTGCGTATCTCTTCCGCGTGCGAAAGATTCCACCGCTCGGGCAGCTCGCCCAAGGGCAGACCCGCCTCTTGTAAAAGAGTGCCCGTACCGCCGTCTAAATATACGATATGATTTTGTAAAAATTCCCGTATCTTCATACAATCCTCAATGCGCAGTCCGCTTTTTCGCAATCCGCGCAGCCCGTTTCACATTCCTGCGGTTTTTCCGAAGCTCTCGTAAAACCCACCGCCGCCGTTACCGATTTCGTCGGGCTCATCAGCAAGCTGTCGCTAAGGGTCAGCCCGATCTTTCTCGGGCAATCGAGCGCGCGAAAAAACTCCGTTTGCTTTTCCAAGGGAAAATCCCCGTAGCCGGGGCTGAACCGTTGCCGCGCGTATAACCCGCGCTTTTCGTACTCGCCCGCGATATCCGCGCAGAACGCGTTGCAAAGGCTCTCGATCCGCTCCGCGCCGATCGCCTGAAACAGCAACGCTTTCGCCGTTGAAACCTCTGCGTATCTCGCGATCAGTCGGTCTATCGAAAGCCCCACCGTCGCCGCGAAGATCACCGAAAACTCGCAACCGTCCAGCCGTTTTTTCGCCGTTTGGCTATCCCCGAAAAAGTTTTCGTCGGGCGCAAGCTCGCGATAGCACACCCGATAGGAAAATACTTCCTCACATTCCGCGATACATTCACCAAGCAGCGTATTCAGCCGTTCGTCCGCACTTCCAAGACAGCCTGCATAGCGCAAGATCTCGCGGATATTAAACGGGGGCGCGGGATAGGTTTTCACGAATACGGTATCAAGCATTTTTGCCCAAAATGTCCGACAGACTGCTCTGTATCTTTTCCGCAACGTCGGGTTTATTCATCGAATATACGTGCACGTTGGTAATGCCGTTTGCAAACAGATCGATGATCTGATCGGTGGCGTACGCAATACCTGCCTGCTTCATCGCCGCGGGATCGCTCCCGAATTTATCCACGAGGCTCTTAAACCGTTGGGGCATAAACGAGCCCGACAGTTTTATAGCGCGCTCGACCTGCTTGGCGTTCGTGATCGGCATGATCCCCGCAATAACGGGCACGGTGATCCCCGCTTCGCGAATCTTATACAGGAAATTATACAACAGATTGTTGTCGAAAAACATCTGCGTAGTCAAAAATTCACAACCCGCCTCGACCTTTTCTTTTAAGCGAAGAATATCCTCTCTTTGCGTTGCGCTTTCGGGATGCACCTCGGGATAACACGCCCCGCCGATACAAAACTGAGCACCGCTTTCTTTAAGCTCTCTAATCAATTCCGAGGCGTGCCGATACGCCCAGCCCGAGCGGTCGGCATTTTTCATATCCGCAGGAATATCCCCGCGAAGCGCCATGACGTTTTCAATACCCGCGGCTTTGAAATCCGCGATCCGCTTGTTCACCGTCTCTCGCGTTGACGACACACAGGTCAGATGCGCCAACGATTCCACGCCGAACTCCTCTCGGATATTCTTTGCGATATTCAGAGTATGCTTACTCGTCCCCCCGCCCGCGCCGTAGGTAACGCTCATAAACGCAGGCGAAAGTCGCGCGATCTGCTCCGTCGCCGTCTTTACACTGTCGTATAAATCGTCCGTTTTCGGTGGAAACACCTCAAAGGACAAGGAATACTTGTTTTGCTTAAAAATCTCCGTGAGTTTCATATTTTTTCCTCCGCGTAGGAATATACGTAATTATTATAGTATAAAACCACGGTTTTTTCAATCGTTTTCTTATCCGTACGCAAAATTCCCTAATATTTTTTTACTTGACAAGCTCTCCCAAAACGAGCTATAATAATCATACTATGAACGATACGCTTACCATACGCCCCGTTGCGTATATCCGCAACGATTTCAAAGAAAAATTCGGTATCCCCCGCCAGAGCGGAAGAGCCCCCTCTCTCACTTCCAAGATCGTGTTTTTGCCTGAATATCGCAACCTTGACGCACTCCGCGAGATAGCGGGATTTTCCCATCTTTGGCTACTCTTCGACTTTTCCAAAGCCCACAAAACGGCTTGGTCGGCAACCGTGCGTCCGCCAAGACTTGGAGGAAACAAGCGCGTGGGCGTGTTTGCGAGCCGTTCCCCGTTCCGCCCCAACCCGATCGGGCTGTCCTGCGTGCGCCTTGTACGCGTAGAGAACCGCGAGGATGAGGGCTGTGTATTGATCGTGTCGGGCGCAGATTTGTTGGACGGAACGCCTATTTTCGATATTAAACCCTATCTGCCCTTTGCCGACTGTCAGCCAAGCGCAACGGCAGGCTACGCTACGCAGGGCGAACGGCATTGCCTGCAAGTCGATTTCCCCGAACCGTTATTGCAAAAGATCGAAGAGGAAAAACGCGACGGACTGATAGAATGTCTTGCGGACGATCCCCGACCCTCCTATCAGGACGACGGCAGAATATACGGTATGCGCTTTGCCGATTACGAAATTAAATTCAAGGTAGAAAACGATACCCTTACGGTACTATCCGTTACAGACGTTTGACAACGCCTTATAAAAATGTTATAATACCCGTATGAAATTGAAAAAACGGACAAAGATGACGGTTTGGCAATTTCTTGCCGTAGGATTTCTCCTCGTCATTATATTAGGCGCATTATTACTTCTTTTACCTATATCGGTAAAAGAGGGCAAAAGCACCACGTTCATCAACGCGCTGTTCACCTCTACCTCCGCTACCTGCGTTACGGGGTTAGTGCCTTACGATACCAACACGCATTGGAGCGTGTTTGGTCAAAGTGTAATCCTGTGTCTAATTCAAATCGGTGGTTTGGGCTTTATGACGTTCGTTACCGTAATCTTCCGTCTCGTCGGAAAGAATATGAGCATGACGAAAGAAAAGGTCCTCATGGTTTCCGCCGGTCAAGAACACCGCGTCGATATGCGTCGCTTATTCCATAGAATTCTAATCGGTACGCTGATTTTCGAGGTCTTGGGCGCAAGTCTGCTCTCCGTGCGGTTTATCCAAGAATTCGGCGTTGGAAAGGGCTTATATTACGCCGTGTTCCATTCCGTTTCCGCGTTTTGCAACGCAGGCTTCGACCTCATGGGCGGTACGTTTGGCGAAGGCTCGTTCGTTTCCCTCACTCGTTACGCCACCGATCCTTTGGTGTCCTTGACCGTCGCAGGCTTGATTGTAATCGGCGGTTTGGGCTTTTGCGTATGGGACGACCTTTTGGAATGTCGTGGCAACCCGAAAAAATTCCGCTTGCACACAAAAATCGTACTCGCGGTTACTCTCGTATTGTTGCTTGGTTCAACGCTGTTGTTCTTACTGTTCGAGCGCGGAAACCCCGACTACGCACAGTATTCCCTCGGCGATAAACTACTCGTGTCGTTTTTCAGTGCAGTTACTCCCCGAACGGCAGGCTTTAACACCGTTGAGCTTTCCGCTTTGTCGGACAGCGGTTATCTACTTACCGTGATATTGATGTTTATCGGCGGTAGCTCCGCCTCCACCGCAGGCGGTATCAAGATCACTACTTTTTTCGTGATTATCGTCGGTATGATCTCCGTGTTCCGTGGCAAGTCGGATATCGAGATCGGCAACCGTCGTGTGCACAACGCCTTGCTCCGTCAGGCGCTCGCCGTGTTCACCTCCTGCCTTATAATCGTTATGACGGCGACTCTCGTCATTTGCGCGTTAGAGCGGGATAACGACGTAGCAACGCTACAAGCGGTGCTTTTCGAAACGGTATCCGCCATGGGCACGGTAGGGCTTTCGCTCAGCCTCACCCCTACCCTTTGCACCGCTTCTAAGATCATTTTGATTTTGTTAATGTACGCAGGTCGAGTAGGTATTTTGACGATCGGGCTTGCGTTCGCAGAAACGAAAACCACCGCAAAAATCAAAAAACCCGTTGACAGCCTTTTAATCGGGTAACGGGAAAGAGGTATTTTATGAAATCTGTATTATTAATCGGTATGGGCAAATTCGGGCAAACGCTCGGCGAAAAGCTCCTTAATATGGGCGACGAGGTAATGATCGTCGATAAAAACGAAGATAAAATCAATCAGCTTGCACAAAAATATACCGACGCACTCATTGCAAATTGTATGAACGCAGACAATCTGCGCGCGCTGAATATCCCCTCTTTTGACGCCTGCATAGTGGCAATCGGCGACGATTTCCAATCCTCGTTGGAAATCACTTCACTCCTCAAAGACCTCGGCGCGAAATGGGTAGTTTCCAAAGCCACGACGGAGATTCAACGCAAATTCCTTCTCCGTAACGGTGCGGACGAGGTCGTCTACCCCGACCGCGATATTGCGGAAAAATTAGCTGTAAAACTCAACTCGGCAAAGGTATTCGATTATATCGAACTCAATTCAGAATACTCCATTTTCGAAATCGCCGTCCCCGACAAATGGGCAGGCAAACGGCTTGCCGACGTAAATCCCCGTAAGAAATACGGCTTAAACCTGCTTACGGTTAAAAAAGAAACGACGGTCGTTGCTAATTTAGACGCCAACTACGTTTTCGAAACGGGAGATCATATGCTGGTTTTCGGTAACACCGAAAAAATACTCGCCTTTTCTAATAAATAATTTATAACCGCGCCCCGAAAGTTTTTCAACTTTCGGGGCGCGGTATCTTTCAAACTTTTCCGTTTATCTCTTTTTGCTCTTGCAGAACACGGCGACAACGCCGCAGCCCGCGTGCGTGCCGATGACCGAGCCTACGTAGTTTACCTTGATCTCGACGTTCGGCATTCTCGCCAAAATCAGGGATTTCACGTATTCCACGTCCGCGATACAATCGCCGTGGCTGATGAAAATCGGATCGCCCTCTTGCATATCCGCGTTTTCCATAAGATTGTCTACAAGCGTGTTCAAGGCTTTCTTTCTGCCCATCGCTTTGCCGATAGAGACGAGCTTGCCGTTATCGTCCACGTGCAACAGGGGCTTGATCTTCAAGATCGAACCGACGATCGCCGTCGTCGTGGACACTCTGCCGCCGCGTTTTAAGTGGAAAAGACTGTCTACGGTGAAGTGGTGCGCGATCTTGCCTTTCAGCTCGTCGGCGTATTTCGCCGTTTCGTCGATGCTCGCGCCCGTAGCCGCTTTTTTCACGACGTAATCGAGAAGCAGACCCTGCCCCATCGAAGCGCAAAGGCTGTCTACCACGCGGATCTTGCGCTTGGGGTATTTTTTCGTCAGCTCGCGCGCGGCGACCATAAAGCTGCCCGCCGTACCCGAAAGCGCGGACGAGAAGGTAACCACCAGCACGTCGTTGCCCTTTTCGAGGCTCTTTTCGATATGCTGTTTCGCCATTTCGCCCGTTACCTGATAGGTGGTCGGCATACTGCCCTCGCGGAGCTTCGCGTAAAATTCAGGCTCGCTGATCTTTTCGCCGTTTTCGCCCTCGTAGTTGACGTTGTTCATGGTAAAGCCGAGGCTGACCACGTCGATCTCGTGTTCTGCGTAGTATTCCGCAGGCATATCGCAAGCCGAGTCGGTTACGATATCAAACAGTCTTTTTTCCATTGTTCTTTCTCCTTTGATTTATTTGAGTACGTTGAATTTTTTAATGCGTTCGGCGCGGAATGCGACCGTTACGCTATATATGCCGTTTTTGCACGCGATCTCCATTCGAGGCAAGCCCATAAGATCGAAATATTCGTTGAATTTTTCCGCAAAGTCCTGTAAAACCAAGCTCTTGCACGCGTCGGTCATTACCGATTTATCCGCTTGCAGCAGGTTGTTCACCCGTTCGAATCCGTCCGTTCTTTCCATCACAAACTCCTTTTGAGCACACGGCGGATATTTCCAAGCAAACCGCTGTATTTTTTCGTCGTATCGTACAGCCTGCGCTTGCCCGTCAACAGGTTGCTTGCCAGCATCTTGAACGCAGGGTGGATATCCGTCAGATCTCCCCCGTAAATGCGGTATTCCTCGGGCAATACCCCCAACAGCGGAGTTTTCAAAAGCTCAGCAATCTCTTTTGGGGAAAGGCAATCCCCCGACAAAAGCAGATCACCGCGGAGCATATTCACCGCCACGGACAGCTCGGTAAGGCGATAGCTTTTCAGCATCGTGATGATCTTATCCGCGTCGCGGAGCGCCGAGATATGCGGCGTAGTTACGACGATCGCCTCGTCCGCCGTCGCCACGGCGCGGTGAAATCCGTCGTCTATCCCCGCGGGACAATCGATCAGGATAAAATCGAAATTCGGCGCAAGCGCGTCGAGCACCACTTTCACCGCTTGCGGGGATACGTACCGTTCGGGCGAGGAATGACTGCTCGTCAAAAGATACAAATTTCCATAGCGCGGATGCTTTACGAGCGCTTGTTTTGCGCGGCATCTGCCCTCGATCGCGTCGATGATATCGTAGGAAACGAGGTTTTCCACACCCGCCGCGACGTCCACGTTGTTGAGTCCGAAATCCCCGTCGCACAGCACCACCCGCTGACCCTTTTTCGAGAGCTGGGCGGCGAGATTGACGGCGACCGTGGTTTTGCCCACGCCGCCTTTACCGCTCGTTATTACGATCTTTCTTGCCATACCGCGCGCTCCTTGCCCTAAACGCAGAAAATTTTGCCGTGCGTTTTCAGCATAGAAGATCATACCATAAAGTATAGCGGAAAATTTTGTCGGTTTTGCGAAAATTACAGAAAATTTCCGCGAAAACTTACAGGAATGTGGAAAAACTTATTACTGACATTTTATACCATTTGCAAAAAAATTTCAAACGCTTTTTTATCAAAAGCGTTCTACTACCCGAAAAATCCGCTCTACCGCGTGATTTTCTTTCTCTACCGAGAGTAGAATTGGGGTTTTTTAATAAAAATACGGCTCGGATCTCTCCGAGCCGCGTTTCGTTTATGTACTTATCTGTTGCGTTTGCAAAGCTCCGCACAAACCTCGGAAATCTTGACTTCCTTTGCATTCAAAAGTACCATTACGTGGTACAAAAGGTCTGCCGCTTCGTTGACAACGCCCACCTTTTCCGCGTTCTTCGCCGCGATAACGAGCTCCACCGCTTCTTCCCCGACTTTTTTGCCGATACGGTCTACACCGCGTGCGAACAGGAAACTGGTATACGCGCCGTCTTCGGGGTTGGCTTTCACGTCCGCGATGATACGCTGCAAACGTCCGAACATTTCCCCGCCGATATCGTTATACGCGCCCTTGATCTGTTGCGGGAAGCAGGTATACGTGTTGTTTTCCATATCCGCTTTCGCTCTCTGTTTTACTTTCAAGAGCAGCGTGTCGCTGTCGTGGTCTAAGAACGCCGCGCAGACCTTTTGGGTATTGCCGAGCGTTTCGCCGTACTTGGTTACCGTCTTTTTCGAACGGCTGTAATAATGCGCGTAGCCCGTGGCAAACGTTTTTTCCGCGGCTTCCGCGTTCATGTATACGAGCATCAGCACTTCGCCGCTCTCGTAATCCTGTACGACGACGGGAATCAAGCCGTCTTTCCCGAACTTAAACTTGCCGATATCGATAATTTCCTGTTTGATTGCCATAGCTACACCTCCGTTAAAGCATCTTACGTATCTATTATACAATATTTTTTTTATTCCGTCAATAATACGGCGGAAATTTTTTTGTTTTTTTACCGCATTTTTACATTTATTCACAAAAAACTCCCGTTTTCACGAGAGTTTTTGAAAAATTCGTCAATTTACCGTATACGAAACGGACGTACCGCCGCTGATCACGAAATAATACTTCGTATTTCGGCTTGCCGACCAAGAAATCGTAAGGCTGTCTTGCGCGCCCGCCGTCGCTGTTACCTGTTGACGGCTTGCGTTATATACGCGCACCTT
Source organism: Clostridia bacterium (assembly GCA_017465865.1). Taxonomy (GTDB): domain Bacteria; phylum Bacillota; class Clostridia; order Christensenellales; family Borkfalkiaceae; genus Scatosoma. The sequence goes on from JAFTVF010000013.1 coordinate 152,906, forward strand.
GTACTTGGTATCCTCGGTATTTAGAGTGATCGTTCTCGTACCCGCCGTCGCGTTCGTGAACGTATAATACACTTCTTCCGTCGCCGTTTGCGCGTACATGGTATTCGTTTGCCCCAAATACGAATTGATCGCGTCGTCAAAGCCAGTTCCGCGTTTTCCCGCCACCCAGCTCTCGGGATCGAACGAGGGGTATTGCAGCCAAGTACCCGTAATGGGGTTGGAATAATACGCCGACTCGGCGTAACCCAGCTCGCTTTTTACCGCTTCGTAATCGCCCGTTTCCGCGTTCTTTTCCAACGTAGTACGATAGATAGGGTAAATAATCTTGCCCACTTCGATATTCGCACTGTCGCTACCAAGCTCTACGCTGGTCGTATACAGATAATAGGTAGTGCCGTAACCGTCGGGGAAATGGATTAGGAAAGAAAGATTTTCCGTTTCAAGATCGAAATAGTTCTTAATCTCTTCCCGCTCCCAAAAGTCCATACTTCCCAAGGTCTCCGAGGTGATCCAACCCGAAGATCGATCTTGTATCGTTTGGTTGAGATAGGACCCGGGCGTATTCAAGCCGTAATCCCCGTCTACGATCTCCGAGATCAAGGTGTAATGGTCTTCGCCCGTGCTCGTCGTCAAATCCTCCGCGCCGTCCCATTTGAAATCTTGCAGTTGTACGGCGATCGTTGTTTCCGTAGGCGTAGGCGCGGTATTACTGTACGACCACGTCGCGTATACGCCCGCCACCGTTGCCACCGATACCACGCCCGTCGTTATCAACAGCATTTTCAGAAAGAGTTTACTTTTCATTCACTCCCTCCAAAACGCTCAGAGCGTTTCTCTTCGCGATCTCCTCGACGAGCTCTTTGACCCATCTGGTTTTCCGCGCCGAGGTTACTTTCACGCGCATCGGATACCGCGCGTATTTCTTGCTGTTCGATACGTCGGTGTAAATATATTTCGTATTCTCAAAATCGGTGGGCGGTAACGCAAGATATACGTTCAGGGTTTTTCCGCGAATGGCAAACCGCGCCACGGGCACGTTTCCGCATTTGAACGTCCGCCCTTTCTTGCCCTCGATCACGCGTACGCCTTTCAAGGCTTTCAATGCGTTTTCAATGTCCGCATAACGCGCTTTCACTTCCTCTCTCGCATCCGCGAGCTTTTCCGCAAAGCTACGCATATCCCGCGCACCAAAGCCCGCAAATCTCGATACCGCAACTTCTTCCGTTACGGGTTCGTCCTCGTTAGGGATTTCCTCTACCGCAAATTCGCGCCAGCCTAAACCGTATTTTTCTACGATATCCGTGATCAGTTCTTTCGTCCAGCGCACCTGCCGAGCCGAGGTTACTTTCACGCGCATGGGGAACGATTTCGCAGATTTTACCTGCGTTTCGTCCTTGAACACGTACTTGCTTTCCGTATATTCCGCAGGGTCTAACCCGAGCGAAGCGTTCAGGGTCTTTCCGCGGATCGCGCACCGCGCCACCGCCACTCTGCCACGACGGAACGTACGGTATTTCCTGCTGTCGCGCACCGTAAGGTCTTCGATATGACGGAGATGCTCTTCGATCTCCGCGTATTCGGCTTTGAGCTCCTCGTCCGCGTCCGCGAGCTTCTCCGCAAAGCTACGCATATCCCGCGCGCCAAAGCCCGCAAATCTCGATACCGCAACTTCTTCCGTTACGAATTCTTCTTCGTTAGGGATTTCCTCTACTGCAAATTCACGCCAGCCTAAACCGTATTTTTCTACGATATCCGTGATAAGTTCTTTCGTCCAGCGCACCTGCCGAGCCGAGGTTACTTTCACGCGCATGGGGAACGCTTTCGCAGATTTTACCTGCGTTTCGTCCTTGAATACGTACTTGCTTTCCGCGTATTCCGCAGGGTCTAACCCGAGCGAAGCGTTCAGGGTCTTTCCGCGGATCGCGCACCGCGCCACCGCCACTCTGCCCCGACGGAACGTACGGTATTTCCTGCTGTCGCGCACCGTAAGGTCTTCGATATGTCGCAGGTGCTCTTCGATCTCCGCGTATTCGGCTTTGAGCTCCTCGTCCGCGTCCGCGAGCTTCTCCGCAAAGCTGCGCATATCCCGCGCTCCAAAGCCCGCGAAAGGATGCGTTTGAGGAATTTCTTCCGTTTCGGGAAGGGGTTCCTCGGCATTGTCGAGCAAGCCGAGCACCGCCAAACGCTTGCGTTTTTCTTTCTCGATGAGTTTTTCCACAATCGGCGTGGCAATCATGCTGACCACGATGAGGAAAATACAAAGCCAACCCGCAGGCGATTGCATAAAGGTAACGAAACTACCGATAAAAGGCACTCTTTGCCCACGGTAGATCGCTTTCATCTGCGAATACAGCACGGGGAAGCGGTCGGGATTTTCTACGTTATCACCCTGCAACAGGAAATGCCGATGCTCGGGATGTCTTTCGTTGGGCTCTTCGATACCGACGATACGGTGTAACACCATCATATCGTCTACCTCGTACAATACAACGTCGTACAGCTCCAACTCGAACTCATCGGGTACTTGATACACCAAAATCAAATCGAACGTTTGAATTTGGTCGTTGATATCGTTTTCGTAGAGATAGGTATTTTTTTCGTGTTTTTTTGACATGGAACCGCTCTGCACTACTTTGATCGTAGGCGAGGTTGCGGAATACGCGTTTTTTTGGCAGTTGATATACGTGGAAAAGCCGAAAAAGCCCAAAAGAACGGCGCAAAAAATCACGGTAACGATCGTATCGATCACTCCGCACTTGTGCTTTTTCTTCAAAGCCTTTTCATATTCCGATATAATTTTTTCATCCTCTGCGCCGTGGCGGATCAACCGTAAACTAAGTTTTACGATATAGGTCAGCATCACCACGGAAAGTACCGTCAATAAGACAAATACGATCAAACAGAGTAAGAATACGTAAATATCATACTGCGACATTATTTTTTTATACCTAAACAAAACATTCTATCCCTCTGCATTTGCACAGAGGGATAGACGTCAATCGCATTTTTAATTATTGCGTTACTATAACACCGTCGCTGACGTGCAATTGCATTTTCGTACTATTCACAGCCGTCGAAAATTCGTCGTGCTCCGCTTTCGTATCCAAATAGAATACGTTCATGCCGATCTCCTGTTGCAGCATTGTCTTATCCATCGTATACGTAAAGCTCTTACCGTCTGCGCTCGGCGTCCATTTAGCACCCTCGCCCGTATAATCGGCACGGTGGATCGTCGCGCGGGTATCCTCCCCGACGGTGTGCGCAAACGTAAAGATATCCACTTTCACCGCTTCGTCCTTAGTCGCCGCAACCGTGCCCGCCGCGTTCAAATAATCGCCGTTTGCATCCATTTTATAATATGTAGCCGTCGTATCTACCATTCCGAAATAGAAATACGATTCGATACCGTTCTCACAAATATCAAAGCCCATCGTCGAAACAGGCGTAAAGGTAATGGTGATCTCCGCGTCGTCGTTAAATACGAGCGCCGTCTTATACGAACCCGCGCTTTCCTCATCGATCGTCAACGAAACGTTCGAATCGATCTTATAAGTACCCGTGCTCGTCGTCCATTGCGCAGAGGGTACGCTTACGGTAATATTTTGCGAAACGTCTATGATATCCGTACCCTCTTTTTGATACGTCCACGTTGCGTATACGCCTCCGATCGTTACCACCGTTGCCAATGCAATTAATCCGCCTACTTTTTTCATAACAGCCTCCTTGTTGTTATAAAGTTTTATTTTATTAAAAAACAATCAATGTTTTTTTACTAGGTTATTCAAGGCGCGAAACGTCAGTTTCGCGCCTTCCTCTTTGAAGTATGAAAAGAGGGAGGCTCCCGTCTTTTATCTATCTTATGCATATTATAACACAGGAATTTGAAATTTGCAATACCTTTTTTGGAAAAATATGAAAAAATTTTTTATTTTTTACTAAACAAAAACTCAATTCAGCACCACGTCTTTCAAGCTCTCGTATTTCCTGATCGCCGCCGTGCGCAGCCGCTCGTCGTCAAACCGCCCCTCGAACGCGTCGTCGGAAAGCCGTTTCGCCGTGAAAATCACGCTCGTGGGATACCGCAAATTTTTAATATCCGACAGCATTTTCCCCGATTGCCGCGTGCCGAAGAAATCCCCGCTACCGCGCATTTCGAGGTCCTTTTCCGCAATCTTGAACCCGTCGGTATTGTTTTTTAAGGTCAATAACCGCTCTCTTGCCACTTCGCCGTCCGCGCCCATCAATAAAAAGCAATAGCTCTTTTCCGCGCCTCTGCCTACCCGCCCGCGAAGCTGGTGGAGCTGGGACAGCCCGAAACGCTCGGCATTGTAAATGATCATGATCGTGGCGTTCGGCACGTCCACGCCCACTTCGATTACCGTCGTGGAAACGAGGCAGTCGTATTCCTTATTCTTGAACGCGGTCATGACCTCTGCTTTTTCCTTGTCTTTCATTCTGCCGTGGAGCAGCGCAAACCGCACGGCGGGAAGCCTGCCTTTCAGTTCCTCGTACAGCTCGGTTACGCTCATGATCGAGCCTTCTTCATCGTCGTCGATCTTCGCGCAGACGAAATACGCCTGTTTGCCCGCCGCCGTTTCACGGCGCACGTAGTCGAGCATATCCTCGTATTTGCTTTCGGGGATAATGCTCGTGGATATCTCCTGCCTTGCCTTGGGTTTGTCCGTGATTGTCGTTACGTCCAGATCCCCGTAGAAGATCAGCGACAGCGTTCTGGGGATCGGCGTCGCGCTCATAACGAGCATATCCGTTCCCACGCCCTTTTCCGCAAGCGCGTTGCGCTGCGCCACGCCGAAACGGTGTTGCTCGTCGCACACGATAAAGGACAAACGGGGTATCTCCACGTCGCCTTGTAAAATGGCGTGCGTACCGCAAAGAATATCGATCTCTCCGTTTTTCAAAGCCGTTTTCATTTCCCGCTTTTCTTTCGCGGTCATACCGCCCGCGAGATACCCGACCTTATAATCGGGGAAATATTTTTTCAGCACTGCGTAGTTTTGCGCGGCAAGCACTTCGGTCGGCGAGAGATACGCCGCGGTAAAACCGCTCTTCACCGCCATAAAGATTCCGCAAAGCGCGACCGCCGTTTTTCCGCTCCCCACGTCGCCCTGCACGAGCCTGTTCATACGCGAGGGCGCGTATAAATTTTCAAATATCTCGTTCACCGCCCGTTTTTGTCCGTCGGTAAACTCGAACCCGAACCGCTGAGAAAACGTCTTGACCTCGGAAGCGGTTACCGTATAATTATGCAATCGGACTTCCTCTTTTCCGCCCTTGATGAGCTTGAACGCGGAAATGAGGGTAAAATATTCCTCCAAAGCAATCCGCTCCGCCGCCTCGTCCTTTTTCTGATTCGAAGTGGGGTTATGGATCTCGAAATACGCTTTATCGAGTGGCGGCAGGCGGTATTTTTGCACGATCTGCCAAGGGATCACGCTGTCCAAATCGGCTTTTTGCAACGCCTCTTTCACCGCCGCGCGGACGATTTTTTGGCTGAGCTTGCCCCTGAGCGAATACACGGGCACGATACCCTTTAAGCGGTAGTTTTGATCGAGCGGTTCAAAGGTGGGGTTGACGAGGGATATCTGACCGTATTTGTTCTGCACCCGTCCGTAAAACAGGTATTCCCCCGCTTTGAGCTTTTGCGCGACGTACGGCTGATTGAACCAAACGACGGAAAACGGCAGTCCGTCCTGATTGCAAAAAGCGCGAACGACTTTCAGCCGACTTCCGTAATTGACGGGCGCGAGCCGTGTAAGCTCGCACGCGACGAGCACCATATCGTTATGATACGCAGTTTTTAAGGACGAACGCGCGGTGAGATCGAGATAGGCGCGCGGATAAAACCTTACGAGATCCTCGACCTCGTAAATACCGAGTTTATTAAAATCCTTTTCCCGTTTTTCCCCGATTGCACGGAGTGAAGAAAGTTTCATAGCCTAACTCCTGTACCTTGGCAACGCACAGCGTTGCAGTGAAATGCAACCTTGCGTTTGCGTGAAATGCGCCTGTCGGTGCGTGAAATGAAAAACTTCGTTTTTCGTGAAATGCAACGCACAGCGTTGCGTTGTGGCAATATTATAACACCTTGGTAGGCTTTACAAGTATACTTGTATAAATTCTACAATAACGCATTTCGGAGAAATGCATTTCACGACGACGCAAGCCGTCATTTCACGCGCGGTACGCGCATTTCACGAATTGCGACAGCAATTCATTTCACGGGCGCAAGCCCCCTTTACTGACTTTGCCACAGATAGCATAAAGCGGAAAGCGCCGCCGCCCTTCCCGCTTTCGTGATATTTTTTTGTTGTATAAATATGCGTTATTCCAAAGACATAATGTAATAATATACCGCTTGACCGCCGTTGTGGAAATCCACGTCGCAGTCGGGGTATTTTTCCGCGATGGTTTCGCAGAGCGCCGCCGCTTCTTCCTCTTTCACGTCCTCGCCGTAGTACAGCGTGATGACCTGATGGAAGTCCTCTTTCATTCTGCCGATGAGTTTCAAAACCGTCTCTTCGAGCGAATGGGATTTCGCCAAGATCTTCTTATCGTCAAGCCCGATGATATCCCCCTCTTTGATCGAGAAACCGTTCAACGAGGTGTTGCGGACCGCATAAGTAACCTGACCGACCTTTACGTTGTCGAGCGCGTGGATCATGTTCGCCTTGTTTTCTTCCGCGCTGACCTCGGGGTTGAATTCAAGCGCCGCCGCAAAGCCCTGCGGTACGTTTTTCGTAGGGATAACGTGGATCTGCTTGTTCTCCACCAAATTTCTCGCCTGCTCCGCCGCGAGGATAATGTTCTTGTTGTTAGGGAATACGAAAATGTGTTCCGCGTTGATCTTCTGCGCCGCGCCCGCGATATCGCTTGCCGACGGGTTCATCGTCTGCCCGCCTTCGATAATACGGTCTACGAACAAGTCCTTGAAGATCTCCGAAAGCCCTGCGCCCGTACAGATCGCGAGCATGCCCATTTCCTTTCTTTCCGCTTCCAGCTTGGCTTTCAACTGACGGTTCTGTTCGAGCATATTCTCGATTTTCGGTCTTTCCAGCTCGCCCAGCTCTAACGCATAGGTCAAAGCCTTGCCGGGTTGGTTGGTATGCACGTGGACTTTGACAAGCTCCAAGTCCCCGATACAGATTACGCTGTCGCCGATCGCCATCAGTTTTTCTCTCAAACGGTCGATCGCCGAAAGGGTCGTGCTCTTTTTCAGATTGATAATAAAGAACTCGGTACAATACGCGTATTGGATATCCCCGATATCCATGGACAAAATCGCGGAATTGTCGCCGAATTCCGATTCGCCGTCCGACGATTGTACTTCGCCGTAGTTGCTCTCGACGATCTCCTCGCCCGTGAGCGCCGCGTGGAAGCCCTTGATAATCGTCATAAGCCCGACGCCGCCAGAGTCCACTACGCCTGCTTTTTTAAGTACGGGAAGAAGCTCGGGCGTGAGCGCGAGCGCTCTTTCCCCCTCTTCGATAACGTCCTCGAAAAACTCCTCGAAGTTCTTTTTCTTGGACGCGATTTTCACCGCGTGTTCGCTCATCATGCGGATAACGGTAAGGATCGTACCTTCCTTGGGCACGGACACTGCGCCGTAAGCGACTTTCGTGCCTGCCTCTAACGCTTTTGCAAACGTTTTGGTATCTACTTCTTTTTCGGCTTTGCGGACGACGCTGCAAATGCCTTTGAGGATCTGGGACATGATAACGCCAGAGTTACCTCTTGCGCCTTTGAGCGCGCCTTTGGATACGCTGTCGCATACCTCGGTAAACGCGCTGGACTGACAAGCCGTCAAGTCCTTTACCGCCGACTGCATCGTCAGCGACATGTTCGTACCCGTGTCGCCGTCGGGTACGGGGAATACGTTCAGCGCGTCTACTTTCGCGCGGTTGAGTTCGAGTTGTTTCGCTCCGACCAGAATCATTTTCCGAAATTCGGTACTGTTGATCGTTTTATGCATTGTGTGAATGCTCCTTATGCTCTTTTTATGTCCGCAAAGCGGACGGTATACGCGGCGTATTTCTTCGCATCCCGAAATATGCCGCACACGCAAAAAAGCGCAGGGTCGGAAGTTTTCCCCCGACTTGCGCTTGGGGTAGTTACAGTTTTACGCCGATGACGTTTACGTTGACCGTATCCACGATCATACCCGTAAACACTTCGACTTTGTATTTGATCGCTTCTTTGAGCGATTCCGCAACGGCGTTAATGGACACGCCGTACTTGACGATGACGTATACGTCAACGTAGATCCTATTCCCGGAGGTGGTTACTTTAATACCGCGACCGCCCCCCTCTTTTTTGAAGAGAAGGGAAAGACTGTCGGTAAAACGGCGAGAAACCATTTCCACGATACCGTACGATTCCATCGCAGTATGAGAAGCGACCTTGGCGATCGCCAGATCGGATATGGATATTTTTCCGTATGCGTTATTTGTATTAACTGACATAATCTTTCTCCAAGTTCTTTTTCATTGTACACTATTTCCCCGTATTTTGCAAGCATATTTTCAATTTTTTTGGAAATTTTTTATTTTTGGCTTTTTTAGGCGCATTTTTAATTGCTTTTTCTTATTAAAAATGATATATTATTTATGCTTGTTTTTGACGGCGGGCTTTTTTCGCGAGGAAAAGAACGGCTCTATAACGGCAATACGCAGTATCACTACGGCAAAATTATTCCACAAATTCGGAGGTGTCAATATGTCCAGAGTATGCAACATTTGCGGTAAAGGTCAGGCTTCGGGTAACAACGTCAGCCACTCCAACCGTAAGACGAGAAGAACTTTCAAAGTAAACGTACAGAAAATTTCCTACGTGGAAGACGGTAAGGAAATGAACGGCTACGTTTGCGCTAGATGCATCAGAACTCTTAAAAAAGCGGACGCTGAATAATTTCGCCGCTTTTTTCAAACGCGCCTTAAAAGCCGACTTTTTAGTCGGTTTTTTGCATATACGGAAAAGAGCCGACAAACAGTCGGCTCTTTTATTACGCTTTCAAACTCGCGATCATTGCCGCTCTATCCTCGGCTTTGAACACCGCGCTGCCCGCGACGATCACGTTCGCGCCCGCGGCTTTGATTTCCGCGACGTTTTCCGCCGTTACCCCGCCGTCGATCTCTAAATCGATCTCCTTACCGCTCGCGTCGATGATCGCGCGGATTTCACGAAGTTTATCGAGTGCGGACGGAATGAATTTCTGACCGCCAAACCCGGGGAATACGCTCATGACCAGCACCATATCGCAAAGCAAAATCACGTCTTTGATCTTGTCCACGGGGGTATCGGGATTGATGACCGCGCCGCATTTCACGCCCGTGGATTTGATAAGTTCAAGCACTTCTTTCAAATTGTCTTGACACGCCTCGTAATGCACGGTGATCATATCCGCGCCCGCTTTTGCAAAGCGTTCGACGTATTTTTCGGGGTGTACGATCATCAAATGGCAATCGAGGGGGAGCTTTGTGATCTTACGCAGGTCCTCTACCATTTTAATCCCGAACGTGATGTTGTTGACGAACACGCCGTCCATCACGTCGCAGTGCACGAGATCCGCACCGCTTTTTTCGAGGGACTGTACCTCTTCGCCCATTTTTGCAAAGTTTGCCGACAGGATCGACGGCGCGATTTTAACGTTTTTCATATGCATTCTCCTTTGAAACGCTCTGCGTTTCTTTTTTATTTGGTTTGATATGGTATTTATAAATAGAAACGACGTTGGCGGCAAGCTCGAACACGTACGTAAGACTTGCAAACAGCGCGGCGTGCGTGAGGGCGTTGAATAAAATCGAAAGCACCGTCGGTACGAGCATCAAAAAGCGTACGGTTTTCAAATCGCGGATACGGAAGATAAACGCGTACAGCACGAGCGCGACGACACAGAGAATATCCAGCGGTTGCGCCGTTTTGAGTATCCCGAAATTCACGATAAAATACGAAGCGATCGTCGCGCCTGCAAGCGCGCAGGAAACCCACAGCGGAGAGATCTTGTCTTTCCGTTCGTAAGCGAAAAACACGAGTGCGCGGACGAGCCCTATCGCCAAGCCGATCATCGCGAAAAATTGTACGGTAAAGAAATAGGATACCACCAAAAACACGATACACAGCGATTGAAAGAGCAGATACAGGCTCTTCTTTTTCACGAAATAAGAGGTCGCGACGAACACCATCGCGATAAAGCTCGCAGTCAAGGACAAAGGATAATTATACACGTCTATCTTCCTCCATATAGCTTGCTCTAAGCTGTCCGCAAGCCCCGCCGATATCCACGCCGATTTGCCGACGGAGCGTAGCCGAAAGCCCGCCCTTTTCCAAAAAGCCCAAGAAACGGTAAGCGTCTTTATCGCCCGTTGCGCGCAAGCTGCGCTCTTTCACTTCGTTGAGCCGTATCAAATTCACGTGGCAGGGCTTGCCTTTGAGCAGGTTTATCAGCCCTTTGGCGTGTTCCTCGTCGCAATTTTCACCCTCGATAAGCGTGTATTCGAAATAATACCGTCTGCCCGTTTTTTTGAAATAATAATCGCAGGCTTTTAGTATTTCGTTAATCTTATACGCCTTTGCGACGGGCATGACCCTTGCGCGCGTTTCGTCGTCGGTTGCGTGCAGGGAAACGGTAAGGTTGAGCGGTATCCCCTCGTCCGCCAAACGGTACATTTTCGGCACGATACCGCAGGTGGAAAGGGAGATATTCCGCGCGCTGATACACACGCCGCCCTCCGCCGTAACGCTACGTAAAAACTTCAACACCTCGTCGTAATTATCCAACGGCTCGCCGCTGCCCATCAGCACGACGTTGGTAACTGCGCGCGCCTGCGCGCCCTGACCTGCGACCTCGTTTTTATGCAACGCGTTGACGAGCAATATCTGCGATAATATCTCGCCCGCCGTTAAATTCCGTATCAATCCGCCGAGCGTAGAAGCACAGAATTTACAGCCCATTCTGCACCCGACCTGCGTGGAAACACATTGCGTATACCCGTATTTGTATTTCATCAACACGCCCTCGACGAGGTTGCCGTCGGCGTACTCGAACAGGTATTTTTCCGTGCCGTCCGCAGAATAAAAGGTTTCCTTAATCTTCACGGGCGCGTCCTCGTATTCCTCGCAAAGCCGCTCCTTAAAGGCTTTGGAAAGCGAGGTGATCTGCGTGATCGCCTTGCCCTGCGTCAAGCCGTCGTACAGCTGTTTGGCTCGGAATTTCTTTTCGCCCATACTAAGCACCAGCGTTTCAAGCTCGGCATAGGATAAATCTTGTAAAATCTTTTTCATCACGTTTCCACTCCCGTTTGGAAGTCGAGGAACTCAGTTCCTCGTGGGGCGCAGGGGCAACGCCCCGCTTTTTAGCCTAAATATAAGCAAGCTCTGCTTGCGTTTACGCCTTTTGGCGTTGATCGCTTCGCGATATTGCGCAACCGAAGGTTGCTTTCAGGGGGGCTTTCTTTTGCAGGGCTACGCGCCCTGCACCGCGTAAGAGGCAATGCCTCTTAACTCCTTTTTATCATCTTACAAACGTAAAACCCTGCGCCGTAGGCGGTATCGGGCAAGAACTGTAAGCCGTAGTGTTTCTTGTCGTGCGCGAGCGGGCTGTCGAGTGCTTCCACCGTAAATTCGGGGTGCGTTTTCAAAAACGCGGCCACCGTGCCGTCGTTTTCGCAAGCGAACAGCGAGCAGGTGGAATAGTACAGCGCGCCGCCTTTTTTTACGTACCGCGAAACGTTGGATAAGATCGAAAGCTGGGTCTTGGCAAGCGCCGCAAGGTCTTCTTGTTTACGGAATAATTTGATATCGGGGTTTTCGCTGACCGTGCCGTAGCCAGAGCACGGCGCGTCGCAAAGTACCGCGTCGAACGCTTCCGCATACGCGGGGTCGTATACCGCGCTGTCTTTTTGGGTTTCCGTGATATTCTCCGCGCCCATACGCGTTTTATACTGCCGTATCAGCTCCACCCTGTGGGCGTGCAATTCAAAAGCCGTTACGCTTCCGCATTTTTTGGAAAGCAGCACCGATTTCCCGCCCGGTGCGGCGCAACAATCGAGCAAGCTCTCGCAGGGCGAAACGCAGTCGCAGATCGCGATACTGCCCACCGACTGAAAGGTGTACTCGCCCTCGTCAAAGCCCTCGTCGCGCGTGAAATTTTCAAAGATATAATTCCCCTTAAACGGGGTTTTGATATGCGGTCTGTTTTCGTATTTTTCCGTGCCCTTTTCAAAGCGTACGGACACGCCCGCCGACCGCGCCCCTGCGATCGCTTTCGCGCGCGCGCCGTATTCCTCGCGCAATAATTTATACGCGAATACGGGATACGAAACGCTTATCGCTTCGCCCTCTATACCGCTTGGCAAAGCCTCGTCCACGTCCTTTTTATCAAACCTACGCAAAAACGCGTTGACGAACCCGCTCACACCGCTCTTGCCCAGCTTTTTGCAAAGCCCGACGGCGCAGTCGGTTACCATATACCGTTTCTTGTCCATAAACAGGAGCATATACAGCGAAATTTTCAAAATGATCCTGACGGCGAGCTTGGGGGATTTCGGCGCGTAGTGCTTGATACAAAAATCGAAATACCCGTCGTTTTCCAGCACCCCGTACACGATCCGCACGGTACGCGAACGGTACTGTTCCTCGATATACGTATCCGCGATCGCCTGTTTTACGTGCGCGCCGTCCGAATAGATTTTCGTTAAGATCAGAAAAGGATCGTAAACGGGATTGCTCAGCATGTAAACACCTGCCCTTTTTTCGCCTTTCTGCCGTTGATAAAATCCCCGCCGCTTATCCGTTTCCCCCCCGAGGCCTGCACTTCAGTCAGCTTCACCGCCCCGTCCGCGCATTTCACAAGCAGTCCGCGCTTGGGTCTATCCGACAGCACCTCGCCAAAGGCCGCGGTTTCCAGCGCCGTTTGTTCCTCATCGTTCAGCACGGCTTTTTCCGCGCGGTATACGTTGACGGTATTCCCGTCTAATTGCGTAAAAGCCACGGGCGCGGGGTTCATGCCGCGCACGAGATCGACGATCTCCGTTGCCGTTTTGAAAAAATCGATCTTCGCGTGTTCTTTGCCGATTTTCCGAACGATATTCACGCCCTCGTCCCCTTGCGGAGTTAAGGTGTATTCGCCCGATTTCAGCGCGTTTAACGCCCGTACGATCAGCTCCGCGCCGATTACGGAAAGCCTATCCGACAGCTCGCCGTAGGTTTCCGCCTCCCCGATCGGGGTTTCTTCTACCGCGAGAATATCCCCGCAATCCAAGCCCAGCTCCGTTTTCATAACGGAAACGCCCGTTTTCGTTTCGCCGTTTAAGATACAGCTTTGGATCGGCGAAGCGCCACGATAGGCGGGCAACAACCCCGCGTGGATATTCCAAACGCCCATAGAAAAACTATCGAGCACCGCCTGCGTTAAAATTTGACCGTACGCACAGGTGATCATAATATCCCCGCCGAGCGCGCGTACGCTTTCTACTTCGTCGCGGATTTTATCGGGCTGTAACACGGGAATACCGAGCGTTTCCGCAAGCACTTTCACGGGCGGTGGCGTAAGAACGCCTTTCCTGCCCTGCGGTTTGTCCGCTTGCGTAATTACCCCGACGACTTCAAAGCCGTTGTCTACGATATGTTGTAAGGGCGCGACCGCAAATTCGGGCGTACCCGCAAAGACGATTTTCATAAGCCTGCTCCTACGGTCTTTACGCTTTTTCGATATGGGTTGCTTTGTCGATGTACAAGATCCCGTCGAGATGATCGAGCTCGTGGCAGATCGCGCGCGCGAAAAAGCCTTTGGCTTTGAGGATATGCTTTTCGCCGTTTCGGTCCTGATAGGAAAGGGTTACTTTCATAGGCCGCGAAACGATACCGCTCTTTCCGCGGACGGAAAGACAGCCCTCCCAGCCCGACTGTTCGCCTTTTTGCAACAGAATAACGGGGTTGATAAATTCAAAATACCCCTCCTCGACGTCCACGACGACGACCCGACGGAGCACGCCGACCTGCGGCGCGGCAAGCCCTGCGCCCTCTTCCTTTTTCACCGTGTCTTTCATATCGTCGAGAAGCGCCCGTAATTTATCGTCGAACTCCTCTACGGGGAAACATTTTTGTCTTAATACGTCGTCGCCGACCTGTACTACGTTCCGAATTGCCATACTCTTCTCCTTAACTCAAATTCGCGGGATTTTCTTCCACGCTCACCAACACGTCGCGCGTCCTCGCCTCGGCGCAAGCCCCGTAAATTTCGGGCAATACCGAAGTATCCGACAGCCGCATCAGCACCTGATAACGGAATTTATTCTGTATCCGCTTGATCGGCGCGCGCATTTTATTGAAAAACAGGAACTTTTCGGGATGGTCGGTATACAGCTTTTCCAAAGCCACGTACACCTCCCGAAGCGCCTCTATCGTCTTTTTATCGTCCTCGCCCGTAACCAGCACCCGCACGATCTTGGAAAAGGGCGGGAACGCCATCGCCGCGCGCAGGGAAACCTCGTTCTCGTAAAACCCCTCGTAATCGTAAGAGGTCGCAAACCGCAGCACCTCGTTTTCGGGGTCGAAAGTCTGTAACACCACTTTGCCTTTCTCCTCCGCTCTGCCGCTTCTGCCCGCTACCTGCGTCAACAGCTGAAAGGTGCGTTCGCCGCTGCGGTAATCGGAAAAATGCAGGCTCATATCCGCGTCGAGTATCCCCACGAGGGTAACGGACGGGAAATCGTGGCCTTTTGCGATCATTTGCGTACCGACGAGGATATCCGCTTTTTTCTCCGCAAAGGCTTTCAGGATCTTGTAATGCCCCTCTTTCCCGCTCGTCGTGTCGTTGTCCATACGCAAAATCCGAGCGTTCGGATACAGCTTTTGCAGGTCGGCTACGATCCTCTGCGTGCCCGTGCCCGCGTACGAGAGCTTTCTGCCCCCGCAATCGGGACACGCCGAAAGCATATTGTATTTCATACCGCAATAATGGCATTTCAAACAGTTCTCGTCGCGGTGATATGTGAGCGAAACGTCGCACGCCTCGCACCTTGCCACGTACCCGCATTCCTTACAGATCACCGTCTGCGAATACCCGCGGCGGTTGAGGAACAGGATCGCCTGTTTCTCCGCCGAAAGACATTTTTCGATCTCCTCTTTGAGAGCCCCCGAAAACGCGGAATTGTTCCCGCGCCGCACCTCTCTCCGCATATCCGCGATCACGATTTCGGGAAGCGGGCGCTGATTGATACGCTTTTCCAAACGGATCAGAGAAAATTCTCCCTCTTTCGCCCGTTTATACGTTTCCACCGACGGCGTCGCGCTGCCCAAAACCAGCTTACAGCCGTTGCGTTTCGCACGCAGCAAAGCCACGTCAAAGGTATTATACCGCGGCGCGGTTTCGCTGGAATAACTTGAATCGTGTTCCTCGTCGATAATGATCACGCCGAGATTTTCCAAGGGCGCAAAGACCGCGCTTCTCGCGCCGATCGCGATTTTCGCCTCGCCCGTGCGCAGCCGCCACCATTCGTCGAACCGCTCGCCTGCGGATAACCCGCTGTGCAGTATCGCCGCGTTTTTCCCAAACCTCGCGCGGAGCTGAGAAAGCATCTGCGGGGTCAGAGAAATTTCGGGCACGAGGAAGATCGAGCTTTTCCCCTGCGCCAAGCACTCGGCGATCAAGGTCAGATAGATCTCCGTTTTTCCGCTCCCCGTTACGCCGTGCAAAAGCTGTACCGTGCGGTTGTCGGTGTTGATCATATCCACCGCGCGTTCCTGATCGGGCGTGAGCGTACGCGCAACGCGCTCCGCCGTTACCGTCTTATACGGGTCGCGCAGGATCTGTTCTTTGAAGATCCGCACGTAGCCTTTCTTTTCGAGTGCCGTTACGCCCGCAGGGTAAACGCTATTGAGATACGCGCAATCCGTCTTGCCGTTCTTTTCGAGATACTCCGCAACGCCGATCTGGTTTTTCGCGGATTTCACGAGCTTCATTTCCGAAACGGGCACGGTAAGCTCCGCGTAATTTCTCATAAGCTCCCGCACCTTGCCCGTACGCATTTCCGAGGGCAAAAACAACCGCAACGCAAGCGCCTTGGGCACGCGATACCGCGCCGTCAATTTCTCCGCGAGCGCAAGACACTCGGAATTTAACGCAGGCAATTCGTCGGGGCAGGGAAACACCCGTTTCAAACGCTGCTTAGGCAGGTCGGAAGTTTCCTTGACCCGCATCACGAACCCGGGCACGGTCTTGCCCCCGAACGGCGCGCGAACGCGGCTGCCGACGATAACCGTATCGTCGCAGAGATAATCGTATATTCTGTCCGTTTCGCTTGCCGCGATGTCTACGATAACTTCCGCAATCACGCGTGTTTCCTCCGATAACAAAAAGTAATTGCCCCGAAGTACGTTTCGAGGCAACTCTTTTCAGTCTTTTGCAACAACGACTTTACCGTCTGCAATATCCTTGCAGGCGGACAGCAGTTCTTTGTCCTTGCCCGTCGAATCGTGTATGCCGAGGTTTCTTTCCGTCTCGATGATCTGTCTTGCGCGCTTGGACGCGATCGTGCACAGCGCGTAACGGCTGATCGGGTCTTCTTCCGTACCCAGTTTTCTGATCATTTCGTCTACCGAAGGTTCGTTAATCATATTTTTTTACACTCCTTTTCGTGTTTTTCTTATCTTATTTCTTACAGGCAGAGCCGTCTAAAATCCCCTCTACCTCGCTTATCGCCCGCTCCAACTCGTCGTTCACTACGACGAAATCGTATTTCTCCTTTTGCGAAAGCTCGTATTCCAGCCTCGAAAGCCTGTTTTGTATCTGCTCCGCCGTTTCCGTTTCTCTGCCCTCTAACCGCCGTTTCAGCTCCTCTATGCTCGGCGGAACGATCATTACGAGCACCGCTTCGGGCAACCGTTTTTTTACGTTCAGCGCGCCTACCACGTCGATTTCCAAAATTACTGACTTCGTTTTCAGCGTTTCTTCCACGAAACTGATCGGCGTGCCGTAGTAGTTCCCGAAATGCTCGTCGTACTCTAAAAAGTCCTGCTTTTCCAGCCTTTCCAAGAACTCCGCTTTCGTCAAGAAGAAATATTCCTTGCCGTGCGTTTCGCCCTCGCGCGGGGCTCTCGTCGTGCACGACACCGATTCCACCACGTCGCTGCGGCGTTTGATCAGCGTTTTTACGATCGTGCCCTTGCCCACGCCCGACGGACCGGAAACCACCATCAATTTATGCTTCATTGCCACTCCTTATTCGAGGTTCTGCACCTGCTCGCGGATCTTCTCGATCTCATTCTTTAAGGCAAGCCCTGCGCGCGTGATTTCCACGTCGTTACTCTTGGAACAGGTCGTGTTCGCTTCGCGGTTGAACTCCTGCACCAAAAAGTCGAGCTTTCTGCCCACGACCCCCTCTTCGCAAATACTGCGGAACTGTCCGATATGCGATTTCAAGCGGGTCAGCTCCTCGTCGATATTGCTCTTGTCCGTGAACACCGCCACTTCGTTCAAGATACGGTTTTCGTCTATCGCCGCACCGCCCAAGTATTCCTTGACCCGCGCCGTCAGCTTGTCTTTATACTCCGTCGCAACAAGCGGCGCGCGCAAAGAGATCTCTTGCACAAGCCCCTCAATCGTCTGCATACGGCAAAGCATATCCGTTTTCAGCTTCTCGCCCTCTACCGCGCGCATCGCGTTGAGATTTTCCAACGCCCCGTTCAAAGCGGTTTCCAGCGCAGTCGTCAGCGCCTCGTCCAAGCCCTGCGTTTCTTCCTGTTTGAGCACCTCGGGATAACGGAGCACGGAAGAAAGCGTAACGTCGTCTACAAGCTCGGGGAACGTCGCTTTCAGCGTTTTTGCCGCGGCAACGTAGGAGGTAGCCAACGCAAGATCGCAGGTAAGCGCGGTCGGGCGTTCGCGTTTGTCCTTTAAGGACACGAACACGTCCGCGTGTCCGCGCGTGAGCTTTTTGCGTACGGTGGCGCGAATGACTTCCTCGTACGCCGCAAAAATCCGTGGCGCTTTGATGGAAACGTCCAGATAACGGTTGTTCACCGTCTTGATCTCGCAGGTCAGCTCGATGCCGTCCGCGCTGTATTCGCCTTTTCCGTAACCCGTCATGCTCAGCATACGTTTTTTCCTCGTATTCCCTTTTTTACGACCGACATTTTCAGTCATATCATTATAGCAGATTTTTTCAAAAATTACAAGTGGTATTGCTGGCTTTTTTGCTGTTTTTTACAAAAAAAAGAAAAAATGGGGAAATCCCCATTCTTTCGCTATTATTGCGCCGTTAGTTTATCAAAAAGTTTTTCTCCGTTGGGTTTTATATAATACAAAACGTACCAATCATCTTTTACAACCCCTATATTCTCACTAAACTTTACAAACCACGTAATATCTGTTTTCATAGAATTTCCATTTTTATCGATAATATAATAATAATCGTCTTGCTTGTAATATGCGTACCCGTCGGGTGCTAATATAAAATCATCCACCTCTTTCCCTTTTATCGGCTCTATCAGCTCATTTCCTTGCGTGTCTATCATAGTAACGTATTTTTCTTCGTCTAAACCACGGATTTGAACCAATCCATAATCACCGTTAAAGGTAAAGTCCTCTATGCGAGAAGCAGGATATGCCGTAAATTGAGTTGTAATCGGCGTTGTTTGCGTATAATCTGTTATTCCAAGATATTGTTCATTTTCTCGCGTTACAACCTTTCCGTCATAAAATGCCCAATCGTAATCCAGCTGGGCTACCGAAAATCCTATATTTACTACCCTTCCGTCTTCATAAATAATGCAATTATCTTTGATATTCTCATATACTTCCGTAACGCTTTCCCCGTCCTCATTTCTCTTTGTTACCGTAATAGAAATTCCATTTTTCATACTAGCAAAACGTACGTGGCAAGACAGGGGAATAAATGCCATACCATTAGAAAATTCAGCATGCCAATCGCTAAACACTCCATTCAACGTTATTGCAATACTATTATCGCCCTTATAAATTGGATATACTATATCTTTTCGCCCTATTTCACCAACAAAACCGTTACCTATGTGCTTTATTTTATCATATAAGTCATCTTCTTCAAGGTTCACCAAAGGTTTAACCCAATTCCCTTGATAATCGATAACACCGTACAAATGTTCTAAATCTGTTATAGTGCTTTTATTTTGATAAACCCAAGCATATCCCCCGCCGTACGCCTTGATTTCCGTCTTTTCGTCAATGGTAAGAACTATTTCCCCTTTTGCATTTATCAATTTGCAGGTTTCTTCCGTAACAATTAACCCGCTTCCTTTTCCGATATTATAAGTTTTTTGGTTTTCTAAGGTTTCAGAATATAAAATCTTCCCTGTGGTATCAATAAATCCCAAATATTCATTATACTTACCAGCATTATATTTTACCCAAGCGCGACTGTCGATAAAATTTTCTCCGTCTTCCATTTTATAATTAGACGTGCCTATACCTTTATTTTCACCCAACTGAATACACGAAGAAAATGTAAAGCAAAAAACACTAAACACAAGCATTAACACCGCTAAAATACACTTTTTCATTCTTTTTTTCCTTTTTTGTAAACTTGTTTTTAGTCATTAAAAACGTTTTTCAATATTCTATCACGCCATTTGGTGTGATGTCAATCAAAATACACCGTTTGGTGTAAAATAATTATATGGAGAACAAATTTATCCTCTCTTTTGCCCAAAACCTAAAAGATCTGATAGGAGATATGTCGATTTCCGAATTTGCGAGAAAGGTAGACATTCCGCAACAAACAATCTCCCGTTATTTGCTATGCCAACGCGAGATCACTTTAACAAATCTTTGTAAAATAGCCGACTATTTCGATGAGGATATTGATTATTTGCTCGGAAGAAAAGATTGATCGCAAAAAACAAGGCTCCGCCACTTGCAGAGCCTTGTTTTAATTATTCAACATTTGCTTGAAAGTTTCTTCGTCGATAACCCTAACACCTAATTTTCGGGCTTTTTCGAGCTTACTGCCTGCCTCTTCGCCCGCAACGACCAGCGTAGTTTTCGCCGTTACGTTGCTTTGGCAGACCCCGCCGCGTTCTTCTATCAGCTTTTGCGCTTCGCTCCGTTTATAGCTGGTCAGCGTGCCCGTCAAAACCACCGATTCGCCCGTGAAAATACCCTCTCTTTTCTCGTTCGTCCATTTCGGGTCTACCCCTAAATACGCCGTCAAAACCTTGATCTCCTCGCAGTTCTTTTCGTCGCGGAAATAGTCCAAAATCGCGTTCGCCGTAACCTCGCCGATATTTTCAAGCTCGATCAGCTGTTCATAGGTAGCGTATCGTAACGCCGTGATTTTTTCAAAACGCGCCGCGAGGTCCTTTGCCGCGACCCTGCCTACGCCCTCGATCCCGATCGCGTAAATAAACGCGTCGAGCGTGGTGTCCTTGCTCTTTTGTATCGCCGTTAAAAGGTTGGTAATTTTCTTGTCCTTAAACCCGTCCAGATCCGCCAAATCCTCCGCGGTTAAATAATATAAATCGGAAAATTTGGTAACGTTTTTACGCTCGACGAGTTGCAAAGCCGTGCTCTCGGAAAACCCGTCGATATTCATTGCGTTCTTGCTCGCGTAATGGTCGAGCATCGCAACGAGTCGAGGCTTGCAAAGACGGTTCGGGCAGAACAAATGCGCGCCGACCTCGCTAAGTGTGCTGTTACACGCAGGACACACGGTAGGCTTTTCAATCTCCCTGCTATATTCGCTATGCTCCGTCGCGCCCAAGATCTCGGGAATGACCTCGTTTGAACGGCGCACGAGCACGCGCGAGCCGAGCTTTACTTTCTTTCTTTGTATATCGCCGTAGTTGTTAAGGGTCGCGCGGGAAACCGTCGCACCGCCAAGCTCTACGGGCTCGAGCAGGGCAAGCGGGGTGAGTTTGCCCGTTCTGCCTACCTGCCAAACGACGGATTTTAAGAGGGTGGTTACCTCCTCCGCCTCGAATTTATACGCCATCGCCCAGCGCGGGAATTTGTCCGTAAAGCCCATTTCCTCGCGAAGCGACGCGTCGTTGACTTTGATCACTGCGCCGTCCGTCAGAACGTCGATTTTTTTGCGCTGTACCTCGATCTCCGACACTGCGGACAGCACTTCTTCTCGGGTCTTGCAGATCTTGAAATACGGGTATACCTTGAACCCCTCGTCCACGAGAAAATCGTGCGCCGAAGTCTGCGACAGCGGTTCGCCGTCGGAGAGGTAATTCACGTCGTAAAAATAGATCTCGGGACGGCGCGAACGGGTGATTTTCGGATCGAGGTTACGGATCGCGCCCGCCGCCGCGTTGCGCGCGTTTTTCAAGGGCTCTGTTGCCGTTTGGTTGTATTCGTCCAGCACGGACAGCCGAATGACCGCCTCGCCCCTGACTTCCAGCGTGCCTTTGTATTTGATCTTCAAGGGAAAGGATTTTATCGTCAACACCTGCGCGGTAACGTCCTCTCCCACCACGCCGTTGCCACGGGTCGTTGCGCGGACGAATTCGCCGTTGTCGTAGGTCAGACACACCGTCAAACCGTCGAATTTATATTCCACGGTGTATTCGGGGGCTTTTCCCGCGAGCTTTTCCACGCGCGTTAAAAACGCCGTCAATTCTTCCTCGGATACCGATTTATCGAGGCTAAACAGCCTTGCGATATGGGTATGCTTTTCAAAGCCCTTGATCGGCTCTCCGCCGACTCTGCGCGTGGGGCTGTCGGGATACACCTCGCCGCTTTGTTCTTCCAAGGCTCGAAGCTCGTCGTATAAGGCGTCGTATTCCTTATCCGATACCGTGGGATTGTCGAGAACGTAATATTCGTACGCCCATTTGTTGAGAATGTCTACGAGTTCTCTTTGTCTGTTCATTTTTCCACCCTTTAATTAGTGAATTGCAAACTGTGTTTGCGTGAATTGAAATGGATTTCGTGAATTGCCCTTTCAGGGCGTGAATTGCACGCCGACGGCGTGCGTTATGGTTATTATTTACAATTAAAATTGTATAAATCTTCCCTCAACGCGTTTTGCAAAAACGCATTTCACGACGGCGTAGCCGTCATTTCACGGGCGCAAGCCCATTTCACGAATTGCGTAGTAATTCATTTCACTGTATTATCGTCAACGGCGCTAAGCTCGCGGATAATTGCTTGATCCCAAACCCCTCGAACGCGATATCGAGGATCATATTCGCCCCCGTACCGCGCACGCCTACGATCCTGCCGTTACCGAACTTCGGATGCCGAACGCCCACGCCGATACGGAAACCGCTCAAATCCTTGCCCCCCGCGGTCGGTCTTGTCGCCTTGCCTACCCCGCCGTATACGAACCCGCCGCTCTTTTGCGCGGTCGTATTGCGGTTGCCGTAAGTCGATCCGCTATACGAGGCGTTCCCGCCGTTCCAAGCCGAACGGGTAACGCCCGAATTGCTCCGCGCGCTATCGTTATAGCTCTTGTTATAACCGCCGTAACCACCGAAGCTCGTCCGTCTGCCGCCGTATTCGTTATCCGAATACCTGCCCCCGCCGTACGCCGAATTGCCGTAGCTTTCGGGGTCGTCGTAGCCGTCGTAGCCAAAGCTCGGACGGCGCGCTTCCTTGGGCAATTCCACTTCGGAAGCAAGCTCTTTCAAAAACCGCGACCGCGCCGTCGGCTCGCGTTTACCGTATAAGTATCGGCTCTTCGAACGGGTCATATACAGCCGTTCTTTCGCGCGGGTGATCGCCACGTACATAAGCCGACGCTCTTCTTCCATATCGTCGTCGCTTTCCACCGCGCGGGATACGGGCAGGATATTTTCTTCCAAACCGCAAATGAACACGCAACGGAATTCCAAGCCCTTGACCGAATGTACCGTGGCAAGCGTTACGTAATTCCCGTCGTCCATATCGTCCGTGTCCGAGGCCAGCGTTACTTGGTTGAGATAATCGGTAAGGCTCGCGCCGGGGTTGAGCTTACAGTACTCCTCTACGGAATTAAGAAATTCGTCGATATTCGCGCGCTTATTGATACTCTCGTCGCTCTCGTCCGCGTACGCCTCGCGCATGCGCGTGTCTGCAATTATCTTTTTCACCAGCTCGTTGACGGGCAGATCCTGACTGTCGATAATCCATATCTTTACCAAATCTCGGAAACCCACGAGTTTTTCCCGCGTCGCGCCCGTAAACCCGATCTCGTCAATATCCAAAAGGGCGTCGTATACCGAGCTTTCGTTTTGAAAGGCGTAATCCTGCAACGCGTCCACCGTCTTCGCGCCGATACCGCGTTTGGGGAAATTGATAATACGCAGTGCCGCTTCGCTGTCGAACGGGTTGTTAACGAGCCGTAAATACGCGAGCAAATCCTTAATTTCTTTTCTCTCATAGAACTTAAACCCGCCGAACACCTTGTAGGGTATCCCGTCGCCCGTGAACTCTTGTTCGAACGAGCGCGTGAGCGCGTTCAAACGCATTAAAATCGCGAAATCGGAGTATTTATAGCCCTGACGGAGCAAGCCTGCGATCGTCTGCGCGATATACCGCGCCTCACCGCTTTCCTCGTCCGCTTCGTATACCTTTGCGGGCGCGCCCTCGTCGTTCTCCGTCCAAAGGGTCTTGTCTTTGCGGTGTCCGTTGTTTTTGATGACGGTGTTCGCGAGCTTTAAGATCCGTTTCGTTGAACGGTAATTGCGTTCGAGCTTGAACACTTTCGCGTTTTTGAAATCCTTTTCAAAATGTAAAATATTCTCAATCTTCGCGCCCCGCCAACCGTAAATGGACTGGTCGTCGTCGCCCACGGCAAACAGGTTGCCGTGCACCGAGGCAAGCGAACGGACGATCTCGTACTGTACCGCGTTGGTGTCTTGGAACTCGTCCACGAGAATATACCGAAACCGACCGCCAAGATAGTTTCGCGCATCCTCGTTGGTTTTAAGAAGATTGCGCGTTTCATTCAAAAGATCGTCAAAATCCAGCGCGTTGTTCTCGCGCAGGTGTTTTTGATACCGACGGTAGACCTTTACGATCTCGTCTATTTGGTATTCGCCCGCGTATTCCTCGGCGTAGCGGTCGGGATCAAAGCCCAACATCTTCGCATTCCCGATATGGTATTTCACCGATTTTAACAGCTTTTCGTCGTCAAAATCACATTCCTGAAAGGATTTTTTGATAATGTTATTTCTCTCCGTTTCGCTGTAAATGGAGAAGTTTGAGCTAATCCCTACTTCGCCGGAATACATACGCAAAATCCGCACGCACATGCTGTGGATCGTGCATACCCAACTACGCGAAACGTCCACGATCCGACCCAAGCGTTCTTTCATTTCGTTGGCGGCTTTGTTGGTGAACGTGATCGCGAGAATTGCCTCCGCAGGCACGCCCTTTTCCTCGATCAGATACGCGATACGCGAGGTAAGCACCCGCGTTTTACCGCTACCTGCGCCCGCAAGCACGAGCACAGCCCCCTCCGTTTGCAGAACGGGCTTGATCTGTTCGTCGTTTAATTTGTCTAAAAGTTCGTCGATTTCTATCATAACGCTATCATTATAACATACTCCGCTTTTTTTTGCAAGTGCTACCGCCTTTCCCAAAACAAAAAAAGCATGATACTTTTTACGAAGTACCATGCAAAGTGAATTGAACGCTATGAAGCGTTCGTGAATGTTCGCTAACGCTCAGTGAATTGGGCTTACGCCCGTGAATTGCATTTCTCCGAAATGCGTTGCGGTATAAATTTTACAATAATGCAACGCTATGCGTTGCAATTCACGCGCCGACAGGCGCAATTCACGAAATTTATTTCAATTCACGCAACCGCAAGGTTGCAATTCACAAAAAAAGAGCAACCACGCTTTGTGTTTGCTCCTTTTTATGTAGACTTTTTCTTAGCCTCTGTACTCGGTGATGATCGCACCAAGCTCTTCTACGATCTCTCTTGCAACGAGGTTGTTGAGCTTGATCTTCATCGCCGCCGCGGGTTTCTTCTTCGCAAGCAAACGCGAAGCCGCAAGCGTAAGGGATTCACCCTCGATTTCGGTAGAAGTTACCTTTGCCATAAACTCGCCTTGGTTCAAACGGATAATACCTTTGATTACCAGATATCCACCAGCGAATACCGCAGCACACATAATGAGTACACCTGCACCACCAAGCTTCATACCCAAAATAGCACCGACAACGACAATCAGGATACCGAAAATAATCAGTAAGAATGCGCCGAGCTTGGAAACGGTTTCATGCGTACCGTAAACGGATTTCGCAAGGTCCATAGGCATTTCCTGACGAGTGATCTTTCTCTCGTTTTCTGCGGTATAAACGATTCTTTTGTTCGTTACCGTAAGATTGCACTGCGTGTGAAGTTTGTTGAAAAACTTGCCCGATTTACCGGTCGCGTAGTCCCAATCTTTGATGATTTGTTCATCTTTTGCCAATACCATAATTTACCTCCTATGGTACAACCGATTATCTGTTTTCTGCAATGATCGCGCCGATCTCTTCTACGATCTCTCTTGCTACGTCGTTGTGAATTTTAACCTTCATAACGGGCGCCTGTCTCTTACCAAGCATACGGCTTGCGGAAACTGCCATCGATTCGCCTTCGATACCGCAGGTCGTGATCGTCAGCGAGAACGCGCCTTGGTTCAAACGGGTATAACCCAACCAAACGACAACTGCGCCAAGCACGAGTGCAACAACGCCCAAAATGGTCATAACGCTGCCCTGCAACATAAGCACGATGCCTGCAACGGCGAGGATAACGCCGAGGATCATGAGCATGATCGCGCCGAGTTTGGAAACGGTTTCGTGGGACGAATAAACGGATTTAGCCGCTTTCAGGGGGATTTCCTGACGAGCGATCTTTCTCTCGTTTTCCGCGGTGTAGATAACGCGCTTGTTCGTTACCGCGATCTTTGCTTCCGTGTGAAGCCCGAACAGCAAACCGGTTTTACCGCTTGCATAGTTCCAGTCTTTGATGAGTACTTCATCTTTTGCCAATACCATAACACTTTTCTCCTTGTTATATAAATTTTTTTATAATACGGCGTTATCGCCGTTATTACCATATTCGCCGCCGTTTGCCGATAGCACCGATTTCGCGATATTTTCACGGGAAATTTTCGACAATCTTTCACAGCTTTGGCACAATTTTCTTATGCTTTCGACATAATTGTACAACATTCTCATTTTTTTGTCAAGCAATCTGAAAACAAATATCGCCTAAAATATAAAATTTTACAAATGAATAAAAAAAGCCCCCTTGCGGGGGAGAAAAGGAGCTGTGTGGTGAATTGCAACTTTGCGGTTGCGTGAATTATGTTTGCCTATGGCAAACGCGATATACTGACGTGCGATATAACTGCGTTGCGATATACTCGCTAACGCTCGTGCGATATGCTTGCTTCGCAAGCGTTGTGGCTGTATTTTATAAACATTTCCACTACGTTTTGGCTTGTTTACAAGACAAAACATATCGCGCCCGTCAGGGCATATCGTTTGCCAAAAAGCAAATATCGCGCCAACGGCATATCGCTACTATGCTGAGCGCTAGCGAAAATTCACGAATTGCGACAGCAATTCAATTCACCGCCTACGCTTTATGCAATATCTCGAACTCGTATTCTGCGCGGAAACGCTCTAAGGCGCGGAGATATTTTTCGCTCAAAGTCAGATTATACCGCTGTTTTTCCTCGTAAGTCAGCGTTTCGTAATACGCCTTATCCGTCAGTCTGCCGATGGCGTCGCTCACTTCCCCTTCGCTCGTTAAGAGTTCTTTTACGCGCAGATAAAACTCGTCCTCTTGCCTGCCGTTTATCTTGGCTTCGACCTGCGTTTTGAAATAGCGTCCCGCCTTGCTTTCGTTCAGACCGTTCTCCCGAGCGCGTTCCATTTTCTGACCCATATCCTCTTTACATTCCGACCAAAACCCGCTCTTGATCCTGCTTTTTGCACGGCGCGCCTCGTCGCGCAGGGTGCGCGTTTTTCCGTTATGCGTTTCTTTCGACATATTCCTACCTCCTTAGCTTCTTTTCCGACAATCTTCGCATGAAAAAAGCTCACGTTCCCGTGAGCTTTTCTTTCGTTAGTTTCTACTTCTCTTGCGTGCCGCTTCGGACTTCTTCTTTCTTCTTACGGAAGGCTTTTCATAGAATTCCTTCTTGCGAAGATCGCCGATGATCCCGTCGCGAGAGCACTTTCTCTTGAAACGGCGCAATGCGCTTTCAACGTTTTCGTTTTCTCCTACTTTTACCGTAGACATACCTTTTCACCCACCTTTGCCGACGCGTTTTTTATTTACCCCGTAATTATAGCAAGTTGAAAATCTTCTGTCAAGTCTTTTTTCGGCGTTTTTACAACCTTTTTGAAGTTTTTTCCTCTTTTTTCCAACCCTTTCCAAAAGTATTTGTCGGGTTTTGTCAAAGGAAATATTTTTTAAGCGATTTTCTCAAAATCCTCGGCGGGGTGCTTACACCAAGGGCAAACGAAATCCTCGGGCAGTTCCTCTCCCTCGTGCACGTAACCGCAGATCTTGCACACCCATTTCCCGCCCTTTTTCTCCTGCGCGGTATCTTCCGATTTCGGCGCTTCGGGCTTGGGTTTGATATTGCTTTGATAGTATTCGTAGGTAACCGATTTATCCTCATTCAGCGTTTTCGCCTCGGTAACTTCCGCTACGAACAGGGTATGCGTGCCGTAATCGTACGCGTCAACAACTTTCGCGGACAGCACCGCGTTGGCGTATTCAGGCAGATAGTACAGCCCGTTCTCCGTCTTGGGATATTCCTTTCCCGCGAATTTGTCCGTATCCCGTCCCGAACAGAACCCAAACTGCTTAAATACCTCGAACGGCGTTTTTTCCGTCAATACGGATACGTTGAATACCCCCGTTTTACGGAGCAGTTCTTCGCTGTAATTCGCTTTATTCACGAACACGGTAATCCGCTTGGGCGAGTCCGTGATCATCGACACCGTATTCACGATACAGCCGTTTTGTTTCCCGCCGTCCGTCGTCGTCAAAACGAACAACCCGTAAGTCAGCTTATACATAGCCTGTTTTTCTATCATAGCCTTTTCCTCCTCGGCTTTCTATGAATTTATTTTCAAATATCCGCTTTCCAAAGCCCGTGCAGGTTGCAATACGCGTACACCGCGACGAGCTTATCCCCGTCCGCAAGCGAGAAATTGCATACGGGCGCGCTATCTGCCGACAGGTATTTCACTTGATACCCCTGCTCCGTTTCGATCGCCACCCATTCGATCAGATGCTCCGCAGTCATCGGGTGCGCCACGCTTCCTACGTCCACTTTCACCTGCTTGCACTTCTTCGTTACCACGGGCACGTGCTTTTCCTGCGCCGCGTCCGTGCTCCCTGCTACCAGCTCTTTCCAGCCCGCAATCGCAAGCGCCTCTTTGCCTACCACCGTCTTTTTGCAGTTTTCACATTGATATACTCTTAACATACTTTTTCTCCTTATTGAGATTTAATCCTATTTATACTATACCATATAAATTCGGACTTGTCAACAGTTTTTGCAAAAAAACAGAAAAAATTTACCAAAAGGTTTATCCGTTCAAACAGCCGTGTTTATATAAAAGTTCGTTGAGATAGTCGCAGGCGGTTTTCAGCTCGGTTTCCGCGCCGTAATCGCCGTTGTAGACCTCGATAAGTAGCGCGCCGTCAAAGCCCACGTCCCGTAAGCGTTTGATCAGGGTGTCGTAATCGAAAACGCCTTGCCCGGGCAGACGGATCTTGCCGTTTTTATCAATGTCGGAAACGTGCGCGTACGCTAATTTTTCGCCCATTTCCTCTATGTATTTTTCGTACGGGTATTCGGAGATACGCGCCTGCTTGATATCGAGCACGCCGCGAAGAGCCGGGATCGAGTCCGATAGTTTTTTGAATACGCCGGGACGGTTGTACGTGGACCATTCCACGTTTTCAAGACACAGCGTAACCCCTCGTTTTCGGCAGTATTCCGTCAACGCCGAAAAGCCCTTGATCATCGCGTTGAAATCGTCGTGTTCTCCCGAACGGGAGGCGCGTTTTACCCGCGACGTGCCGTGAAAGGTATAGTACGGCGCGCCGAGCGCGTTTGCGCTTTGTAATACCTTGTCGAGCCAGCCGTACGCATCCTCGCGCACGCGAGGGTGGTTGCTGAAAAGCTGGGGTTCGAATTCGGTATTGAGATCGTGCACGGAATTGACGGTCAAGCTCCCCTTTTTCGCGGCAAGCACTTCCGCAAACGGATAGCCGTATTCGGAAAAGGACGTCAAAAACACCTCGGCGACGGACACGCCGAGTTCGTTCAAAAGAGGCAACGCCTCCTCGTTATTTTTCCGCATAAACAGCGAAGCCGTCGATACGCCTGCCCGCATTTTTTCCTCCTTAGTCTATATAATATACGCGGTTTTCTTTTCTGGGTTTTTTCTCGGGGTCGATATCCGCGTAGCCGACGATACAGTTCCCGATCCCCTCGTATTCGCCCTCGATGCCGAGGTTTTTCAATATCGCCTTGCCCTCGGGGCGGTTAAAGGTTTCCCTTGCACGGTGAATCCAACACGCGCCAAGCCCCAGCGAGTGCGCCGCAAGCAACAGATTTTCCATTACCAAGCTACCGTCGTACAAGTAGGTGGGTACACTCTTATCCGCGAGCACGACGAGCACGCACGGCGCACCGTAAAAGGGATCGGCGCGGAAAAACGGATCGTCGCCCGCGTTCAGGCGCGAAAGCTCGTCGCGCACTTCCTTGTTCGTTACCGCGAGAATGATCGGGGATTGCTTATTTAAGCCCGACGGCGCGTTCAGCCCCGCCTCTATGATCTTGTCAATGAGTTCTTTTTCCACGGGTTGGGGTTTGTACTTTTTCACGCTCTTACGCGTGAGCATTGCTTGCATTGCTTCCATAATTCCTCTCCTTATTTATATTGCAGGTCGGTTTCCGACCAATTTTCCAGCACCTTGCACATATCCGCCGCTACTTTTTTCGCGCCGTCCAAATCGTGATCGAGATAATTCCCGCACTCTACCCGCGTATTCCCCGGTATTTCGCCCGTAAACTCCCTTACGAACACCATGCTTTGACGGACGAGCTCGATCGCTTGCGCGTGCGAAAGCGTATCGCGGACGAGCAGATAAAAGCCCGTGCGACAGCCCATAGGCCCTACGTAGAGGATTTTTTCGGAATGTTCGCCGTTTCGCGCGTAGGTCGCGAACAGGTGCTCGACCGTATGCGCCGCACTCGGGGTAAGATAATCCCCCGCGTTGGGTTTTTTCATACGGAGATCGTAGGTTACGACGTCGCCGTCGATACGGGAAATATACATGCCCTTGTCAAGCGTATCGTGGTTGACGGTAAAACTTGCTATCTTTTTCATAGTTTCTCCTTAAAACAGCTCCCGAAACGCCGACGGCACAGGCGCGGTGATCGTGATAAGTTCCTTGCTCACGGGGTGGATAAATTCGAGCTTGGAGGCGTGTAAGCCTAATCTTCCCAGCGGGTCTTTCGTCGCGCCGTATTTCCCGTCGCCGACGACGGGATGACCCTGCGCTTTCATCTGCACGCGGATCTGGTTTTTCCGTCCCGTATCGATTTTCACGCGGAGCAGGGAATACTGCGCGTTCTCTTGCACCACTTCGTAGTGCGTGATCGCTTTTTGTCCCGTGGGGTCGCCCGTTGCGTATACGAGGTTGGTCGCGTTCTCTTTTAAGTAGTTGACGAGCGTACCCGATTTCTCCTCGAAAACGCCCTCGACGACGGCGTAATATTCCCGCGTTTGCACCTGCTCGTTCCAGTGCATTTTCAGCATGGAATGGAGCTTGATATTTTTCGCGAACACGAGCACGCCCGAGGTTTCCTTATCTATTCTGTGCAGAATAAACGGACGGCTGGTTTTGTCCTTGCTTTGCAGGTATTTCAGCATATACCCGTACGCACATTCCGTTTGCTTGTCGTTCTCGACGGAAAGCAACCCCGCGGGCTTGTCGATCGCCACGAAATCCCCGTCCTCGTACACGGGCTTTACGGTAAACCGCATACGGGGCACAACCGTTTTCTTGTCCTTGGGCTGGGTTACGGGCGCGCCCTCTTTCACGGGACGGCGGGAGAGCTTCACCTCGTCGTCTTTGGCGAGCATGAAATTATACTGCGTTACCACGCTCCCGTTCACGAGCACCTGACGGCGCGCGAGCAGGGCTTTGACGTTGTTGCGCGAGGTGTTGCATTTGCGGAGCAAAAATTCAAGCAATTCGTCGCTGTGATTGACCTTATAAACGGCGGTATACACGGGCGCGCCGTTCACGCGTTCCGTTTTCTCCGCCGAGCGTTTTTTGTCGTTGTTCCAGAGCTTTCTTTGCATACTTATACTTCCTTTCCCGTATATAGTATACCTTTTTTCAAATTTTGTCAAGAAAAAAGAACTCGCCTCGAAAGGACAAGTCCGTTTTTCTCATATCCAAAACATAACGAGCGAGCCCAAAAGCGCGGGCAAGAAATTTGCGGTCTTGATTTTTTTGATACCCAGCAAATTGATGCCGATACACAGCATAAACACGCCGCCGAGCGCCGTCAATTCGCCTAAAAACGCAGTCGTCAAATACCCCGACAGGGAATTTGCAAGCAACGCGAATACCGACTGTAAAACGAATACGGGGATTGCCGAAAGGGTAACGCCGTAGCCGAGCTTCATCGCAAGGAAAAAGGCGATCGTGCCGTCGAGAATAGATTTCGTCAATAAAATCTCGTGCTCGCCCATGCCCGCCATAATGCTCCCGAAAATCACCTGCGCGTCCACGCAGAAGAGGATCGTGGCGCTGATCACGCCCTCGCCGAAGGTGTTGGGAAGCGGATTGCCGTTTTCGTCGTATTTGGGTTTCGTCATTTTCTTTTGCAGGAAATTCCCAAACCGCTCCAAGCCGTCTTCGATATGTAAAATTTCGCCCAAGATCCCGCCCAAGACCACGCTCAATACGAGGACGAGCACGTTTTGGATCTCGAACAGATCGATCACGCCGACGACCACGATCGCAAGCCCCAACGCGGTCATTGCCGCGTCGTTGATACGATCGCTTTTATATTTTTTCAGCATCGCGCCGAATGCGCCGCATAAAAATACCGCTAAGGTATTGACGATCACGCTAAACATTTTTCTCCTTTCCTTACAGCGGAACGCTCGTCCACTGTCCGTTTTTTAAGATATACCGCTCGGAAAAACCTACCTTTCGCAGCAATTCCTCCGTTTCGGCAAAACATCCGTTCAAGGTTTCCCGTTGATGGGAATCGGACGAAAGCGCGACCTTTCCGCCGTGCTCGTGAATGACGCGGAGCAGCCGCTCGTGCGGGCAGGGCGAAGAGCGGAAACCGCGCGTGATCATGCCCGTATTCACTTCGAAGATACAACCGCTTTTTAAGGCTTTCAGCGTATATTGCTCCGCGATCGCCCAGTAGTCTTCGTTATGTAAAAACCGAGCCTGTTCCTTTTCGTCGAACTTGGTCAAAAGATCGAAATGCCCGATAAGGTCGGGTTTCCGCGTTTGGATATACTCGCAGAAATGCCCGTAATACGCCTTTGCAAACGCCAGCTCGTCGTTTCCCGCCGCCGCCAAGGCTTTCGTGAAATACTCGCAATTCGAATCGATGGAATAATACGCGCCGTTTGCGTACAGATAATGACACGAGCCTATAATATAATCAAAATCCTCGCGGCTGAGTAAGCTGTGGCTGTCCTCCTCCACGCCGAGATAGATCTCTATCTGATCTGCGTATTTTTCTTTCAGCCGTTTGATCTCCGCGATATACCCCGCGGTATCTTTCATACAGTACCGCCCATCGTAAGCGGTGTAGCCGTGGTCGGAAAACCCCACCGCGGAAAATCCCTTTTCAATCGCATAGCGCACGACCTCCTCGGGCGTATTTTTGCCGTCGGAAAAGGTCGTATGCGTGTGAAAATTCGCCAACATTTTATTTTATTACCTCTTTTTACTCTTCTTGTAATCTTTTCTTGAAATACGCGCCGACCGCCGCCGTGATCTTCGCCACCGACGGCACGAGCTCTACGGGGAAATTCAAGAAGAATTTATCCATTTCAAAGGTGATATCCCCTTGATATTGCACCCGTTTGAGCGCCGCGATAATCTCCTCAAAATCGTAATCCATGGTAAACGGCAGCCAATGCCGATCGTCCTTATAATTACTGTCGGACAAGTGCATCGCCTGCAATCTATCCCCCAGCGTATCGATGATTTCCACCGCGCTCGTTTCCAAGCCTTTCATTCCCGCGTGGCTGGTATCGACGCACCCGACGAACACGTCCGCGGGCAACAGATCCAAATGCCGTTTGAAATCCTCGTGTCCCGAACACGCCACGATTTTCGCGCAGTCGTTTTCGTGATCCCAATTCCATAAATTTTCCAACGCAATCTTAACGCCTGCCTCGCGCGCGTGCGGTTCTAATCTCTTGAAAAACGCCGCGTTCTCCTCGGGCGTAACGTTTTTCAGCTGATGCACCACGCAGATCTTCGCACCCAAAATCCCGCTGATCTCGATCGCGCGGATCAAAAGCGCTTCACCGCGTTCCCCGTATTCGTATTCTTTCAAGCGTTCACGGGTCAACGGCGCGTGGGTTTGATTGCAAACGATCCCGATCGAATCCGCATACGCGCGAAGATTTTTCGCCTGTTCTTTATAATCGTCGGCACTGATCAGCTCGGAGGAGTCCCCCTCCCAAGACATCGAGAAATCGTACGCCGTAAACCCGCTTTCTTTCAAAAGCGATAAGATCTGTTGATAGTTGCCCCATCTCAAAAAAGAGCCTACTTCGGTGGATATTTCCATTGCCTTTCCTCTCCTGTTGTAAAAGTATCTATATTATAGCACTATTATAAGGTATATTCAATAGATTATCCTTACTTTTCCCGTAAAAAATAGCACGATTTTAAGAATTTATACGCAATGGTCTTATAGATCAACCGTCTTTGAGTTCCTTCACGCTCGGCAACGCCTCTTGCGGGGCTTCGATATACGCAAACAGCTTTTCGATATCCTCGCTCATTTCAAACAAATCCATACACCCGCCGCGAATGAAATTCTTTTCCGTCGCTTTCTCGATCGCGTGGATCAGCTCGTTATAATAGCCTTTTAAGTTATAGATCGCAATCGGCTTATTATGCCGACAAAGCTGTTTGAGAGTGAGTATTTCGAAGAACTCCTCAAAAGTCCCGATCCCGCCCGGCACGACGATAAACGCGTCGGCGTTGTCTTCCATGATCTGCTTGCGCTCGCGCATGGTATCGGGCTGGATCAGCTCGTCGCAGAACGCAAAAATTTCTTCTACGTCCTCTTCGTCGAAAAATTTCGGGATCACGCCCAAAATATGCCCGCCGCCCGCGCGTACGCCTTTCGCCGCCGCGCCCATCAAGCCGTTCCCGCCGCCGCCGAATACCAGCGAATGCCCGCGCTTTGCCATTTGTAAGCCCATTTCTTCTACTTTTTCTTTATACTCGGGATCGATCGTCGGCGACGCCGCCCCGTATACGCATATTCTCATATCGTTTTCTCCTTTTCATAAGATAGACTTTACTTTTACATTATAGCACAAATGAATGAGAAATGTGTGATTTTTACGGAAATATTTTTATAAAAAATTCCCCGCACGCAAAAAACAGAGCCTTTTCCGAAGAAAATGCTCTGCTTTTTGCTTTTTTACTTATTTCCGCTTATTTTGCGTATACGGGAATCACGAACACACCCTCGCACGCTCCAAGAGTGAGCGACAGCAAGCCGTTCGTGTCTTTCACGAACGTTCTTACGTTGTCGCCCGCGCGGTATACGATAAACCCGTCCGCGCCGTCAAACGTCATGCTTACTTCGGTAGAAACGCCGTCAAACGGATCGTTATATCCGACCAGCATATAGCCGTGATTGCCGTGGTTATCCACCATTTCACCAACGACTAGCTCGCCGCTCGTCGTAACGCCCGAAACGTTCGTCAAAGCGCCAAGCTCGATATCGGCTACGCCCGCAATCGCCGTGGAAGCCGTAGCCCCGCTCGGGATAAACGTTTTCGCACCTACCCAAGTATCGAACGCCATAAACACGTGATCGAGCGTTGCAAGCTCGGCGTTGGTTGCCTGGACAAAGTTGTAGATCGCCGTAGGCTGTGCGCCGCTCGCCGTCATATAATGACCGCCCGATCTCGCGTCAAAGCCATAGTACATCAGTCGCTTTGCGCCGAGCGCAATATTCATATACGCCTGCCATTTGATTTCCTCGACCTTGGTCGGCAAACGGTAAGTACGGGCACTGTCCGTCCAGCCCTCGTCAAACGCCTGTATGAACGCGCCGAACGCATGCCCGTTATCCCTTGCAAAGTTTGCCATATTCATTGACCGACGAAGCCAATCGTCGTACAGAACGCGCTCGTAATCCTCAGGCAAATTGCTACCGTCAAGCTCGGTGAGCAAATCCTCTTGGTTATCCATTAACGGATAGCAATCCAGCGTAAGATACTTATTAGAGGATTTCACCGTAGCGAAAATCCCGAGCCATTCGTTTACGTACGCGGTATGGCAAACTCTATATTCCTCTTCCGTGCCCTCATACGTGCCAAGCGAGTTGCCGTTTTCATCGCGAAGCTCGCCCATTGCCGTACTGTAACCGCCCAAAAGGTTTACGCAGAACTCTAAACCGCTCTTTGCGTAGTTTTCGTTAAACCAAGGCACGTAATAGGTTTCGATAATCTCCATCTGCGTCCAGCTCGGCTCGTCGGCGATAAAGAAGCCTTTCAGCGCGGGATATTCCGTAAGGTCTACCCCGTTAAAGATTTCTTGGAATTTCGTCCAGCCGTCAACGCTTGCCGTCATTTCGTTGTGGAGCTGGATATACGCGTCAATCGTCGCCCAACCGCAACGGGTCAACGCCAGCTCTACGCCACCCTCAAATATGCTGCTCGTATCTACGACGATATTAAACGAATTCAAGCCCGCCGCCTGATAGATATTATCTGCATTGTAAGCCGTTCCGTTCCAGTTCGTCAGGATCGCCGAGGTAGGCGCAATATACGCACCATATTCCATTGCCTGCGTATCGCCGTACGCGATTTGTTCAGCAAGCTGTTCTACTGTGTATTCTTGATAGTAACTAATATCGTCGAGTTTATACCAAATTGCTGCTCCACCGCCGTTCTGAGCAATTGCCGTTTTCACCCAACCGCCGAAACTCAACGTTGTATCGCCGTTTGCATAGCCGAGCGTTGTAAGATCAGCAGAGGAAACTTTTAAGTCCATCCACGTACCTTTCGCTGTGAACTCTGTGTTAGGCAACGTCGTAATATCCTCTATTGCATCCCATTCCGCTTTGTCAACGTTTGGCAACATTGCAACGTGCGTGGGACTTACAGTTCCCGAATGGCTGGATATGTTCACGCGCAGAATAATACCAGATTTAGACAAATCCAATCCTTTGGATAACTCTACTTGGAAAGCAGACAAGTTAACGCTCCACGTATTATCGTAGCTATCTAAATACGCAGCAAACGATACCACACCGTCTGCGTATGCAGGATCTACTCTGAACTTATTATTCTTCACCCCTTGTACGTAATCTACCGTACCGTTGTTTTCATCTGCAAAGGTTGCGAGTGTGAAACAATCGGTAGTAACTTCTTCCGTCCAAGCCGAAGCCGCCCAGTACTCGCCGTTGGAGATTGCGCGTACACGCACCGTTACGTCCTTTGCAAAGGCTTGAATTTGATAGCTGTTGGTGTTCGACGTGTATTCCGTGCCGTCGATTTCCACAACGTAGCCGTCGGCGTTCGTTACTTCCGTCCATTCGATTAAGCCCGTATCGCTTACGGTAACGTTTTCAGGCGTATCCAAGGTAGGCACTCTGTAATAGCTAATATCGTCGAGCTGGAACTTCATACTCGTACCATTAGTTCTGTACGTGGTCGCCGTATACCAACCGCCAAAATACAATTCCGTATCGCCCGTTGCATACCCAAGCGCAGCAAGCTCTGCCGAGGAAACTTTCAGCTCCATCCAAGTCGTTTTATCCGTCGGCATCGTAACGTTGGGGAACGTGGTAATATCCGTGGTGTTTTGCCACGATTTTTGTCCTTCTTTCGTCAAAAGCGTAAACTTATCAGGCGTAGCCCCAGAGATATCTGAATAGTCCACCAAAAGTGCTTTTACAACGATACCTCCCATGGTTAAATCCAAACCTGTAGGCAATACTACCTTAAACGCCGCCAATTTCGTGCTTCCGCCGTCCTCGTGATAACGGTCGAGATAGAAACCCGCCGTTGCCGTGCCGTTTGCATATACGGGAGTTGCTTTATAATCCGCCCATCCATACCCGCTTATATTGACAAGCGTACCGTTGTTTGCGTCAGCGAAGCTCGCGAGCGTGAAATAGTCGGTGGCGATAACTTCCGTCCAAGCCGAAGCCGCCCAAGCATTGCCGTTAGAAATTGCCTGTACTCTTACCGTTACGTCAGAGGTAAACTCTTCTATTTTATAGCTATTCGTCGTCGTTTCGTACTGCGTGCCATCAATATCTACGGTATAGCCGTCTGCGTTCGTTACTTCCGACCAAGTAATCAAGCCTTTCGTACTTACCGCAAGGTCAGTAGGCGTATCCAACGAAAATTCTCCGCCATAGTAGCTAATATCGTCAAGCTGGAACCACATACCAGGATTATTGCTACCGCCCACACTTGCCGTTGCCGCATTCCAACCGCCAAAATACAATTCCGTATCGCCCGTTGCATAGCCCATCGTTTGCAGCTCAGCCGAAGAGAGCCTCACTTCCATCCATTCTTGATAGGTCATCGCAACACCGGGGAAATCCGCGCTCGTACCGTTCTGCCAAGATTTTTGTCCGTCTTTCGACAAGAGCGTAAATCGATCCATAGCAGCTACGTTCGAACGATCGTAGAGCTGTACCTTAACGACAATGCCGTCTTCGGTCAAATCCAAGCCCGTAGGCAAAGTTACCTTAAACGCCGCCAGCAACGAGCTACCGCCACCTACGTGGTAACGGTCGAGTTTGATACCTGCCTTTACCGTGCCGTCTTCATAGAAAGGTTCTGTTCTATACGGCGCAGTTCCAAATACGTAACCGCCCTCTAAGCCGCTAATCGTACCGTTGTTTTCATCGGAGAAATTCGCGAGCTCGGTAAGCAATACGTTGCCCGAAACGACTTCGCCGTAGGTGTTATCCACACCGTTGCCGTATGCGATTACCGATACGCCGTCTACGGGCGTTGCGATTTTGCCAAACGCCGATACGGGCACGGTTTCACCGCCTATTACGTGCACCACTTCACCGCTAAACCCAACGAAATACCCCGTTGCGTTCGCTACTTCGCTCCAAGCAAAGCTATTGTTATTCATTTCAATCGCCGAAACGCTCGCAAGCGCCTCGCCCGCCGTGTACCCGTCGAGCGTGCTTACTTTCGTATCCGTCAAAACTTCTTCGCTGCCAAGCTCTTTCAACAGCTCGTTTTCCGCAAGACAAGCGTTTGCCACGCGCGCGATAGAGCGGGTCTGCGCCGTTGCGTTCGTTTTCACGCCGTCCACGTCTACCCATGCCGTAGCCGTCAATTCCGTGCCGTAGTCCGTATCGGGAATCCCCGTCAGCGCGACTTGGAATTTTTTATAACCAGCCACGTCGCTCGTCGCCCATTGCCAAGTATCGGCATCGGACGTTCTTTCCCAAGTCTTCGTTTCGCTTGCAATCGTCATACCCACGGTAACGTCCGTACCCGCCGTAAGACTGCTTTCGCTTACGTACGCGGTAAAACGAATACCCGAATTTGCGCCGTCGTAACGGATAGAAGCGCCGTCAAGCATATATACGCTCACGCTACCGCTTGACGCTTTCACCGTTTTGGTTTCTCGGAAGTTCAGCAAGCCAAACGCCGTAGCGAGCACGAACAGCATACTGACAAAAACGAGCGATAATTTCCATAAAAATTGTTTCGCTTTCATCCTCGTTCCTCCTTATTCGTCCCATCCGATAACGTTATCCTCGGCGTTGGTCTTTTGATCCTCTTCCGACGTCGCCAAAAATACGTTTCTCCGTTCCCATGCCGTAACGTCTACCGTCGGCTGAGAATATTGTTTGTTCATAAGTTACCCTCCCTTATTGGTTTTTCTATCAAATATTTTATTATTATATATAATGTATAAGAGAACTTACAGCCGTTGCCTTTCACACCGCAAGGTGGGAAAGGCAAACCCCGTACGGGGTTAAAAATTTTTCGTTTTTATAAAAGCCCGTCGGCGTAAGGCGGAAAACCGCCTTACGCCTGTCGAGCTATTCAGTTTTGCTTACTTACGCTTCGGTGTAGTAGCTGATTTCGTCAAGCTGGAACCACAAGCCTGTATTTGTGCTTGCTTGTAAGTTATCGTTCGTAACCCAGCCACCGAAATACAATTCCGTGTCGCCCGTTGCGTAGCCCATCGCTTGCAGATCAGCCGAGGAAAGTTTCACTTCCATCCATTCCTGATAAGTCATCGCAACGCCGATGAAATCTGCGCTCGAACCGCTCTGCCAAGAACTTTGTCCGTCTTTCGTCAAAAGCGTAAATTTATCAAAGGTAAGTACACCCGATTTATCGTAGATCTGTACCTTGACCGCGATACCGTCTTTGGACAGATCCAAGCCCGTAGGCAAGGTTACCTTAAACGCCGCGAGTTTCGTAGAACCGCCTGCCGCGTGGTAACGGTCAAGTCTGATACCTGCCTTTAACGTGTCGGCTTCATAGAAAGGTTCTGTTCTGTACGGTGTATCCGTGTGTACAAAACCCTCCAAGCCACTAAGCGTACCGTTATCCGCGTCGGAGAAATCTGCAATTACGGGATTTTCGACAACTCCGCCCTCAGCCTCGTAGTGGCTGATATCGTCAAGCTGGAACCACAAGCCCGTACCGAGCGAAGCCTGCAACGACGCAATCCAACCGCCGAAATACAGCACCGTGTCGCCCGTTGCATAACCCAGCGATTGCAGTTCAGCGGAAGAGAATTTCACTTCCAGCCATTCTTGATAGGTCAACGCAACACCGGGGAAATCCGCGCTCGAACCGCTCTGCCACGTGCTTTGTCCGTCTTTCGTCAAAAGCGTGAATTTGTCAGGAGTAACCGCGCCCGATTTATCGTACAGCTGTACCTTAACGACGATACCGCCTTCGGTCAGATCCAAGCCCTTTGCAAGCGTTACCTTAAACGCCGCCAACTCCGTAGAACCGCCTGCCGCATGGTAACGGTCGGGATAGAAACCTGCTTTCATCGTACCGTCTTCATAGAACGGTGCCGTTCTGTAACCGTCGCCTTTTACAAAGCCCGTCAAGCCACTGATCGTACCGCGGTTTGCGTTCGCGAAGTCTGCCAACGCGTCGGTGGGTGCGTAATACTTCACTTCCGTGCTCCAAAGCGAACTTGCCAAGCTCGTGTTGGTGGTGGTAGCAAGTACCTTAATCACCGCATCCGCCGTCAATTCGGTGAGCTGATAGGTGTTTTCTTCTACTTCCACGGTGTTGCCGTTTACGCTGACGGTATAGCCGTCTGCGCCGTCAACTGCATCCCACGTTACCACACCCGCATCGGTTACCGCAACGTTTGCGGGAACGTCCAAGCGAGGCGCTTCGTAGTTTGCTTCTGCGCTCCAAGGCGAGTTCGCCAAGTCTTTGTTCGTGGTGGTAGCGAGCACCTTGATTACCGCGTCTTCGAGCAATTCGGTGAGCTGATAGCTATTTTCTTCTACCGTAAATTCGTTGCCGTTTACGCTGACGATATAGCCCTCTGCGCCGTCAACTTCGTCCCACGTTACCACGCCCGCGCTGCTTACCGCAACGTTTGCGGGCGCGTTGAGCGTAGGCGCTACGAAGTTTGCTTCCGCGCTCCAATCCGAGGTTACCCAATAACTGTTTCTGCTGGTTGCGCGCACCTTAACGGTAGCGTTTGCGCCCAAGGCAGGGAACTGGTAGCTGTTCGTCGTAACCGCAACTTCCTCGCCGTTTACGCTGACGATATAACCGTCTGCGTTTTCAACCGTATCCCACGTTACCAAGCCCGTTTCGCTTACCGCAACGTTTGCAGGCGCGGTCAACAATTCGCCGTACGCGATATTGTCGAAGCGTACCCACATACCGTAAGATACCTGAATACTCATTGCCGTTCTTTCCCAGATACCGAAATACAATTCCGTATCGCCCGTTACGTAGCCCATTTCGGTCAGCTGTGCGGAAGTGATCGCAAGAGCTTGATCTTTCTGGAAAGTTACCGCTACGCCGGGAAGGGTAGTTTTATCCGTCGAGTTCCAATTTGCATTGTCGCCTTTCTTCAAAAGCGTGAAGTTCGTGGGATAGCAAGCACCCGACTTGTCGTATACCTGGAAGTTTACTACGATGCTGTCTTTCGTCAGATCCAAGCCCTTGGGAAGATTGATCTTCACCGCCGACAGATTCGTACTTGTGTTTTCGGGGGTGTAGTTGTCTAAGTACAAGCCAACCTTTACCGTACCGCCCTCACAGAAAGGCGCGGTTCTGTATTTGCCCGTCCACTTATAACCCTCTACGCCGCTTACCGTCGAAACGTACGCCGCGGTGTTAAAGGTTGCAAGTTCGTTTTCGCCCAGCGCGTAATAGTACGCCTCTGCGCTCCATTCGGAATCCATCCATTCGCCCTCGGACGTCGCGCGTACCTTAACGATAGCGTCTGCCGTCAACGAAGTTAATTGATAGCTGTTCGTCGCCGTTTCGTATTCCGTGCCGTTGATCTCTACAACGTAGCCGTCCGCTTCCGCCACAGCCGTCCATTCTACCAAGCCCGTCGAGCTTACCGTAACCTCGGTAGGTTCGTCCAAACGAGGCGCTACGTAGCTAACCGTTACGCTCCACAAGGACGGGTCGTAGTCGGTATTCGTAGAAGTTGCGCGTACCTTAAAGTTCGCATCCGCGCCAAGGTCTGCGTGCTGATAGCTGTTGGTGGTAACCGCAAATTCTTCGCCGTTTACGCTGACGATATAACCGTCTGCGTTTTCAACCGCGTTCCAAGTTACCAAGCCCGTATCGCTTACCGCAACGACCGTCGGAATATCCAACACGTTGCTGTACGAAATATCGTCGAGATAAACTCTCGCAGAAGCCTGAAGCGCGCCTTTATTCGTGCTTACCGAACTCCATACGCCAAGCGTGATCGCCGTCGCGCCCGTATCGTAGCCCATTTCGTTGAGCGCCGCTTTCGACAAGATTAAGGTATAATATTGAATATTCGTTTCGTCGATCGTGAAGCCGATTGCGGTCGCGCTGTTTGCCGTAGGCGCGGTGGTGTACGAAGCGTTCGCTACGTCCGTTGCGTGCAACAAGGAGAAGTACGCTTTCTGCAAGTTATTGCCCGAAATCGAAGGCACTGCGAAACGGATAGAAATTTCATCGTACGTCGTAAGGTCAAGCGGTTTATACAGCTGTACCGTAAACGCGTGGAGCTTACCGCCGCCGATATCGCCCGAATAGATATTGAAGTCTACCGCGCCGTCGTTGCCGAGCGCCGCATCGTACTTCGGCTCACGCGTGGGTCTAAATCCTGCGCTAAGCACACCGCTCGTAACCGTTGCGTTGGGGTTACCCGCCACAACGTCGTCTGCATAGGAAACGTGGTTGAACGTTGCTACCTGTTTGCCTACGAATACGTGTACCGCACACGAAGTGCTATCCAGCGAGGAAGCAAAGCCCTCTTCGTCCGATTCGGTGCGAACGGTCAAGATCGCGTCTTCCGTAACCAAGGACAGATCAAACTCGGTGGTTTCTACGAAACGCTCGTCGCCGTTTACCGATACGGTGTAACCGCTTGCGCCGTCTACCGCGTCCCAAACGAGTTTGTTGTTTTCTTTATCGATACGCACGTTCGTAGGCGCGGTCAACGCTTTGTAATAGGTTACGTAGTCGATATCGATCGCGATACGCATACCCTCCTGCGATTTGTCGGAAAGTACCGCAAAGTACAAGGTCTTGTCGCCGTCCTCGTAGAGGTCTTCAAGGTTTTCAAACGGAAGCTGTAAATCGTACCACTTGCCCGTTTCCATGATCCGCTTGCTATACAGCGAGCCCGTGTCGTTACCGCCGTTATTACCGACGTATTGCAAACGCAAACCGCTGGTGTTGTCCAGCTTCACAAAGTCTACCTTAAATCTTACCAAGATACCCTGATAGTCCGCAGCCTTTGCAAGATTGATACCCTCCGTCAGCTTCAACTGGAAGTGCGAAGAAGTATTGTTATAATCCTGTCTTAATACGACACGCAACGCACTGCCGCCCTCTGCGCCCGAAGAATTCGTGTAATAGATACGCTGTTTGTTGCTCGATGCTTTTACCGCATTTTCGTCCGCGTCTTTTTCATACAGCGCGCTGTCGAGCTTGGTCAAATAGTTATCCGTCAAGGTTCTCTTGCTTTCCCATTCGCTCCAAGCAGACGAGCCGACCGTCGCTACGCTCGATACCGCGCGAACGCGTACGTCGTACTGCGACGTTTCGGTAATGCCCATATCGGCAAACGAAATTTCGTTTGCGGTTACGTAGTGCAGCTTCTGTACGCGCGTACCGTCCGCCTGCAATACGTCCGCTTCTACCATGTATTCCCTGACGTTCTCCTGTGCCGCCCACGTCAGCTTGCCTTCTTCCACCGTCAATTCGGGAGTTTCCAGCGCACTTTCGTATACGCGGATATAATCGAGATACAGATCGCCTTTACCGCTTCCTCTCGTCAGATCGTACAGGTTGAAATGGAAATGCTCTTGATCCAAGTAGCTATTCAATCTCAAAGCATCCAAACGAAGCACCTGCCACTCGTCGTTGTACGCAGGGTTCATATAAATACCGTCTTTCGGGTTGTTGGTATGCTTCGTTACGCCGCTGAACGCAAACAACGTAGACAGGTTTTCGTCGTTAGACAGATAGTCCGTCGTATCCAACTTGAAACGCACCTCTACGCCGCCCTCTACCGGCAAGTCGATCTTTTTCTGCAACGCAACCTTAAACACGCTCCAACCGGAATCGCCCGCTTTCAAGCGTACTTTCAGCGCGCCGTCCGTAGAGCCTGCACAGTCCTCTTCCGTCAGCCATTCGATTTCCGAAGGATCGGGATTGATCTTGCCCGTATAGTTCGTAATATCCAGCTCGTAGCAGGGATTATTGAACGCCGCAAGCTCGCCGTCCTGCAATGCAAGGCGTTTTTGATAACTGCCGAGATAGCTGTCGAGCCAAATTTTGTTGTCGCCCTTGGCGGTAACGCCTACGTAGAAGCCGTCCTGCGAGAAGATATCCGAGGTAAAGCTTTCTTCGGTAACGTCCACTTCCGTATCGCCGTTTACGGTTACGGTGTAGCCCGACGCGCCCTCTACTTTATCCCAAGTAATCTTACCCGTTGCAAGGTCTACTTGGAAATTCTTCGGGCTGGGTAATCTTTCACAAGCGTAGATGGTAACTACCACGTCCGCACAGCCCTCCGATTTGTATACGATCTCGTACTTACCCGCGTC
The DNA here is from genome assembly GCA_017465865.1 of Clostridia bacterium. Classification (GTDB taxonomy): domain Bacteria; phylum Bacillota; class Clostridia; order Christensenellales; family Borkfalkiaceae; genus Scatosoma. The sequence goes on from JAFTVF010000013.1 coordinate 197,408, forward strand.
TGCAAACAGCAGAAGCTGGTTGTCGATCGTGTCCTCGATTTCAACGTAGGGATCGACGAACGCGCCCTCCGCCTCGTCATACCAAGAATAGATAACGCTCATACGCACTTCCGCATCGTCTACGCGGTCGAGGTTTTCATAATACACGCCCGCGTACGGCATCGTGTATCTCTCGCCTACTTCTACGGCGAATTCCAACTCGTCCGTTTCGACCATAATGCGAGGGTTCTTTCTGCCTTCGTCTTCTACCGAGCTACTGCTGCTGGTGCTTGTGTCGGCGGATTTCTTACCGCAACCGATCGCCCCGAACGTCAAACAGGTGCTCATGACCGCTAAAAAGACGAGAATGCCTATTCCTTTTTGTTTCATAGTTTTCCTCCTTTATGGAATTTATTTTTTTACAAGGGAGGCGAGGCTTCGCCTCCCAAATTGCCTTGCGTTAGTTCGCCGTGTTCCCGCCTGCTTTCTTGTAGTCGGTTACCATGGTGCTCCAATCTTCTTTATACTCGTTATAGTTCGCCTGCCACCATTCCGCGCTGGTCTTATTGTACGAGCCTGTGAAGATATTCTTCAAACGGGTGTTGTCCGTCGTACCGAGCTGGAAGTCCGAGTGATAGGTAAAGCCGAAATTGTCGCCGTTGATCATCGTTTTGTTCTTTGCCGCCCACTTGGAAACGTCGCTAAGGAAATTGCCTCTTGCAAAACCAAGCTCTTCTTCCGTTACGATTTTACCGTAAGGCAACAGCTCCAAGCCGCCCATCGCTTTCGCCGCAATGATCGCCGCTTCGTCGCTCGCAAGATATCTCATGAAATCTTTCGCGCCCTCTGCGTTCTTCGCCGCCTTGGGGATCATCATACCGCCGCCAAGGTATACGCCGATCATACCGCGCGCTTCCGCGACCGCCAAAATATCGTCGTCGGATACGCCCGCGGGTTTTTCCGTCGTTACGCCGTCTACGTAGTCGATAACCTTACAAAGCGTAGCGTCGTCGTTTACCGTGCTAAGTCTGCCGATCATCGCGCTGGCTACGGGGAGCTTGCACATACCCATTTCCGTACCCTTTGCAACGTGCGCGCTCGATTCCTGTTCGAAATACGCGCCGTCTACCTTAAACGCCGCACGGCTCTGGTTCTGACGGTAGCCCTTTCCGCCTACGACGCGGGCTGCGTACTGATAATCGACCGCGTCCGAATCGCCGTATACGTAGCCGTTGGATTTCGTTTGGAGTTTTCTGACGATGTCCTGATATGCAATCAGCTCGTCTTTGTATTCCTCGTATACGGTGGGCTGGGTTTCGTCGAAGACGTACGCCTCGCCGTTCCAATATCTGCCCTCGCTGTACTGTGCGAAATTTTCATAGCCTACGATCTGCGCGAACCAAGGTGCAAGCGTATATTGCAGGTATTCGTTGCCGTCGCCGAACGAGCAAACGAGCAAATATACGTCTCTGCCCGCGTCGTCGCGCCGATCGTCTTCTACGCTTGCCAAGTTCACTTCTTTGAGCGCGTCGCCCATTGCAAACCATTCGTCCGTCGTTCTGGGCAGGGTATAGCCGTCGGGGAACGCTTCGTCGAGCACCGTTTTGTTGTATACCATACCGTAACCCGACGTTGCGCCCTGATAGGGCATAATGTACTTTCTCGTACCACCGGGGTCAGCGGTGTTTGCGAACATAGGCGAGAGCTTGTCTTTAATCTTCTTTTTATTCTCGTTGTTCTCTTCGCCGATCGCGTAGCTGTCCCATACGTCGCTTACGTCCACGAGGCTGTCCATAAGGTCTTCTACGTGCAAGTCGAGCATGTACAGATCGCCCGAGGAAATGCCCGATTTGATCTTGCTGGCTTCTTCGCCCGCCGTCAGGGTCTGCGTAAGCTGGATATACGTATCGCTGTTATGGTTTTCCATATACGCTTTCGCTACTTCCGTGATCCATTCTCTGCCGTACGCGTTGGAGGTGTATACGACGTTGACCTTGTTGGTTCTGTCGCCGAATTCTGCCGCCAGATCGTCTTTGGCTTTGCTCTTACAGCCCGCAAGCGCGGTTACGCCCAACGTTGCCGCAAGAAGCACCGACATCATTTTCTTGGTTGCTTTCATGTTATTTTTTCTCCTTTATCTTAATATAATTTTTTATTTTTTTCTTTTTTAGCCTTTTAAGCCGCCTCCCATGTTCAGGTTCATCAGCTTATCCTGGAACGCGATATACAGCGCGATAATGGGAATTGCCGACATGAACAAGCCCGCGAACAGTACGGGGTAGTTGGCGTTTGCGCCCGCTTCCTTTTCGTACCAGTAGAAGCCCGACGCAAGCGTGGGATAGGACGGTAAGTAGATGAGCGGGGACTGCGCGTCGCTCCATTTGGAAATGAAGATCGTCAGCGACAGCGCGATCATCGGCGAGATCGCCTGCGGGAGCATGATTTGGAACAATACCCGCAAATGCCCTGCGCCGTCGATAAACGCCGATTCCGCATATCCCCAGTCCACGCCCTTGAAGAACGCGAACGAGATAACGAACGTAGAGCCGAGCGCCGAAAAGCCCGTGATTAAGGTGAGCGGGTTATTGTACAAGCCGAGCGCCATGGAGATTTTCAAGGCCGAACCCAGCGAGCCCATAATGGGGATCATCATCGTGATAATGGCGATCCAATACCAAGCCTTACAGAACCAGAATTTGTATTTCGCGCAGACGTAGCCCGCGACCATACAGGTAAACACCGTCGTAAGCGTACCGCCGAGGGAGAACCAAAGGCTGTTCCAGATCATAGCGAAGAGGTTATTACCGCCGTTTTCGAGTTCGACAAACGCCTGTATGTAGTTCTTGAACTGCGGGACTTTCGGGAAGCTCAACAAATCGTCGAAATACTCGTCGGGAACTTTCAAGGACATAATAACGCCCCACCCGAGAGGAATAACAAGGCTAAGCCCGTAGATCGCGAAAAATACGCTGGCGATAATCAGAGGAATTCTTACTTTTTTCTTTTTCTTGATTTTTTCCATCGTTAATTCCTCCTTAATAAGTTACCGTTTCCACTTTGTTCATCAACCAACGGCTGATAAATACCAAGGGCAAGCCGAGAACGGTAAAGAACAAACCGATCGCCGCGGGATAATTATACGACCCGCCGTTGACTTGCGCGAATATCCAGTAGCTTAGCGTATAGATCTCCGAGTTCGGGTCAGCGCCGACGAAATACAGGAACGGTCCGCTTTCCGTGAACAAGCCCGCGACCGCAAGCAATAAATAGGTGGAAAACGTTTCCCAGATAAGCGGCATTACGATTTGAGCAAATTCTCTTGCCATACCGCAGCCGTCGAGATTTGCCGCGTCGATCACTTCCCCGGGGATACGGTTCATCGCGCCGACGAAAATCAAGAGCGAAGCGCCGAAGCCCGACCAAAGCACGTAAAAGAGAATGGTCGGCGACGCCGTCGAGGATTTTGCAAACAGGTTGGGCATTTTGTATCCGAAGACTTCGTCCACCAAGGTATAGACGGGTCCGTACTTACTCACAAGCTGTTTGAATACGTTGATGTATACCATCGAAGGGACCATTGCGGGCAAGAAGAACAGGATTTTATAAATCGTATGCCCGGGCACTTTCTTGTAAAAGAAGTAGGCGATACCAACGCTCAAAAACAGCTTGATGATATGCAATCCGAAATACTGCAAGGTATTGATAAGCGCTCTGCCCGCCTGATTGTAAGGAGAGCTTAAATCCTTAAACAGCTTTTCGAACTGGTAAAAGGAAAAGACTTCCTTTTGCGTTACTTCGTCCACCGAGGTAAACGCAAGCGCGATCGAGTTCGCGTTTACGCCCACCCAGAAGATCAGGAAGTTGATAAACGGGATCAGCAGCATCAGCGCCGCAAAGATCAAGCCTTTCTTTTCCAACGGCTTCATCGTCTTTTTGACTTTATTAACGTTCAGCCGTTGAACGCGGGGGCTTTCCTCTACCTCTACCTCTACTTCCGCTTCTACTTTTTCTATTTGTTGTTCCATTCGTACCCTCCTTATATTAAGAAACGGTTTTGATGAACAGCGCTTCGCCGTATTTCAGCTCGATCTCTACCTTGCCGTCTTTTACTTCGACGATCTCTCTCGGTTTCAAACCGTTCACCTTTTCCATTTTCGTTTCCGTCGTTACCTTTCTGCCGTTGCGTAAGATCTCTAATTTCTTCGCGGTCTTTAAGGTAAACGTCATCTTATTATCCTGCTGCACCGTCGGTTCTCCGTAAGAAACGACGATATACGCATGCTCGTTTTTACCCTTTTCAAAGCACCCGACGATCAAATTGTTTTCCGCCGTTACCGCCGTCAGCTCTTTGTCTGCGTACGGTAAAAATTCTCTTGTCTTTGCAAACGCCTCGTTGGGAGCTTCGTTCGTTTGCCCGTCGATGACCAGCGCGCCTTTCCAATCGTAGGAAAGATACTCGATATCAAAGGACAGCAACTCCTCGTTCAACGCGCGCGCGTGGTAGTATAATTTAGAGGGTCTGCCCGCGTCGTTGACTAGCCCCATAAACCCGATATCGCGGTTGCCCAAATACACGAAATAGCCGATATGCTGCGCGCCGAACGCCAAGTACACGTACGCCATAAAACGGATTTCTTCAATCGTATCGGGTATCCTTGCGTCTACGTAATCCCCGCCGAACGTCTGCAAATATCCGCCGAATTTAACGCCGTGGTCGCGGCAGATACGCGCCACCTGCGCCGTGTACGGTATCCATTCCCGTTCGTCCAGATATTTCTTCCCGTCGATACCGCGGCGCAGAGGATATTCGTCTACGGTAAGAATTTTATTTTCCGTGTTCAGCTTGTCGTAGATCTCTCTCATCAGGTATTCGTAGAAATCCTCCGAGGGCATACAAAGATGCCCCGGGACTTCGCCGCAATAGCCGTTGAGATAGAAATCCATACCCGTTTCCGCGTAGGTGTCGTTGAACCAATCCACCGCCGCGTTCGCGATACGGGGAATATCGCAGCCCGCGGGCTCGTCGAGGAAGAAGAAACCCTTTACCGCGGGATAGTCGTTGAAGTCTACGCCCGTGAAGAACTTTTCGAAATACTCGCCGAAATACTGTCCGTAGCCGCGGAGATATACGTCCAAATCCAGTTCTTCGCAGTGGCGCAAGCAATCGAGATACGCCTTACTTCTTGCGCGTACGAAATCCTCCGTCATCGTGAGGATATTGAAGTTCGCGCGCTTGTACATTTTCAGCTGTTCGTCCGAGGTGCAATCGGGCGGACAGTCCGCGCGGATACCTAATCTTCTTACCTGCTTGGTGTCTTTCTTGGTTGCTTTCATAACACTTCCTCCTTATTTCTTATAAAGCGGGATTGCAAAGATGCCCTCGCCTGCTTCGAGTTCGATTTCGAATTTGCCGTTTTCAAGCACTTGGGTCGTCGGCTCGCCGTTTCTGTAATACAGAATGCCGTCTGCGTTTTCAAAGCTCAGCTGTACCTTATTCTTTCTCAAATAGTAAGGATCGTCGTAGTTGAACAGCATAAACGCTTTCGTGCCGTCCTTATCCGAGAATTCGTTCATCGTGATATCGTATTTGCTCTTTACCGTTTCCACGTCCGTGATCGGCTTTACCTTATCGCGTATCAAATCGAACGCTTCGTTCGACGCGGAGCGGCTACCCGTACCTACGTTGGTGTACGTATGCTCCCAGTTAAAGGCAAGCAGTACGTGCTCGTACTTCTTCACGTATTCGTTCGCTTCCTGTACCCAGTAATAGATATCCGTCGGCTCGCCGTCTACAATCATAGAGGTTTCGTTTGTCCACGCGATATAATCGTAATATTTAAGGGTGTGCGCGCCGAAAGAAAGGATATTGTACATATTCCAATTGATATCGGCAAAGCTCGCGGGGATTCTGTACGACTGTCCGTCCGTATTACCGCCGAATACCTGTAAATACGCCGAGAAGCCTACGCCGTGCGCCTTTGCGCGCGTTGCCGCGTCTAAGTGCGCGATCAGGTTGGTTTCGTACATATACGGCGTGCCGTCTACTTTCTTACGGAGCGTGTAATAGTCTACGCTGTGGTGCTTGTTCACGGACTCTGCTTTGTCTAAAATATCCAAATACGTTTCCGCGTAATCGTCGTAGCTCTTTCCCAGCGAGCCAGCCAACGCCGTCGGGTTATGGCAAGCAAACAGGTTGCTGAAAAATTCGTAGCCTTTTCCGCCGTAGTTTTCGTTGAACCAAGTAAGGTGTCTGTTCCCCAAATCATCCAACTGCTTGATACCCGGTTCGTCAACGAAATAGAAGCCTTTCACCGCGGGATATTGCGAGAAATCGAAGCCCGTAAAGGACTGCTCGAAGTAGCAGGGCGCGCCCTCGGCAGGCGTTTCTTCTACCCATTTACTGTGCTGACGGATAAAAGCGTCCAGCCCCACTTCCTCGCAGACTTTCAAAGATTTTACGAAGCTCCCGTTTTCGGAAGTATCGACGGGCTTGTTATCCGCCGCGCCGACGACGATGGGAACGGCGGTAAATCCTGCCGCCTTATACTGCTCCGCTTTTGCCTTGTCCGACATATCAGGCGGACAATCCGCCATCATACGGATCTGCTGTCCGTTATCCTCGTAGGTGGGGATATACAGATCGTCCAGCGTAACCGTACCTCCGTTTCCGCTGTTTCCGCTTTTACCTCCGCAGCCTACCGCGCCGAGCGTCATTGTCAAAGCCAATGCCAAAACCAATGCTTTTTTGCCTTTCATACTATTTCTCCTTATTTATTTTTTATTTTCTTAACCGAATGTGATGTCCGAGCTGATCAGCCATTCGCCACCCGTTAATTTCACGTAGCTGTATTCGCCGCGCTTACGCGACTTTAACTGTTTCGATCCGTACACGTAGAACGTTTCGCATACGCTCCGCGGAAGCCGTACCTCGCCCTCCACGCCAAACGGTACGTTAATACGCAGTTTCATACTCCCGCATGCGTCGTACTCGATCGAAGCCTTGCCGTATTTCGTTTGCTTGCTTGCGTATGCGCCGTAGATCGTGTCCGTACACTTGGGGGCAAATAAAATCTTTTTCTCGCACAGTCTGCTCAGATCCAGCCCCGCAACGTGTTTATAAAGCCACGCCACCACGCTCCCGTACATGGGATGGCAGTGGGATACGTCGCCGTCGAGCGCCGTGCCTTCTTCCCCCTCCACGCTACGAGTCTTGGGCCAATATTTGCTCCAATGCTCGCAAAGCGTGGTGTCGTTTTCCAGCATCCAAGCGTACGAGGGGTATTCCCGCTGTTGCATAAGTTTCATTGCAACGTCGCTATCCCCGTGCTCGACTAAGGCTTGGAGCAGTATCGGGGTAAGTACGATCCCCGTATCGATATGCCCCGTTTCCCGATAATGGGCGACGACCTTTTCCCAGAGCTTTTCAGAAATCTCAGGCTCGGCAATGCCGTTGATCAGCGGTAAAATATCCTCGCCTTGCACGCCGTTACCGTAACAGAATTTTTCCGTATCGAAGAATTTGGCGTTGATCGCTTGTTTGATATATCCGCGTAATGCTTCCATATCCTCGGATATTTTGCGTTCGCCGAGAATATCGCAGGCCTCCTTAATCTGCGAAACCGCCGAATAAAAGGCGAGCGTGTTTACGTACGCGGTGTTGCTCGCAATCTCGTCCGGCGCGAGCCAATCCCCGAGCAACCATACGGTACAGGTCTTTCGAATGATATAATCACCCTCGTGCATGGAGTTATAAAAGTCTACGAGCTTTAAGGCGGGTTGCAGAGCTTCCCTCAGCACCGATTTATCGCCCGTGAATTTATAGAGAGTGAGTGGTACGGAAGTCAACGCGTTGCACCACCAATACCCGCCACCGCCCGCGATAAACGGTGCGGTATAGGGCACCCAGCCGTTCTTGCCTTGCGCGGAAATAATATCCTGTAACCATTTTCTGTAAAACTCTTCCGCACCGAACACGTACATTGCCGACTCGGCAACCAACTGCCCGTCACCTGTATACGGTAATTTTTCTCTGTGCGGGCAATCGCTCGGCACGCCACAGTGCATATTGTCCTTTTGCGTGAGCACGAACGCGCGGTACAGATCGTTGAGTATCTTAGACGAGCAACGGAATTGTCCGTTCTCCTCTACGTCCGTACTGATAAACAGCGACTGTACGGACAAGATCTCCGCGCCCTTGGGCAATTCGATCTCCGCATAGCGGTAACAGTTCCAGTGAAAGAGCGGGGCAATCTCGTCTACCTCACCACTCAACACGTATTCTCCCTGCTGGTCGATATACCCAACGGGCGTTTCCCCGTTCTCATAAGCAATCCAACGGCTCGTGTGCGGGTTGGGCTTGCCGTCTTGGTCTAATACTTCGTAGTATTTGACCGTAAGATCGTCGCCTCTCTTGCCCTTGACTTGGAGTTTTAATCCCCCCGTATGGTTTTTCCCGAAATCGTACAGGAGCTTGTTCCCCGTCTTTTTTACCTCGATCGGGTCGAGCGTTTCTATCACTACGTCCTTTTCCGCAAGCGCGGGCACTAATTCTCCGCTCGGCGGGGTGCAGGGCGTTGCGCTGATAAACGCTTCGGGGTCTTTTGTAAAGTCCTCGAAATCCCCCGCGAACAGTTGCGATTTTTTCGCCGTATTACGAACCTGACAAGCACCGTCGCTTTTGATTACCGTTTTCGAGGTCTGACCTTGGATATGTAATTCGAAAAACAGCTTCGGCGTGCCGAACGTAAAGCTAGGATCAACGAAATCCTTGTCCGTGTTACAGTACCAGCCCGTTCCAAGTAGCACACGCAATTCGTTTGCGCCTTGCTTCACCAGCGCGCTTACGTCATAGGTATCGTAGCATACCTTTTTCTTACCCTCGGCAAAGTTCTCCTCGTCGTACCATTTATTGTTGGAAAGATTTCGACGAATATCGAAATCGGTCAACAGGGGTTTGAAATAGTACGGGTCGGTCGGCGCGCCGTTGACGGACGAGGAATAAAATCCAAGCCCGACGATATACAGCCTTGCGCTAACGATTTCTTCTCGTATATCGAACATAGTCAAAAATTCGGACACTCTGCCGTCGAAACGGGGATTGTCTATCCATTCCCCGACGAGCGTTTCCGTGTTTAAGCCCGCTTCCACCGAATAGATTTCGGAATAGATTTTTCCTTCCTCCGTCGTTACGCACGCGCGGTAAAAAATACGCTCTCCGCAGGAAAATCCGTCAAATCCGATCGAAATATATCCGTTTTCGCTTTTTTCGCTTTTGAAAAATTTCCCTGTTTTGACTTCCTCTTCGGTGCGGAAAAACTCGTATTCCACCCATCTTATTTCGGGGATATTCTCCGTTTCTACGGAAAAACGCAACCGCTGAAAATCCATGCCCTTCGGGTTTATTTGTCCGTTACATTTCACTATTATAAGCATACAATACTACCACTATAAAATTCTTCAATAAAATTATAAAATATTTTCCCCTTGACTTCAATACACTCTATTGATTAAAACATTCTTTCCATTGACTTTTTATGAAAATATTTTACTGGATTTGTAAAAATTTCCAAAAAATTCTGTAAATTGACTTCTTTTGTTTTGTCAGCCGTTCGATCGGGCGCTATCGGGCGTTTATGAAATTTACGGTCAAGCTCTATGCTCTCCAAGCGTGCCAGCACTGATTTTTTGTATTTTTGGCTTATTTTCAGGGGCGGGAGGGGATATTTTGGGTATTCTTTTTGTTTCCGCAGTTTATTATAAAATGTATTGAAAAATTTTTCAATACAGATGATTGACGGAAACGTTCTGTCAGTTGACATTACGAGAAAAATGTGGTATGCTATATAAAAAGGAGGGATTTGGGTATGGAAAAGTTACTTATTAACGATTGGTTGACCTCGCCCACGATTCAATTCGTATCAAAAATCACGGTGTCGGACGACGAATCTTATCACAGCCATAACTTTTTCGAGATCTTTTATATTTTGGAGGGTTCGATCACGCACGTTTACAACGGCAAGAAAGAGGTGTTGGAAACGAACGACGTGCGCCTCTTGCGCTCCACCAAGGACAGCCATGAATTTATCCGAGAAAAGGGCGTTTCCTGTATGCACAGGGATATTATCATTTCCGAACAGCTCTTCAAAAAATGCTGTGATTTTATCGATCCTATGCTTTTTGATATGATCGTCAATTCCCCCGCGCCCCTGCAAGCAAAGCTCACTCAAACCAAGATCGTGGAATTTGAAAAAAGTTTTTCGGAACGGTTCTTCGTCGCGGCGGAAAAGAGCTTTTATACGAGGGAGGGAATCGGTAATATTCTGACGGTTGATTTGCTCAACGTGTTTTTACAGGAGTTCCAAAACTCCCCAAACGGGTTTCCCATGTGGCTACATACCCTGTTGCCGCTCTTTTCAATACCCAAGCTCATGCGCGAGGGTTTAGATTCGATTATAAAAGGAATCAGCTACGACAAGAGCTATATTTGCCGTAGCTTCAAAAAACATATAGGCTGTACCATGACGGAATATCTTCGGGATAAACGGCTGGATTACGCCGTTTCACTCCTTCTCACCACCGATAAGACGGTAGCGCAGGTCTGCGAGGAGATCGGGTTTGAATCCATTCCCTATTTCACCGTTTCGTTTAAGAATAAATACTCGCTGTCCCCCAAGCAATTCAAGCTAAAATTCAAATAAAAAAAGTGCGTTTTCAAACGCACTTTTTTCTCGTTATACCTGCAAAGTATTCGCTTTTCTGTAAGTGGGGATTTTGATCGTCAATTCGTAATCGAGCTGTCGGAGTTTCCAACGCAAGCCCTTTTCGTCCGTCGTATACTCCATACTCGGCTCCCAACCCAGCCTCGAATCCGCTTGCACGAGCGGGAGGGTATCCAAGACGTTTTCCCGTTCCGCCAACACGATCTTTTCGATCCCGTCGATTACTTCTTCGGCGGTTTTTTTATCGCCTGCAATACTCAATTTCTGTTTCAACAGATAATGCTCTTTCACATTCAGCACCGTACGGCAGGAATTACGCATAAATTTCGCGAGCCCCACGAGCTTTAACACCGCCTCGTCGGGATTTTCTATGCTCTCCAACACCCGAACGCCCTCGTTTATCAACGCTTCCATTTTCCGAATGGAAACTATTTCGTCGAAAATTCTGACCCCAGGCAGGGAGTTTTTCGCATCTAAATCGGGAGAATATACCCCGAAATAAATGGCGTTGCCGAACATAGCGTGCGGTTTCGAGGGCATTCTGCCCTGTTCGGGGATCGTCGCGGGCAGTCCTTCCATCACCCCCGACCAAAGCGGATAGGCAGGTCCGATACGGAATCCGCCGTACATATCCTCGTTCGTCGGCACGTAATGGGTGATCCCCTTGCTGAACAACGCCATCGCCCGTTCGACGGTCGGCGCGTTGTCGCCGTAATCGCGGCGGAGCAGGTTTTCAAGGGTAGTTTCCAAAGGCTCTACCTCGGTAAAGAACGCCTGTTTTTCCAGCTCGCAAATGATCGAGGGATGAAATCCGTAATGGATATTTTCGAGCAAGCCCGCAAGCCCCCATTCTTTATGCGCCTGTTGCATGCGCTTGTAGCGTTTGATCCATTGCTGGGGCATCGGCTCGTACGGGATCACGCCGAAATCCCAAGTCCGACCCGAGGTCTGGCTGTTTGCCATCAGCTTGATCCCGCGTTTTTTCGCGGCGATCGCCTCGCTCGTGAAATACTTGCCCGGTCCGATATAGCCCAAGGTATAATCCCATACGTTTTCCACGGAATTTCCCAGCTCGTAGCGGTCGAACATATCCCAAGTCGCCATCAGCGTAATATTTTCGGGCAAGCGTTCAATCAGAGCAACGCGGTCCTTTTCAGGCGCATGCCCCCAGTTATAGGTACAGAAAATCACCTCCGCGTCCGCGCGGTATTTGCGTATGGAGCTTGCCACCATTTCCACCCATTCGGGATAGTCGTTACACGGCCACCAGCCTGGGCTGGTCTTGCCCGTCGGGATATTTTCTTCGAAATTCGCAACGAACGGCGTTTTGCCCACGGCAGGGTCGCGGCTGGCGAACTGGTTCGCCTCGCCGATCAGCGTAACGCCTTTGAGCTTCGGGCAAGCCTCGAACAGTTCCCCGTACAGTTGATCGTAAAATTCCTGCGCGCCCGCCTCGTCGGGGTGCTTGGAATGCTGCGCGTATAACTGCACGTATACGTCGATCCCGTATTTTTCCGCGCGTTCGGCGATCAGCCGCACGTCGATATAACACCCGCGATTGTCCGTATACGCGTCTTTCAGCCACAGATCGATCGCGTCGTAACCGCTGTGCGCGATCCATTGAAACGCCTCGTCGGGATATTCGTACATTCCAAACGGCGATTGCGTGATACGGGGCGTAAACAACGCCTTGCGCGCCACCGTTCCCACCGTAATAAAGGGAGCTTTGCGGATACTCATCAGGTCTTCCAAATAATACAGAGCCTGCGCCACTCCGCGATCGTCGTAGCCCTCTATCTTCACGCTGTTTTTTTGCGTTTGGATACGGTAGCCCATATACCCGTCGCCCTCGCCGAGGTCTTGCCCGAGCGAAACGGTAACCGTCGCCTCGTCCGCCTCTTTCACGATACACGCGGAAACGTTCATAGAGGTAAACAGATACTCCTCAAAATCGCGTACCGCCGTTAAAATCACAGGATTTTCGAAGTCTTTTACGAAAATTTTCACGCCGTTTACAAACGCAAATTCGTCCTCTTGCGGAAGAATATTCCCGTCGCGTACATTTTTCTTATGTACGCTTAAAAGCTCCGCTTTGAAATCGTAATTCTTCTGTTGTTTCAGCATAACTCACCCCTTTATCATGGCAAGAATATCGTTTACGGCGATATCCACCATTTTTTGTCCAAGCTCCAAACTCATATCCTTTGCGGTTTCCGCAAACCAGTCGTCGGCGTCGTGTAAGCGTTCTAATTTGATCGACCCCGCATACAACGCTTCGAGCATAGAACATTCGTAAACGCCCGCGTGATCGCCGCCGATCCCGTTTTTCGTGTACGGCACGCGAATGACCCGTATTCTGTTCCAAGGGCTGTCCGCTTCGGAGAGGTTCGCGTAAAAATCCTTGTTTTCTTTCTTGCCCCACCAGCCGTAGCCGCCCGTTTGTTCCAAATCCGCCATAATCAGCTTTTTCGCGGCTTTCATACACGCCAAGGTCATGGGCATATAGTCCTCGGTCTGGTGCGCGATAACGATAAAAATATTCTTCTTGAACCCGCTGTCGAACAGGGATTTCAAGATACAGTACACGTAATTTTCCATCGTGTCGCAATCGACGTTGATGGTGTTCGTTTCAGGTCCGCCCACGGCATAGCTCGCCACCCCGTACCAAACGGGCGGCAATACCATTGCAGGCGTTTTTTCCGCTACCTTTTCGCAGACCCCTTGCGCTACGAGCGTATCGCAGCCGTACGGGCAATGCGTGCTGTGGTATTCCATCGTGCCGATGGGCAGCAACACGGGCAGAGCCTCTTTTTTTGCCTGTTCCGCCTCGCGCGGATAGCCCGTCGCTAAATTAAAACTATTCTCCATAATCCTTTCTCCTTATTCGATAACCGTCGTCGTATTCGCTTTTGCAAGCACGCGTTTTTGATTTAACCACAAATATACGTCCGTGCCCGAGGGATTGTATACCTTATCCCCCGCCGCGCTGAAAATAAGCCCCTCGTACGCTTTCACGTAATCGTAGATCTCTACGTTCGTCGCGTGCCAGATATCGTCGCGCTCGGCTACCTTTTGCCCGAATTTTTCAATGATCTCCCAGTTGTTTTGATCCTCGTATTCGTAGCTGTGTCCCCACAGATAAAACAGCTTCGGATACGCCCTGTACTCCTTATCGGGCTGTTCAGCAAAGAACTTATCTAAAAGCTCAAAGAGGTTTTCCGCCGCGTGCCGACAGGTGGGTTTGAGCCGTAACCAGTCGGTAGGGATATCAAAGCTGTTCGAGCTGACCGTCGTACGGAAATAGGACACACCCAAAGTTTTCAAAACGTTCACGATCTCGTCGTTGCACACGCCGAACGCGTACGCTCCGCCACGCATGATCGTCCCAAAGGTCTGTTCCAGCTTGATTTTATCTTCGTAATATTCTTTCAAAATATCCGCGCCCGTGCAACCGCCTAAAAACGCGTGGTCCAGACCGTGCATTGCGACTTCCATACCCGAATTTTTATACAATTCCACGGCGTCCGCCTCGTTCATGCGCCTGTAAAACGTATCCGACAGCATACCGCCGTTGACGTTGAACGTGCCTTTCAAGCCGTAGCGTTGCATAATTTCGACGAGGCGTTTATCGAATACCACCGCGTCGTCGTAGCTGAGCGTCATTGCCTTGGCTTTCCAGCCGGGAAACCTCATAAATCTTTGCATACTTTCTCCTTTTTCCTTATCCGATTATATAAAAATTGCGCGACGAACAGGGCAGTAACCCCTGCAACCAATTTCCCGACGATCATACACGCGACGTAGTCCGCATTGACGGACAGCGTGAAGCCCAAATGGCTTGCAAAGGTAAACGCCGCCGACACCGCAAACGCGGCGTTGAGCACTACGCCTTTGTCGTCCATATCTTTCATTGTTCCAAACGCGATAGAATTCGAGGCAAGCGTGGATAAAAACCCGATCGCCGACACCGCGTTTATCCCCAGCTTCCCGCCTAATTTCTTCATGGGTTTGTCTAAGAGTTTCGACAGCAACCGCACGAGCGGGAACGCGCCCGTCAATACCGCGGCGGCGTTAAAAATAACGCTTGCGCCCTCCTCGATCGGCGCGGTATACGGTATGAGTTTGATCCCCGTAAGCAGTTCGAAAATCCCCGCGACGAGTCCGACGATAATCACCGCTTTGATCCCCACGCCAAAGCCCTTAAAAATTTTTACGCAGACCTGCGGTATTTTCAAAAGCCCGACCGCGAGTAATACCGCGAACAAAAGGAGTGGTATCAAGCTCGCGAGCAAATCGACGAACGGTAACCCGCACATGAGCCCTGAAACGAAACAGCCCAAAGGAATGGTTACGATCCCGCACATGAGCCCCAAAGTCAGAAGATCGTGCTGTTCTTTCGCAACGATACCCATGGCAAACGGAATGGTAAACGAGATCGTCGCGCCCATCATTGAGCCAACGATCAAGCCGTTAAAATACCCCGCCTCGGGCGTTTTTGCAAGCTCCTGCGCCAGCGTTGCTCCACCCATATCGTTGGCAATCAACAACCCAACGACGGACGACGGTTCGAAAAAGGGGATTATCTTAGAAACACCCGTCAGTAGGGGCGCGATAAGCCTCGCAATAGACGGCGCAAGCACGATCATACCGACCATAGACAATGCCATAACGCCAAGTAGCATCAAACCGCGTTCAAATTCTTTGCCTAAGCCAAATTTATTGCCGATAATCAAATCCAGCGCTCCTAAGACGGAAAAACACGCCATCACAAAAGAAATCGGGTTCATAATCAATCAAGAGCCAAGCCCTTAAATCCCTCCTTTGTAAACACCTGCAATTCCCGAACGCCGCACGCTTTGCATACTTCTACAGCTTGCTCGAAACCGTAGGTTAAAAAACGGTTGTCGTGGCAATCGGAAGAAAGCACCACGCCGCAGTTCATTTTCGCGATCTCCTGTAAAATGAAAGTACTCGGATACGGCGAGGTTCGATACCCCCTCGCCACCGCGCCCGTATTCACCTCGAATACGTTGATTTTTTCCGCCAAGGCGTGTACGCAATCGAGCGCGTATTTTTTATATTCCTGCGAATTTTCATTAAAAAACGCAACCGACTCGCTGTGTTTCGTAATCAAATCGAAATGCCCGACGATATCGAAATTTCCGTAGCTTGGCAGGCTGGCAAGCTGACGATAATATTCCTTTGCATACCGCATACCGTCGCCGTCGAAATAGTTATCAATAACCTCTTGCACCGCTTGCGCGTCGCGGTCAAAACCCACGAACTCATTCCCTATTTTCAGGTAATGCACCGTGCCGATCAGATAATCGTAACCCTGCATATCGTCGTCGGAATACATATCGAATTCCAAACCGCAATAGACCTCGATTTGCGCTTTGTATTTTTCTTTCAGTCGGGCGATTTCCCGTTTATAGCGCGCCGTCTTTTCCACGCTCATACAATAGGCTTGATTAGAATAGCTCGTATACGAATGCCCCGAAAAGCCGATCGAAGTCAAGCCCGTTTCCAAGGCTTTGCGTACGGTATCCTCGTATTCGTTTTTTCCGTCGCACAGCACCCCGTGCGTATGTAAATTTTGCGGATAAAACACAGCTTTTGATCCCCTTTATCCATATTCTTTCGTCGAAGAAATAAACTTCCATTAAGATTATAAAACATTTTTTCCCGAATTGCAATACTTTTTATTGATAAAAATATTCTGTCTATCGACTTTTCGCCAAAAAAACGGGCGTTTTTGAAAAACGCCCGTTATTCGTCTTTTATAAGAATCTTGCCCACCCTTGCATAATGCCCGTTAAGCTCCGCGTCGGTTGCAAAATACGCCTTGGGATGCTCTCCACCGCCAAGCCCCAGCTCTACTTCGTACTCTCCAGCTTTCAAATGCTTGGGCAACGGAATATCCAGCTCTATTTTCCCTTTCCCCGGCAGCCACGTACGAACGTCCGCGTCCGTTTGCATTTCGAAGTCCCCCGCCTCGCCCGTCAAGCGCACGTACAGAGGCATTTCGTGATAGATCGGCGCAACGCCCACGTTGTCGATCCCCAATACCGCGCGAACGGTTTCACCGCAACGGGAACGCTCGGGGCAGGCAAAACTGTCTATCACGAAATGATAGCCCATCTTATCCACCCAAGCGTCTATCTTGTCTTTCCATTCCCAAGGAATGGGCAAGGATTTTGCATTAAACGTGCTCACGTGCCAATCCAGGGTCGTTTGGATAATGTTATCCAAATCCCAGCCCTGACGTTGCCATTCGCCAAGCCACCAATACGACTCGAAGGATACGTGCCCGCGTTGCCAAGCCGTAGGAAAATTCTCCTGAGTTGTCCGAACGTATTCATAGGTTAAGTGCGGTTTTCCGATACAGTCTGCACGCCAACCCGCCTTATTTCTTTCGTTTAGCTTATCAAGCAACCATAAAGGCACCATTTGCCCGATAAGTCGGGTATTCGGAAACGCACAAATATAAGAGTTTACAAAATCCTCGATTTGCTCTTCAGTGAACAGGTCCACACTGCTCCCCTCCCCCCAAGAACCGGGCAAGGAAATATCCAAAAATCCAAATGCAGGATCTCCGTCAAAGCGTTCGCCTATTTTTCGGAGCGCCGTTCCGAAATATTCCAAAAACAACGGCGAGGTGGGCGACGTTTTTACGCGCTCGCCTATCGGTCTTGCAGGGCAATCGATCTTTTCTTTCAACCAATCGGGTACGTCGTCCGTTTCTCTGGTGCTGTGTGGCATCAACCGAAACATTAAGGTCTGTTCGTTTTTCCGTGCTTTTTGTAAAATTTTCTCGATAAACGCGTAATTATATTCCCCCTGCTTCGGTTCGAATTCTTTCCATAAAATACGGATATACACGACCGAGCAATCGGGATAATAGCCCTGCGCCCTGCCCTTTTCCTCGACGTAATCGGGAATAGGATAACATTCTACGTGTTCGGTTTCCGTCATATTGTTTTCAGGCTTTACCACCAAATCGGAATACAACTCGTCGTTTCTGAAATGCTGAAAACTCGTAAACCCGATATAGGGATTCTGTTTCGCTTCTTTTTTGTAATGATACCGCTCTATTTTCATATTATTACCTTATCACTTAAAATTTGATACAGCTACTCTTTTCTAAAATCATATACGAAAACAAAGAATTTGCCCAAGCAAACCAAGGCCGCGAATACACGGTATCGTCGTCCTTATCCACCGCCTCGTGCATATATCCCGTTCCGCCCGTGCTGTTTACCAGCATACGCACACATTCGCGTATCTCCGCTTCGTCCTCGCTTGTTAAAGCGCGGATAATCAAGGACAAGGGCCAAACGCGGTTTTTAGGCGTATGCGGACTGCCGATCCCCTTTAACACCTTCCCCTCGAAATAGTACGGATTTTCAAAGCTCAGCATATATTCCCGCGTGTTTTTGTACACCTGCCCGTCTATATACGGGTATTCGTAATAGGGCATTGCAAGAAGATTTGGAATATTCGCGTCGTCCATAAGGTTATAATTCCCCAGCCCGTCCGTTTCCAACGCGTATATTTTCTTTCCGTCCCTTTCCACGACGGCAAGCCTTTGTAATTCCGCTTGAATTTCCTTGGCTAAATCTTCGCAAATCTTCGCCCGCGTTCCGTCCCCCAACGCTTCGGAAAATATCGGCGCAAGTTTTGTCAGCACCGCTACGATAAACATGTTCCCGGGGAGATAATACCCGTATTGACATTTATCGTCGCTCGGTCGGTATCCCGACCAAACTAAACCGCAATTCGATACAGGCTCGCCTTTGCCGATCCACAGCCTTTTCTCACGGTTGTAAATCTCGTGATAATACGTCGATTTTTCCGCGTGGTTTTGCTCGGTACGGAATACCTCGATAATTTGATCAAACGCCGACAAGAACAACCCGTTTAAGCAGGTTTTATCCCCTGTTTTTTGATAATACCTCGTCAGTAGCCACAGCGGATAGCAAAGGGAATCCAGCTCGAATTTCCTCTCCCAGACCCACGGGGATTGTTGATCGAGATCGTACGCGTGCCCGTTGCCGTTCGCCGTGCGGTTAAACGCGTTGGCGTACGGGTCGATTAAAATATACTCAAATTGCTTTTTTAATAATCCCTTGATCAGCTTACGCACCGACGGACATTCGTTTGCAAAAAACAGATATTGCATGACCTGCGCGGAGGAATCGCGTAGCCACATCGCGGGAATATCCCCCGTGATAACAAACGCCGAGCCATCGTCCTCGAAAAAGGTCGTCGTATAAATCGTATTGAAAAAGCAACGCTCGAACGTTTCCCGTAATTTTTCGTCTTGCAAACTTGCCTTGAATTTCTCTATGCAGATCCGCAAATCGGAAAAATATTCTTCGTTCATTGTGTTATCAATATGACTGAGCCGTAAACGCTCGCCGATAATTTCTTCCATTCTTATAACCTCTTTTATTTCTCAACGGCAGTAAAGGTAACCGCGTAGCCGTCCGAGCGTTTCTTCCCGAACAGATCGCCGATACGGATACCCGCGTTCATGAGCGTGCTACCGTGTAAAATTTCGCCCGTTGCTTCGTTTTTATACGCCGTATTCGGGTCTAACCCCCTTAACCGCAACACGATCGTTTCATATAAACCCGTCGCGTTCAGCTCTAAAAAGGTCAGCTTTGCCTTGTTTTTGTCTTTGGATACTTTCATATACGCGCAGAATTTATCGCTTTCGGGCGAGATCAAACGGTATAAATCCCCGTTCAAATTCAAGTCCTCGTCCTTTCGGTATTCTTCCGAATATCCCTTGAAAACCGCCTTTTCCTCCGCGCTAAATTCACTGAGATCCAGCTCGTACCCGTACGAACCGAACTCCGCGACGCGGTAGCGGAACTCGTAGGAGGATTTGCGCCCGCTCGTACACTCCCCTTTCGTAAAATGACAACTGATACAAGAAGTAGGATACGCCAAGCTCGTGCCGTATTGAATATACACGCGCGCGTACGGGTCGGTGTTATCGCTCGTCCAAATCTGCGGGGAATAATACAGCATACCCAAATCAAATCTCCCGCCCCCGCCCGAGCACGTTTCAAACAGCACGGGAAACCGTGTTTTTAAGATAGACAACAGCTTATACGTGCCCAGCATTTGACGGTGGTATACCTCGCCTTGCGGTGTTACAAACGAACCCGCCTCCGTGGCGTAGCGGTTGAAATCCCATTTGATATATTCGAGCTGTACACCCTGTAATTCTTCCGTGATACGGTCGGCGATATAGTTTACAACTTCCTCTCGGGTTAAGTCCAAAATATACTGACAACGGGAAATGAGCGGTTGTTTCGAAGTGGATAATACCCAATCGGGGTGCGTTCTATAAAGCGCACTGTCCGCGTTGACCATTTCAGGCTCTATCCAGATCCCGAATTTCAAACCCATACCATGAATTTTTTCGGACAGCCCTTTCAAACCCGCAGGAAACCGCTGTTTGTCCGTGCGCCAATCCCCAAGCCCCGTTTTCGTGCTTGCGCGAAACCAGCCGTCGTCCAAAACGACGGTATCCGCGCCGCAGTCCAAAGCTTGCTTTGCCAAACTGAGCATAAGCTCTTCCGTAACGCTGAAATAGCTCGCCTCCCACGAATTGATAACGATAGGTCGGGGTATAAACGCGTATTCCCGCTCGATAATATTCCGACGGATATGGTCGTGGAAATTCCGCGACATACCGCCTAAGCCTTGATCGGAATAGGTCATGACCGCTTCGGGCGAAGCCAAGCTCTCGCCCGCGCGCAGGGTCCAGCAAAAGCCCGTATGATCCAGCCCCATAATCAAGCGAGTATCCCCTAAATTGCTTACGGAAACCTCTTCGCTGAAATTACTGCTGTACAACAGGTTAAAACCGTACGCCTCGCCGATATCCTCGTCCGTATTATGCGCGCACAGCGCGATAAACGGGTTTCGGTTATGCGAAGAAATCCCCGTCAAGCTGTTATTTTGGAACACGCCGCGCTTTAACGGCGCACGCGAAATCTGCGCGCGTTCGTAAAGGTACATTCCCTCTAACGTGATCGTATCGAACTCCATACCGTAAAAATCCAACGACATACTCGCCGCTTTTTGCACGGTCATCACGCCGTCGCCCGTGTTTTTTATAACCTGCGACCGCGCAATCACGTCCTCGCTTGGATATACGACGTAAAAGAGGGTAAGCTCTACTTTGTTTTCGTCGTCCGACAGAACTACTTCCAGCGTTTCCGTTTCGGCGTTTTCGCGGGAATACGGCAAACCCTCAATCGGTTTTCTGCCCTTGTAAATTTGATGCGAACGATACCGCAAACGGTTGCAGTCCAAATTCCCCTCGTAATCGTATACGAGTGAGGGGGTACGGAAATCCCCGCTGTTAAACACGGAAACCTCCAAGCCTACGGAGGCGGCGGAAAATTTACGGCTGTCGCGGCTCTCGTGCGCGTGAAACGCGTAAATCTGCCGATTGCCGATATATTTCAAGTCGTCGCCCGCGATACGCTTTCCGTAATATAAATGCTCTAAAACGCCGTGTTCGGCGATACAGAATGCGTACGAAGTTTTTTCCGTTGTGATATGGAATATCTTCGTTTGTTCGTTAAAATGAATAGCCATACCCTTTTTCTCCTTTATTTATGTACGTAGCAAACTTCTCCCGTCTTTCTCGATTTTTCCGCGGCAAGCGCCATCAAATGGCTCTCGATCGAACGCTCTAAGGTCGTGCCCAGCTCTCCTGTGCCTTGCAGCGCGTCGTAGAAATCCTTGACGAGCATCAAATCCCCGCCGCCGTGCCCAAAATTGTCGTTGACGGCAAGCGCGCAAATCTCTTTAATGCTCAAAAACCGCGTGCCGTGCCCGTAGCGGGAGATTCGGATATAATCGTTTTCCTCGTCCATTTCCAGCTCGCCCAGCGTGCCGTGGAAAGTGATTTTTCTGCCCGGCAACGCCGTAAACGCCGTCATGGTCAAGTTGGCTTTGATCCCGTTTTCAAACTGCATCACCACCGTTTGATTGTCCACGACGTTGTTATCGCAGGCAAACACGCACCGACCGTAATTCGAATTTTCATACGCCTTGCGAATGGACTGCTCGGTAATCGGACGGGTAAGGTCCACGACGTTAAAGGGCCAGCCCTGTTTTCTCGCCTCGTCGTCCACGTCGGGCTTATCGAACGCCCAGTCGAAATCCTTTTCCCGTTTCTTTACGTATAATCTCTCCGCGCTGTATACGCAGTCGTGGATATATTTACAGGTTTGACAACGGTCGGACGCGTCCTTGGGCTGATTTTCACGCTTAAAAAAGGACACGTCGCCCACCGAATACACCGTCTTGCACGCGGAATTTACGTAGTATTGCAACAGGTCCAAATCGTGGCAGCATTTTTGCATGATCATCGGCGAGGTTTCTTCGTCGTTCCGCCAATTCCCGCGGACGAAGCTGTGCGCCTGATGCCAGTAAGTTACCTGTTCGATCCAATCGATACAAACGACCTTGCCGATCTCTCCGCTGTCGAGCACTTCTTTGAGCTTCAAAAACGCGGGCGCGTAACGCAGAACGTGGCAAACGATCACCTTTTTCTTGTGCTTTTTATACGCTTCCAACAGCTCGTACAATTCGTCCTCGATCGGCGAAATGGGCTTTTCCAACAAGATATCGTAGCCCAGCTCCAACGCCCGTATGCACATTTTCACGTGGTCGCGGTCTTGCGTGGCGATCACCAGCGCGTCCGAGCGTTTCTCTTTCAAAAATTCGTCGCTATCCAAAAAACAATTTTGCTCGGAAATTCCCCAAGCCTCTTGCGCCAAACGGATCTTTTCGGGGTCGGTATCGCAGACCGAAAGGATTTTGAATTTATCCCCGAACTTCTCCGTCATACATTTTCCGTAGGTGTAATGTCCGCGCGAACCGCAGCCCAAAATCGAAACTGTAAAAATCTTGCTCATAACTCGTTCTCCTTACTCGTGGCAATGCTCCTTGATAAACTTCGCAACGCCCGCCGACCAGCCGTGGCAAAGGCTGTGTCTGAACCCTACGTAGCAATGTGCGCCGTAATCGCCGTGGATATCCTTTTCCCCTGCCTTGGGCAGTTCGTCGATACGCCCCGAGCCGTCCAGCCATTCCATATGGAAATCTTCCCAGAAGGTCGTCGCGCCGCGATCGAGCATCGCGCCGTAATATTCTTTCATCAGCTCGATCGCAAGCCGTTCGTCGCGCGAAGCGATCGCCGTTAAAACGTAATAGCTCATAAAGGTAGAAAATCCCTTTGCTCTGCCGTCGATGAGCTTCGCGTATTCCTCGTCCGTCAGCTCGCCCGTCGCGAAATATTTCAACGCGATTACCTGCTTTTTCTCCTGCACGGCAATCGGCTGTTTTAAGAGCTTCGCTTTGATTTTCATCACCTTTTCCGTAGACAGACCGAACGCGTTCAAAAGCTCCGTCGCACCGTTAATTGCCATTAAGAAGATTGCGCGTACGCCGACCAGCTCGTCTGCCGAGTCTTTCGTGGGCCAGTCCACGAGGTATCGGATTTCTCTGTTCAAATCCCCGTTTTCGTCTACCAAGGTATCAAACAGGTTGAGCAAATCGGTCAAATACCCCAAATGCTTTTTCACGTACGCGTCGCACTTAAATTCCTTATAATGATCGGCAAGAATAATCACCCACCACATCGAATAGGTGTAAATATCGTTCATAAACTTCGGGACGGGCGCTAACTTTTTCGCAAGATCAAGCGACCGTTCGACGACGGACAATCTGCCGTAAATCGAGCTGAGTGCCATTACCTCGGGCGCTAAATCGCCTACCCAAAGCAGTCTGTCGCGCTTGATACCGTCCCAAATATAGCCATCGGACGCACACAAATCCACCGTGCGTTTCGCCACCTCGAAAATTGCCTTGATCCGTTCGTCTTTGCCTTGATAGGTATAGATAGGCTTTCTTTTATAAATAATATTCTGGCAATAGATATTTTTGAAATAAATATACTTTTCTTCCAACAAATCGATACGCACGAAACGGAAACCCGTCTGCCCCACGGTAACGTCCGCGTACGCGCAGATCAGCGTTTCGAAATCGCGCGGGCCGTGGTCGTTGGTCGCGTTCTTTTCCTTGATATTCGAATTGACTTCGCCGAGGCTTTCGCCAAAGCGGATACGCACCCGACAGTTGCCGTAATAGATCCAGTTGGTGATCATACGGATACCGCCGTGCATTTCCTTGCCGAAATCCAAGATCACGTACGCGCCGACGCCCTCTAATTTGAAATACTCTTTCCATTCGTCCTCGTTATAATTGATGGTGGCGTACAAGCCTTTCGCGCGGAAAAGCGTTTCCGTATAGTCCATTTTTGCGCCGTCTACGACCCGCGTAGGCAATAAATACTCTTTCATTTTTTTGTCCGTCCTTTATTTTATAATTTCCACGAAAATCGCGTCGCCCACTTTCAGCGAGAATACGTACTCGCCGTTTTCGTTCGCCGCAGCCGTAATTTCCTCGCCGCGGAAATAGAATTTCTTCTCTCCCGCAGGCAGCTTCACCGTGAATTGCATCGGCGGCGCGCCGTCGAACAATTCATCGCGGACGTTGCCGATATTCTCAAACATATACAGCTCGTCGTCGCCGTTGGTTTGCCGTGTCACAAGCGCAACGCCTTTATCTACAACCGTTTCCAACGGGCATTTCTCGTCCTCGTACAGGTATTTCGTCCAGTCGAAATCCTGACAGGTCTTGCCCGCTTCCGTTACGATATGCGAGCTTTGATACTCGTATTTCCACGACACGTCCAAGAGTTTTTTCATCTCGGCGATAATCCGTTTGGTATATTCGTACAGCTTGGTGCGCGAGCCGTCGAGGTTGATAAACGCCGCGCCGTCCATTTCGCCCATCGCGCTGTCTTTATACTGGAAATCGGGCTTTGCAAAATAGGTATAGAATGAATATTCCCGCACGCCGAAGCCCATTGCCAAATTCGTTTGCCAGTACATATCGCTTTCCGTCATTCTGCGATTTTGATGATTTCCGTTCCAGATATGCGCAAACGACTGTAATACCACGCGGAAATCCAAGCCGCGTTTCTGGCACATTCTCGCCACCAACTGATAGTTTGGTAGCGTGTTTCCGCTGATGATATACTCTCTGCGGAAAGGATACTCGTCGAAATGCAAGCTGTCCATTTCCGTCAGTTTTTGGAAATCCCCGACGTATTTTTCGTAAATTTCCACACGGCTGAGCTGTTCCGTCGCCACCTTATCCCCCGCAACGTCCTCTTGCCATTGCTCGTGCGGTATAAGCAGTCTTTCGGGCGCGGTCATCGGCAGCAGATTGCATTGCACGTAGGCGTTCGGCAATACCCGCTTTAACGACCGCACCAGCTGTCCGTAAGCGGGGAACTGATCGTACATCGGCTCGTCGAAAAGCTGTATTCCGTAAAAGCCCTCTTGCGTGCAATAGGGGGCGACGCACTCCGCCACCGCCTTATCCAGCTCCGCTTCCGTCGCGAACAAACGCCCCTTGCCGACGAGGTTTCTCTCGTCGCGGATCCAATGATCGAACCGACCGTCGGTAACGAGGATCTTTTTACAACCGCCCTTTAACGCCTCGCGAAAAACCCGCTGACAGTTCGAGCCTTCCCATTCCTCGCCGCTATACGAATTTTCACCGCGCGCCTGTACCATATTGAACCCGCAGTCTACGTATTCTTGATACCGCTCTGCCGTGCGGAAATCCTCGCCGTAGAAATATTTATAGCCGTTGACGGTAAAATAACCGCTCGTCGGGCAATTGTAGCAATAAAATAAGGTTTCCTTTTTCTGCTTTTTCATAGCGACGTGCCCCTATTTATTTTCTGTTTTTTATATATTCGCCGTAATAGGGCAAATACGCCTTGGTGTTTTCGAGCATTCTGTCGAACAACTCCCGCGCCTTGTCCTCAGGCAAGCACATATTCGGGTTATTCAAAAACGCCACGAACGCCTTTTCGTAATCCCCAGTCAAAGCTGCGTCCACCACCGTTTCCTGTTCCTCGATGATCCGCATGATCAGCGCGTTCAAAGCCGAAGGGATTTTCCCTGCGTGTACGGGCTTTACGCTATCGCCCGAGAAAAACGCGTTGGTTTCCACGATTACGTCGGCGGGATTGTTTTCTACCTGCCCGACGTTGGGGATATTCACGTTGGTTACGAAATCGCCAAGCCCCAAAAGCGCTTTGATCTGGCGCACCGTTTCTTCGCCCGTATGGCGAAGCGCAAAGGGCGTTCCGTTATAATAATCCAATGCCTTTTGCTTTTTTTGCACCAGATCGGTTTTTCGCCAAGCGACGGTAGTCAAGGAAAAACCGTACTTGTTTTCTACCATTTCTTTGCTATCCAAGAACCATTTCCCGGGGCAGAACTCCGCCAAATGCCGATCCCCCGCCGCGGCAATCGCGCCGTAGCGCTTGAACAGGTTGAATTTCACCAACTCTTTCGTCAAAAACGCGCCGTTCGCCCAATGCTTCGCCTCCACGCTGTGCTCCAAGCCGTTGGGGTGCTCGTTGATATACTCGTCGTAGATCGGCAGTAGATCCATGCCCTTGTATTTCGCCTCGGTTAAGAAAGTGAAATGGTTCACGCCGACGATATTCGTACGGATCTCGTCGCGGGTCGCCGTTACGCCGTATTTTTCCTCTAAGATTTTTGCAAGCAGTTTTTGCGTGCCGAACACCTCGTGGCAGCACCCGAACGCCTTGATTTCGGGGAATACCTTATACAACGTCCGTATACACATAGACATGGGGTTGGTGAAATTGATGACCCAAGCATTCGGGCAATATTCTTTCACCGCCAAAGCAAACTCACGGAACATAGGCAGACATCTGAGTGCGCGCACGATCCCGCCGGGACCCGTCGTATCGCCTACGGGCTGATAAATCCCGTATTCCTCGGGCAGATGCACGTCGCTGCCCATTTCATCGAACGTACCGGGCAAAATGGAGATCACGACGAAATCCGCGCCCGTAAGCGCGTCGCCGATTTTCTCATACGCCTTGTACGCCCATTTCCCTTTGACGTCCGAACGCGCCGACAGATCGTTACCGATCTTCTCGTTGATCTTCGCGCCCTCCATATCGATATCGTATAAGCGTACTACGCCGCCGAGGTCCTCGTTCTGTGCCAAGTCGTTCATCAAATTATGCGCCCACGCGCGCGAACCGCCGCCGATATACGCGATTTGCACGTTTTTTACGTCTTTCATCTCTAAATCTCCTTTTTTAATTATAAATTTCGTTGATTAACAGCTCGATAAAGCAAGCCGACCAGTTATAGTCCGTAATCGAATGTACGTGCTCGCGGTAATCGGGTTTTTGGGGCTGAGGACCTTTTCTCTTTAAGTAGAACGGACAAATTTTATCGTCCGCGTCGTAGAACTCGAAAATGCTCCCCGTTTCCTGATACCATTTATTTACCGAATTCAGCGTTCTGCGCCGCAATTCCTCCGCGATCTCCGTATAGCCGTACTTCCGCAAGCCGAGTATGAGGAAATAATTGATATTCAGCCACGAGCACCCGCGCCACATATCAATATCGTAATAGGGGCTGTCTTTTGGCATCGACGGCACGGGCATCGCCGTCCAGAACCGTTTTTCGTCCAGCAATACCTTTACCATTTTATCCGCCTGCTCCCGCGTGCAAAGCCCTGCAAACATAGGCAAGAACGACGAGGGCGAAGCCACGCCCGTCAGCGTTCCGTCGAACAGCCTGTCGTAATACAAGCCGTCCTCCTCGCACCACATAAGCTCGTTGATTTTTTCCTTGATGCTTTCGTGCAACTGCTTGAAATACTCCGCGTTCTCGTTATCCCCTATGGTTTGGAAAACGTACGAAAGATACCTCGCGTCGTTGCAAAGATAGGTGGAAAAATCGATCGCGTCCATATCCGTTTCGAAATCGAACCGCGGCGAATTGTCCAGTCCCGATTCCCCGCATTTACACTCGGTATAATGCGGCTCGGTAAACCATTCCAACAGCCCGTTTCCGTTTTTATCCCGATTTTTCACCGTCCATAACAGGAAATTTTTGAGCTTGGGCGCAACCTCGCGTAAAAACTCCACGTCTTCGTCCTTTTTGTAGATATTCCACACCGCCCAAGAAAGCACCTGCGGCTGCGTAACGTTCGAAAATCCGCCGTATATCCCGCTCATATGCGAAATAAACCCGTCGTCTTCCTGAACGCTTAAAATCGAACGGATACAATCCTTTGCCATGCCCAAATTATACTCCGCAAACGCCATAGAATGAAACGCCGAATCCCAAATCCACATAAAACGGTGGGGTATTCTGTCAGGCGTGGTCCATCGGCAGGGAATTTCCCCCTCCGCAGAATATACGTTTTCCTTGTTGATAGAAAGACATTTATAATATAATTGCTCGTATTTCTTGTCCCTGCATACGGGTATGCTCTTGAAATACGCCAACCTCTTTTTCTTTAATTTATCCAGCTCTGCCTGCGTAGGCACTTTGGTATTACGCACGCGATAGGAGAACGTGAAATAGCACGCGCCCTCTCTCCACTCCGTCGTTAAATAAAAATACGCAAAATTCGTACGGATCTTTTCCGTAGCCCCTTGATAAGCGGAACGGTGATCCCCCTCCGTTTCCACGACGGGCGAGGCGGGCGCTTTTCCGACGATCGTGTGTTTATTAAGAAATCCTACGAAAAAATCCTCGCCAAGCAATATATCGCCCGTTACGGCTTCGAATTTCGCGTTTTCGCCTACGGGTATTTTCAAGCTCACGGCTTTTTCAAAATGAAAGCGGAGCGTGATCGGCTCGTCCATCATCATTGCAACGAGATCGTCGCCCGCAGCGGTTTCTCCGTCGATACCGCTAAAACAAAATAACTGTCCGTAAGCGTATTTATTATGTAATTTCATATCTCTTTCCTTTCTTTTTCACGGAAAAAGTCAAGCCCTTTCCCGCCTTTTTTGCAAACAAGCGTTACGCGACGGGATTTCTTCCCCCGCGCAACGCTTAATTTTGCATTCTTTTTTGCTTGGCTCGCCGAAAGAGCTTTCGCCCCCTCGGCTCGCCTTGTTTTTTAGTGCTTAGAACTTCGGCAACAGATACACCGCCTGACCCGCCGTAAGCAATACGGTGTACGTGTTACCCGTCGTAACCAAACTTCTGTTCCCACTCTGATCGTATACGTAGAACTCCGTAATACTACTGTCAAGAGTAACCGTGATCGTCTGCGTGGTATCCTTGCTGTTTGCGTTCTTCTCGTTCGGGTCGATCGTGTTCATAACCATATACATATAGTTATAATTCTCTTTATCGTACAGCTCGGTAACCAGCGTCGCGTCCGTACTCGTCGTTGCGCCCGTAACCCACTTAAAGCTGTCGCTCGAAAGAGTACCCCAAGCGATATGCCCGCTAGCATACTGATACGAATTTGTAACGACCTTGCTTCCGTTGTAGTCGAAATGGCTGATCGTAGGCGCAAACGCCGTGTTGTTCGCCATGATCGTCTTCATGAAATCGTACAGAGCCGTCGTAGTACCGTCGCGCTTTACGAACGAACCGCCGTCGTCGAACCATTCGCCCGACGAGCTGTTCGCCGCCTTCGTCCAGTAGGTGAAGTAGCTGATCTGCTTCACGCCGAAGCCCATCAGATAGTTGTTCAACCAGCGCGCGTCGTCTTCCGTAACCTGACGGGTAACGATGTCGCCACTCGAACCTCCACTACGCATCACCAAGCTCTGCGTAACTACCTTCACGTCAATTCCGCGCTCTTTCGCGATCTCTGCAACCGCTTGAATGTTCCGCAATGTAGTTTCCATGATATACGGAGTAGTCTTTTCATAGATTGTAACACCCATGAAATCCTTTCTTTCCGTACTCGCCTTGAAAGGATAAGCGTCGTACTGAACGTAATCCACGCCCATCGAATCGATGAACAATTCCACGTACGATTTATACGCCGCAACGATCGCCTCGTCGTCGGTAACGCCCGTTTCGCCCGTCAAATAGTTCGTTACGAAACTCTCGCTATCCCACAAGGGATTCAAGTTCCACTGCACGTAGCATTCGGGCATAACGCGCTTAATGGATTTGTACACCTCGCCGTAGCAGTACGCGTTGTGATAGGTAGGCTCGTCGCCCAGCATTACGCCGTAGAACGCGGGATGATCCTTATACAAGCTAAGACAGTTGTAAATATACGCGTCCAAAGCACCCGTCGAAGAGAACTTGCCACCGCTTCCGATCGTCCAAGCTGTACCCGTCAGAACGCCGTCTTTCCAGTAAACAGGCTCGGAAAGGTCCTGAATACGACCGTCCGTTAAGATGACCTTCAAGCCCGCTTCGTGCGCCTTATCCATAATCAGTTTACCGTTCGTTTCCCACGAACTCTCACTAACGGAAATGCTGTCCTGCGCAAGCAAGATATTAAAGCCCGCGTTTTTGTAGGTTTCGTAATTCGCTACCGTTCTGTTATCGACGTAATCCGCCGTACAATGCGTATTCGTACACGCGCTGTCCGTACAGGTACAGTTATAACCGTTACAGGTCGAACCGTCGGTATGCTTGTCGTGGTATTTCATAGAGTCGATTCTCCACGTACCGTCGGAGGGTCCGCTGTATGCGTAACGGTTGAGCACGACGGGATCTTCGTCCGAATAATCGGTATCTTTACCGTACTTGGTGATCAACGCGTCGAGCGTCGTATTTTCTACTACGCCGATCACTTGATCGAGCACCGTCGTCTTACCGAACTGACCGTGCAAAGCGATACTGCCCTCGGTAAGGGTGTGGTTGCCAAATGCCCAATCGTACTGATAAACGATGTCGCCCGTTACCATATTGATAGCGCACATTTGCAATTTCTTACTGCTTTCGTCAAAACCGATAATCATACGGTAGGTTTCCGTAACGTTCTGCAAGGCTCTGATACTAAGCGGGTTCATATCACTTGCCGAGCCCAAGTTCGCGCGGAAACCGCCTCCTTTGCCGTTCGAATTGTCATCAAAGCAGAGCACCTTATTCTTACCGATAAGCGTTAAACGGCTTGCATGTGCATTTGTCATACCGCCGTACGCCGTACCGTCATCCTGGTACAAGCCGTTAAACCATACCCAGCCCGTAACGCTCTCGTCCGCTATGCCTGCCCAAAGTGTACTATCAGTGCTAGAAGTTTGCGTAGTGCTTGCGTTATTGAATACCGTATTCGTTACCTCGTTGTTCGCGAAGGAAATAATCGGCATATTGCTACCCGTGAAATCGAATACCACGTAATCGTTATAGCCGTAGCTACCGTTGAACGCGATAT
Source organism: Clostridia bacterium (assembly GCA_017465865.1). GTDB lineage: Bacteria > Bacillota > Clostridia > Christensenellales > Borkfalkiaceae > Scatosoma. The sequence continues at coordinate 228,415 of JAFTVF010000013.1, forward strand.
ACGACATATCCGTCGAGCCTACTTTCGGTATGTTCGGGCTACCTTCATACGTACTCTTACCAAGGGTCAAACCGTTGCCGTTCCACGTTGCGTTATACGTTTGCATAGCAGGCGTATACGTCGCTTTCGCGTTGTCAAAGCCCTCTACGATCGGATATACCTTGTTTACAACCGTTTCTTTACCGAAATGTCCGTACAGAACGATATCGCCTTCCCAGTCTGCCACGGGCTGATCCTTATCAATCGTTTCGCTATAAAACTCTGCGCCTGTCGTCAAGTTCCAAACGAGAATGCGCAAATGCATCTCCGTTCCGCTTGCTACGTAACCGATAATCATACGGTACTCGTCCGTCGTGCCGTTGAGCTGCGACATTGCGATCGCGTTCGGCGAAGTCGCCGAGCCTACGTTCGCACGAAGCTGCGTGAGCGCAGTATTCGAACCGTTATCGTCGTACTTATAATTGATCTTATAAGGTCCGATCATAGCAAGACGGTTTGCGTGCGCACCGTCCCAATTTCCGTACGGATAGCCGTTATTCTGCGTGAGACCGTTGGCAAAGATCCAGCCCTTTACGTCTGCGTTTTCCGCGTGGTTATAGATGGTGTTCGTAACGCCCGTGGTGAAGAAGCTAACGAAAGGCATATTGTTGCCCGTGAAATCCATTACAAGGAAATCGTCCAAGCCGTACTCGCCGTTGAAGCGGTAGTAGGACATATCCTCGGTATCGGTCGGCTGAGGTGTTGCACCCGCCGAACCCGTATGCGTGCTTGCCTGTAAGGTAAGTCCCGTTACCGTGCCGTTATCGGCTCTTTCGCCCGTTGCGTTATAGAAATATTCGGGTTCTTCGGGCAAGTTCGCTTCGTATTCTTCTGCCGTTATCGAACGCATATTATCGATTAAATACGTACCGCCGTTGGTATCGGTAATCTGGAGAGTGTTCATACTGCCAGACAGGTAAACCGTCGTCCATGCGCCCTCTACAAGTGCCTCGCAAGGACTTCCGCCAATGCTAAACGCCGTGTTCGCCGTCGCAACCGTTGCGCCCGAACCCACGGGTGCGTAAACGTCTATCGCCCAATAACCAGTCTTGGTAGCAATGTCGTTGTACGGCGATTTGTCGCTCGGGAGATTGATATTCAGGTAGCCTGCCGCTTTCGTAAACGTAAGCGCACTGTTCCCGTCCGTTGCGTTTTCACTCGTAAGCCCTACGTTCGTGAAACCTTTACTACCCATACTAAATTGCCACGTCGTACCATAGTCAAGCGTATAGAAGAGCAACGTTACGCCACCTGTGTCGTTGACGCGGATACCAACGCTTTCAAAGTTGTAACCGCTTACCGCGCGCTCTGCCGACGTTACGGGACGAATATTATCGATATAGATATTGTCGCCCGAAGCAAAACCGCCCGTCGCAATAAATCTTGCCTGCGTCTTGCCTTGCGCTACCCAGAAGTCGTAATCTGCTCTGCTGAAATAGAACGTCTTCCAAGCGTCCGCGCGAACACCCGTCGTAGGATACGTAACGCTGTCAACAGGGTTTGTAAACGTCATATCATGCTCGTAGGTAACTGCACTAAGACTACCGTTACTATGCTTTGTGTCGCGACGGAAGTTGTTGTTACTCTTAGTCGCTTTCGCGTCGAATGCGATATAGTCTACGTCGCTGTCTGCAAAGAAGGACGCTAAGAATTCAACCGTCGCATTCATTGCAGGAGAAGTACCGTTGGCATTGATTTGCAACATCTTATTACCGTCCGTACCGCCGTCTACGACAGAAAGGGATCCCGTCGTGTCTGCCGCCGTGAAATAGCTGTGTACTGTGTTGTCTTCAAAGGATACCTTATCCGAATATTTCGCCGTTAAGGTAACGTTTCCAGAGATATTCCAAGTACCCGTCGTAGGCACAAGCTCGTCGCCGTTGTACCAGCCGAGGAAATCACGGTAAGACGTAGGCGTTGCCAAGGTATAGCTTACGCCGTAACCAACCGTTTGCGTGGTGTTTGCCACACTGCCCTCGCCCGCTTCGTACGTTACCGTGCAGCTGGTAAGAGGCTCGAAACCGTCGAAGTAATACGTACCTGCCGTGCTGCCTTGGATAATCAGGAAACGTCCGTCGGCGGTCATTTCGCTTGCCGTTACGATAATCTGTGTCCACTCGTTTGCTTTCAAGTCAATACCCGCACCGCCGTTGAATTTACCGTTCACGCCGTTGCCAAAATTGCTCGTACCCGTGCCGTTGATGCCTACCGTACTGTAAACCCAGAACGTAAAGCCGTTCTTTAAGTCTGCGAGCATACCGTTTTTAATATACAACGCAACGTAGCCATTCGTTTTCTCAAACGACAGCGATTGCTTGCCGTCCTTCACGATCTGCGTATCGAAACGGATATTCGAAGGAATTTGTGTATCCGCTTGGACTTTCAAAAGCTCTGCGCTGTTCGTATCGTAGTAATACAAATCGTAATCGTTCGCCGAGTTATCCAATACTGCGCCCGCACCCGTTTCAAAGCTGTACGCCTCCGCACGGTATTCTTCTGCGGTAAGGAAACGGATATTATCTACTGTGTAGGTACTCGCCGTCGTGTCGTAGAAACGGGTAATGATATTGTCCGTTGCAGGAACCTTTGCATACAGGGTATTCCAGCCCTTTTCAAGCGGCGCATAAGCACTGCCCGTTACTAAGGACGCGTCCGAACCCTCGGGTACGTACAAATCGTACGCGATATAGCCCGCCGCACGCAGTTCCTTTTCTTTAACGGATTCTAAGTTATGGTTCAATACCATTCTGGTCTCGCCCGCATTTTTCGTAAACGTCAACGCGGCTACACCGTCGGTAACGTTCTCACTCGTATACTTCGCCGTATCAGCGCTCAGACCGCTGAATTGCAACTGCCACTGGCTAGTTTCTTCGTGGTCGTAGAGATAAATAACCGTACCGTCTTTTCTGATACCGCCGTATTCGAAGCTGTACCAATTATACGCCGCAGTCTTTTCTTCTGCCGTTACCGCACGGATATTATCGATATAATACCCCTCGCCACCCTCGAGAATGCCCGCACCTAAATTTACAAAAACTCCTCTATCGCCTACGTTGTTTGCAAGGCAAGCCTCGTAAGCCGATCTCGGCATATAATAGGTTTGGTAATACCCGATAGGCGCAGTTTCGTAACTCTCGTTATAGCTGTAATCGCAATAAGTCGTCCAAGTAACACTCGAAGTATAATTTCTGTAATAAATCGTCTTAGGCGAGCCTTTTGTCGTGTCGAAATCTGAAGCGAATTTCAAATCAAACGCCATATACGCTATGTCTTCGTCTTCGAACATTGCGTCCATATACTTCTCGTTCAGCTTCGCGCGGGCGTTGTTGTTATTGTTTTCGTCATTGGAGGTATCTTGCGCCTTAACGTTCAGCGCACCGTCCACAACGGAAACCGTCGCTCTACCGCCCTCGGTAACGTACGAGGGCAATTTATTATCGTTAAAGTCGATTGCGCCCGAAATAACTTCGCAGGTCTGCGTTTTGCCCATGAACTCCGCCGTGATCGTCGCCGTACCGTTCTTGATATGGGTCAGCTTACCCGTTTTGTCTACCTTTACAACGCTCTCGTCCGAGGATCTGTACACCGCGTGCGCGCCCTTGAACGTAACGTTATTCAGCGTATCGGAAAGGGTGGCGTTCAGCTGTGCCGTTCCGTCTTCTTTTACGTATTTCACGCTCTTATCCAAGCTAATCCCGTACGCGTAATCCGTAATCGCATTTTTGATTTCAGCCAAGGTAGCATACGTATTGCCGAGGTACGAATACCCGCCCTCTACCTGCGTAACGCCGTGCGCAGAATAAAGCTGTGCGCCGTCGATATACTGCGTAAACGCGCGCATTGCGTTGTCTATTTCTTTGTAGTCGGGGTCGGCATGCGCCTCGATCGCTACGTACGCCGCCGTACGCACGTTATCGCTGTAACTAATATCCGTGTATTCGTACGTCGTATTACCGTTTACCGTTTCCGCGATATACCCTACGCCAACGAATTCTTTCGCGTAGTTTTTCAGCGATAAATCGATAACGGCGTTTGCGCGGTAGTACGTCTCCCCGCTTTCTTCGTCCGTGTATTCGTACAAGCCTTTCTCGATCGTTTCGCCCGTTTTATAGAATTCGTAATTTAATTTCTTGGATACGCCCGCATAGTCGGTAACGTCGATCGTTCCGTCCTCGTCGGTATCGATATCCGAATACTGCATCACGAACACGCCCATTGTCTTCGTGCCTGTTGCAAGCTCTGCGTATTCCTTTTCACCGAGCTCTGCGATAAAACGCATACCCAAAGGCTCGCTAAACCGGATAGACGCACCGTCTACCATTTCAAAGCGAGTGGTTTGCGTTTCTGCCGTCGCCGAATTTACGTTCGGCGAGAAGATAAGCGCCGCCCCCGCAACTGCCGTCGTTGCCGTCGTGGCTAATAATACGGAAAGCAAGCTGTTTTTCATTTTCTTTTTCATCTCTTTCTTTCCTCCTTAACCGAAAATCCCATCGCCTTGTACTTGGTCGTTATCTGCGTTAGGGTCGTCCTGCGACGCCATGATAACGTCCCTGCTTATGAGGCGCACCTCTATCATAGGGGTTGTGTATAACGTTTTCATATACCCCCTACCCTGCACTTTGTTGTTTTGTTCTACTGCCATTATAGTAGTCTCCTTTTTTTTGCACGTTCCGCGCGGTCGTCGCTTTAAGCTGCGACCGCGCTTTCCGTTAATTTTTTTATCGTGCACTTACTAACCTTTTTCCCTCTTATGCTTATTTTAGCCGTGTAACCGCTTGGCGATTATTCCGCGTCTGCGGGCAACGGTGCAAACCCGTCGAGATAGATGGTCGTCCAATCCCCTTTCAGTCTCAAAGCCTGTGAAGCTTCTCCCGACAAATCCCTCAGGTCTTCCTTTGTAACGGTGATCTGCGTCCATTCGTTCGCATTGATAGAGCTTTCAAGGAAAGGCTTATCAAATGCATTGCAGAAGTTGCTTGCGTCGATCGCCTTATCGCTGTAAATCCAGAACGTGAAGCCGTTCTTCATACTTGCCCAGAAATCACTGTCCGCTCTCATTTGCAGATTTACCTGTGCACCGTCAGACGCTTTCTCCACCTTAACCGAATATTTGCCGTCTTTCACTTGTTCATTATTAAAGCTCACACCTGTCGAGTTGCCCGTGAACGCAATCGAGTATCTATTCGCACTATGATCCGCACCTGCGTACCAGTAATAAGTCGTGCCGTCAGTTTCATTGTGGCGCAACCCGCTCGCGTTCGCCTCGAAGCTGTATGCGCCCGCCTTGTATTCCTCTGCCGTAATCGAGCGAATATTATCAATTAAATACGTACCGCCCGTCGTATCGGTAAGTTTAACTACGTTCATGTTATTACTAAGGTAGTACGTCGACCATGCGCCTTTCTTCGGCGTAACGCCGGGGTAGTTCGTCGTTTGATAGATAAACGTCGTATCTGCATCTTCGGGTACGTAAATATCAATCGCCCAGTAGCCCGTCTTGGTAACGATGTCGGTGTACGGAGATTTATTGCTCGGCATGTTAATAGAAAGCTCGCCTGCCGCTTTCGTAAACTTCAGTGCACTGTTACCGTCCGTTGCGTTTTCACTCGTAATCCCTACGTTCGTGAAACCAGCACTACCCATATTAAATTGCCACGTCGTACCCTTGTCAAGCATATAGAACAGCAACGTTACGCCACCTGCGTCGTTAACGCGGATACCCACGCTTTCAAAGCTGTAACCGCTTACCGCGCGTTCTGCCGACGTTGCAGGACGAATGTTGTCGATATAGATATTGTCGCCCGAAGCAAAACCGCCCGTAGCGATAAATCTTGCCTCCGTTTTGTTTTGCGATACCCAGAAATCGTAATCCGCTCTGCTGAAATAGAAGGTCTTCCAAGCGTCCGCACGAACACCCGTGGTAGGATAGGTAACGCTGTCAACAGGGTTCGTAAACGTCATATCGTGTTCGTAGGTAACTGCATTGAGAGCACCGCTACTATGCCGTGTATCACGACGGAAGTTGTTGTTGTTCTTCGTCGCTTTCGCGTCGAACGCGATATAGTCTACATCGCTGTCTGCAAAGTATTCAGCCAAGAACGCAACCGTTGCATTCATCGCAGGAGCTCCACCGTTGGCATGGATTTGCAACATTTTGCTACCGTTCACCCCGCCGTTTACAATAGAAAGGGATTCCGTCTGGTCTGCCACCTTGAAACAACCGGGCACAGCCTCTATGTCGTCAAACGTTATATTCTTATTATATCTTGCGGTCAGCTCGATATCGTCCTGAATCGTCCAAGTACCCGACGTTGCTTCCCACTTATTGCCGTCCTCGTCGTACCAACCGAGGAAGGTACAGTATTGCACGGTCGGAGAAGGAATTTCGTAAGTTTCGTTATAGTTAACGTTAATAACATTATTCGTCAACGGCATACCTTTCGAGTCAAGCGTGATCGTATAAGGGCGCGGGGTCGCTTTTAAGGTTACTTCCAACCCGCCCGATACGAGGTCTGCTTTGGTTTTATCCCACTCCATGGTATAGCCCGGCACTTTCAACTCTTCGGGAATTTCGGGGAACACGAAGCTGTCCTTGCCCTGTACCGTGTAGGTCATAGGAGCTAACACTTGTTCGCCCTCTTCGTCTACAAACGTAACCGTGTACAGCGTATCCGTTCTTACTGCGTTTACTACCTTGTTTGCCACGCCGTCAAGCTCGAACTCTTCCCAAGCTACGTCTCGGTCCGCAACCGTATCGTATGCCGACACGTCGGGCGTAATCGAGTCTTTCGCGGTGTCTACGTCGTAGGTTTTGGAAGCAACCTCTTCGCCGTCCACCTTGAATACTACCGTGTGCGTTTTCTTCGTCGCGGTGTACGTTGCCTTGTAGATTACGTCGTCTTCAACCGCCGTAAGCTCCTTATCCCAGCCCTTAAACGCGTAGGTGTACCAAGTATCCTCCGCTTTCGTGGGGTTCGCGGGAGCTTCGGGGATTACACCCTCTTCCACTTTCTCGTTGGAAAGTAACGTGTTGTCGTCGTCAACGAATTTTACTTCGTACTTCTCTTTCGTCGCGGGTGCGGACGAGCTGCTCGAAGAACTGGAGCTGGTTGTGGACGAGCTGTTGTCGCAAGCGGCGGCTACGCCCAAGGCTGTCGTTACTGTCAACATAGCAAGCAACAATTTGAGTTTTTTGTTCATAAGTTTTCTCCTTTTTCAATATTTTTTATTTTTTTATTTCTGGTTTTAATAGGGCATTACGTAGGTCGCTTCGCCCTCCGTTTGTTTTACGGTCAGCTTGCCCTTTTTCAGCTTCACCGTCGTGCGCTCGCCCTTTACGTACACCGCGGCGTATTTGTACCTTTCGTCAAACGTAAGCGTTGCCGTTTGCAGGGGGTTAGCGTACTTTTTCGCAGGGTCGATCACGTTCTGCACCATGTACAGATAATTGCCCTTTTTCTCGTCGTAGAGTTCGGTTACGAGCGCCGCGCCCTTGTCGATCTTCACTTCCTTTACCGCCGTGAGATCGGGGGTCGGGTATTGAAGCCGTACGTATTCTAAATCCCAGCCCTTGGCAGGCTTGGCGTACAGCTTACTCGACTTGTACTCGAAGTTCAAAACGATCGGTGCGAGCTTTTGCTCCTCTGCCATAATCTTTTGCATCCAGTAGTACATATCCGTCTTTTCACCGTGCCACGTAATAAACGACTTGCCGTCCTCAAAATGCTCGGCGTTGTTGTCCGCTTTCGTGAAGTAGGTGAAGTAGGAAATCTGCTTGACACCAAAGCCCACGAGCGCGTTGTTCAGCCAGCGCATATCCGCTTCGGTGAAGCAACGGAATTTCTTGTCGTCGTTGCGATACCGCATATCGAAATTAAAGGTCTGCGTTACGAAATAGAATTCCGCGTTATATTCCTTGGCGAGCTTCGACACCATTTGCAGAGCGAAGAAATACCAGTTGGCGATATATTCCTCACGGTACAAGGGGTACATATCATATTGAATATACGTCGCGCCCGTCTTTTCCATAAACAGACGGATATACGACTCGTACGCCTTTTCGATGATCTGTTCGTTACTAAGCCCGTCCACGTTCCCAAGCGGAGGACAATGGAATTGCCGCCAGATCGGGTCGAAGGCGATGCCGATCGGGTGCAGGTTGTACTGGATATACGCTTCGGGTGCTACGCGCTTCAACGAACGGTACATTTGCCCGTAGCTTTCCGCGTGGTAGAAGTTCGGCTCGTCGCCGAGCATGATACCGTAAAACGCGGGGTGGTCTTTATACAGCGACAGACACTCCGCCACGTACGCGTCCAAATCCGCTTCGGTGGCAAACTGCTTGCCCTCGCCGATCAAGCCGTACTTCTCGTGCTGGTAGATCGTGCCGTCCTTTGCCATTGCGATAATTTCATCTTTCGTGCCGAAGTCTTGCTTGGTAAGGCGTTGGATACGAACGTCGTTCAAAATTACCTTATCAATACCCGCCTCTAACGCGTAATCGAGCGCGCGTTTTGCGCGGCTGTTTTCCCAGTCTTTCGCCGCTTCCTCGTCTACCGCCGCCGCAGACTGCGGAAAATAAATAGTCATTCCCGCGTCCTTGTATTCCTTGATACGCTTTACGGACAGGTAATCCTCGCCCGAATGATAATCTACGCCGTCGATATTCCAGCCGTCGATTAGCGCGGAATAAGCGTAGAAATCGAATTGCTTGTTGCTTTCCGAATAATCGGGCGCTGTGGGGATCGTTCCTTTTTTACAAAAAAACATTTTTCGTCGTTCTCCTTTTATAGCGTTTTTACCAAGCTGTGAAAGGACGTTTCACAGCTTGGTCGTTATTTCTTAATAGGGAATTACGTAAGTCGCTTCGCCGGGCTTCTGCTTGACGGTCAGCGTGCCTTTATCGAGCTTCACGTTCGTGCGTTCGCCCTTTACGTATACCGCTGCGTATTTGTACGCTTTATCGAAAGTTACCGTCAACGTCTGGAACGCCTTACTGCCTTTTTTCGCAGGATCGACAACGTTTTGCAGCATATACATATAGTTACCTTTTTCGTCGTCGTACAGCTCGGTTACGAGCGCGATCTCTTTATTGACGGTTACGCTTGTTACCTTGGAAAGCTCGGGGGTGTCAAGGGTCGTCATTACGTGTCCGGAGTTAAACGTAGTAACGTCTACGCTGAACACCTTGCTGGTAACGTAATCGAAATTCAGGATCGTAGGCGCAAACTTTTGCTCCTCTTTCATGATGTTTTGCATCCAGTAATAGATGTCCGTCTTTTCCCCCTCCCACGTCAAGAAGGATTGACCGTCTTTGAAATGCTCGCGGTTGTTGTCCGCTTTCGTGAAGTAGGTGAAATAGGAAATCTGCTTGATACCGAAGCCGAGCAGCATATTGTTCAGCCAATACAGATCCGCTTCGCTTAAAGAACGGCGAACCGTCGAACCGTCCGTCATGTTAAACGTCTGCGTAACGAAATAGAACTCCGCGTCGTATTCCTTGGCTACCTTCGCCGCGATCTGCAAGCCGACGAGATATATCTCGGTTACTTTCTCCGCGCTATACAAGGGATAGTGGTCGAATTGAAGATATTCCGCGCCCGTCGCGTCCATAAACAGCTTTAAGTACGCTTCGTAGGCTGCGATCATCAGCTCCTCTTCGCTCATTCCGTCGGTGTTTTCCAACGGCGGACAATACTTAGAACGGGCTTCCGCGCCGTTTGCGATACCGATCGGGTTCAGGTTGTACTGAATGTACACGTCTTTTCCAAGCTTTTCGGACACGCGCTCGATCGAGCGGTACATTTCCCCGTAGCTCTTCGAATGGTAGAAGAACGGTTCGTCGCCGAGCATGATGCCGTAAAACGCCTCGTGATCGATATACAGCGACAAGCAGCTTTCTACGAACGAATCCAACTCTGCCTCGGTGGCAAATTCTTTGCCCTCGCCGATAAGACCGTAGTTTGCTTGCTCGTAGATCGTGCCGTTTTCTATCATCGCTTTGATCTGCGCGTCCGTGCCGAAGCTGGTCTTGGTAAGGGATTGAATACGGTAATCGCAAAGAATTACCTTATCGATCCCCGCCTCTAACGAGTAGTCAAGCGCGCGCTTTGCCGCGCTGTTTGCCCAGTCTTTCGGCGTGCTCTCGTTTACCGCCGCAGCGGACTGCGGGAAGTAAATGGTCATTCCCGCGTCCTTGTATTCTTTAATACGCTCTACGGAGAGGTAATCCTCCTCCACGTCGTAGTCCACGCCGTCGATATTCCAGCCGTCGATGAGCGCGGAATAGCCGTAGAAATCGAATTGCTTCGTCGAAGCCGAATAATCGGGTCCGTCGGGGATCTTCGTTTCTTTTTTGCCGCAACCGCCGAACAGCCCAAAGGCGGAAACGATTGCCAAACACGTTGCTATAATTCTCTTTTTCATATCTTTTTCCTCCTTTATGCCCCAAGTACTTCGGATACCTTGTCGATCGCGTTAATGTCGCTTACGTTTTCGTATACGTCGTAGATCTTATCCAAGGTGATCGCATAATTGTATCTGCCGTACATTACGATGTTGCCGCTGACAAAATCCGCGCCCCAGCTGCCGCTCGCCGTATGCTCTTTATGAGCCACTTTCTCGTTCGTATCGAGGTTGATAAGCAACAGCTCGAATACGGCGTTACCTGCCGCCGCGCTCTTTACGCCGATCACGTATCTGTAATGCGTGCCCTCTACCAACTGATTGACAGAGAACGGAGCTTCCGAGCCTTCCGTGTTGTTATAACCGAATTGACCAAGTCTGCCTTGGTTGTCGATATGACCGTACGCTATCTTGTTCGGGCCGAAGAAGGTAACGCGTCTGCTGTCGTGAAGCGCGACGTTGTCGCCGTTCGGATACACCATACCCGTATGCACGTAGATACCTGCTTTACCGTCAGTAAGCGACGAGGTAATCTCTTTTGCGAAGAAGCAGAGCTGAGGGATATTCTTACCCGTGAAGTCTGCCACCACGTAAGAGCCTGCGCCGTAGTTGCCGTTATACGCGATATAAGGCACGTCGTCGTTACTCATCCAAGGCGCTGCACCGTGCGTCGGGTTGCCTTGATAATAGCCTTTTTTGAGCGATACGCTCATATCCGCGTTAATCGAATTGTAAGCGTACGCCGTGATATTATTCGCCGTCATAAACGACTGCGCTTCGGTTGCGACCGTACCGTTGACGTTTTCAAGCACGAGCTGTACGTTATCGACGTATACGCCTGTCTGCGACGTAAAGCTGCCTACAAGCGTCAACGCGATAGCGTAATTCTGCTTGCCGTACGTCGCGTAGTTCTTCATAATCAGATCGCGCGACAAGGTTACCGTCGTCCACGTTTCCGCTGCGATCGCGCCCGTATAGTCTTCTCTAAGGTATGCGGCGTTCGTGGTGTCGTCCGTCAACGCTTTCAGCTTGTATTCAATCGCATTAGGCGAATAGATATCGAATTTTACGCCCTGTACCTTTCTATTCATAAATACGAACTCGGTAAATTCCCTCGTGAGGTACACGTCGAGAGTTTCCGAAGCGTTGATCGTATAGAATCTAATGCTCTGCGCGCCTTCCTCAATATAGTCCGTAACCGTGTTCGTTACCGCTATCTGATTGCCCGTCAACGCTGCAAGCGCACCGTCTTTTTCAAGCTGATCCGCCGCCATCGGGCTATCCAGATCGTACATGACCTTTACCGTCGCCGAGCTTTGACGGATATTCACGTCGCTGGGAATGAAGTACAGTCTGTACGTACCGCTCTTGGTATAAGTAAAGTTGCCGTCGCTGTCGATGGTTACTTCCTGTCCCTCGGGGTCTACTACGCGGAAGGTATCGCCGTCGGAAATTTCGGCGTAATCCGCTATGTTTGCCGTATCCCCTTTATCGTAGTACTTAGCAAAGCCGTCCTTAAATTCCGCAGCTTGGTCCAACTCGTAAATGTCGCTAACGCCCGTGATCGGCGTATATACCTTGTCAAGCGTCAGATCGAAGCCGTAACGCCCGTACAATACGATACTGCCAGAATAATAGCTTTCGTCGATAGTATCCTTGAGATATTCCGTACCGCTTACACCCGTCCAGTGATTTACATCCGTCGTGTAATCCAAGACGCGTTCGCTCGTCGTAAGGTTGATCAAAAGGATACGCAGCGTCATTTTCTCCGTCGTAGCATTCTCGATACCGACGATATATCTGTATTGACAGTCTTCGTCCAAGCCGTTCCAGCTTGCAGGGCAAGGGTTACCGCCGCCGACGTTGCCTACCAATCTGCCCATGTTGTCAAAGTGCCCGTAGCCTACCTTGTTCGGTCCGTAAACAACCAGACGGTCGGGGTGTACGGAGTTTTTCCATTTGCTTTCGCCAAAGCCGTTATAGAACAGCACGCCGTCGCCGCCGTCGGTGAAGCTGGGTTTTACGTCTTTACTGAAGAACGCGACTTGGGGAAGGTTCTTGCCCGTGAAGTCCGCCATGACGTAGGTATTCGCGCCGTAGCCCGTGCCGCCTGCCTCGCCGTTGAAAGCAAGATAAGGCACGTGGTCCTTCACCGCCGAGCCGTTATAGTAGCCCGCGTCTAATTCCACGTAACCGTCGGGGGAGATGTACGTCCAGCCCTCCGCGTCTACGGTAATGTTGTTTTCTTCCATCCATTCCTGCGCGCCCGCCGCCATAACCTGCTGTTTGCGGACGGTAATCGTATGCTCTGCCGTAAGCACCTGTCCGTCTTTCGTTTTAACGCCGAACGTAAATACGAAATCGCCGTGCTCGGGGAAGGTGTAAGAGGTCTTGCCTCGCAAATCTTCCGCCTTATTGTTATACGCTACTTCCTTTACGAAGAACTCGAAATCGTAGTAGGATTTTACCGCGATATTCAAGTTACGTTTCAAAAGGTTAAAGCTCATCGTGTCGCCTGCGCGATACACGAGCGTAGGATTGGAATACGACCACTCAGCCTTGGAAACCACTACGTTGATCTTCGTGGATACCGTGCCTTTATACGCGCCCGAGTTTACCGTATACGTAAGCGTATACGTACCGGGCTTATCCGTCGTCCATTGTACAAGCTCTTTCAAATCGCGCTCCTGACCCGTTTCGTCGCAGGTCAAAATCGCCGTGTAATCGTTCGTCAGGTTCGGGTCGATATACTCGTCGAGCATAATCGGCTCACCGAGCACGATCTCTTCCAAATAGCCCTCGTTAAAAGCGAGTTTCGTTTTGTCTTCTTTCGAGCAAGCTACGCCCAAAGACATACAAACGAAAGACATACACGCTAATAACGCAATCCAAAGTTTTTTCATAATTTGTCCTCCTTAAATTTTTTAACCTTTCAAGCCGCCCGTCGTCATGTTGTTCAGAATCAGGTTCTGCGAACAAGTATACAGAATGATAACGGGTAAACAGGAAATAACCGCCGACGCGAAATAAATAGGCATCGAATCCTTGACGAGGAAGGTACTGTCCTTAAACAGATACATACCGTAAGCCAGGTTCGGATAGTCGCGCATGTAGATCATCGGGGTCGAATAGTCGTTCCAAACGCCCGTTGCCTGCGTAATGGCGATCGCCGCAAGACAGGGCGTAACCTGGGGCAGAACGACCTTGATAAAAATCGTCCAGTTGCTTGCGCCGTCCATCTTTGCCGATTCCGAATACGAGGGGCTAACGCCCTTGAAATACCCGTAGAGCACGATAAAGGCAAAGTCGAAACCGCCTGCCCACATCAGCCAGATAAGAGCGGGATTGTTTACCATACCCAACTGCATCGCCAAGCGGTAAGCCGCAGGGCCTGCACCGATAATGGGAATGGTGTTTGCAAAAATAACCAAGGTATACAAGAACTTACTGCCGGGGAAACGGAATTTCGCCAACGCATACGCAAGCAGCATACTCGACGCAACGTTTACGAATACCTTTACCACCAAGATCCACAGGGAGTTGAAGAGCATATCCATATAACGGAACGGCTCGCCGCCCGAAAGCGGTACGGCTTGGAATTCCGTAAATACCTGAATGTAATGCTTCCAAATCCACTTATCAGGCAAAGACAAGCTGTCCGTTGCGTATTCTTTCATACTCTTAAAGGAGTTGAGGAATGCCCAAACCAACGGATACAGATACAAGAACGCAAAAAATACAAACATTACGAAAAAGCATATATAGATGATTTTCGAGCCAAGTGGAGTACGCTTAAATTTCAATTTATTCATATTACACCTCCACGTTCTCCGAAGCTTTTTCGAGCAGATATTTACCCGTCAATACCACGGGCAGCGTAACCACCGTGAGCACTACGCCGAGCGCCGCGGGATAGCCGTAGCCCGTCGAGCCGATACCCGTAGACAAACGATAGGTCAGGTTATACAGCTGGAAGCCGATCGTAGACGTTCCGTAACCGCCCGTGCCGTCCGTAAACAGCCATACGTTGTAGTCGCAGGTGAACACGCTGCAAAGCGCAAACGTCAACAGCGTACAAATCGTTGACCAAATACAGGGAATGGCAATGCCGAACATTTGTCTGAAAAACCCTGCGCCGTCTAATTCCGCCGATTCGAACAGCTCGTCGGGCACACGCGTATACGCGCCCGTCAATACTGCGTTATTACCCACAACGCCCATGACCGAGCGTACCATAAGCAGAGTAACGAACGCCGTATCCTCGCTGCGCAAAAGCCCGTTTTTCCGCGCCGTCGCAGGCAGATCCGCGCCTATGGAGAGCATGAGCTTGGTGATAGGACCGGAATAGCCCACCATTTCCTTAATGAGCAACGTCCAAATAATAGACCCCATCAACCCGGGAACGTAATAGATAATTCTGAATACGTAATGCCCTGCGATCTTTTTGGTTAAGACGTAGGTGGTGATCAGCGTAACGGGGAAGATAAACCCTTCGCCCACGATCCATAAGAGAAACGAACGGCCGAGCGAATCCAAAAGGTTAATGCCGAGCATATCCTTATCGGTGAAACCGTTCCACACCATTTTGAAATTCGAAAAGGTGAACGCACCCATGCCGTCCTGAAAGGCAAGCCCGATAGACGACACGTTCACGTAAAACCAAAAAACCACAAACTGCAAAACGGGGAAAAGCACGAGTAAATACGCAAATACAAAATCGCGCCTTTCCATGATCGAATAATTTTGTTTGATTTTATCCTTTAAGCTCATAACGTATTACAACCCCGCAGTCGCTAAATAGTTTGCCCAATTGCTGATTACGTTTGCTTTTTCGTCCGCCAAGAACTTCGCAGCCGCGTCCGCGTATACGCTATCCGTGTTGCCGTTTCTCGTGCCTGTCGTCGTATAAATCGACGCCGTGCTTTCCGAGGTAACGTAATCGGGGATATGCCATTTCGTCGTAAACATACTCAAAAGCGAACCGCCGATTTGACCTCTGTAACCTTTCAAGCCGCCAAACGTCGATACCTGCGAATAGTATTGATTTGCGGGAATTTTCGACGCGTTCTTTACAAAGTCATACGCCGAGGTCGTGTTTTCTTTCGCGCAATACGGGCTGGTACCGTTTGCGGTACGGCTGAACGTTTCACCGAAATCGTCGCTTGCCATCATTCTGAGGAACAGGCTTACGATATCCATCTTGGGCGTGCCTTTCGTAACGTACGCTACGTGTTCGGGACCTCTCGCGTAAGTAACGCCGCGCGAGGCTGCAATTTCTTTCACGTCGTCTGCCGTAACGTCTACGTTCTTTTCCGCTTTTACGGCTGCAACGATATCGTCGATATCCTTATTCTCGTCTACCAGATCAATCATATACGACAGCAATTCTTCGCATTTCGCATCGTCGAAATTATACGACGTGCCCGCGCCGAAGACTTTCGTACCGACTGCGGAAAGCACGGGGAATTTAATGAAATCAATCTCGTCCAGCTCGTCTTCGTAGTTGAGCTTAACCTCGTTGAGCATCCAGTCGCCGTTGAACATAAACACCGCGCCGTCTACGTCGCCCATGATTTTCGCCTGCGCTTGGTCTACGCCCTGCGAACCGCTACCGGGAGCCGCGATGGTCAAATCGAAAGTTTTATAAGCAACTTTCATCATTTCGTACAGCATAGGGTCGTCGAACAGTTCCTGACATTCCGCGTCGGACAATTTCACGGTTTCACCCGCCTCGTTCTTCGTTTGGAAAGTCCAGAACGTATTCCAATCGTCAATCCCGTATTGCGCCATCAGGTTATACAGGAAGCATACACCGTAGCCGTTACCGCCCGAAACGTAAGTGATGGGATACGTACCCGATTCGATCGAGTTCGGAATGTCGTTATAGCCGCAATAGATCTTATCGAAGCAATCGAACATCTCGTTGGTGGTTTTCGGCATATCCAAGCCGTAAGCGGCTAATTTTCTGGTATTCACAACCAAACCCGCCGAAGCCTGCGCCCAGTTGTAAGCGTATATTTTTCCGTTCGCGTCCGTCATATACGGCAACACGTCCTCACCCAGCTTCTCGCGTACGGTTTTCGTCTCCTCCGTACCGTCGTAGGAAATTGCCGTCTTGTTGTAAACGCTCTCTTCAAGGTCCTCTACCAAAACGCCGTAATCGCCCAGCTCGCCTACTTGGTTGGGCGTTGCGCCGGAGCTGATATACAAATCTACTTTCGTCTTGTTGTATTTCAGCGCAAGCTCTTTTACCATAACGTCGTCTTTGATCGAGTTGTCGGGGGTCATAATCTTGACTTTATAGCCCTGCTCTGCATACGCCGCTTCAAACTTACCTTTCAGCTCGTACAGCCAGTCCGTACCGAAGCCCGCGCGTCTTACCTTAACGACGATCGTGCTTTCGTCAACCTTTACGCCTCCGCCGCCGCAAGCAGCTAAACCGCTGACCGCGCCGAACGTCAACATCGTGCTCAGCACTAATGCTATTGCCTTTTTGCTTTTTTTCATCTTGATATCCTCCTAAGATTAATGTTTTTTAGTTTATATTCTGCGTTGAGTTCTTCAACGTGAATTTCTTTTTTCTCTCACCGCGAGATCAATCGAGCATTATATTTTCTATTGCCTCGAAATCGTCGTCCGTCAGGCCTACGTCCGTTCTTAAATAATTCTTGATCGCCGAAGACAGCTTTCCATCCCCCGTCGAATAGCAGGTCATCAAGCCTTTATACAGTAGCCCGATCGCCACGTAATTATCCGATACGGTAGCGTACCCGTCGTCGTTGAAATAATAGTTGCCGTTCCCGTCGTTTTCGATATTAGAACGCCAACGCTTTCCGCCCATCGCAAAACAAGTCAGCTCGAAATCCCGATATAGATCGTCAACCGACACGCCGAGCATTCCGTTGAGCAGAAACGCGAACGTTCCCGTTCTGTCTGCGCCCGACGTGCAATGGAATAAGATCGGATAATTGCTTTCGACGGTATACAGCTTAAACGCCTCGTACAGCGCGTCTGCATATTCTTGCTTAAACGCCGCTTCGGAATGCCGTTTTTCTTCGATTTGTTCAGGGGTAAGCGAGCTGTAAAAGGATTTATCCTTTAATACGTAATCCCCTTGCATGATCCCCGCTTGCAAAAACTTAATCCCGTATTTACTCGGGATGATCGATTGCGCGTATTCCTCATCCGCTCTCAAATCGATCTCCGTTGTGATCCCCAAGTCCACCAGCGCGTTGCCGCTGCTTTCTTTCAAAATCGCGCTACGGTAGGTAAGCCCGTATTTTACGGTTTTTCCGCTTTCCGTTTTCCAACCGCCCAAATCTCTGAAATTTCGGATCTTATCCACGTTTAACGCCCGCACGTAGTTCGACACCGTAAACGTATCCACGTCGCTCTTTTTTCCCGTGCTGTCGGTTACTCTCCAATAATACGTGCCTGGGAACAGCCCTGAAACAGTCGCGTAAAACTCCTGCGTTTCCGCCTGGAAAACGATATCGCTGAAATCCTCGTTTTTCGAAATCTGTACGAAATACTTCCGATACCCGTCCTCGCTATCCCAAGAAAGCACTACGTCGGTGGACGTGGGCACAGCCTTAAACACGCCTTGCTCGTTATGCTCGAACAGCAATTTCGCCATTTCGTTTTCGTCGGTTAAAGACAGGTATTTTTGATAAACGGGCGGGGTACAGTCGATCGTCGCGCCGTTAAAGGCGTCGCATTGAATTTTATCCTCTTTCACTTCCGCCCCCTTTCCGCATGCAGACAAACCGCAAAGCAAAGCGCAGATCGAAGCCAAGCACACTGCAAACCTTTTTTTTCTCTTCCCATTCTTCATTTTCCAATTTCCGACTCCTTTCCCAATTAAATGTTTTTTTCTTGTGCAAGGCACAAGAAAGCCCCATGGGGCTGCGTTGTTGAAAAAAACCAACCCTAAAAACCAACGCTTGCGCGCGTAGCGCGCAAAAACATAAGGCAATGACCCTATTCTAATTTTTTCACAATTATATTATAACACCCGCCTTGTTATTTGTCTTGCTATATTTGATTAAAAAAATGTGATTTTTGCTAATATTTAGTTGACAAACGGTTTTTTTTACATTATACTGATAACAAAGATTTGAGAGGTTTTTCTATGGCTACGAAGAAAATCGACACCCTTATCGAGCATAAAATCTTCAACGTAAACATGCCTTTTCCAAAACAAGGGGTAAATTTTAACTGGTGTTACCAAAATTACACTTCTTTTCACGAACACGATTATTACGAATTCGTCGTTATCACCGACGGAAAAGTACGGCATACGCTCAACGGCGCGACCAGCCTTGCTTCCGAAGGGATGCTTTTTTTGATAAAACCTGGCGAATTTCACCAATTTCTTCCATATCATAATCACCGTTCGAAGCACATCAATTTCTGCATTTCCGTACCTGCGTTACAGGAATTATCCAAGTTCTGTTGGCTCAAAGATATGTCGGATACGGTCAACAAATGGGTGCTTCCCAGCGATCTGTTTTTACCGCAAAAGGACTTTGAATCGATATTAAATTCTATCAACCGTTTAAGTCAATTCCCCGCGCAATCCCAAAACAGCTACGCCGTCATCAAGAGTATTATCTTGGAGCTTATGCTATTTTTATTCCAAAAATCAAATACGCAAAAAATGCTTAACGTGCATCAGGCTTATCCCACTTGGCTGAACACCTTTTTGGATACGCTCAACGACCCCAAAGTATTTACTATGAAATTGACGGATATATATCCGCTTGCCCCGTATTCGCGCGCAATGCTGAATATTCATTTTAAGCAATACGTAGGCACGACGTTGATTTCCTATATCACCAATTTGAGAATCAACTACGCATGCACCCTTTTGCAGTATACCGATTCCAGTCCGCTGGAAATCAGCAACCTGCTCGAATACGACAGTTTGAGCCATTTCAACCGTATATTTAAGAAAAACACGGGTTTAAGCCCGATCGCGTATAAGAAAAAATTCCTGCATAATAATTAAATCCGTTTTCTCCTCTCTGCGACAAATAACAGGCGGACGTTTGATAAAACGTCCGCCTGTTATTTTGCTATATTTAATTTTATTCTACTTGCTCGTAATGACTGATCTCGTCAAGCTGGAATACCAAACTGACACCCGCAGTTCTTTGTACGCTTGCCGTATACCAACCGCCGAAATACAACTCCGTATCGCCCGTTACATAGCCAAGCTCGGTAAGCTGTGAAGAGGATACTCTCAGCTCCATATAGGTAGTTTTATCCGTTACCATCGTAACGTTGGGGAACGTCGTGGGATCCGAAGTATTTTGCCAAGACTTCTGCCCGTTCTTCGTCAGCATTGTAAACTTATCAGGGCTATTTCCCGAAATATTCGAATAATCCGCCAAAAGCACTTTCACCACGATACCGTCTTTGGTAAGATCCAAGCCCGTAGGCAAGGTTACCTTAAACGCCGCCAATTTCGTACTTCCGCCGTCTACGTGATAACGATCGAGATAAAATCCCGCTTTCAGCGTACCGTCTTGATAGGTAGGTTCTATTTTATACGCCGTCCAACCGTAACCCGATACGTTGCTGACCGTGCCGTTCTCCGCGTCCGCAAAGCTCGCGAGCGTGGTATAATTGACTACAACTTGTTTCTCCGTCGTCGCCGTGCCCGTCAAAGGCTCGCCCGCTTTCCCCCAAGAGTTGACGGGGAAAACCTTTACCGTATATTCGGTATTCGCGGTCAGACCGTCCACGGTTGCCGTCAGCGTCTGCGGCATCGCCGCGCCCAAGAACGAACGGGACAGCTTGTATTCCGTCGCCGCAAGCGTGCTGCCGTTATACACTTCGATACGGTAATTTTGCACGACGTCTTTGCATGCCGCCTGCGGGAACGTCAATTGAATACTCGTATCCGTGCAGTTTCCTGCCACAACCGCGGCACTCGCCGCGAACGCGGGGGCTTCCGACGCTTCGCTTCTTGCGCTCGTGTACTCGAAGCCCGTAGGGTCGCCAAAGGAATCGAGATAATACGGCTCGCCGTAAACGCCCTCGTTGATCGCGTCGTAGCGCAGGATACGCATTTCGTGATTTTCCGAGATTTCGCAAATGTAATACATATTGCCGTTACGCACGCCGTCTTCGTTGCTCGTATCCAAATCCCCGTCGTCGTTGATCTCCACGCGATAGGCGTTGCTGAGCGTCGGATGCCCTGCAAAATTCAGGCTGAGATAGCACATAGAACCCGTATTCAGCGCGGTAAATTCCTGTTGCCAAATACACTGCGGGTCGGTCAACGCTCTATGCGAATGTCCCGAAAAGTCCACGACGTTGGGATAGTCGTTGAGCAATTCTCTCAGTTCCTTATCCCCGCCCGTCGAGCCGAACACGGTATCGTACGCCGCCACGTGCTGGAATACGAAGATAGGCTTTTCGCCCGTTTCGTCGTCGGCAACCGCTTTGTCAAGCTCCTCTTTCAGCCAAGCGATCTTGGTCGGGCTTAAATATTCGTAGTCCTTGCCCGTGTTTCCGCGGTATTTGTCCATAGAGGCGAATATGTAATGATAGCCGTCTACGACGATATGCGCGTCGTCGTCCTCGTAACCGCTGAATTCCAAGAAATTAAGCGGTGCTTGCGCCATCGATTCCTCGGTATAATACCCCGTTGCGTAATATTCGTGGTTGCCCATTATCGCCCTTGCCACCGTATCGCCTTTGAGTTTTTGCGCTACCGTATTGAAAAACGCGGTCTGTTCGGCTTCGCTACCGTTTTGGGTTTGGTCGCCCGCGAAGAAAATCCCGTCAAGCCCACTGTAATCGGTTTGGCTTTCCGCATACGCGTACGCCGTATCTAAAACGGCTTCTAATCTGTCCTGACTTTCCAGCGCGCCGTTTTCGCGGAGATGAATATCGCTCGTAACCACGAATCTCGTTACGGGCACGAACTCCGTCGGCTCTGCGGGCTGTTCGGGAGCAGAACTCGACCCCGAAGCCTTGACCCCCGTATCCACGCCGTCTAAAAACCAGTTGCCGTTTTCGCCGATTTCTACTTTCGTACCCGGCTCGCCCGTCGCTTTTACGCCCAGCGACGACCAAGTTACGCCGTCGTCGTAGGACACCTCCCACTCGTTGGTCGTTTCGCTGATCCGAAGTTTCGGCGTTACGCCCTGTTCGCCTTGCTCGCCCTGTATCCCTTGTTCGCCCTGCGCGCCTTGTGCGCCCGCTGCGCCCTGTGCGCCCTGCTCGCCTTCACAGGCTGAAAACGTGAACGTCAGAGCCAACAGCATAGAAAGGATCCCTAAAACTCTTTTTTTCATAATATGTACCGCCTTTTTATTTTTTTAATGATTATTCTACCGCTTGATTACGGTATATCTTTCGTCGCAACGATATCAACGCCCGTACCGCAAATATCCTTTACGATCACGTCGTAACGCTTCACAGGCAATTTCACCGCCGTCTTTTTGATGATCTCCATACACTCAAACAGCTTACCTTGCGGCACGGGCATATTCGAGCGAACGGGCAACAGCTCGTTTTCCTTGTTCTCTACCTTTACCGTCGTCGTCAAAATACGGACGGGGTTAGAATATTCCGCTTCCGCATACGTCAAGCCGCGTTTACAGCCGTAGCCCTCCACCGAAACCGCGTTTTTTCCGTCGCCGTCCACAAGTATATGGCAACCGCGCGGACATACCGTACAAATAATTTCTTTCTTCATCTTTCCTTACTCCTTTACGACTTCTACCGTGAGCGTATCGTCAACCTTGGCTACGTCCACCTTTACACAGCACATTTCACCTGGATTTACGCGAAGCTCTTTCTTCGTTGCAATGACCTCGTCGCCCGATTTTACAACGAGTTTTACGTTTTCTTCGGGGCTTAATACGCGGAAATACAGCGCAACTTTTTCGCTCTCTCCCGTTGCCGCGATTTTATGCGGACAAACGTATCTAACGTTTCTGCCCGTTTGGCAAACGACCGTCTTTTCTGCCGTGGAAAGTTCGCCTTTTGCATACTTCGCCGCGAACCTGCCTGCCTGTTCGCTCTCGCTGCTTACGTTATCCACGAGGTCGTTTACGTGTACGACGTTCCCGCAAGCGAACACGCCTGCCTTGCTCGTTTCCATATACTGATTAACGCTCGGACCGTTTGTAATTCTATTCATCTCGATCCCCGCGTTCTTCGTAAGCTCGTTTTCGGGGATCAGACCAACGGAGAACAAAACGGTATCGCATTCTACAAATTCTTCTTTATCGGTAATCGGCTTTTTATTCCCGTCCACGGGCGCGATGTACACGCCCTCTACGCGTTCGTTCCCCACGATCCGCGTAATCGTATGCGCAAGTTTCAAGGGAATACCGAAATCGTCCAAGCATTGCACGCGGTTACGCGTAAGCCCTGCAAGATAGTCCATAAGCTCGACCACCATTACGACTTTTGCGCCCTCTAACGTCATACGCCGCGCCATGATCATACCGATATCGCCCGAGCCTAAAATGACTACCTTTTTACCCACCATTACGTTTTGTCTGTTGACAAGGCGTTGCGCCGAACCCGCCGTATAAAGCCCCGCGGGACGAGTGCCGGGGACAACGATATTCGCCCTCGTGCGCTCTCTGCAACCCATGGCAAGCACCACGCTCTTTGCCTGTACCAAAACCATACCGTATTCGCTGTTTACACAATACACTTCCTTGGCTTCGGCATTGACCTCCAACACCATTGCATTCAGTAGCGTTTCCACGCCGAGTGCTTTCGCTTCGTCGATAAAGCGGGAATAATATTCAGGGCCTGACAGTTCTTCGTTAAATCTCGTCAGCCCGAAACCGGGGTGAATACACTGTTGTAAAATGCCGCCGAGCGCGTTATCGCGTTCGATGATCAGTACTTTTTCCGCGCCCTCTTTTTTCGCCGCAATCGCCGCCGCAAGCCCCGCAGGCCCACCGCCCACAACCGCTACGTCAAATTTCATCTTATACATACTATACTTGCTCCTTTCGCTTATTCGCGCGTTTTACCCGTAACCATATACGAGCCGTCGTTGTGCTTATTGATCTGCGTAGGCGCTACGCCAAGCTCTCTTGCCAAAATCTCCAAAACCTTCGGTCCGCAAAAACCCGCCTGACAACGCCCCATTCCCGCGCGCACACGGCGTTTTACCCCGTCAACGCTCTTTGCGCCCAAGGGGCGGTGTATCGCTTGCAGGATTTCCGCTTCGGTTATCGTTTCGCAGCGGCAGATTACGTTGCCGTACAAGGGATTTTCTTGAATAAGTTTATCCTGCTCCTCGCGCGATTGCTCGCTGAATTTCACGATACCCTTTCTGGTTTTGATAAAATTGTCTTTCAAAACCATTTTCGCGCCGATATTCAGCATTACCTGCGCTACGTATTTGCCCATTGCCACCGACAAGGTCAAGCCCGTCGAACGCACGCCCGAAAGGTTGATATAGCCCTGCAAATCCTCGTACGTATCCACGTGCAAGCCCTCGGGGTTACGGTTAGGGCGAAGCCCCGAATATTGCGTAATCGTATCCCGCAAATTGACGTTGGGAATTAAATTTCTCACGTCTTTTTCAATGCTTGCCAAGCCCTCCGCGCTCGTCGATTTGTCCACTTTGCTCTCTTGATCTTCCGCCGTAGGACCGACAAGCATATTGCCGTGAATGGTCGGGCACATCAGCTTGCCTTTGGTGATTTTTGTCGGAATCGGCAAGACGATATAATTGACCTGACAATTCGTTTTCTTATCCAAAATGTAGAACTGACCTTTTCTCGCCACGACTTTATATTCCGCTTTACCGACCATTTCCGCGATTTCGTCGCAATACAGCCCTGCGGAGTTAATCACGTAAGTAGTTTCGATTTCTCCTTTCGTCGTTACAACACTCTTGATTTTGCTGTTTTCCGTCTTAATATCGGTAACTTTCGCGTTGAGTAAAAATTCCACGCCGTTCGCATTCGCGTTTTCCGCAAGCGCTTGTACCAAAATAAACGGATCGATAATGCTTTCTCTGGGTATGTACAAACCGCCCTTTACTTCGGGGTTTAAGTTCGGCTCGATTTCCAAAAGCTCCGCGCCCGATTTATATTCCACGTCGTACACACGGTTTTTGAAGGCTTTTGCCTTAATTTCGGGGAGCTTGTCAAACTGCTCCTGCGTAAACGCAGGCAAGATCGCACCTATTCTCTTGAAAGGTACGTCCAAATCCTTTACGATTTCGTCATACATAGGGTTTGCCGCAACTACGAGCTGCGATTCGAGGGAATCGGGCGTTGCGTCGTAGCCCGTATGAATGATCGCGCTGTTCGATTTTGACGCGTCGCCGCCGACATCCTCGTTTTTGTCCACGACCGTAACGCGAATATCGTACTTAGACAATTCCCGCGCGATCGCGCAACCGACTGCGCCCGCACCGATTACTACTACGTCTGTCTTTAACATATCTTATTCCTTCCTTTTTTGTTTGTAGCTTGTTTTTATTATAACAAAGCCGAAAACATTTGTCAAGAGTTGTGCAAGATATTATCATAATATTTTCAAAATGTTTTTATTTTTTGCGTTTTCAATAAAAAAAGCAACCCGAAGGTTGCCGTTTTTATTCGCTTTTTTTATTCTGCGACAATGATTTCCAGATTGTCGTGTTCCAAGTCTTTGAGGACGTTTTCAGGGGTATGTTTATCGGTGATAATAACGTCTACGTCCTTGATATCGCAAACGCGGCACATTGTCCGCACGCCGAATTTGGAATGATCCGCCAAAACGATCGTTTTACGGGCATTTTTAATAATTTCCGCACGGATATTCGCTTCGTCGATAATGAAGTCGGTAAGCCCGTTTTTT
Source organism: Clostridia bacterium (assembly GCA_017465865.1). GTDB lineage: Bacteria > Bacillota > Clostridia > Christensenellales > Borkfalkiaceae > Scatosoma. Next base: position 253,696 of record JAFTVF010000013.1, read on the forward strand.
GTAATTCCCGCAACGCCGATAAAAGCCTTGTCAAAATTAAAGCGTTGGATATTTTCTTTGGTTAAAGTCCCCGTTAAGGAGAGCTCGCCTTTTCGGATCTCACCGCCCAGAATGACTACTTTGCAACCGTTTTCACTTAACGCTATTGCCGTTCTGAGGGCGTTTGTAAACGCCGTAACGTTCTTATCCGACGTAACGCGTTGGGCTAAATAGAGAACGCTCGTACCCAAATCAAAGAAAACGGTATCGTTCGGCTCGATAAAGGCTTTTGCCGCCTCTGCGATTGCGATTTTTTCTTCGGTATGTTTCAATTCACGGTTTTGATAACTCGGCTCGACTCTTAAAAACGTCTTTTTCACAGCGCCGCCGTAAACGCGTTCGAGTAAGCCCTGCTTTTCAAGAAAGGACAAATCCCGCCGAACCGTTTCGATGGATATACCGAACGTTTTTATCAATTCTTCATTGCTAACCGTACCCTGCGCGTTGATAAGTTGTAGAATTTTACTCCTGCGTTCTTGATTCATACCGCTCTCCCGATTGATTGTTTATACTATTATTATATACGATCCTATTTTTTTGTCAAGTCAAAAAGCGAGAAATCATATAGTAAGAAGCTGTGAAAAATTTTTGATATAACGGTCGGACACGGCTTTCATTTCGTCCTCATACTCCGCTGACGAGGCGTCGTATATGCCATAGGCTTTCATACCTGCGCGCTTTGCCGTTTTGACAGCATTCACGTTATCGTCAACAAAAATAATTTCCTGAATACGTCTTCCTATTTTCTCCGCCGCCGATTGATATATTTTCGGGTCTGATTTTGTGGTATTAAAATCGTCGCACGACCATACGTTATCAAACAAATCCCAAATACCGAGCCTTTTCAAACAAGGATCAAGCATACTATGCGGACTTGCGGTAAGCACGTTAAGACGATCGCCGCGTTCTTTCAGTTTTTTGAGTGTTTGGACAACGGTTTCTTTTGCGGAGATTTTATAGGCGTATTCGTCCTGAGCGTATTGATTCATAAGTTCTACAAGCTCTGTTGTGGACAAGGATATTCCAAGCCCGCGATAATATTCCGCCGTGCCCTGATACCCGAGAGGGGTGATAATTTTAACGATATCATCACCGTATTTTATCCCATACTCGTCCAAAATGCGAAGCATAACGGATACGAAAGTCGGCATAGAATCGACGAGCGTTCCGTCAAAATCGAACAAGTATACTTTTTGTGTTTTTTCCATAATGAAACTTCCTTTTTTACATACAAACGCACTAAATCATTTCCGACCAAGTACTACAAGCGTTTCCACGTGGGTCAAGACTCCAAAAGGTCTCAAAACGGTCGAAAAACGGGGGTTGTAAAGCCAAAAGGTATATTTACTTCCCGCGATTTTTCTTATAGTTAACAACAAACAAAAGTGCGCCTACCGATATTGAGAGTGCCATAATTGTTGGACCAACAATATGTGCGGTCTTTTCGTTTTTGCTATATTCATTCAAAACATCGTTGAGTGATAAATATGTTTCACCGTTATATTCAAGGGCGCATATTTTTCTTAATCCACCACTTTTTTCAAAATAAGTAATCGTAAGTTCTTTGCCTATCTGTAGCTCTTCAAATAATCTTCTATCAATGTTGTCATAGCATATTCCTGTTGCCTCAAAGTAAGAATCATCTTCAAATCGCACATCGAAGTAAGAACCTTTAGAATTTCAAAAATATTATCGTACCATTTCTCATCGTACTGATTGAATTTAGACACAATACCCGTTTGCTGTTTTAATCCCGTCGGCTGTTGATATGAGAAAGTGAATATTAAACTAAGCACTAAAACAAGCAGCAGCGCAATTGCTATTAAAATGTTAAAGGCTACAAATCTGTTTTTCATAAGACTCCTTTCGATATGTTATACTAAACTGCTGTAAATGGTATTTTCGAGCATTGCTCAAAACTCACATTTGTCCCAACGCAAAATTGGGGCTTTTTCTGATTTTAAACACCGTTTTTTTGGATTTTTGTCTCAAAATCGCTCAAAACAGCTTGTTTTTGCCCATTTTTAGCCGATTTTGGCTTGTTTTCTCGTCAGACAAACGACACTTTCCACGTGCATCGGACGAATCGCAAAAACACGTTATTTCGGGACCGTTTTTATCAAAGGAAGACGTTATCCCCTTCACTCCCGTTTTCCTATCCACGCGCACCTTTCTGGGGCTTCTGTACGCCTTGATATCCAGCTTATCTTTATACCCCATTTTGTACACGAAGGAAATTTGCGTGGGGTCTTTTTCACCCCGTTCGTTGTATCCGCCGATAATCACGGCTTCCACAACGCTTTCAAATACCGCCCTGTCGAACTTCGTCATCGTGTTATGTTCTTGCAAAACTTTTCTAAATTCGGCGATACGCTTTTGCACGCTCTTTCTTGATAAGTCCGATTCGGTGAGTTCGTCCAAACGCGCGTTGTACTTTCTTATTGTAGCAGAAATTTCCGAATATTTCAACTCATAATCGTCTTTTTCTATCATTTCTTCCAAGCGCATATCCAAAAGTTTATTCTTTTTCACTTCCAACGCCTGAATTTCGTGTTTAAGCTGTTCGATTTCCCTGCCTACGTTGTCGCCCGTGAGCGAATCCTCCACCCGCGCCAAAAACTCGTTCAACACGCTTGCGTTATCGGCGTTTAAGCGGTGATAGGATTCCACGAACGCGCGCTCGATTTGCGCTTCTTCCACGCCCTTGCTGTCAGGACAAAACTTTCTCGCGCCCTTGGTTGCCGTTACGCATTGCCACATTGCTTTTTGGTGGGGCGTTCCGCTATGCCAGCTACGCCGTGAAAGCGAACTTCCGCAAAATCCGCATTTGATAATACTGCTGAACGCATATTTACGGGTATAGACTTCCCGTTTGCCGTTAGGTAAGATTCGGGGCTTACTGCGACGGTGCAAAATTTCCTGCGCCCGCTCCCAAATTTCGGGCGAAACGATAGGCTCGTGGTGGTTTTCTATATAAAACTTATCCTCTTCGCCCATATTGTCCAGCCGTCGTTTGGAAATGGGGTCAACGGTAAACGTTTTTCCCATAAGTAGCGCGCCTTTGTACTTCTCGTTCTTGATAATGCCGATAACCGTCGATTCTGGCCAGCTCCTACCGCCCATCTTGCTTTTATAGCCACGCGCACGGAGTTCCTTGCCGATAATCAGTCCGCCTGCGCCTGCCACGTACCGTTCAAATATGTACCGCACGATTTTCGCTTCTTCTTCGTTGACGCTCATCGTTTTGGTCGTCTTATCGTAATCGTAGCCAAGACAGCCTTGAAAACCGATTAACTCGCCCCGTTGCATCTTCATTTTCAAGCCCTTTTTGACGTTCGCGGAAATATTTTGCACTTCCTGTTGCGCCACCGAGCTTAAAATGGTAAGCAAAAGTTCGCCGTCCATCGTCAGGGTGTTGATGTTTTCTTCTTCGAACATTACGGCAATATTGCGTTCTTTCAGCATACGCACGTATTTGAGCGTATCCAGCGTATTTCTTGCAAAACGGGAAATGGATTTCGTGATAATCATATCAATTCTGCCTGCAACGCAGTCCTGCATCATCCGTTGAAAATCTTCACGCTTGTCCACTTGCGTACCCGTAATCGCTTCGTCCGCATACACGTCCACAAGCGCCCAGTTCGGGTTCTTTTGCACGATATCGGTATAGTACTGCATTTGCGAACGGTAGCTGTCCAGCTGTTCTTCGTCGTCCGTGCTTACCCTACAATACGGCGCAACGCGGAGCTGTCTGCCCTGTCCAATGCCCTTGTTACGGTCGATAATATTCGCCGTCGCCTTGATAACTTCTACTGTTTTCATAATTACTTTTCACCTCCTTTTTCCGTATTCCCTTTATAGTGTTATTATACCACACGATTAGGGAATATGTCAAGTTAAAATATCCGACGTAATTTTATAATCGCGCATCAGCCGTCTTTTGATTTTATCGTACTCTGCTTGCGTAATCATCTTCCTTTGTAAAAGCGTAGCGAGCATAGAAAGCTGTTGGCTGTATTCCCACAGTTTTCTATCCGAAATTTTTGTTTGTTCGCTCTTGTTTTGCATAACCGCTCTCCTTGTTTTTTTGATTCAGGTTTTCAACCCTTCACTACTAAATACGAGTGCTAAATCAGATTTTTAAACCCTTTCACAAATAAATACGAAGAAAATTTCAAAAACGGGAACTTTTTTTGCGGAAAATATTAAATTTTTAGTAAACATTATCCCCGAGCGCTGTTCTCAACGCTCGGGGATTACCTATTTGGTGTCATTATCTTATTCGATTTTTACGTAATAGGTTGCACGGCTTGCGCCTTTCTTTTCGATAAAGCCTTCTTTTGCAAGCTTTTTAAGCGAGCTTTCGACTGAACTGTTGCTCAGCGACGGACACATTGCAACAATGTCCATTTTGGTAAACTTGCCTATTTTATTTACAACCGCTTTTCTGACCATATCCAGCGCAGAATCGCTTTCGCTAACAAGCTCCATTCTGTCTTCAAAATCTCTATACGCCGCAATAACCGTGCCCAGCAAATACTTGATAAACGGAACGGGGTCTTCTTTGCCTTCATCCCAACCTACTTGCGCCGTTTCTAATGCGTCGTAATACGCATTCTTATTCTTTGCGATTTTCGATTCAAGTGAAATATACTTGCCCACCATATAACCGTTTCTATATAAAAGGAGCGTAGTAAGAAGCCTACTCATTCTACCGTTGCCGTCCGAAAACGGGTGAATACACAAGAAATCGTGAATAAAAATAGGAATTAAGATCAGCGGGTCTACTTCACATTTTGAAATTGCAATATTAAACTCATTGCAAATCTTCTCTATTGCTTCGGGCGTTTCATAAGGCGCAGGTGGCGTAAACAAAATACTCTCCTTGCCGTTTTCGGTTAACGTAATATAGTTTTGAACGTTTTTGAACTTACCGCCGATACTCTTTTCCGAATGACTGTACAAAATCTTATGAAGTTGCAAAATGTAATTTGCTGTCATAGGGATATACTCAAAGCTTTCGTGGATAACGTTCAGCACGTCCCTATACCCTGCGATTTCTTCTTCGTCACGGTTTTTAGGTGTCGTTTTATCCGACAAAAGTTGTTTTAATCTCGTGTTCGTTGTCCTTATTCCTTCAATATCGTTAGAAGATTCCGTACTTTGCACCTTTGCAATTTCAACAAGCTTATTTAATTTTTCGGGTTGTTGTTTTAAGTAAAGTTCTTGCTTTCCCTTTGCTTCGTGAATAGCCGTAAGATAACCGACAATTTCCGAATCCCATTTCAACTCTTTTAGCAAAGAATAATTAAAATCTCGCATAAGCTCTACCCCTTTATTTTATGTTTCTCACAAATTATATCTCTTTTTGCGAGAAAAGTCAATAGATTTATGAGCAAAACGCAAAAGTTTCTCGTAATTTATCTATTATTTTACGAGAAACTTGTCTATTTTTAGGGTTTATAGGTTAAAAAAATGAAAAATCAACGACATTAACAAAATATCTATCAGGCAACGCCCAATAGATACTCGCTTTCGGTTATATACTTTTATTCTTCTTCGTAGTAGTAGGAATAGTCAATGCCTTTCATAAAGGTTTCTCTATCGTCAATCTTATCCGTTAAGGCGTTTTGCAAAAGCGTGAAAATTCCGCTCTCGTCCACTACACTGCGTTTCATCGCATCTAAATATTCCGTCTTATCAATTTTACTCCAATCCACGCATTTGGACAAGTTTTTTTTCAAAATCATATCCAGCCAAATACGGGTTGTTCTGCCGTTCCCTTCGCGGAACGGGTGCGCGATATTCATTTCCACGTACTTTTGTACAATTTGTTCGAAGGTATCTTCGGGCATATTCTCAATCGTTTTCAGCGTTTCGTCCAAATACAAGGCGTTCGCAAACATGAATCCGCCCTTGCTGATATTGACGTTTCTTATCTGTCCTGCAAAATCGTACAACCCGCCGAAAATATACGCGTGGATTTGCCGTAAGCCCTTTACCGTGCCCACTTCAATCGTGTTAATTATGCCGTCTTCAAACAAAGAATATGCCTTTTGTTTGCTCTGTTCGTCAATGGACGTTCCCATCGACCTCATCCATTTGAGAAAGACTGCCGATTTCTTGCTTGGAATAACAGCAAGAACGGTATTTACGCCGTCGTCGTCGATTACGTCAGTGAGATAGGACTTTCCGTCGCGCGCAGGCAATTTCAGTTGTCTACAAATCGTGGACAACTGCGGATTTCTGCTCTTTAGCGTATTCCAATATTTTCTCGGCGCTTTGCTCGTCGTCAACGCTTCAGCAATATCGACCGCGCAAAAGTACCATTTGGAACTTTCTTCGTTCCAAACGGCTCTCACGGGAATATCGTCAAAAAATCGTATCGAAGTCTTTATCATAGCACCTTTATTATAGCACATTCTATAGCAAAAATCAACCGTTTACGTACAACCCAACAAACCTTCCACTTCTTCCAAAGAAACGGTATACACGTCAATATTTTTCCCCTTTACGTATTCTTCCACGTATTCCCGTTGAAACTCATGGCAAAGAATTTCGCCTTTTTCTTTATATAATTCCAACCCATTACAAAAAGCAATCAATCGGCGAATATCTCCGTCCAAATGACAAAGGGAATACACGGTATCTTCTATGATTCCGTCGTATTCAAACATTTTTGCCACTTTTCCAATTTCACTTTCTTTATATACCGCGCGCAATATCCTGTTGAGATAATTGGGCTGTGTGATAATTTTAAGCAACCTTGCGCCGAACCCGTCCAAAGGTAAATAATGTATCGTCGCATATACCTTTTCTATCGTTTGAATACGTATGCTCTTCCATTTTCCGTTGGCATCCTTTTTATATTGTCGGGTTTTGCAATTTGCAATCGTGTTCAACACCGCTTTGGCGTTCCGCGCGAACATAATACACGGCGTTTTGTCTTTTTCAGGATTTTTTGCCGTGTTCATTTTTGTAATTCTATGTATATCTATTTCCGCTTTGATCTCTCCGCCAAAATTCCAATTTATCATTTCGCCCCGTAAATTATACACGCAAAATCCCTCGTCCTTGGTAAGCAGCGCGCCCACAAGAGAAGTGTACGATAATTTTTTCAATTCGCCACGTTCGTATTGTTTCAAATCTCTTGACGGATAAAAATATGCGTTATCTAATAGCGTTTGCGTTTTATAATCGTA
>JAFTVF010000014.1 GCA_017465865.1 Clostridia bacterium
CTGCGGAAGACCTCATGCAGTTTTGAGAAAGTACGGTATCTGCCGTATCTGCTTCCGTAACCTTGCGTACAAGGGAGAAATTCCCGGCGTTAAGAAGTCGAGCTGGTAATAGGAGGTAAAGAAAATGACAGATCCTATCGCAGATATGCTTACAAGAATCAGAAACGCGATCACGGCGAAAAAGGAAACGGTGGAGATCCCCGCTTCCAACGAAAAGAAAGCGATTGCAGAGATCCTCGCAAACGAGGGTTGGGTAAAAGACGTTAAGATCGTCGAAGACGGTTACAACGGCAAGATCGCTATTACGCTCAAATACAACGATAAGAAATCGGTTATCAGCGGTTTGCAGAGAGTATCCAAGCCCGGCTTGCGTACCTATGCGGGCGTAGATAACATGCCCAGAGTCCTTGGCGGGTTCGGAACGGTTATCCTTTCCACCAACAAGGGTATCATGACGGGTAAGAAAGCAAAGGCAGCCAACGTTGGCGGCGAAGTCCTTTGCTACATCTGGTAACGGGAGGTAGAAGGCAATGTCGAGAATCGGTAAAATGCCCATCGCGCTTCCCGCGGGCGTAGAAGTTAAATTCGCAGACGGTATCGTAACGGTAAAAGGCCCTAAGGGCACTTTGACCCGCGAGATCGTCGGCAACATCGGTATCGAAGTAGAGGGCGCGACCCTTTTGGTAAAAGCGCTTGACGATGCCGCAGACACCAACGCAAAACACGGTCTTTATCGTGCGCTCTTGAACGGTATGGTTACGGGCGTAACGCAGGGCTTCGTGAAATCGTTGGAAGTAAAAGGCGTAGGTTGGAAAGCCGCGGTACAGGGCAACAAACTTGTCCTCAACGTAGGTTTCTCCCATCCCGTAGAATTCGTAGCTCCCGAAGGCATCAAATTCGAATGCCCTTCTTTGACGGAAGTAAACGTTTCCGGTATCAACAAAGAAGTAGTAGGACAAACGGCTGCGAATATCAGAGCGATCAGAATCCCCGAACCTTATCACGGCTACGGTATCCGCTACAAGGGCGAGAACGTAGAGCATAAGGAAGGGAAGACTTCCGGTAAAGGTAAGAAATAAGGAGCGTTAAAGTATGATTTCTAAAATTGATAAAAATGCAGTCAGACAGAGACGCCACGCACGCGTCAGAAAGACGATTACGGGCACGGCGGAAACGCCCCGTATGAACGTATACAGAAGCCTTAATCACATCTACGTACAGGTTATCGACGATCGCAAGGGCGACGAAAAGGGCGGCGTAACGCTTGCCGCGGCGTCCACGATGGATAAAGCTGTAAAAGAAAAGATCGCAGGCTTGAACAAGACGGAAGCTGCTAAAATTGTCGGCGCAGTTGCTGCTGAAAGAGCAATGGCAAAAGGCGTTCAGGCAGTCGTATTCGACAGAGGCGGTTATCTTTACACGGGCCGTGTAAAGGCAGTCGCAGACGGCGCAAGAGAAGCCGGACTTAAATTCTAAGGAGTGGGTACAATGGCAGACGAAAAGAGAGAAAGAAGACCTCAGAGAAGACAGGCTGAAGACGACGGGCTTGTGAAAAAGCTCATCGAAGTAAACCGTGTAACCAAGGTTGTAAAGGGCGGTAAAAACATGCGCTTTGCGGCACTCGTCATCGTAGGCGACGGTAACGGTAAGATCGGCGTTGCAACGGGTAAAGCGAAAGAAGTTCCCGAAGCAATCGAAAAGGCTACTTTGAGAGCAAAGAAGAACATGGTTCCCGTAGCCATCGTAGACGGCACGATCCCCCACAAGGTGATCGGTCAGTTCAGTCGCGGCAGCGTCCTTATGATGCCCGCTGAAGAAGGTACCGGCGTTATCGCCGGCGGCCCCGTCCGTGCGGTAATGGAAGCCGTAGGTATCAAGAACATCAGAACGAAATCGCACGGTAGCCAGAACCCCGGCAACTGCGTAAAAGCTGCAATCGAGGGCTTGAAAGAGCTCAAAACGGCAGAGCAGGTAGCTGCGCTTCGCGGTAAAGCCGTAGAAGAAATTCTGAGCTGAGAACGGAGGAATAAGACATGGCAAAAATCAGAGTAACGCTTGTAAAAAGCACGATCGGACAGGTAGCGTCCGTAAAAGGCACGGTAGCTGCGCTCGGTCTTAAAAAGATCCGTTCTTCCAAAGAACTTGACGATACGCCCGCAATTCAGGGTATGATTGCGAAAGTAAAGCATCTCGTCAAAGTAGAAAGCATTTAAGGAGATTATCATGAGAATAGATACTCTTTCTCCCGCACAGGGAGCAACCAAACCGACCAAAAGACTCGGTCGCGGTATCGGTTCGGGCACGGGTAAGACGTCCGGTAAGGGCCACAAAGGACAGTGGGCTCGTTCCGGCGGCGGCGTACGTCCCGGTTTTGAAGGCGGTCAGATGCCCATCGCGCGTCGTGTACCGAAAAGAGGCTTTACCCATAACGGTAAGAAAGTTTACGTGCTCGTAAACCTTTCCGATCTTGCGGAACTTCCCGCAGGCACGGTCGTAGATTACGGCTTCGTTATGGAAAACGGGCTTGCGAAAGAAGTGAAAAACAACAGCGGATTGAAGGTTTTGGGCAACGGCGAACTCAAAGTTGCGCTTACCGTAAAAGCGGCGAAATTCTCCGCGTCCGCAAAAGCAGCTATCGAAGCGGCTCAGGGTACGGCGGAGACCCTCTAACCCGAAAAATTGTGAAGCGGAAGACTGCCAAAAGGCGGTTTTCCGTAGTTCGCATTATTTCTCCCCCTGCGTTTTAATAAGATTTTCTTAAAAAACGCGAAACTAACCCATAAACGGAGAAAAAAATGTTACAGACAATTATCAATGCTTTTAAGGTAAAGGAAATCAGACGCAAAGTATACATGATGCTTTTGCTGCTTCTGGTATTCCGTATCGGCTGTTTCATTCCGGTTCCCGGTCTGGACAGAACGACTTTTGAAGGCGTAGTTTCCGGTAATGACTTCCTCACGCTTATGAGCAGCATCACCGGCGGTGCGCTTTCCCAAGGCACGGTGTTTGCTTTGGGTATCGGGCCTTACATCAACGCGTCTATTATTATGCAGCTTCTCTGCGTCGGTATTCCCGCGCTGGAAAGACTGTCTAAGCAGGGCGAAGAAGGCAGAAAGAAGATCGCGCAATATACGCGGTTCGCAACGATTATTCTTGCGGTCGTACAGTCGGTCGGTATCATCGTCAGCTTTGGTAAGGATGCGATCCAGACTTCGCTCTTTGGCGATCAGATCTGGCTTGCGGGCGTATTTATGGCGATCGTGTATACGGCAGGCGCGCTGATCGTTATGTGGATCGGTGAAAGAATCACCGACTACGGCGTAGGCAACGGCCAATCGATGATCATCTTCGTCGGTATCCTTTCCACGGCAGGCGCACAAATCGTCGCAAAAGCCCAAGCTATTCCCGACAATGCGGGGGCTATCTGGGATTTGGTGGCGTTCGTGCTCGTATGCGCAGTCATCTTCTTTGCGATTATCTACGTAGACCTTTCCGAAAGAAAAGTTCCCGTACAGTACGCAAAGCAGATCAAAGGCAGAAAGATGTACGGCGGTCAGTCGTCCGCAATTCCCATTCGTATCAGCGGTGGCGGGGTTATGCCTCTTATCTTCGCGTTCTCCATTCTGAGCTTCCCTCAGATGATCGCGAGCATGGCTTCCCCCAACGGCGGATTTTCGAAATGGTGGACGAACTGGATGTCCGCTTCGGCTACGGGCTGGGGTGCGGTGGTATACGCGCTCGTCCTGTGCTTACTCATCTTCGCGTTCTCTTTCTTCTACGCGCAGATGCAGTTCAACCCCGAAGACGTATCCAAGAGTATTCAGCAGAACGGTGGCTTTATTCAGGGTATTCGTCCTGGTAAAGCGACGGAGGCGTATCTGAAAAAGATCTCCAACCGTATCACGCTGTTCGGAGCGATTTATCTCTCGTTGGTTGCGTTCATTCCCTCGGTTGCGTTCGCATGGGCGTCGTTCGACCTCGTAAACGTATTCTCTACGACGGGTATCCTGATCGTAGTATCGTGCGCGATGGAATTCGAGAAACAGCTTCAAGCGCAGCTGATGATGAAAAATTACAAAGGATTTTTGAAATAAGCAAAACACGGCGCTCGCGCCTTACCGAAAGCGGTGGGGCGCGGCGGTTGCCGAAAGAAAGAATACTTATGTGATTTTTTGGAGGTAGCGTAATGAATATTATTTTACTCGGCGCGCCCGGTGCAGGCAAAGGTACGCAGGCTTCGAGGATCTCGGACGGCTACGGTTTGCCTCATATTTCTACGGGCGACATTTTCAGAGCAAACATCAAAAATCAAACTCCGATCGGCTTGCTTGCAAAATCCTATATCGACAAGGGACAGCTCGTCCCCGACGAGGTAACTTGCAAGATCGTGGAGAACCGCTTGCAAGAACCCGACTGCAAAGCAGGGTATATGCTCGACGGCTTCCCCCGCACGATCGCGCAGGCAGAGGCACTCGATAAGATTACGAAAATTGACCTCGTTATCAATATTGAAGTGGATTTCGCGTTGCTTATGGACCGTCTTTGCGGTAGAAGAGTTTGTAAGGATTGTGGCGAAAGCTATCATATTTCCCGATTAAACGGTGAAACGAAATGTAGCCGTTGCGGTGGCGAGCTGTATCAGCGCAAGGACGACAATCCCGAAACGGTACAGAGTCGTTTAGACGTATACAACGCGCAGACCGCGCCTCTTATTGAGTACTACTCGAAAAAAGGACTGCTCTTTAACGTCGTTGGGAACACCACTCCCGAAGACGTATTCGCGGAAGTATCGAAAAAGCTGGACGCCTTGAAACAATAAACTATGATTCATATAAAGACCGAAAAAGAAATAGACCTGATGCGCGAGCCCTGTCGGATCGTCAAAGACACGCTAACGTTCGTAGGCACGAAGATCCGCGCAGGTATGACGACGAAAGAATTGGATACGCTAATCGAGCGTTTCATTCGTTCGGAGGGCGCGTATCCCTCCTGTCTTGGTTACGGCGGATTTCCCGCCTCGGCTTGTATCTCAGTGAACGAGGTGGTCGTACATGGTATTCCCGACGATCGGGTGATCCGTGAAGGCGATATCGTCAGCGTAGACCTGTGTGCATACAAGAACGGTTACCACGGCGACGCCTGCCGAACCTTTTGTATCGGCGAAGTATCGCCCGAGAAAAGGCAGCTCGTCAAAGTAACGGAGGAATGTTTCTTTCAAGCGATTAAAGGATTAAGGGCGGGCACTCCGTTATACGATATCGGATACCGAGTGCAAAAATATGCCGAATCCTTTGGCTACGGCGTTATTCGTTCTTATACCGGACACGCAATCGGCAAGGAAATGCACGAAGACCCGTCCGTTCCGAATTACGGAAAGCTGGGCACGGGCATGCGGCTGAAAGCGGGCATGGTACTGTGTATCGAACCGATGATCGCGATGGGCGATTGGAGAGTTCGGATCTTAGACGACGAGTGGACGGCGGTAACGGTAGACGGCAAGCCGGCGGCGCATTACGAGAATACGGTAGTGGTGCGGACGGACGGCGTGGAAATTCTTACTTTGTAAGAAAGAAAAAACACCGCGGGACGGAAAACCGTACGGCGGATAAAAAAATCGGAGGGAGTTCCTGTGTCCAAAGACGACGTAATCGAAGCGGAAGGGAAAGTTATCGAAGCGTTGCCCAACGCAACCTTCAAAGTGCAGCTTTCCAACGGTCATACCATCACGGCGTATATTTCCGGTAAGCTCAGAATGAACTATATCAGGATCATCGAGGGCGATACGGTAAAATTGGAAATGAGTCCGTACGATCTGACGAAAGGCAGAATCACGTGGCGTAGCAAGTCGTAATCCTATAAGCGACTTCAAAGAGTTTAATAAACAAGGAGAAACAGACAATGAAAGTAAGACCTTCTGTAAAACCTATGTGCGATAAGTGCAAAGTTATCAAAAGAAACGGCAGAGTAATGGTTATCTGCTCCAAGAGCAAGAGCCATAAACAAAGACAAGGCTAAAAATCCAATAAAAACCTGGAAAAATATTCAAAAAATCGCTTGACAACCCTTATTCGAATGTGGTAAAATATTATCATGCCGTAATTTGGGGAATGGCGCGAAAAAGGTGATATTTTTCCCAAAATACCGATGTAATTAAGCTGAATTTCCGTAAAAATTTACGGAAACTCAGTTTTGTTGCGTTTAACAACGCGGCTGTTTTTCGACAAGATCCGCAAAATGGACAAGGTGTAAAAGCGGCGGTTTGGGCAAGGTTTTGAAAACAATACAGTGCGGCGCAGAAAGCATTTTCCACTGCTTTTTCCGCAGGCATTCGTTGGCGATATAACAAAAAAACAAAGAATAAAAAAACAAACGGAGGACAGAAATCTATGGCACGTATTGCCGGTGTGGATTTACCCAGAGAAAAGAGAGTCGAAATCGGGCTTACCTATATCTACGGTATCGGTTTGACGACCTCTAAAAAAATTCTCGCGGAAACGGGCATCAATCCCGATACGAGAGTAAAGGATCTCGACGAGAACGACGTTTCCAAACTCAGAGAATATATCGATCACAATTTGAGAGTAGAAGGTGAACTTCGCAGCGAAGTTTCCCTCAACATTAAGCGCCTTATGGAAATCGGTTGCTATCGCGGCATCCGTCACAGAAAGGGCTTGCCCGTTCGCGGACAGAGCACGAAGAGAAACGCTCGTACGCGTAAGGGTCCTGCACGCGCGATTGCAGGTAAGAAGAAATAATTCGAGGAGGCGATAAAAAATGGCAGAAGTTAAAAAGAAAGTCGCTTCTCGTAAGCGCAAAGAAATCAAGAAAGTAGACAAAGGTCAGGTTCATATCCAGTCCACGTTCAACAACACGATCGTAACGGTAACGGATATGGGCGGCAATGCGATCTCCCAGTCCAGCGCGGGCGCGCTCGGCTACAAGGGCAGCAGAAAGGGTACGCCTTTCGCAGCGCAGATGGCGGCTGAAACGGCGGCTAAGGCGGCGAAAGAACACGGCCTTCGCAGTGTAGAAGTATATGTAAAAGGTCCCGGCGCAGGCAGAGAATCCGCTATCCGCGCGCTCTCCGCATGCGAGCTGGAAATCACTTTGATCTCCGACGTTTCCCCCATCCCTCACAACGGATGCAGACCCCCGAAGCGTCGTAGAGTATAATCAGGAGGCATAAAGAAAAATTATGGCTAGATATAGAGAAGCAAAATGTAAACTTTGCAGACGTGAAGGCGGCAAGTTGTTCTTAAAAGGCGACAAGTGCTACATGGAAAAATGCCCCTTCAACAAGCGTCCCGTTGCTCCCGGTCAGCACGGCGCAGACAGAAAGAAAGTATCCGAATACGGGTTGCAGCTTCGTGAAAAGCAGAAGACCAAGAGAATTTACGGCGTACAGGAAGGTCAGTTCCGTAAGTATTACGAAATGGCGGATCGCATGAAGGGCGTTACCGGTGCGAACATGCTTTCGTTGCTTGAAAGAAGACTTGACAACGTCGTATTCAGAATGGGTATTGCGGCTTCGAGAACGCTCGCACGTCAAATCGTCAGCCACGCACACCTTATGGTAAACGGCAAGACGGTTACCATTCCTTCCTACATTGTGAAGGCGGGCGACGTGATCGTTGTGAAAGAAAACAGAAAAGGCAACAAGTATTTTACCGAACTCAAAGAAACGAAAGCAAGCGGCAGCCTTGTAAAATGGGTTGAGTTCGACAGAGAAAAGCTTGAAGGAAAAGTATTAGCGCTTCCTACGAGAGAAGACATCGACAGCCAGATTGCTGAGCACATGATTGTCGAATTGTACTCCAAATAATTGAATATAAGGAGGTAACACAATGATCGAAATGGATATGCCCAAGCTCGAGGTGCTTGAAAACGACGACTTTTATGCAAAAGTGGTATGCGAGCCCTTAGAGAAAGGTTTCGGTCTTACTATCGGAAACTGTTTGAGAAGAATTCTCCTCTCCGCTCTGCCCGGCGCGGCGGTGGAAGGGATCAAATTCCTTGACGGCAGTGTAAAACACGAGTTTTCCGCAGTCGCGGGCGTAAAAGAGGACGTTACGGAGATTATCCTTAACCTCAAAACGCTTGCGATCAAAACGAAAGTAATCGACAAGGATTACGAAAAAGTTTTGCATATCTGCAAAGAGGGTCCTGCCGTTTTGACGGGCAAAGACCTGAATATCGACGCGGAGATCGAGGTGATCAACGGCGATCAGTACATCTGCACGATCGACGAAGGCGCGAAGCTCGACGTAGAGCTGACCGTTGGACGCGGCAGAGGCTACAAGCCCGCAAAAGAGAACAAAAAGCCCGTTGTCGATTATATTGCGATCGACTCCATCTATACGCCCGTACAGAAAGTCAACTACTCGGTTGAGCCTACGCGCGTAGGTCAGGCTGTGGACTATGACAAGCTGACGCTGGAAGTATGGACGGACGGCACGTTCTCGGGCAAAGAGATTATTTCTCTTGCGGCGAAGATCATGCAGGACCATATCAACCTGTTCGTAAACCTTAGCGAAACGATCAAGGGTATGGATATCCTCGTTAAGACGGAAGACGACAAGCAGCAACAGATTCTCAAAATGGCGATTGAAGAAATGGATCTTTCCGTCCGTTCTTACAACTGCTTGAAGAGAGCGAACATTCACACGGTCGAAGATTTGACGAAGAAAACGGAAGACGATATGTTGAAGGTAAGAAACCTCGGCAGAAAATCGCTGGAAGAAGTCATTCACAAATTGGAATCTTACGGCCTCGCATTAAGACAACAGGAGGATTAAAATTATGCCCAGAAAATTGGGAAGAACTTCCAAAGAAAGAAATGCCCTTTTGAGAAACCTGGCATCGCAGCTTCTTTGGTATGGAAAAATCGAAACGACGGCTGAAAAAGCAAAAGAACTCAGATCTTACGTTGAAAAGCTGATCACGAAAGCGGTAAATACCTACGACGATAACATCGAATACGAAGTTACTAAGAAAGACGCAAAGGGTAAAGAAGTTACCGTAACGAACGTAAAAGACGGCGCGAAGAAGCTCGCGGCTCGTCGTGCAATCATGGCAAAAACCTACGATTTGCAGGAGATCAAAGCGTTCAACGAAAAGAAGAGCGAATTCAAGGCGAGAACGGCAGACGTTCAGCACCCCTTAATGGACAAAGTTTTCAACGAAATCGCGCCCAAGTACGCGGCTCGTAAAGAAGAACTTGGTCAGGGCGGCGGTTATACGAGAATTTACCTTCTCGGCGAACGCCGTGGCGACGGTGCGGAAACCGCTATCATCGAATTGGTTTAATGAAAAAAAGCAAAAACGGCTGTGGAGCATATCCGCGGTCGTTTTTTTGTCGTTGCGTGTGATAGGACTGAAAAATTTTTTCGCAGGGCTTGACAAAGCCATAACGCCTGTGATATAATACGAATATAATAAACAACGGAAAGAAATACCATATTTCCGAATACCTTATTAGAGGAGGTTTACAGGTATGGACTGGTGGGTGCTTTGGATTGGGCTTGCCGTCGTATTGTTTATCGTGGAATTGACGACTACCGATCTCGTAGCCGTTTGGTTCGCGTTGGCGGCGCTGGCGATGGGGATCGTTACCGCGATTTTCGACGAATTGCACGTCGTTTGGCAGGTCGTAATCTTCGTGGCGTTGTCTACGCTGCTCGTCATTTTAACGCGGCGTTTCGTCCGAAAATTATTGCAGCGCAGAAAGGATCAGGAAACGAATTTGGAACTCGTCGTAAACCATACAGCAATGGTCGTAGAGGATATCGACAACGACCGTGAAGCGGGCGCGATCAAGATCAACGGCTTGATTTGGAGCGCGCGTTCGGCGGACGGAGAGAAGATCGATAAAGAAACCTTGGTAACGGTTCGTGAAATCAAAGGCAACAAAGCGATCGTAGTGAAAAAAGAAGAACAGGAGGCTTGACAATGGGAGTAGTTATTGCAGTTGTAGCAGTCGTTATTATTTTGTTGATCCTGATTATTTCGGGAGTAAAGGTAGTACCGCAGGCAAAAGCGTACGTTATCGAACGCTTCGGCGCGTATCACAGCACTTGGCAGACGGGTATGCATTTCCGTCTTCCGATCATTGAAAAGGTCGCGAAAGTCGTATCCTTGAAAGAACAGGTAGTCGATTTTGCGCCCCAACCCGTCATCACGAAAGATAACGTAACGATGCAGATCGATACGGTCGTATTTTACCAGATCACCGACGCGAAATTATACGCGTACGGCGTAGAATCGCCGATTATGGCAATCGAAAACCTTACGGCAACCACGCTCCGTAATATCATCGGCGAAATGGAGCTTGACCACACGCTGACCTCGCGCGATACCATCAATGCAAAGATCCGCAGTATCCTCGACGAGGCTACCGATCCTTGGGGTATCAAGATCAACCGCGTAGAGCTGAAAAATATCAAGCCGCCCGCGGAGATTCAGGACGCAATGGAAAAGCAAATGAAAGCGGAACGCCAAAGACGTGAAGCGATCCTGCGCGCGGAGGGCGAAAAGGCGAGCAGTATTCTCGTTGCCGAGGGTAAAAAGGAAAGCCAGATCTTAGAAGCGGAAGCGGAAAAGCAAGCGCAAATTTTAAGAGCGGAAGCGGAAAAGGAAGCGGAAATCCTGAAAGCGGAAGCGCAGAAAGAAGCGATCTTGCGTATCAACGAAGCGCAAGCGGAATCCATTCGTCTGATCAACGAGGCGAAACCCGAAGACGCGTACCTGACTTTGAAGAAGCTGGAAGCGCTTGTAAAGGTCGGCGACGGACAATCCACCAAGATTGTAATCCCCAGCGAATTACAGGGCATCGTAGGGCTTGTCAATACCATCAAAGAAGCGAAATAATCGCTGAATAGCAAACGAAAACCCCGTCTGTATAAAACAGACGGGGTAATTTTATACCGAAATTATTTTATAATGCGGGTTGCGGCAACAGCCAACGCGCCCGGACCGATGTGGCAGGAAATGCTCAAAGGCAGGGGATCGCAGTTGCGTAAAGTGAGGTCGGGAAACGCCGTTTTCAATTCTTCGCAAAAGGCAAGCGCTTCTTTGTCGTTTTCGGTGTAGGCAACGTCTAACACCATTTCGCCTGCTTTGACGAACTCGGAAAAACGGTTTTCCAAATCGTTTTTGATTGCCGTTTTCATCGTTTCTTTCGCTCTTTGTAAGCTGCGTGCAAGCGCAAATTTATCCAAGCGTTCGCCCAAGATCTGTAATACGGGCTTGATTTTGAGGATCGACCCGATCATCGCCGCCGCAGGAGTTACGCGGCCGCCTTTTTTCAGATATTTCATCGTGTCTACGGCGATATAGATAGAGGAATGTTCCGCCGTTTTCATAAGATACTCCACGATCTCCTCGGCGGTTTTGCCCTGCTTACAGAGTGTTAAGGCGTCCAACACGCTATCCAGCTGCGTAACGGAAATACGGTGATTATCTACAACGAAAACTCTGCCGTCAAATTCCTTTGCGATATTCGCAGCCGTCGCGCAGGACTGGCTCAACCCCGACGACATCGGGATATGCACGATCTGATCGTAGCTTTGAAGGATCTCCGTCCAAAAATCGGACAGATCGCCGACGCTCGGCTGGGAAGTGGAAACGTTGGCGTTTTGGGAAAGTAAGCGGTAGAAATCCGCTTGCGAGAGGTTCATATTCTCAAAATACGGCTCGCCGTTGACAAGGAAAGGCATGGGTAGAACAAAAACGCCCAACTCTTTGGCTTTTGCGGGCAAAATACCGCTGTTGCTATCCGTAGTAATGGCAATTTTTTTTGTTTCGCTCATAGTATCTCCTGAAAGCTCCGCTCATTTCGCGGAATGTCGTTGGTATATTTATATTATGAAAGCGCATTGTCCTATGCGCTGTTCCGATTATTATCATAACAGATTTTACGGCTATTGTCAATCGGCTACACAACCTTTTGTGAAAAAAGTAATAAAAAAATATGACATTGCGTATAAACCTTAAAAAAACGGTGAAACTATACGTGAGAGAAAAAATATTTTCAGAAAGAGGAATGCAATGGGAAAGTTCGAAGAGGTCTACGCGATCAACGTAAACGACAAGACGGAAAAGAAAGGCAGTCTTACCTATTTGTCTTGGGCGTTTGCTTGGGCGGAGTTCAAAAAAGTCTATCCCGAAGCGACGTACAAGGTCAACGAGTTCGACGGTACGTTCTGTTCGGGGAACGAGAAAATGGGGTACATGGTCCAAACGCAGGTAACGGCGGGGGACAGAACGTACGAAATGTGGCTGCCCGTAATGGATATGCGGAACAACGCGATCTTACAGCCGAAAATGACGGAGATCAATAAAACGATCATGCGCTGTTTAACGAAAAATCTTGCCATGTTCGGGCTTGGCTTGTATATCTACGCGGGCGAGGATCTGCCCGAAACGCCCAAAGACTTCGCGCCGATCACGGAAGAGGAATTGCGTGAAAAATGGGGCGTGCAGGACGTAGAAAAAACGATAAAATGGTATGAAAAGCAGCTCGGTATCCCGTTCAACGAATGGGGAGCGGAGGAATGCGAAGCCGTGCGCGGAGTGCTTTTCGAGCAACAACAAAAACGCGCCAAAAAATAAAACACCTTTGCGGGTGTTTTATTTTTTGGATTTATGTATTTTTCGGTAGTTGGTGGGGGTATGCCCCGTCAGTTTTTTGAAGGTCTTGGAAAAATAATTCGGGCTGTCGAAGGAATAGGCGTTGGCGATCTGTACCACCGTCATATCGCTCTCGCGGAGCAGCTTTTTCGCACCCTCGATTTTGAGATTGACGTAGTAGGTCATGATCGAACGCCCCGTCGTGGCTTTGAACTGCCGAAACAGATAGGATTTATTATAATTCAGCTTGGCGCACAGCTCGTCGATACTCAGGTTTTCGTGCACGTTTTCTTTTAGCAGCTCGATAATACGCTTTGCCACGCGACCCTCAAATTCCTCCTTAAACAAAAAGGTTTCGTTTTTATCCGCCTTTTCCGTTTCCCCGCGCATGATATTGATGAGCAGTATCTCCAACAGATTTTTAATCAGCTGCTGCCCGCCTAAGGTCGGGCGTTGGCGCAGGGGCATCTTTTTAAGATCGGGATCGGAATAGGGCAGATCGAACGTCTTTCGGCTTTCTTCAATCAGCATATAAATAAACTTTAACAACGATTTGTCGAGTTTCAGCCGTTTGTTCTCGAAAAACCGCATACCCTCGCTCCGACACTCGAACGTCGCGACGAACACGTTCGGGGAATGGTGTATTTCCGTCGAAAGCGCGTGGTATTCGTTGGGTTTGTGGAAAAGGATCTCGCCCTCGCTTAAAATAATCTGCTTGTCGCCTGCGGTACACGCCACGGAAAATTTATCCGCGTATACAAGCTCCCAGAAATCGTGCGTTTCGCCTTTGGTCGTGAAACGCTTCGCCGATTCGAAATAATGTATCGTAACGATCTTGTTGATCACGAGCAAATTTTTCAGTTTGTGTCTGTAATAACTCTGTTGCATACCCCAAGTATACCATATTCCGCGAAAAAATGTCAACTAAAAACAGTGAGTGTATTATTTTACTCTTTTTGTAGATTTTAGGACATTGAAAGCGCGGAAGAATTGTGATATAATAAAGGAAAAAAGCAGGAGGCTGATTATGAGAGTATTGGCAGTGGGTTGTCATCCCGACGACGTAGAGATCGCTTGCAGCGGTACGCTTGCAAAATGCGTGAAACGCGGGGATACGGTCATCGTGTGCCACGCTTCGAGCGGGAATTTGGGACACGTGGTGATCCCGCCCGACGAATTGCGCGTGATCCGTGCGAACGAGGCGAAAAAGGCGGGCGCTATGGCGGGAATCGAGGTCATTTACGGCGGGTTTGACGATCTGGATATTTACGACAACAACAAAGAGGCGCGGGATAAGATGGTGGATATCATCAAGTATGCGAACCCCGATTTTATCATCACGCACAACCCCGACGATTATATGCCCGATCATACGGCGGTGGCAAGGCTCGTATTCGACGCGAGCTTTACGGCGACTTTGCCCAACTACAAGAGCAAATACAAAGAACCTGCGAAGCTCGTGCCCATTTATTACATGGACACGCTTGCGGGTGTGAATTTTAACCCGACGGAATTCGTGGACATTTCCGACGAGATCGATTTGAAGATCAAGATGCTCGAATGTCATGAAAGCCAGCTCGTATGGATGCGCGAGCACGACGGTATCGATTTTGCGGACATGGTACGCACCTGTTCGAGATACCGCGGTTATCAGTGCGGCGCGGAATACGCCGAGGGCTTCCGTCAGTGCCAAGTGTACCTCAAAGGTACGACGAAACGTTTGTTACCATAAAAAAATAATAATAAGGAGATATCAATTATGAACTTTAATTCAACGGTAAAAGGCAGTATGTTAGAGGGCTTCTATCCCGCAGGCTGGGATTTCGACAAGATCGACGCGTGTATCGACGCGCCTGAAACGATCACGGACAGACAGGCGTTCTGGAATAAGGACTTCACGCCCGTACAGTGCGAGAGCCTCGGCGAGTTTGAAACGTATATGGGACACGAGATCGCTATGCAGATCCGTCTTGCAAAGGACAGAAACGAAAAGGTAGCGTTCATTCTTCCCGTAGGGCCTATGGGTATGTACAAATGGGTGGTATACTTCCTCAAAGAATGGAAAGTATCCTGTGAACACGTGTACACGTTCAACATGGACGAATGGGCGGATTCCGAGGGCAATACGCTCGCTTCGGATAACCCCGGCGCGTTCCAGTACGCAATGGAACAGGCGCTGTTTAACCCGCTTGGCGAATTGACCGTACCCAAGGCGCAGAGAAACTTCGCAACGAAAGAAAATCTGCCTACCTATCCCGCAAAGATCGCGGCTTTGAAAGCAGAGGGCGCAAAGCTCATTCTCGTTTACGGTATCGGCAGAATGTGCCATATCGCGTTCTGGGAACCCCATTTCGCGGCGGATTACGCTACGGCGGAAGAATGGGAGAAACAGCCGTACAGAATCGCGGCGAAGATCCATCCTTTGACGGTGGAACAGAACGCGCTCACCAGCTTCAAATCGAGAACGACCCTCGTGCCTTGCCGTGCAAACACGATCGGCCCCGGTTTGTTCTTACAGGCTGACTACGCGATCGGCGGTGCGGACGGTACGCTTGGGCGCGGTATGCAGTGGCAGGGTATGTCGCTGTGGATGACCCTTCGCCACGGCACGACGCCTTGGATCACCTCGTCGTATATCCCCACGCTTGCAGGCAGACTGTTCTTCCTGAAAGAGCTTGCAGGTCCGCTCGTTGCGGAGTGTAACTAATGAAGACGGGGATTGCGGTGGCGGGGACGATCCTCGTCGATGAAATCAACGAAATATCCGCGTATCCCAGCGCAGGCGAGCTGACGAAGATCAAGCGCGTACAGCGTTCGGTGGGCGGTTGCGTGCCGAACGTGGGCATAGACCTCAAACGCCTCGATCCCGATTTGATTGTAAAAGCAGTCGGGAAGATCGGCGCGGACGACAACGGCGAATATATGAAAAAGACGTTCGTTGAAAACGGCGTGGATACGGACGGGCTTACTTTGTCCGCGCTTCGGACGAGCTTTTCGCAGGTCATGAGCGTTACGGGCGGTCAGCGTACTTTCTTTACCTACGCAGGCGCGAGCGCGGAATTCGGCGCGGAGGACGTGGATGCGGAAAAGCTGGGCGTTAAAATGCTCCATCTCGGGTATTTTCTGCTCCTTGATAAAGTGGACGCGGGCGACGGGGAAAAGATCCTCAAAGCCGCGCGGGCGCAGGGCGTGAAAACTTCTATCGATCTCGTCAGCGAAAATTCCGACCGTTATCAGCTTGTGTTGCCTTGCTTGCAATACACGGACAACGTGATTATTAACGAAACGGAAGCGGGGCAGTTGACGGGGATAGAACCCGTAAAAGAAAATCTGCGCGCGATCGCGGAAAAGCTCCGTAGCTACGGCGTGAAAGAACGCGTGATTATTCACACGCCCGAGCTTGGTGTATGTTTGTCGGAAAACGGTTTTACGGCAGTACCCTCGTACGATCTGCCCAAGGGCTTTATCAAAGGCACGACGGGCGCGGGTGACGCGTTTTGCGCGGGCGCGCTACTCGGTATCTACCGCGAGTGGTCGGACGAAGAGATTTTGCAGTTTGCTTCCGCGGCGGCGGTGGCGGCGCTCTCCGAAGCGGACGCGACGAGCGGTATGCGTACGGAACAAGAAATCAAAGAACTTTATAAAAATTTAACGAGGAAAAAAATATGCTTGTAAATCTGAAAGAAATTTTGAAAATAGCAGAAGAACAAAAAACGGCGATCGGTATGTTCAACGCGACGGGCTTCGACAGCCTGCAAGCGGTGGTCGCGGCGGCGGAAGAACTCAATCAGCCCGTCATCATCGCGCATGCGGAAGTGCATAACGTGTACAACGATATCTCTATGGTCGGACCTGCAATGGTCGCTGTGGCGCAGCACGCCAAAGTGCCCGTTTGCGTACACCTTGACCACGGTACTTCGCTCGATATGGTGTATAAGGCGCTCCGCCTTGGCTTTACTTCGGTTATGATGGACGCGTCCGCGCTTCCTTACGAAGAGAATTTACGCTTGACGAAGATGATCACCGATGCGGCGCACTCGATGAACGTGAGCGTGGAAGCGGAGCTTGGCAGACTGGTTACGGGCGAAGCGGGCAGCGGCGAGGAAATGAAAGACGCGAAAGCGGAGGATTTCTACACCCGTCCCGACGAAGCGGAAGCGTTCTGCAAAGCGACGGGGATCGACGCTTTGGCGATCGCGTTCGGTACGGCGCACGGGTTCTATTCCGCACAGCCGAAGCTGGATTTCGACGTGGTGAAAAATTGCGCGAAAGCAACGGGATTGCCCCTTGTAATGCACGGCGGCAGCGGCGTTTCCGAAGAGGGCTTCAAAAGGTCGATCGAAAACGGTATTCGTAAGATCAATTATTATTCCTATATGTCCAAAGCGGGCTATATGGCGGCGAAAGCGACGATCGAAAGCGGAAAGACGAACTATCTGCACGACGTCGAATACGCGGCGATGCAGGCGATGAAAGAGGACGTCAAGAAAGCGATCTCCGTTTTCTCTATGCTCAAATAAAAGAATAGGATTTTTGCGCCCGATTGTTCTTTTTGTGCTTGATTTTGCAATAGAACGGTCGGGCGCTTGCTTTTTTTAAGGGCTTGTGCTATAATACGGAAAATATACGGAGGATTGTTTATGATCGTTAAACAATATATTAAAGATTTTGAAAAGCTCGGTTTCGGTATGTTCGTGCATTTCGGACCGTACAGCGTGATCGGCAAAGGGGAATGGTCGCAGGAGCTGCTGCATATCTCCAACGAGGAATACGCAAAGGCGGTGAAAGCCTTTAACCCCGATCCCGATTGGGCGAAAGAGCTGGTTGCGCTTGCCAAGGAAGCGGGTTGTAAATATATCAACCTCACCACCCGCCACCACGACGGATTTTCGCTGTACGATACCTGCGGTTTGAACGATTTCGACGCGCCGCATATCTGCGGTCGGGATCTCGTACGCGAGTTCGTGGACGCGTGCAGAGCGGAGGGGATCGTGCCGTTTTTCTATCATACGCTGTTCGATTGGAAGGACGATTTCTTTGCAACCGATTTCAAGGGCTATATGAAATATCTTCAAGACAGCGTAGAAATCCTTTGCAAAAACTACGGCAAGATCGGCGGGCTTTGGTTCGACGGCTGGTGGCGGGCAAAAGACGAGGATTGGCAAGAGGATACCCTCTACGGTCTGATCCGTAAATACCAGCCCGAAGCGATGATCGTCAACAATACGGGGCTTGCAAAGCTCGGTCAGCGCGGTCATATCGAGATCGACAGCGTTACGTTCGAGCGCGGGAAAGCGGTCAACGTGAACACGCCCGACGCGCCCAAATACGTAGCGGGCGAGATGTGTCAGGTCATGAACGATCACTGGGGCTATGCGGCGGAGGATATCAATTACAAATCCGTCGGCTCGCTCGTAAACGACCTCGTGCAGTGCCGCCGTTATCATTGTAACTTCCTGCTCAACGTCGGACCGATGGGAAACGGCAAGGTGCGCGGGATCGACGCGGAGATATTACGGCTGATCGGGAAATGGGTATCGGACAACGCCGAGGCGGTTTACGACGCCGAGCCTTGCGATATCGAGGTAAGCAATCCCGAGGATTTCGTGCTGAAAAACGGGAATACGTATTATCTGTTCCGTATCAAAGTCCCGATGTCGGCGAACCCCGACGTGGCGCTTTCGGCGGCGTATAACGCGTTCGCTTCGTTTGCGCTGAATAAGAAAGTGCGTTCGGCGGTATGGCTGGACGACGGAACGGCGGCGGAATACGAATACGCGGACGGGAAGATCACGATCCCGACGAAAGCGTACGAGTACGGCAGAAGCCGTTTCGTTCGGGTATGCAAGATCGAATGTGAATAAAAAAAAGGAGGTCGTAAAGACCTCCTTTTACGTTCAAAAATAATCCGCCTGTGCCGCACCTCGGCAAAATGGTGAACCCGCTTTTAGCAGGTGGGTGCCGCATCTTGACGTATCGGACTTTCCGTATAAATACAGACCTTGCCTAGCGCCACGAATAACGCGCTCCCGAATATATAATGTGGATTCCGTTTGATGCCGAACTCCGAACACCGCAGATCGTGTTATTATTATACATACTTTGCAGGCGTTTGTCAACGGAATGAACGCAAAAAAATTCAGGCGTTGAGATTTTTTACAAAGGTAATAATTTCCGCTTCGAAATTCAAGCCGTAGCGTTTGTCGGGTACTTCGGTTGCCGAACGCCGTATCGCGGCGGCGGTAAATTCGGAGGCGAGCGCGATCGCCGTTTGCTCGTCCTTGCCCCGCGCCAGTCCGCCTACGAACGCCGAGGCGAACACGTCGCCCGCGCCGCAGAAAAAGCCCGCTACGTTTTCGTGATGATAGCATTGCGCGTTACCGTTTTCGTCTAAAAAGCATACCGCAACGCCCTCGTTGTCGGTAAGTCCCGTGATGATCGGTCGGGGGCAAAGCGCGCGAAGTTTTTCAAGCGCGCGATTTGCGGAGCCTACCGTTAAGGGATAGGGCGCGTTTGCGAGATAACAAGCCTCGGTGGTATTCGGCAGGATATAATCCGCCTTGTTGCAAAGGGAACGCATCTTCTCGACGTATTCCACGGTAAATCCGTCGTACAGCTTGCCGTTGTCGCCCATGACGGGATCGACGATAAATTTCCCGTTTTCGGATAAAAACTCCCGCTTGATCTGCATAACCAGCTCGATCTGGGCGATATTGCCAAGGTATCCGCTGTAAATGAAATCGAATTTCAGCCCAAGCGATTTCCAATGCGCAAGGATCGCGGGGAGTTCGTCCGTTAAATCCCGAAAGGTATAGCCCTCGAAACCGCCCGTATGCGTGGAAAGAAGCGCGGTGGGTAAAACGTTACATTCCACGCCGCACGCAGAAAGGATAGGCAGGGTAACGGTAAGCGAGCATTTCCCTACGCAGGAAATATCGTTGATAGCAAGCACGCGCACGGTTTTTACTCTCCTTTGAAGAAAAAGTTTGATAAATCTATTATAAAATTCTTGCTTTTTTTTGTCAATCGTATTAAAATGATATAGTAAGAAAAAGGGTAAAAATTTTTTATCCGAACGAGGAAGTGAAGAATTTATGTTTATTACAGGCGAAATGAAGTCGGACGTCGTTGCGTACGCCGATTTCGAGAAACACGAAAACGAGATCGTAACCATCAAAGGCACGATCCATAATATCCGTATGATGTCGGATTTTGCGTTCGTCATCGTCCGCACCGCGCGCGAAACGGTGCAGTGCGTGTACGCAGAGAGCTTTTCCGATTACCGTATGAGCGAGGACGTCAAGGAAGAATGCGCGGCGAAGATCACGGGTAAGGTCGTTGCGGGCGAAACCAAGGACGGCGGCAAACGCTACGAATTGCAGATCCATAACATCGAGCTTTTGTCCCACCCCGCGGATATCCCGCCCGTTGTTATCACCAAAAAACAGGTGAATTGCGATCTGTCCACCAAGCTCGATTACCGTCCCGTTACGTTGCGTAACCCCAAGGAACGCGCGATCTTCAAATTGCAAGAGGGTATCCAGCGCGGTTTCCGCGAATATCTGACGGCGCAGGGCTTTACCGAGATCCATTCCCCGAAGATCAACTTCGCGGGCGCAGAGGGCGGTACGAACGTGTTCAAGCTCGACTATTTCGGAAAGCAGGTATATCTCGCGCAGTCGCCCCAGCTTTATAAACAGGCGATGGTGGCGGTATACGAAAGAGTGTTCGAGATCGCGCCCGTATTCCGTGCGGAGCACCACGACACCAGCCGTCATCTCAACGAGTATATTTCCATGGACTTCGAAATGGGCTTTATCGATAGCTTTGAGGACATTATGAATATGGAAGCAGGGCTGTTGAAATATATCATGAACCTCTTGAAAACGGAGTACAAGAACGAAGTGGAGCTTCTGCATATCGACGTACCCGAAATCAAGGAAATTCCCGTACTGAAATTTATGGAAGCGAAAGAGATCCTTATGAAGACGTTCAAATACAAGCCGTCGGATATGAAAGATTTCGATCCCGAAGAGGAACAACTGCTCGGCAAGTACGCAAAGAAACAGTTTAATTCCGATTTCATTTTCATCACGCATTATCCCTCGAAAAAACGCCCGTTCTATACGATGGACGACCCCGCAGACCCCGAATACACGCTTTCGTTCGACTTGCTTTTCAGGGGCTTGGAGATCACCTCGGGCGGTCAGCGTGTGCACGATTATAACGAGCAGGTAGAGAAAATGCAAAAGCTGGGTATGAACCCCGAAGAATTTGCAACGTACCTTATGCTGCACAAATACGGCGCGCCTCCGCACGGCGGACTCGGTTTGGGCTTGGAAAGACTGACGATGCATCTGCTCGGCGCGAAGAACGTCCGCGAAGCGACGATGTTCCCTCGCGATATCAACCGCGTAAGCCCTTGACGGGAAAGAGGAAACGCAAATGTGGAACGGCAAGAAAAAAGCGATCACGTTCAGCTTTGACGACGGCGTAACGCAGGATATCCGCTTGATCGAGATTTTCAATAAATACGGGTTAAAATGCACGTTTAATTTGAATTCCGAAGCTTTGGGTGTGCAATCCACGCTTACCCGAAACGGTCGCGTCGTGCCGTTTAACCGTGTTCCTGCCGATAAGGTAAAAGAAATTTATCAGGGATACGAGATTGCCGCGCACACGCTCACCCATCCCAATCTTCGCGGGTGCAGCGACGAGGAAATTATCCGCCAAGTAGAGCAAGACAGAAAAAATCTTTCAAAGCTTTGCGGCTGTGAGGTGGTGGGTATGGCGTATCCCGGCGGGGGATACAACCCCGACGACCACGCCGTAGAAGTGGTAAAACAGCAAACGGGCGTACGGTATGCCAGAACCACCCGTTCCACGAAAAGTTTTACCCTGCAAAAGGATAATTATTTTTGCTTTTATCCCTCCACCTATATCATAGAAGAAGATTTCGAAAAGACCGTAGACGAATTTTTGGCGCTGGATACGGACGAGCCTCAGCTTTTGTATATCTGGGGACACGCATTTGAGTTTGACGCCGAGTATATTTCGTGGGAGAATTTCGAGAGGATCTGTAAAAAGCTCTCGGGCAAAGCGGACATTTTCTACGGTACGAACAAAGAAGTTTTGTTATGAAAAAAGTCATCAAAGTAGACGATCTGTGCTGTCAGCGTTGCGCCGATCAAATGGCGGTTAAGATTGCGCTCCTCGACGGCGTGCGCGCGGCAAAGTCGAACTATAAAAAGCAGCTTATCTTTATAGACGCGTCGGAGAGCGTAACGGACGAAAGCATTCTCGCCGTGTTCGAGGGTACGGGAATGACCGTATTGTCGATCGAAAAAAGAAAAGGTTTGTTCGGTTGAAAAGCGTTGAAATTTGCTTTACAAAACCTAAAAAATAATATATAATAGATACAAATAAATAGAAAAGCGTTTGAACGAGGACAAGTTTTTCACGTCCGCTCCGCACAGAGAAATTCCGCAACGGTGAAAGGAAGAAGGAGAGCGTAAAAGGTATCCCCTCGCCAGCCGACCTGACGAACGGTAATACAAGTAATTAGGTACGGATTTGCAATCCGTTAAAATTGCAACGAATGACTGTTCGGTGGTTATAAATGTTAGCAAAAGCTATTGTTTCCGAAAGGCGCAATAGCTTTATTTTTTGTAAAAAACACTCCAAAGGAGAAAACGTATGTCAACGTATAAGAAAGTAGACACCTCTTTGAATTTTGTCGAAAGAGAAAAACAGGTCGTGGAATACTGGAACGAAAAGAAAATTTTCGAAAAGAGTATGACGGCGACGGAAGCAGGGGAAGAATTTTCCTTCTACGACGGTCCGCCCACGGCGAACGGAAAACCGCATATCGGGCACATTCTCACCCGTGTAATGAAAGACATTGTGCCCCGCTATCAAACCATGAAAGGCAAGCACGTTTTGCGGAAAGCGGGCTGGGATACGCACGGTCTGCCCGTCGAGCTCGAAGTCGAGAAGAAACTCGGCTTGGAAAGCAAAACGGGTATCGAAAGCTACGGTATCGAGCCGTTTATCAAGCAGTGCAAGGAATCCGTTTGGCAGTATTCCAACGAATGGAAAAAGATGTCCGACCGCGTCGGGTATTGGTGCGATATGGATAACCCGTACGTTACCTATCACGACGATTATATCGAATCGGAATGGTGGGCTCTTAAAGAAATCCATAAAAAGGGTTTGTTGTATAAAGGGCACAAGATCGTGCCGTATTGCCCGCGTTGCGGAACGGCGCTCTCCTCGCACGAGGTGGCGCAGGGCTATAAGGACGTCAAACAACAGACGGCGTTTGTGAAATTCAAGGTCAAGAACGCGGAGAATACCTATATCTTGGCTTGGACGACCACGCCTTGGACTCTGCCCTCGAACGTCGCACTGTGTATGAACCCTGAATTCGATTACGTCATGGTCGAAATGGAGGAAAGCGGCGAAAAATATATCCTTGCCGAAGGACTGTTAAAGAGCGTGCTCGGCGAAGAGGGGTATACCGTGCTGTCCACGAAAAAGGGTACGCAGTACGAATACGTCGAATACGAACCGCTGTATCCTTATGGAAAAGAGAAATTCAATTACCGTGAAAAATCCCATTACGTTACCTGTGACGGGTACGTAACTCTTTCCGACGGTACGGGCGTCGTGCATATCGCGCCTGCGTTCGGTGAGGACGACTATAAAGTAGGCAAACGCTACGGCTTGCCCGTCGTACAGCTCATCAATGAGGAGGGTAAATTCCCCGCGGGCTGCGGCGAGCTTACGGGTATGGGCGCGCAAGCGGCTGATCCCGTCGTGGTCAAGGATCTCAAATCCCGCGGTTTGCTTTTGAAGACCTTGGAGATCACGCACAGCTATCCGTTCTGCTGGCGTTGCGACACGGCGCTCATCTATTACGCGCGGTCGAGCTGGTTTATCAAGGTTACGGCGATCAAGGACAGACTTATCGAAACCAACCGTTCGGTAAACTGGATGCCCGACACCATCAAGGAAGGGCGTATGGGCAACTTCCTCGAAAACGTCATCGATTGGGGCTTATCCCGCGACCGTTATTGGGGTACGCCGTTGCCCGTTTGGGTGTGCGAGGACTGCGGCGAGATCGACGTGATCGGCTCGCGCGAGGAGCTCGTTCAAAAATGCGGCGCGCCGAAAGATATCGAATTGCACCGCCCGTACCTCGACGAGCTGACTTGCAAATGCGGCAAGTGCGGCGGTAAAATGCGCCGTACCCCCGAGGTTATCGACTGCTGGTTCGATTCGGGCTCGATGCCGTTTGCGCAGTATCATTATCCGTTTGAGAACAAAGAGGTCTTTGAAAAGACTTTCCCCGCCGATTTCATTTCCGAAGCGGTGGATCAGACCCGCGGTTGGTTCTATACCCTGCTCGTTATTTCCACGTTGCTGTTTGACAAAGCGCCGTTTAGAAACTGTATCGTGCTCGGGCACGTCAACGACAAGAACGGTATCAAAATGAGTAAGCATAAAGGCAACGTCGTCGATCCTTGGACGGTGCTGGATAAGCAAGGCTCCGACGCCGTGCGTTGGTATTTCTATACCTCGTCCGCGCCTTGGCTGCCGTCGAGGTTCTATCCCGAAGCGGTCAGCGAAGCACAGAGAAAGTATATGGGTACGCTCTGGAATACCTACGCGTTCTTCTGCCTGTACGCAGATATCGACGGCTACGATCCGTCTAAGTACGATTTGAAACAGTGCAAGCTGTCGTTGATGGATAAGTGGATACTTTCCAAGCTCAACACGCTCGTGGATACGGTGGATAAAAATCTTGCCGTGTATAATATCACGGACAGCGCGCGCGCGTTGCAGGATTTCTCGGATATCCTGTCGAACTGGTACGTGCGCCGCGGCCGCGATCGGTATTGGGGCAGCGAGATGACGGACGACAAGGCGGCGGCGTATACCACCTTGTGGCACGTGCTCGTTACCTTTGCAAAGCTCACCGCGCCGTATACGCCGTTCATTGCCGAACAGATGTATCTCAATCTCGTGCCTGCGTTCTTCAAGGACGCACCCGAATCGGTACACCTTTGCAGCTTCCCCGTTTGCGACGGAACGTTCGTAGACGAAAGCCTTGAAAAGGGCATGGACACCGTGCTCGATATCGTCAACCTCGGCAGAGCCGCTCGTAACACGGGCAACGTGAAAAACCGTCAGCCGCTTTCCGAAATGTACGTCGTAACCGCCCGCGCAAACGAGCTGGACGAGGGCTTGAAAGCGATCGCGCTCGACGAGTTGAATATTAAAGAATACAAATCGGCAGAGGACGCAAACGAGTTCATTTCCTATAAATTGAAACCGCAGCTGAAAACGCTCGGTCCGAAATACGGCAAGAAGCTCGGCGCGATCTCCGCGTTCCTCGCTTCCTGCGACGCGAAGAAAGTCGTAGACGCCGTGCGCGGCGGCGGGGAGTACGCGATGGATACCGACCCCGAGGTCGTATTAAAGGAAGAGGATTTACAGATCTTTACCGAAAGCAAGGCAGGGTTTATCTCCGCAAGCGATAAAGGGGTTACGGTGGCGCTGAATACCGCGCTGACGGAAGCACTCATCGTCGAGGGGATCGAACGCGAGCTTGTCTCCAAGATCCAGTCCATGCGTAAAGAAGCGGATTTCAAAATCACCGACCGTATCCTTATTTATTATATAGCGGAGGGCAAAGCCAAGTCGGCGCTTGCAGACGGCGCGTTCAAGGCGGACGTTCTCGCGGTTTCCGTCGAAGAGGGCAAACCCGACAACGGATTTACCAAAACCGTGGATATCAACGGCGAAGAAGTAACGCTGACCCTTACAAAAGCCGAATAATCAGCCTTTTTTGAAAATTTTTCGAATTTTCCCAAAAAAAGTCAAAAAAACGCAAAAAAAGAGTTGACAATAGAAAAGATAAGTGGTAATATATACAAGCTGTCGCGCGGAAAGCGAAAAAACGGACTTAAAAAAACTTTTTGAAAAAAGTTAAAAAAGTTTGAAAAAACGCTTGACAAGCGTGGTGCGGTTGTGGTATTATATACAAGCTGTCGCCGCGGAAGCGGGCAGAACCGAGCTGTAGCTCGGGTGAAGAAGATTAAAAACAGAATAAGAAAGAAA
>JAFTVF010000016.1 GCA_017465865.1 Clostridia bacterium
CAAATACCGTCTGTCGGGGTTCGGCAATTCGAGTAGCGACAGAAATTCCGCAAAGTAATATTCCACACGCGCGATATTCATTTCGTCCAAGATCGTGATATAAATATCCTTGCTGTAATTCGCCTCGTACATTTTTTGAAGCAGCGTCGTTTCGTTGAACCGTTTCGTGAACTCGTTGTAATACCCGACGAGGTCCGTTCTTTCTTTCCACATAGGCTGTACGGGTACGACCGTGGACGAGTTCTCCAAAAATTCCCCGAACGCATACGCAAGCGAGGTTTTACCCGTACCCGACATACCCTGCAAGATCAAGATCTTCGTTACCGCAAGTCCTGCGATAAATCTGCGGATATCGTCGATACTGTAATACAAGCGCAGCTTACTGCACGCGTAGTTGCGGAACGCTTCGCAAAACCCTTTCAGCGTTACGCTCTCGTCGTAACCGCTCTTTTGATACCGCGCGCGGTTGGTATCGATCTCGCACAGCATATAAAACCGCGACCGTTCTTCCCCGTCTTCCTCTTCCTTTTTACTTTCCGAAGTTTTCGCCACCGCGCCTTGCGCCACCACGGGTACGCCCGTTGCGACGATGGTCGTGCCCTTGCCCTCGTTTTTCATCACGGCAAGAATAATACAAACGACGATCGCCGTCAAAAGCAGCACGTATACGAAAATCGCATATTTCGAGGACATAAAATCCCAGAGTTTTCCCAAGCCTCCGCCTGCGGAAAGGAGGGTTTCCGTAAAACCGTTTCTCATACGTCCAACTCCTCTTCTTTGATCGCTTTTACCGTATGCGGTACGTGTCCCTCGCCGCAGATATTCTCTACGGTATGCGAGAATTTCTCTTCGAGATCTTTCTTGCTTTCTTTGAGCGTAGGCAACATTCCGTACACGAGATGCTGCGCCGTCATACAATCCAGCGCTTCTTCCGCTTCGCAACCAAGCGCAAGCGCCACGGATACGAACCGTTCCATGCGCTGCCACAGCTTGTTTTCGATACGGTATTCGCCGAACCCGTTCACGTATTCCTCGATCTTATCCACCCGTTTCCAAAGCAATTCGTCAAGCTGACTTTCGCGGCAAGCGTTCTCTACGAGTTTCTTAAACTGCGGATAGATCAGCCGTTTCACGGGCGTTTTTTCGTGCTCGATATACAACGGAGCTTCGTCCTCTCCGTCGTTCTCGCCGTCGGCTTTATGCGCGGAGAGGTCTACGAGCTTCGCGCCCAGCCCCGGCTTTAAGTTAAGCTCGACGACGGAAGCCATATCGAGTATGTATTTGGGGATATCCGTGATCTTTTCTTCGCCGGAAAGCGCGACGATAAACCACGTTCCCGCGGGGATTTCGTAAGCGCGCGCGCTGTCCGCTTTCGTCTTTATAGAAACGCTTACCTCGCGGTCGGGCTGGTCGATAAACCGTACGATCGGGCCGAGGAAAGGTTTCAGAGCTTTGCTTCGAAGCTCCTTAAATACCGCAATGCGGATCCCGTCCTCGTCGTCCTCGCCGTCGATAATCGAACGCGCCGCGCCCGTGAGCTCGGTTTCGCCCAAGAAATTCTTCTTATACAGCAATCCGTCCTCGGCGCTACTTTCGTCGTACACCTCTACGCCGACCGCCGTGCCGAAATATTCCCCAAGCAAAGGCAGGAAATTGTTCATAAGCACCCCGTCGCTGCATTTGACCACGATCAACCTCGACGCCGCGAACGCCGAAAGCAGGCGTTTTGCCGTCAAGCCGTCCATATCCACGCCCCGCTCGTGCGTGAAAGTCATAAACTGCTCGCAAACGACGGGCAGAGTAAACTCCCGATCGAACGGCACGATACGCAACGCTTTCGTTTCGCGCTCCGTTTCCTTTTCCTCGTCTGCTTTGGGCGCAGTATATACGGGTTTGAATTCCTCGGCAAAGAGTTGTTCGTAGGGCAGTTCTTCCGCCAAGTCGTCGATATTCAGCTTTTCGCGTTGTTTGATTTTCTGTTTCATACTCATTTCCATATAACTTTTTAATCTTTCACGTTTTTTCACGGTCAACAGCACCGCCAGACCCATAGGCAGGGCGTTGACGAGCGCGACGGCGAGATATACCCACCACGCTTTCGGCATCCAGCGTACGTAGTAGAAATATGCGTACGCGATATCCAGACACAGCACGAATACCGACGCGCCGATCATGCCTTTCCTTAGCCCCTCTTTCCGTTTTTTACGGATCCGCACGGGAGGCTCTAAGCAATACCCGCCCGCGTGAATATTCGAATAGGTCTGTAAATAATCGGAAGAGCGTTCCTTTTTCGTTTCCAGCCGTTCCGCACCGCTTCGGAAAGTCTTTCGCAAACGGATATCCTTACAAGACGAGCCGATAAAAATTTCGTATTCGCCCATTTCGGTAACGAATTTCTTTTTCCGTTCGTCCCAGACCCCGAGATCGAGCTGTTTGAGATCCACGCGGATACGCCGACTTTTGCCTCTGCGCAAACCTACCTTGAAAAACGCTTTGAGCTCCTTTTTCGGATTCACGAGCGCGGATTCCCGTTTCCCAACGTATACCTGTACGACTTCCGCGCCTGCGCGTTTGCCCTTGTTCTTCACGGTGAACGAGAGTATTCCCGCAGATATTTTCAAGCCCGAATAGGCAAACTTCGTATAGCTCAGCCCGTGCCCGAACGGATAGCGCACCGAAAGTTCTGCGGAGTCGTAATGCCGATAGCCGTAAAACGTGCCGACTTTGTTGCGTTTCATTTCTTTATACGCGCGAAGCTCGGCAAACCGTTCGTCCGTGTCGTCGTAACAGGTATTGGCAAGTTTCCCCGACGGGTTTGCCTTGCCCGTCAAAACGTTCATCAGCGCTTTTGCGCTCTTACCGCCGTCCAACGCCGCAAGCAGCGTGGCTTGACAGCTTTCGTCGAATTTCATATCGGGATACCCGCCCGCAACCACAGCGACGATTTTCGCTTTCGTGTTTTTCAGCGCCGCAACCAGCGCAAGCTGATTCGCGGGCAGTTTACAGGTACGGTTTCTCGCCGCGCGGCGGCGGCTGTTTTCGTCGTAACCGAGCACCACGATCACCGTTTCCGCGCGGTTTGCAAGGTTGAGCGCCTCGTTGATAAGGCTATCGCTGCGGTCTGCGGTGAAATCATAGCCCCGCGCATAGCCCGCGAACTTGATCCGCCGCTTTTTCGCCAAGGCTTCGGCACATTCCTTTACGCTTTCCACCTCGGCGATATTCGCAAGATCGCCCACGATCGCCACGCTTTCCCGTTTTTTCAAAGGCAAAGCCTTGTCGTTTTTCAAAAGCACTACGCTTTCTTCGGCGGCGCTTTGCGCGAGGTCTTCGGGTTTTATCTGTTCTTTCGCCCCGCCCGTCGCTTTCATATTTTTACAAGCGAAGGTAAATTCGATCACCTTGTCTACTGCCGTATCGATATCGTCGGGACTGAGCGCTTTGCCCTGCCGACACTCCGCTTCGATCTCCCCGAGCGAGATCTGCCCAGCTTCGAACGCCTCCCGCATCAAGGTATATTTCTCCGCCGCCTCTTTCAAGGCTTCGTACGAGCCGTTTTTACACAGCTTATCGCCCGAACGGACGAGTGATAAAATGTCCTGCGCGTCCTTGCAATCGTAGATCACGGGCGTTTTCTTTTCAAGTTTTTTCAGCCATTCCTCGTTGACGTTTTTATATTCTCCGCCAAGCCGAGTACGCGCCGTTTCCAACGCGCCCGCGCCGTATTTGAGCGCAAGCTCGAACGGCTTTGCAAAATACTCGTTGAGCGCCCGCGCCGACGGCGTGAGGTCGGAAAACTCCACTTCCGTTTCAGTGAGCGCGGGGTCGGAAAGACAAGTTTTTATCCCCACGCGCTTACCTGCGCCCGCCGCAACGCCCGAGGCTACGCCCGCAAGATACGGGTCTTCGGAAAGCCCAAGCGTATACGGCGCGGCGGCTACGTTCGCGCTCGGCGTATGCAAAAGGGTCGTGCCACGCGCTTTCGCCGTTTTCGCCAAGCTGTCGGACACCTCCGATAAAAGCCGCGTGTTCCAAGAATTGACCAGCCCCGAAAAGGACGGATACCGTTCTTTCC
This sequence comes from Clostridia bacterium, assembly GCA_017465865.1. Classification (GTDB taxonomy): domain Bacteria; phylum Bacillota; class Clostridia; order Christensenellales; family Borkfalkiaceae; genus Scatosoma. The sequence goes on from JAFTVF010000016.1 coordinate 4,076, forward strand.
CGCGCTCCGTATTCATTTCGTCCATCGAGGTTTCCGTAATACAGCGCAAGCCAAGCTCTGCAAACTCCTCGCCCGCAAGCGAGGAAATATCCGAAAGTAAAGAGAGCTTTTGTTCAAGCGTAAGTTTTTCAATGATTTCCTGATACTTTACCATAGCTTCTCCTTATTCTCTCGTATCGCTCGGCACGTTGTCTTGCGTAAGTACGATATTTTGAATAACCGCGTACGCGGGATTTTCTTTCTCAATCGTGATACTCTCGCCGTCCTCGTTCACTTGCTGTTCCGTCAATTTCTCTTTCGTAAAGGTGAACTTGATCGAATAGCCTGCGGAAAGATAACGTTGCGAAATCCGCTCCGCTTGACCGCTTTCGGTTAACTCGCCGAAAAATCTCAAACCGCCATATTCATCGTATATTCCATATTCAATCTGGCAGTTTTCACCTGCGAGCAGAAATTCTAACGAAATCCATACGGTTTCTTTTGCCGTCAGGGTAAGCGTTACCGTTTGCCCGTCCTCGCTTGAAGAACGGATCTCCGCGGCGTTGGTTTCGAAGATATCCCAACTCCCCGCTGTCGTGAAGGTGAGCAAGTTCTTCGCCGTACTATAGGTATTTTTATTCACGGTCATATTTTTTATATATCCGCAATTTCCGCATACGCCGCTCGTACCGTTCGAATAGGAATGTCCCGTCTCAGGAACGTATACGCCCTCTTCGTAATCGCTACAAGTACTGCAATACAGTTTTTTCTCTCCGCCAAGCGTACAAGTGGGGTTTTGCGTGATCGTATATCTGTCGTAAGACTTGGAAGCGGTATTGATCTCGCCGTTTTGATAGTTCCATTTCAGCAAAGTTTCGTTCTCGTGGATACATTCGTCGTAGTAATACCAAGCTCCGTTGAGGTTAGGTTGATACGGTTTAGACGAACTAAGGCTGTAATAATTCAGCCATGCCCCGCCGAACGCATTGTTTTCCATAACAGGCAGGGAAGTGGGAATAACGATCGCTTGGATGCTTCCGCAATTCACAAACGCCGAATCGACGATTTGCACCCCCGCGCCGTCGTCAAAACGGATCTCGCGTAAGCCTGAAAGATTGACAAAAGACTGACTGCGTACCGACGTTACCGCGTCGCCGATCGTCAATTTTTTGATCGAAGAATTGTCCTTAAACGCGTATCTTGCGATCGCGTATTCGGTTATGCCCTGCACCTCGCCGAGCGTAAGCGAAGCGGCGCTTCCTTTATAATTCGTAAGCGTATGCTCGCCTCTGTAAACTTTGAACGTATAATCCCCTTTCGCCAGCGTTTGTAAAGGCGTAGTGTCTAATGGGTTCGTATGTATCTTAATTGCGTTATACGCTACGCAACCGTTTTCCAAGCTGTCTTTCTCCAAGACGATATCCGAGAAATCGTAAATCTCGTGCAATACGGGACAGTCTGCAAACGCGCCGTCGCCGATATACGTCAAATTGTCAGGCAGGTATACGACCGACAACGCCGTACAACCGTAAAAGGCGTTTTCGCCGATACTCGAAAGATACTTACCGCCCGTCAGCTTGGTTAAAGCCGTACAGCCCGTAAACGCGCCCGCGCCGATCGTTTGGAGATTTACAGGCATTTCAAACACCGAAAGCGCAGTGCAGTCCATAAACGCGCTTTCGCCGATCGTTTGGAGATTTACAGGCGCTTCAAACGCCCGAAGCGAGGCACAGCCCGCAAACGCGCTTGCGCCGATCGTTTGGAGATTTTCCCCGACCGTGAGCGCGGAAAGTTTGGAACAACCGCTGAACGCGCTGTCCGAAAGGCTGACAAGCCCCGTCGGAAGCGCAACGGTAACAAGCCCCGTACAGCCCGCAAACGCGCCCTCGGGAATATCCGTCAGCTGATTTGCGCCTGAAACGTAGGTCATTTCCGTACAGCCCTCGAACGCGTGTGCACCCAAAACGGCGAGCGTATCAGGGAAAGAAACGCTGCCGAGCGCACTGCAATTCTTGAACGCGCTGTCGCCGATCGACTGGATATAATTCGCGCCCGAAAATTGCTTCAACGCCAAACAGCCTTGGAACGCGTCGTTCTCAATAAAGACAAGCGCGTCGCCAAATTCGTAATAGGTCAGCTTTGCGCAATTCGAGAACGCGGAAACGCCCACGCGTTGTACCGCCGTACCGCCGTGCACGCGCGACAAAGCCGCATGACCGTTAAACGCTTGGTCTGCGATCCCGATCGTTTTATCGGACAGCCCAAGCTCTTCCAGACCCGTACAACCGCTGACAATCCAGCTTTCCATCACGGAAATATCGCGCGAGCCGAAATCCAACGCTTTTAATTGCGTGCAATTTGCAAACGTTTCGCTGTCCAACACGATCGCGTTCATGCCCGAAGTGAAGTTCACCCGTTCGATTTTGCTGTCTAAAAACACCTGTCTGCCGATCTTTTCCACCGAAGCGGGAATATTTACCGCCGTAACGTGCTTGGTTTCGATAAACAGATAGGAAGTAAGGATATACGGCGTATCGTTTACGCCGCTGGGCAGGGTGATCGTTCCGCCCTTGCCCTCGTATTCGATAAGATAATGCGTGCCGTCCACGTCCGCGATCACGTAATCCCCTACCGTGTGTTTGGGAATACGCGGCTCGTTTTCTTCCGTGTCCGTATACACTTTCAGCGTATAATAGCCAAGCCCCTCCCCTGCCGTGATCGAAATATCGGACAGGTTTTCGATCTCGTACAATTTATAGCAACAGTCGAAAACGTTCTCGCCCATAGAGGTTACGCTCGCGGGAATGGAGAGATAGCGCAAGGCTTTGCATTTTTCAAACGCTTTGTTTCTAATCTCCTGCAAACCGTCGGGAAGCAGCACCGTTCTCAAACCCGTACACTCGGCAAACGCGCCGTCGTAGATCGAAGTCAGACTGCTCGTTTCCCCGAACGAGAGCGAGGAAAGGGAGGTACAGCCGACAAACGCCTCGCCGCCGATACTCGTTACGGCAGACGGGATAAATATTCTTTGGAGCGCGGAAGAATACCCGAACGCGCCGTCGGGAATGACGGTAAGCAGCGTGGTTGCCTCAAAGGTAAATTCTTTCAAATTCAAGCACCCCGAAAACGCGCAAACGCCCATGTCCGCCAACGCCGAGCCGTCGAACGAGGTAATGCCCGCGCCTGCAAACGCGTACGCGCCGACCGTGGAAATAAGTTTGGGGAAAGAAACCGTCGTCAGCTCCCCGCAATCGTAAAACGCATACGCGCCGATTTCCGAGTGTTTGAGATTGTCTACGACGAAACTTTGCATATCCTCCCCGCCGTACTGCGTGAAATAGTCGGGAATACCGTCGGTGTGCGCGATACGCACGTTTTCCACGGAAATCTCCGTTTCTCCGCCGCCGAACAGGTCGTTGAGTTTCTTCGTATTATTGCCCAAGCCCTCGTACGCTTCGCTGTTATAATTACGCAGATACAAATTGTTGACAGAAGTCGTACCCGCGAAATAATTACAAGCGATGGGATACGCCACGTAACGGTCGATATACAATTCGTCGAGATCGCCGCATGCGCCGAACGCGTTCTCGCCGATGGTCATCATCTCGTCGTTTTCCACGCTGACGATGCGCAGCGTTTGGAGATTTCCGCATTCGTAAAACGCGTTTTCGCCGATCACGGACACGTTTTCCGCCTCTACCGTTTTCAGCGCGTTACAGTCGTAAAACGCGCGCGCGCCGATAAAGCCGTCCCCTTCAAGGACTACTTTTTCCAGCTTTTGACAGCCCGCGAAAGCCCCGTCCTCGATCACCACGCCGCTTTCGACGGTGAGCTGTTTCAAGACCTTATTCCCCGCGAACGCGTTGGCTTTGACCGCCGTAACGGGATGCCCGTCTACGGTGTTGGGAACGGTGATCTTATCCCCGCCAAGCCCGATATAGCCGACAACGCGGAGGGGCGTTTCCGCCGTGATCTCCTCTTCGGTGTATTCGTATTTGATATTTCGCAAGAAGAACTCGTTTCTGCCGTTCGTAAATTCCCGCAAATGCAAATACGACAGTACGCCCGACGCCGCAAGCACGATCGCCGCGAACACGCCCACGAATACGGGCGCGCGGTGTTTTCTCGATTTTGCCGAAAAGCCCTTTTCGCCAAGCTCTTCTTGGAGTTGCTGTTTGTTCGCCGCCGCGCGTTTTTTGGGCGTTTCGTAGGTGATATACGTGTCGTTATCCCCAAGACGGTACGCGTAATTTCCGTAATTCGCGCATAAGATCTTCACGCGGAAATCGATACACGAACGGTGCAGCTCGATTTCTTTTTTCAAAACGAATTTCCCGGGTTTCGCCGTGAGCTTTTTCAGCTCTACGACCTTTTCGCCCAGCGCGTTACCGCGCGCGTCGAACTGATCGATCTGTAAACGGAGCGCCGTGAGGGTTTCCTTTGCGAGATTGTTCAGATCCAACAGCAAAATTCTGCGTTTTTTTCTCCGCACGATCAAAAACCGCTCGACGTGCAATACGTCGTTCGTTTGTCCGTGTGCATATTTGCCTTTTGCAATGACCGTGTAATTACCCATTGTTCTTTATTCCACCCGATTTTTTACAGCCCCGTATCTTAATCGCCACGAAGGACACAATCAAATTCACCAAAATCAGCCCGCCCGCGATCGCCAGCGTTGCCAGCGTGCTGTCGATATTCAGCACGAAACTTTCTCGGAATACCCCGCCGAAAATATTCGCGCAACAGACCTTGACGGCAAACGCTTCCAGCAGGATACAAAAGCTACACAGCAAGAGAAATTTCGCAATTTTGCCCGCCTTGACTTTCGCCGTAACGCGGTCCTCGAATTTCACGCCGTCCACGGCGTTGACGGAAAGACTGACGTAGGAGGTTTCCTTGGGTAGCGTTACCGTTTTCGTGTAGCCTTTGTTTTCGATCAGCTCTTTCACGGTGATCACGTCGAACACCTCGTCAAGGCTGTTAAACAATACGATATCGTAGGAAAGATACTCGATTTCGGGATCGATCTTACAGATCAGTTCTTTTTTACCGCTGCGCTCGGCAAGGATATACTGGTTTATGTATTTGCGCCATTTGACGACGGGCTGGAATACGAGGCTCTGTCCGTTTTTTTCGTATATCTTTTTCAAGCCCCGATCTCCCGACTGCGCAATCGTATACCGCGTTTTCAAAAACACCCGCGGGAGCAGCACCGAAGCGATCGCAACGGATACGAGCACCGCTAAGCCTAATAGTACGGACCATACAACCATGTCCTTTGTCCTCCATAACAATACGTTAAAAAGGCAAAAAAATTTGCCTTGTTATTATTATAACAAATCCCGACGTATCTGTCAATAAATTCACGTTTATTTCTTCCTTATTTTATAAGAAAACAGTAAAAAACAAAAATCAGCCCGCTCAGCTCTTTACAAACGCGTTTTTTTATGATAAAATATAGGCAAATCCCCTCCATTGAGGGCAATAAGGAGCAAAACAAAGTGATTTACAGCATCGAAAACAGTCAAATCAAAGCGCAGGTAGATACGAAAGGCGCGCAGCTTATGTCGTTGTATTCGAAAAAAACTGACACGGAATATCTCTGGCAGGGCGACCCTGCGTATTGGACGGGCAGAGCCTACAACCTCTTCCCCGTAATCGGCAGAACCTACGGCGGTACGTATTTTTATCACGGCAAGGAATACGAGATCGGTCTTCACGGTTTCGCGCGGAACACGGAATTTGCCTTGGAAACGCGCACGGCGACCAAGCTCGTATTTTTCATGACGGACAGCGAGGAAACGCGCGCGGCGTATCCTTTCCGTTTTGAATTCCGCGTGATTTTCGAGATCGAGGGCAGCGCCCTGACGATACGCTACGCGGCGAAAAACCTCGGCGAAAACGAGATGATCTGCGCGTTCGGCGGACATCCCGGGATCAACGTGCCTTTCGGGAAAGGCGATTTCGAGGAGTATTACTTGGAATTCAGCGAACCGTCGGCAGTCGTGCAACAGCTTTTGTCCGAAAACAAACTGATGGCGAACGAGATCGCGCCGTATGCCTTAGAGGACGGCGTAAAGCTCCCCCTGCGGCACGAGCTTTTCGACAACGACGCGATTATTCTGCAACGCACCTCGCGCCAAGTGTCCGTGAAATCGGAGAAAGAAGAACGCTACGTTACGATGCGGTACGAGGATTTCAAGTACGTAGGCTTCTGGCACGCGTGCGAAACGGACGCGCCCTACGTATGCCTTGAACCCTGGACGGCGTTGCCCGCTACCGACGGAACGAAAGATACCTTGGAAGTAAAAGCGGACATGACGCATATCCAGCCGAATAAATCCGCAGAAGCGGCGTATACAATCGAAATCCACGAATAATTTCAGCTATAAAAAAATCTTCGCAAATCCTTGCGAAGATTTTTTTATTTAGTTTCCTGCTCCCGCCATTTTTCAAGCAATGCTTGCAAGGCGCGGAAACGGTGTGAAACGGCGTTCTTTTCCTCTGCCGTCGCCAACCCGAACGATTTTTTCAAATCGTCGCTTTCAAAGATCGGATCGTACCCGAACCCGCCGTCGCCCTGTTCGGCTTTCAAAATTTTACCGTAAGTACGCCCCTCCGCCACAAGCTCTTTCCCGTCGGGATACACGAGCGCGACCGCACTCGTGAAATACGCGCTGCGATCGGTAACGTGTTCTATGTTTTTCAAAAGCAGATCGCGGTTGGCTTTGTCGTCGCCGTGCCGACCGCAATACCTTGCGCTGTATATCCCCGGCGCGCCGCCAAGCGCGTTCACGCACAGTCCGCTGTCGTCCGCAAGCGCGATACAATCCAGCGCCTTTGCCGCGGCGCGCGCTTTGATCAGGGCGTTTTCCGCGAAAGTTGCTCCGTTTTCCTCTACTTCCATATCAAAGCCCGCCTGTTTTTGGGATACGACCTCGAAATCGGTAAATATTTCCGCGATCTCGCGTAATTTATGGGCGTTGCCCGTCGCTACGACGAGGCGTGTTTTTTGGGTTGATTGCATACCTGCCCCCTGTTTTTTCGATTTTATACTACTTAGTATACCATATCCCCCGAAAAATGCAAACTCTTTTACGGGGGATTTTTTTCTTTTATTTGCGAACTCGGAAAGAATTGAGCACGGCAAGCAGCATCACGCCCACGTCGGCAAACACGGCGAGCCAAAGCGGTAATACGCCGCACGCGCCGAGCGCCATAAACGCGGCTTTCATCAGGATAGAGAACCAGATATTCTGCATCACGATTTTGCGCGTTTTTCTCGCAATCTCGACGCCCTTGGGCAAAGCGGAAAGATTGTCGGAAATAAGCACCATATCCGAAGCCTCCACCGCCGCGGCACTGCCGAGCTTGCCCATCGACACGGCGCAATCCGCCGTCATCATGACGGGCGCGTCGTTGATCCCGTCGCCCACGTAAACGAGTACGCCGTCCTTTTTAAGTTCTTCTGCCTTGCGGAGCTTTTCGTCGGGCAACAAGCTCGCGTACACCTCTTTCACTCCCGCGTTCTCCGCAACGGCACGCGCGCGGTGTTCGTGGTCGCCCGTCAACATTACGCTACGCGCAAAACCGAGCTTTTTCAGCTCTACAATCGTCTGTTTCGCCTCTTTTTTCAATTCGTCGCCGATCTCTATCGCGCCGAGGAATACCCCGCCTCTCGCTGCGTACACGAGAGTATTATGGCTCGTTCTTTCCATACACGGTATGCCGTTTTCGCGTAAAAGGGCGGCTTTGCCGACCAAGACGGGAACGCCGTTTTGCTCCGCGGTCAAGCCGTAACCCGCGACTTCGCGCACAGCCGATATTTCATCACTTGTTTGATAATCGGAAAAGGCTTTTGCGATGGGGTGCGAGGAATTTTTCTCCACCGCGGCAACGAGGGACAAAAGCTCCGTTTCGGATACGCCCGTTTCGGGATAGACCGCTTGCACGGTGAAATCCCCCTCGGTGAGCGTGCCCGTTTTGTCGAACGCGACGAGCTTTGCCTTGGCGACGGTATCGAGATACACCGCGCCTTTCACCAGCACGCCGTGTTTCGCGCAAGCGCCGATACCCGAGAAATAGGTGAGCGGCACGGAGATAATCAGCGCGCAAGGGCAGGAGATGACAAGGAAAGTGAGCGCGGATTGCACCCAGCGGTCGATATCTTTGAAATATAATCTCCCGTCCGCGATCAGACCGCCCAAAAGCGGCGCAAACAGCGCAAGCGCTACCGCGAGAATACACACGACGGGGGTATAGATCTTCGCGAATTTCGTAATAAAGCGTTCGGGCTTCGCCTTGCCCGAAGCGGCGTTCTCCACCATATCGAGGATTTTCCCCACCGCGCTGTCGGCATACGGGCGGGTAACTTCCATTTCATACACGCCCCCTGCGTTGATACAGCCCGACAGCAATTCCCCGCCTTTTTCCACCCGTCGAGGCTCTGCCTCGCCCGTTAAGGATTTCGTATCCAGCACGGCGGTTTCACTGCGTAATACGCCGTCTGCGGGCACTTTCTCTCCCGCCTTGACGAGCAGGATATCCCCTACTTTGAGTTCTTCGGGCTTCACCTGTTTTTGTTCGCCGTTTTCTATCCGCGTAGCCCATTCGCTCTTTAAGTCCATCAGCTTTGCGACGGAGCTTCTTGACGAACCGACGGCGATCGACTGTAACAATTCCCCGAGCTGATATAACAGCATCACGAGCACGCCCTCGCCGATCTCGCCGAGCGCGACCGCGCCGATCGAAGCCACGGTCATGAGGAAATTCTCGTCGAATACTCTGCCCTTGACGATATTTTTCGCGGTTGCGATCAATACGGGATACCCCACCGAAAGGTACGCGACGGCGAAAAGGATATATTGCACGATCTGTACCGCCGTTTTATCCGTCCATTTCCCGAGCAATAACCCGACGGCAAGAAAGATTGCGGAGCAAGCGATCAACAGCCATTCTTTAAGGCGGGTTTTGGGTTTCGTCGCATACATGCCCTCGTCCAACACGCGGACTTCTTCAAAACGGTTCGCCGTTCTGATCGCCTTTTTCACAGCCTCCCCGTCCGCCGTTTCCAGCGCGATCGTCTGTGAAACGTAATCGACCTGTGCCGAGATCACCCCTTTGATTTTTTGCAGGTCGGACTGCAACGCTTCCGCGCAAACGGGACAATCGAGGTTTTCGATATGTAATAGTGTTTTCATAGTTATTCCTCCACGCGACAACACAAATGCCGCAACGCCGTTTCGACAATGTTACGAATATGCCCGTCGGCGATAGAATATTCTACGTTCTTCCCAAACCGTTTCGCTTTCACGATTTTGTTATCGCGCAGCACGCGAAGCTGATGGCTTACGCCGCTCACCGTACCGTCGCTGACCTCCGCCAAATGATACACGCACATTTCCCCTTTTAAGAGCGCGAGCACGATCTTCATACGGCTCGGCTCGGATAACAAATGAAATATCTTGCATACTTTTTCGATATCCGCCGACGATAAAATTTCCTCTTTTACCCGTTGCACCGTCAATTCGTGCTCGGTCTTATGCTCGCATTGCAACCTCTTTTCCATAGACAATATCTCCATCAATTACTTGAACACTTGAACAATTATTCAAATGTTCAAGTAAATTATAACACCAAAGCGAGGGGCTCGTCAAGTGTTTTTGGATACTTTCTTAGAAAGATGAATTTTTTTATAAAATCTTTTGTTGCTTGTTTTTAATTGACAATATTTTTTACTTGTACTATAATGATAATGCCACACAACTGAATATAAAAAACCATAATGAGAAATACTATCTGCAAAAAGTGTTTCTCTTTTTCCGCATATCTCATTATGGTAGCGGTTGTGTGGCAACGGTAAGAGAACATTTTTTGGTGCGTCTCTTATCGAGGCGCACTTTTATTTTACAAAGGAGAATTATTCAACATATGAAACAATTAGCAAATTTTGAAAACAGCGGAGAGAAAATAAAAAAATTAGCAACCATTCTTTGGAAAATCACCATTGTTATCGCCTGCATCATTGTCGTTTTATTTCTCATAATGGCAATCGAACTTGGCTTTGGTGCATTTCTTGGCGGTCTATTGATCGGTTTGATCTTGCTCGTCAGCGGCTACGTAAGCAGTTTGCTGATCTACGGTTTTGGAGAGCTTATCACAAACACGGCTAATTCAAAAAATATTACGGAAACGCCCGAAGACACCACTTTTCACTCTTAATTAACAAAAACCCGAGATGAACGCGCCTCCATCTCGGGTTTTTATTTTCTATTCCGCTTCAAACCGCGACGACCATTCGAGGTCGTTCAGATAGGCAAATTCGCCGTCTAAATCAAACCGTAAAGATTTCGCCACAAGGCATTGTCGGGTTGCGTTTTTCGCTTTGTTTTGCGCCGAATTGCCGTATTTCATGTCCCCCACGATCGGACAGCCGATATGCGCTAAATGCGCGCGGATTTGGTGGGTTTTGCCCGTGTGCAATACAATCTCGACTTTTGTCAACCCGTCTGATTGCGCTAATACTTTATATTCGGTAATAATCCGTTCCGCGCCGTTTGCGGGCGTATCGTAAATATAGACGAGGGATTTTTCCGCGTGCTTTTTTAAGTATGCCGTCAACACGCCTGCGGGCTTTGCAAACGCTCCGAAACACAGCGCGTGATAGCGTTTTTCTACGCGCTTGTCCTTGAACGCGGTCAGCAGGGCTTGTTCTGCCTTTCTATTCAACGCAAACGCAAGCAATCCACGCGTGTTTCTGTCTAAACGGTGGATAAAATAACATTCCCGTTCTCTACACAGCGAGGCGAATACCGCCTCGGAATTCACACCGCTTTCCTTATCCGCGATCAGGATATTTTCGTCCTCGTACACAGTATAAAACGCGGGTTTTTCCGACTGTTTTTTCGTCAGGTAATACTGCACCGTATCCCCTGCCTGTAAAAGAATATCCGCGCCGACCCGCTTGCCGTTGACTTTGATTTCTTTATTTTTCAAAAGATACGACCAAAAAAACGAGGCTTGGGCGTAGTTGTTCTCGGTAAATTCTTTGAGGTTTTGCGTTTTGTCTGCCGTGAGCTGTAACACTTTCGTTTCTCCTACTTTCATTATAACGGTTTTTTCCGAAAAAAGCAACCGAATTGCATAAAAAGAACGGCGCATACACGCCGTTCTTTTTCAACCGTTACGATCGGTTATTTTATTTTTCCTTTTTCTTGTTTTTCTTTTCCTCGACCTTTGCATCAACGTCTTCCAGCGTTTCGTCGGAGGGTTTGATGAGGAGCAGAATGATGATCAATACGAGCATCACGCCTGCGATCGAGAACAGAACCACGGAAACCACGTTGTTCTTCAACCACTGCGTTTCGCCTTTGATAACGTCCGCTTCGGATTCGACGATGACCAGCTTATACGCCATCGCGCGCTGCATGGGAAGTTCTTCTTCCCAATAATCCGCAACGATCAGGTATTCGCCCTCTTCCGCCGTCATAAAGCTCGAATTCGAGGATTTCTGCCATTCGTACTTGTTGTACGCTTCGTATTCCGCATCGTCCTCGGTGATACGCTCATTATATTTCTCAATCTTGTTTTCAAAGCATTTCAAAACCGCCGCTTTATCGCCGTTTACCGCATCCGCGATCAAGCCCGCATACGCGTCGATATACAACTTGAAATAATCGTCCGCGCCGACGATTTTACCTTCGAGCGCTTTTTGCAGCTTCTCATAGGTAATGCCCGAAAGCACCGTACGCGTGATCTGTTTTTCATTCGCATCCAGCGTATCGTTGTACGCGTTGAGATCGAGCTTGTACAGCGCGTAATCGGATTTCTTGTTCGTCGCGCCGATTACCGTCGCGTCGGAGAAGGTATACGTTTCGTATAAGATCTTCGTATCCCTGCGGCTGCTTGCGTTGGTCTTGTCCTCTACTTTCAAACCGCGGTTTTGAATACTGTACGAGAACGAGGGAATAGCGTCGATATCCCAGATATTGCTCGTCGTAACCGCAACCTTTTCGTCGTCAAGGTAATACTGCATCGGGTTGCCTTCCTTGTCCGTCGCAAAGATCTTGAATTCGTACAGACCCTCTTCGGAAGCCGAGAGCTTCAACCCGCTTGCGGAAAGCCCGGACGAGGTCTTCGCGCTCGTCGAAGATGCCGTTTTGTAGCTGATCGTGAATTTCAAATTGCGATAGCCGTTGTCGTCGTTAAACAACCATTCAAAGGACGGGAAGTAGATATACGAGTTACTGCCCGCGTAAACGTCTTCCGCCGCTTTTTCAAGCTCCGCTTGGAAGATTTCTACTTGTCCGTCAAGCGCCGCGTCAACGTCGTTTTTGCTATCCGTATCGTTCGCCGTGATATAGCTGTAATACGCGCCGCTGTCGTTACGGTCGAGAATGAGATAATCGCGCGTATTTTCGCCGACCGTCTTTTCCGTACTGCGCGTAGCGTACCAGCTTAAATCGAACTTCGCTTTCGTCCAGTCGCCCTCGTCCGCGTTGAACGCGTTGTCTGCGAGCGTGAACTCGACTGCCACGTATTCCTTAGCATCCATTGCATACACGGAAGTAGCCTTATAGCCCTCTTTCGCTTCCGCGGAAACTTCCGTACCGTTCGTGTAATACACGGTATCCATAAAATAGGTGGAGGTGCTGAGCGTTACGAAATCCGTCGCGCTGTCCGTGGGGTCGTACTGGTAATATTTCTTCGTTTCTACCAAACTGCTCGTTTGCAGAACGTCGATCTTCTCATAGCTGAGCGAGAACGCAGAGCCGAGCGAGAAGCCGTTCAACTCTTCGTTGACGACGAGCACGGGAGCTGCGGTGTCTTTCACGAGCTTACCGCTTGCGCCGTCCACGCCCTCTTTCGTCGTAATATTATCGAACTTCTGACCGTTGATCTCGTTGAGATACACGACGGTTTTGTTCGTGCCGTCGCATTTCGCTTCGATCGTCAACGGATAGGTTTCTTCATAGCTGTAATTCGCGTAGTTCGAGCCTACGTTTTTGAATGAGCCGATATCCGTACCGTTGAGTTCCACCTTAAATTCGCCGTATTCCGTACCCTCTTTCAAGGCGATCGTAACGTCGTCGCCCGCCGCAAGCGGAACGTCTTTCTTATCCTCGTCTTTCACGCCGTCCGTCTTACCGTTAACTACGTACGCTTTTACGCCGTTATCGTTTACGAGCTTAACCGAATTGATCGCTTTTTCGTCCTCGCTCGCTACGGAAGAATCGCTTTCTACCGTAAAGGTAAGGCTCTTGAAATTAAGGTCTTTGAGTGCGAACTTCATCGTGAGATACTGCGGGTCATTCTTGGCTTTGAACCATTTGAACGCGAGGTCGTTTTTATACCATACGCTATCGCCGTCGGCAAGCGTGAACGCCGCCGTTTCCGTCGTAGCGTCGCCGCGTTTTTCCGCGCCGATCACGTCCGTTTCGTCGTCCGCGTCCCCTTTCGTTTCCGCGAAGATCTCGCTGAGCGCGTACGTCGTTTCCGCCGCCGTGGAGCGCACAGAGCTGTGCGCGACAAATCCACCGACCATAGTAGCGCACATTGCGCCGGCAAGAATGAGAGTTATCAGTTTTTTATTTTTTCTTTTCATGAAACCGTGCCTCTTGATTTTTGCAAACTTTTTTTACAATATCGTGCTTTTCTATTTTACACCCAAACGCGATTTTTGTCAATCGCATTTTACGGTGATTTTGCCTGTTTTTCGTATTTTATTGAAATTTCACTTAATTTCCACCGCTTTGGACAGATCAAACGCTTTCCAAGGCACTTCCGTTTCGGGCGGATACGCGATAAATTTCAACCGTTCTTTGGTGATCGGGTGCAAGAACGACAGCGAATACGCCCACAGCGCGAGCTTGCCTTTTTGCGCAAGCGGTCCGCCGTAACGCATATCCCCGTAGATCGGATGGGAGATCCCCGCCATCTGTACGCGGATCTGATGCGTTCTGCCCGTGTGCAAGCGCACCTCGACCAAGGAATATTTTCCTTTGTCCTCCACCACTTTATAGTCCAGCTCGGCGTATTTTGCGCCCTCTTCGCTCGGCGTGCAGATATACACCATATTGTTGACGGTGTTTTTTCTTAAATAGTTACACAGCGTGCCGCGCTCGGTATCGGGCGTTCCGCAGAGCACCGTGAGGTATTTTTTCTCGAAATCCCCCGTCTGCAAGCCCTCGGTCAGCCGTGCCGCCGCCTTGCTCGTTTTCGCGTAGACCATAACCCCGCCCGTCGGACGGTCGAGCCTATGCACCAGCCCCACGTAGACGTTGCCGGGCTTTTCGTACTTGACCTTGATATAGTTTTTGATCATATCCAGCAGGTTTTCGTCCTTACTCTCGTCGGGACAGCAAGCCGTCATCTGCGGTTTTAATACGACGATAATATGGTTGTCCTCGTATAAAATTTTCAATTCCTCTTCCATTTTATTCGTTTCCGTCATTGACAAAAATACCTCCTGCGCCGCAGGGAAGGGAGATACCCTCCTCCGTCTTAATCCCCACTTCGTACGCTTCCACTCTGCCGTGGAAATTTTTCAATGTGAGCTGTAAAATATTCTGTAACACCATCGGCTGCAAGCCCGTCGTGTAGCTGTTGATGAGCACGAACAACGGCTCGCTTGTCAGTACCTGCGAGCACAGCTCGACGAATTTATACAGATCGTTTTCAATCTTCCACATTTCCCCGTTCGGGCCTCTGCCGTACGAGGGCGGATCCATAATGATCGCGTCGTATTTATTCCCCCGCCTGATCTCGCGCTGTACGAATTTCAAGCAATCGTCCACGATATACCGAATCCCCGTATCGATCCCCGACAGCCTCGCGTTTTCGCCCGCGCGCTCGACCATGCCTTTCGCGGCGTCCACGTGCGTTACCTGCGCGCCTGCCTTGGCACAAGCCACCGTCGCGCCGCCCGTGTACGCGAATAAATTCAATACCTTGATCGGTCGGTTCGCGCTCTTTATGAGCTTGGTCATATATTCCCAGTTGACTGCCTGTTCGGGAAACAGCCCCGTATGCTTAAAGCCCATGGGCTTGATTTTGAATTTGATATCCAGCTCGTCGTAAGAAATATTCCATTCCTCGGGAAAGGGACGGAGTATCTTCCAGCCCCCGCCGCCCTTTTCACTGCGTTTATAATAGGCGTTGAGCTTGGGATACGCAAACAAATCCGTCTGCGCCGACCAAATCACCTGCGGGTCGGGACGGAGCAAATACACGTCTTTCCAGCGTTCGAGCTTGTACCCGTCGCCCGTCGCGATGATCGAATAATCTTTCCAGTTTTTTGAAATCTTCATACGCGTTCCCTGTCCTTGCTTACGCGCGCGGACATAATAAGACAATTATACTTATTTATTATACCGCAAAAAAACTTTCTTGTAAAGTATTTTGTTTGCCTTAATACGGAATACAATGAAAAAATCCCGTTTTTCACGGGATTTTCGTGTTTTTTAGGATATCGCCTCGATCGCTTTTTCCAACCTCGCGAGCGTGCGCTCTTTGCCGAGAATTTGCATGATCGTATACAAATCGGGAGTATTCGCAAGCCCCGTCGTGGCGATACGCAGCATTTCCGCAACGTCGGAAACGTTGCCGGGATACGCCGTCGGATCGGCTTTGTACGCTTTCATATCCGTCGCAAAACCGTATTCCGCCGCTACCGCTTTCACCTTATCAAACCACGCCTGATTGTCGTCCGCGGGGTCGTACGCCGCCTTGAACGAGCCGAGTATTTTCGCTACGGTTTGATGATCGAAACGGTAGGCGTATTCGGGCGCAAACGTATCGTCGAAGAAATACGCGACCGTTTCCGTCGCCTGTTTTGCACAGACGAAATCTTTACGGCGTTTCTTTCCGCCGATCCCCATGCAAAGGGTGAGAACTTTCAAAAGGTATTCTCTGTCCGCAAAATACGCTTTTTGCGCTTCGTCGCCGAATTCGTCCGCCCATTCTTTTAAGAAATCGTACGCTTCCTCGGCGGATAAAGTAGCCATGTAGGTCTTGGAAATGTCGTTGAGCTTCAATATATCGAACAGCGCGCCGCTCTTGCCCATTTTCCCGATCGAGTACTTGAACTCTTCTAACGGCTTGTCGGGGAATTTCAAGAGCCATTCCTCGAAGTTGGAATTGAGCAAGGTCATCATATAGGTACGCACCGCCGTAGGATGATAGCCCTGTTCGCGGTAAAAGGTCAGCGAGGCTTCGGGGTCTTTGCGCTTGGAGAGTTTTCTGCGCGTTTCGCCGTCGATTTTTTGTATCGAGCAGTTATGACCGTACTTGGGCAGCTTAAACCCGAGCACCTTGAAAAGCTCGATATGGATCGGCAGCGACGACAGCCATTCCTCGCCGCGGATCACGAGCGTGGTACGCATAAAATGATCGTCGATCGCGTGCGCGAAATGGTAGGTGGGAATTCCGTCCGATTTCAAAATTACGACGTCCTGATTGTTTTCGGTAACGATGATATCCCCTTTTACCTGATCGCGGAAAGTATGCTTGACTTCCACGTCGCCCTGCGATTTCAGACGGATCACGTACGGCTTGCCCGCTTTGAGATTTTCGTAAATTTCTTCTTCCGAAAGGTTACGGCATTTCGCGAACTCGCCGTAATACCCGGGGAGCAGCTTGTTGTCCGTTTGGTGCTGACGGGTGGTTTCCAAATCCTCTTCCGTGCAGAAACAGGGATACGCAAGCCCGCGGCGGATCAGGTCTTTTGCGTACGCGTGATAGATCTCCGCGCGCTGACGCTGATAGTACGGACCGTAGTTTCCGCAAAGATCCGCGCCCTCGTCGAAGTTTACGCCGAAATATTTCAGGGACTGATGAATGACCTCCACCGCGCCCTCTACCTTGCGTTTTTCGTCCGTGTCCTCGATACGCAAATAAAACACGCCGCCGCTTTGGTGCGCGATACGCTCGTTGGCGAGCGCGACGTATAAATTGCCGAGGTGCATAAAGCCCGTGGGGCTGGGCGCAAGCCGCGTAACCTGCGCGCCTTGGGGCAGCTCCCGTTCGGGATATGCGTTTTCGTAGTATTCGAGCGGTTTCACGTTTTCGTCGGGAATGAGCGCGTCCGCTAATTTATTCAAATCCATAGCCATTAACCTCTTCGTTGTTTTTTCCTGTTTATTGTATCATTTGCTCACGCCGTTGTCAACCGTTCAAAGCCCGAAAAAATCCGCGTTTTTATACGAAATTTCATACAGCCCGTTTTCGATACCGTGTACCATCTCGACGATCTGCGCGCAAAGCGGAGTGGGTACGCCTACCCGTTCCCCCTCGTTCACTACGACCCCGTTCACGAAATCGATTTCGCATTTCCTGCCGTTTTGTACGTCTTTGAGCATACCCGACAGTAGTTTTTTATGCTTTTTCATGGCGATCGGGAGCAGCAAATACGCGAGTTTCCCGCCTAAGAGCTTCTCCATATCGTGCCCTTGCATCTTCGCGAGCGTTACGCCCGACGCCTTTGCCACCGCCATACATTCCCTCAGCACGCCGAGCGCGAGCTTCCGCGTTTTGCGTTTTTTCGCGACCTCCCCAAAGGTCATACCCGTTACGACGGACAGTCCCGAAAACGCCGCGTTAATCGCGAGCTTGGACCACCGCGCGCCGATAAGGTTGTCCGTGGCTTTGACAAAATTTTCCTTAAGCACGCAAGACAGCACTTCGCAAAGCAACCCGTTTTTGGAATTGTCGTTGCAATACCCCCCAACTTCCATGCTCATTGCCTCGATCTTAGAGGTGAGCGAAACTTTCCCCTCACCGTGAAAGGTCGCGCCGAACGAGGTCGCCGCGCCGTAAGTGCGTTCGTTCCCCGCGAGCTTTGCAACGCTTGACTCGGGCAAGCCGTTTTGGGTGGTACAGATAACGCCGTCTTTTTTCAAATAGGGCAACAAGCCTTGCACGATCTCCCCGTTAAAGCGTTGTTTCGTCATTAGGAAAATCACGTCGTATCCCGCCGTCATTTCCTCGGGATACAAAGCGTTTACGGGGATATTTTTCTCCACATTATCCGCCTCGCAGACGATCGTCGCGCCGTTTTTTTTCATTCCCTCCACGTGGGCTTTATTGCGGGTGATAAGGTCCACCGCCAGTCCGCCTTCCGTTAAAAGTGCGCCCAGCACCGTGCCCATCGCGCCCGCGCCGTAGATTGCGATTTTACAATCCTTTACGCTCATTTGCCGAGTGCCTCCGCTACGGCTTTTACGCACTCGCTAAGGGTTTTGCCGTCGATATCCACGGTATAATCGGCGTATTTTTCGTACAGCGACAAACGCTCGTTGTACATATCGAGCAGGGTAAAGCCCTCTTTGAGCACTACGCCCCGCGCCGCGATATCCCCGAGCCGTCTGCACATTTCCTCGTAGCTCATTCTAAGATACACCACGACCCCGTTTTCTTTGAGCTTGTTCATACCGTCCTCGCGATACACCGCGCTGCCGCCCGTAGAGATAACGCAACGCGCCGCGCTGATCTCGGCGTTGACTTTCGATTCGAAATCGAGATACCCCTCGTTGCCCAGTTCCGCAATCAGCTCGCGCAGGTTCTTGCCCGCCCGAGCGACGATCACGCTGTCGCTGTCTATGTAGCCGTAACCGATGATCGCGGAAAGCTCCGTGCCGATCGTCGTTTTGCCCGAAGTGGGCATACCGATTAAAATAATATTTTTCTTTTCCATATTCTTATTCTCCTAAATCAATCCTGTCTTTCGCCGTTGCCGTATACCTCGCAAAACCGCGCGGAAAAGGACGGTGCTTCTCCGCCCGCAAACAAATGCCCCGTATCCCCGAACCCGCAGCAACGGAATACCGCAACGCCCTCTCGGCGTTCTTCCGTGTACAGGGTGGTAACGGACGTGGGCAATGCAACGAAGTGATGCCAGAGCGGGATAGGCGAAACCCCGCAAAGGTGAGAAAGCAGTACCATTTCCAGCCCGAAATGGCAGAACAGCGCGATCGTGTCCGTATTCCCTTTTTGCGTGCGGTATACCCTGCCGTCGCGAAGATAACCGTGCTCGGCAAGTACGCTATCCAAGCCCTCGCATACCTTTTTATACTTGCTTTCGATATCCACAGTCCGATAAAAATCCTGCTGATGCCAAGCCTTATGATCGTACATTTTCGGCTCGTTTATCCATTCGTCGGGGAGCATATCCCAAGGAATCGCGCGTTTCCTGCCCGAGGGCAGTACAAAGTTTACACCAAACTCGCACAGCCAGTCTTTGACGACGACTTCGTTTTCTTTGCCGAGCGCTTTCGCCGTATACGCGCAGGTATCTTTCGCTCTGCCGAGCGGGGAAGTATACAGACGGTCGATCTTTTCTGTTTTCAGCCTGTCGGCAAGCAGTTTGGCTTCCCGTTTGCCCTTTTCCGTCAGCGTATCGTGCTCGTAATCGGGGTCGCCGTGGCGAATGATAAGTATTCTCATTGCTGTATCTCCTCGATAAAGGGCATCAAAATCGAATTTTGTACGTACAGGTATTCGTCTTTGATCCGCAAACGATCGCCGTCAAGTTCGAGATATTTCACCGATTTTTTCAGAGCTTCGGGGAAATCGTCGCCGAGCGGATTGCCGAATTTTTCTTTGTATTCGGTCATAGACAAGCCCTTGGCTGTTCTGAAAGCAAGCATCACAAACTCGAATTTCGCGTCCTTTTCTTCCACCTGCTCGCTCGTTACTGCGGGATAGAACCCCGAAATGATACATTTCATATACTCGTCCAAATCAAAGGTGTTGGTGAACCGCTTGCCCATCATAAACGAGCTTGCGGAAATCCCCACGCCGATATATTCGCCCCGTTTCCAGTAATTGAGGTTGTGTCTGCTTTCAAACCCAGCTTTGGCGAAATTCGAGATCTCGTAGCGTTTATACCCTTTCTCTTCCAAAAGTTTGCGCCCGAACTCGTACATTTCCGCCACCTCGTCGCTATCGGGCAATTCGCCGTTGAGATAGTCGGTGTAGATCGGCGTGCCGTCCTCGACGGTGAGCGCGTACATGGAGATATGGCTCGACCCGCAAGCCGAGGCAAGCTCGATCGTTTTCGCGATATCCTCTTTCGTTTGGTTTTTCAGCCCGAGCATAATATCCGTGCTGAAATTTTGACCTTTCAAAAGCCCCGTCGCATACACGTAATCGCGTGCGTTATGGATACGCCCGAGGTCGGCAAGCTGACTATCGATCGCCGTCTGCAAGCCGATGGAAAAACGGTTGATACCCGCTTGTAAGTACGTTTTCACTTTCGCTTCGCCGATCGTGCCGGGGTTCAGCTCCAAAGTAATTTCCGCGTCTTTTGTCAGGCGGAAACATTGTTTGATCTGGTTCATCGCGCCCAAAATGAGCTTGGGCGGGATATACGAGGGCGTACCGCCCCCGAAATACACCGTGTCGAACTCGTAATTTTTCAGCTCCTCGCCGCGCATTTTCAGTTCCTTATACAGACAAGCCATATACGCTTCCGCGTAATCGATCTTGTCGGGAAAGGACGTGAAATCGCAATAGGAGCATTTGTGCCTGCAAAAAGGGATATGAATATAAATACCTGCCATACTTCTCCTTGATCGCTTAATCCTTGTTGGTTTTCAAAATTTCCATAAACACTTCTGACGGCACTTCTACCGTACCGACTTGGCGCATACGCTTTTTTCCCTCTTTCTGCTTTTCAAGCAGCTTGCGTTTTCGCGTGATATCCCCGCCGTAGCACTTGGCAAGCACGTCCTTTCTTACCGCCTTTACCGTTTCGCGGGCGATGATCTTACCCCCCACCGCCGCCTGTACGGGGATCTCGAACAACTGACGGGGGATCGCCTCTTTCAAGTTCTCGCAAAGCGTTCTGCCCCGTTCGTACGCGCGGTCCTCGAATACGATGATAGACAGCGCGTCGCAGATCTCGCCGTTTAAGAGAATATCAAGCCGCACGAGCTTCGAACGCTGATACCCCGCAAGCTCGTAATCGAAGCTCGCATAGCCTTTCGTGCGGGATTTCAGGCTGTCGAAAAAGTCGTACACGATCTCGTTTAAGGGGAGCGTGTATTCAAGCTTCACCCGCCGTTCGTCCATATACGTCATATTTTTGAACACGCCCCGTTTTTCCTTGCAAAGGTCCATGATCGGGCCCATATAATCGGGCGGAGTGTACACTTCCGCTTTGACGATCGGTTCTTCCATATACTCGATATCCGACGGGTCGGGCAGATGCGAGGGATTGTCCACGAAAAACTCCTCGCCGTTCGTTTTATGCACGAGATAGCTTACGCTCGGCGCGGTGGTGATAATGTCGAGATTAAACTCCCGCTCGATGCGTTCCTGTATGATCTCCATGTGCAACAGCCCCAAAAACCCGCAACGGAAACCGAAGCCCAAAGCCACGGAATTGTCAGGCTCGAAAATCAGCGACGCGTCGTTGAGTTGGAGTTTCAAAATTGCTTCTTTCAGGTCGTTGAATTTGCTCCCGTCCAAAGGATAGATACCGCAGAACACCACGGGCTGTACCTTTTTATAGCCGGGCAACGGCGCGGGCGCGGGACGGGTCGCGGAGGTTACGGTATCGCCCACCGCTACGTCCTGAATGGATTTGATCGAAGCCGCGATATAACCGACTTCGCCCGCTTTCAAGCAGTCTTTGGGGAACAGCCCGGGCGCGAACGCGCCGACCTCGGTTACGTCGTAAACGGTGCTCGATAAAAAGGTCTTGATCTTATCCCCGACCTTTACCGTGCCGTCCATGATCCGCACGAACAGGATAACCCCTTTATAGTTGTCGTAATAGCTGTCGAAAATGAGCGCTTTGAGCGGTTCGTCCGTGTCGCCCTCGGGCGCGGGGAAATATTCGGTGATCGCCTCTAACAGATCCTCGATATTCGTACCCTCTTTCGCGGAAACGCAAGGGATACCGTCGGCGGGCAGACCGATAACGTCCTCGATCTCCTGTTTCACCTCGTCCACGCGCGCGCTGGGCAGATCGATCTTGTTGATGACGGGCAATATCTCCAAATCGTTTTCGATGGCGAGATATACGTTGGCGAGGGTCTGCGCCTCTACGCCCTGCGTTGCATCCACGACGAGGATCGCGCCCTCGCACGCCGCAAGCGAACGGCTGACCTCGTAGGTAAAGTCCACGTGCCCCGGGGTATCGATCAGATTAAACTCGTATTCCTGCCCGTCTTTCGCCGTGTAATACATACGGACGGGGGTGAGCTTGATCGTAATACCGCGCTCCCGCTCGATATCCATACTGTCGAGAAGCTGTTCTTCCATATCCCGCTTGGATACCTGACCCGTGCGCTCGATCAAACGGTCGGCAAGAGTGCTTTTACCGTGGTCAATGTGCGCGATGATACAAAAATTTCTTAATTTCGAATTGGGTTTTGCCATATACGTTCCTTGTAATTAGTTGTCTTTTCGGAAATAGTCGATAAAGCTGTGCAATGCGTACGACACAGGCTGGTTTTTCGGGAGCAGCATGCCCACCGAACGGGCGGGCAATACGGGATCGGTCTTGATCTCGAACAGCTCCTCGGCATTTAACCTACGCATAGCGTATTCTCGGGGAATGACCCCCACGCCCATACCGCGAAGCACGAGCCGTTTCATCAGATCCCAACTCCCGACCTCGATCGAGGGCTGTAAGTCCACGCCCACGCTTTTCAAGAACCCGTCGAAGGATCTGCGCGAAACGGTGTTCTTGTCCATCATAATAAGCGGGTATTTTTTGAGCTTGGCAAGCGAAACCGTTCCGCCCGTCAGCTCCCGGTATTTCTCGCCCGCGATAAAAATATCGTTGAGCCGCATACAGTTACCGTAGAGCTGTAATTCGGGATCGACCTCGATAGGCAGATTCACGAACGCCACGTCGCAACGGTCGGCTTTTAATTTTTCAATGGTATCTGGCGTAAAATCCGCCAACAGCTCGATTTTTACGGCGGGGAAGCGTTCGTGGAAATCCACGATCTTGTCCGCAAGGAAATACTCGAAAATGGTATCGCTCGCGCCGATACGGATCGTGCCCGTCGCCGATTCTTTCATCTGCGCGATACGGTTTTCCGCGTCGTGCAGAAGCCCCAACGCGCGTTCCACTTCCGAAAAAATCACCTTACCGCCCTGCGCGGAAAGCTCCATACCGCGGTGTGTGCGGTTGAACAGGCTGACCCCGAGCTGATTTTCCAGCTGTTTCACCGACTGCGATACGGCGGGCTGGGATATGTACAGTTCTTCCGCCGCGCGGGTAAGACTGCCGCATTTCGCCACCGTATAAAACACCCTGTATAATTCCAAATTTACCATAAACCTATACCTGCCCCTTATCTTTTGCGTTATTTCCCCACACAGAACTTCGAGAAAATTTCTTCTATGATCGCTTCCGTCGCCGTTTCGCCCGTGATCTCCCCGAGCGCGTCCCAAGCCTCTTTCACGTCGATCCCGATCAGGTCGAGCGGCGCGCCGTTATTGCAAGCCGAAATCGCGCGGTTCAGGCTCTCGCCCGCCCGTTGCAACGCTTCGAAATGCCGCTGCTCGATCAAAAACGCCGCGTCCTCGCCGCGCTCGCCAAACCCCTTTTCAAAAAGCAGGGCTTTGAGCTGTTCGATCCCCTCGCCCGTTACGGCAGAGGTGTGCACGTCAGCGTCCGTTTCCGTTTCGTCGCGCGTTAAGTCCGTTTTGTTGAAGACTTTGATCAGCGGTTTGCCTTGTACCATTTCCAAAACGCGCGCGTCTTCCTCGTCCACCTTTGCCGAAATGTCCGCAACGAACACCACGAGATCGGCAGACCGCACGATCGCCTCCGCGCGCTCGATACCGATACTTTCGATCCTATCCCCGCTTTCGCGTACGCCCGCCGTGTCGTAAAGATTGAATTTTCTGCCCTCGATTTCCAGCGTGCCCTCCACCGCGTCGCGGGTCGTGCCTGCGATCTCCGACACGATGGCTTTGTCGTAACCGAGCAGTCTGTTCAAAAGAGAGCTTTTGCCCGTATTCGGCTTTCCGCAGATCGCAACGGTAACGCCAGATTTGATCTTTTTACCCACCGCGTAGCTTTTCGTGAGCGAAGAAATTTCCGCCGTCAAACGGGTAAGATCGGGCACGATTTCGAGAATATGCTCTTCCTCGATATCCTCTTCGGGATAGTCCACGGAAACGTCGATGCCCGCAAGCACCGTTTTCAGCTCGTCCTGTAAAACGCGCACCTTTTCCGTCAGCTTTTCGCTGTACAGAAGATACCCCGCCTTGACCTCCGCTTCCGATTCGCCGTTGATCATATCGGCAACGCCCTCGGCGGAAGCCAGCGACAATTTTCCGTTCAAAAACGCGCGTTTGGTGAACTCGCCCTTGCCCGCGGGTCTTGCGCCCAAACGGAAGGTCTGTTTCAGGATACCGCGCGCAACGCTCTCCCCGCCGTGGCACTGGAATTCGACGATATCCTCGCCCGTATAGCTTGCGGGAGCGCGGAAGTATACGCAAAGCCCGTAATCGGAAAAATTCCCTGCGTCGATCCGACCGGGATACATGCGGTACGGCTCGAAATCCGCCACCTTGGTTTTCCCCGCAGGGGTGAACATTTTCTCTGCCAAAGCCAGCGGAGATTTACCGCTGATACGAATGATCGCAACCCCGCCTTTGCCCGCGGGCGTGGCGATCGCCGCTATGTTTTCTTCCATCATACTTCGCTCTCCGCAAACGCGCTTATTCCGTCTTGAAAAATAAGTCGTTTGTTATAACTGAAATTTATATCTCATTTTATTATATCACAGTATTTTTCGCGTGTAAACCGTTTCACGGTCGTTTCGCGTAAAAAAAGACGGAAAATATAATTTTTTCTTATCTTCCGTCTGTGTTTTATGCAGTTTCCCTATCTATCGCTTTTCAGCTGAAAAAATCGTCGGATTTCCCGTCGGTATTTACGGGCTTTTCCCCGCCGCCGAACTCCTCGAACGGGCTGTCGTCTTTCTTGCCGCCGCCGAACTCCCCGAACGGTTCTTCGGGCGGGTTTTGGGGTTGCTGAGGCGCGCCGTAAGGGGGCTGACCGTAGGGATTGTTATACGGATTGCCGTAAGGACCGTAGCCGTAATGGTATTGCTGACGGCGCATATACGCCTCGCGCTGAGCACGGACGTACGCGTCGTAATCGATCGCCCTGTGATTTCTTACCGCAAAGATGATGATAAATCTCGAAAAAACCAAAAAGCAGAACGGAAATATCATAGTCAAGAAAGGAATGATCCCCCAAAAACTTAACATCGAAAACAAGAAATAATTCTTAGTCGCGTATTTTTTGAAAAGCCCCATAAGCACGATCAGCATCAGGATACCGAATATCGTCTGTAAAATAATCATCAGCATTTGCGCATATTCGCAATAGAATTTCTCCACCGCGCCCGCAAAGCCCGTTAAACCGAGCCAATCGTACGTGGCGAGTAAGCCTTCGCCTACGATCGCAGGCTGACCGTGTCCGAGCCACAGATACAGCTCCGCGGCGATATACGCGACGGTTACGAGGGTAGCGAGGATCTGCGCGATCATCGCGTACACGCCCGCGTGTTTCATTTTATGCCCGAATACTTTACATTCCCCTGCGAGCTTGCCGATATACCAGATATTGACGAACGGCACGAACGCAAGCGCGCGTTTTTTCATACCGCGGTTTTTCGCCATTTTATACAGCCCCGCGCCCTGCAAGAGGAAAAACGCGATCCAAAGCGCCGCGCCGACGATCGTGCTTACGATCAGCAGCGTTTTGATATCCTCGACGAAAAAGCCGACGATCGCATAGGCAATTTGAGTAAAAGTGTATACTTCCATAGTCGTAAGGTCTCCCTTTTTGTTGCTTTATTCTTTTCCGTACTCGACCCGTATCAAGGTCAAGCCCTTGGCGGGCATGGTTTTGCCGAGTAGACTTCTATCCCCCGTTTCATAGGCGCGAAGCAGGCTTTCTTCCGTCCTGCGCCCCGAGGCGATATCCAAAAGCTCGCCCGTGATCGTGCGGACCATATTATATAAAAATCCGTTGCCCGTAACGAAAATTTTGATATCGCGGCTGCCGTAGCTTTCGCTCTCCTCCACGCGCACTTCATACACCGTCCGCACCGTCGTTTTCACCGACGAACCCGACGCACAGAACGCCTTAAAATCGTGTTCACCCTCAAACAGCCGCGCCGCCGACCGCAACAGCTCCGTGGCGGGGATACGCTCCACGCGCGCCGCATAGCGTTCTTTGAGCGGCATTTCCCGCTCGCCCTCGTACAGGCTGTAACAATACGTTTTGC
>JAFTVF010000002.1 GCA_017465865.1 Clostridia bacterium
CACTCATTTTTAATATCCTCCGATTTGGTTTTTTGTTTTTGTAACTGGCAGGTCACACCAACATTATACTAAATCGGAGTTTTTATTTCAACTCATCGGTAAACCTCTACCGAACCACGCGACTATCGCGTGGCTTTCTTGACAAACTACCCTGTGGAATTAACCACAGGGTAGTTTGCTTCATAGCAAAAAAAGAACACCCGCGGGTGTTCTTTTCTTTGCTTGTTTTACGCCTTGAACCGTCCGAACACTTCGTTGACCTTTGCAAAGCTTGCAAACGTGCCGGGGAAGCGTTGAATGATCTTCATCATTTTACCGATCTGTCTTTTGCGGATAATGCAGACGAGCATGAATTTTTCCGTGTGCGAATACATACCCTGTACTTGTATTTCCGTTACGCCGTGCCCAAGCTCTTCCATGAGCATCTTAGAAAGCTCTTCGGGGGCTTCGGTAACGATCTCGAATTTATAGCCGTTTTTGATACCCGTCAGCACGTTGTCCACCACGATATTCGCGATAAACAGGTTGAGGAGAGTACAGATAACGGGCGTAACTTTCATACCGTACACGAAAAACGCGATCCCGACCACACTGCTATCCAAAAGGAAAGACACGTAGGCGATATTCGCCGCAGGCCGCCAATGCTTTATCAGCGCGGAAATCGCGTACGTACCGCCGCTCGCGCCGAAGCGTTTGAGCATAACGGAAAACCCGATACCCGAGATAACGCCCGTGGCGATACACGCGAACACGATCTCGAAATCCTCTGCGTTATTCGCCGCGCAGTAGGGCTTCCATTTGAGCAGAGCAAACAGCTCGGTACTAAACGATTGTACGACCATGTATAAGATCAAATATAAACCGAGTTTCCTGTTGACGAAGATACTGACGAGGATAAAGATAGGGATATTGAACGCGATCATAAGGAGCGCCCAAGACACTTTATAGTCGGTGAGGTGGTAAGTAATCGTCGCAAGACCGCCCACGCCGCCGGGAGCAAAGCCGTTGCTGTTCTGGAAAAAGTAATAGGCGAGACCGACGATCAAGCCCGCCGATACCGCCGTCCATACGTCCATAGCCGTCTGTTTGATTTTACCGTTCATGATATTCCTCTCTGCCCTGTCTTTTGGAATGGGCAGTATCATTATACCGCAAATAAAAGAGGTTGTCAACGCCTGCGCCGAGCGTTTAAAAATTTATCTTATTAGATTTTCGCATTAAAAACGCGCCTTAAAATCGTTTCGCAAATACTTGTTTTTTTCTCGCGGAAAGGGGATATTTTTTCGTCCACGCGATTGACAAAAAACGCTTTTTTTGTTACAATATAAAGGATAATATATTTACGGCGAAGATAACCCGCGCGAAGGAGAAAGTTTTTTATGTACCAGATCGGCTTTGACAACAAAAAATATCTGTCTATGCAATCGGAAAAGATACAGGAACGGATCGATTCGTTCGGGGATAAGCTGTATCTCGAATTCGGCGGGAAATTATTCGACGATTACCACGCCTCGCGCGTTCTGCCTGGGTTCGAGCCCGACAGTAAGATCAAAATGCTGTTAAAGCTCCGTTCGATCGCGGAGATTCTCGTCGTGATCAGCGCCAAGGATATCGTCAAGAACAAATACCGCAGCGATCTCGGTATCACCTACGACGCGGACGTGATCCGCCTTATTGATATTTTCAAGAGCAAAGGCTTGTACGTAGGCAGCGTGGTAATGACCATGTATCAGCCCCAGCCCGCCGTGGACGGGTTTATCAAGCGTTTGAATAACCTCGGTATCCCCGTGTATAAGCATTACGCGATCGAGGGCTATCCCTCGGACGTTGCCAAGATCGTGAGCGAGGAGGGCTACGGCAAAAACGAATATATCCCTACCAAGCGTCGGCTGGTGATCGTTACCGCGCCGGGGCCTGGGAGCGGGAAAATGGCGACCTGTCTTTCCCAGCTCTATCACGAAAACCTGCGCGGCGTAAAAGCGGGATATGCGAAATTCGAAACTTTCCCCATTTGGAGTATTCCCCTTTCCCACCCCGTCAACGTAGCGTACGAGGCGGCGACTGCTGACCTTAACGACGTGAATATGATCGACCCGTACCACCTCGACGCCTACGGCTCGCTCGCCGTCAATTACAACCGCGACGTGGAGATCTTCCCCGTCGTATCGGCTATGCTCGAAAAGATCCTCGGGTATTCCCCCTACAAATCCCCTACGGATATGGGCGTGAATATGGCGGGCTTTTGTATCGTGGACGACGAGGCCTGCAAACGCGCTTCGCAAAACGAGATCATTCGCCGTTACTACGCAGCGCTCGGCGACGCGAGAAAGGGTCGTATCGGCAAAGAAGTCGTAGCAAAGCTCGAACTTCTCATGAGCAAATCGGGCATTTCAACGGAGGATCGGAAAGCCGTTGCGCCTGCGCTTGCCAAAGCAGAGGCGACGGGCGCGCCTGCGGTGGCGATAGAGCTCAACGACGGTCGGATCGTTACGGGAAAAACGGGCAATCTTCTCGGCGCGTCGGCGGCGTGCCTTTTGAACGCCTTGAAAGTACTCGGCGGGATCGACGACAAAATCGAACTCATCTCCCCCACGATTATCGAGCCGTTACAGCACCTCAAAGTCAAGCACATGGGCGCGGTCAACCCCCGTTTACATACCGACGAGGTATTAATGGCGCTGGCGATCTGTGCGGTGAACGACCCGAAAGCGAAAAAGGCGGTACAACAACTCGATAAACTGAAAAATTGCGAAATTCACTCCACCGTCATGCTCGCGCACGTGGACGAGCGCACGTTTAAGGCGCTTGGCATGCACCTGACCTGCGAACCGCAAAGACAGGTAGTCGTTACCGAACAAGTATAATATGGATTTTTTGATTGAACTCATTTTGGATATTTTCGGAGAAGGGGTCGAGGGCGCGCTCAGTAGCTCGAAAGTACCCTTAAAAGCAAAGCTCGTCCTGCTCTCCATCGTATGCGGTTTGCTGTTTGCCGTCTGCGCATTTTTCAGCGTTTGGTTTATTATCAAAACCAACGTAGCCGTTAGCGTGTTTTTTATCCTGCTCGCCCTGCTGTTTGTGGGCTTTTGGATATTCGGCACAATACGGCTGATAAAACGGAATAAAAGATAAAAAATCGAACTCCGCGGAGTTCGATTTTTTTATCGTAACGCAAGTACAACGTAGTATTGCGAAGTATATACGCCGTTTTTTCTTATTCGGGAAGTTTCATGTCTCCGTACTTAATCCACCCTTTCTTACGCATAAATTCGGAGATAAGCAGATTTAACACCGCGGGCAAAACGATCATTAACAGGATAATACCCACGTAGCCGAGCGCACCGTTCGTGTAGTTAAACAGATCGAACACGCCGACAAGCCCGCTCGTGCCCATACCGCCACCCGAAGCACCGCATTTGAGCTTGAATACGCAAGTCGAAATCGGACCTAAAATAGCGCTGGAAATAATCATTGGAAGCATGATAACAAACTTTTTCATGATATTCGGGATCTGTAACATACTCGTACCGATCCCCTGCGCGATCAGCCCGCCGAGCTTGTTTTCACGGTAGCTTGCTACGGCAAAGCCGACCATATGACACGCACAGCCTACCGTCGCCGCACCGCCCGCAAGCAAGATCGCCTCGTAATTCGCCACCGACACCGTGCCGTTTGCAAAGCCCGTAATGACGGGACTTGCCACCGCGACCCAGATCGCAGCTGAGGATGTCGGCATCGTCAAAAGTATACCCATAACCACCGCGATAATCACGCCCATAAAGAACGGCGTAATATCCGTTGCAATCGCGATCAACTCCCCGAGCTGATTCACGAGCCAAATAAAGGGATAGGAAACGAACACACCGCCGAACGCCAAGAACAGCGTGCCAAGGGGCACGAGCAGAATATCCAGCTTGGTTTTCCCCGCGTACAGCCCGACGACTTCCACGACGAGCATGGTGGTTACGTACGCGCCGATCGGGTTACCGGGTGCACCCAGCCCAAGCACGGTAAACGCCGTAGAGCCGACCATAAGTTTATCCGCAAACGCGCCGACCATACCCGCAACCGCCGCCGAGAATACGAGAAGTTTGTTCTTCCCGAGTGCGTGCGCGATCCCTACGCCAATCCCTGCACCCATCAAGGATTTTGCAATGTTCGCTATGTAGCCGAGGGTATTCCCGATATAGTTATCCCCGATCCAGCCCGCGATCTGTGCCAAAATTGTGCCCGCAATCAGGGTAACGAACAAGCCCTGTGCCATACCCGAAAACGCCGTAATGAAATAGCGTTTGGGCAGAGCCTTGAAATACCCCGCTATGCGCGATTTTACCGTCGAGTTCTTTTCCGTATCCATAAAAAGTTCTCCTTTGCTTTTTTTACCATTATACACCCTCAATCGATAAAAATCAAGCGATTGAAAAAAATGTTCAAATTTGGAACTTTTGTGAAAAATTCACAAAACAAAACCGCCTTTTCGCAAAGAAAAGACGGTTTTTGTTGGACGTGCTTAGAAAATTATTTTCTTTCGAAGCTGTCGCAGCAAGTGCAGCTTTCCGCGTCGCAACTGCAAGTGTTGCCTACGTGGATTTTTCTCAGCGTGCAATAATCGCCCGCACGGTTGTACTTGCATTCGGTTACTCCGCAACCGATTGCAGTGTTGATTTCTTGACCTTTTTCATTCATCATATTAAAAAACCTCCTTCAAAGGTAAAAGCAGTATACGCAAATTCCGCAAAGATTATTGACATTTTCGAAAATTTCCTGTAAAATAGTATTGGAAAGAATTTACGGACGGATTTACCGTTCTTCAAAGGAGGATATATGAAAGTTATTTTAACGGCAGACGTAAAAGGCACGGGCAAAAAAGGCGACGTCGTGGAGGTTTCCGACGGCTACGGCAAAAACTTCTTAATCAAGAAAGGACTTGCACAGGCGGCGACGGCAAGCAATATCCACGAAGCCCAGCAAAAGAAAGAAGCGCAAGCATTCCATAAAGCGGAAGAGGTAAAAGCCTTGAAAGCACTCGCAAAAGAGCTGGACGGCAAAACGGTTACCGTCAAGATCAAAACGGGCGAAAACGGGAAAGTGTTCGGTAGCGTTACCCCCTCGCACGTGGCGGCGGCACTTGCCGAGGCAGGCTTTGATATTGACAAGAAAAAGATTAAAATGGACGCAGTGAAAACGGTCGGTTCGTTCTCTGCGGAAGTACGTATGATGGAGGGCGTGATTTCTAAAATCACCGTCAACGTCGTAGGCTTGTAATTCTGCGCGATCTACCGTTCCGCGACAAAAACGGTCGCGGAACGGTTTTTTATGCAAAGTTATATCGAGGTTATATAATATGGAAGACATTCACGGCGTATTGCCCCCAAAGATCACCAAAGACAATATCGATCCCGACGCAAGCAGTAAGAAAGGTAAAGTCATGGTTTGGTTGCGCGCAATCATTCACACCCTGCTTTCCTCTCTGCTCGTCGCGTTCGCGGCGCATAGCCTTATCACCCCCAACACGTTCACGATCGGCGGTATTAGCGGTATCGCCATTTTGCTTAACGTCGCGTTCGGCCTGCCACAAAGTATTATGCTCTTTTGCTTGAACCTGCCCTTAATCGTGCTGTCTTTCTTTTTTGTAAAAAAGAAATTCGCGTTTTTAACCACGCTGAACATAGCCTTGCAATCACTGTGGCTGCTACTCCTTGAACAGCTTTTCCCCGATTTCCAAATCGCATTCGAGGGGAACGCGGAAAAAATCTTTGCCGCACTCGCCGCAGGGATCTGTATCGGCACGGCGCTCGTGCTCGCGTTCAAAGTCGGCGGTAGTACAGGCGGAGCGGATATCCTTGCCGTTATGATCCAGAAAAAATTCGCCGCAACCTCTATCGCTTGGATGCTGTTTATGATCAACTGCGTGATTATCGGCGCTTCGCTGTTCGTTTTCTATGACGGCGAAAAAACTCTCGCTTACAACCTATTGCCTATCATGCTCTCTGCTTTTGAATCGTATATAGAAAGCAAAACCAACGACTCCATGACCAACGGTTTCCATTCGGCTATTGAGTTCCGCATAATCACCGACCGCCCCGAGGAAATGTCGCGTGCGCTCATGAAAGAGCTGAGCCGTGGCGTTACCGCAATCCCCGCGACAGGCATGTATACAAAAATCACGCATACAATGTTACTTTGCGTGGTGAGTCGTAGACAAGTAGCGACGCTTAGACGGATCATGAAATCGATAGACCCCGATTCTTTCGCGGTGATGGCGAACGTTTCGCAGGTGTTGGGGCTGGGATTTTACAGCGCGGAAATTTGAACAAAACCCCTTTAATCTTCTTGCTTTCGACGGTTTTTCTTTTTTCTCGACAGCAAAAAGAATAAAAAAAACGGAAAAACTGTGGAAAATCCTTTATTTTTCAGGGTTTTTCGCAGTTTTTTTGCTTTGAGCACTTGACAAAGCACCTATAGATAATGTATAATAAAATTACTTAAAAAGTTTCGCGTTTTAAGAAAAAAATTTTTTAAAAGGGGATTATCTCATGAACAAAGGCGAATTGATCAAAGCAATGGCAGAAAAAGCAGGTTTCTCGAACAAAGACGCGGCTATCGCATACGACGCGTTTATCGCAACCGTTACGGAAGCGTTGAAAGCTGGCGAAAAGGTACAGCTCGTTGGCTTCGGTAGCTTCGAAGTAAAAGAAGTTGCAGCTAAAACGGGTATCAACCCTCAGACGAAAGCTCCCGTACAGATCGCGGCTTGCAAGAAACCCGTTATGAAGTTCGGTAAGGCTTACAAAGAACTCATCAACGACTAAGACCAACATCAGACCGACAAAAAAGCCGAGGACAAGCCTCGGCTTTTTTCTTTTTCAAAAATTAGTAATCTTTTCTCCCTAACAAATAATCGGTACTCGTATTTAACATATCCGCGAGCTTAATCAACATATCAAAAGAACACTCTCTTTCGCCGTTTTCCCAATACGAAATCAAGCGCACCGAAATATTAAGCCGTTTTGCCATATCCGCTCGTGTTATTCCTTCCTCTTGTCGAAGTTCACTTAATCTTTTCCCAAAAATATTCATATAATTATAATAGAACTTTTTGTTCCAAAACGCTTGACTTGGAACACATTGTTCCTGTATAATATTGTTAAAAGAACATTTTGTTCCGATAATTTACAGAGAGGTATAACAAATGACAGAAAACAATGTAAGACAAATAATAAGTAGCTTAAAGAGCAACCTTCCCGAAGACAAGCTCTATATTATCAAGCGCAAACTAGAGGAAACACCTGACGAAAAATTCGATGAAATATTTTGCGCCAAATTTCACAACCCCACCCATATTTTATTATTTTCAATTTTCTTAGGCTCTCTTGGCGTTGACCGTTTCTTAATTGGTGATACGGGATTAGGTATTGGAAAATTGTTGTTAGGCTGGGCAACCTGCGGGATTTGGCCTCTAATGGATATTTTCTTCAGTCATTCTAAAGCCAAACAAAAAAATTTTGACAATCTAATGATGTTACTTTGAGAAAGAAATTATTTCGCTTTGCCGTTATACTAGTTGTAGGTATCGTTTACTCTTTATTTATAGGCTGTCCATTATTTAAGCTTTTCAATATCCGTTGTCCATTCTGCGGAATGACTAGAGCACATATCGCTCTATTCACCAAAGGGCTAAATGATGCATTGGCACAACATAATCTTTTCTTTTTGGGTATTCCCATATTATTGAGTATATTTACATTAGATTTCACTAAAAAACACAAACACGTATACATAGCAACTATCATTTTTTTAATTATTGCTTTTACAGCCATATTTATACACTATTTCTTTACTTGAAAAAACCGTACTCCAAAAATGAGTACGGTTTTTTCCTGTTTTATCTACTTAAAACGATTGAAAATAATCAATCTTCATTGATTTCTTGACTTCGGCAAGGGTTTGCGCCGCGACTGCGCGTGCCTTTTCACTGCCCGCGTACAGCATATCCCAGATCGCGGGAATATCCTTAGCAAGCTCTTCACGCTTTGCCCTGATCGGTGCAAGCGTTTCTTGCATCACTGCGTTGAGGAATTTTTTCACTTTCATATCCCCCAAACCGCCACGTTCGTAATGGGCTTTGAGTTCGTCCAAGTTCGCGTATTCGGGTAAGAACGCTTGGAAGTGTTCTTGCGTCGAAAATGCGTCTAAATAGATAAACGTAGGGTTGTTTTTCGTGTCGCCGGGGTCGGTTACCTTGATATGGTTGGGGTCGGTGTACATACCCATAACCTTGCGTTTGATCTCCTCTTCACTGTCCGAAAGGTAGATACAATTCCCTAAGGATTTACTCATTTTCGCCATACCGTCCGTACCGGGCAAGCGCAGGCAGGATTTATTTTCAGGCAACACCGCTTTCGGTTCGACTAGCGTTTCGCCGTACAAGCCGTTAAAACTCCTGACGATCTCGCGCGCCTGTTCGAGCATGGGAAGCTGGTCCTCGCCAACGGGTACGGTCGTTGCCTTAAACGCCGTGATGTCCGCCGTCTGCGATACGGGATAGGTCAAAAAGCCCATCGGGATAGACTGCTCGAAATTGCGGAGTTTGAGTTCGGTTTTCACCGTCGGATTGCGTTCTAAGCGGGAAAGCGTTACCAAATTCATATAATAGAAAGTAAGCTCGGTAAGCTGTTCGATATGCGACTGTATAAAAATCGTGGATTTTTTCGGGTCTAACCCGCAAGCAAGATAGTCGAGCGCGACTTCCGTAATGTTCGCACGGACCTTATCGGGATTGTCGAAATTGTCGGTGAGCGCTTGCGCGTCCGCGATCATGATATAGATTTCGTCAAATTTACCGCTGTTTTGCAGTTCGACGCGACGGCGAAGCGAGCCTACGTAATGCCCGATATGCAATTTACCCGTAGGTCTGTCGCCCGTCAAAATAATGTTTTTCATCGTTATAGTTCTCCGTTTTCGTTACATACTATGGATATGAAACGAGTATTTTTAACCGTTACGGCTTTTTTATTTATCTGCACCGTCGCAATCGTGTTGCTTGGCTCAGTGTACGTCAAGCACCGTTCCGCCACCCCGACTTTCGCCGTGAAAAAGATCGAAAGACGGATCGACAAACGCATACTGCCTTATTTCGCGCCGTAAACCTCGCGGTATTGATACATTGCGGGCAAGTGTTCCTTACCGTCGATCACGCCGTCCTCAATCGCCGAAATAATGTCG
Source organism: Clostridia bacterium (assembly GCA_017465865.1). Taxonomy (GTDB): domain Bacteria; phylum Bacillota; class Clostridia; order Christensenellales; family Borkfalkiaceae; genus Scatosoma. Next base: position 9,226 of record JAFTVF010000002.1, read on the forward strand.
TCCATGGTTACGACCGAATACACGTCGATACCAAATTCTTTCTTCGCCTCGGACACTGCGGACAGATCGCTGTTTAATGCCTTTTCTCTGCGGTCTACGGAAATGATCATGCCAACGACCTGCACTTTTGCCGCCGCTTCCAGCTTAGGCAGAATTTCGCGCAGAGCCTTACCCGAAGTCATTACGTCCTCGATAATGATCACTTTTTCGCCGTCTTGAAGCTGTTTCCCGACGAACAGACCGCCCTCGCCGTGGTCCTTGACCTCTTTACGGTCGAAACAGTAATTGAGTTCTTGTTCATAGTTATTATACAGCGCAATCGCCGTCGCTACGGACAGGGGAATACCTTTATAGGCAGGTCCGACGAGGGTATCCGCCTCCAAGCCGTTTTCACGGATACAAGCCGCGTAATAATCCCCAAGTTTAGCGAGCTGTTTGCCCGTTTTGTAGTTGCCCGTATTGATGAAATAGGGGGCAATTCTGCCGCTTTTGAGGGTAAATTCCCCAAATTTCAGCACGCCGTTGTTGACCATGAAACGGATAAATTCCTGTTTGTACGTATATTCCATAATAGTTCTCCTTTGTTTTGTTATTAACGCCTGACGGCGTATTACGCAAAACTGCGTTTTGCTTGGCTTTGGGGCTGTTTTCGTGGGCTCTGCCCACACCCGCAAGGAACTAAGTTCCTTGACCTCTTACCGCCCGTTTAATTGCAACGTACCCGTGAGTTCGGAAACGTTTGCGACATTATGCCGATCGCACCAATCGTTCAAGCCCTTGATGATCTTGGGCATTGCGTACGGGTCGGTAAAATTCGCCGTGCCGACCTGTACCGCCGTCGCGCCTGCCATCAAGAACTCGATCGCGTCCTCCGCGCAGGTGATACCGCCCATACCGATCACGGGGATCTTTACCGCCTGCGAAGCCTCGTAGACCATACGCACGGCGATAGGCTTTACGCCCGCGCCCGAAACGCCGCCCGTGTTGTTGGCGATGATCGGTCTTCTTCTTTCAATATCGATCGCCATACCCGTCAGCGTATTGATGAGCGAAACGCAATCCGCGCCGCCGCGTTCCGCCGCTTTGGCGTTGTTTGCAATGCTCTCAACGTTGGGGGAGAGTTTGACGATAAGGGGCGTATTTTTCGCGCCCTTTTTCGCTACCCGCGTTACTTCTTCCACCGTTTCGGGCTTGATACCGAACGCCATACCGCCGCTTCTTACGTTGGGGCAGGAAATGTTCAGCTCGATCATATCCACCAGCCCGCTGAGCCGCGCGCAGATCTTTTCGTAATCGTCAAGAGTTTTCCCCGCGACGTTCGCGATCACGCACGTACCCGTGGATTTCAGCCATTCGAGATCGTTTTCGATAAAATGCTCCACGCCGGGGTTTTGCAAGCCGACGGCGTTCAAAATCACTCCTCTGCTTTCCGCGATACGGGGCACGGGGTTGCCCAGCCTCGGCTCTAACGTCAAGCCTTTCGTGGACACACCGCCGATCGTGCCGATATCGTACAGCTCGTTGAATTCACGACCGAACCCGTAGGTACCGCTCGCCGCGATCACGGGGTTTTTGAGGTCTACGCCGCAAAGTTTTACAGATAAATTCGCCATAGTTCGTCTTTCCTTTACAGAGATATGTCGCGGGAATTGAACACGGGTCCGTCCTTACATACCCGCGCTTTTTTGCCGTTCGTTTGGTCGCATACGCAGACGAGGCACGCGCCGATACCGCAACCCATACGCTCTTCCAAGGATACGTAGCAGTTGAGGTTTTCCTTTTCCACCAGCGTTTTCAACGCGCGGAGCATGGGCGTAGGACCGCAGGCAAGCACCACGTCGGGACGGTTGCCTTTTTCCAGATCCGCCTGAAACGCCTGTACCGCGTTCATTTTCTCGCCGTAGCTACCGTCGTCGGTAACGCCGACGAAGCGCGTGGCTTTCATAAACTCTTCCACGCCGCATACCGCGCCTTTATTGCGGTAGCCGATATATGCCGAAACGATCTTGTCGCCGTAGTATTCGCGAAGCACGGAGATGAGCGGGAACACGCCCACGCCGCCGCCGACGAGGGCGATTTTCTTTTCGTTGTCTTCCACGTAGAAGCCGTTGCCGAGGGGCATCAGAACGTTTAGTTTCGTACCTGCCTCTAAATCCCGCAGCTTTTGCGTGCCCTCGCCTTTGATCTGATAACAGAACGTAACCGTTGTGCCTTCCGTTTTACAAATCGCGATCGGACGGCGCAGAAGATGCGTACCGCCGACGGAGATATTGCCGAACTGCCCGCAACGTACCTTGGGTTCTTCGCCCAGATCAAAGGTTACCGCGTGGATATTCTCGGCGATCTTTTCGTTTTTAACGATGGTTGCGATATAATCTTTCATAGTTGTTTCCTTTGAAGTGAATTGCGCGTACCGCGCGTGAATTTTCGCTAACGCTCAGTGAATTGACGGCTATGCCGTCGTGAATTGCGTTGCTTTGCAACGCGTTATTGTAATATTTCCACAACGCAACGCTATACGTTGCATTTCACGAAAAACGAAGTTTTTCTTTTCACGCGCCGTTTGGCGCATTTCACGCAAGGCATAGCCTTGCAATTCACTCTATATCATTTGCTCATTTTGCCGATAACGCTCGACAGGTCTTTTTGCATCGCCACGCAAGCCGCGCGCGCCGCTTCGTAGTACGTACCGCCGTTTTTCTTATACGCGCACAGGATACCGCGCGAATTGTTGACCACGCCGCCCAAACCGTTCTTGCCGAAACAGCTCTTTAACATTTCCGCATTCCCGCCCTGTGCGCCGTAACCGGGGATCAGGAAGAAGGTATGCGGCAACACCTCGCGAAGCCGAGCCGCTTCCGTGGGGTGGGTCGCGCCGACCACCGCGCCTACCGCCGAATAGCCGTATTGCCCGATCGTGCTTTCGCCCCATTTTTCTACCAGACCGCCGACGTATTCGTACATAGGCATACCGTTTTCCAGCACCATGTTCTGGATCTCCGCGCCCGAGGGGTTAGAGGTCTTGACGAGCACGAAAATACCCTTGTCGTGCTTTTCGCACTGTTCTACGAACGGCAAAATCCCGTCCGAGCCGAGATATCCGTTCACCGTTACGTAATCGGACGGGAACGCTTTCAAAGCCCCGTCGTTGACCTGCGTTTCGCCAAGGAACGCCTTGGCATAGCAGGACGCCGTCGAGCCGATGTCGTTGCGCTTTGCGTCCGCGATTACCACCAAGCCTTTTTCCGCGGCGTATTGTAAGGTTTCGTAATACGCTTTCATACCCGCCGCGCCGTACATTTCGTAATACGCGATCTGCACTTTTACGGACGGTACGATATCGTACACGTTATCGATGAGCTTTTTATTGAATTCAAGCACCCGCTCCGCTACGTCCTCGAACGTTTTCGCGCCCGCGCGCATGTCGTCGGGCAGGTAGTCGAACAAGGTGTCCAAGCCCACGCAGGTAGGGTTTTGCATCTCGATAATGCCGTTAATCAATTTATCCGTTATCATAATGTTTCTCCTTAAAACGTTTTATCCCAATCAAAAAATCGTGCGCGTTCCTTTTTAATGGTATTTGGCGAATGCAACGCAATTTTTCTCTTTCCGTCAAGCGTAGAAAAAAGCATAGCGTGTCCGCCGTCAAAATCCACTAAATTGTCCGTATGTATCCATTTTCCACAAAGCTTGTCCGCCGTTGCTCCAAACACCGCGTATTTATCCTTTTGGAAACTCGACCAAATCATTTTCAACTTTCCGTTTTCTTTCCACAAAAACGGTCCGTCCGTTACGTAGTTCCCCGAACCTGCGCCGTATTCCTGCACGTGCGGATTGTCCGAAGCCTTGAAAAGCACGAACGGCTCGCCCACGGGCGTAGACAAATCGTCCGAAAGCGCTTGCGCGCAAATTTCCCCGTCGTGGCATTGCACCCATTCGTGGCAAAATACGATATACGGCGTCCCGTCTTCCACGCACAACGTTCCGTCCAAACACTCCCATTCTTCAGGCGTTACGGGCTTATCGGAGAGCGGCTTAAAACGCCCGTCTAAGCTGTCGCAAACGAAAATCTGCGTTCCTCGACGTTTTCCCTCTGCTTTAAGGCTCACGAATAAATAATATTTATTTTTATATTCGTGCATTTCCGCAGCCCAATAATCGTGCGTAGCCCAAAAGTTTTCTTTTTCGCCGTCAAAAAGCAACGTCGGACCTTCAAAGTTTTCAAGGTCTTTGGAGATATACACGGAAAGTCTTGGCAACGTTCCGTACCCCTCCGTTAATTCCGTCGTACCGTACATATAGTACAAACCGTTTTTCTTATCCGTATATATAAACGGATCTCTAATACGAATTTCCGCTCTTTTCATGTATTCTTTACGCCTGATATTTTACTTCGCCGTCTACGATCGTGTATTTCACAACGCCCTGCAATTCATAACCGCCAAAGGGATTGTTCTTGCCCTTGCTGACGAATTTTTCGGGATCGATCGTCCATTTTTCGTCCAGATCCGCAACCGTGAGATCGGCAACGCCGCCCTCTTTGATCTCCCCGCCGTCAAGCCCTAAAATACGCGCGGGCGCGGCGGACATTCTGTCCGCGATCTCGCTTAAACTCAGCACGCCCTTTTTATACAGCTCGGTAATCGCGAACCCGAACGAGGTTTCAATACCGCTGATCCCGAACGCCGCGAGGTTGTATTCCACGTTCTTGTCGTCCGCGTGGTGCGGCGCGTGGTCGGTAACGATACAATCGAGCGTGCCGTCTTTCAATCCCTCCAAGATCGCCTGTTTGTCGATCTCCTCACGGATAGGCGGGTTGACTTTCGTGTTCGTGTCGTACGTTCTCACAATCTCGTCCGTGAACGTATAATAATGCGGACAGGTCTCCGCCGTTACTTTGATCCCCGCTTTTTTCGCGTCGCGGATCATTCTCACGCCGCTGTACGTCGATACGTGGCAGATATGCACGGGCGTATCCAGCGTTTCCGCCAAAGCGATTTCGCGCGCGATAATTACGTCCTCCGTAGCTCTTGGAATACCCTTTAAGCCCGCGATCGTCGCGCTCAGCCCCTCGTGTACCACGCCGCCGTCTACGAGATCTTTGTCCTCGCAGTGGCAAAGGCAGATCATATCATGCCCCTTTGCGTATTCCATCGCAAGCCGCATCAGCCGTGCGTTTTTCACCGCTACGCCGTCGTCGGAGATCGCCACCGCGCCCGCCTTTTTCATGCTCGCGATGCCTGCCATCTCCTCGCCTTTCAAGCCTTTCGTGATCGCGCCCACGGGGTGGATTTTACAAAGATTAACTTCCTTTGCGCGCGCTTTGATATAGGTAACGACGACCTTGTTATCGGTAACGGGGTTGGTGTTGGGCATACAGCAAACCTGTGTAAAACCGCCTTTCACCGCCGCCCTTGCGCCGCTCTCGATATCCTCTTTGCGTTCAAAACCCGGCTCGCGCAAGTGCACGTGCATATCGATCAGCCCGGGGAATACGTGCTTGCCCGTAGCGTCGATCTCTCTTTCGCCGTTTGCGGTGATATTGTCCGCAATCTTGACGATCTTCCCGTTTTCCACGAGAATATCTTTCTTTTCCACCGAGTTCTTCAAAACTACGTTGCCGTTTCTGATGATCATATTTTATTTCTCCTTATCTAGCGTCGTTCAAAAGACACAGCGCCGCCATACGCACGGCTACGCCCGACAGCACCTGATCTTCGATATGACTGCGCTCGTGGTCGATTACCCCGCTCGTCAGCTCCACACCGCGGTTTACAGGCCCGGGGTGCAGAACGATCGCATTCGGTTTCGCGTATTCGAAAACACGCTCGTCCACGCCGTAGTTCGCCGCGTATTCCCCAAGCGAGGGGAAGTTGCCCGCCTGTTGGCGTTCGAGCTGGATACGCAAGCCCATAACGACGTCCGCGTTCTCGATCGCTTCCTTGCGCGAGGCGCAGATCTTCGCGCCGAGCTGGTCGATTCCCTTAGGGATCAGCGTTTCAGGCGCGTACATGGTTACCTCCGCCCCCATCGTCTTCAACCCGAACAGGTTGGATTTCGCCACACGCGAGTGCTTGATATCGCCGAGGATCGCCACTTTCAATCCCTTCAGCGTACCGAACGTTTCCCGCATCGTCAGCATATCGAGTAGTGCCTGCGTGGGATGCTCGTTCATGCCGTCGCCCGCGTTCAAAACGCTCGCCTTTACCGTTTTCGCAAGCAGATACGGCGCACCGCCCATGGGATGGCGCATGATAATAAAATCGTTTTTCTGCGCGTCGAGGGTCTTGCCCGTGTCCACGAGCGTTTCACCCTTTGCCACCGACGAATTGCCCGCAACGATATTGATCGTCGTCGCGCCGAGGTATTTCGCCGCCTGTTCAAAACTCGTCCGCGTTCTCGTGCTGTTCTCGTAGAAGAGCACGGTAGCGGTCTTGCCTTCGAGATAGGACATCTTCTTTTCGCCCTTGCGGATACGGTTCTTGAATTCTTGGGCAAGATCGAGAATTTCCGTGATCTCTTCCGCGGACGCGTCGATCAGCCCCAGCAAGTCTTTTCTTTTGAGCATACAAATCTCCTTTTGTGCGTAAGCCTGAAAAAAACGCCTTGAAACGAAACGTTCAAGACGCAGATTGCCGATGTATTGTTTCGTTTTATCGGCTAATATTATACCACTTTTTTCGTTCTTTGTAAAGGGTTCAAGCGCAGGTTTTTGCCATCTTTTTCTTTTCCGACGAATTTTTATCAAAAATCAATAGATTTTTACGAGCTTAAACCCGACTTTATCGCAGGAAGCGAGGATATACTCCACGCCGCTACGCTCCGTTTTCAAGGGAAAATACGCCGCGCCGTGAATATGCCCGAACACCGCTTTTTCCACGCCGTTGTTTTCAAACAGCTCGGTAAACAGCGTGCTTTCGTTCTTCATTCCGAACGGCGGGTAGTGTATCATCGCAATCACCCTATCCCCGTCCGCTTTCAGCCTGTCCGCGTCCAAAAACGCGAGCCGAAACCGCTCCACCTCCCGCCGATACAGCTTTTCGTCCTGTTCGGTATACTCCGCGCTCCCTGGGCAAGTCCACCCCCGCGAGCCGACGATAACGAACTCCCCTATCTTCACCGCGTCCGTCTGTAAAAACACGAACGACTCGTCGGGCGCGCTGTCGCGGAGCTTGGTGATACCGTTCCACCAATAATCGTGGTTGCCGCGGATAAACACCTTTTTCCCAGGGAGCTTGGCAAGCTCACGCAGGTCCACGAGCGCGTCTTCGAGCTTCATCGCCCAGCTGATATCGCCTGAAATCAGCACTACGTCGCCGTCTTTTACGGTCGCGAGCCAGTCGGATTTTATTTTTTCGAAATGCCCCTCCCAGTTCCCGCCGAAGATATCCATCGGCTTGTCGGCGGTGTTGGAAAGGTGCAAATCGCTGATCGCATAAACATTCATACGCCTATTATAGCAGTTTTTTCCAAAAAACGCAAGGTTTTCCGCATAGAAAAAATCGTCGGCTGTTACGCCAACGATTTTTTTTCGTTTAGTTGTTGCACTTGCAAGAACCGCCCGAACGGGACTGCGGATACAAGGGCAATTCGAAGAACCCCGCGCAGACCTCCTGCGAGTATTCCTGTGCAGGCGGGATCACACAGTACCCGTACGTGGGTACGAGCAATTCCACCGACATTGCGATCTTGATGATCACCGTCGCGCAAACGCTCACGATAAAGCCTTGCGTGGCGGGGTCGTATACGCCCTCGGGCGCAACCGCGCTGACCACCGCTTTTACCGTAAACGGCATAATCGAGGGCGCGGGCACGGACAACAATACGTCGATGGGAATAGACACGGTCGCCGTCGCGCTGCCGTCCACGCCGTTCGCGTCGGTATAGAGCACTTCCACGGGCACGGAAACGGTCGCCTGAACGCGCGCGCAGTGTTTATCTGCTTGGCGTTCGATATTGAGGTTGGTTACCGTCGCTTCGCTCGCCGTCGAGCGCGCGCTGACGAAAGTCAAGGGATATGTAGGGGCTTCGGGCGAAAGATCGGTGAGGGTGAGCGTGTAATTATCGAGCTGGGTTTGTTTGATACAGGCGTCAAAGATTTTTTCCGCCTGAATACACACTTTTTCCGTCAAACCGTTTATCGGATTGCCCGTGATCGAGCAAGGACATTTGTCCGACTGGAAATTGGAATAAAAGGACATGATTTACCTCCTGTTACGAATGTATCCGAACGGCGGCTCTCGCCCGCTGTTTCGGTTTTTCGCGTAATCGTTACTTATTATATTCTATGCCCTTTTTATATAAGAATGTGCGAGGTAAAGAAAGTGAATTGCAAGGCGTTGCCTTGCGTGAATTGAAAACTTCGTTTTCGTGAATTGTACCTATCGGCGCGTGAAATGCAACGCATAGCGTTGCGTTGTGGAAATATTACAATAACGCGTTGCAGGGCAACGCATTTCACGACGGCGTAAGCCGTCATTTCACGGGCGCAAGCCCATTTCACGAATTGCATAGCAATTCATTTCACTGGCTTCACCCTCTATCTCCCCTCGAATTTTCTATATCGAAAAAATGCTTGATTTTTTATAAAAAGAGTGGTATACTGATTATGCCAAACCAATTTAATAACGAAAAGCTGTTAGGGGTATTTTCTTTTTCTGAGAATACTTACCCTCTTTTTTGCACACGCTTACTATGTAGAATTTGATAAAATGCAAATTCCGCTTAGTGAACGTGTGGATATCCCTATTTCGTTAAGATTGGTTTGGCGACGATTGGAATTTGCGTTTTTGTGCGCTGATTTTAATCGGCGCACTTTTTTTATTTTATTTTTATTTTAGGAGGTTTCTTATGAAACAAAAAACCAAACTTCTGTCCGTTCTGCTCACCCTGACAATGGGCATAGCGGCACTCGGCACAATGGCAGGCTGTGGGCTTTTTGACGACAACAAGAATAGCTCGTCAAGTAGCAACACAACACCCTATAATGGGAACTCGTCTAACGCAAATACCGACCAAGACGACCCTATTCCCCCGACGGGAACGCAAGAGCTGAAATATACCCTTTCCGACGACAAAACCTATTACAGTGTTACGGGCTACACGGGCACGCCAACCACCGTATACATACCCGATACGTATGAGGACTTACCTGTAAAAGAAATCTGTTACGATGCGTTCTATCATTGCAGTAGCTTAACGAGCGTAACCATCGGCAACAACGTTACTATTATCAGTGATTATGCGTTTTCAGATTGCTTCAATTTAACAAATATTACCATCGATGAAAATAATACGGAATACAAGTCCATCGACGGTAATTTATACAGTGCGAACGAAAAAAAACTGATACAATATGCGCTTGGAAAAACAGCAACAAAATTTACAATACCCAACGGCGTTATCTTTATCGGTAATTATGCGTTTCGTGTTTGCGATAGTTTGGAAGAAATCGTAATCCCTGACAGCGTTACGTCTATTGGCGATTCGGCATTTTCTAATTGCCTAAACTTAAGCGAAATCGTTATCCCCGACAGTGTTATCTCTATCGGTGATTATGCGTTTTGTGATTGCGACAACCTAACAAGCGTAACAATCGAAAACGGCGTTGCCTCTATCGGTGATAATGCATTCTATAATTGTACCAGCTTAACCGAAATCGTTATTCCCAACAGCGTTACTTCTATCGGTGAACATGCGTTTTATGGTTGCAGGAGCTTGACAATTTATTGCGAAGCAACAAGCAAACCTAGTAATTGGTACCATTATAATTCTCAAAATTATCCCGTAGTATGGGATTGCAATAACAACGACGTGGCAGACGACAATTATATATATACAGTGAAAGACGGCGTTCGTTACGCACTAAAAGACGGTGTAGCAACGGTTGAAAGACAGCCAAAAAATATTAATCGGGCGAATATTCCTTCGTCAATTATTTATAAGAGCATACAATATAATATTCTTTCTATCAGGGATTATGCGTTCAGTTATTGTAGTAGCTTGACAAGCGTAGCAATCGACAACGGCATTACCTCTATCAGTGATAGTGCATTTTACGATTGCGATAGTTTGACCGAAATCGTTATCCCCGATAGCGTTATTACTATCGGCGGTAGTGCATTCGGGTATTGTGATAACCTAACAAGCGTAACAATCGGTAATAGCGTTACTTCTATCGATAATACGGCGTTCGAGGAATGCAGTAGCTTGGCAAGCGTTAAATTTGAAGATACTTCTACTTGGTATGTTACGGACAGCTATACAAATTGGAACAACAAAACGGGCGGTACGCAGGTAAGCGTAACGGATAACGATACTAACGCCATGTATTTTACAGATATTTACGATTACGATTATTATTGGTATAAACTGTAATCACAATATATAACGTATACAAAAAAAGAGAGAACGAACGGTTTTGCCGTAGCGTTCTCTTTTTTTATATGGAATTATTCAATAACGCGTTGCAGAGCAACGCATTTCACGACGGCGTTAGCCGTCATTTCACGCGCGGTACGCGCATTTCACGAATTGCGATAGCAATTCATTTCACTGTTCCCCCCCCCTATATCCTTACTTTCATTCCGATATAGAATACCGCTGTGCCGTTCTTTTTTTCGTAGTTTTCCGCACTCCCGCAAAGGAGCGTTTTTGTGTCCCCCGCCCGCACGGTATACCCGTTACCGCGCTCGGCGGGGATTTTCAGGATCACGCCCGTTTTCGGCGGTTCGGTCAGTCCGTTTTCCTTGACAATCAAGCGTTCGGAAACGGAAAACGCCGCCGCGATCTCGCTAAGGGTCTGCCCCGATTTTATTCTATAACAGTTTACAGTGTCGAGTTTTAACATCGATATCAATATATGCCTTGGAATTTTCAAATATGCCTTGCGCCTAATCCGTTCTATTTCCGCACGAAAGCCCGTACAATATAAGTATGAAAAACACCGTTTACAAATCCGCTTCTATCGTTACCGCGCTGTCCGTTGCCGAGCGCGGGCTGGGTTTTTTATACCGTATCGTGCTCTCACGGCTGATCGGCGCGGAGGGCTTGGGGCTGTATCAAGTCGCTCTGTCCCTGTTCTCGCTGTTTTTAACCGTCGGCACGGGCGGTATCCCCATTACGGTTTCCCGTATGATCTCCAAAAGCAAAGCGGAAAACGACCCGCTTGGTCAGCGCCGCGCCGTCAGCGCGGGGATTTGTCTGTGTCTTGTCCTCACCCTGCCTTTCTGTTTTATCCTCGGCGCGTTCGGCGATAAAATGACTTTCCTGTTTTCCGACGAACGCAGTTTCGGGGTGTTCCGTATCCTGTTGCTCGGCTTGGCATGCTCGTCCGTCTACGCCGTGATCCGCGGTAGTTTTTGGGGGAATAAGGAATTTTTAATCCCGTCTATTCTCGAAATCGCAGAAGAAACGGTGATGGTGATCGCGGGCGTGTTATTGCTCCGCAGCGTTCCTACCCCCGCCGTCGGCGCGGAAAAAGCCGCTTGGGCGGTCGTGATCTCGTACTTTTTCTCGTTCACCGCGTCCCTGCTCTGCTTTTTCTTCCGCGGCGGGAAACTCTCCGCGCCCCAAACCGCGTTCAAACCCCTGTTCAAAGCCACGATGCCTATCACTTCCGTCCGCGCGAGCGGTTCGCTCGTCAACTCCGCCGTGGCGGTGCTGTTGCCCGTCATGCTGATCCGCGCGGGAGCAGGCAAGACGGAAGCCCTGCGCCTGTTCGGGATCGTGTCGGGTATGGTACTGCCCGTGCTGTTTATCCCCTCTACCCTTATCGGCTCGCTCTCGCTCGTGCTCGTGCCCGAGCTTTCGGAAGATTTTTACCGTAAAAACTACGAACGGTTACGGAAAAATCTCGAACGCGGTTTGTCCGTTTCGTTTTTGATCGCATGCGTGTTGATCCCCTTTTTCTACGCGCTGGGCGAGGATATCGGACGGCTCGCGTTTTCCGAAGCGGCGGCGGGAAAAATGATCGTCAAAAGCAGTTTGATCCTGTTGCCCATGAGCCTTACGATGATCTCGACTTCCATGCTCAATTCCTTGGGCTTTGAAAAACAGACTTTTCTGTTCTATTTCATCGGCGCGGCGGCAATGATTTTATGTATTCTCGTTTTGCCCGCCTTTTGCGGGGTATACGCGTATATCTTGGGGCTTGGCGTGAGCTACGTGCTCACCGCCGTCTGCAATCTCGTTTTCTTGCATAAAAAAGGACTGATTTTTCAAAAAAATACCGAGCAGGTATGCGTTCGCCCGTTACTTTTCTCTTTGATCGCCGTGTTGCCGCTGTCGGTTTTGGGTCAGACTTTTTGCACGCTGTTCAAAGGCTTTGCAGGTCAAACCTTGGCGGTCGTATTCAGCGCGCTTGCGCTCGCGGCTTGCACTGCGCTCTTATACGTTTTACTCGGCATTATCCCGATAAAAAAGAAAAATCGACGAAAAACTGCCGTTTTTTCGTAAATTTCAGCGTTTTTGCGAAAGTTTTCTCCGTTCGCTCCTTGACATTTTTTCTTAGAAAGAGTACAATATAGATAAGAATTTTATGCAAGGAGAGTTTTATGGCATACAAGACGAGAGATTGGCGTAATTCCATGCGCGTTACGCTGGATTACAACAACATGACCGAGAAATTTTTAGGCGACAAGGGTTTCACCGACCGACAGCTTTCTTCCTACGCTTCGCGCGCGAACGCCGCGTTTAAGTTCGTGAAAGAAAACCGCGGCAAGGACGAGCTGTATATGGGTTGGACGGAGCTGCCCTACAACCAGAAAGAGATCGTTGTCGACATTCAGCAGACGGCAAAAGAAGTAAGACGGAAATTTCAATACTTCGTCGTGCTCGGTATCGGCGGCAGCGCGCTCGGTCCGATCATGGCGTTTAACGCGCTTTGCCATTTGCATTATAACGACCTGCCCAAATCCAAGAGAAAAGGTCCGAAATTCTACGTAGAAGACAACGTAGACCCCGTGCGTATGCGTGATCTTTTGGATGTGATCGAGCCTGAAAAGACCTGTTTCAACGTCATTTCCAAATCGGGCGCGACGAGCGAAACGATGACGCAATACCTGATTATCCTCGATCTTTTGACGAAAGCGGGCGTAAACGTCAAGGACAACGTCATTTTCACCACCGACGAAAAGAAAGGCAACCTCAAAAAGATCTCCGACGAATGCGGCGGGATCAAGAGCTACGTGCTCCCCGACGGCGTTGGCGGGAGATTTTCTCAGCTCTGCCCCGTAGGACTTTTGCCTGCGGCAGTGCTCGGGATCGATATCGTCGGCTTGCTTGCGGGCGCGGCGTATATGGATAGTATCTGTAACAAGCCCGCTATGCGCCACAACCCCGCGCTGATGAGCGCGGTGCTCCAAATCGCGGCGATGGAACAGGGCAAAAACGTCGGCGTTATGATGCCGTATTCGGATAATTTGAAATTCCTCGCGGACTGGTATTGCCAGCTCTGGGCGGAATCCCTCGGCAAAAACGTTACCCTCGACAGCACGCCCTGCAACTACGGTCAGACCCCCGTCAAGGCGTTGGGCGCGACCGATCAGCATTCGCAGGTACAGCTGTACACCGAAGGACCTTACGACAAGGTGGTTACTTTCCTTTCGCTGAAAAAATACGGCTGTGAAATGCCTATCCCCCACGGCTGCGAGAATATCCCCGACGTGGCGTTCCTCGGCGGGCATACGATGGAAGAGTTGATCCAAGCGGAAAACGCGGCGACGGCATACGCCTTAACGAAAGCGGGAAGAATGAACTATACGCTTTGGATACCCGAGCTCAACGCGTTCACTTTGGGCCAGCTTTTGTTCCTGTTTGAATTGCAGACGGCGTACGCAGGCGCGATGCTGAACATCAACACGTTCAACCAGCCGGGCGTAGAAGAGGGCAAAAAAGCGACCTTTGCCCTGCTCGGCAAGGCGGGCTACGCGGAAAAGAAAGCGGAACTCGATTCCCTGCCCGCAAAAGACGAAAATTGTATTATCTAAACGAGATGTTATGAAGTTTATAAAAGCTCGGCGTTCTGTTACGAACGCCGAGCTTTTTCATTTTCTATATGTTATACAAATCCCCAAATAAATTATAGTCCTTATCCTCGTAAATGTCTACGAATTTGGCGGTATACAATCTCCCGCCCTCTAACGTAACGCTTTCTGCCGTCGTCAGCTCGCCCTCAAAATAAATCTCGTCGTAATCGTCAGCATAATAGCCAATGTTCCACGTATAGTTTATGCGATCTACGGGTAAAAAACGCGGATAATAATTACCGTCGCGAAGAGCAGTACTGTGGAAACCGTTCCCCTCTACGATTTTGCATTGCTTGGAAAGCCTGTTTTCGGTTTTTCCACGCATCGCGATTACAGCCCAATCGTCCGCTACGGTAAAATCTTTTGCGTACAGCTTCTCAATTTCTAAAAGTGCCTCTGCATCAATCGCCTCCACGTCCAACCGTTGCGTACACGCCTCGTCCAAATACCAGCCCTCTACCGTATACGCTTCACCATAGGGAAACGCCTGACTTTCTGCCTCTGCAAATAGAGTCTGTGCCGTTGCCGTTTCTCTCAAAGAAAGTTGCGCCCTTGTAGAAAAATCGTCGTGATATACAAATTCTATTTCTATCATTCCTTTTTGAGTTTGCGGTAATTCTTCTATCTCGCAAGGGATTACCGAATTATATAACCCCTCGTTAAAATCGTAACGATAAACGAACTCGTATTCCTGACACTCACGAACGGGTACGCCTTGCAGTTCCCAGCTCATATCCGTTTTCATATATATCTTATAAATTCTTCCGCCCTTTGCAGCAAGGAAAAAGGACGAAGCATACGAGGCGGGTGTTTGGTCGTTTTTGCATATTTCCGCTTGGCTATCTATACGCACTACGGATATTCCGTTTACGTCTTCCGCTGTAACCGAAGTAGCACCGCTGGCAACAGGGTAATCCGCTTTCAGAGCCTGCACGGAATTTTCGGTTACCGTTTGATACGCCTGCGTAAGCTCTGCAAAGCTATCCGCTAACGTGAAGGAAACCAAACTGTCTAACGCTTCGCTCGGCATTCCGCTCAAAACAATATCCAAGCCGTGAGCCTCCATATCTTCATAACAGTACGTATGTTCCTCATAATCGTTATAATACCAACAATCCTTGCCCTCGTTTTGAAACCATTTCGCCTCGTGATAGGGCTGTTTTTCGCCGTTTTCGTCTATTTCATAAGCCTTTTCCACGAATTTACGGTTGGTTTTGTCCCCACTGGAAATCATCTCTATTTTTTTAACGCGCCCAGGCTGTATTTCCATATTCGGCTGTTCTATCGTATACCTGATTTCCGTATTCTTTTGTTCTATCGTATACGCTCCCTCATACGCGCGCGAGTTTGCGTCTGCCGCTTTCACATCAGCAAATATTTCCTCGTTTGTTTTTACCGTTTCCTGTTCGCTGCTATTCTCTCCGTCGTTGCCGTTACCGCTACAAGCCACCGCGCTAAGCGCAAAGAAAAGGGATAACCCCGACACCAAAATTCTTTTGAGTTTTTTCATTGTGCATACCTCCGTAAAATGCCGTTAAAAAAGTGTGCCTTGCAAGCAAAGCACACCCCGAACGTACTTCACTTGTTGTCACACAAATTCACCGATACAGGGGAAAAGAAGTACACGTTCGCATCGTTGTACCCCTAATATCGGAAAATTTAATTTGCGTGACGAATACAGTTTAGCACACTCTTACTAAATTGTCAACAATTTCTCACCCGAAACACGTATACTTTTTTCTTGTACGGGCTATACTTACAGCGGAATATATCGGAACTCGAACGCTCGCTTTTTACATATACTGCATTAAGGGAGTGTGTTCGGTTTTCAAAAGAGGTGCTGTATGTTGAACGTAAAACGCGGTGAATTGTATTATGCGGATCTGTCCCCCGTCGTGGGGAGCGAGCAGGGCGGGATCCGTCCCGTGCTCGTCGTACAAAACGACGTCGGGAATAAGTATTCCCCTACCATCATCGCCGCCGCGGTAACGAGTAAAATCAACAAAGCCAAATTACCCACGCATATCGAACTCCCCTCCGCCTACGGGCTTGCCAAAGACAGCGTTATCTTATTAGAGCAGATCCGAACGCTGGATAAACGCCGCTTAAAAGAGCGGATCGGCGAATTACCGCCCGCCACGATGCTGCGCGTAAACCGTGCCATTTTAATTAGCCTCGGATTTCCTGTAAATAATTGATTTTGTGATAAAAAAACTTAAATTCCGCAGACGGTTTTTCTGTATAATGGGAGAAAAATTGTCTGCGGAGGTTTTTTTATGCGCGTTCGCAAAAAAATCGATTTTCTGCGTTTGTTTCTCTATCTGCTTCTGGGGCTTGCTGCGCTGTGCCTGTTCTTTATCGGCGACAACGCCGAGCCTTTCTCCATCGCGCTTTTATACGGTATGCTCGCCTCGGGGCTTTCCCCTTTCCCGTCGGCTTTTCTTTGCGTTTTGCCTGCGATCTTCGGCGGGAGCGTTCGATTGTTTCTCGTCTACTTAGCGCAAGCCCTACTCGTCGTTTTCGGGTTCTTTCTGCAAAGCAAGATACGGCGGACGGCGTTTGGAAAGATCGGAGCGTTTTCTATGCTCTTTCTTGCGTTTGCGTTTACGCTGTTCGTCGGGTTTGCGCCGTTCAAAGCCTACGCGTTGCCCTTTTCCGTCGGGCTTGTCTTGGAAGCGTTACCGCAAAAAATCATCGTTTCCGCGACCATGTTCTTGCTTTCCGCCATTTTCGCCGTAGCATTGCGGGCGCTTTTGAAAAAATTCCTGAAATGCCGATTGCGAAGCGACGAAATGGTATTTTCCGTCTTTTTTCTCCTGCTCGTGGGCGTGGGCGTGTGTCGATTTTTGGGCGTGAACGCGTACATGGGTATCTCTATCTTCGTTATTCTGCTGTTTGCCTGCGCAACGCAAGACGCGTCCGCGCTTTTTTGCGCGTTTATGCTCTCCCTCCCGCCCATGCTCGTTGCACGGCTCTCGCCCGAGAAATTTTTCTTTTACGGCGCGGCGATCGTACTGTTTATGAAATCGGGTCGGCTCGCCGCCGCTTGCGCTACCTTACTCGTGTTTTTCGCATACGGATATTTCGAGGGGATCTACGACTACACGACGGCACGCCTCGTACAATCCCTGCTCTCCGCGTTATTGCCCGCGCTTCTTTTCGTGCTGATCCCCACTCCGCTGATCCGCGCGATGGAAAACCGACTTATTTTCTACCGCGAAAAACATCTCTCGCGCGTAGCGATCAACCGCAACCGCGCCGCGATCGGGGAAAAGCTGTTCGAGATCTCCGCGGTATTCCGCGAGATTGAAACCACGTTCGCCTCGCTCGGCACGCACGAAGCGGAAAAAGGCGCGAAAGAATACATACGCTGTTGCGTTATCGAGGACGCTTGCAAAAAATGCGCGCACTTTGCCGAGTGCCGAAAAAAAGGTCTGGACGGGGCTTTGGACAAGCTGATCGAGGTAGGCTGTCTGAAAGGCAAAACCAACCTGATCGATATCCCCCGCGCGCTTGCGGATATCTGTGCGAACCAAAGCGGTATCTTATACGCCGTCAACCGACAACTGACCGAGTATCGGAAATATATGCTGGAAACGGAAAACGCGGCGAACGGACGGGCGTTGCTTGCCAGCCAAGCGCAGGGCGTGAGCGAGATCTTGAAAAATCTTGCCTTGGAACAAAGCGAGCCGTTACATATCTATACGGACAAAGAACGCGCGCTGAATATCGCGCTGCTTGGCGCAGGGATCGTCTGTTCGGAAGTGCTCGTATACGGCGACGAGGATAACCCTACCCTATCGCTCATCACGTTCGGCAGGGCAGACGTTAAACAAATCGCCGCCGTCGCTTCGCATTTGTTCGGCGCGCCGATGATCATTTCCGAACGACTGACGTTAAGCCAAGATAAATTTTGCTGTATCTTACGCAAAAAGCCGTATTTCGACGCGGCGTTCGGAGTGGCGACCCTTTCGAAATCAGGAGAAAGCGCGAGCGGCGACACCCATTCCGTGATCAAGATCGACGAGCGGAAATTCCTCGTCGCACTCTCCGACGGTATGGGCAGCGGCGAATACGCGCGACGGATCTCCGAAAGCACCATTTCCCTACTCGAAAGTTTTTACCGCGCGAAAATGAACTCCAACCTCGTTCTATCCACCATCAACAAGCTGTTGACCTTTAATAAGGAAGAAAGTTTCGCCTGTGTGGATATCGCGGTCGTGGATCTCGACAGCGGCAGCGCGGATATCGTGAAGATCGGCTCGCCATCGGGCTTTATCCTTTCGGGAAACACCGTCAAGGTATTGGAAAGCACTTCCTTGCCTTTGGGTATTTTGGACAATCTCCGACCCGACGGGGCGAGCTATAATCTGCTTGAAAATGATATTCTATTGTTTTTAAGCGACGGGATCGCCGACGCGTTCGGGTCTGCCGCCGACTTATACGAGGTTTTACGTTCCATTCCTCTGCACAATCCCCAACAGCTTGCGGATAACTTACTCGACGCGGCGCTGAAAGCCTACGGCGGCGTAGCGAAAGACGATATGACTGCCGTTGCCGTGAGGCTGTTTAAGAGCGAGCCCGCCGTCGCATAAAAACAACGCGAAAAAACAGCTCTTTGCGGTTTGCAAAGAGCTGTTTGATTTACTCGATCAGCCGAGAATTATTCTTCGGTCTTTTCTTCTTCCGCGGGAGCTTCGTCTGCAACGATTTCGTCGTTAGCGGAAGTAGCCTGTTTCGCAGCAACGCGTTTTGCCATTCTTGCGTCCTTTCTTGCCTGCGCTTTCATTTCTTTCGTAATGATACGCGCCGCGTCGATACGGGAACGCATTTCCTGAGGTGTAGGAGGTACGAACGCCGAACCTTCTGCATTCTCTTCGATAACTTCGTAGCCCTCGTCTCTTTCAAGGATCGAAGCTTCCGTTTCGCCGTCGAACATGTGGATATGATGCGCGTCGAATGCAAGCTCGATAATGTCGTTGAGCGCAACGACTGCACGGCTGGAAATCTTCGCGATCATCTGCGTGGAGTTGTCGATAACCGAGCTTTCCTTGCCTTCGTGGTCAAGTTCGCAGTAGATCTGCGTTTCAGCACCGAGTTTTTCGATAACTTCGATACGCGCTTTTACAACGGTGTCGGGCGAGTTGGAAATGAACATCTGATCCTGATGGATATCTTCGGGACGAACGCCGAGCGTGATCTGTTTACCGGTGTCGAGGTATTCGTTGATGTTCTTAATTCTTGCCGCAACGCTCTTAGGAAGCAAAATCTTGTTGCCGCCCGTGAAGTTGACGTAGATCTTACCGCCCTCGCTCGTAAGCGTGGATTCTTTGAAGAAGTTCATCTGAGGCGTACCGATGAAGCTTGCAACGAACAGGTTTACGGGATAGTCGTAAAGGTTCTGCGGGGTATCAACCTGCTGCATGAAACCGTCTTTCATAACGACGATACGCGTACCCATCGTCATAGCCTCGATCTGGTCGTGCGTAACGTAGATGAACGTCGTAGCAAGACGAGCGTGAAGCTTGGAAATTTCCGTTCTCATCGAAGCACGGAGCTTTGCGTCGAGGTTGGACAAAGGTTCGTCGAGCAAGAATACCTTGGGTTCGCGAACGATCGTACGGCCGAGCGCGACACGTTGTCTTTGACCGCCGGACAAAGCCTTGGGTTTACGGGACAGATAGTCGGTGATACCGAGGATCTCAGCCGCCGCTTTTACCTTTTGGTCAATGATTTCCTTGGGTACTTTACGGAGTTTCAAACCGAACGCCATGTTGTCGTATACGGACATATGAGGATACAACGCGTAGTTCTGGAATACCATCGCGATGTCTCTGTCCTTGGGAACGACGTCGTTTACGAGTTTGCCGTCGATATAGAGTTCGCCCGAGGAGATTTCTTCCAAACCTGCGATCATACGAAGGGTCGTGGATTTACCGCAACCGGAAGGTCCTACGAGTACGATGAATTCTTTATCTCTGATATCGAGACAGAAATCGAATACTGCTTGTACACCCGAGGGGTATACTTTGTTAATGCCTTTCAGCAAAAGTCCTGACATAATCTTTTTCCTCCAAATGGATTATCAATTTTCATTACTACTATTTTACTATACTTTGCAAAAAATTACAATAGGCAAAATCACCAAAGTTGTCCTTTTCCTTTGTATACTTTGCACAACTTCCGCTATTTACGGCAGTATTTTGCCCGTAGACATATACAAACCGTACCATTCTTCGCGCGTAAGCTCGATATCCCCCGCCTTGCACAGCGCGCGCATACGCTCGGGCGAGGTCGTGCCCGTGATCACCTGCTTGAACGCGGGATGACGGAGTGTCCACGCAAGCGCGATCGCTTCGGGCGCGCAGTCGTATTGCTCTGCGAGACGGTTGAGCTCTTTATTCAGCTCGGGGAATTTCTCGTTGCCGATAAACACGCCCTCGAAAAAGCCGTATTGCAAGGGCGACCAAGCCTGTAACGCGATCCCGCTTGCACGCGCGTATTCTAAGGCGTTGCCCGCGCGCGTAACCGACTCGTCTTTGTACATATTGACGTTCAGCCCCGCGTCTACGGGCAGGGTATGCCCGAGCGAAAACTGCATCTGATTTGCGACGATCTCCACCCCGAACGCCCTGAAAAGCCGCATCTGCTCGGCAGAAAAATTACTCACGCCGAACGCGCGGACCTTGCCCTGCGCGCGGAGTTTTTCAAAGGCTTCCGCCACTTCCTCCGGCTCGACGAGGGTATCGGGACGGTGCAACAACAGAATATCGATATACTCCACGTTCAGGCGTTTGAGACTACCCTCTACGGACGACAGGATATAGTCTTTTGAAAAATCGAAACGGTTGATCCTGCCGTTCTCGTCCTTGCGGATACCGCATTTCGTCTGTAAAATGTAGTCTTTGCGCGGAATTTCGAGATCGCGCATCGCAACGCCAAACACCTTTTCGCTGTTCCCGCCGCCGTAAACGTCCGCGAGGTCGAACATATTCACGCCCGCGCGCAACGCCTCGACGATGACTTCTTCCGTCTGGCGCAAGGGCTTATCCGCGATCCGCATACAGCCCATTACGATCCCCGACGCGTTCACGCCGTGTAAATTACAGTACTTCATACTCTGTCCTCCTTGATATTTTCAGTGAATTGAATTGCTTAGCAATTCGTGAATTTTCGCTAACGCTCAGTGAATTGGGCTTCGCCCGTGAATTGCGTTGCCACAGCAACGCGTTATTGGATTATTCCATAACGCAACGCTTTGCGTTGCATTTCACGAAAAACGAAGTTTTTCATTTCACGCGCCGATAGGCGCATTTCACGCAATGCAACGCCTTGCATTTCACTGCAAAGCTCTGCTTTGCCTTATTCCTTAAACGGCGCGTAATATTCGCCCCGCTTTTCCAGCTTAACTCTGCCTTGCATATAATCGATAAACCCGTCGCAAAACGCCTGTTCTTCCGTTTGCTTGACCGCCGCGCGGAACACCACCTTTTCCCCGTAGTCCGTCGAAAGCAACGAACAGGGGGTTGCCGAAAGATATTTCTGCGCGCCGTCGATGCCCGTGTACTCGACCTCGACCTCGTATTCCGAGCACATCTCCAACACCCGAATATCCGCGCCGTCGAGGTTCTCCGCGGCGGACGAGGAATACGCCCGCACCAGACCGCCCGCGCCCAGCTTTATCCCCCCGAAATACCGTACGACCGCCACCGCCGTTTCGTATAATTTCTTGGCTTTGAGCACTTCGAGGATAGGCACGCCCGCCGTGCCCTGCGGCTCGCCGTCGTCCGAAAAGCGTTGTAAATTCCCCGTTTTATCCGCGACGAACGCGTAGCAAACGTGGGTAGCGAGCGAGTGCGCCGAACGGATCTCCGCGATAAACGCGCGCGCCTCTTCCTCGCTCTCTACGTGCGCGGAATAGGTGATAAAACGCGATCTTTCGATAATTTTTTCACTCTCGTAACGGCTGAACACCGTGCGGACGGGCTTTGACATAACGCTCCTTGCTGTTTGTAAAAAAGGACGGTATATACCCGTCCTCTTATTTATTTTACGATAATTTTCAAATGAACTTTTTTGCCTTTATGCAACACGAATTCGCTTGCAGGTACGGGCATATTCGGGTCGGTTACTTTCGTTTCGTCTACGGAAACGCCGCCCTGCTCGATGAGTCTGCGCGCTTCGCCCTTGGACTTTGCAACGCCCGCCGCTACCATCGCGTCTACGACCGTCTGCACGCGCTCGACTTCTTTCGTCAAAAGCTCGGTATCCGCGCCGCCGAACGCCGCTTTGGCTTGGCTTTGCGCGAGGTTCGCCTTTTCTTCGCCGTGTACCTCTTTCGTCAGCTCGTACGCGAGCACTTCTTTCGCTTTATTGATGCGCTCGTCGCGGTGCGCGCACAGCGCCGCGATCTCGTCAAGCGACAGGAAAGTGAGGAGCTTCATACACTTCTCCACGTCCTCGTCCGCGATATTTCTCCAATACTGATAAAATTCGTACGGCGTCGTCTTGTTCTCGTCCAGCCACACCGCGCCTTTCGCCGTTTTGCCCATCTTCTTACCGTCGGAGGTCGTGAGCAGAGTAAAGGTCATTGCGTACGCGGGTTTTTGTTCTTTTACGCGGATCAGGTTCGCGCCCGCAAGGATATTGCTCCACTGATCGTCCCCGCCAAGCTCTAACTGACAGCCGTATTTTCTGTACAGAACCAGGAAATCGTAGCCCTGCATCAGCATATAGTTGAATTCAAGGAAGGAAAGTCCGCGCTCTAAACGCTGTTTGAAACATTCCGCCGTGAGCATCTTATTGACGGAGAAATGCGTACCGATCTCGCGCAGGAAATCGATATAGTTGAGGTCAAGCAGCCAATCCCCGTTATCCACGACGATCGCGGCGTTCTCGCCCTCGAAATCGATAAATCTCGACATTTGTTTTTTGAAACATTCCACGTTATGACGGATGGTTTCTTTCGTCATCATCGAACGCATATCCGTTCTGCCCGAGGGATCGCCTACCATCGCCGTACCGCCGCCGATAAGGATAATCGGCTTATGCCCCGCTTTTTGCATGTGGTGCATCGCGATCAGCTGCATAAAATGCCCGACGTGCAAAGAATCCGCCGTGGGATCGAACCCGATATAAAAAGGCACGCTCTCCTTGCCGAGTTTTTCGTACAGCTCTTCCTCGTACACCGTTTGTTTTACGAAACCTCTCGCGCGGAGGGTGTCCATTACGTTCGTTGCCATCAGTAAAATTCTCCTTATGATAAAACCTGAAAATCTTACCTTACAATTTACACTTTTTTTCCGTAATTGTCAAGCGTTTTTCCCGTTTTTTCACGCCACAAAGCGCAAAATCTCAAAAAGCCGTCTGCAAACGCTTGCTTTGCGCCGTTTCCGTAAGAATATCCGACACCCCGCCGATAAAGGTCAGCCCCGCAAACAACGCCTCTACCGCCTCCGCGTGCGTGCGCTCTTTCAAGCCCCGCGCAAGCTCCGCGTTCAAACGCTCCGCGCGCTCTTTCGCCCTGCGCCGTATCATACTCTCGATATATTCGTCAAAATTTTTCATATTTTTTCGCCCTCTTTCCGTTTTTCTACGCCTATTGTAGCACAGAAAACTTGACAATATCTGTCAAGTATGTTAAAATATTTTTATAAAATACAAAAAAAAATTTTTGGAGAGGAAAGAAAGTATGAAATTTTCCATTCTTCTGGCGATTTTGTTCGAGCTACTCGCAAAACGCAAGCTCACCGCGCCCTATCTTGCGGAAAAGCACGAGATCTCCACGCGCACGGTGTATCGGTACGTCGATCTTTTATCCGCGACCGTGCCCGTGTACGTAAAACAGGGCAGAAACGGCGGGATCTGTATTTCGGACAATTACAAGCTCCCCGTCGGGTTTATGACGACGGAGGAATACGAGGCGGCGATCGAAGCGCTCAGCGCGATGTATTCCCAGCTCCCGCAAGAACGGTTTTTGGCGGCGAAGCGCAAGCTGTCCGCGCAGGTGAAGTCGGAAGCGCGAGAGCTTACCCTTTCGGGCGAGATCGGGAATATCCTCGTAGACGGCGGGACTTGGGGGGATACGCGGAATTTCTCCGAAAAAATACGGCTCGTTGAAGAATGTCTGCGGGAAAAGCTCGTTTTGGAAATCGAGTATCATTCCCGCACAGGCGAAAAAACGCAACGCAAGATCGAGCCGCACGTACTCGTTTTTAAGCAGAGCGTTTGGTATATCTATGCGTTCTGCCACAAGCAGCGGGATTTTCGTCTGTTCCGTTTGGGGCGTATCTTTTCGGCTCTGAAAACGGAAGAAACGTTCCGAAAACGCCCCTTTGCCCGCGAGGATATCCCGCTTAGTTACTGGACGAGCGAACGCTCGGTAGACGCACGGTTTGAGATATCGGAAAGCGCGTTCGCCGACGCGCAGGACTGGTTGGGCGTGGAAAATATGCAATTAAAGAACGGGAAATGGTACGCCGAAGTAACCCTGCCCGACGACGAAACGCTGGTACGCAAGATCGTCAGCCTCGGCGCGGGAATGAAAGTACTTTCCCCCGAAGCCTTACAAACGCGGGTCGCGCAAGCCGCACGAGAAGTCGCCTTGCTCTATCGATAATCTCTTTCCCTTTCGCCGCCGCGAAAGGGATTTTTTTCGGAATATCCGCGCTTTTCGCCGTCTATAATATATAGAAAGAAACTTTGCGGGGGTATGCGATGAAAAAGATTTTATTCACGGGCGGCGGCAGCGCGGGGCACGTGATTCCGAATATTGCCTTGATCGAGGAAATTTTATCGACGGGCGAAGCGGATATTTGTTATATGGGCACGGACGGGATCGAAAAAAGCCTGATCGCCGAATGGAAACTGCCCTATTATCAAATCGATTGTCCAAAGCTCGTACGCGGCGGCGGTTGGCGGGGTTTGAAAAATAATTTGAAAATTCCGTCGGCGTTTTTGCGCGCCAAAAAACAGGCGGAAGAAGGGCTACGCGCCTTTCAGCCCGATCTCGTGTTCTCCAAAGGCGGATACGTGGCTTTGCCCGTCGTGTTCGCAGCGCGGAAATTAAAAATTCCCTGCCTCGCCCACGAAAGTGATCTTTCCATCGGGCTTGCCAACCGTCTTTCGGCGGGCAAATGCGAAAATCTTTTGACCTCGTTTCCCGAAACGGCGGAAAAGACGCGCCGCGGCAAATACACGGGCGCGCCCTTGCGGCGGTCGGTACTGTCGGCAACAAAAGCGGAGGCACGGAAAAAATTCGGTATCCCGTTTAACGAAAAGGTCTTGCTGGTATTCGGCGGGGGAAGTGGCAGCAGGGCTTTGAACGAGGCGCTCAGAAAAAACCTGAAAAGACTGACGAAAAGCTATTACGTTTTGCATCTTTGCGGGAAAGGCAACACCGTAGAAAGCAACCTAAAAAATTACCGTCAGATCGAATTCGCCTTAGACATGGGTGAGATTTACGCCTGCGCCGACCTCGTAATCTCCCGCGCCGGCGCAGGCACGGTATTTGAAATCCTCGCCCTGAAAAAGCCCGCGATCCTCGTCCCCTTGGCAGGCGCAACGCGGGGCGATCAGAAGCAAAACGCCAAGTATTTCCAGCGCAAAGGACTTTGCCGCGTGCTCCCGCAATCGGAGCTTGACAGGCTCGCGGAAGAGATTGATAGCGCGTTTTTAGACGAGGGGCTCAAAGACAGGCTCGCGGTGGGAAGTTTCGGGCAAGGCAACGAAAATATCCTGCGCGAAATACGGAGCTATCTCCGAAAATGAGCCGTTTCGGAGAATATGCGATCCCCGCCTACAAAGCCCCGCAGAAGAAAAAGGAGAAAAGAAAAAAAGCAAGGAAAAGAATACTCTTTATCCTGCTTTTCCTTTTGATCGGGATTTTGCTCGTTTTTCTGTATTTCCAACGGAACGTTACGCGGGTGCTGATTTCCATTAGCGAAGCGACCATGCGCGCGAGCACGACCGTCGCCGTCAACGACGCCGTGTATTATACGCTGAGCGATGAAATGCGCTACGAGGACCTCGTAACCGTCAGCCGCGACGAGGCGGGCAATATCGTCGCCGTCGCCGCAAACCCGTTGAAAGTGAATAAGATCGCGCGCGACACCGCGTCTATCTCGCAGTCCAACCTCAAAAATCTGAGTTTGAACGGTATTCCCGTACCGCTCGGCGCGCTCACGGGCATTGAAGCGCTCGCAGGCGTCGGACCGAGTATTCATTTTCGGATCATACCCGTCAGCAGTGTTTCCTGCGATTTTTCGTCCACGTTCGAGAGCGTGGGGATCAACCAAACGAAACATTCCATTTACTTAAACGTGATCGCGGACATCAGTATCGTCATGCCCTCGAAAACGAAAAATTTCGCCGTTACGACGGAGATCCTCGTTGGAGAATCGGTCATCGTCGGCACTGTCCCCGACACCTTTTTGCAATCGGATATTTTCGGCAGTAAGCCTAATTTATCGCCGTAAACGCATACCTGCCCTTTTCAAAACGCGAAAAGGGCAGGTTTTAATCGTCTTCAATCCCCAAAATATAATCCGCCGAAACGCCGAAATATTGCGCTAGCTTATAAATCGCTTGCGCCGAAGGCTCTTGTTTGGCATTTTCCCAATAACTGATCGACGCGTTACTCACGTCTATCTCCTTCGCCAAAAGATTTTGCCCGATATTCCGTTCCGTACGCAACGTTTTTATCCGTTCCGCTACCGTTCTCATACTAAATTCTTTCATAATTTTATTCTAACAATAATTAGTAAAAATTGCTTGACTTCTAATTATAATTAGAGTATACTCTATTTAGTCATCTTTCAATCAAGGAGAAAATTTATGAAAGCGAAAATATTCATTTTAAGCCTTTTAAGCGTATGCACGGCAATTTGTACGGTTAGCCTGTCCGCTTGCGACGAAACGGAAAGCTCGTCCTCCTCTCCCAGCTCTTCCTCGTCTTCTTCCAGCTCTTCAAGCAGCTCCGAAGAAACGGAAGAGGCTGTTTCAACGACGGTAAACGAAACGGAATGGAGCAACGCATTGTCGCCGACGGCATTCGCAAATTATACGGCAAGCGGTATGGTAAAGGAGCAATCTACGGAATTCGGCACGGACGAATATACAGTGCTTCTGAAAGTGGGAGGCAATACCGCGTTTACAGAAAGCAGTGGTAATTTCTCCCAAACGATATACTATACTTTAGAAAACGAAACGCTATATTATTACACGAATGAAAGCGGCGCATATAAAAAGTCCGCAATCCTTGACCCGTCTTTGAATACAATCCTCGACTGCGCTTCCGTTTCTTCGTATCAATTATATTACGCAGAGCGTTATTCGTCTTTCACATACGACGAAGCCAAGAAAACGTATACGGCAACCAATCTCGTAGTAGACGAATATACACGTATTGATAAGATTGTCCTCGGCTTTACGAACGGAAAACTCACATACATACAAGAGAGCGAAACGTATTCTTATGACGGAACGGACGAAACAAGCTCCGTTACCGAACTGACAATTTCCGCTTACGGCAACACTACCGTAGTCTTGCCCCAAGCGGCGCAAAATGCCAATTGTAAAGGCGACGGGATTATTACCGAAAACGAATGGCGCACGGCACTTTCGGAAAGCTCGTTTACGAACGTAAAAATGGTTATCAGCGGGGATAGCAACTATACCTGTTGGCTCGATGGTAATATAATCAAAATAACAATGTCTACCACCTCTACCGACCCTGACACAGGTGCCCCCATTACACTCAATACGACCCAATATTATGTGCGCAATAACGATACAATCACCTCCTACGTATCAAACAACGGAAGCGATTATTTCGTTTCCCCCTCCGACCTGCAAAGGTGGGAAGTGTTTTACAACAATTTCTTTGAATTTGGTGCATTAAAAGATATGTACGCTATGTTTAGCTTTAACGGTTATACGGCAATTTGGACAGTAGAAGGGATCAGCTCTTTTGAAGTGCACTTCGACGAGCAAGAACGCTTGACTTTCTACGCGCAAGCTATATCGGGAGACACTCTCTCCTATGTCTCAAAAGCCTATTCTTCCTACGGACAAGTATCGCTTACTCTGCCTACGAATATCATCGTCCAATAAGAAATACTAAAGCAATAACTCACCTTACGATAAAAGCCGTCCTATGCAAAGGACGGCTTTTTGCTTTTTAGTTCTTCTTACTGCGCGATTTGAAAATCATCGCCATAATAAACGAGAAAATCACCGCCGCGGAAACGCCTGCGCTCGCCGCGGACAGCGCGCCCGTCGCCGCGCCGAAAAAGCCTTTCTGCGCGCCTTTGATCGCGCCGTTTGCAAGCAGGTACCCAAACCCCGAAATGGGTACGGTCGCGCCCGCGCCCGCGAATTCGACGAGATACTGATACAGTCCCAGCCCCTGCAATACCACGCCCGCGAGCATGAACAGCACGAGTATTTTTCCCGCCGTGAGATCGGTAAAATTGATTACGATCTGCGCGATCATACAGATCAGACCGCCGACGGCAAACGCTTTGACAAAGCCCCAAATGATTTCTAAATACGGTTCAAACATAGTTCCCCTCTCATAAATTTTCTATTGCTACCGCGTGGCAGATACAAGGGATACTCTCCCCCTGCCCGCTCGACACGGTGGAAAGGAGCGCGCCCGTCGCCGCGAGCAATACGCGATTCAGCTCCCTGCGTTTCAATTTCTCGTAAATATACGAATTGAACACGACCGCGCTACACCCCGCGCCGCTCCCGCCCTGAAATTCGTCCTCGATGACCTTGTAGATAATTTCCCCGCAGTCCACGTGGTTATTTTGGATATCCACGCCTTTTTCCCAAACGAGGTCTTTGAGGATACGGCTGCCCAGCGCGCCCAAATCCCCCGTGATGATCAGATCGTAATAGTCCGCGTTTCTGCCCGTTTCTTTGAGATGTGCGAGTATGGTATCCGCCGCCGCAGGCGCCATTGCCGCGCCCATGTTATTCACGTCCGTGATCCCGAAGTCTACCACTTTCCCAAACGTCGCGCTCGTGATCGCCGTGGGACTGCCCTCGCTTGCTATCACCGCGCCACCTGCGCCCGTTACCGTCCATTGCGACTGCGGAGGCCTTGTATTGCCAAGCTCCAAAGGATAGCGGTACTGCCGCTCCGCGGACGAGAAATGACTGCCCGTCGCCGCAACGATTTTTTTATAATACCCCGCGTTCAGAAGGGCGGCGGCGATTGCGTACGACTCGGCAAGCGTCGAACACGCCCCGTATACGCCGAGGAACGGAAAATCGAAATCCCGTGCGGCAAAGCTCGCGGAAATGATTTGATTGAGCAGATCGCCCGAAATCAGCATATCGATATTCGACTGTTCCTCGCCCGCGTTTTCAATGGCTTTCGTAATGGCGTAAGAGAGCATTTTACACTCAGCTTTTTCGTAGGTGCTTTCCCCGAACATATCGTCCGTCAGCGTTTTATCCACGCATTTCCCGACGACGCCCGCACATTCTTTCGGACCTGCGATCGTACCCGTTGCGATAATCCGCGGCGTATTCTCAAAAAATATCGTTTGCATACATACCCCTCACAAAAACAGATAAATCAGCCCAACGGCAGTGCCCGCAAGCACGCCGTAGACGATGATCGGACCTGCGACGATAAACATTTTCGCCGCCATACCGTAGACCAAGCCTTCCGTTTTGAATTCGATCGCAGGCGAAGCCACGCTGTTGGCAAAGCCCGTGATCGGCACGATCGAGCCTGCGCCCGCGTATCTGCCGATACGGTCGTACACGCCGAAGCCCGTCAAGAGCGTACCTAGGAAAATGAGCAGGATACTCACCGCCGCAGAAAGCTCGTCGCCGTTCAGCCCGATCACTTTTTCAAAGATTTCTCGCATAAACTGTCCTATACAGCAGATCAAGCCCCCGACCAAAAACGCCCGCAGGCAGTTTTTGAAATGCTGGGTAGGCGGGTCGAAAGAATTGACGTACGCAATATAATTTTTATTGTAATTTTCCCTATTTTTACCCGTCATCGCATACATACCCCCTTATTTTTATCTTTCGGCGCAGGAAAACAGGTCTCGCGCTCGTCCCGCGTTTTTCCGTCGCCGTCGAAAATTTTCACTCTTTTCATAGCCCCTCCGTTTCTTTCTTAATTTGCGGAAACCAAGAAGAAATTATACGGCGACGAGTAAAACCCCAAACAGAAAATTTTCCAAGACAGCTATTGCAAATGCGTTGACTTTTTCGCGCGCGTGCGCTATACTTATTATAATACACGAATAAATTTTTTCGAGGCGGTATATGGCAACACTGAAAAGTACGCGCTCTCACGTACATATTTGTAATTTTATTATTTCCTTGCTCTGCGTACTCTCCATCGCGGCGTATTTTTTCATGCCACTCTGGAAAGTAGATCTCAAATTGAAACTCACCGCGGAGACCCTTGAAGAAATTCTTCCGAAGCAAGAAGAAAGCTCGGAAACGACGGACGGCACGGACGAGGAGAACGGCGACGGCAATTCCGATTTAACGCTCGGCGAAAGCGACCATTTCGAGCTTGACCTCAACAAAGTACTCGGCGAGGACGGCGTTGACTTGCATTTGTCCTTGACGTTAAAGACCGCGGACGTACTCGCTTCTCTTTCCTCCGATGCAACGAAAACGGTGGAAACCGTGCTCGGCGGACTGGTCAACGATATGGTAGATCAGATTATCGAACCGATGAACGAGGTCGCGAGAAAAGTAGCGCGGTCGGCTTCGCAACAGGTTTTGCACGAGGAGATACGCAACTATATCAAAAACGGCTACGGCGGTAAGAGCGAGGAAGAAATCGAGGGTATTCTCGACAACGCGGGCGTTACCGACGACTACATAGACAAAAAGGTAGACGGGATCATCGACTCCCTTTATGAAGACGGCGCAAGCGTCGGCAGCGTTTCCCACGAAGTGATCGGCGCGATCGACGAAGCGTTGTTAAAGGTACACCAAAGCGATCCCGATACTTTCAAAAAGACCAACCTTTCCTCCGACGAAAGAGTGAAAGTGCAGGAAAACGTAGAAGAAGCGCTGAGTTTGCTTGCAAAGGACGACGGCACGATCGACGTAAACAACTTGATCGCGGACATGGTCCTCGAAGCGCTCGGCACGAGCGCTTCCGACGACACGACGAACGAAGAGAGCGCTACGGACGACACGGCTTCGGCAAACGCGTTCGCGCCCCTTTCCGCCTCCACCGAAACGAGCGGTAGCTCCGTCGAAGAGGTCAAAGCGGAATTGCAGCGGTTATTGATGGAAAACCTTGACAAACACACGAAAACCATCGCGGACGTTCTCAAATACGTCAGCTACGTATTGCTGTTTACTTTCTTTACTTGGGCGTATTTGATTATTAAAATCCTTTGCAAAATCAACAAGAAAAACAACGCGATCAAGCTGAAATTGCCGATTTGGCTGGGCACGCTACCCGCGCTGATCCTCTGGCTGATCCCCACCGTGGCGATGAGCGCGGTGAAAGACCTGCTGGCGGGAACGGAAAACGCAGGTATTTTTGCAAACCTCAGCCTTGCCTTTACTTCGGGCGCGTGCGTATCTTTCTTCGTCGCGGTATTCTTGATCTTCTTCTCCCTGTTCTATTACGGAGGTCTCCGCAGAAGATTAAGAAGATATAAAAAAGGTCTGCTTTCCGACGACAAAACCACGGAAAAAGTCAAAAAGGAAAAGCCAAATCCTTATCAGAACGATCTGGAATTCGTACGCGGCAGCGATTACGCCGACGACGTGTGCGTAGGCGATTAATACTAACCTTGCATATGAAACCGACCCTTGCTTAACAAGCAAGGGTCGGTTTGTTTTTCATTGAAATTAAGAATAGAATTCCGATTTGGTGTCGCGCGCGAACATTTTCGCGAGCATCTTATCGCATCTTTCGCGGTAAGGCTCTGCGCTTTCGCTGTAACAGATCTCGTATACCGCGTTCGTCAACGGCAATTCCACGCCGTACTTTTCGCCCAGCTTTTTCATCGCCGCCGCCGTCGCTACGCCCTCGGCGAGCTTCCCAAATTTCTCGTCTTTCACCAGCATTTCGCCGTACATTCTGTTATGCGAAAATTCACTGAACAGCGTTGCCTCGTAATCGCCGAGATGCGCAAGCCCGTACGCGGAAAGCTCGTTCCCGCCCATCGCTTTGATCAGCCTTGCGACTTCCCGCGCGCCGCGGGACATCAGCGAGCCTTTCAAGGACGCGTAACCGCAGCCGTCGAGCACGCCCGCTACGATACCCATAACGTTCTTCGCCGCCGCGCCAAGCTCCGTTCCGATCAAATCTTCGCCGTAATAGAAACGGATCAGATCGCTCTTGAACTCGTCCGCGAGCTTCTTTTTTAAGGCAGGGTTTGCGGAATCGATGACCATACAGTTGGGGATACCCGCCGTAAACGCCTGAATATGCCCGGGACCGACCCAAACGGCAATGCGCTCGGACGAGATCCCGCTCTGGGTAAGTACTTCGGACAAACGGCAGCCCGTGTCCACTTCGATACCTTTCATGCAAAGCACGAAATTTTTATCCGATACGTCGTACGCGGTGATGCGTTTCATAAACCCGCGCAAACCCTGCGAGGAGATAGAAATAATAATCGTTTCCGCATGCGATACCGCCTCTTCAAGATCGCAGGTGAGATGGATACGCTTGTCCAAGGCAACGTATTCGTTTTTGCCCGTTTCTTTGAGCACTTTATACGAATAATCGTCCTCAGGTCCCCACGAATACACGTCGTGGCCGTGATTGCAAAGATACCAAGCGATGAACGAGCCCCAACGCCCGCAACCGAGTACTGAAATTTTCATAAAATAGGATATTCCTCCTTATTGATTTACATTTTATTCCGTTCTACGAACGCGCGGGCGAGCGTTACGTCGTCCGTGTATTCGATTTCCGAGCCGATGGGGATACCGTGCGCCAACCGCGTTACCGTGATCTCGAAAGGCTTGATGAGTTTTGCGATATACATCGCCGTTGCGTCGCCCGAAACGTCGGGATTGGTCGCAACGATGACTTCCTTTACCTCGCCCTCTTGCAAACGGGCAAGCAGTTCGCGGATACGGATATCGTTCGGACCGACCCCCGCAAGCGGATCGATCACCCCGTGTAATACGTGATATACGCCCTTGAATTCGTGCAGTTTTTCGATCGCCGCCACGTCTTTCGGCTCTTTCACCACGCAGATCACCGACTTATCCCGCGTACGGCATACCGCGCAGGTGTCCTCTTCCGTGAAATTACCGCAAACCTTGCAGTATTTCACTTTCCGTTTCACACCCAAAATCGCGTCCGCAAACGCGCGCGCCTCCGATTCGGGCATATCGATAATCTTATAGGCGTACCGTTGCGCCGTTTTTTTGCCCACGCCGGGGAGTTTGGAAAACTCGTTGACGAGCTTGCCGATGGGTTCGATAAAAATTTCCATGCGTTAGATCATGCCTCCGAGCGCGCCCATGTTGCCGTATTTGCCCATTTTCTCTTCGTAGACTTTATCCGCTTTCGCGTACCCGTCGTTGATCGCCGCCATGATCAAATCTTCCAGCATCTCCACGTCCGTAGGGTCTACCACACTCTCGTCCAGCTCGATACCGTTGATGATCTTTTTCGCGTTCATGTATACGACGACCGCTTCGCCCGCCGCCGTGCCCACGACTTCCCAATCGTCGAGAAGTTCCGCAGTCTTTTCCATCTCTTCCTGCATCTTCTGCGCTTGGCGCATCAGATTTTGCATATTGTTGTTGCCACCCTTAAATCCAGCCATGATCTTTTCCTCCGATTTTTTGCCTGTTTATTTGATTTCGATCTTTACGCCGCCGAACGTATCTTTCAAGTCGTCCATGCGTTTGTTGAACTCGTCCGACTGCTTGCCCCGCAAACGGATCTCGAACCCGTCCGCGCTTATCCCCACCGCCTCAAACGCCTGCGTTATGAGCGCGTAATGGTCTTCCTTTTTCAAGGAACGGAAAATCGTTTCGCTTTCCGTGTACAGTATGAATTTATCGCCGTCGTACCCGCCGTCAAGGTCCATACACAGCGTTAAAAGCACCCCGCTTCTCGCGATTTTCCGAATACTCCGTAAAAAGCTCCCGAACGTCGCTTTTGCGTCCCCTTTCGGCGCGGGCTTCATCTCGCGCGGTTTTGTGGGCGCAGGCTCGGGCTTTGTTTCCACGGGCTTTATCGGCTCGTCGAAATACACGCCGCCCAGCGGAACTTCCTCGTCGGGCGGGATATACCCCGAATCATATTCCTCCTCGGGGTCTTCCTCTTTCGGCGCAGGTACACTCTCTACGCGCTCTACGCTCGGCGTTTCCGCTCGCACCGTAACCCCGTTTGCAATACGCTTTTCCAGCTCCGCGATCCGTGCGATCAGAGCTTCGATATCGTAATCGGACTGCGGCATACTCGCTTTCAGCACCGCCGTTTCAAACAAGATCCGAGGCGAAGCGGAGTATTTCAAATCCGTTTCCACCGCCGCGAAAATTTCCGTTACCCGAAGCAATCTGTGCCCGTCCGTCGCCTTTGCGATCGCGGACACTTCCGCATACATATCGTCGGGCAGGGAGAGTATCGATTTCCCGTCCCGACAGGTCTTTGCCACGGCGCACGCGTTAAGGAAATTGAGTGCATCTTTTAAGAGCATACCCACGCTCTTGCCCGCGGATAAAAAGGCTTCCGCGCGTTCAAACGCGTCGCCCGCATTCCCGCAAAGGATCGCCCCGCACAGCTTTGCCACCGCCGAAAAATCAGCGTTGCCGAGCACGGCGTTGACGTCGGCGTAGGTGAGCTTCCCGCTCGTATACGAAACGCAGGTATCCGCTACGGAAAGCATATCGCGCACGCTGCCCGCCCCCGCTCTTGCGATCGCGGAGATCGCCTCGTCGTCGTAGGCTTTGCCGATTTTATCGAATACGAATTTCAAACGCGCTTCCAAATCGGCTTGCGGTATTAGTTTGAAATCAAACCGCATACAGCGGGAAAGAATGGTCGCGGGGATTTTCTGCGCTTCCGTCGTCGCGAGGATAAACACCGCGTGCGCAGGCGGTTCTTCCAAGGTTTTAAGAAGCGCGTTGAACGCACCCGCCGACAGCATATGCACCTCGTCGATGATATATACTTTATACCGACCCGCTACGGGCGGGTATTGCACCTTTTCGCGAAGATCGCGCATCTCGTCCACGCCGTTGTTCGAAGCGGCGTCTATTTCCGTAATATCGAGGTTGGACGGGTCTTTGAGCGCTTTGCAACACTCGCATTTTCCGCAGGGCGAGCCGTCCGCGGGCGTTTCGCAGTTGATCGCCGCGGCGAAGATTTTCGCAATACTCGTTTTGCCCGTACCGCGCGGACCGCAAAACAAATACGCGTGTCCGATCCTGCCCGTCGAGATCTGATTTTTGAGTACCGTTACGATATGTTCTTGGCGCACGACGTCGTTTAAGCTCGTCGGGCGGAACATACGGTATAATGCCAGATACGCCATCCTTTCCTCCTTGGTTATTTTTTCAGTAATTGCTGTAATTTTCTCTTGCTTCTCTGCAACGCGTTGTCCACGCTCTTCGCCGTTTTCCCCGTCGCGTCGCAGATCTCTCTACTGCTCATGCCCTCGACGTACATCGTCGTTACCTTGAACTCGAAATCCGACAACGCTTTGCTCATTTCTTCGCTAAACGCTTTTCTTTCGTCTTCTAATATCAACAAGTCCTCGGGGTTTAAGCCCGACCCCGCCGTTTCATAGGGGAGTGCGGACAAAAAATACTGCGCGGGCGCGTTTTTCTTGTTGGTAGCGGAGCGCACCGCGTCGATGATCCGCCTCGAAACGCAAAGATAGGCAAAATTCTTAAAACTGCTGCTATCTTCGCCCCGTTTATAGTCCTGTATCGCGTGGTACAGCCCAATCATACCCTCTTGGATCAGATCTTCCGTTTCCCCGCCGACGAGGAAAAAACCGCGCGCACAGCTACGCACCAGCCCCGAATGTCGGAGCATCAGCTCGTCCAGCGCTTGCCTGTCGCCGTTTTGGTACAGAGAAACCAATTCCTCGTCCGATTTTTTTATTTCGTCGGTCTTCATATACCCTTCCTGTTTCTAACGACTTCGTACGCCGCGATCCCGAGCGCAACCGAAGCGTTGAGCGAATTTACTTTCCCCTGCAAGGGTATGGACAGTATCTTATCGCATTTCTCTTTCGTAAGCCGTTTCACGCCGCTGTCCTCGCCGCCGACGACGAGCGCGATATTCCCGTCGAAGTTTTCGCGGTAGATATCTTCCCCGCCTGCCTCCAACGCATATACCCAATACCCCGATTTTTGGAGCTTTTCCACCGCTTGGTTGAGGTTGGGGACTTTCGCCACTTTGATATGCTCCGCCGCGCCTGCGGAGATACGGATCACGCTTTCCGTTACCGACGCGCTGCCCGATTTGGGGATCACCACGCCGTCCGCACCCGCACATTCCGCCACACGCAGGATACTGCCGAGGTTATGCACGTCCTCGATCCCGTCGCAGAGCACGATAAACCCGCCTTTTTCGCTCTTTTTCTCCGCGATAATATCGTCGAGTTCGTAATATTCGTAGTCCGTCGTAAAGGCGATCACGCCCTGATGCCGACGAGTCTCGCTCTCTTTATCGAGCACCTGTCTGTCCACGAACTGCACGCGGATATTCTTCTTTCTCGCCTCCGCAAAGATCATCGAGATAGAACCCTGCGCGCCCTTTTCCAATAACAGCTTATCGATATTTTTACCCGTTTTCAGCAGTTCGATGACCGCGTTTCTTCCTTCCGTTTTCACTCTGTTCTCCTCTTAGCGTATCGGCTTGAACGGCGTTACTTTTTCTTCCGTTTCAAACTCTCCGTAAACCGATAACAATTCTCGAATCCGCGCGTCCCGTCCCGTCAGATATAAATACCCCAGCACCGCCTCAAAGCCCGTGGAACGGCTGTATTCGAGATGGCTCGCGCTCTTGCTTTTCGTCGCCTTTTTCGCGTTTTTTCCGCGACGGAACACCCCTTCTTCCTCTTCGCTGAGCAAAGGCAACAGCCTGTCCAAAAACGCGCTTTGTCCCCGCGCGGAAACGACTTTCGTCGCTACGCGTTGTAGCTCCGCGGCTTTCCCGCCGACTTCAAGCGTCAACTGCTCGCGCACGAACAGCGAATACACCGCGTCGCCTACGAACGCCAAGGTTACGGGGGGGATTTGCAGAGCTTCCGTTGTCGATAGTATCTTGCGTTCCGTCTGCATTTTTCGCCTCCGAAAATTTTCCGTCGTTTTATTATAACACAAACGACGGAAAATGACAAGCGATTGACGGGTATTTTTCACGCCGTACAACGGATTTTCCTACCCAACTTCCTCTTTTTTCGCTACGCCGTCGTATCTGAAAGATACGAAACCACCCCCAAAGCGATCGCCTGCGCGATTTTTCTTTGGAAGTCCGCGTTAGAAAGCAGCGCTTCGTCCGCGGCGTTGGATAAGAACCCGCATTCGACGATCACCGACGGACAGTCCGCGCAATCGAGCATAAAATAATCCCCCGCAGCGATCTTTCGACCCTTTACCCCCTCGTCCGTATACAATTCGTTGAGTTTGCCTTGTATCACGCTCGCAAATTTCTGCGAGCGTTCGTTGGTTTTTTTATAGAACACCTGCGCCCCGCGGGAGCTCTTTGACGGATAAAAATTTTGATGCACGGATACGACGAGCGCAGGATCGGCTTTTTGGATAATTTCTTTGCGTGTTTGCATATCCCGCTTTTTGAAGCCTTTTGCCGTCGTGTCGTACAGCCCCGCTTCCGTCTTACGGGTCAGCGTAACCTCAAATCCCATATCCGTCAATATTTCCCTCAGCCTATGGGTAATGGCAAGATTCAGATCGCTTTCCTTTACCTCCGTATTCACGCCCGTTACCCCGCCGTCGATCCCGCCGTGCCCCGCGTCGAGAACGATTCTCATTCCGTCGCTTGAAAACGCCGCTACCGATTGCGCCGTATTCAATGCCCGAACGCAAAGCGCCACCGCCGTTAAAAACGCGAATACCACCGCCATTCCTATCGTTATCATGCTTTTCCGTATCTTCATATCTTTATTGTATGCGCCACCTATTTGGAATATGTTTTCCCGTTTCGTCGCATACACGGGTCGTCATTTTATAAAAATCGCCCACGGCTCGTGAGCGATTTCTCGGTTTATAAAAATTTCAATTCCGAGCCCTCCAACCGACAGCGGTAATCCGTTTCGGGGTTGGGCGTTTTTTTCTCCTGTAACGCAGACGGGGTAGACGGTGGTAGAAGTAGCGTCGCGCGGGGCGATACCGTAGGCAAAGGCTCGGAAATGGGTGGCGTAGGCAAGACGGGCTTTTTTTCTTCTTTCACCTCTTGCTTGCTCGGTTCTTTCTCCTGCGCCTCTTTTACAGGCGTTGCTTTTTTAGCGGGAAAGGTGATTTTTTCTGCTTCTTTCAGCCATTCGGCGTTGATTTCGGAAATGCGTTCGCTGACGATCCGTCCCACGCCTGCTAAGGTCAGGCGTTG
The DNA here is from genome assembly GCA_017465865.1 of Clostridia bacterium. Taxonomy (GTDB): domain Bacteria; phylum Bacillota; class Clostridia; order Christensenellales; family Borkfalkiaceae; genus Scatosoma. The sequence goes on from JAFTVF010000002.1 coordinate 47,809, forward strand.
AAAGGTTTCCAAGTCGTCCACGCCTGAAACCTCCAACTGACAGCCCCCCGTCAGATCCATACGCAGGCTTTCACAGCCGACAAAGTAGGGCACGGAGAAATATTTTGCTCCCACCTCGCAAGCGATCCGCGCTACACGGGTGAGCGTAGTATGCGAAAAGGTATTGTTCACCCATACCTTTACCGTCGTTTTTCCCGCCGCACGGCATACCCGCCGAAGCTCTTTTTTTATCTCCGCGTAACGGCAATTCGCAATCAGCGACGGCGTTACAACGACGGTCAATTCCTGCGCTCGAAGTCGCCGAACCGCACGCGCCTCGCACGCCTTTACTTTAGGTAGCGTTTCCCCCGTTCCGCCGACGATACAATCGACGGGCACGCCACTGCGCAAGAATATATCCCCGTTCCGAAGTAAGCGCGAGGGTGGCATTTTCACTGCCGCAAGACGGAGTTTTACCGCCCGTTCGCAAGCCCTGTGCGCATCCTCGTTATCCCCGAGCGCAAACGACGCACGCGATACCGCAGAGGTGATCTCCGAGATCTTTTTCTGCCTTTTATACGCGCAATATTCTTCCGCTTCTTTGGAAGTGATCGTGAGCGACGGCTCGGAATTTGCCTTGGTGAGTTCCTGATTTTGTTGCGTTTGCTTTTCCATACCATGAGTATGCGACAATCCTTGCCCGTTTATTCCGATTTTTTCCAATTTATGACAAAAATACAGCGGTATACTATCCTTATGGCTACACTTTTCCTTTTTAATCAAACAAACTTATTACTCCCGCGTGGCGTCGTCGGGATCTTTTGGTCTATCCTTTTATTTGCGCTCTGCTTTTTCGGCGTACATATCGCAAAGCTCGCCCGCTTAGGTCAGCTTTACCGCACGGAAAAGACAGAAAAACCCGCCCCGCCCCCTGCCGAGCCCGAAAAAAAAGCTCCCGCGCCTACGCAAGAGCCTGTTTATTATATTGTCGAGCGCAAAAAGAAACGTGCTAAAGCGCAATACGGCGAGCCGAAAGAGATCCGTTTTAAGTAGCTTTCGGCTGTTTCAACGCATACCTGCTCCGTATTTTATGCTTTTTGACCGTTCGAGGGAACGAGTTCCCCGTTTTCCTCGTTGAATTTTTCGAGGTTACCGCCGTCTGTCCAGAGCCGTTCGAGGTGATAGAACAGTCTCGTCTCGTCATTGAAGATATGCACGATCACGTCGCCGTAATCGATAACCGCCCAACGCCCGTCGCGCACGCCTTCGGTTCGGGAGGGGACGAGCCCGAGGTCTTTTTCGACAAGCTCCTCCACTCTTTCGCCCATAGCGCGGATCTGCGGTGCATTCGAACCGCTCGCGATCACAAAATAATCGCAAAGGTCGGTTTTTTCGCGCACGTACAGCGCTACGATATCCTTACCGCGTTTGTCCGCAAGCGCTTTGCAGACGGACACTGCTAATTGTTTACTCGTTACTTTTTCCATAATTGCCTCCGTGTTTTTATGCTTTGTCGGCGTAAAAATCATACGCCGTTTTCGTCAGGGGATAAATATCCCCGCCTTTTTTTTCTAAAAATTTCAAAGTTTCGCTCAAAGCCGTTTTCAAGCACTCGTCAAGGCTATCGCCTTTCCAAAACAAACGCCGAAGTTCGTCCACGCCCTCGTAGTTTCTCCCCTCTTCCAGCATATCGGCAAGAAAAATCAGCTTTTCCAACTCGCTCATATTCGGTCTTGCGCTCGTGTGATAGGCGATCGCGGACAACACCTCCTCGTCCTTTACGCCAAAGCTCTGCCTTGCTACGAATGCCCCCGCGAATTGATGCACGACCTTACTCGGCACTTCCCCCCACGCCGTCGGAGGGGAAAATCCGTCGAGGTATTTCGACCTATCGGGCAAATTTTTCGCGCAGTCGTGAAAGAGCGCGGCGGTAATCGCTTTCTTTTCAGGAATTTTCAAAGACAGCGCGCGCGACGCCGCAAGCTGTGCCACGCGGATACTGTGTGCCCTGCGCTCGGGCTTTTCCAAAGCCAACGCCTCTTTTGCACGCGGGATCTCGTACCAGCCCTTTTCCTCGATATACTCCGCGGCGTTATCGGGCACAAGCTCGGTTAAACGCATACCTGCCCCCGCCAGAACGCGTATTTTGGTAGAGGATACGTCCGCCCCGTTATAGGGCAGAACGGCAAACTCTTTCCCAAAAAGCGTAGTGAACGCCACGCGTTCGTTTTCCAACCAATCCGCACGCTCGTTCCGCGCGCACACGGCAAGCGTTACGATTTCCAAGATCTCTCGCGGGTTTTTCCAAGTAGGAAAATCCCGTAACATATCCGTACCCACCAACCAAAAGATCTCCGCGTCGGGGTATACCTTACGAAAATGCCGACAGGTCAGGTAGGTATAACTCGTTCCGCCCTGCGATATTTCGTAATCGCTAACTTCCGCTTTTGGGATCTCCGCAAACGCCAAACGGCACGCCTCCAAACGCATGCTATCGGGCGCAAGCACTCTCCAAGGCTTATGCGGAGGAGTGTGCGCGGGCATCACGAACAGCTTATCCAAGCCCAAGCCGTCGATCGCGACTTGGGCAAGACGGGTATGCTCGACGTGTACGGGGTCGAACGACCCGCCGAATACTCCAATCCTCATAATCTCTCCTTTTTATCCATTATACTATATATTTTTCCGTTTTTCAAGTTTAGAAAGCAAAAAATCCGTCAAAAATTTTATCATGAAAAAATCCGCTTATATTTCCGACCTTATTTTCACCTTTTTCCTCGGCTCGCTCGTATTCTTGTGCCTGTTCCGTTACTTAAAAATCGAGCTGTGGCTCGCGTTCACGCTCTCGTTACTTTGCGGAGGGTTTCTTTCTGCAATGCTCGGCGCGGTATTGCGGGTCAAGCGCAAAAACAGTTTTCTCAAAAAATCCGACGAAACGCAAAAACAAAAACTGCTTTTGCATCTTGCTCTGCTTAGCGACAACGAAAAGACGGAATATTTTCGAAAATTCCTCGCGCAAAAGGGTACGGTGCAACGGTTTGGACCTCTGCGCTTGTTCACGAAAACGGAATTTTGTTTTCTCAATTTCAATTTAACCCCGGTCAGCCCCGACGATATTGCTAAATATGCACGACTGAAAACAGGCAAACAAAAGGTCGTGCTGTGCTCGCAAATCGAAGACTCCGCATACGCGCTCTGTCAAAGATTGAATATCGAGGTCAAGACGGGTGAACAGATTTATTCCCTGCTCAAAAAGGAGAACGGACTGCCCCAGACCTTTTTAGGCGAGGAAAACGGCGAAAGCAAACGTAGTCGTCGCATGAAATTATGGTTTTCTCGGCGCAACGCAAGGCATTTCCTCACCGCCGCCGCGCTCATCCTTTTGTCCTCGCTCTGGACGCCGTTCTCTTATTATTATCTTTCGTTTGGAGTTTGCCTTTTACTTACCGCCGTCTTCGTACGTGTTTTCGGTAAGGATTAACGCATAGTCAAAAACGCCCTACCCAGGTATGCGACGACGTCGCTTGCCGTCAGGGAATATTCCCCGATATCCACACTAGCAAGCTCCGCGGCGATACCGCTAAGATACGCGCCCAGCTTTGCACCCTCGAACACGGAAAGCCCCGTCGCGCAAAGCCCTGCGATCAAGCCCGAGAGCACGTCGCCGCTCCCGCCCTTGGCTTGCCCCGAATTGCCTGCGGTATTCACCGCAATCCGCACGCCGTCCGTAACGATCGTGGCGGCGTTTTTCAAGAGCACGGTAACGCCGTGCTCGCTTGCAAACGCTTTCGCCGCCGTCAAGCCCTCTTCCAAAATATCCTGTATCTCTTTCCCTGAAAGCCTTGAAAATTCTTTGAGATGCGGAGTGATCGCCACTTCGCATTTTTTATTTGCAAACAGCCCCGATAAGTTCTCCTTTTCGTATACGGCAAGGCTATTCAGCCCGTCCGCGTCCAAAATCAGCCGACCCGCGTACCGTTTTAACAGCCACACCGCGCCGTCTGCGACCTCGCGCGAGATACCCATGCCCATACCGTACGCCACGCTGTCGTAGCCGAGCAATTCTTCCAGCGTTTCTTTCTTCAACGGTCTTAAAAGCAGTTCAGGCGTTTTCAGATAATAATAAGGCAAAATATTTTCGGGCACGAACAACGCCGTATATCCCGCACCCGAACGCAAGCACGCCGTCGCCGCAAGATACGCCGCGCCCGTGTACCGCTCGCTCCCGCCGACGATCGCCGCTTTCCCGTAACTGCCCTTATGTGAATTGCGTTTCCTTGTCGGCAACGAAACGGAAGTTTTGTCTATCCAGGTTGCATACCCCCGTTCAGGCAACGAAATCCCGATATCCGCGCGCGTTACCTTTCCCGCATAGTCCAAGCCGTCGCAGAGCACCGCGCCCGCCTTGATCTCGCCGATACACAAAGTTTTATCCGCCCGTACCGCCGCGCCCGATACGATGCCGTTGTCGCCGTTGACCCCCGACGGGATATCCGCGGATAAGATCTTCGCGCCCGTTTCTTTCAATTCGTTCATTTGCAAAACCGTTTCGGCGTTTTTGCCGTCAAGACTCCCTCTAAAACCCGTGCCGAACAGACAATCGATTACGAGCGCGTATTTTTTATCCCGCGGTATTTCGGAATAAATTTTACCGCCTTGCTCTATCCATTTTTCTTTATTGATACGGCAATCCTCGGAAAACCGCTCGGCAAAGCACACGGTATCCACGTTACGCCCGCCCGTTTTCAGCACCCGAGCGCATACGAACCCGTCCCCGCCGTTGTTTCCGCCCCCGCAAACGCAAAGGATATCGCCGCTATAAACCAGCTCTTCCGCCGTTTGCGCAAGCGCTCTGCCCGCGCGATCCATCAACGCCCGCGAGGGCGTTTTTAAGTCTTTGATCGTATAGCCGTCCGCCTCGCGCATTTGTCCGTTGGTAAGAATATACATAATCGCTCCTTTATAAGCTATACGCGCAATGAAACTTCCGCCGACGAAAACAGCCGTTCGCCTTTCTCCGTTTCCACACGCAATTTTCCGTCCTTTTCCACCGAAATCAGGGTAGCAGGTATGCGTTCATCGCCTAAAATAAGGGTTATCCGACTCCCCAGATACCCGATATACGACAGATACTCGTCCATCGTATGCGGCTTTTGCAATTCTTCGATCAGCCGCTCCCGCACCTCTTCCACGGAAAACGCCCATCCTGTCGCTTGCGCCATCGTAATGGCAATATCGGCAAGCTCCGTTTCCAAGGGATTGCACACGTTCAGCCCGATCCCGACGACGGACGAGGCGATCTTATCCCCCGAAAAGGTATTTTCGATCAAAATTCCGCATATTTTTTTATCGTTGACAAAAATATCGTTCGGCCATTTGACGACGGGCTGTATTCCGTAAAAACGGAGCGTTTTACACACCGCCGTCGCCGCGCGCGCCATGATCTGAAACGCTTCCCTTGCCGAAAAATCCTCGTAAAAACGGAGCTCGGAAAGATACACGCCCCCCTTTTGCGAGGAAAACGATCTGCCTTTCGTGCCTCTGCCGCCCGTCTGCATATCCGCCGTTACGATCAAATCAACGCCCGCAGCGCGCTTGGTTTTTATATAATCGTTCGTAGAGGTCAGCGTTTCGAAATGTTCTCTTTGCATATTCATCGCATACCTGCCCCGTTTATTCCTCGTCGTAATCGCAAAGCGCGGACAACGCCGCTCTTGCCGTATCGTAATCGTAGCCCTTGCTCATAAGATGCCGATACGCCTTTTGCAAGGTTTCCCTGTCGTAGCTTTTACCGCGCATATATTTTTGCAAAATCGCCGTCGCCGTCCGAAGCTCCGTTTCCCCGTCGAGGTTGTCAAGCGCCTCGTCGATCTCCGTTTCGCTTATGCCTTTGCTTTTCAGCTCCATACGGATAAGCCTACCGCCCTTGCGTTTTGCCGCCTGCTCGACGTACGCCTCCGCGTATTCCCCGTCGTTGAGAAAACCGTAGGAGCGTAACTTCTCGACCGTGTATTCGATCACTGCGGATAAATATCCCTTGCCCTCTAAAAAGGTACGGATCTGTTTTTCCGTTTTCCGCGTTGCGGAAAGATGGGTAAGCGCCTTGTCCAGCGCCGTCGCTTGCTCGCTTTCAAGCTGGATCTCCGCAAGCCGCTCCGGCAAAACGGTCTGCCCGACTTTCAAGCGGTTTTTGACCGCCGCTTCCAAAGTCAGTCCGCAGTAAAACCGACCGTCGATATAGATATTGCAACGGGTCTTGTCTTTGACCTGCGGCATAATAGCGGTAATCTCGTTCAAAAGCGCGTCCTCCTTGTCCTTAAAAATATTGTACCACTTCCGAAAAAAAAAGTCAAAAGAAAAATCCTTTCAATCCGTTTACTTTTCGCGCGAAATATGATACAATAATTACGGAAGCGGAAAACCGCGCGAGAAAAGGAGAAAAGTTATGAAATATCATACCGTAGACATCAACGGTTTCAAAGCCGAATTACCCATCTTGTCCCTGTCCAGCGGGATCGGTATCGCGTTCTTCAATTTACACGGCGACAGCGAGCTGACCGAGCATTGCGGAAAAGAGCTTGCAAAACTGTTAACCGATTGCGATATCATCATTACGGCGGAATCCAAGGGCTTACAGCTTGCGCATTGTATCGCAAGAGAGCTTGGGCACAGATACTACGCCGTAGCGCGGAAATCCAAAAAGCTGTATATGCAAGACGGGATCGAGATCACCATTCAGTCCTCTATCACTACGGGAAAGGTGCAAAAGCTGTATCTGTCCAAGCACGACGCGGAGCTTTTGAAAGGCAAAAAAGTAGGTATCGTAGACGACGTGGTGTCCACGGGCGCGTCGCTGCACGGCTTGGAGGATCTCGTAAATACCGCAGGCGGGACGATCCATAAAAAGGCGTTCGTGCTTGCCGAGGGCGAAGCGGCGGACCGCGAGGACGTGATCTATCTTGCGAAGATCCCCTTATTCGAATAATCCAAAATACGGAAAAATCGGTGAGTTTTTGACAAAAACGGCAACAATTTAAGGCTTGCCGTTTTATTTTTCATTCCCCAAACGCTTGTGTTTTCCGCGCCGATATTTTATAATGTATATAAGAAATAGCATAAGGAGTACATAGTATGAGCGAAGCTCAGACCAGAGAAGAATACGAATACGAAAAAGAACGCAAGAAAAAGCGGAAACCCGTCCGCAAAAAGAGCGGCGTTTTCGGGAAGATACTCTGCCTGTTTCTCGGGCTGGTCCTCGGCATTGTCGCAACGCTCGGCGGGATCGTCGGCGTGGGGTATTGGCTGTATACCCGTCCTTTGGATAAGACCGTGTACACGATCGATAAGTTCGTGGACGCCGATTTGTACGCGATGCTGTTCGGCTCGACAGACGAAGACGGCAACGTAACCTACGGGTATCTCAACGAATCTTACGCCGAAAAGACGGTAAAAGCCCTTATCGGCGACGTTGAAAAAGCTACCAAAGCCTTGAAAGGGGATAACGGTACGCTTGCCGCACTCAACGACATTTCCCCCAAAGTCGGTTCTACCATTGACAGTTTGCTCAAAGATTTTGAAAAATATAATATTCCGATCACGCGCGAGGGGCTTTTGAACGCGCCCTTGAAAAGCAGCGAGGGCAAAGAAACTCTGCAACAGTATTTCGAAAACGCGATCATGGCTACCCCCGCAGGCGATTTCTTCCAAGCGTTCAGCGGCGAGTTATCCCCTCTGCTGTTGGCGCTCTGCTACGGCGAAGAGGATACCGATTATATCAAGAACGACGACGGCACGATCGTAATGCTCGGCAATTCCGAAAAAACCAAGCTGGGCGATCTGTTGGGCAAGGATATGAGCAAGGTGCTCGACAAAGTCCCCGTCGAAGCCGTTTTGAAAGTCAAGACGGACGACGCTATGCTTTGCACGCTTGCCTACGGCGCGGAATACCGTTACACGATCAAAAGGAACAAAACCGTAGTCATGAACCCTGTCGTTTACAGCTACGTAATCACCGACGGCGCAGTGAAATTCTACGACTATGAGGGCGAGGAGATCTCCTGCACGGCAAAAGAGGTGATCCCCTCGTTATACGCCCTGTCCGTTCCGACGGGCGAAAAAGACGAAAACGGCGCGCCGATTTTCGAAACGCAATACGCGGAGCTTGGCAAAAACGGCAACGCACCCGTGTACAAGGACGCGTTAAAAACGGAGGTTTTGCGCTATAAGAAAACGACGGTCGGCGAACTGCAAGACAATTCCAAAGCGATTATAGACGATATCTACTTAAAAGACGCGCTGGACGTCACCGCAAAATCGCATAAAGTGTTGATCTCGCTCGCGTACGGCGAATACGGCGTGGATTATACCATCGTCGGCGAGGGCGACAACGCCGTCATTCAGCCCAAAGCGGGCGGTAAAGCGCCCCGCACGATCGGAGAGCTTCGAAACGACAGCAACGGACTGATCAACGGCGTACAGCTTTCCGACGTGATCAGCGAAAAACAGGACGATAAGGTGATCATGTATCTGCTCTACGGCAGAGAAAACGTACACTATAAGATCGATTCCATAACGAAAAAAGCGAAAATGCTGCAACGCCGTATCGCCATTCTCGACGGGCAGGTATACAACGAATACGGCGAAGCCCTGACGGAAAAGACGGAAACGGCGAACGGTTACGTCCTCGACGAAACGGCGGGCGTATTCAAAGACGAAAACGGCGTAACGTATCGCTACGACCCTACCGCCTCTTTCGGTACGCTCGACGTGAAAGTTAGCGAAACGAAGAAAACGGCAAATCTTTTCCATCTCAGAGACGAAGCGGGTAATAAGGTCTATTACGAAAAAACCACCCTCGGCGATATGTCGGGGAGCAATACACTCCTTTCCAAACTCACTAAAAGACTGACGGCAAGCGAGGTACTCGGAAAAGACCTCAGCGGACATACTTTTTTCAAGCACGTACAAAACGAAACGATTGCCGACCTGCCCGACGCCGTGGAAAAACTCACGATACAACAGGTGTTCGCTACGGACGTTTTCAAATCGGACGAAGACGGGAATTTCCTCGATAAAGACGGAAATATTACGACTGATCCGAGCGAACGCGTACTCAACCGCGAATGGTGGTATCTTCTGCATAACGAGGAGTCGTGCCACGCGGCAGGGCATACGGCCTCGCCGTGCGATTGTATCAACGATTTCAAATTGACGGAAATGAGCAAGCTGATTGCGGATATGAAAGAGAACGTACATCTTGCCACCCTGCAACAGCTTTCCGACGACGGAATGATGAAATTTACCGACGGTACGCTAGTTTCCGAATTAAAGAGCGAGCTACGCTACGGCAAGGGCGAGGGCAAATCCGTGCCCATTCGTATCAAAGTCAAAACGGAAAGCGGTACGGAATATAAAACGGCGGCGGAAGTTTTCCAAGACCGCAACAAGGACGGCGTGCTGACAGTCGGCGAAATAACGGTAGAAGAGATGATCTCGTACGTAGACGGCGTGATTACGGCGATCAATACCTTGGATGCAATGGTAGAAAGCGGAGAGATTTAACAAAAAAGTATTTTTTCGGCAAAATAAATTAAAATTCCCGTAAAAAATCGATTGACTATTTTTTGGAAATCGTCTATAATACTTCTATACGGCTATGCGGATAGCCGTTAAAACCTTGCACGTCGGGGCAGACGTGCCGAATAAGACCAGGAGGTGAAAAAATATGGCTAAATACGAAATGCTTTATTTGCTCAACAATGATTTGACCGACGAAGCAAAAGACGCCAAGATCGAAAAATACGAAAACGTCGTAAAATCGATGGGCGGCGCTGTTGCATCCTCGGACAAGTGGGGTACGAAGAAAACCGCTTACCCTATCAATTTCAAAAGCGAAGCGTATTACGTGCTTATGACGTTTGAAGCTGACGGCAAAGTCGTTGAAGAACTCAAACGTGTTGCCGGCATCGACGCCGACGTTGTAAGACGTTTGATCACGAAGCTCAACTAAGTTAAGAGGGAAAATTCATGAACAAAGTATTTTTAATCGGAAACTTAACGCGCGACCCCGAGCTGACGGAGACCTCTTCGGGTATCCCCGTTTGCCATTTTGCCATTGCCGTTAATCGGAACTATGCTTCCGGCGACAGCGAACGCCAGACGGACTTTTTCAACTGCACCGCATGGCGCGGACAGGCAGAAACGATCGCTCGTTACACCAAAAAGGGCAACAAGGTTGCCGTAAGCGGCAGCATTCAGCTCCGTAACTACGAAGACAACCAAGGCGTAAAACGTACCGCTGTGGATATCATCGTGCAGGACGTTGAGTTCCTCACGCCGAAAACGAGCGGCGATTCGTTTGACGAAGCCCCTGAAACGCCCCGCGCTTCCGCGCCCAGAAAGAAACCTACTCTGCAAGCGATGGACGACGACGGCGACATTCCTTTCTGATTTTTTCGGAAAGAAGAAAATAATTAAAGGAGTTACAGATCATGGAAGAAAAAGCACCTGTTAAAAAGGTATATAAGAAAGCGCCCCGCAAAAAGGTATGCGCGTTCTGCCAGGAAAAGCTCGAAGCGATCGATTACAAGGACGTTAACCGTTTGAAGAAATTCGTTACGGAAGGCGGTAAGATCATTCCCCGCAGAATGAGCGGTACTTGCGCTGCTCACCAAAGACTTCTTGCAACCGCGATCAAGCGCGCAAGAATCGTGGCTCTTCTCCCCTTCAAAGGCGAGTAATCAGCTTAGAACTTCAAAAGCCTTGCTTTCACAGCAAGGCTTTTTGTTATTCCCGCGCCGTTTGCAATGAAATGCAAACGGCGCGTTTGGTATTGGGCAAAATCTTATTCCAAGGTGATAGCCTCGTTCGGCTCTTCCTCTGTTTCGGCTTTTTCCTGTATTTCAGGAACGCTTATGGTTTCAACCGTTTCCTTTTTATATTTTGGAAAACCGGGGAAGCGGAACGTGGTACGACCCGCAACCACAAGCAAGAAGATCGGCAATACCGTCGTTCGACCGATCTCGAAATACCCGCTCAGCATCGCCATAATATTCATTTCCCCTGCGCCGTACGACGTTGCCAAAAACAACGCCGCATCTATGGCGAGATACACGCAAGCCGTCTTAAACAGGTGCACCCAAAGGTATTTTCCAGCCATATACTGGCTTACCCAGTGATTATTTTCTTCGCTCCCCGCCGAACACAACTCATCGGATAAAATACGGACAAGTTGAACGAGTAACACCGTATGGATAACGTATACGCCTAAAACTTGATAAATACTATATAACGTATATGCTCCCGCTTTCCAGTTGACCGTAGTAAAAACAGCAACGATACCGTCAAGCAAACCGCCAACTACGTCTTTTGCGATAAACGCGCCCAGCGCGCCGAGAATAATGCCTTTTACAACCATATATCCAGCCGTGGCTGTAAGATATTGCCAAGTATATTTCTTTTCCGTTGCCAATAGATTGAGAACTCTACCGCCCGCCACTACCAATAATCCAATTACCATTAGCGCAATACCACCACTCGACAGCCTCGCTTCGTAAAGCGTATTGGAAAGTAATACGTAAAGTATGCAATAATAAAAGGTTTGAAAAAATTCGTCGCGCAAGAAACCGTTGCGATTAGGTTCTGCTTTATTCTTAAAATACTTAAACGAGCGAAATAAAGATTTTACTATCGCCACCATCACAGCAACGTACAAGAATGCCTGTGCTAATGATGAAAGATAATAATACCACAACGTAGTACTGCAAGAGAAAAAATCCAGCACTCGAAAAACCACCGTGAGCGCAGAAATATCGTCGTTCATTCCCGAAAAACCGCCCAAAAGATATGCTACGCAAAATCCCGCCTGCGCCACAAACCATACCAAACAGGAGATCGTACCGAACGACCACTTCTTTTCTTTATTTTCCTCTGAAATTACTTCCATTTCTTCCGTCATCGTCCTTTCCCTCCTTACTCAAAATCCGAAATACTGTATTCCGTTTCGGGAGCTTTGAATTTGATTACCGTATTGTTGATATTCTTCAAACGCAAATCTAACGTTAATCCCGATTTCATCGTATACTCGTAATCCCCATATTTTTCCGTATTTTTTGCCGTATACGATAATTGCATAAACGGACTTGTTTTATTATTGAGATTTACCGAGAATGCAGCATTCTTAAAATGCTGTAGGTCAATACTATCCACCCCGCTCACCGCTAAACATTTATTACAAAGTTCTTTAGCCCAGTAGTCTTTCAAAACGTAATTATTTCCCGTTTTATCAAAGTCTTTACTTTCGCAATTCAGGATATAATCCCCCAAAATTCCCATAACTTGATAATTTGAATCATCACTCGAATCAAAGGGATTAGAATCTTCAATCAGCCATTTATTTAATGCACTTTCAGGGATTGCATTATCGCCTATATCATATTCATAGTATACAAAACAGCCTTTTTCCCCTAAATAGTACTTCACAGCAAGAGACCTGGCAACATTATTATCCTCTTGCTCAGAACCTTTCATTACTTTTGATTTCGCCCTAAGCGTTGCTCTTATTTCATAAAAAGCCTCATTCTCGGTAAAATAGCAAGTCATAGTCCTATCCAGATAACTTGAGCTTGAAATTTCAGACGAATTGACACTTTGTTTCTTTGAAGCACTATTAGTTACTTTTACTTCTATCGTTACGCTCGTGTATTCTTTGTCCGAATCCGAAGCAAACTGCTTTCCGAGAGGAGCTATTTTTCCTCCCTGCTCGCTCGTCGCATTCACCGTCTGCAAATCGCCGCGAAACGCGTTCAACACCTCGCCTACCTCTTGCACGGTCGTTACCTTTTCGCTTCTTCCGTTGCCTTTCCCCGCTACGGCTGTACCCGTATTCGGAAAAATCAAGGCACAAAGCACCAAAAACCCGCACGCTATCCATGAAAAATATTTCTTCATTTCGTCCTCCTGTAACTTTTTTAGAAATTTTTCATTTCTTTTGGCATATTATATCACAATTTGAGATGAATGTCAATATCTCATACTGTGATTTATATAATTAAAATACAAAATATTTTTCAAGTTGGGAATTTTATGCCTGTATTACGGTTAAAAGAATTGCGAGAGGAGTTTCAAGTTACACAGAAACGGCTTTCGGAATATCTGCATATAAAACAGAATACTTATTCGCAATACGAAAACGAACAACGCCAATTACCTTTGGAAGCGTTGATCGCTCTTGCGGAATATTACGACGTATCAACCGATTACATTCTCGGACTTACGGACGTAGACGCTCCCTATCCCCGAAAAAAATAAACCCCACCGAGGCTTAAATGCCTCGGTTTTATTCTGTTCCTCCAAAATACCCAAACACCCCCGAATTTCCGTTGACATTCCCCGAATATTATGGTATTATATATTTGTTGATTTTACAACAAGAGGAGGTATTATGGAAGAACGGTTTAAGACTTTTACGGTATTGATCGCAAAAATCAGCCGTAATATACGAAAGATCAAGACGGAAGAAATGTCTGAAATGAACTTAAAAAGCCCGCACGTTTCCTGTCTTTATTATCTTTTCAAAGCAGGAGCGTTGACGGCGAAAGAGCTCAGCGACGTGTGCGAGGAGGATAAAGCGGCGATCTCGCGTTCTATCGATTATTTGGAAAAGGAAGGGTATCTGCAATGCGACAGTCAGGCGAAAAAGCGGTATCGCGCGCATCTTTCCTTGACGGAAAAAGGCGAAAAGGTCGGGCGGTTTATCGCGGATAAGATCGATAATATACTCGCGCTGGCAAGCGAGGGCTTGACGGAGGAAAATCGAACGATTTTTTATCAGAGCCTTACGCTGATCAGCGACAATCTGCAAAAAATATGTAATGAATACGGAGAATAAATCATGGTAAAAATAGTCATCGATTCCGCGGCGGATATCGGCAAGGAAGAAGCGGAAAAGCTCGGCATCGTTATGGTCCCGATGGTGATCACGTTCGGCGCGGAGGAATACTACGACGGGGTAAACATTACCCCTTTGCAATTTTATGAAAAGCTCATCGAGGGCGACGAGTTGCCCAAAACAAGTCAGGTAAGCCCCTACCGCTTTGAAGAAGCGTTTGAAAAAATAACGGCAAACGGCGACGAAGCGGTGGTTATCACGATCTCGTCCAAGCTGTCGGGCACGCACGCAAGCGCGGTGCAGGCGGCGGAGAAATTCGGCGATAAAGTGTTCGTCGTAGACAGCCTGAACGCTTGTATCGGCGAAAGATTGCTGTGCCAATATGCCCTGCGTTTGGTCGAACAGGGTCTATCCGCAAAAACGATTGCGGAAAAGCTGAACGAGGTAAAATCCAAGATCAACGTAATGGCGATGATCAACACCCTCGAATACCTGAAAAAAGGCGGTAGAATTTCCGCCGCGGCGGCGTTTGCGGGCAGTATGCTGTCGTTAAAGCCCGTCGTTGCGATCATCGACGGCGAAGTAAAGGTAATCGGCAAAGCGTTAGGCTCGAAGAAAGGCAATAACTTGCTGAACGGGCTGGTAGAGAAAAAAGGCGGTATCGATTTCTCGATGCCCTACGGGGTTATCTGGTCGGGACTTAACGACACGCTGTTGCAAAAATACGTGAAAGACAGCGCGCATTTGTGGGAAAGCGAAACGGACAGCGTACCCGCGTATATGCTCGGCGGCACGATCGGCACGCATATCGGCCCCGGCGCGATCGGCGTAGCGTTCTTTGAAAAATAATAAGAAAACCCAACCGACCTGTGGCAATGTGCCACAGGTCGGTTATTTTATGAAAAGAAATTAACGCTTTATCGTATTTCGTATTGACTTTCTTCTAAAAAACGGGTATAATAAATATGCTACCCCCCGAATTTCACTTGAAATTCTCACATCTTAATAGCTCATAATGGATATAATTCTGGTGGAATTATATCCTACTCGTGTTTACAAACTCCATTATGGGTGATGTGAACGGGGTGTAGCAACTTTTACGGGAAAGATATATTCTACGGTGTCGTTCTCGTAAGGGAGCGGCACTCTTTTTTATAGTACGAAAATGAAAAGCTGTTCATTTTATTAAAAATTATAAATAAACGGTATGGGGTATATGCAAAACAAGATATGTTGTTTTATCGGGCATAGAAAGCTCGTCGTATCTTCCGAGCTATGCGAGAAATTGAAGAAAACGATCGTTTGGCTGATCGAGAAAAAAGGCGTGAACTGGTTTCTGTTCGGAAGTGCCAGTAAATTCGACGAGCTGTGCTTGAAAACGGTAACGGAGCTACAAAAAAGTTATCCTGAAATCAAGCGCACGTACGTGCGTTCGAATTGTCCGTATATTCGTAATTCGCATAGAAAGCAGCTATTAAAATCGTATGACGATACTTTGATACCGAGCAAAGTTAAAAACGCAGGTCGCGCGGCTTACGTGGAGCGAAACCAAGAAATGATAGACGCGAGCGATTTTTGCGTATTTTATTACAACCCCGAATACAAACCGCCTATACGGAAGCCGTCTAAGGGGGCGCTTACAAGCGAACGACCCAACAGCGGAACAAAGCTCGCTTACGAATACGCCGTTCGCAAAAGCAAGGACGGTTCAAAAACGGTTATCAATATACGGGAAGACGACTTCCTCATTATATAGGAGTTCGAACCCTTACGGCAGGAAAAAGCCCCGCGACCAATGTCGCGGGGCTTTTCCTGGTGCACCGTAAGAGGTTCGAACTCCTAGCCTTCGGTTCCGTAGACCGACGCTCTATCCAGTTGAGCTAACAGTGCTTATATAAACGCTCTCTCATCAAAGCGCTTATATAGTATAGAATTTTTTTTCGGTTTTGTCAACTGTTTTTCGTCGCTTTTCCAAGTTTTATCAAAAAAAGTTTTATTTCATCAAAAGCGCCGCCGCGCCGAGAAGTCCTGCCGAGTTTCCAAGCTCCGCAATACGGATCTTGACCTGCGGGCCTAATTCTCCTGCGAAAATATCCTTATCCAGCAACGCTTGCAAGGGCTTGACAAGCTCGTCGCCCTGCGCGCACACGCCGCCGCCGAGCAATACCGTTTCGGGGCGGAAAATGTTCGCAAAATTCGTGATCCCGCAAGCGAGGTGATAGATATAATCCTCTACCACTTTTTTTGCGTACGGGTCGCTGTTTTTATAATCGAACGCCGTTTTGCCCGTTACCTTATCGATCGAGCCGATCTCCCACATTTTACTGTCCTTGTGCGCGGTCATCGCTTCTTTCGTATCGCGGATGAGCGCCGTAGCCGAGGCGTACGCTTCCAAGCAGCCCTTTCTCCCGCAGGTACACTGCTTTCCGCCTGCGACGATCGCGGAATGTCCAAGCTCCGCGCCCGCGGATTTGTTGCCCTCGATCAGCATACCCTCCGCAACCACGCCGCCGCCTACGCCCGTACCGAGCGTGAGCATTACCGCGTTTTCACAGCCTTTCGCCGCGCCGAATTTGACCTCGCCGAGCGCCGCTACGTTCGCGTCGTTGGCGATCTTTACGCGCAAGCCCGTAAGCGCAGATACCTTTTCTCCGATACGGAAATCTTTCCAATTCAGGTTGTTCGAATAAATGACCGTGCCGTTTTTGCTGTCGATCATACCGGGTACGCCCATACCCAAGCCCTCGATATCGTCTTTGGTCAGCCCGACTTTTTTCATCAGCGATTTCGCGAGCGAGGCGATATTGCTTGCCACGCCGTCTGCGCCCTTTTCGCTCTCCGTCGGGGTCTTATCCTGACACACGATATTGCCGAGATCGTCCACGATACCGCCTTTGATAAACGTACCGCCGAGGTCTATTCCTACGTAATATTTTCTTACTTCCGCCATAATCAATTCTACCTTGCCTTGAATTTTGAACGCGCCCTTGCCTGCCGGTACGAACCAGCTATCCCCGAGCGCAAGAGGTTTTCCGTCGATCGTCCCACCGCCGTTTACGCAGGTAAGGCACTTAAAAGAATTACCGTCGGAGGTCAAAATCTTTTCCCCGTCCACGCGCACTGCCGTCGTCGTGAAATACTTACTCAGCCCCAACAATTCGCCCTGTTCCGTCTGCAAGCCGAGCGGCGTATATTCGTATTTCCCGAGGTTGGTTACTTTCAGCGCTTTCTCCACGTGCAGTTCGCGCTCGTTGCCGTTTTTGTCCTTTCTGCCGTAATCGTAAACGCGGTAAGTCAGGTTGCTGTTTTGCTGGATCTCGCAGATCAAGCACCCTTTCCCGATCGCGTGGATCGTGCCCGACGGGATAAAATAACATTCGCCCGCTTTCACTTCGAAGAAATTCAAAAGCTCCGTCAGCGTATGCTCCGCGATCGCCTTTTCGTACTCCGCTTTGGTTACGGCTCGCTTGAACCCAAGATAGATCCCCGCGCCTTTCTCCGCCTCGACGATATACCACATTTCCGTTTTTCCGAAAGAATTTTCGTTTGTCAAAGCGTATTCGTCCGAGGGATGTACCTGCACGGACAGGTCCTGTTTCGCATCGATAAATTTCGTGAGCATCGGGAAGAACGGAAAACCCTCGCAATTCTTGCCCAGCTCCGCCGCCGTTGCCGTTTCTTGCAAGGTTTCGCCGTTTTCAAGACGGGTCGGGCCGTCTTTATGGAAAGACAGCTCCCAGCTCTCCGCGACGGGCGATTTGTCCGTTTGTTTGCCGTATTTGTCTTTGAGTTTCGTACCGCCCCAGATGATCTCTTTACATTCGGGGTATAATTTTACGATTTCCATATCCTTACTCCTTTCCGTATTCTTCGCTATATCCGTCGCGGTTATAACCGCTCGTATCCTGCGGGATTTCCCGCGTCTTTTCCAGCTCCGACAGCCGTTTTTCAAACCGTACGGAATTGATAATCATATAAATCCCCAGCCCGACGATATACCCGCACACGAGTATCCCCGCCGCGGCGTTGATCACCGAGGGATCGAACGAGGGCGGATACACGGCAAACACCGCCGTAAGCAAGGTCAGCGCGGACACGAGCGCCGAGGTCATATTGATATTTCTGGAAGCTCGCACGGCGAAATCGTCGTATTTTTTCGCTTTGACGATATTATACGCCGCCATGGCGATCCGATACACGGCGAACGCCGCAAACAGAACGATTGCGAATTTCGGCACGCGGAAGCCCTCGCCTTTGACGACCATTTCCACGACGGACACGGCGAGCGCGAGTGTCAGCACCAAAATCATGATCCCGCAATAGCGATACCCGCCCGCTTTTGCTTTTTGCAGGCGTATTCCGTCGTTTTTGTATTTGCGTTCGTCCTTGTGGTTTTGTATGAGCACGCCGCCGCGCGCCGCCACGAGCAGGATACTGTACACCGCGAGCGCGCCGTACCACACCGAACGGGTACGCAACGCCATTACGCACAAAAATACGGTGTAGCCGATATTAAAAAGCAGGGTACACGCGCCGAACACGATGGTACGGAACGCGTAATTTTTCCGCAAATTCCGCGTAAAGGTATATTTATCCGCAACGTTCATCAGGCGTTTTCGAAGCCGATACAGCGAGGCGATAGACATATACACGGTGTACAAAAAAATCAACCCGCAGACGATATACGCCACGACCGCGAGCACGCCGTGCCCGTAGCCCATTAAAATCGTCAGCACCGCCAGAGGACAAACGACGAGCGTGGTCGCGTACATGATGAGCGCGACCCAATTCGGCGGATTATGCAGTTTTTTCAAAAATCTCTTAAAAAGAGGCTCTTTCTGCCGATTCGCCATGCCTTTTTGCTCCTCTATCATTTACAAATCAAACGCCACCGCCGTAATATCGTCGGTGAACTTCCCGCCGCAGAACACGTTCAAAGCCGAACGCAGTTTCCCGATAAAATCTTCCGCGCTATGCGATTGCATCAGCACGTTTTCCGCGCGCTCGATACCGAACAGCTCGCCTTTCGCGTTCGCACATTCCGTAACCCCGTCGGTAAGCAGAGCCAAAATATCCCCGTGCTCGAACGGCAATTCCCGTTCCGTGTACTTGAAATCGGGTATCCAATTCGAAATGGGCGGCGCGGGGGATTCGATCTCGTTGATCCCGTACGCGTTTTTCAAAAGTATGGGCGCGTTATGCCCCGCCACGGCATAGCCGATCCGCATCTGCCGTTTGTCGATCCGCACAGCCGATACCGTGATATACGACCGCTCGTCTTGGTCAAGCTCGTTAAATTTCGCGCTCAGCCCCGACAACGCCAACGCAAGGTCGGGCTGTTTCCGATCGAGCCCCGCCTTTACGAACGCCGCAAGCATACCCGCCGAGATCCCTTTCCCCGACACGTCGGAGAGTATGCCGTAGGTCTGACCGTCCAGCTCGTACACGTCGGGCAGATCCCCGCCCACACCGTGGCAAGGGATATACATATACGCGTACGAAACCCCGCCTACGCTCTTACCCGCGGGCAGAAGCCGTCGTTGCATTTGCTGCGCGGAAAGCATTTCGCGTTCGATCTCCGTTTCGTAAGTACCGTCCGTGAGCCCTATAAACAGCTTGCCTTTTTCGTCCGCAGGCAGGATACGGATACGCAAGGACAGCTTGTCCGTATGCCCGTTACGGCGCACTTTCGTATGCACCGTTTCCGTCTTTTCCGTATTCTCTGTAACCGCCGCGCGCATCGCGCGGTAGAAGGTACAGTATTCGCAAGAGCCGCCCTCGCCGCAGTTCGCGCTTTCCCCGCAGGCAAGCGTTTGGCGGAGATTGCCCTTGGGCTTTGCGCCGTCCGAGCAGGAACGCCGAAACGCCGCGTTCGTGAATTTCACGCGCAGCTTATCGTCGAATACGAATACCCCTTCGGGCAGTCGGTCGAGTATTTTTTTATACGTTCCGCTTGGCATACGACAACTCCGTATTATCTGAAAAATTTCAAGCCCTGACAAATTTTGGCTTCAAAGGTCAAATCCTGATACAATTCCCCGTCGAGCTGTACGGTACAGGGATTTTTGGGCGTAAACCGCACCTTATCGCAAAGAAAATGCGTGGTGAGGGGGTATTGTAATACTTTCCCTTTCATCAGCCAAATAAAGGCTTTTATAATCTTCCACGCCCCGCCGATACAATCGACGATGACGACGTTTATTTTCCCGTCGGTGATATCCGCCGTAGGACAGATCGAGATCCCGCCGCCGAATTGCGACCCGTTACACGCCGCCGCGATGAGGACGTCCCTTTTTTCCGTCCGTCCCTCCGTTTCGATCTCCACGGAATACCCCTTATAGGCGAATAGGCTTCGGATCAGGCTGAATAGGTATTTCAGCTTCCCTTTCATTTTACCCCTTTGACAGCGTTCTAAAACGTCCACGTCGATCCCCATACCCGCAACGTTCATACTCCGCACCCCGCCGACTTCGAGATAGTCCACGGGCTTTGCTACGCCGTCCAAGATCGCAAGGGTCGCTTTTTCCGCGTCCTTGGGCACGCCGAGCTTTTCCGCAAAATCGTTGCCGGTGCCCGAGGGGATCAGCCCGAGCGTACAAACGGCGGGATCGACCAGCCCGTTCAGGACTTCGTGCAACGTCCCGTCGCCGCCGAGTACGATAATTTCCCTTTCGCCCTGCTCGGTCAGCCGTCTTGCGATGACTTCCGCATCTCGCACGGCTTGCGATCTGTGTACCTCGTACGCCACGCCGCGCTCTGAAAACAACCGCTCGACAACGCGGAGGTTTTTCAGGGCTTTCTTTTTCCCCGAAACGGGGTTGAGAATGATATGATACATGATTTACCTTTTGTAAAAACTGCGCGGAAAACGGGTTTTTGGAATTTTTCCACAAATATATTATATAACACTTTGCCGAGAATTGCAATTTATTTTCGAATTTGATATACTATAATCGTAAAAAATTTTTCAAAAGGCAGTAGTATGCGCGCGATTTTACCCGAAAACTTAATAAAACTCGCCAACTCGCTCCCCGTTTCCCTGTACGTAGTGGGCGGTAGCGTGCGCGATTTTTTAGCGGGACTTTATTCCGCTTCGCACGACTGGGATATCTGCGCCCCCCTTTCCGCCGAAACTTTCGCCTCGATCGCAGAGCAAAACGGCTTTTCCGTCAAATCCGTATATAAGAACACGGGCACGGTAAAAGTAAAAGACGGTCAAGGCGTAGACTACGAATATTCCTGTTTCCGTTCGGATAAATATACCCGCGGTATCCATACCCCGACGGAGATCTTTTTTACCGCCGACATCGCGCTCGACGCCCGCCGTCGGGATTTTACCTGCAACGCCGTGTATTACGATATCCGAAATTCCGCGTTCGTCGATCCCCTTGGCGGTATCCCCGCAATCCAAGAAAAACGCCTGACGACGGTCGCGGACGCGCGAAAGGTATTCGGCGAGGACGGCTTACGGCTCATGCGGCTTGCAAGACAAGCCGCGCAGTTGGGTTTTTCCCCTGACGAAAACTGCCTTACAGGCGCAGAGGAAAACGCCGCGCTTATCCAAGATATCACCCCCGAACGCATTTTCACGGAACTCTCGGCTCTGCTTACCGCCGATAAAAAATACGGCGTAAAGGACGGGCATTATCACGGCTTGCGCCTGCTCGATACGACGGGCGTGCTTGGGTATATCCTGCCCGAGCTTGCTTTGGGCAAGGGTATGGTCCAGCGCGCGGATTTCCATAAATACGACGTTTTAGAACATTCTTTCCGTGCGGTAAAATACGCCGACGAGCGGGTGCGTTTTGCGGCGCTGTTGCACGATATCGGCAAACCGTTCTGCCAAAACCGCGACGGCAATTCTTACGCCCACCCCGAAGAGGGCGAACGGCTCGCGCGCGAGATACTCCACCGCCTGAAAGCGCCGAAAAAGCTGACGGAACAGGTATCCGCGCTCGTCAAACGGCACATGTACGATTTCGACTGCCAAACCCGCGAAAACAAGCTCCGCCGTTTCTTCGTTGCACATCACGAGCTGTTGCCCGCATTATTACTCGTAAAACAAGCGGATTTTTCGGCTTGCACGGACGATCTTTCCGTCGCGCCTACCGTGGTTAAATGGACGCGGCTTCTTGAAAAAATGCAAAGCGAGGGCGTGCCGTTCACCTTAAAACAGCTCTCAATCGGGGGCAGAGAACTGCTTGCAATCGGCATACCGCCCCACCGCATTTCAAGCGTTTTGGACGCGCTGTTAAAGCATACGGCAACAAATCCCGCAGACAATACCAAAGAACGATTATTACGGCTTGCGCCGACGATTATTTAACAAAAAACTCCGACCGTCCTTTCGGGCGATCGGAGTTTGTTCAATTTTTCAAAGTTTTTCTACCGTAATACCGTCCTCGATCGAGGTTTCGTAAAAGCTCGCCTTATAACCGATGCTGTCCTGATACGCTTTGCCGACCCGACGGATAAAGCCGTCCACCGCCGTCTTTTTGACGATGGAAATGGTGCACCCGCCAAATCCCGCGCCGATCATGCGCGAACCCAAACAATCCGTTTCCTTTCTGGCTAGCGCGCTGAGGGTATCCAGCTCTTTCCCCGTTACCTCGTACAAATCGCGTAAGCTGTAATGGCTTTCGTTGAGTAGCGCGCCCAGCTCTACGAGATCGCCCGCTTTGAGCGCCTCGACCGCCTTATTCACGCGGTCGCATTCCATAACGACGTGTTCCGCGCGCTTTGCAACCACGCCCGAAAGCAGGTATTTATTCTCCATAAATTGCTTGGGTGTTACTTCCGCAAGGCAGCTGATGGGTAATACCGTTTGCAGGGCTTTCAGCGCAGTTTCCACTTCCTGACGGCGTACGTTGTACTTGCTCTCCACAAGATTATGCGGTTTGTTGCAGTTGGCGACGACCAAACAGTACGCGCCGAGCTGTAAGGGTACGTATTCGTATTCCAAGGTAGCGCAGTTCAAAAGCACCGCGTGGTCCTTTTTGCCCATTGCGGAAGCGAACTGGTCCATAATCCCGCAGTTCACGCCCGCGTACTCGTTTTCCGCGCGTTGGGAAATGAGCGCGAGTTTTACCTTATCGTACGCTACGCCCGCGTACTCGCAAAACGCGACGGAGGTTGCCACCTCGATCGCCGCCGAGGAGGAAAGCCCGCTGCCGAACGGCACGGTGCAATCGTAATACAGATCGCAGCCGACGATCTCCACGCCCGTTTGCTGTAAAAAGTACGCGACTCCCGCCTGATAATTGCCGATTTTGAGTTCTCTGTAATCGTTAAGACGGGTTGTATCCACTTCCACGATCCCGTCGATACCGCGGAACGCCATACGGATTTTGTTACCGCCCGTTTTCCTGCCGTAGATATTACAGCGCAGATTGAGCGCCGCGGGGAATACCTTACCCCCGCAATAGTCCACGTGTTCGCCGATGACGTTGATACGCCCCGCCGCCGTAAATAGATCTTCCGCTTTCGCCTTAAATACGCTTTCAAACGCCTGTATCGCTTCCGTTCTTTCCATCTTTTTATTTCCTCTCTGTAAAAATCCAAAATCGCAACGATTTTTATCTCTTTGATTATACACTACGCCAGCGTTTTTGTCAATCTTGTAAAGGAAATATTTTCATAAAAAATATTTATACCGTAAAAATGACAAGCCGCGTCGCAGTTGCGACGCGGCTTGTCCACGTAAAAACTTTTTTACAGCGCCTGTACGTTGACAGCGCGAAGTTTTTCGGGGTTCTTCGGATCGGGCTCGACTTCGTAAGAAACCTTTTGCCCTTCTTTCAACCTTCTGTAACCCTCTGCTACAATCGCGGAGAAATGCACGAAGACGTCATCGCCGCCTTCATCGCCTGCAATAAAGCCGTAGCCTTTTTCCGCGTTGAACCACTTCACAGTACCCTGACTCATTTTCGGTACCCCCTTCATAAGATTTTTTACCAATAGGAACTGCAACGAACCCCCAACGCATTTTCTATCTGTACTCTTTTATTATATCATACTTTTTTTTCGATTGCAATATATCTTCGCCAAATTTCTTGCAAATTTACGGATTTTTTCGTTTTTTTTCGCAAAATAATGGACTTTTTACGCATTTTAATGGTATAATTTAGTAAATACGCATACACTAACGGTAGTTATTATGAAATTCATTGAAATTCTCAAAGTCATATTACTCGGCATCGTCGAGGGCATCACCGAATGGCTGCCCATTTCCAGCACGGGACACATGCTCCTCGTAGACGAAATTTGCCCCCTGCGCCTTTCCGAGGCGTTCAAGGAAATGTTTTTCGTCGTTATTCAGCTCGGCGCGATCCTCGCCGTGCTCGTCCTGTTTTGGAAAAAGCTCTTCCCGTTCAAGCGCGAACGGATAAACGACGGCGAAAACGGGCGTACGGCTAATAAAATCGTTGCCGACAAAGCCATCTTCAATCTTTGGGGTAAGGTGCTCGTTGCGTGCGTTCCTGCCGCGGTGATCGGCATCGCTTTCGACGATCTTTTGGAAAAATATCTGCACACCCCCTTAATTATCTCGTTGATGCTCATTCTCTACGGCATCGGCTTTATCCTCATCGAAAACCGCAATAAAACGCGGGAATTGCCCATAAAAACGACGGCGGAGATCTCCTATAAACACGCCTTTATCATCGGCGCGTTTCAGGTCCTTTCCTTAATCCCCGGCACTTCCCGTTCGGGCGCGACCATTTTAGGCGCGCTTCTTATCGGCGTTGCCCGTCCTGCGGGCGCGGAGTTCACCTTTTTCCTCGCGATCCCCGTTATGCTCGGCGCGAGCGCGATCAAGCTCTTGAAATTCTTTTTGGAAAGCGGCGCGCTCTCGGGCGCGGAGCTTGGGTATCTCGCGATCGGCGCGGTCGTGGCGTTCGCGGTGTCCTTGGCGGCAATCAAATTCTTAATGGATTTCGTCAAAAAACACGATTTCAAGGTTTTCGGTTGGTACAGGATCGTACTCGGCGCGGTCGTGATCGCCGCACTCGTCCTGCCCGCTATCTTCTAAAAAATTCGTAAGAACAGCCAAACGCGGCGACGGTTACAAAACCGTCGCCGCGTTCTTTTCGTTCTTAAATGATTTTCGCGCCCTTGCTCTGTAAGATCGCGATTGCCTTTTCGGGCGTAGCCGTCTTAAAGGCGATCTTCGCGTGCCCGTCCGCTTCTGCGTAGGAATACATATATTCCACGTTCACGCCGCCGTCGCCAAGATCGATCAACAGCTCGGACAGTGCGCCCGCTTTGTGCGGAACTTCCAAGCCGACGAGCTCTACCATCGAGGAAAGGAAACCCGCGTTTTTCAGCACCTGCAACGCCTTTTCGTTGTCGTCGGTGATCAAGCGCAAGATCCCGAACTCTTTCGTGTCCGCAATCGACAGCGCGTAAAGGTTGATATCCGCTTCTTTCAGCACCTTACAGCACGCGCTCGCTTTGCCTTCCTTGTTTTCCAAAAATACCGCTATCTGTTTAATCATGATTTTCCCCTCCTGATTATAATTTTCTCTTATCCGTGATACGCTTTGCTTTCCCCTCGCTGCGCGCTACCGTACCCGGCGAAACCAAGGTGATCTTCGCGCTTACCGACAGCGCGGAGGTCATATCCGAGCTTAATTTCTTGCGGATCTCCTCCACGTGCCCGATCTCGTCAATGGAGATATTCGGCGACAATTCAACGACGATCTCCATCGTATCCAAATTATTCACGCGGTCTACGTTGATATGGTAGTGCGGCTGAATATCGGGGTTCTTTAAGAGTACGCTCTCGATCTGGGACGGGAATACGTTCACCCCGCGAATGATCAGCATATCGTCGCTTCTGCCCGTGATCTTATTCAGTTTCACCGTCGTTCTGCCGCAAGGACAGGGATCGGCGTTCAAGCTCGCGATATCCCGCGTTCTGTACCGAAGCAAGGGCATTCCCTCTTTCGTCAACGTAGTAATCACCAGCTCGCCCGATTCCCCGTAAGGCAGGGGTTCAAGCGTATCCACGTCCACGATCTCGGGATAGAAATGGTCGTCTTGGAAATGCATACCCGTCTTAAACTCGCAATCGCACGCAACGCCCGGTCCTGCAATTTCGCTCAAACCGTAAATGTCGCAAGCACGGATACCCAAGCGTTTTTCGATATCGTTGCGCATACCCTCCGACCAAGCCTCCGCACCGAACACGCCGCCTTTGAGCTTGATATCCACGCCCGGTTTCAAGCCCAGCTTTTCGATTTCTTCCGCCAAATAAATGATATACGACGGCGTACAGCAGATGATATCCGCGCCGAAATCGGTAATCAGCTGGATCTGTTTTTGCGTATTGCCAGCCGAAGCGGGAACAACGCACGCGCCCAGCTTTTCACCGCCGTAGTGCATACCCAGCCCGCCCGTAAACAGACCGTAGCCGTACGCGACGTGTATAATACTTTCCTCGTCCGCGCCCGCCATCACAAGCGACCGCGCCGCACATTCCGCCCAAACGTCGATGTCGTTCATGGTATAACCCGCCACCGTGAGCTTACCCGTCGTCGCGCTGGAAGCGTGCAAACGCACCAGATCTTTGCGGGGGCGCGCCATCATACCGAACGGGTACGCGTCGCGCAGGTCCTGTTTTACGGTATACGGCAATTTATAAATATCGTCTATCGATTTGATATCGTCGGGCTTCAATTTCATCGCGTCCATTTTCTCGCGATAGGGTTTCTGGTTTTCGTATACGTACTTGACCATTTTCACCAAACGCTCCGATTGAAGCACCCGCTTTTGGTCCGCGCTCATCGTTTCTAATTCTTTCTGAAAGTATTGCATATCATTTTACCTCGTTATATATTTTTTATTCAAACCCGCTCGAAGCCCAGCTCGAACGCTTTCAAATTCACTTCCGCAAACTTTTCAGGTACGCAAGCGGACACCGCTTCCCGCATCACCTGTTTGTCAAACCCCAACAGCTTACACATCGCGCCGAGCATAACGATATTCGTCGCTTTCGCGTTCCCGACGCTCAGCGCCAACTCCTGCGCGCTAACGAAATAGGTTTTTTCGTGCTCGTTTTCGAGCCTCTCTTTGATCCCCTCGGGATAGCTTGTAGCCCCCGTAATACATGGCATGGGCAGTATTTTTTCGTCGTTGACGAGCAAAACGCCGTCGGCTTTGAGATAATGCTTTACGCGCACCGCTTCCAAAGCCTCGAACGCGACCACGATATCCGCGCCGCCTTCCCACACGACGGGGGAATAGATCTTTTCCCCGATCCGCACGTGCGTAACGACGCTCCCGCCGCGCTGGCTCATACCGTGTATCTCGCTGAGCTTGCAATCCTTACCGCTGAGCATTGCGTACTTGCCCAGCACTCGGCTGGCAAGCAGCGTGCCCTGTCCGCCGACGCCTGCTATCAGAATATTCATCATACCTGCGCTTCCTCCTTTACCAGACACCCGAACGGGCAGACCTTGCTGCAAACCTCGCAGCCCACGCATTGTATCCGATCGATCACGATCCCGTGTTCGCCTTGGCTGATCGCGGGACAGCCCAGCTTTTTACACACACCGCAATTTTTACAGTCCTTTACCGTTACTTTTGCCTTGGGGGTCTTATCCAGCAACGCGCAAGCCCGTTGCGCGATAATCACGCTCACTTCGTCCGTTGCCGTTGCCGCGCGCACCGCCTTTTCCACCGCCTTGACGTCGTACGCGTCTACGATTTGCAAATCCTTTACCCCGCACGCCCTGCAAAGCTCGTCTAAAAACACGGTCGGCGCAGGCTCGCCTTTGAGATTTTTACCCGTTGCGGGGTGCTGTTGATGCCCCGTCATGCCCGTCGTGGAATTGTCGAGAATGAGCAAGGTGATCCCGCTGCGGTTATACACGGCGTTGATCAGCCCCGTTACGCCGCTATGTAAAAAGGTGGAATCCCCGATCACGGAAACGCATTTGCTTTCCCCGTCCGTCGCTTTTTTCATACCGTGCGACATGCCCACCGACGCGCCCATACAAATACAGGTATCCACCGCCGACAGCGGAGGCACTGCCCCGAGCGTATAACAGCCGATATCGCCGTTGACCGTAAGTTTGAGTTTATTCAGCACGTAAAACACGCCGCGATGCGGACAGCCCGCGCACATCACGGGCGGGCGCGACGGCACTTTTTCCGCCGTGGGCGCAGCCGCGCCGTTGAATTTTTCCAAAATCGTGAGCACGGAAATTTCGCCCTGCAAAGAGAACAACTCCTTGCCCTTGCAAGCAATCCCCGCCGCTTTCAACGCGTCCTCCATATACGGTTCAAGCTCTTCAATTACGTACAACTGCTTGACCTTTTTCGAAAACGC
Organism: Clostridia bacterium; assembly: GCA_017465865.1. Classification (GTDB taxonomy): domain Bacteria; phylum Bacillota; class Clostridia; order Christensenellales; family Borkfalkiaceae; genus Scatosoma. The sequence goes on from JAFTVF010000002.1 coordinate 76,008, forward strand.
CTCAATCGCTTTTATCGGCAACGGATACGGCGTTCCCACCTTAAACACGTTGGCGCTGGGCAACGCCTCTTTCACGTATTCGTAGACCACGCCCGAGCAAACCACACCGATCTCGGTTTCCGCGGTGTATTCCGCACGGTTTATTTCGCACCCGTTCACGTACTCTTTAAGCGCCTCGTCCCGCGCCTCCACCGCCACGTGGCGACGAATGGCGTTCGACGGCATCATGACGTATTTCTCCGCCGATTTTTGATAGGGTTTCAAAGCTCTTTCGTCCCGTTCGCAAAGCTCCACGATCCCGTGCGAATGGGCTACGCGAGTCGTTTCCCGAACGAGCACGGGGGTATCAAACTGCTCGCTGATCTCGTACGCGAGCTTTACAAACTCCTTTGCTTCCTGTGCGGAAGAGGGTTCTAACATAGGCACGTGCGCGCTACGCGCATAATAACGGCTGTCCTGCTCGTTCTGCGAGGAATGCATACCCGGGTCGTCGGCAACGACGATCACAAGTCCCGCGTTCACGCCCGTATACGCTACGGTAAACAGCGGGTCAGCCGCCACGTTCAAGCCCACGTGTTTCATACACGCCATTGCCCGCGCGCCGGCAAGCGACGCGCCGATCGCGACCTCGACCGCGACTTTTTCGTTTGGTGCCCATTCCGCGTATACGTTATCGTGTTTTACAAAATTTTCCGCGATCTCCGTACTCGGCGTACCGGGATACGCAGATAAGACCTTCACGCCCGCCTCGTAAGCCCCGCGCGCGATCGCTTTATTCGTCAGCATCAATTCTTTATTTTCCATTTCCTTTTTTCCCGTTTATTCGTATTTCTTCCGTAAAATTTCTTTATCTATATCCTTAACGAAGCCGTTAAAATTGCACACGCAAACGATCTCGTCTTTGTCGTCGCGAATGATAACCTCGCTGATCGTATTATGCCCCGCGCGTACGGTTTCTTTCGCCGTTGCCGTGATCTCGCTCGTGATCGCCGCGCGAATGTATTGAATGTGTCCGCCCTGCGTTACCGTCGCAGGGTGCAAAAAATTCGCGTGCACGGCAAACGCAAAATCCGCAAGCGTATACAGCATACCGCCCTGTACGCTACCGTTGGCGTTCAAATGCTCCTTGCCGATCTTTGCTGAAGCGACCGCTTTTTCTTTGGTCAGCTCTACCAGCGTGATCCCCGATAATTTTACGTACCCGTCGTTTTCAAAATGCTTGATAATCAGTTCTTCGTCCGTCATTCTTCCTCTCTCCGCTCTTAAAATACCATTATACGTTTATTATATACTTTTCCGCTGTAAATGTCAATATTTTGTAATAAAAAAACGGTCTGTTTGCAAAGCAAACAGACCGTTTTTTTCGTTAAAGTATCGTTTTCACAAACGCGTAGCTTTCGCGCAAAATCCCGCTCTTACCGTTTACCCACGTATTCGGTCTTTCGAAGGTCGCAGGTCCAACGCCTATATTCTCCTGTTCCTGCGTATGGAAAGGCCCTAAAAGATTGCGGTTGCCCACCGTCAGCGTAATTTCCAGCTCGTTTTCGCCCTTTTTCAGCGCGCCCGATAAATCGAGCCTCTTGCCGAACATCAGTCTGCCGACTTCCTTGCCGTTCACCTTTACGTCCAAAAGCTGGAAGCGTTTATCGATTACAAGCTCGCAAGCCGTATCGTCCACGACAAGCGTCTGTTTCAGCGTAATATCCCCCGCAAAGAACGGATACCCCTCCTCGATCAGCGACGAGATCTCCCGTTTTTGTTTGCCGAGACGGAAATTTTCGCCAAGCACGATATTTTCGTCTTTACCCTGCTTCAAATCCCCGTATACGCCGAACGAGCCTTTGAGGTATACCGCTTCGATATCCGTATCGTACGCAAGACAGTTTTTCAAGCTCTCCGTTACGTTCTCGCCGAACAGCGCGTAATACACCTGCTCGCTCTGATAATAATCGATCGCGACCACGATTTCGTTCAAGCCCTTGCGGAGCGTTTTCGCGATATCGTACGCGTACAACGCTTTTTCCACCGCCGACGAGCCGCAACGCTCTACCTTTTCGCCATTGACTTCCACGCACAGCGTGTTCGTGTCCTCCGCAAGCAGAATACATTTTTCAGGAATTTCGTCTACCGTAAATTCGTATTTGAGATACAGCTTACCCTGATATCTCTTTTTCAGCATTTCGTTGAAAACGCCCATATGATGCAACGGCTCGCTGTACGCCTTGCCGTCCGTCGAATAACGGATAAAATCGAGCGTGATATAGTTATCCGCTTCCCCGCAAACGGTGAATTTATTCCCCAAACGAACGGGTTTAAGCGTTTTTTGCGCCTTGGGCGTTTCCCCGCCGATATACAGGATACGGGATTGATTTTCGTCGAAATGCACGCTCGTACCCAGCGCCGTATATTCGTCTTTCATAATATCGTACGCCGTGAACGTCTTACCCTTTTCCAGCGTAAAATCCACCGTCATCTCTTTGCCGAGATTGACCGCGTAGATAAACTCTCTGCCCGTTTCGTCCTTGCGGATCACCGAACGGAAACCCTTACCGCAAACCGCCTTGTACGGCTGTGCGTTTTCGATTTCTTCCCAGCTCGTATTCGTGTTGAGATATCCGTAGTCGTATTCCTCGCCCTCTAAATAGGTCGGCTTTTCGTCCGTCAGCAACACCTTACCGCCCGCTTTTACGAACTCGCGGAGCAGTTTTTCGGTGGTTTTGTCCATGGTGTAGATTTTCGGGAATACGATATACTCGTACGAGCATTTGCCCATCACGAGCTTGTTGCCCTCAACCCTGCCGTATTTCGCAAGCAGAGTTTCGTCTAAATAGTGGTACTGAATTTGTTTTTGCGACAGTTCCTCGGTAAGCCCCTGCCACGAGCTCTGCAATTCGGCTACGCCGTTGCCCGTATCGTTCTGATCCCGCTTATAATTGAAATACGCACTGCGAATGGGGTGTAGCATAGCCACGCGCACTTCCTCCTCGCTTTCGGCAAGGAGCTTGCCCAAAACGGAGAAATAGTCGTTAAAATCCTTAAAGCCCTTTTTCACCCAAGGATTGACTTCGGAGAAATGTGCGGGATAGTCGCGCTTTCTCTGACCGTGTTCGGTAAACGGCAACAGATGCTGACACATCAAATTCACGCCGTCCACGTATTGATATTCGGCGATCCGTTTCAGCTCGTCGGGCGTAACGTCCCAACCGCAACAGCCGTAGGTTTCCGTGATCACCTGCTTTTTTCCAAGCTGCGCCGCAACGCTGGATACCTGCTTTGCCGCAACGCTTGCGCCAACGTTTCTGCCCAGTTTATCGATCCCGGGGATATGCTCGAATTCATAGAACGGCATACACCCGCCGCAGCACCACATTTGACCTGCAAGTATCGTTTCTTCTACGTAATGCCCCGTGAGCTTGTAGCCGTTTTTATCGCACCAGGTATACACCTTTTCCGCGAAATTTTTCAGCATCAGCTGCTGCATTGCTTTCCAATACTTATAACGGAACGCGCGGTAGCCTTTCTTTTCCACGAACAACAGCCCGATCCCGTCGCGGATATCCTCGCCGTATTCCTCGCGGAAATATTTCTCCACCATCTTCGTGTACGCCGTACCCCAACGGTAATATTGCGGTTCGTCGGTGAAAAAGCCTTTCAGCTCGTAATCGTCCCGTTTTTTGTATTCCTCGTGCGTTTGCGCCAAGAACTGATCGACAACCTCGGGATTGAGAATGTCCGCCGTACACGCCGAATAATGCCAATATACGTTGAGGCAGTTTTCGCCTGCCGTAACCCGTTTCAACGCCTCGCCGTTCATATCGTAGGACGCGAACGCCTTTTCGTCGTACGCGCCGAGCGTATAAGTCAAATATCTGTCGTGATTTTCGATATCGTCGAGCAGTTTTCCGCCGACAAACCCGCTGGGCCAGCCGTTTTCGTCGTATGCGTACGCTTCCATACCCAGTTCCTGCGCTTTGCGGGAACAAGCGTCGATACAGTCAAACCATTTCTTACCAAGGTATTCCGTTTTCAAGCCCCCGCGAGCGTGCATGAAAAACCCGCCCACGCCGTTTTCGTTCATCCATTCGATTTGCTTTATCAATCCCTCTTCGTCCAACTCGTCGTTCCACGACCAAAAAGGAATACACTGATACTTCTTTTCCGTTTCTCTCATTGCGAAAGCTCCTTGCCCTTTTATAATAAATAAAATCGGTCTTACTCTACACGATACCCGCGTTTGGTCAGACCGATCCTACCGTGTGCATATACTTATTTTACCACGGTTTCGCTTTGATTGTCTACTCTTTTAACGAAATTTTTTTACAATTTTGAAAAATCAGCCGAATACAGCAAATTTTTACAATAAATAGTAAGGCATATCCGCGCCAAGCCCTACGCGTACGAACCCGTCCTTACCCGTCGCGGGCTTTGCAACCGTCTTTTTTACGGTCGTTTTCTTTGCCGCGGGCTTTTTCGCAGTCGATTTTTTTACCGCGCTTGCCGTTTCCACGGGCGCGATCAATTTCTCCGTTACCTGCGGATCGGGATTTGCGATCACGTGGCTGTTTTCCATATCGGGCGCAGCCGTTTTTACGTTCGAATAGCCGTTGTTTTCCACTCTTTTAATTGCGTTTTTGCCGATTGCCATAATACATAATCTCCTCTGCAAGTTTCGTATATTCCACCGCGCTGCGGCTGGTTTTTTTGTACGCTACGACGGGCTTGCTGTTGTCCTGCGCCCATTCCACTGCGCTGTCCACGCGGATATAATTGTCGAACAGTCTTGCCCCGTCCGTCGCTTTCAGCGTTTCCAACGTCTGTTTGAAATATTTCTTCCGCTCGTCCGCTTTCGTTACCGCGATCCCCAGCACCTCGAGCTTGGGCGCGAGCGTTTTTACCTGATTGAAAAATTCGAACATATTCGCGATCCCGAACAATCCCCAAGGGCTTGCCTCGACGGGGATCACCACGTAATCGGACGCGCACATAATGTTCATTACCCAGCCCCCGAGCGTAGGCGGCGAATCGATCAGGATATAATCGTAATACCCCCGCGCGCGCACGGGTTCAAGGCATTTTTTCAGGATAAATTCTCTCTGCCATTTGGTGAACAGGTCAAACTCGATCGAGCTCATAAGCGACGAGGACGGCACGATATCCAAGCCCTCGTATTCCGTGGGTACGATACACGCCGAAAGGTCCTTTTCTTCCTTGATCGCCGTGTAGATATTCTTGCCCGTCTGCGCGTATTCGAGCGCGGTTTCCTCGTCGAAATAAGAAATGGTAAGATTCAGCTGCATATCGCCGTCGATCATCAGTACTTTTTTCCCCGCAAGCGCCATCGCGCAAGCGATATTCGAACAGGAAGTCGTTTTTCCGCTGCCGCCCTTGTTGTTAGCAAAGGCGATTACCGTCGTTTTACTCATTTGTGCTCCTTTCGCCGTTCTTACAACAGCCAAGTATCCAGCCCGTCCGTTTTCTCCGTCTTTTTCGGGGTATACGTCGGCTTTTTAACGGCTTTTTTCTTCTTGATATCCCCGTCGTCGTTCAAAAACGCCGCCAGCTCCGCGATCCCCTCGCCCGTGATCGAGCTGACGGGGAACACCTTTTTACAGCCCGCAAGCCGCAGCCAACGGGTTACCCTCTCGACGTTCGCGTCGGGCTTGTCGATGCCCGTAACGATCCCGATCGTTTCGCGGTTTACCATACTCGTAAGACAGGGCGAGAAAATGGAATACGGCTCGTTTGCCGAAAGCACCAACCCAACCACGTCCGCCTCGTACGCGTATAAGGCTAACGCACCGCTCGTTTCCCTGCGCTCGGTATATTCGCCAGGCGTGTCGATCACGGTGTCGAGATAATTCACGTACTGCGTTTTGTAATATTTGATTTCTTCACCGCGCAGAGCCTGCGTGAGCGTCGTTTTGCCCGCCGCCACCCTGCCGAATAGCATGATCTTTTTCATTTTTTGTTTTTTATCAGGTTTTCGTCAGCTCGCAGCAAATATAATCGAGCTTATTGATAAAGTATTCGCGGATCGCCGTGAACGCCGCTTCCACCGAAGATACCGTGCCCGTAATGATCAGCGTACCCGTAAATCTGTCCACGAACCCGATGTCCGCGCCCGAGGACTTCATCGCGATATCCGCCGCAATCACCGCGCTTTCGTAAGGAATGACTGTCAATACGCCGATCGCGCTCTTGGTATAATCCGTTTGGGGGTCTAACCCGAGCTTGGTGTACAGCGTTTCCCCGGGGTTTGCAATGATATGGCAAAGGGTGATCTGCTTACCGGGAACGAATTCCTGTATAATTCTCATTTTGTCTTGAAGTTCCATACTCTTTCTCCTGTTGTTTCTGCGCTTACTCAGCCGCCGATCTGGCATTTCAAGCCGCTTTCCTCGGCGACAGACAAAAGATATTCCATTTTTTCCTTGGACGGAGGCTCTATGCCCTGCAAGGCGTAATTCCGATCCAGCCCCGCGTATTTGTCCTGCCCCAAACGGTGATAGGGCAGCAAATGATGCTCCTGAACTCCCGATAAACTCGCCGCGAATTTGGAAATCGCTCTAATCTCCTCCGCCGTGTCGTTAAAGCCGGGAACGACGGGGGTGCGGATAATCAGCTCCACGTCGCTGCTTGCCAGCTTTTTCGCGTTTTCCAAGATCCGCTGATTGTCCGCACAGGTGTATTCCTTGTGCTTTTGCCCGTCCATGTGCTTGATATCCATCAAATACAGATCGAGATACGGCAGTATCTTTTCAATGCTTTCAAACGGCGCGTTCGCCGTCGATTCCACCGCCGTATGCAAGCCGTTTTGCTTGCAGGCGCGGAGCAGATCGCGCGCGAACTCGGGCTGACCTAAAATTTCCCCGCCCGACAGGGTAATTCCCCCGCCGCTGCGGCGGTAATAGTTGCTATCCGCGAGTAGCTCAGGCAGGATCTCCGCGACGGTTACGTCCCGACCGACGGTCTTTTCCTTGCCGTTTTCGATCATCGTCTGGATCTCGTATTTTTGGGATTCGGGGTTACAGCACCACGCGCAACGCATAAAACAGCCCTTGAAAAAGACGATGGTACGAATCCCCGGTCCGTCGTGGATCGAGAATCGTTGAATATTGAATATTCTGCCTTTGGTGCTGTAAAAATCCATTGTTATTCCTTACTTAAAATCCCTGCTCCGTACGGTTGATGATATCGTCCTGTAACGAGCGCGACAGCGTTGTAAACAGCGCGCTGTAACCCGCCACGCGAACGACCAGAGTTTTGTATTTTTCGGGGTTCTTCTGCGCGTCGAGCAGCGTTTCGCGCGTAACCACGTTAAATTGCATATGCATACCCTTTTGATCGAAATACGAACGGATCAGGGCTACGAATTTGGTCAATCCCGACATTCCCGCAAGCGCGGAAGGGTGGAATTTTTGATTGAGCAGCGTACCGTTGCTGGCAACGCCCTGTTCGAGCTTCGCCACCGAGTTCGCCGTTGCCGTCGGGCCTTTCACGTCCCTGCCCGAAGCAGGTCCGATACCGTCCGCGATCGGCGTAAACGCAAGTCTGCCGTCGGGCGTTGCGCCCGTCTGCGCGCCAAGGGGTACGTTTGCGGAAACGGGATACAAGCCCGCTTGGAAAATCCCGCCGCGAGGGTTCTTGTATTTCTCCACTTCCTTGGTATAGGTATTCGCCACCGCGCGCGCGAACATATCCGCTTCGTAGATATCGTTGCCGTATTTGGGACAGGTCTCGTCGATAAGCCGTTTGATCTCGCGGTATCTTTCGCGCTTAGCAGGCTCGATACCCGCGCCCGAAGTTACTTCCTCGTAGATCGCGCGGATCACCGCTTCGTTGACCTCGATACCCTCTTCCGCTAAGCTGCAAGCCACTTCGCTCGTTACCCGCTCCGCGGCTTTGCCCGTAAGCCCGTACCCGAAATTCGCGCGCAACGCGTCGCGCAGCTCGATCATCGTTACTTTCTTTTCCTCGAACACGAGCTGTTTGATCGCAAGCAGACCGTCGGTATTGTTGGCAATACCAAAGCCCTGCGGGCCAGTGAAGTTATAGATCGCGCCGCCCTCTTGTAAGGACTTGCCCCTGCCGATACAATCGTCTACCATACACGACTGGAAAGGCAACGGACAGCGGGTCGCGTGCGCCGTATCGATCGCGTTGTTCGCGTTGACGAGCAGTTTAATGAAATAGCTCTGTTGGGTCTTGTACGCCTCGAAAAATTCTTCAAAAGTCTGCATCTGCGCGACGTCGCCCGTTTGCGGACCGATCTGTACGCCCTTATCCATACCGCTCGAAAATACCAGCTCCATAGGACGGCACATATTAAAGAACGCCGCGTCGTGCCAACCGTCCGTTTTCGCGCCCTTTTGCGGTTCTACGCAACCGATGATACAATAATCTCGCGCGTCTTCGAGGGTAAGCCCTCTCGCCATAATGGACGGGATAATGATCTCGTCGTTATAATACGCGGGCAAGCCCGTGCCGAGCCGCGTCAACGCCGCCGCTTTTACGAGAAACGCCTCAGGCGAGCCGTTCCAAACGCGCACGGAAATAGAGGGCTGGGGCAGAGGTACGTGCATCGCCGCTTCCAGACACATATACGACAGATCGTTCGTCGCGTCCAGTCCGTGGATATCCTGACCGCCGACGATCAGGTTTTGGAACATACCGTAGCCCGCAAACCCGTCCGCAGACACCGCGTCGCGGACCTTGTTGATATCGTTGAGCTTTACCCAGATACAGTCGATAAGCTCCTGCGCCTGTTCAACCGTAATTTTGCCACTGTCGATATCCTTTTTATAGAATGGATACATATACTGATCGAAACGCCCGGGCGAAATAGAATGTCCGCTCGATTCGATCTGCAACAAGAGCTGTACGAACCAGAACGACTGGCACGCTTCGTGGAAATCCGCCGCGGGGAATTCAGGCACGCGCGCGCAAGTTTTCGCGATCTTTTCCAGCTCCGCTTTACGCTCTGCGTTCTTTTCAACGAGCGCCTTTTCTTTCGCGAGCTTGGCGTATCTGCGCGCGTATTCGACCACCGCTTCGCAGGATTCGATCACCGCTTTCAAGAAATTGTTTCTCTGTACGTATTCGGGATCGGCTACGTCGAGCTTGTCAAGCGCCGACTGCGCTTCCGCCATGATACCGCGATAGCCTTTTTTGAGGACCTTTTCGTAGTTTACGTTGACGTGTCCGATACCGTTATAGAAATAGTTCCCGGGCGTGAAAATGCCGTGGGTTACGAACGCTTCGTACGCCTCGGGCGACATATTCGCCTTGGCAAGATCGCTGTTCGTCTTGCCTTTCCAATAAGGATACGCGCCGCGAAGCTCTTCTTTCGTCTTTTCGCTGATATAGAACGGGTCAGCCGCACGGGTCGCCACCGTGTCGAATTCCGCTTCTAACCATTCGTAGGAATATTCGGGGAAGACCTGACAGCCGCGCGGCGCAACCGTCGCGCTGCCCACGATAAGTTCCCCGTCGCGGATCACGATGGGGAGATTCCGCAAAATGTGCGCGAACGCCGCGCTTCTGCGGAGAATGATGGGAAGATCTTCCGTCTGCTTATAGCTCTCGGTTACGAGCAATCCGCGTGCGGACTCGATCTCGGGCATCTTCTGATACAGATCGTCTATTAACTTGTCAATCCTCGCGCTCTTTTCCAGAACGAATTTGATATTTTCCATAATTTATACCCTTATAACTGATTCCAAAGCTCTTCATGGGGCGCAGCGATGATCGAATAGCTGGACAGCTGCCCGCTCGTTTTTGCGTAATTCGAACCCGCTTCTACCGCCGCGGTAACGTCGCCGACCTCGCCCGTGATCATAACGACGCCTTTCCCTCCCATACCGCGGGAAACGCGCAGATCGAAAATCTCCACCCTCGCGGTTTTTACCGCGATATCCGCCGCTTTGATCGTCGTTGCCGCCGAGAACGTTTCAATCAGCCCCAGCGAGCCTTTCTTTTCCGTTTTCTGCGTACCGAACAATGCCGTGATGACCTGTTCGTCGATCCGACCCATTACCGAGCTGTCGATGACGTACCCGTCGAATTTGGACAGCACGTGGCTGACCGAAGCGGTTACGTTGGAAATAGAACCCGTTAAAATGATCTCGTATTTTCCAGGGCACGCAGGATGCGCCGAAACCATTTGCACGCCCGCGCTTTTGAGCGCCGCGTCCGTCGCTTCTACGCCTTTGGGGATACTTTTCAGTTCGATAACGCCGATAGACTTAAACATTATTCATTCACCTTGTCAATTACGATTTTTTCTCCGTCGAATACCGTTACTTTGCCCGATATCGGCGCGTATTGAGGAAGGGACAGCCCCTCCGCAGCTTCTGCGATCTTGTCGCCCTTTTGTACGAACTCTCCGTCCGAAACGCAAGGCACGCTCGGTGCGCCGATGTGTTGGCGGAGGAGTATTTCCACTCTCGAATAGCTCTGCTCGCCGACGAATTTCGGCACTTTGTCGAATTTCGCAACGCCCAGCACGCTCGCCCAACGCTCGGAGGGGATCATACGGTATTCCCGTTCCACCGCGGGCGATACTTCCGTTTTGCCCACGTACCGCATTTTGTTTTTCCCGAGCAACGCCTTGTATTCGTTGATCACCGCTTTCGGGGAGATGCCCTGACAGCACGCAAGCGTTTCGCAAACGCCGCAGCCGCAGCAAAGGGTCGCCGAAAGCACCATTTCGGGCATTACCGTCGCCGCCTGTTTCGCCGTCCGCACCATCTTATGCGGTTCGAGCGGATACCCGAGTAACGCGCGTGGACACATATCCGTACAACGCGTACACTGACAACACGCCGTTTCTGCTCTCGCCACCGATTTTTCGCCGTCGATGAACTTGGATATCACCGCTTCGCAATCGTTGGGCAAAACCAGAAGCCCTTTGGTCGTTTTCGTGATCACCGCGCGTTCGGGATCTATTACTTTCCCCATCGAAGGCCCGCCGTCGAGTACGGTGTAGCCCTCTTCGGGGATTATGATCGAATTTCTTTCGAAAAGCTCCGCCACGGACGTACCGATAGGAACTTTCACAACGATCGGCTCGGGGATATCCCCTGCGACCGTCAGCCATTTCATGGTAAGGGGTTCGGATTTTTTCGACATTGCCGCAACGTTGTACATGGTTTCTACGTTGTACACGATCACGCCTGCGGTGATGGGTAAATTCCCGGGCTTTACCACTCTGCCCGTCGCCTGATAGATCAGGCTGATTTCGTCGCCCATGGGATATACGTCGGGCAACGTTTTTAATATAATCCTTTCTGCAAGTTTGGTATCGTCCGCAAGCCGCAAACATTTCGCCGTGTGTTCTTTCACGCACAGCAAAGCGCGCGGGATCTTCGCGTAATCCAGCACGGCTTTGATGCCCGCAAGCACCATCGGCAGTTCCTTTTGCAAAAGGATATAATCGGTATACAAAAGCGGTTCGCATTCCGCGCCGTTAATGACGAGGACGTCCGCGCCGTCGGCAAGCTTGGCATACGAGGGAAATCCCGCGCCGCCTGCGCCGACGATACCAGCTTCTTTCATAATCTCTTTCAATTCCATAATAACCTTTTCAGTGAATTGAATTGCTTTGCAATTCGTGAATTTTCGCTAACGCTCAGTGAATTGGGCTTCGCCCGTGAATTGCGTTTCTATGAAACGCGTTATTGAATTATCCCACAACGCAACGCTATGCGTTGCATTTCACGAAAAACGAAGTTTTTCATTTCACGCGCCAAAGGCGCATTTCACGCAACCGCAAGGGTGCATTTCACCTTTTAATCCACAATACCGACGATCACCGCGTCGCAAGGCGCGTTACAGTTGTGCAGAGCAAGACGCGCGGAGCTGCCCGTCGTGATGAGTACCGTTTCGCCGATACCCGCGCCAACGCTGTCCACCGCGATGAGATATTCGCCCGTCAGCTCGCCGTTTTTCATGATCTCCACTTCCATAAACTTCGACCCGATCAGGGATTCCTGTTTTCTCGTGGAAACGATGTTTCCTCTGATAATGCCTCTTAACATATCCTTACTCCTTTACGACCTTAACTTTTGCGCCGTTACCGATACCCACTGCGTTCGCGTCGTCCGTATCGATATGCATTTCCAAACGGAAATCGGGATGCACGCGTACCTGTACGTCATACCAACGCGTACGGCGTTTCCCAACGACGTCCACCGTTACGGTATCGCCGTCCTTTACGCCGAATGCCGCGCCGTCCGCAGGCGACATATGGATATGTCTGTTTGCCACGATACAGCCCTCTTTGAGCTGTACGACGCCCTTAGGTCCGATAATCGTTACGGGCGCAGAGCCCGCAATATTCCCCGACTCGCGTACGGGGGGCTTTACTTTGAGAACGTAAGAATCGGTTGCGGAGATCTCCACTTGCGATTTGCTTCTCAAAGGTCCGAGAACGCGCACGTTCTCGATAGGGCGCATTGCAGGACCGATCAGGGTCAGCGTTTCTTTGCAAGCGTACTGCCCCGGCTGAGAAAGATCTTTCATCGGGGTAAGCTCATAGCCTGCGCCGAACAGCGTTTCCATATCCGCTTTCGTCAAATGGATATGTCTGTTCGATACGCCTACGGGCACTTCGCCGTTCGAGCCTGCCGAAACGGGCGCGTCGCTCCCGTCCATATCCGCCAACACTTTTTTAACCAATTCCGCGATCTGCGCGCTTGAAAATTCCATATTCTTTCCTTCCAAAACTTTTTGATTTTACGCGTGTACGCATAAAGGCGCGCACGCGCGCGTACACATACTCTGTTTTTATTGAAAAACTTCCGTACCGCCCGTCCGTAAAAACGGGCGGTACGATTTTTTCCGTGTGCTTAAATAAGAACTTATTTAATAGCGGGAAGAAGTTTTTCAACGTCTGCGTGAGGACGAGGGATTACGTGCGTAGCGATTACTTCGCCAAGCGCGGTAGCCGCAGCCGTACCTGCTTCCACAGCAGCCTTTACTGCGCCAACGTCGCCGCGAACCATAACGCTTACCAAACCGCTACCGATCTTTTCGCTGCCGATCAGGATAACGTTTGCAGCCTTTACCATTGCGTCCGCCGCTTCGATCGCCGCTACAAGACCTCTCGTTTCAACCATGCCTAATGCTTCCATTGTTAAATCCTCCTAAGATTTTTTTGTTTTTGTTTTTTTATTCTTCAAGGCTCGCGCCTTAAATTCGTTGTACTAACCCGTCGTTAAGAATTTCATAACGTCGGGATGGGGACGTGCGATCACCTCGCACACCTTTACGTTACCGACTTCCGCCGCCGCTTTTGCGCCCGCTTCGAGCGCCGCTTTGACTGCGGAAACTTCACCCTCGACGACGATCGTTACCAATCTGCCGCCAAGCCGCTTTTCTACGTGTATCAGCTTTACGTCAGCTGCTTTTACCATAGCGTCAAGCCCGGTGATTGCGGCAACCATAGCCTGTACTTCGAGTAACGCTATTGCTTTCATTGAAAATTTCTCCTTTTAATCAAGTGAATTGAATTGCTGTCGCAATTCGTGAATTTTCGCTTGCGCTCAGTGAATTGGGCTTCGCCCGTGAATTGCGTTGCCTCACAACGCGTTATTGAATAATTCCACAACGCAACGCTATGCGTTGCATTTCACGAAAAACGAAGTTTTTCATTTCACGCGCCATAAAGCGCATTTCACGCAACCGCAAGGGTGCATTTCACTTATTTAATAGCGGGAAGAAGTTTTTCAACGTCTGCGTGAGGACGAGGGATTACGTGCGTAGCGATTACTTCGCCAAGCGCCGTAGCCGCAGCCGTACCTGCTTCCACAGCAGCCTTAACCGCGCCAACGTCGCCGCGAACCATAACGCTTACCAAACCGCTACCGATCTTTTCGCTGCCGATAAGAACGACGTTTGCCGCCTTTACCATTGCATCCGCTGCTTCGATCGCTGCTACGAGACCTCTCGTTTCTACCATGCCCAATGCTTCCATCATAATTGTAATTCTCCTTTTGAATTATATTTTTTTATTTTTTATCTTAATTTGTCTTTGCCGAGGGCGCTCAAACGGGCAAACCATTCGATATCCTCGCTCTGTCTTGCAATTACCTTGTGGGTAATGTACAAATCTCTCTTTTCGGCTTCGGCTTTGCCTGCCGCGACCGCCGCTTCGACTGCCGCCACACTGCCCTCCACCTTGATCGCCATGACCAGAGGCACACGTGCGGAATCTCCTGCCGCGGGCTTGTTTTTGTCGATCGCCACGACCTGTACGTCCGCGGCTTTCGCCATAGCGTCCGCGACCACGATCGAGGTTGCGAAACCGAATACTTCTATCATGCCAAGTGCCATAATGTTCTCCTTTCTGCTAATTGAATTGCGTTGCAATTCGTGAATTTTCGCTTGCGCTCAATGAATTGGGTTTCACCCGTGAATTGCGTTTCTACGAACGCGTTATTGAATTATTCCACAACGCAACGCCTTGCGTTGCAATTCACGCCCGTAAGGGCAATTCGCGAAATTTATTTCAATTCATGCAAGCAACGCTTGCAATTCACTCACTTTGCGACGTAGCAGATCTTGATACCCTGCTGCGATACGTTTACTTCCATCGCTTCGTTGAGCTGATCGA
>JAFTVF010000003.1 GCA_017465865.1 Clostridia bacterium
ACCCGTTGACGGGTAGCAAGTAACAAATGCATGACTGGCAGGTCAATAAAAAAGCACATTTGTGCTACGCCAGTAGTAAAGGGCTATGCCCGAAAAAGTAAAGCCACCCGCTATGCGGGTGGATAGTTACTGTGAATTGCAAGGCTATGCCTTGCGTGAATTGAAAACTTCGTTTTCGTGAATTGCGCCTGTCGGCGCGTGAATTGCAAGGCTTTACCTTGCGTTGAGGGATTATTATAAGGCTTTCGTAGGTTTTACAAGTATACTTGTATAAATTCTACAATAACGCATTTCGTAGAAATGCAATTCACGACGGCGTAGCCGTCAATTCACTGAGCGTTAGCGAAAATTCACGAACACTGTCCAGCGTTCAATTCACGGCGTTGCCCTTATGCCTTCTATCAGATTTTCTTTTTCAGTTCGCGTACGGCGTTGGTGAGGAAAAATTCCGCCGTGGTGTTTTTGCGGATCAGGCGCAGGGCTTCTTCGGGAGTGCACCAGCGCGCTTCCGAAACCTCGTCCTCTTTCAGCTTGATCGTTTTGTCTTCCACGACCACGATAAAGTTCAGCATAAGGACTTCCTTTTTCGAGTGGTAGCGAGAGGACATATATTTCGCTTTCACGACGTCAAGACCCAGCTCTTCCTTGATCTCTCTGGGGATCGTTTTTTCGGCGTTTTCGCCTTTTTTGATATAGCCCGCGAACAGAATAAAATCCTCGTCGTCCACGTGCTTGGCAAGCAAAATTTTATCCTGCGCGCGGTTGGTTACGACCATGGACACCGCCACGGAAAATTGCGGAAACATATACGCCTCGCATTTCGCGCAATAGGGGATAAGACCTTCGTTTTCACAAAAACGCAGAGTTGTTTTTTCGCCGCATTCTCTACAATACATACGTAATTCCTCCTTATAATTTTTACTCTTTTTATTATAATATCCCTTTTTTGGAAAATTGTCAATAGCATAGCGGAAATTTTTTGAAAAAACAGAAAAAAGTTACGCGTAGGCGCGTTTGCACTTGACAAGCGGTTGTAAATGGGTTATAATAGATTGCACCTTAAAGTGCGAGAAAAGGGCATTTTTGGCGAAAAAGAGCTGAAATGCTCGGTTTTTCGCGTTTTGGCTGTCAAAGAAATTACGGTAAAAACCAAAAGGGAAGGTATAAAAAATGCTTACATCTATTTGCGGTATCAACTGGGGCGACGAAGGCAAGGGCAGAATGGTAGACCTGTTGTCCGAAAAATTCGACGTCGTCTGCCGTTATCAGGGCGGTAACAACGCCGGGCACACCGTTATCAACGAACGCGGGAAGTTTATTCTCAACCTCCTGCCCTCGGGGATCTTGCGCGAAGAAGTCGTCAACGTAATGGGCCCGGGAATGGTCATCGATATCAAGCATCTTTGCGGAGAGATCGCGAAATTGCAGGAAGCAGGGATCAAAATCAGCCCTGAAAATCTGAAAATTTCCGACCGCGCGGTGATCACGATGCCCTACAACGTGTTGCAGGACTGCCTCGAAGAAGACCGTCTTGCGGGCAAGAAATTCGGTTCGACCCGCCGCGGTATCGCGCCCGTGTACGCGGATAAATATTATAAGAAAGCGTTCCGTATGGGCGAACTTTTGAACACCGAGCGTTTATACGCGCGCGTTGCGGATATCGTGGAATGGAAAAACCTCACCGTCGTCGGCGGGTATAAAGCGGAAGCGGTGAAAACGGAAGATATGATCGCGTATTTCGAGGAATACGGGAAAAAGCTCGCTCCGTTCGTTTGCGACGTGGGTACGTACCTCACCGAAGCGAACGCGCAGGGCAAGAACATTATGTTCGAAGCGCAGCTCGGCGCGATGCGCGATATCGATTTCGGTATCCATCCCTACACCTCGTCGTCCTCGACGATCGCGGCGTACGCGCCTATCGGCGCGGGCGTGCCGCAGCTCCAACTCGACAACTCTATCGGGATTATGAAAGCGTACTCTACCTGCGTCGGCGAAGGTCCGTTCACGGCGGAATATTTCGGCGAAAAGGCTGAAAAGCTCCGCAAGCTCGGCGGGGAATACGGCGCGGCGACGGGCAGACCCAGAAGAGTAGGGCCTTTCGATATCGTGGCTTCCCGTTACGGCATCCGCTGTCAGGGCGCTACGGAGATCGCGCTGACGAAAATGGACGTTCTGTCCGATTACGAGGAAATCGAGGTTTGCGTAGCGTACGAGCTGAACGGCGAGATCATTCACGAATTCCCGTTCGTGGACGTGCTTGACGAATGCAAGCCCGTGTTCAAGACGGTAAAGGGCTGGAATTGCGATATTTCGGGTTGCCGTAAGAGAGAGGATTTGCCCAAAGAGGCGCTCGATTACGTGCTG
Source organism: Clostridia bacterium (assembly GCA_017465865.1). GTDB lineage: Bacteria > Bacillota > Clostridia > Christensenellales > Borkfalkiaceae > Scatosoma. The sequence goes on from JAFTVF010000003.1 coordinate 2,365, forward strand.
TATCTCGAAAAGGAATGCGGCTGCAAGATCAAATACGTGTCCGTAGGCGCAGAACGCGACGCGTATATCGAAATGTACTAAAAAAGTTAAATCGGTTCTTGATAAGAGCCGATTTCTTTTATAAGAATTTTGAATACCCGTTATAAGAAATTGTAAAAAATTTGGCATAATTTTTTGCGTGCGAGCGCTTGAAAAACGCGCGCGCAAGTGCTATAATAAGAAAAAGACGAGATTTAAGAGGTATAAGTATGAGTATTCGTATCGGTATTTACGGCTGGGGCAACCTCGGCAAGGGCGTAGAGCTTGCCGCTTCGCAAAACCCCGATCTTACCGTAGCGGGCGTATTCACCCGCCGTGATCCGAAAACCTTGAAAACGAACACGGGCGCGCCCGTGTATTCCGTAGCGGAAGCACTGAAAATGCAAGACCAAATCGACGTGATGATCCTTTGCGGGGGCAGCGCGACCGATCTGCCCGAGCAGACTCCTGCGTTGGCTCAATATTTCAACGTAGTGGACAGCTTCGACACCCACGCCAAAATTCCCGAGCACGTGAAAAACGTACAAGCGGCGGCGGAAAAAGCGGGAAAGACCGCGCTCGTTTCGGGCGGTTGGGACCCCGGTATGTTCTCGCTCGCACGGTTGTATTCGTCTGCGATCCTGCCCGAGGGCAAGGACTATACCTTTTGGGGCAAGGGCGTGAGCCAGGGTCATTCCGACGCGATACGCCGTATTGCGGGCGTAGCGGACGCGCGGCAGTACACGATCCCCGTCGAGAGCGCGCTGACGGCGGTGCGTACGGGCGAAAATCCCGTTTTGACGACTCGCGACAAGCACGAAAGGGAGTGTTTCGTCGTGGCGGAAGAGGGCGCGGACTTGGCGCGTATCGAAAACGAGATCAAGACGATGCCGAATTATTTCGCAGATTATAATACCACCGTGCATTTCATTTCCAAAGAAGAGCTTGTGAAAAACCACAGCGGACTTCCGCACGGCGGCGTGGTGATCCGCAGCGGGGTTACGGGGGTAAACAAAGAAAACAAGCACGTCATCGAGTATTCGTTGAAGCTCGATTCCAACGCGGAATTCACTTCCTCGGTGCTCGTTGCCTGCGCGAGAGCGGTATACCGTTTGAACCAAGAGGGGGTTGTGGGCTGTAAAACGCTGTTCGATATCCCGCCTGCGTATCTTTCGGTAAAATCCCGTGAAGAACTGCTTGCGACAATGTTATAAAAATTGAACAAAAAAGTATGCTCCCGACGGCGTTCGGGAGTTTTTTTGTGAAAAAATTTGAATTTTGTATGCAGAAAACTTGAAAAAATTTTTTTTGCGTATTATAATATAGAATGGTTATTGCCGTTTTTTGCGCGCACGGCGCGCGCGGGCGGAAGAACGAAGGGAGAACGGATCATGAAAAAACCGATAGTGCTTACGGGAAAATTTACGGAAAATCTTTTGAGATACGTACTGTATTTTCTGCTCGTCGCGGTTACGCCGCTTTTGGCAAAGCCGACGGCGACCCTGTTCGATTGGGTATCCTACGGACAGCTCCGCGTATTTTTTACCGAGCTGTTTACGGCAATTTTCTGGCTCTTGGAATTTGCGGCACTCATTTTAATCGAAAACGCGATCCGAAAAAAACTCTCGCCCCAAACGGAAGAAAGTACGGCAGAGGAACAAGAGGAGCAAAGTCCTAAGCAAAAGAAAGCAAAACGCGTGAAAGAGCAAGTGCCGCCCCTTGCGATGTGGCGGGTGGGCGCGTTGACGGCGATCGCCGCGGTATGCATCCTCGTGATCAGCGCGCAGATCCGTTTCGAAGTCAAGCCGTTCTACGATATCGGCGAAAAGGTAACGGGCTACGAGCTGCTCGATAAAATCGGCGCGATCGTAAGAAACGTAGTGAAATGCGTTTGGATCACTTTGCTTTTGAAAGCCGCGTACGCAATGTCGGAAGAGCTGCTGCCCTTTTTGAAAGCGCAGGACAAGCCGTGGCTTGGCTGGTTGCTTGCGGGCGCGATGCTGATGCTGTTCGGGGTATACGACGTGCTCGTATGGAAAAACCCGTTCGCGGTTACCTATTTACTGTTCTACGCGACGTTTACGGCGGTGTATTATTTCGCCGAAAAACGGGACGTAAAAACCTATCTTTTGATCTTATTTATCTACATTTTCTGACGCGGGAGAGAAACGACTGATGAACGTGAAAAAAATCGTCGAAAAAATTTGGAACTGGCTGAAAGTAAACAGGCTGGTCGCGATCTATTTCGTCTTTGCGATGGTGATCGAAACGGTGGCGGTGCTTGCCGTAGAGGGCAGTCCGTTTATGACCCGTCCTTTCCTTTCGCTCGGCTTGTTATTCTTTATCTGCGGTATTTTATTGCTCGTCAAAAGCAACCGCGCGAGGCTGATCATCGGCGCGGTCTTGATCGGCTTACAGATTATTCTCGATCTCGTATTCTCCGTCATTTTCGATATGACGGGTCAGTATTTCGATTTCGGAATGTTAAACCTCAGAAACGACGCGTTTGCGACCCTCGAAGGTCTGTCCGTAGATTTCATTACCTTTTACGTGGGGCTTCTTTGCTGTATTTTGTATATTATCTACGGCTTGCGTATGACCCGCAAACAGAAAAAGGTAACGGAGCGTAAGCGCTCGGCGTTTTTCTACGCGGGCTTATCGCTTGCGGGCGCGGCGACGATGGGGATCTCGTTCGTGGCGTATTATCCCCGCAACACGAACAAATACGAGGAAATGATCAACGGCAAAGCGGCGAGCGCGTATTCCGCTTACGGTATGATCGGGAACGTCGTCGGGGAATTGCTCGGCGCGGTGTTCCAGGATAAAAGCTCGATGCCGTCTGAGCAGATCGACGAATTTATCTATAAAACGACGTCTTCGCCTACGGAATATTTCGGGAAAGCCAAGGGCAAGAACGTGGTCGTGATCTTGGCGGAATCTCTCGAATGGTTCGCCTTTATGAACGGCGACGAATATCCCAACGCTTTGGGCTTGACGGACGACGAGCTGAAAGCGTTGTATCCAAACCTTTGGGGCTTCTACGAGGACAGTGTGGCGATGACGAATTTCCATTCCCGCGAAAAGACGGACATTTCCGAAACGCTGAGTATCATGGGCTGTTATCCGACGGACGCGTATATCAATTACGAGTACGCGGACAACGAAATGCCGTACACCGTACCCAACATTCTCAAACAGCAGAACGCGGATATGCAGTTCCGTTCTTTCCATAACGGGTTCAAGACTTTCTACAACCGCGAGGAAGCGCACAAGGCGTTCGGGTTCGAGAGTCTGACGGATATGTACGATATGGAAAAGAAAGGCATGAAGAACTATATGGAGGACGGCGAACGCAATCTCGACAGCGATATGATCCGAATAAGCAAAGACGAGATGTTCCCGACGGACAAACCGTTCTTTACCTATATCACGACGATCACCATGCACGGCGTGTATTACGAGCGCGACAACCTCGAAGCGCAGAGAAACAAACTGCTGGATAAGGTCAACGCGCTGTATACTTCGGATATGGAGATCAAGCAGAAAGACGACGAGGGTAAACCCCGTCCCGCGCCCTATTGTTATATGACGGAGGAGGAAGAAATTCTGTTCCATTATATGACGACGGCGGTCGAGCTGGATAACGCGATCGGCTGTATGATAGAGGATTTAGAAAACAAAAACTTGCTCGATAACACCGTGATCGCGATGTTCGGCGACCATAACACCTATTATCAGCAGCTGAGCAACTACGTCAAGGATATCGACGATTACGATACCGAGCGTAAATACACCGATCTGTATAACGTGCCTTTGATGATCCGCGACAGCGGTATTAAACCGCAGGTAATCGATAAATTTACCTGTACAGCGGATATCGCGCCTACCCTTTTAGATTTACTCGGCGTTCGGTATTACGAAAATATGTTCTACGGGCGTTCGGTATTCTCGTCTAAGGTATCCGCGCTGTATTCCCGCGCGTACGATATTTTCGTGGGCGACGGTATCGTGGGTACGAGCGTGAACAAGCTCGTTTACCGCAGTCCTTTGGTAACGGACGATCAGCTTACCGCGTTTAAGACGGAAGCGACCTCGCTCGTCGAAAAGATCAAGCATTGCGATTATATCTTCAAGCAGGACCATTTCGGGAAAGACGCGTCGCTGACGAAATTCCAAACGAAAATGAAAGAGATCAATCCTTAAAACAAGCAACACGACGGTTTTTCTCCGTCGTGTTGCTTGTTTTATATGTTTTCGCTGTGCGAAAACGCGAGATACTAACGTGCGATATATTAAAATGCGATATACTCGCTAACGCTCGTGCGATATGCTTGCTTCACAAGCGTTGTGGCTGTTATTTACAAGTATACTTGTATAAATTTTACCGCTACGTTTTGGTTTGTTTACAAGACAAAACATATCGCGCCCGATAGGGCATATCGCTTGCTGTCAAGCAAATATCGCTTCCGTAGGAAATATTGCTTAATACTATACGGGTCGTAAATTTAACGCTTTTATCATCTGTCCCGCGTACTGTATGGGGATCAGCTCGATTTTGTCCTTGTATTTCTCACAGGTTTTCATATTTTTCGCTGGCAGAAGCACACGCTTGAACCCCGTTTTGATACATTCGTTCACCCGTTTGTCGGCGTAGGTTACGGGTCTGATCTCGCCCGTCAAGCCCACTTCCCCGAATACGGCGGTGTATTTGTCGATGGGGATATCGTTTGCCGCCGAGGCAAGCGCCGCGCAGATCGCAAGATCCACCGACGGCTCGTCCAGCTTGATCCCGCCCATCGCGTTGATATATACGTCCGACGACCAAAAGGGGATACCGCAACGCTTTTCAAGTACCGCGATCAGCACGACGAGCTTGTTGTAATCCACGCCGAGGCTCATTCTCCGCGGCTGACCGTAAGCGGTTTTGGAAATGAGCGTTTGTATCTCCACGTTCATACACCGATTTCCGCTCTCCGACGGGGTAACGGCGGAGCCTGCCGCAAGCCCGCGCGTTTCGGAAAGGAAAATTTCCGCGTAGTCGCTCACGCTCTTGATCCCGGTATCCGTCATTTCGAATACGCCCACCTCCTGCGCCGAGCCGAAACGGTTTTTTACGGCGCGCAGGAGCTTGAAATTGTCCTCCTGCTGACCCTCGAAATACAGCACGGTGTCCATGATATGTTCGAGGACTTTCGGACCTGCCAGCGCGCCTTCCTTGGTTACGTGCCCGATGATGAAAAAGGTGATATTCCGCGATTTTGCGATCCGCATCAGTTTCGCGGCGCATTCGCGGACCTGTCCTACCGAGCCCGCCGCGGACGAAAGCGCTTCGGTGTAGATCGCTTGCACGGAGTCGATCACGACGAACTTGCTCTCGCCTAAATTCGCCTCGATATCTTCAAGACAGGTTTCGTTGAGCAGAAGAAGATTGTCGGAATTTAAGCCCAAACGCTCGCAACGCATTTTTACCTGCGAACAGCTCTCCTCCGCCGAAACGTAGAGGGTGGGGGCGGGCTGCGTAGCCGCGAGATGCGCGGCAACTTGGGTGAGCAGGGTGGATTTCCCGATGCCCGGATCGCCGCCGAGCAATACGAGCGAGCCGCGTACGATACCCCCGCCGAGTACGGTGTCGAATTCGGAAATGCCGCTTTTTACGCGGTCGAATTTCTCATACCCGATCTTGGATAGGGGCATAGCGCGGGTTTTCATCTGCGAAACGCCCGTACGCAGGGGAGAAGCCGTTTCCGCAGGGCGTACGAGTTCTTCCTGCATGGTGTTGAAATTCCCGCAGTCGGGGCATTTTCCCAGCCATTTCGGCGCGATGAACCCGCATGCGGAACACACGAATTGACTTGTGGGGGATTTTTTTGTTGCCATAGTGTTTCTCCTATATAGAGTGAATTGCAAGGCAAAGCCTTGCGTGAATTGAAAACTTCGTTTTCGTGAATTGCGCCTGTCGGCGCGTGAATTGCAACGCGTAGCGTTGCGTTGTGGAAATATTACAATAACGCGTTTCGCAGAAACGCAATTCACGGGCGAAGCCCAATTCACTGAGCGTCAGCGAAAATTCACGAATTGCGAAAGCAATTCAATTCACCGTTTTAACAGTGCGTACGCGCTCACGGTAATTCCCTTGCCCTCGCCGACGTAGCCCAAGCCCTCGTTCGTGCCTGCGGAAATGCCGATACGGGTCGGGTCGATTTTCAAAACGCCAGAAAGACTGTTTTTCATTTCGTCGATATATTTCGCAAGGCGGGGCTTTTCCGCTTGTACGGCGACGGACAGATTTTCCACGCCGTAGCCGTTTTCTTTCAGTATGTCCATAACAAGCGCAAGCATTTGCATAGAGCTTGCGTTTTTCCATTTTTCGTCCGTGTCGGGGAAATAATGCCCGATATCTTTCAAGCCCGCCGCCGAAAGCAACGCATCCATAACCGCGTGCACGAGCACGTCGCCGTCGCTGTGTGCGATCAGTCCGCTCTCCGACGGGATTTTTACGCCTGCAAGGACGATATAATCTTGCGCCTTTCCAAATGCGTGCGTGTCCACGCCGAACCCGCAACGCGCCGTCTTTTCAAAATCTTCCGCGTAGGTGAGCTTACTATTCTCGCGCCCGCCGCCGCAAAGACGGGGCTGTCCGCAAAACCTTGCGAACATGGAAGAATCGTCGGTGTATTGCGCGGTTTCGTCCTCCAACGCGCGTTCGTAGGCGTAGAGGATATTCTCACGGTAAAAGCCTTGCGGGGTCTGGATCAGGCGCAAGCTGTCGCGGTTAGGCACGCTTGCGATTTTGCCGTTTTTTACGACGGCGACCGTGTCCCGACATTCGATCGCGCACACGCCGCTGCCGTACGCCTTTACGCTTTGTATACAGCCCTCGATCACCGTGCGGGTAACGAACGGGCGCGCGCCGTCGTGGATAAGTACGATATCCGCTTGCGTGGCTTTGAGCGCGTTGTAAACGGAAAGAGAACGCGTTTCACCGCCGAGTACGACCTTTGCGCCTGTGAATTTCGCGCAGATCTCGGAGATCTCCGCGTAATCCGCCTCGTTTGCCGTTACGACGATCTCGTCAACGGCGGGAAAGTCGAACGCGGACAGCGTTTTTTCAAGCGCAGTGCTTCCCATAAAGGGTACGAGTAGTTTATTCTTTTCAAAGCCTGTGCGCGCGCCTTTGCCTGCGGCGCAAATAATCGCGCAAACCGTTTGTCTTTCGTTCATAATATCACCTCGTAAAGCGAGCTTGCCTCGTCTTTTTTTACCGTTTCTTTGATATTGAGTACGCGGAATTTCAGCGTGCCCGTCGAATACAGCACTTCCACGACGTCGCCGAGCTTGACGGCGGTGGAGGGCTTTGCCGCTTTGCCGTTGATCATTACTTTTTCTTCGCTGCACGCTTCTTGGGCGACGGTGCGGCGTTTTAAGATACGCGAAACTTTCAGAAATTTGTCGATTCTCATAGGTTGCCTCGGTGGATAAAAAGAAATTTTTTGAAAAAATCGGAAATAGGCTTTCAAAATCGCTTGACAACTTTTTATCGGAAGGATATAATTAGATAATGTATCATTATGCTTATTATGGCGCAATGTCGCTCCCAGACGGTTTTTTGGATAAAAAAACGGCTGAAAATCCCTGAAAAAAAGGGGGAAAAAAGGGCGAAAACCTTTTCCTTATATTTATTATACCGCAAAAGGGCGTAAAAGTAAAGCGTAGGATACGAAAAAGTTTCAAACCAAGACAAAAAATTCGATTTTTATCGATGAAAAGATATACTCGGTAGATCGCCTGAAAAAATTTGTAAGGAGCAATTTCAAACGATGGATTTACCCGTAATGAAGTATGGAAAAACCGAACGCAGAAAGTTCGGTAAAATCAACGAAGTAATCGACATTCCCGACCTCGTTGAGATCCAGAAAGACAGCTACAATACCTTCATCGAAGAAGGTATCGGCGAGGTATTCGAGGACTTCTCCCCGATTACCGACTACTCCGACCATTTTGAGCTCTATTTCTTAGAGCACAGATTTGGCGATAAACCCAAGTACGACGAAAAAGAATGCCGTACGCGCGACGCTACGTACGCGTTGCCTTTGCGCGTAAAGGTACGCCTCGTCAACAAGGTGAAGAACGAAGTTCTCGACCAAGAAGTATTCATGGGCGATTTCCCGCTTATGACCGAGAACGGCGCGTTCATCATCAACGGCGCAGAGCGCGTTATCGTTTCTCAGCTCGTCCGCTCCCCCGGCGTTTACAACGCGTCGAGCAAGGATAAGACGGGTAAGGAAATGTTCGCGACGACCGTTATGCCCAACCGTGGCGCATGGCTCGAACTCGAACAGGACGCGCAGGACGCGCTCTACGTTCGCGTGGACAGAAAGAAAAAGCTGTGCATCACGGTGCTTTTGCGTGCGCTCGGGTTTGGCTCGAACCGCGCGATCGAGGACTTGTTCCCCGGCGATAAAATCATCGCGGCGACCTTGGCAAAGGACACGGCAAAGAGCGAATCGGACGGTTTGTACGAGCTGTACAGACGGCTTCGTCCCGGCGAAGCGCCTACGGAGGATTCCGTAAGAGCGCACCTTTTCAATTTGTTCTTTGATCCCCGCCGTTACGATATTGCGAAAGTGGGCAGATACAAATACAATAAAAAGCTCAACCTTGCATACCGTTTGGAGGGTTGCAGAGTTGCCGACGCCGTGATCAATCCCGAAACGGGCGAAGTGATCGCAGAGGCGGGCGAAAAGATCTCCGAAGTGAAAGCGAAAGAGATCCAAAACTGCGGTATCAACGAGATCTACGTGCTCGTGGACGATCCCGAGGACGGCGAGATCCGTCATAAGATCATTGCAAACAACACCGTGGACTTTTCGGCGATCTCCGATATCCCCGTGCAGGCGCGTGCGAAGGATTTCGGGTTGCTTCCCACCGTGTTCTATCCCAACTACCGTTTCTCGAAAGTGCTCGCAGAGGAATGCGCGAACCTTTCCGTAGAAGAAGTAGCGGAGAAATATATCGACGATATCGACGCGCTCTATTACACGCATGAAAAGGCGGAAGAGCCCGACGAAAAGCCCGAGGAAAAGAAGAACAGAGAAAAGAGAAGAGACAACCGTCGCAAATTCGTTGCGGCTTGTAAGCTCTTCCACGAAATTCTGTCCTCCGAGCACCCCGTGCCTACGAAAGAGCAGAAGAAAGAGCTGCGTCCTTTGATCGACAAGCTCTGCCATAAGCACGTTACCGTAGACGATATCGTTGCGTCCATTTCGACCAACCTCGATTTGAAGTACGGCATCGGTACGATCGACAACATCGACCACCTCGGCAACCGCCGCGTGCGTTCGGTGGGCGAGCTGCTCCAAAACCAGCTTCGCGTGGGTATCGCAAGACTTGAAAGACTTATCAAGGAAAGAATGGCGACTCAAGATCCGATGGAAGTTACCCCCTCGGGGCTTATCAACATCCGTCCCGTATCGGCGGTCATTCGCGAATTCTTCGGTTCTTCGCAGCTGTCGCAGTTCATGGACCAGACCAACCCGATCGCAGAGCTTACGCACAAGCGTAAACTTTCCGCGCTCGGTCCCGGCGGTTTGAACAGAGACCGCGCGACGTTCGAGGTCCGCGACATTCACCATACCCATTACGGCCGTATGTGTCCTATCGAAACGCCCGAAGGTCAGAACATCGGTCTGATCACGTCGCTTGCTACCTTTGCAAAGGTCAACGAGTACGGCTTTATCATGAGCCCGTACAGAAGAGTGGACAAGGATACGGGCATCGTAACCGAGCACGTAGACTATCTTACGGCGGACGAAGAAGATAAATATATCGTCGCGCAGGCGAACGAGCCCTTGGACGAAGAGGGGCGGTTCGTCAACGAACGCGTAGGCTGCCGTCATCAGAACGATATTACGGAAATGCCCCGCGAAAAGATGGACTATATGGACGTTTCGCCCAAACAGCTCGTTTCCGTTGCGGCGGCGCTTATCCCGTTCCTGGAAAACGACGATACCAACCGTGCCCTCATGGGCTCGAACATGCAACGTCAGGCAGTTCCTCTTTTGAAAACGGAATCCGCGATCGTTGCGACGGGTATCGAAAGCTCTATCGCGCAGTACTCGGGCGTTATCGTTACGGCGAAAGAACCCGGCGTAGTCGTTTCGTGCGCGTCGAATATGATCAAGATCAAAGAGGACGACGGCACGGTCCGCGAATATCCTTTGAAGAAGTTCGAGCGTTCGAACGCAGGTACTTGCTTGAACCAGCGTCCTATCGTTTCCACGGGCGACAGAGTGTTCAAGGGCGAGATCATTGCCGACGGTCCTTCGACCAACAACGGCGAGCTTGCGCTCGGTAAAAACATTCTCATCGGCTATATGGAATGGGAGGGCTACAACTACGAGGACGCTATCTTGCTCAGCGAAAAGCTCGTACAGGACGACGTGTTCACCTCCATTCATATCGAAGAATACGAAACGGAAGCGAGAGATACCAAGCTCGGTCCCGAAGAAATCACGCGCGATATCCCGAACGTGGGCGACGATGCGCTGAAAGATTTGGACGAGGACGGTATTATCCGTATCGGTGCGGAGATCCAGAGCGGCGATATTCTCGTCGGTAAGGTATCCCCCAAGGGCGAAGCGGAGCTTACGCCCGAAGAAAGACTGCTTCGCGCGATCTTCGGCGAGAAATCGAGAGAAGTCCGCGACACGTCCTTGAAAGTTCCTCACGGTGAGGGCGGCGTCGTCGTAGACGTTAAGGTATTCACCAGAGAGAACAAAGACGAACTCGAACCGGGCGTAAACAAACTCGTCCGCGTATATATCGCGCAGAAGCGTAAGATCCAAGTCGGCGACAAGATGGCGGGCCGCCACGGTAACAAGGGCGTTATCTCGCGCGTATTGTCGCAAGCGGATATGCCGTTCCTTGCAGACGGTACGCCGTTGCAGATTTTGCTCAACCCGTTGGGCGTTCCCTCGCGTATGAACATCGGTCAGGTACTCGAAGTGCACCTCGGCTACGTATGCAAACAGCTCGGCTGGAAGATCGCGACCCCCGTATTCGACGGCGCGACGGAAAAAGACCTCGAAGTTATGTTCCGCGAGAACAACCTGCTGAACCCCGACGGTAAGGTAGACGGTAAGTTCCAGGTATTCGACGGCAGAACGGGCGAAGCGTTTGAAAACCGCGTAACCATCGGCGTTCAGTATATGATCAAGCTGATCCACCTCGTAGACGATAAGATCCACGCGCGTGCGATCGGTCCTTATTCCCTCGTTACGCAGCAGCCTCTCGGCGGTAAAGCGCAGTTCGGCGGTCAGCGTTTCGGTGAAATGGAAGTTTGGGCGCTCGAAGCGTACGGCGCGGCGCATATCCTGCAAGAGATCCTCACCGTAAAATCGGACGATATCGTAGGCCGTGTAAAAACCTACGAATCCATCGTTCGCGGCGAGAACATTTCCGAACCGGGTATCCCCGAAGCGTTCAAGGTGCTCTTGAAAGAATTGCAGTCGCTTGCGCTTGACGTGAAAGTATTGACGGAAAGCGGCGACGAGCTGATCATTCGCGAAGTGGAAGAAGAAGAGGATACCGCGGACACCGCGGCAAGCCGTAGAGACAGCCTCAAAGACGAAGAACTCGAAGAACTCGATTTCAGTGTGGACGACGACGAAGACGAGGAGGGCGACTTCGATATGAAGTCTATCTTCGAGGACGAGGACGACGACGAGGACGGTTTCAATATCACGGAATCGGACGACGACGAGGAGTTTGCGGACGACGACGAGGACGACGAAACGTTCGGCTTTGGCAAGCTGTTCGAGGACGAAGACGATTCGTTCGACGACGAGGAGTAATTGGGTAAGGAGATAATAATATGTACGAATTAAACGATTTCAATTCTATTCAAATCAGCATTGCTTCTCCTGAGAAAGTCAGAGAATGGTCGTACGGCGAGGTAACCAAGCCCGAGACCATCAACTACCGCACCCAAAAGCCCGAAAAAGACGGTCTTTTCTGTGAAAAGATCTTCGGGCCGATGAAAGACTGGGAATGTCATTGCGGTAAATACAAGAGAGTAAAATACAAGGGCCACGTCTGCGAAAAGTGCGGCGTTGAGATCACCCGTTCCAAGGTAAGACGGGAAAGAATGGGGCATATTGAGCTTGCCGCGCCCGTTTCGCATATCTGGTATTTCAAGGGCGTGCCCTCGAAAATCGGTCTGCTTCTTAATATGGGCCCCAAGCAGCTCGAACAGGTCATCTATTTCGCTTCCTACGTCGTACTTGACCCGGGTAGCATCCACGAGCTGGAATACAAGCAGGTCATCACGGACAAACAGCTCCGCGAGCTGGAAGAAATGTACGGCGATTCGTCGGTAACGGGCTTGAAAGTGGGTATGGGCGCAGAGTCTATCCGCGAGCTTTTGATGGCGGTAGACCTCGAAAAAGAAAGCGAGGAATGTAAAAATATCCTTGCGGAATCCCAAAACAACCAGAAAGGCCCCGGACAAAAGGCGATCAAGGCGATCAAGCGTTTGGAAGTTATCGAATCGTTCAGAAAGAGCGGCAACCGCCCCGAATGGATGATCTTGACGGTACTTCCCGTGATCCCGCCCGATATCCGTCCTATGGTACAGCTCGACGGCGGCAGATTTGCTACCTCCGACCTCAACGACCTGTATCGCCGCGTGATCAACCGTAACAACCGTTTGAAGAAGATGATGGAGATCGGCGCGCCCGATATGATCATCAAGAACGAAAAGCGTATGTTGCAGGAAGCGGTGGACGCGCTGATCGACAACGGCCGCAGAGGCAAAGCGTTGTCCGGTCCGTCTAACCGCGATCTGAAATCCCTGTCCGCAATGCTTCGCGGTAAACAGGGTCGTTTCCGTCAGAACCTGCTCGGTAAGCGTGTAGACTATTCCGGTCGTTCGGTTATCGTCGTAGGACCTGAGCTGAAAATTTATCAATGCGGTCTGCCCAAGGAAATGGCGATCGAGCTGTTCAAGCCGTTTATTATGAAACGCCTTGTCGAGAGCGGTCAGTGCCATAATATCAAGACGGCGAAACGCGCGGTAGAAAAGGCGAAAGATATGGTATGGAACGTTCTCGAAGACGTTATCAAAGACCATCCCGTACTCTTGAACCGTGCGCCTACCTTGCACCGTCTGTCCATTCAGGCGTTCGAGCCCGTCCTGATCGAGGGTCGTGCGATCAAAATTTCGCCCCTTGTCTGCGGACCGTTCAACGCCGACTTCGACGGCGACCAGATGGCTGTGCATCTTCCGTTGAGCGTAGAAGCGCAGGCGGAAGCGCGTTTCCTGATGCTTTCGGCAAACAACATTTTGAAACTTGCCGACGGTAAATCGGTCATGTCGCCTACGCAAGATATGATCATCGGCGCGTACTGTCTTACGATCAAGCGCCGTGAAGAGGGCAAGAAATACGACGAACAGGGTCGTCCCTCCGAGGACGGCGAGGTATATATCCCGCCCGTATACTCCTCCGAAAACGAGGCGATCCTTGCATATCAGAACAAGATCGCGCACGAGCAGGACGAAATGTACTTGAAGCGCGTGGTAGAACTGCCCGAGGGTAAGTTCGACGATCTGCCGTTGCCCTATTCCTGTCCCGTAGAGAACAAGGACGGCGAAACGCCGATCAAGTGCGCGGACGTGCGCCGCAACGAAAAGACGGGCAAGCTGGAAGTTTCGGGTATTATCAAAACGACCATCGGCCGTTTGATCTACAACGACGGACTGCCTCAGGATCTCGGTTTCGTCAAGAGAGATACGCCCGAAGCGTATCTGCGCTTGGAGCTGGATACCGAGTTCATCGGCAAGGCAAGAGCAATCGGCAAGAAGCATCTTTCGCGTATCGTCGAGGCTTCGTTCCGCACGGGCAAAGCGCCTAAGGCTTCCTACGTGCTCGACGCGATGAAAGAGAGAGGTTATAAATACTCCACGCTCGCCGCGCTTACGACTTCCGTATTCGATATGAAGATCCCTGCGGAAAAGCAGGAGATCATCGACAACGCGGAACAGGAAGTGTCCAAGATCGCGAAGAAATACGCGAGAGGTCTTTTGAACGAAGACGAGCGTTACAGCGCGGTGATCGCGCAGTGGGACGCGGCTACGGACAAAGTGGCTACGCTCCTGAAAAAGCAAGGCGAAGAAGACAAGTTCAACCCGATCTGGATGATGGCGGATTCGGGTGCGCGTGGTTCGATCGACCAGATCAAACAGCTCGCAGGTATGCGTGGTCTAATGGTTAACCCCCAAGGTAAAAAGATCGAAGTTCCCGTTAAATCCTGTTTCCGTAACGGTCTGTCCGTTCTCGAATACTTCATTTCCTCGCACGGCGGCCGTAAAGGTCTTACCGATACCGCTTTGAAAACGGCGGACTCGGGGTATCTGACCCGTCGTCTGGTAGACGTTTCGCACGAAATTATCGTCCGCGAAGAGGATTGCTGTGCGGGTAAGAAACCGCAGGGTATGCCCGTAAGAGCGATTTACGATACGGTAGGTAAGGAAATCGAGGGTCTGAAATCGAGAATTTTGGGTAGATTTGCGGCAGAGGACGTAAAGGACGCAAACGGCAACGTGCTCGTTGCGATGAACCAGTTCATCGACGAAAAGGAAGCGAACGCGATCTGCGACGCAGGTCTTACGGAAGTTCCTATCAGAAGCATCTTTGGCTGTTCGTCGAGATTCGGCGTTTGCGCGAAGTGCTACGGTAAGAACATGGCGACGACCCTGCCCGTACAGGTCGGCGAAGCGGTCGGTACGATCGCGGCGCAGTCCATCGGCGAGCCCGGTACGCAGCTTACGATGCGTACGTTCCATACGGGCGGTATCGCGGCTACGGGCGACATCACGCAGGGTCTTCCCCGCGTCGAGGAATTGTTCGAAGTCCGCAAACCCAAGGGCTGTGCGACGATTTGCGAAGTCGAGGGCGTTATCTCTATCGACGATTCCGACGGCTCGAAGCATATCAAGGTATGCGACGAGGCGACGGGCGAAGTCAAGAAAGAATACACCCTGCCTTTCAACGCGGAAATCAAGGTGAAAGAGGGCGAAAAGGTTGCTCCCGGCGTTCTGCTGAACGCAGGTAGCGTATATCCTCAGGACATTCTGCACGTACAGGGCGTTAAGGGCGTACAGGACTATATCCTCGAACAGGTACAGTCCGTATACCGTTCGCAGGGCGTTGAAATCAACGACAAGCACGTTGAGATCATCGTTCGTCAGATGCTCAAAAAGGTCCGCGTAGAAAACGCAGGCGACACCAACCTGTTGCCCGGCGAGCTCGTGGATATGGTTACCTTCCAAGACGAGAGCGCGAAAGCGATGGCAAACGGCGGCAGACCCGCTCTTGCAAAGCGCGTGCTGCTCGGTATTACGAAAGCGGCGCTCGCAACCGACAGCTTCCTGTCGGCGGCGTCCTTCCAGGAAACGTCGAGAGTGCTCACCGAAGCGGCGATCCGCACCAAGCGCGATTATCTCGTCGGCTTGAAAGAGAACGTTATCATCGGTAAGCTGATCCCCGCGGGTACGGGTACAAAGTCGTATAAGAACATTACGCCGCAGTATATCGGCAATTACAATGCGACGGCGACCGAAAAGACGGAAGAAGAAAAGGCGTAAAAGCCAACGGCAAACACACCTTTCGCGGCGTGCGGGAGGTGTGTTTTGCATTGACAAAGCCGATAAATTTGTAGTATAATAAAGGAAACGACGATTGCGAGGCAGTATGGCGAATACGGACGGAAAAACGGAAAAACGCGCGCAGACGAAGAAGCAGCTCTTTTGGGAGGTGTTCCGTTTCCTGCTCGTCGGCGGTACGGCGACGGTAGCTGATTATCTCGTGTTTTGGCTGTTCGACGGCTGGATCTTACCGCTTTTGCCCTTTTCGGGCAGGGGCTGGGAAACGCTCGCGCTGATCCTTGCGACGGCGCTGGGGTTTGGCGTGGGACTCATCGTCAACTGGATCTTATCCGTACGGTTCGTATTCCGCGCCGTGCGCGATAAAAAGCAAGCGGGGTCGAAAAAGTCTTTCGTGATCTTTACCGTTATCGGGCTGATCGGGCTTGCGATTACCGAGGTCGGCGTGGTGTTGCTCGTGTCCGTTCTGCCGAAGTTTAAGCTGTTCGGTACGACGGCGCTATTGCGTACGGAATGGCGAAAATGGCTGGCGAAAGCGATTATGACCTGTATCGTGCTCGCGTTTAATTATCTCGCGCGGAAGAAGTTTATTTTCAAGTCCTAAACGCGGTTTTTATAAGGAAAAAACTACCGCAGGGATAAAAATGCGAAAAGATGAAAAAAATTATTACAAAGGCTTGACAAAATACGGGGCGTTTGTTATAATATATGCGTGGAACGGAAAGGGGCACGCGGACTCGTGTGCGCCTTTTTTTGGAAAGTGGCGGCAAAGGTACATAGGAGGAACGAAAAAATGACAGGACGTATCCATTCTTTTGAGTCCTTCGGTACGGTGGACGGGCCGGGTATACGTTTCGTCGTATTCCTGCAAGGCTGTCCCTTGCGCTGTCAGTACTGCCATAACCCCGATACCTGGGGCGCGGGCGGTACGGAATATACCGTGGAAGACGTGGTCCAACGCGCGCTGAAATATAAAAACTATTTCGGCGATCAGGGCGGCGTAACGGTAACGGGCGGCGAGCCGTTGTTGCAGATCGGTTTCGTTACCGAACTGTTCACCGCGCTCAAACAAAAGGGCGTGCATACCTGCGTAGACACTTCGGGGATCACGTTCGATCCCGAAAACGCCGCGAGCGTGGAAAAGCATAAAAAGCTGTTGGAAGCGTCCGATTTATTCCTGCTCGATATCAAGCATATCGACGACGAGGCTTGTAAAAAGCTGACGGGGCAGAGCAACGCGCATACGCTTGCGTTTGCGAAATTCCTCAGCGATCACGGGAAGCCGATTTGGATACGGCAAGTGCTCGTGCCGGGGATTACGGACGACGACGAGAGCCTTGCGCGGACGCGCGCGTTTATCGATACCCTTACTTCGGTGGAAAAGGTAGAGGTTTTGCCCTACCATACGATGGGCGTGGTGAAATACGAAAAGCTGGGCTTGGAATATCCCTTGAAAGAGGTGTCCGCGCCGACGAAAGAACGGGTAATGAACGCGAAACGAATATTGATAGGTGATAACCGATGAACGTAGTAGATTACAAAGAACACTTAAAAGGGCTTTGTTGCGTGGAGATCAGCGGGGAGTCCTGTGCGAACTGCTTAACGCTGATGCCGATACTCAAAACGCTGTGCAAGGCGCGCGGCGACGTACGGCTGGTGCACGTGGAAGCGGATTATTCCACTCTGCCTTTGATGGAGGCTTGGGAAGTGGAGAAAGTGCCGACGATCTTGCTCGTTGAAGACGGCGAGATTTTTGCGAGATGTTCGGGTTTTCAGCCTGAGGAGATCCTCGAAATTTGGTTGGACGCGAAAATCGAGGAACGCAAGGCGAAAAAGTAAAGTTAGAAAACAAAATTTGTGTTTTTTCATAGCCGAAAGCGTTTGAAAAGACGGAAATTTGTTGATAAATAAAGGAAATAAATTGATAGGAGTTACTGATATGATGCAATACAAAGGTTGGGAAGGCTTTCTTCCCGGTAAATGGTGCAACGACGAAGTAGACGTACGCGATTTCATTCAGCGTAACTACACGCCGTACGAAGGCGACGCGAGCTTCCTTGCTCCCGCAACGGAGGCTACGAAAAAGCTCTGGGATATCGTTTGCGATCTGTCCAAGAAAGAGCGCGACGCAGGCGGCGTTCTGAACGCGGATACGAAGGTCGTTTCCACGCTCACTTCCCACGGCGCAGGATATTTGGATAAAGATCTTGAAAAGATCGTAGGTTTGCAGACGGACGAGCCGTTCAAGCGCGCTTTGCAGCCGTTCGGCGGTATCCGTATGTCCGAGGGCGCTTTGGAAATGTACGGCTACCAGATCGATCCCACCGTTAAAGAAATTTTCACAAAATACCGTAAAACGCACAACGAGGGCGTTTTCGATGCGTACACGCCTGAAATGAGAGCGGCGCGTTCGGCGCACATTCTGACGGGTCTTCCCGACGCATACGGCCGCGGCCGTATCATCGGCGACTATCGCCGTGTGGCTTTGTACGGCGTAGATTACCTCATTCAGAAGAAAGAAGAGGACAAACTCGCGATCAACGGCGACATGACCCCCGATAAGGTAAGAGATCGCGAAGAGATCGCGGATCAGATCAAAGCGCTCAAAGCGCTCAAAGAAATGGCGGTTATCTACGGCTGCGATATTTCCAAGCCCGCTGAAACGGCGCAACAGGCGATCCAAGCTCTGTACTTTGGCTACCTTGCGGCGGTTAAAGATCAGAACGGCGCGGCAATGTCCATCGGCAGAAACACGACGTTCCTCGATATCTATATCCAGCGCGACCTCGACAAGGGGCTTATCACCGAAGAACAGGCGCAGGAATATATCGATCATTTCGTAATGAAACTTCGTATCGTGAAGTTCATGAGAACGAAAGAATACAACGAATTGTTCTCGGGCGACCCTACCTGGGTTACCGAAGCAATCGGCGGTATGGGCGTAGACGGCAGATCGCTCGTTACCAAAACGTCCTTCCGTATCCTGCACACCCTTGACAACCTCGGTCCTGCACCCGAACCCAACCTTACGGTTCTGTGGTCGAAGAGATTGCCCGTAGCGTTCAAGAGATACTGTGCGGAGATCTCTATCCGTACCTCCTCCATTCAGTACGAAAGCGACGATCTGATGCGTCCTGAAATGGGCGACGACTACGCGATCGCTTGCTGCGTAAGCTGTATGAAAGTCGGTAAAGACATGCAGTTCTTCGGCGCGAGAGCAAACCTTGCAAAATGCTTGCTGTACGCAATCAACGGCGGTAAAGACGAGATCATGAAAGACAAGAAGACGGGCAAGCCCATGCAGGTTTCCCCCGAATTCATGCCGATCACGAGCAACGACGCGCTTGATTTCAACGAAGTCTGCTCGAAGTTCGACAACATGATGACGTGGCTTGCCGATCTGTACGTGAACACGCTCAACCTTATCCACTATATGCACGATAAGTACAGCTACGAAGCGTTGGAAATGGCGCTCCACGACACGAAAGTACGCCGTTTCTTCGCAACGGGTATCGCAGGTCTGTCCTGTGCGGCGGACGCGCTTTCCGCGATCAAGTACGCGAAAGTATACCCCGTTCGTAACGAAGACGGTATCGTAGTGGACTACCGCATCGAGGGCGACTTCCCTAAATACGGTAACAACGACGACAGAGCGGACGAGTTGGCTGTATGGATCTTGAAGACGTTCATGAAGAAAGTCAAGAGCCACTACACCTACCGTGAAAGCGTTCCTACGACCTCGATTTTGACGATCACGTCCAACGTCGTATACGGTAAGAAGACGGGTAACACGCCCGACGGCAGACGCGCAGGTACGCCTCTTGCACCCGGTGCGAACCCCATGCACGGCAGAGATTGCAACGGTGCGCTTGCATCGCTGGAATCGGTTGCAAAACTGCCTTACGAGTATTCGAGAGACGGTATTTCCAACACCTTCTCGATCACTCCCGGCTCGCTTGGTAAAGAAGACTAAGCGTAAAAAAGCAATATTCCTCGGCGGCGGTCGTACAGGTTTGAGGACCGCGCCGAGCGGATATAGAATATAATAAAGAAAAGGAGATAATATTATGTCGAACAGAGTAGATAATTTGGTTAATATGTTAGACGGTTACGTCGGCGACGGCGGTTACCACCTTAACGTAAACGTTTTCAATCGCGATACTCTTTTGGACGCGCAGGCGCATCCTGAGAAGTATCCTCAGCTCACCATCCGCGTTTCCGGTTATGCGGTAAACTTCATCAAGCTTACCAAGGAACAGCAGGATGACGTTATTTCCAGAACCATTCACGAATCCATGTAATGGAATTGGAAAGAGTAAACGAATGATTGTATAGGCGAAACCGCCGTCGCGAATAACGACGGCGGTTTTTCCAAAAAAGGAGGGAATATGTTCGTTTTATACGCTTATAATAACGGCAAATGGACGGAATTTTGTTCTTTTGCCGACAAGTACGACTATGCCGCGCAGGTAAGCTCTGCCGTTGCGAAAAAGAAAACCGCAACGACCGACGAAATGAAAAATTCCGCAATCGTTATGGAAAGTTTCGTGCTCGGCAAGCAATTTTACGGCAAGCAATACGGCAAGCTCGTGATGCGCGCTCTGCGCCATTTCGACGAAGTAGGGCTGTCTAACGATATTCAAGCCTCGCTGGAAGAGCTGTTGGACGAGGGCTGCGAGAAATTTGCGCTTGTCAGACCGAGCGAAAAGCCCGAAGACTATACCGAGGGCGGGTTTGAAGTCCGCATTTAAGGAGAAACTATGAAAATATTAAAAAGAATGAAAGCGCTTTTGTGCGTTATATGCCTGACGGTCGTATGCGTGCTTTTCCCCGCTTGCGATATCAAGGAAATGCTTAACGAGCTTTTGGGCAAGGATACTTCAAGCTCTGCGCCGATGGACGTGGAATCCTACGGCGGTGCGTTTACGCAAGAGGATATTACCGCGATTACAAGCAGCGATTTGAGTATCCATTTCCCCGAGCTTGGCAATAAATACACGGGCGATTGCACGCTGATCAAGGTCGGCGATACCGAAATTTTGATCGACGCAGGCTCGCGCAAGGGCTCGGCGGGTACGCTCGTGCCGTATATCCGTCAATTCTGTACGGACGGCGTGCTGGAATACGTAATCGCCACGCACGCACACCAAGACCATATCGCGGGCTTTATCGGTACGAGCAGCGCGGACGGGATTTTTGAAAGTTTCGAATGTGAAACGATTATCGATTATCCGTTGAGCGGCGCGACTTCGCAGGTCCGCGCGGACTATGAAGCGCTTCGCGATGCGGAAGTGGCGGCGGGCGCAAAGCACTATACCGCGCTGGAATGTTGGAATAACAAGAACGGCGCGCAAAGAAGCTATACGATCGCCGACGGGATCACGATGAATATCCTGTATCAGAAATTCTACGAGGAAGAAACGAGCGACGAAAACGATTATTCCGTTTGTATGCTGTTGACGGAGGGCGAAAACAATTACCTGTTCACGGGCGATCTCGAACACGAGGGCGAGGCGTCTTTGGTTGCAAGCAACGACCTGCCCAAGTGCGTACTCTTCAAGGGCGGACACCACGGCAGTCCCACGTCGAACACGGCGGCGCTTTTGGAAGAAATCGATCCCGAAATCGTATGCGTGTGCTGTTGTTGCGGCAGCGACGAGTATACGGACAATATAGCGAATATGTTCCCCTCGCAGGCGTTTGTGGACCGTATCGCGCCGTATACGGATAAAGTGTACGTTACGACGATCGTTTCGGATAACGAGGACGAGTTCGAATCGATGAACGGCGATATCGTCGTGATGGTAACGGACGGGGTCGTTTCCGTGCGTTGCTCGAACAATACCACGCTGTTTAAGGACACCGAATGGTTCAAGAAAAATCGCACCACGCCGAGCGCTTGGGCGGACTAAACGGGAGAGCGGTATGCAGTTTTCAAGGACGGCGCTGCTCCTTGGCGAGGAGGGCGTGAAAAAACTGAATAACGCGCGCGTGGCAGTCTTTGGTGTAGGCGGCGTGGGCGGTTACGTCGTGGAAGCCTTGGCAAGAAGCGGCGTGGGCGCGCTCGATCTTATCGATAAAGACAGGGTGAGCGAGAGTAATATTAACCGCCAGATCATCGCGCTGCATTCCACCGTCGGACGGCTGAAAACGGAAGTTATGGCGGAACGGGTAGGGGATATCAATCCGAATATAAAGGTAACGACACACGACGTATTCTATTTGCCTGAAACGGCGCATGAGTTCGATTTTACGCAGTATGATTATATCGTAGACGCGATCGACACGGTGAGCGGAAAGCTCGCGTTGATCGAGAACGCAAAACGCTGTAACGTACCCGTGATCTCGTCCATGGGTGCGGGAAACAAACTCGATCCCACGGCGTTTGAGGTGTCGGATATCTCGAAAACGAGCGTTTGCCCGCTAGCTCGGGTAATGCGCCGTGAACTGAAAAAACGGGGCATAGAACGCTTGAAAGTGGTGTATTCGAAGGAAGAACCGCAAGAGACAAAAACGCAGGACGAGGAAACGGGCAAACCGATTCCCGGGAGCGTAGCGTTCGTGCCGTCGGTGGTCGGCTTGATCATCGCAGGCGAAGTCGTCAAGGATTTAATAAAATAAAAGAAAACCGCCGTTGCTTTTTAGCAACGGCGGTAGTTTTATTTTTCCGCTTCGACTTTTTTAATGTCGTAGGGAGTGCTTTGGTAAACGAAATAGTTCAGCCAGTTGGAATACAACAGGTTGGCGTGGCCTCGCCACGTAACCATCGGCGGTTTCGTCGGGTCGTCGTTCGGGTAATAATTTTCGGGGATCTTGATCGGTTTGCCCTGCGAAACGTCGCGGTCGTATTCGAATTTCAGCGTGTCGGGGTCGTATTCCGAATGTCCCGTGATAAAGATCTGTCTGCCGTTTTTCGAGCTGACCGCATACACGCCCCCCGCTTTTGACGAGGACAGAATTTTCAGCTCGGGAATTTTTTCAATATCCTCGCGGTCCACCGTCGTATGACGGGACTGCGGTACGTAAAATACGTCGTCGAAACCGCGGAAGAGTATGGATTTTTTATATTCCACAACGTGGGGGAATACCCCGAAGATCTTTTCGGGGACTTGCCGTTTTTGGATACCGTAGTGGTAGTAAAGCCCCGCTTGCGCCCCCCAACAGATATGGAAAGTGCTGTGTACGTGCGTTTTGCTCCATTCCATAATCTCGCACAGCTCTTGCCAGTACTCCACTTCCTCAAAGGGCATATTTTCCACGGGCGCGCCCGTGATCACCATGCCGTCGAATTTTTCATCGCGCACGTCGTCGAAGGTCTTGTAAAAAGCAAGCAAATGATCCTCCGCAACGTTCTTCGACTGGTGGGATTTCGTATGGATCAGTTCCATTTCCACCTGCAAAGGGGTGTTGCCGAGAAGCCGAGCGAGCTGGGTTTCCGTTTCCACTTTTTTAGGCATCAAGTTGAGGATAAGGATACGCAAAGGACGGATATCCTGCGTAATGGCGCGGGTTTCCGTCATAACGAATATATTCTCGCTTTCGAGGGTTTTTACTGCGGGTAAGTCGTTGGGTATCTTAATAGGCATTTTTAGCTCCTTGTAGATGTTTGCCTATGGCAAACGCGATATACTTTCGTGCGATATAACTGTGTTGCGATATACTCGCTTGCGCTCGTGCGATATGCTTAGCAAATCTAAGCGTTGTGGCTGTTATTTACAAGTATACTTGTATAAATTTTACCGCTACGTTTTGGCTTGTTTACAAGGCAAAACATATCGCGCTCGTTAGGGTATATCGCAAGTTACGCTTATATCGCGCCGTTAGGCATAGCGCTCTCTTAAATGGTTTTCAGCGCTTGCGCGATATCGTCGATCAGGTCTTGATAGTTTTCAAGTCCGCAGGACAGGCGAACGAGGTCGCCGGGTACGCCCGCCGCGATCAGTTCCTGCTCGTTCATCTGGCGGTGGGTCGCGCTGGCAGGGTGCAGACAGCAACTGCGCGCGTCGGCTACGTGCGTTTCGATCGCGATGATCTTCAACGCTTTCATAAACTTCTCCGCCGTCGCTCTGCCGCCTTTTACGCCGAAGCTGACGACGCCGCAAGTGCCTTTCGGCATATATTTCTGCGCTACGCCGTAGTATTTATTCGACGGCAGACCGGGGTAGTTCACCCAACCGATCTGATCGTTGCTTTCCAAAAATTCCGCTACCTTTTGCGCGTTCAGGCAGTGCCGTTCCATTCTCACGTGCAGGCTTTCCAAGCCAAGGTTGAGATAGAACGCGCTCTGCGGGGATTGCGTGCTGCCGAAATCGCGCATGAGCTGTGCGGTCGCTTTCGTGATATACGCTCCGCCGATACCGAACTTCGTTGCGTACGTGATCCCGTGATAGCTGTCGTCGGGGGTGCAAAGCCCGGGGAACTTGTCCGCGTGCGCGAGCCAGTCGAATTTACCGCTGTCCACGATACAACCGCCCACCGCTACGCCGTGTCCGTCCATGTATTTGGTGGTGGAGTGTGTAACGATATCCGCGCCGAACTCGAAAGGACGGCAGTTGACGGGGGTGGCGAACGTGTTATCGATGATCAAAGGCACGCCGTGCGCGTGCGCCGCGGTTGCGAACTTTTCGATATCGAGCACGGTAAGCGCGGGGTTTGCGATCGTTTCCCCGAACACCGCTTTGGTGTTGGGGCGGAACGCCGCTTCCAGCTCTTCCTTGGTGCAGTCGGGGGATACGAACGTGAATTCGATGCCCATTTTCTTCATTGTAACAGCGAACAGGTTATACGTACCGCCGTAGATCGAGGACGAGGAAACGACGTGATCGCCGCAGGTCGCGATATTGAACACCGCGAAAAAGTTCGCGGCTTGTCCCGAGGAGAGGAGCATTGCCGCCGAGCCGCCTTCCAGTTCGCAGATCTTCGCCGCGACGGTGTCGCAGGTCGGGTTTTGCAGACGGGAATAGAAATACCCGCTTGCTTCGAGGTCGAAAAGTTTGCCCATGTCCTCGCTGGTCGCGTATTTGAACGTGGTGCTTTGAATAATAGGCACTTGGCGGGGTTCGCCGTTGGCGGGCGTATATCCGCCCTGTACGCATTTGGTTTCTATGCGGCGTTCGTTATTTGACATAATCTCTCCTTGCGCGCGTAGGCGCGACTTTATAAAAATAAATTCCGTTTGCAATAGTATAACACTTGTCGGGTTTTTCGTCAAGTGTTTTTTATTACACGGATAAAAAACCGCAGTTCGAGCAAAATATAAGTATGAAAAATCGGAAAATAGCGTTTACGGCGTTGGCGGTGTGTATGCTCCTGCCCGCCGTGGCTTGTAAAAAGAAGAAAAACGAGGACGTACTTCAAGACGTCGTATACCGCGAGGATACCCGTTCGGTATACGGCGAGATCGGCGCGAAAGTTACGATCGATATGGTACAGGAACGCGAGGACGGCAAAGCGTACGCGACGGTGGACGGCGTGGAATACGAGCTGGGTATGGACTTTTTGTCTATGGCGATGGTATACAACGTTCAGCCCGCGGGAAATTTCACTACCCCTACCCAGGTGTACAACGAATGGTGGCGGTTGTATATGCAGCGCTGGAATTTGCTCGTTCCCGAAGCGCCGTTGTATTCTAATCAATACTACGATATCTATAACGCGAAGATCGATAAGCTGGAAACAAGCCCCTACTGGGACGTAACGGACGCGATCGTCGGCGCGAAAGTGGTTTCGGGGGATAATTCCGTCATTTTAGGCAGCAGTACCGAGCTTTCGGGCTCGTTCCGAAATTCGAGCTTCGGAAAATCCGCGCCGGGGTCTGCCGATCTCGATATCGAAACGCTGACGAGCGGGTATTCGACGGTGGTAAGCAGCAAGGGCGGCAGCTACGAATGGGCGGGCGAGGGGATACTCGCTTCGCATACGGAAACGGAGAACGCCGACGGTACGCGCACGTTTACGATGCGGATCGCGGGCGATCTCACCTTTTCCGACGGCTCGCCTATCCGCGCGGAAAACTATCTCGTTTCGCTTCTCGTCGGGAGCACGAAAGTAATGAAAGCGGCGGGCGGTGGGGATTCGGCGGGGCAGACCCTCGTCGGCTACGAAGCGTTCAACGCCTACGAGGGGGACGGAGAAGTAGTGCCTTTTACGGGGGTGAGAATGCTCGACGAATATACCTTCTCCGTTACGGTCAAGCCCGAATACGCCGATTATTATTACGCGCTTCGTTACGGCGCGTTTACGCCCGTTCCGACGGCGTTATACGCAGGCAGGTATGCGTTGAAGGACGACGGACAGGGCGCGTACTTGGAAAAGGATTTCTATAAAAAGGGTCAGAAAAACGGCATTACGGTATACGAAACCGCGGACGTGATCGTGCAAAACCTGAATACGGTAGACGCGACCGCGTTCCCGTATTCAGGACCGTACGTTTTGGAAAGTTACAGCGCGGCGACCCGCGTTGCGACCTTAAAACGCAATCCTTTATATAAAGGAGATCACCGCGGTAAGCCCTCGATCGAGCGGATCTCGTACGTGAAGATCGTTTCCGAAACCCAGCTCGATCAGCTAAAAAAAGGCAGAGTGGACGTGCTTTCGTCGGTAACGGGCGGAGAAAATACCCGTGCGGCGCTCGCCGTCGTGGATAACGTGCATTTTAAGGAGACGCATTACGACCGCGCGGGGTACGGCAAGCTCGCGTTCCGATGCGATTTCGGTCCGACGCAGTTTGAAGAGGTGCGCCGTGCGATCATGCACACGATCGACCGCGACGAGTTCGCGCAGGTGTTCACGGGCGGGTACGGGAGCGTAGTGCACGGGCCTTATCACGCGGGATCGGAGACCTATCACGCGGTGAAAGATCGGCTGAAACTCAACAAATACGAATACAGCGTGGAAAAGGCGCAGGAAGAGCTTCGGTTAGGCGGCTGGGTATACACGGCGACGGGCGAACGGTACGACGAAACGCAGGGCGGCGTGCGGTATAAGAAACTGACGGGGTATGAAAAGACCTATAACAATCTGACGTTTTCCGCGACGGATAATAAGTATAAGACGGTGAAAGTAGACGGGGAATATTATATGCCGCTCGTCATCAACTGGATGGGCACGCAGCCCAACCCCGTTACCGATCAGCTGATCACGGCGTGGCAGAACAACCCCAACGCAGGGGAAAAGATCGGCGCGTATATCACGTATACTTCGGGGGATATGAACACGGCGCTGTACGGCGAGTACAGTCAGATGCCCGCCTACGGGTTCACGCGCGCGAAATACGGCGCGGTGAATTTTGCAACGGGCTTTACGGGCGCGGTATACGATCAGTCGTTCGCGTGGACGATCGACCCCGAAAAGTACGACAATTACAGTACGAACTATCTCAAAGACGAAGCGGACTTTTTGATTAAATAACCGAACAAGGAGGGAGGAATGGCGAAATATATCGTAAAGCGTTTGCTGTATATGCTGATGGTGCTGCTGCTATTGTCCTTTCTCGTGTTCGCGGTGTATAACATGCTGCCCGTGGACAAAGCCGCGGATATGGCGATGCAGGAGATTGCCGCGAATAAAAACCTCGTCTATGCCGAACGGTATCTGTATTGGCAACGCCGTTTCGGCTTGGACGGGAGCTTGTTTACGCGGTATCTGCGTTGGCTGGGCTTGACTTCCTTTTACGACGGCTCGTTCAACGGCTTGTTGCAGGGCAATCTCGGCACTTCGATCGTGTACGGCAAGCCCGTTGCGGCGGTCATCAAAGAACCCTTGCTCAATACCGTGTTTTTGAATTTGTTTGCAACGGTGTTGGCACTCGGGATTACCATTCCGCTCGGGATTTTCTGCGCGGCGAAAAAGGGGAGTAAACGGGACCTTGCCGTGCAGGTCGGTACGATCGTGGGGTACAGTATGCCCGTATTTATCACCGCGATTTTGTTTATTTGGCTGTTTGCGGTCAAGCTCGATCTTTTCCCCGTGTCGGGTATGTCGTCGGTGGGGAAAGACTATACGGGCTTTCGCGCGTTTTTGGATAAGCTCTACCATTTCGCCCTGCCTCTTATCGTAATGACCTTTTGCTCGCTCGGCGGTATGACCCGATACGTGCGCGCTTCGATGATCGACGCGCTGTCTTTGGACTGTGTGCGTACGGCGCGCGCAAAGGGGGTGCGGGAACGGCTCGTCGTGCGCTCCCATGCTTGGCGCAACGCGCTCATTCCCGTCGTCGCGCTCGTGATCGGTTGGTTGCTTGGGATCTTTTCAGGCTCGATCATGATCGAGAATATCTTTGGTTTGAACGGTATCGGCAAGGTCTATTTCGACGCGCTAACCGCAAACGATAACGAGATAGTGCTCGCAATGCAGATGTTTTATATCCTGCTCGCGCTCGTCGGAAATCTTTTGGTCGATCTCGCGTACGGTTTGGTTGATCCCCGTATCCGAGTGCATAAATAGAGTAAACAAGGCGGAAAAGTATGAAGAAAAAGAGCAAGGAGAATTGTATAAAACGGGCGTGGCGGCGTACCGTGTATGCGTTCAAGCGGGTTTTTGGCTGGATAAGACGTATGGTGTTTGGTAGCGCCAAGGACTATGACGAAATTGCTATCGAAAGCCCGTCGAGGCTGTTGCGGGAGGCGTTTTTCCGTAAAAAATCGGCGGTTTTCGCGCTCGTCGTGCTCTTGGGACTGTTTCTATTCGTGTTTATCGCGCCCGCGTTCGTGTCGCTGGATATCAACTACACCGATCCCCTGCAACAGAACGTCGCGCCAGGGTATGATCTGCGCGATCTGCCAAGGGGCTTAAAAAAGAACGTCCGCATGATCGACGGGTTTTCCGATTTTACCGTCGGCGTGTCTAAGGACGGGAAATTGTACGTTTGGGGGAACACCAAAGACCGCTTGACAGGTAGTGATTTGAAATCTATACCCGAACAGATAAAAAATCAAGGCGTAGCGGTGGCTTCTGCGGGCAAGGACCACGTGATCGCGGTAACGAAAACGGGAGAGATCGTGGGGTTTGGGGATAATAGCTGTGGTCAGTACGGCGTAGAACCCGTGCTCGGGGCGTTGGCAATGCCCGAAATCCTCGCGCGGGGTATCGACCCGTCGGAGGTGACGTCGCTATCTTGCGGGTATCAGGCTACCGCGCTGGTGCTTCGAGGCGAGGCGTTCGTTTGGGGAAATACCAACGCCGTGAGAAATCTCGCGGATTTTCAGGGCATGACGGGGGTGAAAAAGATCGTGTTTTCCAACTCCGTCGCGGTCGCTTTGAAAACGGACGGTACGGTTACGAGCGGGGATGAGGAATTGTTTACCTCCGCAGTCGGCTCGAAAAATGGCAGGCAAAGCTCTTTGTCTGCTTGTCTTGCGGGCAGAAAGGTAGTAGAGCTCACCGCGGATAATAAATGTATCGCGCTGTTGACCGAGGACGGCGAGCTGATCGTTTCGGGTGCGTTCGAAAACGGTGAGGATATTCTGCCAACGCTCGCCGATGGGGAGTATTTTCTTTCGCTTGACGGAGGTACGCGACATTTTGTGGGAGTTACCAACCTTGGCAACGCGTACGCTTGGGGGCATAACGCTTACGGGCAGTGCGATATTAAACAAAAGCTGGGGGAGGGCGGGAGCGTGTTTGCGGGCTCGTTGCAGACGTACGTGGTCAACGGCGCGGGGAAAGTAACGCACAGCGCGGGCTTGAAAGGGTATCTTATGGGCACGGACGGCAGGGGCAGGGATGTCTTTGCGCGGATCGTGCACGGCGGGAAAATGACAATGACGGTTGGGGGCGTGGCGGTGCTCGTGTCCTCCGCGATCGCGATCGTCGTGGGCTGTATTTCGGGGTATTTCGGCGGGGCGGTGGATACCGTGCTCATGCGGATTACGGAGATTTTTTCGTCGATACCCTTTTTACCGTTTGCCATGCTATTGTCGCAGATCATAAAAAATTATAGCGTTTCGGAAACCATGCGGATCGTCGTTATCATGCTCATCTTAGGCGCGCTGTCGTGGACGGGTCTGGCGCGAATGATACGGGGGCAGGTACTTGCCGAACGGGAAAAGGAGTTCGTTACCGCCGCCCGCGCGATCGGGGTAAAAGAGAGCAAGATTGCCTTTCGGCATATCCTGCCGAATATCGTGTCCGTAATCCTCGTGAGTATGACCCTCGATTTCGCGGGTTGTCTTTTGACGGAATCCTCGCTGTCCTATCTTGGCTTCGGCGTGCAACAGCCCCAACCGACTTGGGGGAATATGCTGACGGGCTGTAATAACAGTACGGTTATTCAGCATTATTGGTGGCAATGGCTGTTCCCCGCGCTGTTTTTGTCCGTTGCCGTCGTCTGTATCAATATACTCGGCGACGCTCTGCGCGACGCACTCGATCCCAAAGCCCAAAAGGAGAAATAAATGCCCTTACTCGAAGTCAAAAATTTGTATATTTCATTCCGCACCCGCAAAGGCACGGTTCGCGCGGTAAACGACGTATCCTTTACTTTGAACGCGGGCAAGACCCTTGGTATCGTCGGAGAATCGGGCTCGGGAAAAAGCGTGTCTGCAATGAGTATTCTGCGCCTGCTTGACGACAACGGGGATATAGAAAGCGGGGAAATACTCTTTACAGAAAACGGAGAAACGCTCGATTTAGTCAAGCTCCCGCCAGAGAAAATGTACGCGATTCGCGGTAACCGTATTTCCGTGATTTTTCAAGAACCCATGACGGCGTTAAATCCCGTTTTTTCCGTGGGTAGACAGCTAGCCGAGCCATTCCGTATTCATAGAAAGCTATCGAAAAAGCAAGCGTTTGCGGAGGCGGAAAAGATGCTTAGGGCGGTGCGTATTCCCAATCCCGAACGGGTGATAAAGCAATACCCGCATCAGCTTTCAGGGGGTATGCGCCAGCGTGTAATGATCGCTATGGCGCTTGCTTGCGAGCCGAAAATCTTGATCGCGGACGA
This sequence comes from Clostridia bacterium, assembly GCA_017465865.1. Lineage (GTDB taxonomy): Bacteria > Bacillota > Clostridia > Christensenellales > Borkfalkiaceae > Scatosoma. The sequence continues at coordinate 32,985 of JAFTVF010000003.1, forward strand.
GCCGACGACGGCACTCGACGTAACCATACAGGCACAGATATTACGGCTTATGCGGGATCTACAAAAAGAACGGGGCACGGCGATTTTATTTATTACGCATGATCTCGGCGTGATCCGTGAAATGGCGGACGACGTCGCGGTGCTGTATTGCGGTCAGGTCGTACAGCTTTGCAAAGCGGAGGAAGTGTTTGACGACGGCGGATACAGCCACCCGTACACGGAGGGCTTGCTCATCTCCGCACCGACTGCCGAGCGTGCGGGCATGCGGTTAGAACCGATTTCAGGTAGTGTTCCGCACCCGTCGAAACTGCCTAAAGGCTGTAAATTCGCACCGCGTTGTAAATACCGTACGGAAAAATGTATCGCGGAAGAACCGTCGCTTTTTGATACCCAAACGGGTGGACGTATCCGTTGTTTTTATCCTGAAAAGGAGGAGAGAAGAAGTGCAGACCACGCAAAACTTGTTGTCGATTACCCGTCTTAAAAAATATTTCCCGCTTCCGAAAGCCTCCCTGTTTCAGCGCGAACGTCCACAGCTCCGCGCCGTAGAAGAAATTACGCTGGATATTAAAAAGGGGGAAACATTCGGGCTGGTGGGCGAGAGCGGTTGTGGAAAATCCACTCTTGGCAGAACGCTCTTGCAATTATACCGCCCCACGGAGGGTAGCGTTCGGTATTTCGGGAGATCGGATGCGGGGATCGAGCTGACCGAGCAATCCCCCCGCACCTTGCGGGAGCTTCGGAAAGATTTACAGATCATTTTCCAAGACCCGTATTCTTCGCTCAATCCCCGAATGACGGTAGGGCAGATCATAGAAGAGGGCGCGACGACGCACGGGTATTTCAAACGCGGATCGAACGAAATGCGGGAATACGTGCTTGGGATTATGCGCGAATGTGGCTTGCAGGAGTATATGCTACACCGTTATCCACATCAATTTTCGGGCGGGCAAAGACAGAGAATTTGTATTGCGCGCGCGCTTGCGCTTCGCCCGAAATTCGTCGTTTGCGACGAGTGCGTTTCCGCGCTCGACGTGTCTATTCAGTCGCAGATACTCAACCTGTTATCCGACCTCAAAGAAAAAGAGGGGCTGACCTATCTTTTTATCTCGCACGATCTATCGGTGGTACGGTATATTTCCGACCGTATCGGGGTGATGTATTTGGGGCGTATTGTCGAGCAGGGCAGTGCTAAGCAGGTGTTTTCCGAGCCTCGACACCCGTACACCGTCGCGTTGATCAGCGCGATCCCGTCCGTTGACAGCGAACGCGCGGACGAGAAAATTTTACTGTCGGGGAATATGCCCAGCCCCGTTTCACCGCCCAAGGGCTGTCCGTTCCATACCCGTTGTTTTATGGCTCAAGAGATCTGTAAACAGGAATTTCCGCCGTTTGCGGAGGTGGAATCGGGGCATTTCTGCGCTTGCCATTTTGCGGAAATGCCGACGGAGGAAAAACGCGACCTTGCGAGAGCGCGGGAGAATACGAGATAAAAAACGCCTCGCGGGGCGTTTTTTTATGGAAATTTTGTAAAAAATGCAAATATCCGTTCTCTTGTGTTGACAAATATCAAAAAAAATTATTATAATGATATTTGAGAGAATTTGTTTTCTCAAAAAATTTTTTATCTATCGGAGGATATTCAACAACTATCATGGATCACCTACCCCTAACGATTGCGATCGTAGTACTGGTACTTCTGTCTGGGTTTTTCTCGGGTACGGAAACCGCGTTTTCTTGTGCGAATAAAATCAAACTGAAAACGCTCGTAGGTCAAGGCAAAAAGCACGCGAAAGCAGTGTACACTTTTGCGGACGAGAAATACGACAAGCTGGTAACGGCTATTCTCGTTGGAAACAACGTCGTCAACCTGACGGCTTCCGCGCTCGGCACAATGCTGTTTGCACAGCTCATTTCCAACGCCGATTTGGCGGCAACCGCCTCTACCGCGGTGTTGACCGTCGTCGTGCTGATTTTCGGCGAAATTACGCCGAAATATATCGCAAGCGTATACCCCGAAAAGGTTTGTTTCCTGTTCTATCCTTTAATGCAATTCTTTTATTGGATACTCTTTCCCGTGTGTAAGATATTCGACGGCTTCAAAGCCCTGCTTGCAAAGGCGTTTAAGCTGAAAAGAGACGAAACGGTTACGGACGAAGAGCTTCTCTCGCTCGTAGAGGAAGCGGAGGAGAGCGGTACGCTCAAAGAGGACGAATCGGAGCTTGTGAAATCGGCTCTTGAATTCGACGATCTGAAAGTGGAGGATATTCTCGTACCTCGCGTGGACGTGTACGCGGTGGACGAAGATTCGACGATGGACGAAATCAAGGACGTGTTCGAACGCACGGGGTATTCCCGTCTGCCCGTCTATAAGGAAACAATCGACAACGTGATCGGGCTTATCCACGAACGCGACTTTTTCAGCGGGTATATCAGAGGTGAAAAGGAAATCGGGCATTTGGTGCAGGATATCGTGTTTACCACCGAATACACCCGTATTTCCACTCTTTTGAAACAGCTCCAAAAACAGAAAATCCATATGGCTGCGGTCAGCGACGAATACGGCGGTTTGCTCGGTATCGTGACGCTGGAAGATATTTTGGAAGAGCTGGTTGGCGAGATCTGGGACGAACACGACGAGGAAGAAGTGCTTTACGGCAAGATCGCCGACGGCGAGTATTGGGTGGACGGCAAGTGCGAGCTGGAACAGTTCTTAGAACTTTACGAAACGGACGACGAGGAGATCCCCGTCCCTGAAGAAGAATACGAATCGAATACGGTCGGTGGGCTGGTTACCGAGCTTTACGGCGAAATCCCGCCTATCGGAGAGACGTTACGGTTTAAGAATATTGAGCTGAAAATCGTGAAAGCGACCAAGCAAAAGGTGTTAAAGCTCCGTTCCAAGTTCGCGGAAACAGAGGAAGAAGAGGCGGCGGACTAAGCTGCGAAAGAAAGACAAAAAGACGAGAAAAAATTTCGGTTGCTTTTTTTCAAAAGCAGAGTTATAATAATCAAAGAAAAATAAAAAAGAGGTGGACGTATGCCTACGATTTTGGTTACGGGCGGTTGCGGCTATATCGGTTCGCACACCGTATTAGAGCTTTTGAACAAAAATTACGACGTGGTCGTGGTGGATAATTTCAACAATTCGAGCTTTGAAAGTATCCGCCGCGTGCAGAAGATCACGGGCAGAGAAGTAACGTTTTACGAAGCGGACATTCGCGACTGTGAAGCGATGGAAAAGATTTTCGCCGCGCACAAGTTCGACGCGGTGATCCATTTCGCGGCGTTTAAGGCGGTGGGCGAAAGCTGCCGTCTGCCCTTGAAATACTACGAAAACAACATCAGCGGTACGGTTTCGCTGTTGCAGATTATGGAAAAATACAACGTGAAAAAGATTATTTTCTCCTCGTCTGCGACGGTATACGGCGATCCCGAACGCCTGCCGCTCGACGAAAATTGCCGTCTTTCGACGACCAACCCGTACGGCAGTACCAAGCTCATGATGGAAATGATCATGCAGGATCTGTATAAGGCGGATAAGGAATGGAATATTATCCTGCTCCGCTATTTCAACCCCGTCGGCGCGCACGAGAGCGGCTTGATCGGCGAAGACCCGAAAGGGATTCCCAACAACCTGATGCCGTTCGTCGCGCAGGTGGCGAGCGGGAAACTGTCCTGTATCAACGTGTTCGGCAACGATTACGACACCCCCGACGGCACGGGTGTGCGCGATTATATCCACGTGGTAGACCTTGCGCTGGGGCATATCGCGGCGATCGAGCATTGCAACGACAGCGGCGTGCATATCTACAACCTCGGCACGGGACACGGTTACAGCGTTCTGGATATGATCCACGCGTTTGAAAAGGCGTGCGGGAAGAAATTGCCCTATAAGATCTGCGAACGCCGTCCCGGCGACATCGCGACTTGTTACGCCGCGCCCGACAAGGCGAAAAAAGAGCTTTGCTGGGAAGCGAAATTCGGCATTGAGGAAATGTGCGCTTCGCAGTGGAAATGGCAGAGCGGCAATCCTATGGGCTACGAGGGCTAAGCCCGCGCCGTGATGATACGACCCGATAACATTATCCGTTCCGACCGCAAAACGCTGGCGATATCCGTTGACGCTTTTAATCGACTGATCGTGCGCGCGCCCAAGCGTTGCAGTGAGGAGCGGATTTTTGCGTTTTTGCAGGCGAAAGAGGGCTGGATATTACGCAAAAAAGCGGAAAATGCGGGGGCAGGTGTGCGTTTACCGAGTGAAAATCTCGACGGGTACGAGCTTTTTTTGCTTGGCAAGCCCTGTAAAATACGGCTGGAAAAACGCGTTTCCGTTGGCTTTGACGGGGAGAAAAACGAGCTTGCTTTGCCCGAAATCGCGCCGAAAAAACGGCTGGTGAAATGGCTGAAAGAGAACGCGAAACGCATTTTGGCGCAGGTAACGGCGGAAAAGGCAAGGGAAATGGGCGTGGGTTATAAATCCGTGTCGGTGGGTTCGGCAAAAACGCGCTGGGGCTCGTGTTCGTTCGACAACGCGCTGCGGTATTCCTTTCGACTGATCTATGCACCGAAAGCGGTGATCGAATACGTGGTCGTGCACGAATTGGCGCATACGAAATACAAAAACCATTCCGCGCTCTTTTGGGCGGAGGTGGCAAGGTATATCCCCGATTGGAAAGAACGCAGGAAATGGTTAAAACGCCACGGCGCGCTGATGGAAGTTTTTTGAAAAATTTCCCGAAAAAAGAAAAACACGCTCGAAAACGGTTTAAGTTTACCCGTGTTTGTGGTATATTTATAGAGAAGAAATTGTTAAGGATTTTTACGGATGTTACAGCTTGAAAATATCGGCTACCGCGTACAGGACGGCGCGGGCGAAAAACGGATATTGCAGAATATAAATCTCACGCTTGACGAGCGGTTCGTGGCGTTTACAGGTCCGAACGGCGGGGGTAAATCCACGCTCGCGAAGATCATTGCGGGGATACTCGTGCCCACCGAGGGCAGAATACTATTCGACGGCGAGGACGTTACGGCGCTTTCGGTTACCGAGCGGGCAAAGCGGGGTATTTCCTACGCCTTTCAACAGCCCGTGCGGTTTAAGGGGCTGACCGTGCGCGATCTTATCAATATCGCGGCGGGCAAGAATATGAAAGTTTCCGACGCTTGCGCGTATCTCTCGGAAGTGGGTATGTGCGCGCGGGATTATATCGACCGCGAGGTAAACGCTTCGCTGTCGGGCGGGGAGCTCAAACGCATCGAGATCGCGACCGTGCTCGCGCGGGGCACGAAGCTGTCCGTGTTCGACGAGCCGGAAGCGGGGATCGATCTTTGGAGCTTTGGAAACCTCATCAAAGTATTTGAAAATATGTACGACAAAACGCAGGGGAGTATTCTGATCATTTCCCATCAGGAGCGTATTCTCAATATCGCGGACAAGATCGTGGTGATCGCGGACGGAACGGTGCAGAGCGTAGGCAAAAAGGACGAAGTGTTGCCAAAGCTCCTTGCTTCGGATTCCTGCCGCGTGCTGACGGACAAGCTGTAAGGGAGGCGAAAAATGGACGCAATCGAAAAAGATCTACTCTTAAAAATAGCCGATCTGCACGGCGTGCCCGAGGGCGCGTACAATATCCGCAGTAACAGCGGTTTGGAGGGCAGGAACACGACGGCGAATATCGATATCATTACCAAAACGGACGGGAAATCGGGGATCGATATCATCATCAAGCCCGACACGAAAAACGAGAGCGTGCATATCCCCGTCATCATCAGCAAGGCGGGCTTGCAAGAGGTGGTGTATAACGATTTCTATATCGGCGACAACGCGGACGTCTTGATCGTCGCGGGTTGCGGAATCCATCACTGCGGCGGCGTGGATACGACTTCCCGCCACGACGGCGAGCATACCTTTTACGTAGGCAAAAACGCGCGCGTGAAATACGTGGAAAAACACTACGGCGAGGGGGACGGCAACGGCAGAAACGTGATGAACCCGACCACGGTCGTGCATTTGGACGAGGGCGCGTATATGGAAATGGAAACTATGCAGATCAAGGGCGTGGACTCCACCAAGCGTATCACGAAAGCGGATATGAAAAAAGGCGCGAATTTTATCGTCAAAGAAAAGCTGTACACGCACGGCAAACAGAGCGCGGATACCGACTTTATCGTGGATATGAACGGCGAGGGCTGTCGGGCGGATATCATGTCCCGCTCGGTGGCGGCGGACGAATCCGTGCAGCATTTCGTATCGACGATGAACGGCAACGCGCCCTGCCACGGACACACCGAATGCGACGCGATCATTATGGACAACGCTTCGGTAACCGCCGCGCCTTGTCTTTCGGCAAACGATATCGACGCGGAGCTGATCCACGAAGCCGCGATCGGGAAGATCGCGGGCGAACAGCTTATCAAACTGATGACCCTCGGTTTGACCGAAAAGGAAGCAGAGGAGCAGATTATTAAAGGGTTTTTACAGTAAAACGAAGAATACGCTACGATATGCGGCGTTGACCTTGCGGTTTTTCTCGCTTACGTACGTCTTGTACGCTCCCGTCGAAAAATCCTCGGTCGCCTTGCCTATCTTGCGTCTGGCTTCGTTTTATACCAGCAATCAATAAGAAAAATAAGAAAGGAGATATATTATGAGCGAACTTGCTTACAAAAGAACGAACGTCTACGAAGTAGCGGACGAGAAACTGATGAAAGAAATTTTCGACTACGCCGAGGGGTACAAGGTTTTCCTCGACGAGGGAAAGACGGAACGCGAGGTTTGCGCGTTCGTAGAGGCGGAGGCGAAAAAACAGGGGTACGTACCCTTTGAATTCGGCACGAAGCTGAAAGCGGGCGACAAAGTATACTACAACAACCGTGGTAAAAATATCTATCTGATCAAGGTAGGGAAAGCGGACGTGGCGAAAGACGGGATCCGTATCCTCGCTTCGCACATCGACAGCCCGAGAATCGATTTGAAACAAGTCCCCTTATACGAATCGGAGGGGATCGCGTTCGGCAAAACGCACTACTACGGCGGTATCCGTAAATATCAATGGGCGACGATCCCGCTTGCTCTCCACGGCACGGTCGCGCTCGCGGACGGCAGCAAGCTGAACGTCAAGATCGGCGAGGGGGAGAACGACCCCGTGTTCTATATCAGCGATCTGTTGCCTCACCTTGCGGCGAAACAGAACGTCAAGCCCTTGGGCGAAGCACTCGGCGGTGAGGATTTGAATATCTGGTTCGGGAATATCCCGTACACGGCGGCAAAAGACGAAAAGGATAAGACGGTGAAGGAAAACTTGCTCCGTATCCTCAACGAAAAATACGGTATGAAAGAAGCGGATTTCCTTTCCGCGGAGCTTTCGCTCGTGCCTGCGTATAACGCAAAGGATATCGGGTTCGACCGCGGACTTATCGGCGCGTACGGCCACGACGACCGCGTATGCTCCTATCCTGCGTATACCGCGCTCTTTGACGAGGCTTCGGACGAGCATACCGTTATGGTCGTGCTCGCGGACAAGGAAGAAATCGGCAGCGAGGGCACGACGGGTATGCAGTGCGCGATCTTTACCGATCTCATTAACGAAATTGCAAGCTCGTTCGGCGTAACCTCGGCGGCGGTCCGCGCGAAATCCAAATGTCTTTCGGCAGACGTCAACGCAGGGTACGACCCCAACTTCCCCGACGTTTGCGAGAAACTCAACTCCGCGTACGTTTCCCACGGCGCAGGGATCACCAAATTCACGGGCGCGCGCGGTAAGAGCGGTTCTTCCGACGCGGACGCGGAATACGTTGGGTATCTGCGGAAACTGTTCGACGAAAACGGCGTGATCTGGCAAACGGGCGAGCTGGGCAGAGTAGACGTCGGCGGCGGCGGTACGGTTGCGAAATTTATCGCGAATATGAATATCGACACCATCGATATCGGCGTACCCGTGATCTCGATGCACGCGCCTTACGAAGTCATCTCCAAAGCCGATCTGTACGAGGAATACCTCGCGTTCCGTGCGTTCATTAAATAACGAAAAAACAAAAGGGCTATTGCATTTTGCAATAGCCCTTTTATAACGGGTTGAAATTCAGCGTACGATCACGCCGTCGTCGGTGCGGACGAGAGAAGCGGCGAAGAACGCGCGCAAGCCCTCGGTCATTTGCTGGTAATCCTCGATCGCGAAACATTCGCAAGCGGAATGCATCGCAAGCTGCGCGATCCCGATATCCGCGCCCAGCATACCCGTATGCCGAAGTGCGAGCGCGCCGAGGGTAGAGCCGCTCCGCGCGTCCGAGTGGTTAAAAAAGCTCTGGTGTTTCACGCCCGCATTGTCGAATACCGTTTTTATGACGGCGGACGAGGTTGCGTCGGTGATATACGCTTTGTTTGCGTGGCTTTTGATCACAATCCCTTTGCCGAGCAGAGTTTCGTTGGTCGGGTCGGCTTTTTCGGGGTGGTTGGGATGTTTTGCGTGCGCGTTGTCCACGGACAAAAGGAAAGAGGATGCAAGCGCTTTGTAATACTCGTTGTCGTCAAAACGCAAGGCGTACGCGATCCGCCGCAAGGTCTTTTCGAGGAAATCCCCGTCCGCGCCCTGCGCGGTAAGGCTGCCCACTTCCTCGTTATCGAGCAGCGCGGCTACGCACACGCCCTCGCTGTCCTCGTGGGAAAGCAACGCTTGCAACGAGGCGTATACGCTCGTCAGGTTGTCGAGGCGCGGAGATGCCAAAAATTCTTCATTCAGCCCGAAAACGTAGGGCGCGGAAGCGCTTACGAGATACAGATCGTACGCAAGCACGTTTTCGCCCGCGAGCTTTCCTATCAGCGTTGCATTGGAAAGCTCCTCGCCTGCCAAAGAGAACAAGGGTAATAAATCGATTTGCGGATTGACGGTAAAGCCGTCGTTCACGTTGCGGTTTTGGTGAATGGCAACGGAGGGGATCGTCAGCGTAAAAGGCGCGGTAACAAGCTCCTCTTTCACCGTCGAGCCGACCCGTTTTACCGCCCGTCCCGCCAAAGTCAGCGGTCGGTCGAGGAAGGAATACCAAATCCCGCCGCCGTAGGGTTCGACGTTGAGGGTCGTACAGCCCGCGGAGCATTTCAAAGGCTGTTCCTTGAGTTTGAGCGCAGGGGAATCGGTGTGCGAGGCCGCGATCTTATAGGAAAAGGTATCGGGCGAGCCGATTGTAAACGCGATCAAGCTGCTGCCGTTTCTTGCGACGAAATATTTCCCGCCCTCGCGGATATCCCAATCCTCCGTTTCCAAAAGGCGGATAAAGCCGTTTTCAATCAACAGCTCCGCCGCGTTTTTCACGGCGTGGTACGCCGTTTTCGAATCGTCTAAAAATTTGAGTAAGGACTGCAACATAATCCCTCCGTTCGTATATTCGTTGTCATTATTGTAACACTTTTTTCGTGGTTTGACAAGTGCTTGAAAAGGATAATCGCAAGAAATTTACCGCATTTTCACACTTCGGTATAATCGCTATCACAAAAGAATAGTATAATGGACGAGAAAAATCGGGCTGTATGTAAAAAGTTTGTGAAAGTAGGAAAATTTTGCCTGCGATCTGTTGACAAATCGGTGCGGAAACCTTTATAATAAAGTGCGGAAAAGATAAAGTGTTATAAAGAAAACGCTCGTCTTATTTTTACAGAGGTGAAAGTTCATGGCAGTCAGACAAAAGACCGTGAAAACGGCAAGAGGCACAAGTAAAAACGAGAAGTATCTCGGCGCGGTGTTCGCGCTGATGAAAAAACGCGACGGGATCGCAATTTCCGATAAAAAGACCCGCTTTAACGATACGGAATTGCGTATGCTCAGCGAGATACTTGCGGCGAAATACGAGGGTAGACGGCTGATTTCCACCCAGCTTGCCACCTTGCTCGGGGTTACCCGTTCGGCGGTTTCGCAGATCGTCAACCGTTTGGAGGGGCAGGGCGTGGTCGTGCGCGTTCCCGACGACGTGGACAGAAAGATCGCGTACGTCGAGGTTACCGAGGAGACCCTCGCAACCTACGAGGACGATCTGAAAACCTGTCTGGATTTTATCGGCAGAGTGGTGGAAAAATTCGGCGAAGAGAATTTTACGAAAATGTGCGAGCTTTACGACGGGTTTATGGATCTCATTCAATCGGAAAGAAAAACCGTTCGCAAAAAAACGGCGGGCGGCGCGCTCTTTCGCTAAAAAGAGGACGGAAACATAATAAAAGAAGCGGGACTTCCGCTTTCTTTTGCTTTTTTAGCAGATGAATTTTTCCACACGGCAAAACCAAGGTGTGGAAAAGGAGAGATATATGTTACAGTTAAAGGATATCAAAAAAGACTACAAGACAGCAGGCGGAACGGTACAGGCGCTTAAAGGGGTTTCGTTGCGGTTCAGAAAGAACGAGTTCGTGTCTATACTCGGCGCTTCGGGCTGCGGAAAAACGACGATGCTGAATATCATCGGCGGGCTTGACCACTATACCTCGGGCGATCTCGTGATCTGCGGGAAATCCACGAAGGATTACAAGGACCACGACTGGGACGTGTACAGAAATCACCGTATCGGGTTCGTATTTCAGTCGTATAACCTGATCCCGCACCAGACCGTTTTGGGTAACGTCGAGATCGCGCTGACGATCGCGGGGCTGAATAAGACCGAACGCCGTCAACGCGCGGAAGAGGCGCTTAAAAAGGTCGGGTTGGAAACGGAGATGTACAAACGACCCAACCAGCTCTCAGGCGGGCAGATGCAACGCGTGGCGATTGCGCGCGCGCTCGTCAATAACCCCGAGATCTTGCTCGCGGACGAGCCGACGGGCGCGCTCGATACGGTAACGAGCGTACAGATTATGGACTTGATCCGCGAGATCGCGGGCGAACGGCTCGTCATTATGGTTACGCATAATCCCGAGCTTGCGGAACAGTATTCCTCGCGTATCGTGCGCTTGCAGGACGGGCTGGTGGTGGACGATACCAACCCCTACGACGGCGACGAGGCGCAGGCGGTGGAAGAGGTGTTGGAAACGGCAAAACCCGAACGCAAGAAGAAAGAGAAAAAAGAACGCTCCGCTATGTCGTTTAAGACCTCTTTGGGGCTTAGCGCGCGGAATTTGATGAGCAAGAAAGGGCGTACGATCGTTACGTCGATCGCGGGGAGTATCGGTATCATCAGCGTATGCTTGGTGCTTGCGCTCTCCAACGGGTTTAATCGGTACATATTAAAGACGGAAGAAGATATGCTTTCGCATTATCCACTTGAAATTTCCGAAACGACGGTGGACGTGGACGCGATTATGTCGAATATGACTTCCGCGAGCGATATGCCTGACCTCGATGAAATTGGGGATAAGGTATACGTAAATTCGTTTTTGACGAATATGGCGCAGGGTATGCAGGTGAAAAACAATCTTTCAGACGAATACCTTACCTATATTGCAGATATGGACGAATCTATGTACGAGGTTATTCAATATAGTTACGGCGAGAACTTGATGAGCAATATTTACACGGAAGCGGAAGTTGCGACACCCAATTCGCAAACGCCTGCGGCAGCGTATAATTACTCACTTACCGCGCTCAAAGGCGCTTACGTGCAAATGCTCTCGGCTCTTGATAAAACGGAGGGGACGGATTATTCGTCGCTCGTGCCCTACGTAGGTATATTGGGTTCTATTGTCAATAAAATTCCCGGGACGACGGAATATACGAACGGCGATTTTCCCGATAAGGATTACGTGCTTTCGCAATACGACGTAGTGTACGGGGAATTTCCCAACGCGCCCAACGAGGCGGTGTTGGTAGTAGGGGATAATAACGACGTAACCGATCTTACGCTTGTTCAGCTTGGGCTTTTGGATGGTGATCAGTTCTTCCATACCCTTTATAACGAAGACGCAAAGAAGGAAGAGGGGATCAAGATTGATTTTGCGGACGTGGTCAACAAGAAATATACGCTGTATTATAACGACGAGATTTACGAAAAACTTCCAAGCGGTTCGCCGTATGCGTTTAATTATAAAAGCACCTGTGAAACGCTGGACGTAACGGATAGTCAAAAGGGTACGTCTATAAAGGTTTCGGGGATTTTGCGTTTGCGTGAGGGGAGAACGTACGGTTGCCTTGCCAGCGGATTAAATCTTACGGAAAATTTAGTAAATACGTATATTGCCAACAATAAAAATTCGCAGATTGCACAATGGATGCGAGAGGACACGAATGCGGCGCTTTTGTCGCAAACTGCGCCTAATTTATACGAATACGTGTATCAAGCAGAGCAGATGGGCGGGGATTATACCGTGATGAAACGCGCCGTTGGCGCAATCGATACCGTAAGCTCCTTGGGTATATATACGGAAGACTTTGAAGCGAAAGAAAATTTGCTTGCTTATCTTGACGCGTGGAACGATACGCACGATAAAAATATGCAAGTAAAGTATACCGATACGGTAGGTATTATGATGAGTATGATGCAAACGATCCTCAACGCCGTTACCTACGTACTCGTTGCATTTACTTCTATCTCCCTCGTCGTGTCCTCGGTCATGATCGGGATCATTACCTACGTGTCCGTCGTCGAACGGGTCAAGGAGATCGGCGTGCTCCGCTCGCTGGGTGCAAGGAAGAAAGATATCAAAAACCTGTTCAACGCGGAAACGTTCATTATCGGGCTTTCCTCGGGCGTGTTCGGCGTAACCGTTACGTATCTGCTGTCCTTGGGTATCAACGCCCTGTTCAAATCGCTGACGGGCATTGCGACGATCGCGGCGTTGCCGTTTACTTCCGCACTTATTATGATCGCGATCAGTATTTCCCTGACTCTGATCAGCGGGCTTATCCCCGCGAACGCCGCGGCAAAGAAAGACCCCGTGGTCGCGCTTAGAACAGAGTAAAAATGCTGCGCATAAAATCTTTCGGACGGCTCATACTGCTTTCAGGAGGAAACAAATTATGCGTATTGCAAACATTATCGCTTATATTTTGGTAATTGTCGGCGCAGTGAACTGGGGCTTATTCGGTCTGTTCAATTTCAACCTCGTGTCCTCGATCTTCGCAGGCGCACGGACGGTTGGCTCGGTGATCGTATATTCGCTCATCGCGTTGGCTGCGTTGTGGCTGATCCTTTCGCCGATCATCTCGAACGGCGTGCTTTGGCTCAGAGGCAGACGCGCAGAGGACTAATCCAAGGCGCAACGAAAAAACGGACCTTTTTCCGAAAAGGTCCGTTTTTTTGCGTGATGAAATTTTTTTCAAAATATTGACATTTGTCAGCGTATGTAGTATAATAAACGTACAATACTATCAGGAAAAGCAAAGGCTTTTCAAAGGAGAAAACAATGTTACATTCGTTGCTGATAAGCGGCGGCGCGATCGCCGGTATCATCGTAGCCGTACTGCTCGTGATCCTCGTGATCTCCGTGCTCGTATGGTGGGTAAAAACGCGCAACGCGTTCGTGCGCTTGAAAAACAGAGTGGAAGAGGCGTGGGCGACGATCGACGTTTATCTCAAAAAACGGTTTGATCTCATTCCCAACCTCGTGGAAACGGTAAAGGGCTTTGCCAAGCACGAGAGCGAGACCTTGCAAAACGTGATTGCGGCGCGGAATATCGCGGCGGGCGCGAGATCGGCGGAAGAAAAGATCGCGGCGGCAAACGGGTTGACCTCGTCGCTTCGGACGTTCTTTAACGCGGTGTCCGAAAGCTATCCGCAGTTGCAGGCGAACTCGAATTTCCTCGATTTGCAAAGACAGCTGAAAAATATCGAGAGCGAGCTGGAAAGCGCGCGTCGGTATTACAACGGCGTGGTCAAGAGTTTCAATACCAAGCTCGAACTCTTCCCTGCTTGTATCATCGGGAAGCGTATGGGCGAGGGGTACGAGAAGAAGCCTTATTTTGAGTTGGAGAGCGAAGAAGAGCGTAAAAACGTGAAAGTGCAGTTCTGACAAAGAACGGACGAGAGGGGTGTTATGAAGACCTTTTTCAAAAAGGCGAGATATTTGCTTTTGGCTGCGGTTGCGTTCGCGGTCTGTCTGTTTCCGTTCTTCGGGAAAGCGGAAAAGAGCGTTTCCGCTTCGGCGGCAAGTGCGCCCGTTATCGAGATTCAGCGTTTCAACGCCGATATCACGGTAAACAAGGACCGCACGATCGAGGTGAAAGAACAGATTACCGTGAAATTTTTACAATCGGGTTTGACGATGTTCTATCACAGTCTTCCGATCGAGGGGGACAGGTATTACGATATCACGGCGGGCTGTGAGGGGAATTCCGAATTTTCCTATTACGTGGCAACAAACCCCGACGTGGACGGGTTTCTGGATATCAACTGCGTAGGCGGCGTGGAAAAAGGCAGGGTATGGACGTACGATATCGGTTATACGATGGAGATCGGCGCGGACGACGTGAAAAACGGTATGCGCCTCGACGTGGTGGGTTTCGGCAGCGCGGTGGCGTTGCATAACGTTGCCGTTAGGATGCATTTCCCCGACGCGTTGCAATCGGAAACGGTGTTCGTGGGGAAATACGGCATAGACGAACCGTCGGCGGCGAATAAAGTACAAAAGACATTATCCGCCGATAAAAAAACGCTTACCTTGCAGGCGGAGGTTTTGGAGCTTGTCTACAACGATACCTATCACGAAAGGATGGCGGAGGGGATCACGGTAGAGTTCACCCTCGGCAAAGGCGTGCTTGACGAGTATACGAAAACGCGGATCTTTACCAAAGATATGTGGAAGATCGTGCTTGGCGGCGTGGCGGTCGTCGCGCTTGCGGTCGGGCTGGTGCTCCTTACCCGTAAAAAGCGGGAACTGATTACGGTAGTCAATATCAAAGCGCCCGACGATATGGACCCTTTGCAGATGGGGAAACTGCTCGACGGCACGGCGGATACCGAGGACGTTACCGCGATGATCTACTATTTCGCGGATAAGGGGTATTTGAATATAGACCTTTCCGACGAGGACGATCCCAAACTCATCTCGCTCGCAGACGAGTTGCCCGAGGGCGCGCCCGCGCACCAAAAGACATTGTTTAAGGGGCTGTTTGCGGGCGCGAAGTGGGAAGAAACGGGCAAGACGTTCGAGGAAGAGAAACCACAGCGCCGTTTGACGATCAGGGTATCCCAGCTCGTCAACAGATTTTTCGAATATTCCAAAACCGCGAAACGGCAAGTGCCGACCGTAAAGCCTATGTATGAAAAGAAATCGGTTTTCGGGTATGTTTGCGGTCTGGTTTTGGCTGTGCTGTACGGACTGTTGACCCCGTATTTCCTGTCGTTTAACGTCGGCGGGGGGTATCGGTACGCGCTCGGTATGATCTTTCTTTTGCCTGTGGCTGCCATCGGGGTCTTGGGCTATCTGCGCGAGAACTACCGCTATAAATGGAAACGCAAGAAAAAGCTGGCGATCTTCCTCGTGGAAATTTTGATCGCAACGCTGTTTTCGGTGCTGTTCATCGCGTTTTTTGCAAGCTATATCATGACGGGCTGGGAAAAAGCCGTTGTGTGCGCGGGTACGTTCTTGCCTGTATTCATAGCCTGCGGGGCGCTTTCCCGCACGGAAAAATACCTCGACGCGCTCGGCGAGATCCTCGGCTTTAAGGATTTTATCGTCGTAACGGAAGAGGAGAAAATCAAGTTTATGCTGGAAGAAAATCCGCAGCTTTATTACAAGGTCTTGCCGTACGCGCAGGTGCTCGGCGTAACGGACGAATGGCAGGAAAAGTTCGCAAAGATCACCTTAGAACCGCCTACTTGGTACGTGGGCGTGGACTTTACGCTGTTTGATTATCTGATCCTTAGCAGGTGTATCAACCGCGCGTTTGTCAGCGCGCTGATGTCGGCTGTCGGTAAAGGCGCGGGCAGCGTCGTGGGCAGAAGCGGCGGTGGCGGCGGCTTCGGCGGGTTTGGCGGCGGCGGACACGGCGGAGGCGGTTTCGGCGCAAGATAACGGTATTACAATGAAAAACGCGAACTCGGCTGAGTTCGCGTTTTTGTAATTTTGCTCGAATTATTTGTTTTCGTTCGTGATGACGGGAGAAGCGATTGCAAATCTCTTCACCGATTCCACGGCGTTTTGGCAAAGCCGACGGGTCTTGTAATGCTCGCCAAGGCACAGAAGCTGACCGTTGCCGTTGAGCAATTTGTAGATATAATCCCCGCGCTTGGTGAGCGTGATACGGAAATTGCCGTTCTCGATATTCTTTCTATGCGTTTCGATACCGTTCACCGCGCCGACGTAGGTGGTGTATTCTTCGCTGGAAAGCAGCTTTTCGCCGTTGTTTGCAAACAGCTCGAAATAGTACACCGTTTCGCCCTCTGCGCTCGTGTTGCTTGCGATGATCCATTTCCCGTTATAGCCCTCGGTAAGAGGCGCGGCCGCCGTTTCTTCTTCCGCGGGGATCTTTACGAGCAGTTCCTGAACGGTTTCGTCCACGATCGCCGTTTCGGCAAACCGTTTCGTGGACTCGATCGCCTTTTCGCAACGCACACGCGTTTTGTAGTTCGCGCCCGTGCACAGCAGCATATTCTTGCCGTTGAGCAATTTGAAGATATAATCGCCTTTCTTCGACAGGGTAATACGGAAATTGCCTTTTGCGATATTCGCTTTGTGCGTTTCAATACCTTTCAGCGCGCCGTTATACGAGGTGTATTCCTCGCTGGAAAGCAGCTTCTCGCCGTTGGAGGCGCGCAGTTCGAAGAAATACATTTCTTCGTTTTCTTCCGCCCCCTCCGTTACCAGTTTGCAGACGATCCATTTCCCGTTGTATCTCTTTTGTTTTTCCGCAGGCTTTTCTACGGGTTTCTCTGCGGGCTTTTCAGTCGCTTTCGCTTTCGTTGCCGTCTTTTTTACGGCAGGTTTCTTCTCCGCGGGCTTTTCTTCCGTCGCTTTTTCTTCGACGGACGCTTCTTCCGTTTTCGTTTCTTCCTGTGCCGTTTTCGCTACCGCAGCTTCTTCAACGACGGGCGCGGGGGCGGGTTCTTCTTTTGCTTCCTCTGCGACAGGCTCGGGAACGGGTTCTTCCTTGGTTTCTTCCGCTACGGGCGCAATTTCGACCTCGGGTTCGGGGTCGGGCGCGGGAAGAATTACGGGTTCTTCCACGGGAGTTGCGGGTTGTTCTTCTGCGGGCGCGCTGACGGCGGCGGTAACGGCGTTTTGCATGGCTTTTTTGCGCTTGGAGGCTTTCACCGACAAAACGATAATGATCGTGAGTACGATCAGCGCAAATACGCCCGCCGCGGCGGTGATGCCCGCAAGCAAGGGTTTGGCTTTGGCGTAATCGAGAATCGCGTTGAATGCTTTTTTGATAAATTCCATAAAATTACCTCGTTCTTTTGTTTGGGTATTTATATTTTAATATAAATTGCGGAAAAAGTCAATGCAAAAGCAAAAATTTTTTATACGGTTTCCCGAAAATTTGACAATTTCTCGAAGATAGAGTACAATATAGCTATGGAAACTTATAAAGTCATTATCATCGGCGGCGGGGCGGCAGGGCTGTTTCTCGCCAATATACTTACCGAATACGGCGAAAAGGACCTGCTCGTGCTTGAACGGGGCGAACGGGTAGGGAAAAAACTCTCCGCAACGGGCAACGGGCAAGGGAATATCACCAACCTCCGCGTGGCGGAACGGGGCGGGTATTTTTCCTCCGACCCGCAGGCTGAGGCGCGGCTCGGCGCGTTGCTGTCCGTATACGGCGCAGAGGAGTTTCGGGAATTTTGGGCTAAGCGCGGCGTATTGCTTTCTTTCGACGAACGCGGCAGAGCCTATCCCGCGGGGCGGCAGGCTTCGGCTCTCACCGACGCGCTTCGGTTTTATGCGGAGCAAAACGGCGCGGAGCTTCGCACGGGCGCGCGGGTGTATGCTATACGCAAAACGCAGAACGGCTTCGTAGCAGAATATGAAAAGGACGGGGAAAAACGTGCCTGTCAAGCGGAAAAACTCGTGCTTTGCACGGGCGGGAAAGCTGCGAAAAATTTCGGTACGGACGGCACGGCGTACGCTTTGGCGCAGAGCTTCGGGCATACCGTAACGCCGTTATATCCGTCGCTCGTACAGCTGAAAACGGAAACCGCGCCGATCAAGACCTTAAAAGGTATCCGCGTGGTAAACGGCGGGCTGACCGCGCACGCGCCCTCGGGCGAGTATACCGTGCGCGGGGATATCATTTTCACCGATTACGGCGTGTCGGGCGACGCGGTGTTCCGCGTTTCCGCGTTCATCACGCCCGAGGTCGAGAGCGGGCAGGTAACGCTGTC
Source organism: Clostridia bacterium (assembly GCA_017465865.1). Lineage (GTDB taxonomy): Bacteria > Bacillota > Clostridia > Christensenellales > Borkfalkiaceae > Scatosoma. Next base: position 51,225 of record JAFTVF010000003.1, read on the forward strand.
CATAGACTTTTTACCCGAAGTCGGCGAGCAAGCGATTTTCACGGCGTTGCAGAAAAAACGCGCGGCGTATCCCGCGCTTTCAGATAGCGAGCTGCTGCTCGGCGTTGTCAATAACCAGATCGGCAGAGCGGTGATGAAGCGCGCGGCGGGGGATATGCAAAAGGCGGCGGGGCTTGTCAAAGCCTTTCCTCTGCGGGTTATGGGGCATTTGGGCTTTGATTACGCGCAGGTAACCAAGGGCGGTATTCCGCTTAGGGAAACCACGGAAAATTTCGAGAGTAAACGGGTAAAGGGTTTGTATTTCGCGGGCGAAACGCTCGATGCGGACGGGCAGTGCGGGGGCTTTAATCTGCATTTCGCTTACGCCTCGGCGCGCGCGGTCGCGGAAAGCATTACAAGGGGGCAGGTATGAGTTTACGCACCCTTTCGGATATCAAATTGCCCGTGGGCACGGACGAAAAAACGCTCGTCGAGCTCGCGCGGAAAAAGACGGGCGGGAAGCTCGGGTATTTCGCGATCAGGAAAAAATCCCTCGACGCGCGGGATAAAAACAATATCCGTTTCGTGTACACGATCGAGTTTTCAAAGGAAGCACAGACAAAACCCGTGCGCGAGTTCCCGCGCCTGCCCGCGGAAAAAATGCCGAACGCGCCCGTTTTGGTGGTCGGAAGCGGACCTGCGGGATTGTTTTGCGCGCTGCGCCTGATTGACCACGGTATTTTGCCCGTCGTCGTAGAACGGGGCGGGGCGGTGGAAGAACGCGAACGGATCATAAACGATTTTTGCGAAAATAAAATTCTCGATACGGAAACGAATATTCAGTTCGGCGAGGGCGGGGCAGGTACGTTTTCCGACGGAAAACTCAATACCCAGACCCACAGCGCGCTCAATCGCGAGGTGCTGGAAACGTTCGTCCGTTTCGGTGCGCCCGAGGAAATTTTATGGCTCGCGAAACCGCATATCGGCAGCGATAATCTGAAAAGAGTCGTAAAAAATATGCGCGAATATATCCTCGCGCAGGGCGGTAAGGTATTGTTTAACACCCGTCTTGACGATTTGAAAATTACGCCAAGCGGGGTAAAAGAGGCTGTTTTGCAAGGTCGGGGCGGCGTGGAAATTCTGCCCGTTTCGGCGGTCGTGCTCGCCGTCGGACACAGCGCAAGAGATACCTTTTCGATGCTTTTATCCCGCGGCGTGCCTATGCGGCAAAAGGATTTTGCCGTCGGGGTGCGTATCGAGCATTTGCAATCAAAAATCGGGTTTTCTCAATACGGCGAAGCGTATAAAAAACTTCCCGCCGCCGATTATAAGCTCGTTTCTCACGCCTCCGAGCGTTCGGCGTTTACCTTTTGTATGTGTCCGGGCGGGTTCGTCATGCCCGCGACGAGCGAGCGGGAATGCGTGGTAACCAACGGTATGAGCAACTACGCGCGCGACGGCGTAAACGCGAACAGCGCGCTGATCGCACAGGTAACGCGCGCGGATTTGGACGGCGACAGCCCCTTGGCGGGCGTGGAATTTCAAAGGAAATTAGAACGCGCCGCCTATCTTGCGGGTGGGAAAACATACGCCGCGCCCGTACAAAGACTTGGGGATTTTTTACAGGATAAGGAAAGCAGCCGTTTCGGGGAAGTAATGCCTACCTGTGCGGCGGGTACGGCGTTTGCCGATCTTCGCGCGGTATTGCCCGCGCCGATTATCGGCGCTCTTAAAAACGCCGTTATCGATATGGACAAAAAACTGCGCGGTTTCGCTTCGCCCGACGCCCTGCTTACCGCCGTCGAAACCCGTACCAGCTCCCCGCTGCGTATCGAACGGGACGAAACGCTGCAATCGGTAGGGGTAAAAGGTCTGTTTCCCTGTGGCGAGGGCGCGGGGTATGCGGGCGGAATTACCTCATCCGCCACGGACGGACTTCGCGTCGCTGCCGCCGTTTTTAATGCCTTTTTAGGCTAAAAAGTAAGAAATTAGTTATTTTTGGATATAATTTCACGAAAATATCACAAAACTTTCATAATATTTTCACAAACAGCAATTAAAATGGAAAGACATAGGGGCGGAATGCTCCCGCGGCGTTTGTCGGAAGGAAAAATCGGAAAAGGTTTTCACGCCGCGCAAGACAACAGAGAATTTACGGAGAAGTGATAAAAACCGACTATACTAAACTTTTTTCATATTCTCTCACAAGGTATACGGCCTGCGCGTAATGCACGGGTCGTATATCATTTTTGAACGAGTGATATTTTTAAGAATACTCCGAAGGAGCTTTTCTTCATAATATTCCTTGTCGAAATAGGCAATCGACAACTGAAAAAATTCTTGTGCGTATTTTTTCGGTATTGCGTGCTCTTCGCACCAACCGCAAACCCATTTATAGAGAGTTTCCAAATTCTGATCTCCGCTTGGATAGCAGAGTTTTTTATATTCCCGACGAAAATCTACGATTATTTTGTGATATTTCATATAAAACCTCCAACAAAAATCTTAAAACAAGATAAGTATATTATATATCTTATTTTAAGATAAGTCAAGTATTTTATCTTGAAATATGATAAAATATTTTTAAGAGGTAATAAATATGAAGATTGGAAATAAAATCAAAGAATTGATGGCGGTCAAAGGATATACGCAACAGAAGGTAGCGGAAATGTTAGGGGTAAGGCAAAATACCGTTTCGCAATGGATCACCGATACTAACGAGCCGAACTGTCAAACGATTATAGCTCTTTGTAAGATACTCGATACAACGCCGAACGAGTTGCTTGGTTGGGAAGATTGAAGCACCCTTTTATAATATTACAAGAGGTGTAAAAATGGAATTTTATGAAAATTTGAAAAGGTTAATGAAAGATAAACAGATGTCGCAAGCAGCTTTGGCGAAAGAGTTGGATACTACGCAACAAACGGTGAGTAGGTGGGGAAACGGGGTGAACGAACCTGACTATCATACCTTGCTTATTATTTGCAGAATACTTGACACAACGCCGAACGAGTTGCTCGGTTGGGAAGATTAAAAAAATTCGCCCGAAACGGTGATCCGTTTCGGGCGAATTTTGCTTTTTTCTATTTATTTTTTTGCAACGCCGACGGCGAAGGTCAACAATTTATCCCCCGTTTGCGTGTTTTTCTCGCCAAGGCGTACCGTTGCGAGGCGTACGGGCGCGCAAATCGCGCGGAGCGCACTGTAATATACGTCGCTCATCAGCTCTAACCGCGCAAACGTTACGTATTCGTTGGCTTGGTGGATCGTTACTTCCTCGCCTGCGACTTCCGGACCGAACGCACAGCCGCATTTCAACGCCCGCGCGTACGTGCCGCCGCCGATCGCGATCGGGTTTTCGTTTTTGCCTGTGATCTCGTTATAGACTTTGAGAAGCGTGGAAATGAGTTTCCCGTTCGGGTCGTTGTATAGAGGGGCTTGGTAATTAAGTACCTCGTACGCTACGCCGTATTCTTCGAGCTTTGCCGTTACTTCCTCTTTCTTATGCGTAGCGGGGAAACGGATATCCGTCGTGATATCGAGTACGCCGTTTGTAAATTCGGCAAGATCGGGCGACATCGTAAGCCGACCCGTTTCGTCCTGCATTTGTTTCAAGCCCGTTGCGTCCTCGAACAACAGCTCGTACGCTTTTTTGCAATCGGCGTGGAAACTCGCGAGGAAGCAAAGCAACGCTTGCAGGGCGTTCGCGCCCGCCTGCGGGGTAGAGCCGTGCGCCGATTTTCCGTCCACGCGCAGGATATTCGTGGTATTGTCGTAAGAGAACGAAGTGCCTGCGACGGGGTTTTCATAACCGACGAGCCGTTCTGCGGCTTTGCGCGTTAAAATTGCCGTCGCGCAGTCGCAGACCATATTCACCCGTTCGCCTGCTTTAAGCGCGGTAAAGGGCGGGTTTTCGATGGGGAAAGAGGTCTTGAAATGCAGAATGCCTTTTTCCGCAGAGATGACGGGGAAATCCGCGTCGGGCGTGAAGCCCTCTTCGGGCATGACCGCCACTTTGTTATAATGCTCGATACATTTCCAGCCCGCTTCCTCGTTGCAACCGACGATGAGCTTGATCGTTCTCGCGGGGGTAATCCCCTCGTCTTTTAACGCTTTTAAGGCGTACAGACAAACGATCGCGGGGGCTTTGTCGTCGAGCGCGCCGCGACCCCAAATTTTCATACCTTCCACGCCGCCGTCGGATATATCTTCGTTGATAACGCCCTCGAACGGCGGGTATTTCCAGCCGTTGCCGGCGGGTACGACGTCGAGGTGGGCAAGCACGGCGAAGTCTTTGCCTTTGCCGAATACGACCTCGCCGACGTAGTTGTCGTAGTTATGGGTTTCAAAGCCCATATCCCGCGCAAGCGAAAGGAAAAAATTCAGACAGTCTGCCGCGCCTTTGCCGAAAGGCATACCCGTTTCAGCGGGTTGGAGTGAGGAGTCGAATTTGAGGATATCGACGGTGGATTGTACGATATCGTTGAAATAATTTTGCATTACCGTCTGCATAAAAGCACTTCCTTTGATTGTACTTACTATATATTATACACGAAATTTCCGATTTAGGAAACAAAATGGAGGGGAGAACGCAAAAAAATAATTTTTTTCGAGGGCGCGTCTTTGACTTTTGTCATAAAGTATGCTACAATAAAAAAGGAAGATAACAGGGAGGCGTTTATGGGCGAGCACGACGGACACAGAAAACGGTTGATCGCGAAAATAGACAAGGGCGCGTTAGAGGAGCACGAATGGTTGGAAGTCTTGCTGTTCTCGGCGCTGTCGCGCAGAAATACCAACGATATCGCGCATAGGCTTTTGGCGAAATTCCGTACGATCCCGAAGATCTTTTCCGCTTCGGAAGAGGAACTGACGTCCGTTGAGGGCGTGGGGAAAAGCGTTGCCGCGCATTTGCTCGCCATAGGGAATTTTTACGGGAAATATTACGCGAAATCGGAAAAATATTTCGTCGGGAAATACACCTCCGCGGAATTTATACCGTTCGTGAAGCAGGTGTATGCGAAAGAACGGTACGAGGTGGTGGATGTGTATTTGCTCAACGCCTTAGGCGAAGTGTTTTCGCGCAGGCGGTTTACCGACGAGGACAGCGGCGCGGTGGCGTTACAGCCCGAGGAGCTGACGCGGGTGATCGTCGAGGAAAGTCCGTCGGGGATCGTGCTCGTACATAACCATCCCGACGGCAGGGCAGAACCCTCGGAAACGGACGATTATACGACGAATAAATGTCAGGTGGTATGCAGTTTCCATAATATTATGTTCTGCGATCATATCATCTACGCGCCCGACGGCGTATACAGCTATTATAACAGCGGGAAATTGAAAGAGATCAGCGTGGAATATTCCATGCAGGGCGTGCTCGGCAAAACGCCGAAACCGACTTTGGAGTAAACGATGAAAAGGAAATCGGAAACGGAAAAACGCACGGCGGCAAAAGAACAGCGCGGGGAAGAGAAAGGGCTTCGCGCCTATTTCGTGCGCGTGTTCGGGAAATACGATTTCCGTAACGAGGGACAGTTTATCTTTTTCGGGAAATGGCTGATTTTTATCGTGCTGCTCTTCGTCGAGCTTTTGATCGTTTTGCAACAGATCGACGGGTTTTCCGAAAACGGGGGATGGGGGAATTTTATCGCTCTGCTCGTCGTCATTTTCGTTTTGACCCTGTCCGAAGCGTTGGACCTTTTCGCTGTGAAAAAGAACAAGGGGAAGATCGTTTTCTATATCCTCGAAGCGATATCCGCTTGCTGTCTGCTGTTTTTTACCGTGGGTACGTATCCGATCATCGTATACATGCTCGTTCTTACCGAGTTCTATATCAGCGCGGAAAAGACCAAGCCCTCGCTTTGGCTGTTTTTTTTGAGCGTGCCGCTGTATGCGATTTCCTACGGTTCGCAGGTGGCAATCCGCATCGGCGCGGATTTTAATCTTTTTCAAATCGTCCGACAGTCCCTCGGCTCGATCGTTGCGCTTACCGTGCATTTTATCGCCGTGCATATCGCTCTCGCGTTTTATAGGCAGTTTTTAAGGCTCGACCGCGCTTTGCGGGAGCTTGCCGAGAGCAAAAAGGAGCTGGAAAAAGCCTACGAGGTAGTGGCGGAGGTTACTGCGCTGGAAGAGCGGCAAAGGATCGCGAAAGAGATCCACGACACCGCGGGGCATTCGATCACGACGGTCATTATGCAGACGGAGGCGGCGAAGCGGATACTTGAAAACGATCTGGGCGAAGCGAAAAATAAGATCATCGCCGCAAATCTGCAAGCTAAGCACGCGTTGGAAGAGCTACGCGACAGCGTGCATCTGTTATCGGGGGCGGCGGAAAACCGTACCTTAAAGGACGCGCTTTTGGGGATTATCCACGAATCGACGGACGGGACGGGGATCACCATTCGTTCGGAGATAGAAAACGCGGAGGTTTCCGAGGCGAAATACCGATTTTTGTGCAATACGCTCAAAGAGGGGATTTCCAACGGCTTGCGCCACGGCGGGGCGACGGCGTTTTGGTTTGAATTGAAAACGGAAGCGGACAAGATACGGTTTCTGCTCTCGGACAACGGCAAAGGCGTAGCGATAGGCGGCTTGAAACTGGGCTTTGGCTTGACCGCGATGCAGGATCGGGCGAGATCGCTCGGCGGGGAAGTGGCGTTTGATTTTGAGGACGGAGAGGGCTTTGAAATTCGGTTGGTTTTGCCGACGGATACGGAGAAATGAGTATGGAAAACAAAAAGATCAGAGTATTGGTAGTGGACGATCAGGCGGATCTTGCAGAGGAGATCGCGGGGATCTTGCAAACGGACGGGGATTTGGAAGCGGTCGGCACGGCGGAGGACGGGTTTGACGCGCTGAAAAAGATGCCCGAGCTTGCGCCCGACGTGGTGCTGTTGGATATCCGTATGCCGAATATGAACGGCGTGGTGGCGACTCAGCGCATAAAAGCGGAATATCCCGACGTGAAAGTGGTGATTTTGACGACTTTCGACGACAGCGATTATATCCTCAACGCCATCAATAACGGCGCGAGCGGGTATCTTTTGAAAGATATCGGCGGGAACGCTTTGATCGACGCGGTGAAGAACGCGTACGCGGGGGATACCATTCTGCCTGCGAAGATCGCGCGGCGGATCGCGGACGCGGCGAAGCACGTGGCGGCGGACAGAGAGATCAAGCTGATGCGCGCCTTTTCCCTGTCCGATAGGGAAGTGGAGATCGCGCTGATGATGTACGAGGGGTTCACCAACCGCCAAATCTCCGCGGCGTTGAAGCTGTCGGAGGGCACGACGAGGAATTACGTTTCGACGATCTATATCAAGACGAACAGTGAAAACCGCAGCGAAGCGGTGCAGGCGATACGAGCTGTATTGTAACGGGGCATACTATGTATAAGACGGTGATTTTCGATCTCGACGGAACGCTCCTGGATACACTCGACGATTTGACGGACGCGGTGAACGCCGCGCTCTATGCGTTCGGACTGCCCTTGCGTACGAAAACGGAGGTCTGCGCGTTCGTCGGAAACGGGATCGTGAAACTGATTGAACGCGCGATCGGGTACGAACACGAACGGTTTGGGGAGATTTTAGAGGAGTTCAAGGGGTATTATAAGGCGCATTGCGCGGACAAAACGCAGCCCTACGAGGGCGTGCTTGCGCTGTTGGAAGCCTTGCAAGAAAAAGGCGTGCAAACGGCGGTGGTATCCAACAAAGCGGATTTTGCCGTGAAGCTGTTGGCGGAAGAATATTTCGGGGGCTTGATCCCCGTTGCGCTTGGCGAGAACGAGGCGGCGGGGATACGCAAAAAACCCGCGCCTGACGAGGTGTTTGCCGCGATGCAAACGCTGGGCGCGGAAAAGGCGACGACCGTATATGTCGGGGATTCCGAAGTGGATATCCAAACGGCGAAAAACGCGGGCGTGGACTGCATTTCCGTTACTTGGGGGTTTCGGGACGAGAGGTTTTTGAAGGAGAACGGCGCGGCGAGGCTGGTAAACCGACCGTCGGAAATTTTAGCGTTTTGCGAGGAAGAAAAATGAAAGAAGTGGAAAAGCTCATCGGGAATACGCCGCTCGTGCGGCTAACGACGATAGAAAAAGAATACGGCTTGTCGGCGCGGCTGTTTGCGAAGCTGGAAAAGAACAACCCCGGCGGGTCTGTCAAGGACCGCGTGGCGCAGGCGATTATAAACGATGCGGAAAAGTCCGGCAGGCTGAAAGCGGGCGGAACGGTGATCGAGGCGACCTCGGGGAATACGGGGATCGGGCTCGCGCTCGTTTGCGCGGCGCGGGGCTATAAAGCGGTGATCGTGATGCCCGAAACCATGTCCGTCGAACGGCAAAAGCTGATACGCGCGTACGGCGCGGAAGTCGTGCTGACCGACGGCGCAAAGGGTATGCAGGGCGCGGTGGAGAAGGCGAACGAGATCTTGAAAAATACGGAAAATTCCGTGCTTGCCGATCAGTTTTGCAATCCCGTCTGCGCCGAAGTGCATTACCAAACGACAGGGCGGGAGATCTGGGAACAAACGCAAGGTCAAGCGGATATCTTCGTCGCGGGCGTTGGCACGGGCGGTACGCTGACGGGTGCGGGGCGGTATCTCAAAGAACGCAATCCGAAGTTACAGGTGATTGCGGTAGAGCCGTGGAAATCGCCTTTGCTTTCGGAGGGCAGGGCGGCGGCGCACGGGATACAGGGCATCGGCGCGAATTTCCTGCCCGCGGTGCTGGATAGAACGGTATATAACGAGATACGGACGGTCAAGGACGAGGACGCCTTTGCTGCGGCGCGGATATTATGCGAAAAAGAGGGGCTGTTCGTGGGGATATCCTCAGGTGCGGCGGTATACGCTGCGATCGGCGTTGCGAGCCGAAAGGAAAACGCGGGGAAGAGTATCGTAACCGTCTTGCCCGACGGCGGGGATCGGTATTTGAGTACGGAATTGTTCAAATAACAAAAAAACGGATTTGGAGTTTTTCCAAATCCGTTTTTGTTATTTGGTAGTAGCAGTTATCCTAAAATTCCGATAGAGAGATAGCAGAAAAGAATGACGGAAACGGCGTCTACGATCGTCGTAATAAAGGGGTTTGCGACGACGGCGGGGTCGAGCCGACAGACTTTTGCAACGATCGGAAGTAACGCGCCGACGAGCTTTGCGACGATGACCGTGCAAAGGAGCGCCAGCGATACGACCAGACAGACCTGCCAAGTGTAGCCGTCTATTCCAAGCAGCATACCGTCGAGGAAGACGAGCTTTGCAAAGCAGACGATCGCAAGCGTTAGCCCGAGTAAGACCGAGGTGCGGAATTCTTTCCATAATACTCTCGCGACGTCTTTGGTTTCGATCTCGCCGATAGACAGGGCGCGAATGACGGTAACGGAGGCTTGAGACCCCGAATTACCGCCCGTACCCATGATCATCGGTACGCAGGCGACGAGGCAGGTGGACAGGGCGGCTTCGTAGCTGTTTAGGATCATACTCGTAAAGGTAGAGCCGAGCATGAGGATGATCAGCCACAGCACGCGGTTTTTCCACAGCGAAAAAACACCTGTTTTGAGGTAAGGCTTCGCCGTCGGCGCCATAGCCGCCATTTTTGCGATATCTTCGGTGTTCTCTTCTTGCAGGACGTCCATTGCGTCGTCAACGGTAACGATACCGACGAGCCGCATTTCCCTGTCTACGATGGGCAGGGCGAGGAAGCCGTAATCGGAGATCGTCCGCGCGACGTCTTCCTTGTCGTCCTCGGTATAGGCGTAAATGACGTTTTCGTGCATGATATCGCTGACGAACGCGTTTTTGGGCGCGAGCATCAGGTCTTTTGCCGAGACCAGACCTAAAATCATATTCGTGGGATCGGTAACGTAACAGGTGTAGATCGTTTCCTTGTCGATCGCCGTGCGGCGAATCCGCTCGAACGCGTCGTCTACCGTCATCGTCGGGCGCAGGGAAACGAACTCAATCGTCATAATACTGCCCGCGCTGTCTTTGGGATATTTCAAAATTTGATTGATATACTTGCGCGTTTCGCTGTCGCTTTGGGCGAGCACGCGCTTTACCACGCTTGCGGGCATTTCCTCGATCAAATCGACCGTATCGTCCAAAAACAGCTCGTCGAGCACGGCTTTGATTTCGCGGTCGGTCAGCTTGTGAATGAGCTTTTCCTTGACGTCGCTGTCCATTTCGACGAAAGTTTCCGAGGCGAGGTCTTTGGGCAGGATACGGAACAGGATCAGAAGATCGGTATCCTCCGTCGTTTCCTCGAAGACTTCCGCAAGGTCGATGGCGTTCATCGACGACAAAAGGGGTTTTAAGACGGCGAAATTCCGTTCTTTTAGAAGCATCAGGATATCGTCCAGCTCTGCAATACGCCGTACGATCTCCTGCGGCATTTCCTCGATAATGTCCACCGTGTCGTCTACGGACATCTCGTCCATGACCTTTTCAAGCTCGTCGTCGCGCAGGGCGTTGATTACGCTTTCTTGTAGGTTTTTGTCTAATAATAACAGTACTTCCGCAAGCAATTCGCTGCTCAGCGCACGGCAAAAGGGCGCGAGTGCGGAAGCGGGCAGGGTTGGCAAGATCTCCGCAAGGGGGGTCGGCTCGAATTTATTTGCAAGCGCCGCCGCGGTTTCGAAGTCTTGGCTTTCCAGCAGGGATAACAGTTCTTTGTTCATAATACTCTACCTCCGTAATTTTTTAGAAAAGGGCATAAAGGTAGCGTATACTCGAAGTGGTTATCGGCGCGCGGAAACGGAACGATCCGCGACCGAGATCGTACTTAGCGGGTCTACGCCGGGACTGTGATAGTCTGTCATAAGATCGTTCCTCCTTGTGGGTGTTTTTAGAAGTGAATTGCATTGCCTGACGGCGCGATATGCCGTTGGCGCGATATTTGCCTTGTGGCAAGCGATATGCCCTATCGGGCGCGATATGTTTTGTCTTGCAAGCAAGCCAAAACGTAGTGGTAAAATTTATACAATTTTAATTGTAAATACCAGCCACAACACTTGTGAAGCAAGCATATCGCACGAGCGTAAGCGAGTATATCGCAACGCAGTTATATCGCACGAAGTATATCACTTTTGAGCGAAGCGAAAACACAGTTTGCCTTGCCTTATTCTTCCTTTTCGTGTTTTCTCAAAATCAAAAAGTCGGTTAAAATACAGATCGCGCCGAAGCCGAGAATGAGATATACGAGGCGGTAGAGCGCGTCTTTGTTGCTGTTCGTACTGCCGTATACCGCTTGTTCGGGGGTAGGCGGCGTGCCGTCGAAAAGATTGACGTAGGCTTTGGGGATATAGCCCGTCTGCGTTTCGCCGTTTTCGGCTGTATACGAGACGTGATAATAGGCGTGGTCGAGCTTGTCGATCTCGCCGAGCAGAGTGATCTTTGTACCGCGCGCAAGCCTTGAAACGGTGAGAAGCTCGGTGAGATAAGGGAATTTATAGAGGTATACCTCGCTCGATAAATACGCGGCCGCACGCGCGTTTTCCGCGTAGTCCGTGCGGTAATCCGCAAGCGGAGTGCAAAGGCTCGTTAAGGCGAGATACACGTCGTATTTTTGCGCGGTTTCGTCGAAGACGGCGAGTACGTTATACTGCTCCGTTTCTCCGATTTTCAGCGCGGTCATGGCTTCGGATTTTCTCGAATGGCTAAGGTACGGGAAATATTCCGCGCCGTCGAGCGTTTCGATATCGAAAGACACCACCAGCGCGTTGGGTTTTGTCTGGACGACGGAAAATTCCGCGCTTTCGGGGGCGAAGATCTGTTTGTCAACGCCACTGACGGGTATGGTCTTGACCGTCGGAAGACAGAGCTTTTCCGTGGCGACGATATAGTTTTCTTGGTATAATACGTAGGTTTGGTTTTCCTTGATCCCGAACGCGAAGGATACGGGGGTGATTTCGGGCGTGTACACGAGGGAAGCCGAGAAATCGTAGCTTTCCGCCGCGCCGAGTTTTACGACCGTTTTGTCTTGCAACGCGTACACCTCGCCCGCGTAATCCACGTGGAGCTTGGCCGTGCGTTCGGGCAGGTCGGTGCGGTATTTTTCACCCTCCGCGGTAGGGGAGAGGAATTCCTCTTCCGTGAAACGGTAGATGTCGTTGCCGTGCGCGGTATAGAGATACCCGTACGCGTCGGAGGTTAAGTGCGTGGTGTATTTCGGGGGCTTTGCAACGCCCGAGAGCTGCCACGCTCCGTCCGTTTGAGAGAGTACGAAACAATGATTGTTTTCGGTGATGAAATAGAATTTACCGTACACGCTCGCCGTGCCGACGAGGTGTTCCGTGAAGTCGTAGGAATAAACGTCTGCGCCGTCGTACAAAATCGCCTGCGTTTCGTTTGCGGCGAGGACTTTCCCGTCGTCCGCCGTTAAATATTTCGCGGAGAGCGCGGAGGGGATCGGCGTTTGGAAAGTCTGCGTTATCGTATCGTACACGGAGATACGGTCGTTGAGGTCGTCGGCGATATACAGCGCGTCGCCGTCGAGGTGGAGCGCCGTACCGCCGTCAATGCGGTTTTGCGAGGTGGAGCGGGCGCAGATCTCGTAGCCCGTAAACGCGTTATCGGTAAGAGAAAATTGCCGTACCCCGCCGTATTTGCTGGGTTGGTTGGTTTTTCGGATTACGTAGAAATATCCGCCGTGCGCGGAAACGGTGGCGTAACCGTTCGTTTCTTCAAACAGCAGGCTTTCCGCGCCGATCTGCGGTAACGCGTGGGTGAAAAATTTGCCCTCAAAGGTCGTACAGCCCAAAATGCCGTCGCTGACAACGATCGACGAAATCAGCTCCGAAAAATAGCCGATGGGCGCGGTGAGCGCAGGGGAATCGACGCTGACCTTGTGCAGATAATGTCCTGCGTTGGTGTAATACAGATCGTCGTTCCATACCGTAATGGCGGGGCTTGCCGACAAACTTTTTACGATAGGGGTTTGGGGCACGGTCGGTGCGTACAGGTCCGTTTGATAGATATTCGCGCCGCCGTCGCCGTCTTCGCCCGAGGCTTCGCCTGAAATGATCGTAAAGAACAGATCGTCGCCCGCGATAAAGAATGTGTTGCAGGCAAAGTTCAGCTTCGTTGCCGTCAGGGTTTCGGGATCGAGCGAGTGCAGCTGTATCGCGCCGTCGAGGAAATACAGCGTATCCATATCCGAAAATTGCAGTTTCGTAACGCTTTGCTCGTGCTCGTAGCGGCGGTAGTTCCCCGTTGCGCGGTCGTACAGATAAATAACCTCGCCGTCGGCAATCGCCGTATATTCTTCGGTTACCGCTGTGGACGACGGGTTTTCCAGCGAAAGATACTCTTCGTAAGAGGTGGGGGAAAGCAGCTCGGTTTTCGGTTCGGCGGTTTCTGCCTGCGCGGAAATTTCGTCCGCAAAGCAAATCCCCGCCCACGAAGCCGCGAGGGCGGTAAACGCTAATATGGATACCAAAGCCGTCTTGATTTTCCTCATACACTTTTATTATACCACCTTTTCTCAAAAAAAGCAATACATTGAGGGAAATTTTCGTGCAAAGTTTTAGGAATGAATTTCTTGCAAAAATCAAAAGAATATGTTAAAATAAAGTATCGGAACGCGCGCGAGGAAGTCGGTTGCTTGCGTTCGTTGAAATACTTGCAAGAAAAAATGAAAGTGTTCGCGAAAACGAATAGTTTAACGGTCTAAATCGTTCGCGATGGCGAACAGGTGGGAATATGAAATATATAACGGTAAAAGAAGCCGCCGAGAAGTGGCAGATCAGTACGAGGCGGGTGCAAATTTTTTGCAGTCAAAACAGGATAGCGGGCGCATACCGTTTCGGGAAATCGTATATGATACCCGAAAACGCGGAATATCCCTCGCGGAAGAGAGCGCAGGAGAAAAGCAATGCGAAACTTCCGATGCCGAGAAAAACTCCGTTTTTGGATATGACCAACCTTTACAAGGCGGCAGGTACGGCGGACGAGTGCGTGGAAAGACTTGGCGATAACCCCGAAGCGCAGGCGTTATTTGCCGCTGAAATCGCGTATTCACGAGGCGAAATCGACAAGGTGATCGAACATGCCAAAGAGTTTTTGCGTTCCCGTTCGGGGTTTTACGCCGTAAACGCAGGCGGTATGCTGTTGGCTCTTGCCGCTATGTGGAAAGGGGATATCGCGCTTTACCGCCAAGCGAAGATCCATATCTGCGAAGCGCCGTGGAAAACCGCCGAGGATAAGCAAATTATGCGGCTTTCTCTTGCGTGTATCGACAGCGCGGTGCGCGATTTGAGCGACTATCCCGATTGGTTCAGAAAAGGGCAATTCGAGCATTTACACCCCGATTCCCACCCTGCGGCAAAGGTTTTTTACATAAAATACTTTATCATTGCCGCGCAAGAGCAAGCCAAAGGCACGATAAAGCTCCCTGACGTTACGGGTATGGGGTTAATGCGCGTGATCCCGTATATTGCCGAGCCGTTGATTTCCCGCGTGGTTGCGGAAAAGCTCGTTGTTCCCGAAATCTATTTGCGGCTTTTGGTAGCCGTTGCCTATCATCAGCTTGGCGAAGACGAAAACGCAATTGTACATATAGACAAAGCGATAGACCTTGCTTTGCCCGATAGACTGCTTGGCATACTTGCCGAGCATCGGCGAAACCTTGATAATCTTTTAGACGATAGGCTGTTATTAAAAGACGAAAAAGCGCTTGCCAAGTTAAAGGAATTGCATAAAGAATTGTTGCAAGGCTTTACAAAACTGCATAACTCGCTGTTTTCTAAAAACATTTCAAACGCACTTACGGTAAGACAGCGTGAAATGTGCCGTTTGGCGGCGTTTGGACTGCCTGATAAGGAAATCGCCGTCCGTATGAGAGTAGAGCCGTCGCACGTTAAAAAGGAATTGTTTATGATTATGAACAAAACGGGCGCGGCGAATAGAAAAGAACTCGGCGCGTATATATAAAAAACGGTAAAACACCCAACTTTTCAGCTCTTAAAAGTTGGGTGTTTCATTTTGTAAATACCCAACTTTTTCGGCTGGAAAAGTTACCCAAAAATCCAAAGAAATCCCGTATAATGGTGTCAACAAATCCGAAAGACGCTGCGTATGCGGGATTTTTAATTTACGAGAAGGAGGAAAACCGATGGACGGGATTGTTAGCGGCGCGTTATATAAAACGGTGGAGATAGACGGCGTGCGGTTCGATATCTATTACGGATTTTATAACGAACGGGAAAAAGAACTCGGCTACGAGCCGACACCCGTCTATCCCAACTTCGACAAAAATCCGCAATACACGAAAAACGGCGAATTGGTGGTAGCCGTCTATAAAGACCTATGCGAGCATTACAA
Organism: Clostridia bacterium; assembly: GCA_017465865.1. GTDB lineage: Bacteria > Bacillota > Clostridia > Christensenellales > Borkfalkiaceae > Scatosoma. The sequence goes on from JAFTVF010000003.1 coordinate 66,526, forward strand.
GCCGCTACCGAAAACGATAGAGCTTGACGGTTGCGTAAATTGCGTACATTTTGACCGTCGCGAGGAATATATTGGATTATGTAAATGCGAGCATTGTAAAAAAGCGGACGAAAATCCCGAACGGCAAAACGAATAGCTTAGGAGAACGCTGTCGGGCGCATACTGAAAAATCAAAAAATAAAAATTAGGAGATAAAAATTATGAAATCAATTAAGGAAAAAATTTTTGCAACCGTTTTTGCTCTTGCAACGGCGTTTTCTCTGACTGCCTGTGCAAAGAAAAAAGACGTAAACAGCGCAGTTGCGCCCTTGTCCGAGCAGATCGCGACGATCAACGGAACGGTTACCGAGATGCAAACGCTTGACGGCGAGCTTGGCGAATATATCGACGGCTTGGAAAACGAAGTTTTAGAGTTGGAAGCACAAGCAGAAGAAAACGCGAAGAAAATTGCGGAAATGGAAAAACAACTCGCATGCTTGAATCAGGGCGGACATAGTTTTGCGGAAGAATGTACGGCTAACGACGACGGAACGCACGCAAAAGTCTGCGCGGATTGTTCTTACGTGCAGACGGTAAATTGTAATCTTACGTGGGAAAGTCAAGGCAACGGTGTGTTTACGAGTACTTGTTCCGATTGCTCGGCTGACTATCAAGCGACCGTAACGCTTGGGGAGTATGATAATATTTATAGCGGCGAAGAGAAGAAACCGCCCGTTACGGTTGTCATAAACGGCGAAACCTTGAAAGAGGGGGCTGATTACGAAGTGGCGTATGCAAATAACAAGTACGTTGGTACGGCAACTGCAACCGTTAGCTTCACAGGAAAATATTCGGGAACGATTGCGCTGGAATTTGAAATCATTCAAGACCCCGCGACGGGTGGTTTTGACGGAGAGTGGATAACTTTTTAAGTAATAATATGCAAATAAAATGCGACGGCGGACGTTATGCGTCCGCCGTCGTGCTTTTCTCGGAAAAATTTACCAAAAATTTATAAAACAGGCATAATGTTGTCAGGTTTTATGTGTTATACTGCTTATAAATACGAACAAATGTTCGGATTTTTACCAAAAAAGGTGGCGTTGACCACTTGAAAAATTTCCATTTGATGACATAATAGGCGCGTCGGTGCGGCAAGAGGAGGTGAAAGGTTTTGGAAAATTACGCGAAAGTGGTTTTGTACGCGTATCCGCTGCTGAGTACGGTGGGACAAGATTACGAGGAGCATATCAGGAATAAGGCGTTGCTTTCGTACGACAGTCCGATGACGGCGGAGAGGCTGGCGGAATATATTGCGGGAGAGATACTGTGTATGGACAAGCTGGAATGGCTGAAAGCTACGGTGGAGGAAGTGTTAGAAAAGCTGGACGAGGTAGAGAGGACGCTGCTTTCGATACGGTATTTCGGGAAACGGAAAAAGATACGGAGGTTTTTGCCTTTGCGCCGCGCGACGAACGAGGAGAAACGCGAGAACGCTTGGAGCGAGGGAAAATATTTTCGACGGCAACGCAGGCTTGCCGAGAAAGTGGGCGCGATGTTAAAGTGCGCGGGCGTTACCAAGGAGGTGTACGACAGAGATTTTGCGGGGTTGGAAATATTTGATAAAATACATAGTTTCGTGGAAGCGGGGCGGGATCGGAAAATTTCCGCGGACGAGCGGAGATGGATAGGGGGAAAAGGGGTGAAATGAATTGCTGTCGCAATTCGTGAAATGGGCAAAGCAAGTGAATTGATAGCTACGCTATCGTGAATTTTCGCTAACGCTCAGTGAATTGGGCTTGCGTCCGTGAATTGCGTTGCAAAGCAACGCGTTATGGTAGGAATTATACAAGTATACTTGTAAATCCTACAAAGGCGTTATAATGTTTCCATAATGCAACCGCAGGTTGCATTTCACGCCCGTAGGGCATTTCACGAAAAACGAAGTTTTTCATTTCACGCGCCGATAGGTGCATTTCACGCAAGGCATAGTCTTGCCTACTCTTCCTGTTCGTACGGCGGGCGGCGGGGCGGTTTTAAGATGAGCGCGGCGAGCACGGGAACGAGCAGACAGAGCGCAATTAAAATCGCGATCTGGGCGGGAGAGGAAGAACGGCTTGCGGTTTGTTCGGGGTCGCCCGTCGGCGGAGAGGCGGACAGGCTGGCGATATAGTCGGCGTATTCGGAGTTTTCTTCATACGAGAGGGTTTCGGGTTTTGGAATGTACCCGAATTCGTCCCCTCGTAGTACGTAACAGTAGGTTTCCGAGCCGATCGTATAGTCGCCGTAATACGTGCAGGTAAGAGTGATTTCGGTGAGGAAATTGTCCTCGTCTTCTTCACTGCCGTCGATGCGGTAGCGCACGTCGAAGAAGTAATACAAATAAGGGCGCGAGGGCGTGAAATCTACGAACGAGAGCGTTTCGGTCTTGGCGTAGCCCGTCAGTTTTTTCGTGTTCGTATCGTCGGTGAGGTATTCGATTTTGCAATAGCTTTCGCCGTATTCGATAAGGCGGACGAAATAGGTTTTCGGCAAGAGAAAAAGTCCGCGCCGTTCGTCGGGAGCGGAGTAGAAAAACGCTTCGGAGAGAACGCAGGCGTAGCTGCCCGAGGTTGGCGGTTCTTCGGCGGAGGCTTTTTGAACGGAAGAAAGCGCTCGGGGCGGTAGGAGCGCGCCGAGCAGGAAAAGCAAGCAATATACAAGCGCGAGAAGCGCCTTTGTCGGTGTGGAAATTCGTTTTTTCATAGGGTGAGATACGCTCGATAGATTGCGTTAGAGATATTATATAGAAAGGAGCGGGGGCGTTTTTGGGAGATTGGCAGGGATTATGAAAGAAATTGTAGAAAAACTATGCAGGATCGAAAGCGAGCTGAAAAAACGCCGAGAGGGGGATTTTCTTGCGAAGTATAATACGGGCGAGAAGATACATTTGAAACAGCTCGCGTTCCATAAAAGCCAAAAACGCAACCGTTGGGTGTTCGGGGGCAACCGTTCGGGAAAGACGGAATGCGGCGCTGTTGAGTGCGTGTATATGGCGCGGGGGATACACCCGTACCGAGAAAATAAAAACGGGGTGTGCGGTTGGGTGGTGTCGCTGTCGGCGCAGGTGCAACGGGACGTGGCGCAAAAGAAGATATTGCGGTATCTGCGCAGGGATTGGATAGAGGATATCGTGATGATCAGCGGACGGAAGGACGCGCCCGAACACGGGATTATCGATTTTATCCGCGTGAAAAACGTTTTCGGCGGAAGCTCGGTGATCGGCTTTAAGAGCTGCGATCAGGGCAGGGAAAAGTTTCAGGGCGCGTCGCTGGATTTCGTGTGGTTTGATGAAGAACCGCCCGAGGATATTTATTTCGAGTGCCGTATGCGCGTGTTCGATCGGCGGGGGGATCTGTTCGGCACGATGACGCCCTTAAAGGGGTTGACTTTCGTGTATAACGAGATCTATCTCAACCGACACCACGACGAGGAGGTGTGGTATGAGTTTATGGAATGGAGCGACAATCCCTATCTCGACGAGCGGGAGATCCGTATGCTGGAAGCGAGCATGGACGAGAGCGTTTTGCAATCAAGGCGGTACGGGAAGTTCGCCGAGGCGAGGGCTGGGCTCGTGTATCCTGAATTCGACGAGAACGTGCACGTGATCGAGCCGTTTTCCGTGCCCAAGGAATGGCAGGATAACATTTCCATCGACCCCGGGCTGAACAATCCGTTGTCCGCGCACTGGTACGCGGTGGATTTCGACGAGAACGTGTACGTGATCGCGGAGCATTACGAGGCGGGGCGGGATATCGATTATCATTCCGAGGCGATCAAGCGGAAATGCCGCGAGCTGGATTGGCACGTCGATACCAAGGGTCGGATCTGCGCGCTCATCGACAGCGCGGCAAAGCAACGCACTTTGGGGAGCGTGAAGAGCGTTGCGGAATTGTTTTACGAACGGGGGATACTCGTCAATCCGAACGTGGAAAAGGATCTGTTTTCGGGGATTGCGAGGGTGAAAAGTTATCTCAACCGAAAAAACGGGTTGCCGAATATTTATATTTTCCGAAACTGCGTGAACCTGATCGCGGAGCTGAAAGGGTATTACTGGGGGAGCGGGGATACGCCGAGAAAAGCGGACGATCATAGCTTGGACGAGATGCGGTATTATCTGATGACGAGGCCGAAAAAGACCCCTGTACTTCCCGAAAAGACTGCGATAGAGCGGGATAAAGAAAAGCGGATTCGGAGGCTTTCGAGAGGAAAATTCGAGGCTTGAAGGAGGTAGAAAGAGAGAAAAATGGACGAAAAGAAAAAGGAAGAAAAGATTGGGGAAGCGTTGATGAAAGTGGCGCTTGGATACCAGATCGCGGAGGTTACGGAGGAGTATGCCGAGGTGGACGGGGCGTTGAAACTCACCAAACGCAAAAAGACGAAAAAGGATATCCCGCCCGATCTCAAAGCGGTGCAGATATTGCTCGGTGAGGGCGGTACGGAGTACGGGAAATGGTCGGACGAGGAATTGGAGGCGGAAAAGGAGAGGCTGCTGGCTGCGCTGAAAGAGGAAAAGAAAGAAAAACCGAAGAAGAAAGGCAAGGCGAAGCCTTGCGTGAAATAAAATATGTTTTTGCTTATGGCGAAAACGCGATATACTTCGTGCGATATATTTACAATGCGATATAACCTCGCTACCGCTCGGTTGCGATATGCTTGCTTTGCAAGCGTTGTGGCTGTGATTTACAATTATTATTGTATAAATTTTACCACTACGTTTTGGCTTGTATACAAGACAAAACATATCGCGCCCGTTAAGGGCATATCGCTTGCCAAAAGGCAAATATCGCGCCGTTAGGCATATCGCTTTACAATAGCAATTCACTCAAAAATAAAAAAAAGGAGATAAACTATGGCAATGAAAGAGCATCTTTCAAAAGAGGAACAACGAAAGGCGAAAGAGCGCGAGGAAACGCGGCTGGCGCAGGAAATCACGCAGGATTTTCTATCTCGGCGCGAGGAGCGCAGAAAGACGGAGAACGGCTGGCTGTTAAATCTGAATTTTTTCAGCGGAAATCAGTACTGCGACGTGTCGCCGTTCGGGGGCTTGGTAGAGGAGGACAAGCGGTTTTACTGGCAGGCGCGCAGGGTGTTTAATCATATCGCGCCGACCGTCGATTCGAGAATTGCGAAGATCGAAAAGATGAAGCCCGAGCTGCGCGTGCGCGCGTTTTCCGACGAGGACGGGGATATGAAAGCGGCGAAGCTCGCAACGGGCGTGTTGCATTACGCGCAGGAGAGGATCGGGTTTAAGGATATCGTGTCGCGTGCGACGGTGTGGTCGGAGATCTGCGGAAGCGCGTTCTATAAGGTTACCTGGAACGATCGCGGGGGTAGGCAGATCGCCGTGGCAGAGGACGGCTCGCCCGTGTACGAGGGGGAAGTGCAGGCGTCCGTCGTGCCGCCGTTCGAGATCTTTCCCGATCGGCTGGACGCGGAGGATTTCGACGGGTTGCAGAGCGTGATCCACGCGCAGATCGTGGCCGCGGATTATATCCGAGAACGGTTCGGCGTGGTGGTGTCGGGTAAGGAGATCACCCAGCTGACGGGATACAGCGAGCCGTCCGCGAGCCGATTGCCGACCGACGGGTTCGGTATGAATTCTACGATCGTCAAGGACGCGGAGATCCTGATCGAGAGGTACACCCGCCCGACGGCGGCGTATCCCGAGGGGAAATTGGAGATCGCGGCGGGCGGAAAGCTGTTGTATGCGGGCGCGTTGCCCTATATAAACGGCGAGCGCGGCGAAAGAGGGTTTCCGTTCGTTAAGCAGGACTGTCTCAGATTGCCCGGAGCGTTTTTCGGGAGCAGCGTAGTCGATCGGCTGATCCCCGTACAGCGCGCCTATAACGCCGTGCGAAACCGTAAACACGAGTTTTTGAATAGGCTGTCGATGGGGGTTTTGACCGTCGAGGACGGGTCGGTGGATACGGACGAGCTGTCCGAAGAGGGGCTGTTGCCCGGGAAGATACTCGTTTACCGTCAGGGCGGGAAAGCGCCTGAAATGCTCGATTGCGGGAGCGTGCCCAGCGAGTTTAAGGACGAGGAAGAGTGGCTGGAAAAGGAATTTGCGCTGATCAGCGGGGTGAGCGAGCTGTCGCAAAATTCCACGCCTGCGGGCGTAACGAGCGCGACGGGGTTGCAGGTGCTGTTATCCCAAGACGAATCCAGACTTTCCACGACTTTGGCGAGTATGGAAAAGGCGGTGAAAGAGGTCGGACGGCAGATCTTGCGGTTGTATAAGCAGTTCGCGGGCTCGGCAAGGCTGATGACGATGACGGGGGAGAACAAGCGTACGCAACTGTGCTATTTCAACGCGCAAAACCTGTCGGTGAACGACGTGCAGTTCGAATCGCGTGAGGCGATCACGCCCGAGGAAAAGAAAGCGACACTTCTGAAATTGTACGAGGCGGGGCTACTTTCGGGCGAGGACGGAAAGCTGACGGTGGAGAATAAGAACCGTATTTTGGAGGCGTTCGGGTTCGGCAGCTACGAAAACGCGCGGGATATTTCCGCTCTGCATATCGCAAAAGCGGGCGAGGAAAACCTCGAAATGAAATCGGGGGATTTACAGCCTGACGAGTACGATGATCACAGATTACATATTTCCGAGCACACGAGGTTTTTACTGTCTGCGGAGTTTAAGCGATCGACGAAGAAAGAGGAACTCAAAGCAAGATTTGTCGCGCATATGGCGGCGCATGAGGAATTGGACAAGAAAAAGAAAGAGAAATAAAAGGAGGTAAAATCAATGAAAGAAGAGGAGAACGTTTACGGAGAAACGCCTGATACGGAGGAAGTTGCAGCGGCAAGCGTCGGCGCGGAGGATCGGAAGGACGCCGAAAAAGAAGTCTCGACGGTATTGGGTAAGTTTAAGGACGTAGACGCCCTTGCAAGGGCGTACGGTTCGTTGCAGGCGGAGTTTACAAGACGAAGCCAGAAACTCAAAGAACTGGAACGGCAGGCGGAAAATCTCAAAGCCGAGGCGGAGGGTTCGGGGGCGGAAAAGCTCCGTAAGAACGCCGAAGCACGACGGGCGGAAACGAAGAAATTCGACGCGTTCGTACGGGAAACGGAACAGGGACCCGAAGCCAAACAACCCTTGGAAACGGCGGAAGAAGCTCCGCCGAAGCCGTCTGAGTTAGAAACCGAAGCGTACGGTTTTACGGCGAAAACGGACGCGGGCGCTGGAACAGGGAGAGAAGCGGCTCCGTCCGTCGCAATGAGCTTAGACCCGACGTTTTCGTCGGAGGAGCTGTACGAAAGGGCGAAAGCGGACGAAAAGGTTCGGCTGAAAATCATCGGGGAGTATTTGGCTTCCCTGAAAAAGCCGAACGCGCCTTTGACGGTGGGAGGGGCGGGTACGCTCGCCGCGCCTCCCGTGCGGGCGAAAAGTATCGGCGACGCGGGCGTGATGGCGTTGTCGTATTTCAAAAAGGCTTCCGTCGTGGAATGAGCGGAAGCGCGGGCGTGAAAAAATTTATAAAATGATAAAAAAAGGAGAAAAATAATATATGGTTACATTGGAAACTGCAAATAATGCATTAAAGAGCTTTTATCTGGACGCGGTAACGGACGCGTTGAACAAAAAGACCAACCCGTTCCTTGCGAAAATCGAGAGCTTAACAAACAACGTCGTGGGTAAGGAAGTGAAAAAGCTGGTGCGCGTGGGTATGAACGGCGGTATCGGCGCGGGTACGGAAACGGGCGCGTTGCCTACGGGCGGCGGGAACGATTACCGTCAGCTTACTCTGCCCCTTAAAAACCTCTACGGTACGATCGAGATCTCCGATAAGGCGATCCGCGCGTCGGCAAACAGCGAGGGCGCGTTCGTCAATCTGCTCAACGACGAAATGCAATCCCTGATCCAGAGCGCGAAATATAATTTCGGCAGAATGATTTTCGGCGACGGTACGGGTAAGCTCACGACCGTGGATATTTTGACCGACGGTAAGTATGAGGTGCAGAGCGTGAAAAACCTCGTCGAGGGTATGATCGTAGACGTTGAAAACGATATGGGCGAGATGGTGGATGCGCTGAGGGGCTGTAAGATTGTGAACGTGGACAGAACGAACAAGCTCGTTACTCTTGAAAAGGCGGGCGCGGATCTTACGGTCATCGACTCGGGGTACTCGTTCTATCTCAACGGCAGTGCGGGTCAGGAGATCACGGGGCTTGGCGCGTTGTTCGGCGACGGAGATCTTTACGGACAATCGAAAGAGCAGTCGTTTATGAAGCCTTTCGTACAGAGAGCGGTTGGCTCGATCAATGAGAATATTATACAATCCGCGATCGATAAGGTCGAAGAAAATTCGGGGAGCAGGGTGAATTTCATTCTCTGTTCGAGCGGGGTAAGACGCGCACTGTTGCAGTATTATAAATCGCAGAATATCATGCTGCCGACGGTGGAGATCGAGGGAGGTTTTACGGCGTTGAGCTTTAACGGTATTCCCGTCGTAGTGGACAGATTCTGTCCTGCAAGTACGATGTATCTGCTCAATACCGACGATTTCAAGATCCATCAGCTTTGCGATTGGCAGTGGATGGAAGGGGAGGACGGCAAGATCCTGCGCCAGATCCCCGGCAAGCCCGTGTATACGGCGACGCTTGTCAAATACGCGGAATTGCTCTGCGAAAGACCTTGCGGTCAGGGTATGCTTACGGGTATCACCGAAGCGTAAAGCATGAGCGGGAACGGGGGTACTTGATCGTGCGGACTTGCGCGACGGGTGCTCCCGTAATTTTTTAAGGAGGTAAAGTAAATGACGGTGAAAGAATGTGTGATCACGGCGGCGACGGAGCTGGGGATAGCCGACGAAGTGCAGGAGTATCTCGACGGCAGTTCCACCGGCGGACAGAAGAACGCGGAGCTGCTTTTGACTTGCTTTAATTTGGTGGAGAACGAGCTGGCGCTCGATTATCTGCCCTTGTATGCCGAGGACGAAATGAGCTCGGAAACGGGCAAGATCGATTTTTCGGCGCTGTCTATGGCGGCGGTGCGGATCTTGCGCGTGAGCGACGAATGGGGGAATTCGGTGCGGTTTCAGCTCTTTCCTACCCATTTGAAAACGCAGCCGGGGAAAGTGCTTGTCGCCTATACCTATACGCCTGAGCAAAAGTCGATGGACGGCGAGAGCGATTTTAAGCTGCAAGCGTCCGTGCGGTTGATGGCGTACGGGATCGCTGCGGAATATACGCTTGCCATGGGGTTGTTTGAAGAACACGCCGTATGGGATAAAAAATACAAAGAGGCGATCGACGCGGCGTACAAGGCGCGGCCTTGCAGAAGAATGCGGTCGAGAAGGTGGGCGTGATGTTGGGGCTTAAAAAACGCGCAAGCGTTGCGAAAGGAAAAGTAAGAGTATTTGAATACGACGGGTTTGCCGTGTCGGGCGAGGGGGATGCGAAAACGCTGTATGCAGGTACGAGCGTGAACTGCGATTGCCGCGACGGCGTTTTGACGACGGGCGTGGGCGTGAAACAGTTTTTGATGAGCGACGGAACGGACCCCGATCTGCCGATCAGCGGGAGCGTAAGAGCGATTTATCCGATCAAGCAGCTGGCTGAGGACGGGAAGGCTTGGGAGGAAAGACTCGGGTTCGTTGCGCGGAACGGAATGTTCGGGTATTACGCAAGCGATAACGGGGCGTATCGATTGCGGTTTAGTCTTGGGAAAGAGATAACGCCGATGCGGATAACCGATCCCGAGCTGAAAGATACGACGATGTTTATCGGGTCAAAGGGCGTTTTATGCTGTGATATTAACGGACAGATTACGGGGTTGGCGATATCGGATAATTTAATGATCGGCTGTGCGTGCAAGAACCGATTGTTTATCGGGATAGAGCCGTATACGATCGTGTATTCCAGCCCTCAAACGCCTTTGATTTTCACCGAAAGCACGCACGGAGCGGGGAAACTGCATTTGCCCGTGGATAAGGGGAATATGGTCGGGATCATCAATTTCAAAGAGACCGTGTACGTGTTTTTCGACCGCGGGATCATGCGCTTGGAAGCGTGCGGGTCGCCGTATGAATTCAAAGAAGTAGACCTTGGGTACGGGGGTGGAAAGATCTATCCGTATTCGATAGGCGTGTGCGGGGATTGCATAATGTTCCTCGCCACCGACGGGATATACCGTTTCGACGGCGATCGTTCGGAAAAGGTGCGGTGTCTGTCCGTACAGCCCTCGGACAGTACTGAGCAATGGTGTTGTCATACGAGCTGCGAGGGAATGTATCTGCTCCGCTATCTCGACCAAAGCGGAGTTTTCAAAATCGCGGTCGTGTACGAGGACGGAAAGAGCGGGTATTTTACCGATACGTTCGACGCCGTGCACGAGGGCGACGGGCGCGCGTTTTGTCAGTACGGCTTGAAAATCGGTACGGTCGCGAGAGGCGGGAAGCTGACCTCTGCTAGCGGGTATTTGTTTGATACGTCGGAAATGGATTTCGGGTTACGCGGCAGAAAGACTCTGCGGTGCTTGCGGTTCGAGGGCGAGGGCGCGATGTCCGTTACCGTGAAAACGGCAACGGCGGAGCGGACGAAGCGTTTGGAATTTACAAACGGGGTCGCCGTATGGAGGGTACGGGAACGCGGCGAGGCGTTTGCGTTTGGTATCCGCCTTGAAAAAGGGGCGCGGGTGCGCAAAATGGCGGCGGAGATCGAGTGTTTATAAGGAGGTGAAATATGGAGATCGATATTATTACGTACACCGACGCGCAGTACGCGTCGCTGACAGCCGAACAGCTGTTGGAAGTGCGCGCGGCACAGATCAAGAAAAACAAGCTGACGGCGAAGCTCGAAAAAGATATACGCAAAGCCGAGGAAAATCTGGTGGATAACGGGACGTATCTTTCTTCGATGCGGACGGCGATCGTGCAAGAGCTGCAAGAGGAATACGACGCTGAGGTGGAAGTTTTGCGCGAGGGGTTGTTGTTCTTCCTGAAATTCTCTACGCGGCCCGACGCTTCGGGCGCGCCGTATTCGGTGGACTATTCGTTGCCCGTGGAGGATCGGTTTGCGATTGTAAAAACCTATTACGAAACGAATTACAGCGACGGCAACGAGCGTTTTGCGGCGTTTCAGCAGGATACGGTGGCGGTACAGTATCTCGGGGAATTGTACGCGCCGTTGTACGATTATTTTTTGGATTCTACTTATTGAGCGGAAAGAACGGCGTTTTGCCGTTCTTTTCTGCGTTATTCGGGAAAGTGCGTGAAAAAGCCCGTTCGTTTTCTTGCGTTTTTTGCGGAAATTTGGTATACTGTAAAGGAAAAACAAGGGCAAAAGCGAATTTTGCCGAAAAAGGAGAAAAAATATGCCTGTGATCGCAGTGAAGAAGTTGGACGAAAGAGCCGTGTTGCCTACCTACGGGTCGGCGTTTGCCGCGGGTGCGGATCTGTACGCGCTTGCCGACGAGGAGATCGTGTTTTTGCCCGGGGAAACGAAATTCGTAAGAACGGGGCTGGCTATGGAGATCCCCGAGGGCTATGCGGGGCTGATCTACGCGCGCAGCGGGCTTGCGTGCAAGCGCGGGCTTGCGCCTGCGAATAAGGTCGGGGTCGTCGATTCCGATTACCGCGGGGAAGTGATGGTGGCGTTGCATAACCATTCGGATAAGGAACAGCGGGTAGCCGTCGGCGAACGCATTGCACAGCTCGTCGTTGCGCCTTTCTTAAAAGCGGAGTTCGAAGAAGTGGAGGAACTCAACGAAACGGTAAGAGGCGAGGGCGGCTTCGGGAGCACGGGCAGAAAGTAATTTAGTTAGGTGTCGTTATGTCGATGAGAATGAGAAAAAAGAGGAACTTCGACGCGCGCATGGACGCGTGCGCCGATTTGTTGATCGCGCGCGGTGCGAACGGGATACTCAATATGAAAGAGGCGGCGGAAAACTATCGTGCGTTGGCGGATTTTGACGCGGCGTTCGGGGAAGCATTGAAAGGTGCGCCCGTCGTTTTGGAGATCGGCTGCGGGAAAGGCGGGTTCGTGATCGAGCTTGCCAAAAAACAGCCCGAAGCGCGGTATCTTGCTTTGGAGAAGATGAGCAACGTTATTTTAACGCCGATGGAAGAGGTGAAAAAGCAGGGCGTGGAGAATATCCGTTTTTTGAATATCCGCGCGGAGTGTTTGCCTTGCTATATCCCCGAGGGGAGCTTGGACGCGATCTATTTGAATTTTTCCACGCCCCTGCCTAAGCTGGGGTACGCGACCCAAAGACTTACCCATCGGAACTTTCTCGAAGTATATAAAAAGCTCCTGAAAAAAGGCGGGCGGATCTTGCAAAAGACGGACGATCGGGATTTCTTCGAGTTTTCGTTGGAGGAATACGCGGCGTGCGGGTTTGCGCTCGAAAAGGTGGATTACGATTTGCATAAAGCGGGCAATCCCGAATGGAATATCGTTACCGAGTACGAGCAAAAATGGGTGGAGAGAGGTCTGCCTATCCATCGCGTAGAGGCGGTGTATAACGGTTGATATATGCCCGTAAGGGCAAGCGTCGTAAAAGCGGATCATTCCGCTTTTTTCGACGGGATTTTTCGGATAGGATAGGAAATGAAAAGGTTGAAAAAACGCGCGTTTGCGCTGGTCGTTGCGGCGTTGGTTACGGGTACGCTCATAGGCTGTAAAAAGGAACGGGAAAAAGAGCTGACGGTGTATATGCCCGACGGCGCGCCCGCGCTTGCGCTCGCGGGAATGATGGCGGGGGATACCAAAGACGACGGGATTGCTTATCGCGTGGTATCGCCGAGCGTGATCGCGACGAAAGTTACGAATATAGATACGGAAAAAAACGCCGACGTGTGCGTGATGCCGATCACCGCGGCGAGCAAGCTGTTGGGTAGCGGCGAAAACTATCAAATGCTGGGCGCGGTAACGCACGGAAATTTATACATGGTCGCAAAAACCGCGGAAACGCTGTCGTCGCTTGTCGGAAAGACGGTAGGGGTGTTGCAGATCAACGAAGTGCCCGGGCTGACCTTTAAGGCGGTATTGAACAAATACGGGCTTTCGTGGCAGGAAGTGAGCGAGGGACAGGAAAAGGCGGCGGATAAGGTCAATCTCGTTGCGATCACGGGCGCGGACGCGGTCGGGGTCGTACAGGCGGACTGTTTCGTGATCGCAGAGCCTGCGGCGAGCGCGCAACGCCAAAAGGGCTATGCGATCGTCGGGGATATTCAGGCGTTGTACGGCGGTGAGGACGGGTATACGCAAGCGGTAGCGGTGGCGAAGACCTCGCTGACGGCGGACGGCGCTTGGGTAACGGAATTTACGGAAAAGCTGAAAAACTCAATAGAATGGCTGAAAACGGCGGACGGCGCGCAGATCGTATCGGCGGTGGGCGCGCATATGGAGGACGGGGGCATGGCGACTTCGTTGAAAGCGCCCTTGCTTTCGGCGGAGGTCGTGGCGCGGTGCGGGGTGCGGTTTACCGAAGCCGTTTCTTGCAAAGCGGCGACGGAGGAGTTTTTGCGGGCGTTGCTTGCAGTCAACGAGAAAGCGGCGGCGATACCGCAATCGGCGTTCTATTATACGGCGGAATAAACCATGAAAAAAACGCTCTTAAAAAACGGAATACAGGCGGTCGTTTTGCTCGCGCTCGTTCTGGGGGTGTGGGCAATCGCCTATTTTGCGGCGGGGAACGAATTGCTCGTGCCCGCTTTTTCCAATTGTATGAAAGAGCTTTTGGGGTTGCTAACGCAAGGCGGGTTTTGGCAGAGCGTGGGGAATACCTTATTAAGAACCCTGCTGGCGTTTGGCATAGCGTTGGTTTTGGCGGTTATTTTTGCGGTGCTTGCGTGCGTGTATCCTAAGATAGGACGGGGCGTTTCGCTTCTCGCTTCCGTGTTTCGGACTTTACCGACCTTAGCGGTGGCGCTGATCCTGCTCGTATGGTGGGGCGCGGACGACGCGCCCGTCGCCGTGGCGTTTTTATCCCTGTTTCCGATGCTGTATACGGGGATATTGGCGGCGCTGTCGCAGGTGGACGGCGAATTGATCGAAATGAGCCGCGTATACAAAGTCCCCGTAAAAAAACGGATAACGAGGCTGTATCTGCCCTCTGCCGCGCCGTACGCGTTGCGCGAGGCGGGCTCGGCGGCGGCGTTTGCATTAAAGCTCGTCGTTTCCGCAGAAGTGCTCGTCAATACCTATAAAAGCCTCGGCGGTATGATGCAGGAAGCGCGGATCTATCTGGATATCCCCGTTTTGTTTGCGCTCGTTTGCGTAACGACGGTGCTGGGCGTGGCGATAGAGCTTGCTTGCGGGCTGATCGCGCGCGCGGTCGAAAGGAGGGTGAAATGAAGATTTGCGCGTCCAAGTCCTACGGGTCGAAAACGGTATTTGAAAATTTTGCGCTGGATATCAAAGACGGGGAGATTTTATGCGTGCTCGGGCGATCGGGCAGCGGAAAAACCACGCTGTTGAATATTCTTGCGGGACTGACGGAATTTTCAGGACAAACGGAGGGCGTGCCCGAGCGCGTGGGGTATATTTTTCAAGAGCCGAGACTGCTCCCTAACCTCACGGTAGCGGAAAATCTCGCGTATATCGGGGCGGCGAACGCAGAGATAGATGAAATTTTACGGAAAACGGAGCTGCTTGGTTTGAAAGACAAACGCCCGAAAGAACTTTCGGGCGGTGAGAAACAGCGGGTATCGATTGCGCGGGCGTTTTTAAGCGACGCGCCGTTGCTGCTGCTCGACGAGCCGTTTTCGTCGCTTGACACCGCGCTCAAAATCCGTCTGTCGCGGGTGTTTGCGGAACTGTGGCAAGAGAAAAAACGCACGGCGGTATTCGTTACGCACGATATCGAAGAGGCGTGGATGCTGGCGCACCGTATCGTTATGATCGAGGACGGTGAAATCTCCGCGGAGTTCCGTTTGGACGATAGCGCGTTGCCCCGCGAGTACGGAGCGGGCGCGGAGCTGAAACGAAAAGTGATTTCGGAAATGTTGAAAAAATAGAAAACGGCGCGAATAGCGTCGTTTTTCCGTATATGCGGGCTTGGGCATATTTTTTATGGAAAACGGTCCGTTTAATCGCTTGTTTTTATCGATATTTTTGTGTATAATGATAGGAGAAAGAAAAAAGGAGCAGGGGTATGAAGAAACAGGAGAATAGAGAGATAAAAGAGATATCCAAAGCGACGATCGCGAGAATGCCGTTGTATCTGCATTTTTTACAGGAAGAAAATTCCAAGGGCGCGCAATACATTTCCTCGACGGTGATTGCACAAAATATTTCCGTATCGTCGGTACTTGTACGAAAGGATCTCGCGCTGGTATCCTCGGAGGCGGGCAGACCGCGCTTGGGGTTTGCGATCAGCCGTTTGATCGTCGATATCGAGAAATTCCTCGGCTACGACAGTCTTTCCGACGCCGTGATCGTCGGCGCGGGGGGCTTGGGCAGGGCGTTCCTCGGCTACGAGGGGTTCAAAAACAACGGGCTGAATATCGTTGCGGCGTTCGACGTTTCGGAAAAGCTCGTCGGGACGACGGTGGCGGATAAAAAGATACTGCCGCTGTCCGCGCTTGGCGAGTTCGTGCGCGAGCATAATATCCGTATCGGGATTATCACCGTACCCAAGCACGCGGCGCAGGAGGTTTTGAACCAAATGGCGGCGGCGGGGATAAAAGCGGTGTGGAATTTTGCGCCCGCGCCCTTGCGCGCGCCGAAAGATATCGTGCTGAAAACGGAGGACTTGGCGGCGTCGCTTGCGATGCTTGCGGGGAAGTTGTACAAGACGAACGGTTTGTAATACGCTCGTCTTTATTGCGTTTTGATAGACGGGCGCGATAAGGAGGAGTATGACGAAAACCAAAGACTTGACAGTAGGCGACGAGGAGGGCTTGAAAGCGCTCCTGAAACGGGTGCGGAGGGCGCAGGAGGAATTTTCGAGCTATCCGCAAGAGAAAGTAGACGAGATATTCAAGGCGGCGGCGACGGCGGCGAACGGGGCGAGGATCACGCTCGCGGAAATGGCTGTCGAGGAAACGGGTATGGGCGTGTTCGAGGACAAGGTGCTGAAAAACCATTACGCCGCCGAATATATTTATAACCGATACAAAGATGAAAAGACCTGCGGCGTGATCGAGCGCGACGAGGCGGGCGGGTATACGCGGATCGCGGAATCGATCGGCGTGGCGGCGGCGGTCGTGCCGACTACCAACCCGACTTCCACGGCGATTTTCAAGGCGCTGATTTGCTTAAAGACCCGAAACGGGCTGATCATCTCCCCGCACCCGCGCGCGAAAAACTGTACGATCGAGGCGGCGAAAACCGTGCTTGCGGCGGCGGTGGAAGCGGGCGCGCCCAAGGACGTTATCGGCTGGATAGACGAGCCGTCGGTGGCGCTTTCGGCGCTATTGATGAAAGAATCGGATATCATCGTCGCCACGGGCGGACCTGCGATGGTGCGCGCGGCGTACTCGTCGGGGAAACCCGCGATCGGCGTTGGCGCAGGCAATACCCCTGCCGTGATCGACCGCTCGGCGGATATACGGCTTGCCGTCGCTTCGATTATCCATTCCAAGACCTTCGATAACGGCGTGATCTGCGCTTCCGAACAGGCGGTCGTGGTCGCGAAAGAGATCTACGAGGATTTCAAAAAAGAAATGCAGGCGCAAGGCTGTTATTTCCTGAATGAGGACGAAACGCAAAAGGTGCGCGAGATCATGTTCGGCGGCGGGGTTTTGAACGCCAAGATCGTCGGGCAAACGGCGAAAACGATCGCGGGGCTTTGCGGTATCGCCGTCGGGGAACAGGTCAAAGTGCTCGTGGGCGAGGTATCGTCAACGGGCGACGACGAGCCGTTCTCCAAGGAAAAGCTCTCGCCCGTTTTGGCTATGTACAAAGCAAAAGATTTCAACGACGGGCTGGACAAAGCCGATGCGCTCGTGCGCGGCGGCGGGTTCGGGCATACGACCGCGATCTATATCGACGAACACGCGGCGAAAGACCGTTTACAGGCGTTCTGCGAGCGCATGAAAACCTGCCGTATCCTCGTCAACACCCCTGCGGCGCAGGGCGGTATCGGGGATCTGTACAATTTCCGTCTGACCCCGTCTTTGACTTTGGGTTGCGGGTCTTGGGGCGGTAACAGCGTATGTGAAAACGTCGGGATCAGCGAGCTGATCAATATCAAAACGGTGGCGGAACGCAGGGAGAATATGCTGTGGTTTCGCGCGCCCGAGAAAGTGTATTTCAAACGCGGGTGTCTTGCGACGGCGCTTAAAGAGCTGGGCGCGGAGGTATACGGCTGTCGCAGGGCGTTCGTCGTTACCGACGAATTCCTGTATAAAAACGGCGTGGCGAAAAAGATCACGGACGAGCTGGATAAGCTCGGGATCGTGCGTACGGAATTTTTCGAAGTAACGCCCGACCCTACGCTGGCTTGCGCGAGAGAGGGCGCGCGGCGTATGACGGAGTTCTCGCCCGACTGTATTATCGCGGTGGGCGGCGGCTCGCCCATGGACGCGGCGAAGATTATGTGGGTATTATACGAACACCCCTCCGCGCGGTTCGAGGATCTTGCCATGCGGTTTATGGATATCCGAAAACGGGTATACGGTTTCCCGAAAATGGGCAAAAAAGCCGTATTCGTCGCCGTGCCGACGACGGCGGGCACGGGCAGCGAGGTAACCCCGTTCGCGGTAATCACGGACGAAAAAACGGGCGAAAAATACCCGCTTGCGGATTACGAACTGATGCCCACGATGGCGGTGTGCGACGTGGAGCTTATGCTCGATATCCCGCCTCGGCTGACGGCGTACGCGGGGTTCGACGCGCTCTCGCACGCGATCGAGGCGGTGGCTTCGGTCGTCGCTTCCGACTACACGAACGGGCTTGCGATCGAGGCGATTTCCCTGCTCGTCGAATACCTGCCTAAGGCGTATAAATCGGGCAGAGCGGATATCCTCGCGCGGGAAAAGGTAGCCAACGCCGCCACGATGTCGGGTATGGCGTTCGCGAACGCGTTTTTGGGGGTGTGCCATTCGATGGCGCATAAGCTGGGCGCGCGGTGGCATTTGCCGCACGGTATGGCAAACTCGCTGTTGCTCGTAGAAGTGATGCGGTTTAACGCTTCGCCCGTGCCTGAGAAGATGGGCACGTTCCCGCAGTACGCCTATCCCGATTGCTTGGCGAGGTATGCGCGCGTGGCGCGGTCGATCGGCTGTAAGGGAGAAACGGACGAGGAATTATTTGAAGCCTTGATCGCGAAGGTCGAGGAAGTGCAGACCGCGCTGGATATCCCGAAAACGATCAAAGAGGCGATCGGGGATAAGGGCACGGAGCAGGAATTTTTGGACGGCTTGGACAAGATGAGCCGCGACGCGTTCGACGACCAGTGCACGGGCGCGAACCCGAGGTATCCGCTCGTGAAAGAAATACGGGAAATGTATTTGCGGGCGTATTACGGAGCTTCTCGGTAATGGAAAATAAAATCAAATAAAATCAGGCGCGGAAGAATTGACAAATTCCGCGCTTTGTTATATAATGAAACGGATAGAACCTATGAAAAAAGGAGATACCGAAGATGAGAGGTCTGGAAACGTCGGTCAGAAAATTACGGCACGAGGTATTCAAAGAGGTCGCGAAAGTGGCGTACGAAGCCGAGCCCGAGAGCGTGAACGACGCGATCGAGGCGATACCGTATATCATTACGCCGACGGAAACGCCGCGCTATCGCGAGAGCATTTACCGCGAACGCGCGATCGCCGCGGAGCAGGTACGGCTTGCGATGGGTATGTCGCTTCGCCCCGCCGACAAGCCCGTGCATATCACCGAGGGGATCAATCAGAGCGATATTTCCGATAAATATTACGAACCGCCGTTAATGCAGGTCATTCCCTCGGCTTGCGATAAATGCCTCGACAACGTGTACGAGGTCAGCGATCAATGCCGCAGCTGCGTGGCGAAGGCTTGCGTTGCCGTATGCCCGAAAAACGCGATCTCGGTCGTAAACGGGAAAACGGTGATCGATCAGTCCAAATGTATCCGTTGCGGAAAATGTAAAAAAGCCTGTCCGTACGATGCGATCGCGTACAAGCAAAGACCCTGTTCCAAGGCTTGCGGCGTGAAAGCGGTTACGACGGACGAGTTGGGCAGGGCGAAAATCGACAACGACAAGTGCGTGGGCTGCGGTCAGTGTATGGTCAGCTGTCCGTTCGGCGCAATCGCGGACAAATCCCAGATATTCCAGCTCATTCGCGCCATTAAAAAAGGCGATTACGTGGTGGCAGAGGTTGCACCCGCGATCATGGGTCAGTTCGGCGAGGGGATCACCCCCGCAATCATCAAAGGCGCGCTTTTGGAGATCGGGTTTAAGGAAGTGCACGAGGTCGCAAGCGGTGCGGACGTTGCCGCGGCGACGGAAGCGCATCAGTACGTGGACGAGGTCGTGAGCGGAAAACTTCCGTTTTTGCTCACCTCTTGTTGCCCCGCTTGGGCGATGCTGGCAAAAAAACAGTTCCCGCAGCTCATCGACAAGGTTTCGCAGTCGTTGACCCCGATGGTGGCGACGGCGCGGCGTATCAAACAACGCACGCCCAACGCGCGCGTGGTGTTTATCGGGCCTTGCGCGGCGAAAAAATTAGAGGCCTCGCGGGAGTCCGTGCGTAGCGACGTGGATTTCGTCATTACCTTTGAAGAGCTTGCGGGGATCTTCGATGCGAAAAATATCGATTTTTCCAAATACGCGGGCGAGCGTTCGATCCACGAAGCGACGGGCGCAGGGCGCGGGTATGCGGTGGCAGGCGGCGTGGCTGCGGCGATCGAGAAATGCGTACAGGCGTACTATCCCGACGTGGAAGTCAAGATCGAGCACGCGGAGGGCTTGGAGGAATGTAAAAAAATGCTCCTGCTTGCTAAGCTCGGTAAAAAAGACGGATGTTTGATCGAGGGCATGGGCTGTCCCGGCGGTTGTATCGCGGGCGCGGGCACGAACGTAGCCGTGGAAAAAGCGGCGGCGGCGGTGAAGAAATTTGTAGAAAATTCGTCAAAGCCCCTGCCTGCAAAGGATTTATACGAAATCGAATTGCCTTAAAGGATAGAAAAATGCAATTACGGGATTTTTCAGGTAAAAAAATATGCGTTGCGGTAAGCGGCGGAGCAGATTCCGTCGCGCTTTTGCATTACCTGAAAACCGCGGAAAAACAATACGGCTACACGCTTTGCGCGGTGCATTGCGAGCACGGTATCCGCGGGGAAGAGAGCGTAGCGGATATGCGGTTCGTGCAGGAGCTGTGCAAGGGCTGGGAAGTACCGCTGTATACCTTTGCCGAGGATTGTCCCGCAAGGTCGAAACGGGACAAGGAGAGCTTGGAAACGGCGGCGCGGAATTTTCGGCGGGAGAGTTTCTCGTCGCTGGTTTTAGGCGGAAAAGCCGATTTTATCGCTACGGCGCACCACGCGGGCGACGAGGCGGAAACGGTGCTGTTCCGTATCGCGCGCGGGGCTTCGCTGACGGGCGCGGGCGGTATCGCCGAGAGAAGCGGGTATATGATCAGACCTTTCTTGTCTTGGACGAAAGAAGAGATTTTAGAATACGTTAAGAAAAACGCGCTCGAATACCGAGAGGATAAAACGAACGCGGACACGCGCTACGCGCGGAATAAAATTCGGCACGAGGTACTTCCAAAACTCGAAGAAACGGTGGGCGGCGCGGCGGAGAATATCGCGCGGTTTGCCCGTCTTGCTACGGAAGACGACGAGCTGTTGTACGAATACGCAAACGGCTTGATAACGGAAACGGGCGGAGAATATCTCGTTGCTTTCAGCGAGAAAAAGCCGCTGTTTCGTCGGGCGTGTCTGACGGCTTTGAAAGGCTTGGGCGCGGATAGGGATTATACGGCGTTGCATTTACAGCAAGCGTACGCGTTGCAGGATTTAAGGCGGGGCGCGAAGCTCGATCTCCCGCAAGAGATAGAGGCGGAAAGGACGGAAAACGGGGTCGTGTTCCGTAAAAAAACGGCGTGGGTCGCGCCCGAAAGAACGGCGGAGCAACCGTTTGGAGAGTATTTCGACGGCGGGGCGTATACGGTGCGCGTGTCGGAAATTTGTCCGAAAAACGGAGAATTTTTAAGAGTGGACGGAGATAAAATTCCGCAAACGGCGGTGTTCCGTTTCCGAAAGGAGGGGGATAAAATCGAGCGGTTCGGCGGGGGAGGAAAGAGCCTGAAAAAGTTCTTTAACGAAAAAAAGATCCCCGTGAAAGAACGGGAATATCTACCTTTGATCGCGGAGAAAGAAAGCGGCGAGGTGTATGCGGTGTGCGGAGTGGAGATCTCCGAAAAAGTCAAGGTTAGAGGCGAAACGGAACGGGTTTTGTATATCGTAACGGAAAAGAAATAAAGAAACGGCGCAGTCGAACGACTGCGCCGTGCGTTTTATCTGGTAACCGAATTGAGTTTATACACCAGCTTGCCCATATTATACGAAAGCGGGGTTTCGAGGCGAAGCAGGATATTGCGGTTTGCGTTGTTTTGCGCGTTCGTGCATTTCGCGATCCACGCCGTCTGCGTTGCACCGGGGTTCTTGGCGCTGAGAGTAAGGGTTACGGGTCGGTAGGCGATATCCTTGCTCACTGCCGTACCGTTTTCCGTGTAGTCGAATTTCGCGCCCGTTTCGTCGTCGAAAGTGAATTTCACGATCTGCAATTCGTCTACGAACGGACTGTAAAACCGAAGTTTGCCCGAGGTGGTCGAGTTGGACACGCCGCGAAGCGCAAACAGGAGCTGTTCGTTGTCGAGATAACGGTAGTTCCCGCCCGAGGCGTTAAAGGTTTCGCTTCTTACCTCTTTGGGGTTTTCAGGGTCGGCGTAGTCGGTAACCACGCTCGCGCCGTCTTTGCCCGAATAGGTCGTCTTTACCTCGTAGGCATAGCTTGCGTAGCAATCGGATACTTTTTTATGCCCGCCGTTCGTGTTCACGGGCGAATGGCTGACGAGCGTTTTCACCGAGGAAATGGGTTTGAGCGTTTCGTTGAATTTCGTTTCCGAATAAATCACGTCTGTAAATTCTGCGCTCTCGCCCTTATAGGTATAGGTTACTTGGATATCCAGCGCGGTGGTATAGGTGTATATATTTTCGCCGCCCTCCTGCGCGGATTTGAGGTGGGTAGTATATACGCCGTTGCTGTAAACGATATCGTAGCCCATCTCGCTAATGCTCGAACTCGCCTCGAAAACAACGTCGTAGGTCAGCGTTTCGTCGATATTCGTAAACGCCTGCGAATTTTCCAGCCAATACGGGTTGAGCTGTACCTGCTTGTCTTTATCCGTACATGCGCCGAAGCTGCTCATGGCGAGCACGGCGGCGAGTACGGCGGTTATCTTTTTGAATTTCATATCGTTCTCCGTGGGGTATTTTTTACAATTTCCATATTATTATACCACATAATTTCGGATTTGTAAAAACAAAATCGAGATTTCCCGAAAAATATTGTGAAAAAAAGCTGAAATTTTCCCCCAGAGTATGCTATAATAGAAGAAAACGAAAAAAGGAGGCGCGCATGAACGCGGTGTTAAAGGCGTATACGCTGTCCGAATGTATGGAAGCGATGGCGGACTACGCGGACGGCTATGAAAAGTCGGGCGGGAAAAATCTCATATTCTGCGAGGATCGGTTGACCCTGATCGCCGAACGCGCGCTCGCTCGAAAAACGGGCGGGACGTTCCGTTCTTCCGTGTCTACCTTCGCGCGGTTTTTGAAAACGGAGGGCAAAGCGGTAAGCAAGCAAGGCTCGGTAATGGCGGTGGGCGAGGTGATGACCCGCCTGCAACGGGAAAATGCCCTGCAATGCTTTACCACCGCGGCGGGCGTGGGCAACAACGCGCGCTGTATCTACGAAACCTTGGCACAGTTTTCCGCATCCGAGATCACCCCCGAGGTATTGCGGGAAAGTTTAGAACTTCTCCCCGACGATATGCTCCGAAAAAAGGTTTCCGATCTCGCGCTCATCTACGAGGGCTATACCGCGTTTTTACAGGAAAACGGGTTTGTGGACGAGAGCCGTTATCTCTCGCTTTTACCCCGCCGTATCCGCGAAGAAAAACCGCTTGCGGGCTATACGGTGTTCTTTCTTTGCTATTCCTCGTTTACCGCGCAGGCACGGGAAACCATCCGCGCGGCGCTGGAAACGGCGGATAACGTGATCGGCGTGTTTTGCTGCGGGAAAGAGGAGATCTATACCAACCGCGCGGCGACGGCGTTCGAGAGCGTTTGCAGAGAATACGGCAAAGTACAGGTACGCGATTTAGGAACGCCGTTGGACGGCGAAGCGGAAATTTTAAGAAAGGGCTTGTTCGAGCCCGAACGCGCAAAAGAGCGTTTGGAAACGGAGAATATCGAAATTTACGAGGCAGAGGAAAAGAGCGCGGAAGCGGAGTTCGTCGCGACGAAGATCCGCCGTGCGATGCAAGAAAACGAAACCCTGCGGTATCGGGATTTCGCCGTGCTCGTGCCCGATATCGGCGGGTACGCGATGCCACTTAAAAAGGCGTTTTCCGAATACGGTATCCCTTGTTTTATCGACGAGAAAAAATCGCTGAAACGGCATCCGCTCAGCGTGTTTTTACTCGATTGCCTGCGTACGGTACGGGAGAAATTTTCGCCCGCTGCCGTGCAGTCGCTTACCCAAAATTTCTTTTTCGGGGAAAGCGACGAATACCGTAACTATCTTTTGAAATTCGCAAATTACCGCGGCGGGGCAAAACGCGACGTTAAGACGGGCGACGCGGTGAAAGCCGTATTCGATATTCAAAAACTCGAAGACGGGAAAAGACGGGTGTTGCTTGCAACGCACGCTATAAAAACCCGTGCAAGTGGGAAAGAGTTCTGTACGGCGATTCGGAAAATTCTTGAAGATTTCGAAGTAAAAACGCGTTTGGACGAACTTGAAAAGCAGATGGACGACCTCGCGCAAAAGGGGTATTTGTCCCAGATCTACCGCGCCTTGGAAAACGTGCTTGCGGAAGCGGAGCTGTTGACGGGCGGGAAAGAGCTGACCGTTTCCGAATTCGAGGCGGTCTTGAAAGACGGCTTGGACGCGACGGAGATATCCCTGATCCCCTTAAAATCGGACGCGGTATTCGTCGGGGATATCACGGACAGCCGTATAGAAAAGGTCGGCGTGCTGTTTTGCCTCGGTATGACGGAGGAAGTGCCGAGAAACGCGGGAGATACCGCGATCGTTTCGGATAAGGAGATCGCGCGGCTTGCCGAGGTCAAAGCCATGTTAGAGCCAACGGTCGCCGAAGTCAATTTGCGCGCGCGGGAAAGCGTGTGCTTGAATTTATGTACCTTTTCGGAAAAATTATATCTGACCTACCCGTTGTCCGCGGACGGCAGCGAACCGTCGCTCAGCGAGATTTTCCGTTATCTCGACGGGCTGTTTAGAAGCAAGGGAGGCGGCGCGATCAAACGCAGGAAAAAACTCTCCGCGCAGGATTTTCGGTATCAATGCTCGGCGGTCGCGCCCGCGATCCGTCGGCTTCTGATCGAGAAAAACGAATACGAGGCAAAGCGCGAGGATACGCGGCAGGAATATTCCTCGCTCTTTACCGCGCTCGACAAGCTCGGCGTGCAGGAAAAGGACGATTATCTTGCCCAAAAAGCGGAGCAGGTATGCGTTGAACGGGGCGAGGAGCTGTTTTTCCGCGACGGAAAAATATCGCCTACCGCGCTTGAAAACTATTTCGAATGTCCGTTTCGGCATTTTATGGAACGGGGCTTACACTTAAAAGAACGCGAGGAAACGGCGGTGCTTGCCGTGGATACGGGGAATTTCGTGCACGAGCTTTTGGAACGGACGACGGAGCTGTTCCCCGAGATGCAAACGGATGAAGATATGCGCAACAAAGCAATGGAGCTGGGCGCGGAGCTTTTGAAAAAGTCCGTTTACGCCATGGGGCAGGACACCGAGTCGGGGGAATATTTCTCCGAAAAGCTCTTGAAAGAGGGCGCGGAGGTGGTCGTGGCGGCGTATCGGCAGATCAAAAATTCCGAATTTACCGTCGAGGAAACGGAAGCGGGCGTTACGGGGGAATTTTTTCGCGGCAAGGTAGACCGCGTAGACGGTACGGACAAGTATTTGCGCGTGATTGATTATAAAACGGGCGCGATCGACGATAAGGCGGTGTCGTATTATACGGGACGGAAATTGCAGATGCAGCTGTACATGTCCGAGCTGAAAGGCGAGCGCGTGCCTGCGGGCGTGTTCTATTTTCCCGCGTCCGTGGAGTATTGCGAAGAGGACGAGGGGCGGTTCCGTATGCGCGGTTTTTTGAACGGCGACCGCGAGGCGCTTTTGTGTGGGGATAGGCATATCACCGAGGAAAAAAAGAGCGAATATTTCCCCGCGGCGCTGAAAAACGGCGTAATGGCGAAACGGGTAATGGACGAGGAAACTTTCCGTGATTTTCTCGATTATTCCGTGCTCGTCGCAAGACAGGGCTGTAAGGAACTGAAAGCGGGGTATATCAAAGCGACCCCCTACGACGGGAACTGCGCGTACTGTAAATACGGCGGAGCTTGCGGTTTTGACAGGGATATTTCGCGGACGAGGAAAGAGGCTTCGCTCGACCCTGCGGCGATCGCGAATATAGCGAAAAAAGAAAAGGGGGAGGACTGATATGGCGTTTACCAAAGAACAGCAGGCGGCGCTTTCCGCGCAAGGCAAAGTGATCGTGTCCGCCTCCGCAGGCAGCGGGAAAACGACGGTCATGATCGAAAAGATCATTCGGCTGATTCAATCGGGCGTGGGCGTGGACGAGATCCTCGCTGTTACCTTTACGAAAAAAGCCGCGGCGCAGATGAAAGAGAAACTCTGCAAAGCCCTGATCGAGAGTATCAACGCTCCCGACGCGGACCGGGAAAAGCGCAACGCGCTGAAAAAACAGCTCTCCGAAGTGCCGAGCGCGGATATTTCGACCATTCATTCTTTCTGCTCGAAGCTCATTCGCAGCCACTTTTTCAAAGCGGGCGTGGACAACGCCTTTCGCGTGATCGGCGGGGACGACGCCGAGGGCACGGCGCTGAAAAACGAGGCGCTGGACGAGCTGTTTGAAGAGGGCTATGCGGAGAAAGAGGAAAAATTCTCCCATCTCCTGTCCGTATATTGGCGAAAAAAGAGCGACAACGCTCTGCGCAGGATCTTTATGACGGCGTATGAGAATTTGCGTACGCGCGCCGATTATAAGGAATATCTTGCCCGTTCTTGCCGTTTCGACGAGGGCGTGTTCGAGAGTATCTGCGCCGACCTGCATAAAGCGTTTACGGACAAGTGCCGATACTATTTAGAGCTTTTAGAGGACGAAAAGGTGTATTTTGAGGAGAGCGGCGCGGCGGCGCAGTCTGCATTATGCGCGGAGCTTTGCGGATTTTTGACGGCGCTTTTGGCAACGCCCGATTATTTCGGGATACGGCTCGTCGAAAAACCCAAATTTACCGTCAACCGTTCGAGTAAGAAAGACAGCCCTGAAAAACTGTTGCATATCAGGCGCTTGGCGTTTTTGAAAGAACGCGTCGTAAAAGCGTACGAGGACGAAACGGCGAAGCTGGGCAACAGAGAGGAAGAACTGAACAGGTTTTTGACTTCGGGGAAAACGGCGGCGGCGCTCGCGGAATACCTGCTCCGTTTCGACGAAAAATATACGGCGCTGAAAACGGAACGGGGCGTGCTTGATTATAACGATCTCGAACACAAGGCGCTTTCCCTTTTGGCGGACGGGGAGATCGCGGCGGAAGTGCGCGAAAAATACCGTTACGTGTTCGTGGACGAGTATCAAGACGTCAATCCCGTGCAAGAGGCGATCGTTTCCGCGCTCGGCGGGGAAGAGTTGTTCCTCGTCGGGGACGTAAAACAGTCTATCTACGGCTTTCGGGGCAGCAAATCGAAATTCTTCGTTGAAAAGCAAAAGGAATTTGAAAACGGCGGGGGTACGAGCCTCGTTATGACCCGTAATTTCCGTAGCTCGGACGAGGTGCTGGATGCGGTGAACGCGCAGTTTACCCGCGCGATGACGGCGAAAGTTTGCTCGGTGGATTACGCGCGCGGTTCGTATATGGAACGGGGCGGCAGGTACGAGGTCGGGAGCGGGAAAGTACAGATCCATTTCCTCGGCAAACCCGAGAAAAAAGAGGCGCAGGAGCGGGGCGTGTATTCGGTGATGGCGGCTGCGGGGGGCAAGGACGACGAGCTGTCCGCTGCGGCGAAAGCCGTTCGCGCGATCATTGAAACGGAGCGGAAATCCAAGTGGTTCGACCCAGATCTTGGGGAATACCGCGAGATCAAGTATTCGGATATCGCCGTGTTATCCCGTAAAAAGCAGGGCAAGATCGCGGAAACGGTGGCGGCGCTTTCTGCCGAGGGCTTGCCCGTTACCGCCGCGGCGGCGGTAAATATCTGCGAATATTCCGAAGTGAAAACGCTCGTTGATATTCTGTCCTTGCTCGATAACGCGGAGCAGGATATCCCGCTTTGCAGCGCGTTGCTTTCGGCGATGGGGGATCTGACGGCGGACGAGCTGGCGGATATACGGCTTGCGTACGGCGGGGAGAAATTTTTCCGAAACGCGTGTAAAAAATACGCGGAGGAGAAGTCCGACCTCACCGCGCATAAATTGAAAAAATTCTATGCATATTTCGAGAAGATCCGTTGCCGTTCGCGGGTGTTGGACGCGAGCGAATTATTGACGGGGCTTTTGGCGGAAACGCGCATGGAAGCGCGGCTGTTATCCCGCGAAAACGGCGCGGCGTGTTTGAAGCGTATCCACCGTTTTATCGAGGAATCCGCCTCGCCCGAGCCGTTGTCCGTGCACGGGTTTTTAGAGCGGTTGCGCGATCTCGATTATAAGATCGAATACAGCGAAAACGGCGGTGAGGATTCCGTGAAAGTGCTGACGATGCACTCGTCCAAGGGCTTGGAATACCCTGTGGTGATCGTGGACGGGCTGAGTATGCCTTTCCGCGGGGTAGACCACGACGAAGTGCTGGTAGAAGAAAAATACGGGCTTGCGCCCAAGGCGTTCGACGAACGGAAAATGACGAAAACCTCCACCCTGCTTCGGCGTTTGTACGAATGGGAGGAGGCGGAAAGCTCCGTCGCGGACGAATTAAACCTGTATTACGTGGCGTTGACGAGGGCGAAATACGGATTGCATATGCTCTTTGAAGAGCGTACGCCTATGCCCGACGTCAAGTATGCGAGATCGTTTGCGGAATTTACCGATTTTTCGGTATGGGAACGGTACGTCGTCGAGGACGGCGTTTTCGAGTTGCCCAAGCAAGAACGCACCGCGCTCGTATTCCGTCCTAACGAGGAGCTTGCCCGCGGGATCATGCAAGCGTTTTCGTGGGAATATCCGCATACGGGCACGGAAAATCTGCCCGTGAAAAGCTCGGCGACCCAGCTCATGTCCGAGGAAACGTTCGGCAACGGTTTGGCTACGGACGGGATCGCGGACGTGGGGTTCGGCTACGAAAACGCGTTTGAGGACGGGTTGTTCGATCAAGACGAAGAGTATCCCCAGCGCGGGGGAACGGGTAAAGAAGCGGGTATCGCCTATCACGCGTTTTTGGAAAGGTTCGATTTTTCGGCGTTATATAACGCGGACGGAACGCGGGTAGATCAAGCGGCGTTGCGCGGTATCGTCGAAGAAGAAATGTCCGCGTTACGGGCTACGGACGGCGTGGAATTGCTTTCGGCGGAAAAGCTCGTCGAGATCTTGTCAAACCCCGTCTTTTACGAGCTGAAAGATATGACCCTTTATAAAGAACAACAATTCCTCGTCGGGCTGCCGATCAAGGACACGTACTCAAAAAAGCGTGGCGTTTCGCCCGAGCTTGCTACGCTTAGCAAAGAGGAAGAGATGCTTTTTCAGGGCGCGATCGACTTGCTTGCCGTGGGCGAGGAAGTGCGGATCATCGATTATAAATATTCCAAAGGCAACGCGGAATACCTGCGCGCGCATTATAAACCGCAGTTAGAGCTGTACCGCCTTGCGACGGCGCGGATCATGGGCGTAGATCCCGACAAGATCCGTTGCAGTATCGTCAATATCTATCACGGGTTTCAGGTGGATATGGACTGAAATCGACGAAAACGGCGAAAAACCGTGTAAAAAGTCTAAAAAACGAGCCTCTTTTCAGAGCATAAAAAGCTATGCGCGAAAGGGGGCTTTTTTATGTGGTTGACGGGTTGGCTTAAAGAAATATTTACGGGCGGCGTTACGCTGATCACGGTATTCGGCGTGGCGGCGGGTCTGTTTCTCATCGGGGCGGTCTTAGCCTGCGTATTGAACGGCAAAGGCATCTTCGGCGCGATCGCCATGGCAACGGGCGGGGGGACTTGGATCACGCTCGTGGCGGTCGGTGCGGAATGGACGAAAATATTCGCTTGTTGCGCGCTGCTTTCGATCCTCGGCGGGGGCTTGTATCTGGTTTTGTTTTGCGTGTTGTCGATACGGGAAAGCGTGCGCGAAAGAAAAAGACGGCGGGCGGAGATAGGACGGCGGTTGCAATATACCCTGCCCGACAGGGATAACAGCTACGTGCGGGCAAGACTGCATACCGCGTTGCAGACGGAACGGGAAGAGGCTACGAACGAGCGAGTGGACCTCGAACACGCGCGGGGCTTGCTTGCGAAGATAAAAGAAGCGCCGCTCTCGCGTGCGGAGCGGCTGGAAACGGAAGAAATGTCCAAGCTGGTTGCGTTATATATCCAAAAAGAGCGTTGGAGCGCGACTGATCTGCGCGCCGTAAACGACGCGTTTTCGAGGATATTAAAGCTGTCGGCGAAATACGCCGTTTGAGAAAGGGGGCAGCGAAAGGGTGAGTTTTATAAGCGAGCCTTTGGCGATTGCCGAGCGTAAAACGGGTTTGGTAACGACGGCATCGGATTTGTCTGTAAAAAGGGAAATAACGGGGGCAGGTATGCGTTGACCGAGCGGATACGGCTGTTCTTTTTTCAAAATCACCGCGTCGGAGCAAGCGGCAACCGCGTTTATGGGAAAAGTTTCGCCGCGGTCGGTAATAAGCTGCGTGGCGATAAAATCGCGGAGTTCGAGGTCGGAGATATTCCCAAGATACGCGCCCTCGTCGGAAAAAACGGGACGGTATAAAAAGAATTTCGCGCAAGCGCGAGGCACGGCGGAACGGAGCTTGGAGAGCGAGATCGTATCGCCGATTTGGAGCACGGAAGATACGGCGACGGCGAAATCGGCGTGGGAAGAGTTCGGTTTTTCGTTAGAGGAGCACAGGAGATATTTAACCGCGTAGGTTTTCAGGGAAACGGCTACGCCGAGGCAAACGCCGCGAAAGGTTTTGCCGACGTAGACGGGTTTTTGTGCGAGATCGGAAAGTAGCATACTAAAAAGCTCCTTTTTTTGTTTTATCATAACCTGTTTATAGAAGCGAAAAAAGGCAACCTCGAACTTTTTTTGCCGAAAATTGAAAAAACTTTGGAAAAGGGTATAAAAATGCTTGCCAAAAGCCAAAAAGTTTGATAAAATAACGCAGGTAATGAAACGCGAGTTTCTATATATTGGGGCGTCGCCAAGCGGTAAGGCAACGGACTCTGACTCCGTCATTCGGGTGTTCGAATCACTTCGCCCCAGCCACAAAAACAGGCTTACCAAACGGTATGCCTGTTTTTGTGTGTGAGGGCGAAGAGTGAGAGTTCCCGTATTATCGGGTGTTCGCGCGAGAAACGTCCGAACTCTACAACTTATCTTTTCCGTAAAGTTGTCGGCGTTTCGACGCTTTGGCTGAAAGCCAATACCACTTCGCCCCAGCCACAAAAACAGGCATACCAAACGGTATGCCTGTTTTTGTGTGTGAGGGCGAAGAGTGAGAGTTCCCGTATTATCGGGTGTTCGCGCGAGGAGCGAGAACAACAACGACTAAAAAATGTACGAGAGTTGACGAGCGACGACGCTTTGACGGCTTTGCCGTCAAAAGCACTTCGCCCCAGCCCAAAAAAAGAGCAAAAAAATAGGGAGCAAATGCTCCCTGCTTGCGGGTCGGGTACACATTATCGTGCCGACATAAACAATCAAATCATTGATTGAGTTCGCTACCTTGATATATATTATACGCTATTTATTATCGGAAGTCAATAAAAAATGCTGCAATTTTTATAAATAATCAAAACGTGTAATTTTTGTCTTATTACTTATTGCAAAATTGTTTTTTTGGTGCTATAATATTATTATATAAAAAACTATTTCACGGTATTATGCCCGAAACGTACGGACGATACGGCGTAAAAAGCGGACTTCGGGATTTGGTAAAAGCATAATAAACGAAAAGTGTTTTGGTTTTGAAGAAATGGCGTTTATATCAACGTAAAATAGGAGAATATATATATTACACTTAATAAGCGGTAAAATATAGGTGGCTTGGAGGTTTAGTTATGAAAATAGTCATTATCGGTCTTGGTACTATCGGCAAGACAATATTGAAAGTTCTTGCAAGAGAAAATCATACGATAACGATCATAGACGAGAAAAAGGATAAAATCGAAGAACTGATCGAGAAATACGACGTTTCGGGTGTGGTCGGAAACGGCGCGTGTATGGATATTCAAAAGGAAGCGAAAGTAAAAGACGCCGACCTTGTGATTACCCTAACGGACAGCGACGAATTGAATATTTTTGCTTGTATGGTCGCAAGAAAGGTCGGGGCGAAAAACACGATCGCGCGCGTCAGAAATCCCGATTACAGCAACCAGATTGCGGAAATGAAAGACGATTTGGGGATTTCTATGCTCGTCAATCCCGAAAAAGACACCGCAAACGAAATATTCAATCTCATAAACCTGCCGTCTATCGTGCAGGTGGAGCACTTTGCGAAAGGCAGAGTTTTACTCGTAGAGATCGTAGCCGAAAAAGGCTGTTCGCTCGTAGGCGAGACCTTAATCACGCTTGGTAAAAAACTTTCGACGAAAGTGCTTATTTGCGCCGTTCAAAGAAACGGTAAAGTTTTTATACCGTCGGGCAATTTCGTGATAGAAGAGGGCGACAAAATTCATTTCACGTCGGACGTTCATACGCTGGGGGATTTTTTATCGGAAGTAAATCTCGTGAAATCCCCGCTTAAAAACGTTATGATCGTCGGCGGCAGTAAAATCAGCCTTTATCTTGCCGAACAGTTATCCAAGAAGAAATATAAAGTCAAACTGTTGGAAAACAACAAAGTAACAGCCGAAGAATTGGCGGAAGTTTTGCCGCAAGTAACGGTCGTTTACGGAAACGGAATGCGCCACGACGTACTCATTGAAGAAGGTATCGAGGCTATGGACGCTTTCGTGTCTTTGACGAATATCGACGAAGAAAATATGGTCGTTTCTATGTTTGCAAATAAAATGAACGTCAAAAAGACGATCACGCAGATCAAGAGCGACGATTTATACGGTATGCTTGAAGAGCTCGGTATGCACAACAACGTATCGCCGAAACACGTCGTTGCGAATAGAATTGCAAGCTATATCCGCGCGCTTGCAAACAAGCGCGGCAGTAACGTTTTAACCCTTTCCCGTTTGGTAAACGGGCAAGTAGAAGCGTTGGAGTTTGCTGCGAAAACGCAAGGAAAAATTTACAATAAGCCGTTAAAAGACTTGCATATTAAGGAAAATTGTTTGATTGCGTGTATTATAAGACAAAACCAAGTAATGATCCCCGACGGTAATTCCTGTATTCAGCAGGGCGATAACGTGATCGTTGTAACGACGCATACAAACTTTGACGATTTGACGGATATTTTTGAATAAGGCGGCTGCGGGATATGAACTATAAAAAACTCGGAAAAATACTCGGCAAGATCATGATTTTGGAAGGGATTTTAATGCTCGCTCCGCTTGTCGTAAGTTTTATTTATAAGGAAAGCATTATACAGACCCTTGCTTTTGCAATTCCGATTGCCGCATTGGTGCTTATCGGCTTTTTGTTGCAGATACCAAAACCGAAAAGAGAAGCCTTTTATCAAAAGGAAGGCTTTGCGCTCGTTGCGCTGGTCTGGATTGTGATGACGTTGTTCGGGGCAATTCCTTTCGTTATCAACGGGGATATTCCAAACTATATCGACGCTTGTTTTGAAATGATGTCGGGCTTTACGACGACGGGTTCGAGCGTAATTTCCGATATAACGAAAGTTTCCCATTCCACGCTGTTTTGGAGGAGCTTCTCGCATTGGATCGGCGGTATGGGTATTCTCGTATTCGTCCTTATCTTTATCCCCGAAAGCAACGAAGGCTCGTCTATGCACCTGCTCCGCGCCGAAAGCCCGGGGCCGCAGGTGGGTAAAATCGTTTCCAAAATGAAGGTAACGACAAGAATACTGTACTTGATCTATTTGGGCATGACGGTTTTGGAAGTCATTATTTTGATGTTCGATAAGCCGATCGCGGGATATGAAAACGAAAAATTCTTTTTCAGCCTGCTTACCACGTTCGGTTGCGCGGGCACGGGCGGTTTCGGGTTTATCCCCGGCAGTATGCAGTTGTTCCACCCGTTTTCACAATACGTTATGTCGATATTCTTGATATTGTTCGGTTGCAATTTCACGCTTTATTATTTGCTCCTGATCGGTAAAGTGAAAGACGTTCTCAAAAGCGAAGAATTCAGGTCGTATTTCCTGATTATCGGCACGGCGGTTGCGCTTGTGTTTATCAGCTTGGCAACGAAAATGTCTGCCGTGTATTCGACGGAAGCATCGTTCAGACATTCGCTTTTTCAAGTGGCGTCCTTGATGACGACGGCGGGCTATACGACTACGGATTACGACGTATGGCCGCAGCTTGCAATGACGGCTTTGATACTCGTAATGTTTATCGGGGCTATGGCGGGCTCAACGTCGGGCGGTATTAAGGTTTCAAGAATCGTTATCGCGAGTAAAGGTACGTATATCAACGTGCGGAAGCTCATCAATCCGAGATACGTTCCCAAAGCGAAATTTGAGGGAAAAACGTTGGAAGAAAAAACGATAAACGAAGTGTTTGCGTTTATTACTCTTTATTTCTTCCTGTTCCTTATTGCGCTATTATTGCTATCCTTTGACCCGATTAACGGGCAAACCATGACAGTCGTTTCCGATCTGCACCCGGAAGGGCGCGAGGTAACGCACGGATTTTTCAGTAATTTCTCCGCGGTGCTCACCTGTATTTCCAACGTCGGTCCTGCGTTTGAGGCGGTAGGTCCGTATGCGAGCTTTGCAGAATATAGCGGATTTTCAAAAATCGTTTTGACGCTTACTATGCTTTTAGGAAGACTTGAAATTTTGCCCGTGCTTATTCTCTTTAATCCCAAAACGTGGAAAAAGATATAAATAGTTTAGGCATAAAAAATATTTGACGGCGGTAACAGGTTAAAATGATAACGGAAATTATATTACTCGTATTGGAAATCGTAGGGACGATCGCGTTTGCAGTGTCGGGCGCGTTCGTGGCGATCAAGGCTCGGTTCGACATCTTCGGCGTGCTCGTCGTCGGATGTATCACGGCGGTAGGCGGGGGAATGACGAGAGATATCCTGATCGGCAGCGTTCCGCCTGCGATCTTTTCCAAGCTGTATATCGTCGGGATCGCGGCGTTGACCTCGCTCGCCGTGTTTATCATCGCGTATATCAACCGCAAAAAATTCGACGAAATTCGGGAAAGAATAGAGCATATCAACAATATCTTCGACGCGATCGGCTTAGCGGCGTTTACGGTGATGGGTACGGAGCTGGCTTTTACAAACGGTATTTTCGGCAACGTGTTTTTATCGGTTACGCTGGGCGTATTGACGGGCGTGGGCGGCGGCTTGCTTCGGGATATCCTAACGGAAACTTCGCCGTACATATTCAAAAAACACGTATACGCGGTGGCGGCGATTTTCGGCGCGTTGTTGTATTACGTCATACGGAGATACGTCGGCAATACCGTCTTGCCCAGCGTTACGGCAATGTTGTTTATCATCGGGATACGGCTCTTGGCGGCGAAATACCGTTGGAGCTTGCCGAAAGTTCAGTTAAACGAAGAAAAAATACTAAAATTCGTAAAAGACGAGGCGAAAGAGCAAGAAAACGACGAAGAGGAATGCGATCGGCAAGCCCGTTCGTGAGAAAATAAATCTTGCTTTTGCCCTATAACTTCGATGAAAAAACAGTTGACAAAATCAAAGAAAAAGGCTTATAATAAAATCATCGTAACCGTAGGGGTACGCAAAAAGTTTTTCGAGGTGAAAAAATGCAGGAAATCAAAGGCGATCTTTGCCATGAATTGTTGGCGAAAAATACGAAACAGGCGCTTGCGTTTGACGGAAATCAAAATTACGGCGAATGGAAAGAGCTGGTTTGCGATAAACTTCTGGAACTCGTCGGAATGGATAAAATTGCGGCAAACGCTTGCCCCTTAAACGTAACGGTGGAAAAGGAAGAACAGAAGGACGGATACAAGCAGATCCGTTTCGTGTTCGAGAGCGAGAAAGGTGCGTTCGTGCCCTGCTATTTGCTCGTTCCCGATACGGGCAAGGAAAAATATCCCGTAGCGATCACCCTGCAAGGGCATTCGAGCGGTTTTCATAACTCGATCGGCGAGCCGAAAAACGAAACGGAAAACGAGTATGCGCTGGGCAGAGGTCAATTTGCGGTGCAGGCAGTGAAACAGGGCTATGCTACGCTCGCGATCGAACAGCGCGCGATGGGCGAACGGACGACGAGCCGTCATTCTTTTGCTGCGGTGATGTGTACGTTCCCTGCGTTGACGGCGTTCCAGCTTGGCAGAACGGTTTTGGGCGAAAGAATGTGGGACGTATCCAAAGCGATCGACGCATTGTCAAACTTCCCCGTTTGCGATACGGAAAAGATTCTGATTACGGGCAATTCGGGCGGCGGTACGATGTCTTTCTATGCGGCTTGCTTTGACGAAAGAATCAAACTCAGCGTGCCCAGCTGTGCGTTCTGTTCGTACGAAACCTCGATTATGAATATTTACCATTGCGCTTGCAACTACATACCGCACGCGTACGAATGGTTTGAAATGCAGGATCTTTCGTGCCTGATCGCGCCCCGAAGATTGGCGATCGTAGCGGGAAAAGACGATCCGATCTTCCCGATCGGCGGCGTAGAAACGGCGTATGCAACGGTGGAAAAGATCTTCGAAAAAGCGGGCGTAAGTGAAAATTGCCGTTTGGTGAAAACGCCGAAAGCGCATTGGTGGTGTGAAGATATCATCTGGAATACGGTGAAAGAAGAAACCGAAAAGCTCGGTTGGTAATAACGGAATACAATCAAAAAAACTCTCGACAGGGTCTGTCGGGAGTTTTTTTTATGCAAAAAAACGGGTTACGTTTCGTCTATTTCGTTTTGCGGATGGGGAAAGGTAAGTTTTTGTTTCCGCCATTCGGTAGGGGTTACGCCGTATTTCTTTTTGAACGCGATGATAAAATTCGGCGTAGAGCCGTAATTGAGCTTTTCCGCAATATCCGCGATCCGCGTTTCCTTGTTTTGCAGCAGAGCGAGCGCATAGGCGAATTTTTCGTTGGATACGTATTCGTTGAGCGTGATGCCCGTGTATTTTTTGAACTGTCGGCACACGTAGCCGTGGGAATAGTTGGTGCTCAGTACGATCTCGTCAATGGGCTTTAACAGATAATTTTCCGTGTTCAGCCGATGCAGGAGGGTGGAAAGCCAGTCGGGATAATGCAGTTTTTTATCGTTAAAGCTCTGTTGCCAAAGAGTGAGCAGTTCGGTGATCACGTTCGTATGCGCGAGGTTTAGGGAAAGCTCTGAATAATTCCCCGCGGCGTTGAAATAGTTGAGTTTACTTTCCAAGATTTGGAGCTGATAATCGGACACCTTGAAAAACACGGCGAGCGGTTTATTTGCGATCTCGTCGTACAAATTTTTGTCGATACAGTCCGCGATCGCTTTCATTTTCTCGCAGGTAACGTACACGTCGCGGTGGGTATGACTGCCTTTGCACAAAAACCGATGCCGATCCTCGGGGCGGAGAAGAAGTATCTGTCCTTTTTCGACTGCGTAAGTAACGCCGTTGATATAGTTCTCGTATTTCCCGTCCAAATTGATGACGAATTCGAAAAAGGTATGGTTATGAAAAGAACACTTTTTCGAAATAACGACTTTCGTAAAAGGCGCGAATTGAATTTCAGAATGATCTAAGGTATTCATAATTCCATTATAAAATATAAAATCAAAAATGTAAACCCCCTTTTTGAAAATGGCTGACAAATCAAAGTAAAAAGTCAAAAAGTCATAACTTTTGGTTAAGTATGGATATTGAACGTAGGAAAGTATTGTGATAAAATTATAAATGAGAAACTACGTCTCACAGCGGACAGGGGAGAAGACCGAATAAAAAAATCGGTTTGTCCGCAGATGAAAAAAAGAAAAGAAGGATAGATCGATCATCATGCAGTTTCAACACTTTTTTAACGACGCACAATACGTTATGGCGGAAAGCGATTACCATTTCCCGTACGTAAGAAAGAGTTTCTTCGTTAAAGAAAAAGTACAAAAAGCAACGCTCACGGTCAGTGTGCTCGGTTTTGGCGAGGTATACGTGAACGGGAAAAAGATCAATAACGATCTGTATCTCACTACGTATTCGCAGTACAACCGTCAGAAAAAAACGGACGTTCCCGAATTTTTTCATGAGGACGAATTTTTCAAAGACGATATCCGTTACAGCGTTTACGTTTCTTCGTTCGACGTCAGCGCGGAGATCCGCGAGGGCAAAAACGCGGTCGGCGTGCTCGTTTCGGGCGGTTGGTATCGTTCGGGGCGGGATATGTATAATTCTTTCCGTAACTACGGCGATACCCGCGTCTGCTTCCGTATCGAGATAGAAACGGTAACGGGCGCAAGATATACCGTAAATTCGGACGAGGCGTGCAAATGGCAGGAAAGCTTTTTGATCAAAGGCGGCGTGTTTGAAGAAGAACAGGACGAAAATAAAGAAATTGCCGACTTTGCTTTGCCCGACTACGACGATTCCGCGTGGAAACCCGTTGCGATCGGAGAAGCGCCGCAAGCCGAATACCGCGCGTTGGATTGTCCGGGTAATAAAATTATGCGTACGGTAACGGCAAAGCTCGTAAAAGCTAAGGGGCATACCAAAATCTACGACGCAGGGGAAAATTTGACGGGCTATCCCGTGATCCTTTCCTCGGGTATGAAAGACGATACGATCGTTTGCCGTTATTCGGAGGAGCTGACCCCCGACGGCGAGCTGGACGAAAAACACGTATACGGTCAAAAATCGGTATTCCGCACGGACGGCAGAAAGGAACACCGTCTGCGCTTTACGTGGCACGGCTTCCGCTATTTCGAGATAACCTCCGAAAACGGCGATGACTTGCAATGCGAAAAGGTTGCGGTCGTGCATGCGGATATCCAACAGACTTCTGCGTTCTCCTGTGATAGCGAGATCACGAATTGGCTGCACGACGCGTACGTGCGTACGCAGCTTGCCAACTATCAGTGCGGCGTGCCTACCGACTGTCCGCATATCG
The DNA here is from genome assembly GCA_017465865.1 of Clostridia bacterium. Lineage (GTDB taxonomy): Bacteria > Bacillota > Clostridia > Christensenellales > Borkfalkiaceae > Scatosoma. The sequence continues at coordinate 105,054 of JAFTVF010000003.1, forward strand.
AAAGAAAGGGGTATACGGGCGACGGTCAAATTCTTTGCGAAACGGCGATGCAAATGTTCGGCGCGAAACGCCTGTATAAAAAATGGATACAGGACATCAGCGACTGTCAAGACCGCAAAACGGGCTTTGTGCATTACACCGCGCCCGTGTTCATTGGTTGCAGCGGCGGCCCGGGCGGTTGGAGCGTTGCGATCGTTACCGTACCCTATCAGTATTATAAAGCGTACGGCGACGTCGAACTCCTCAAAACCTATTATCCCCAAATGACAGCGTACGTAAACTTTATGCAGAATAATCTCCAACGGAGCTTGATAACCCTGAAAAATCGGTCGAATACCCGCTGCCTCGGGGATTGGAATTCTCTTTGCTTCGAACTCTTGCCCAGTCGTTTTGCAAATTCGTGTATGTACGTGGACGCATTGCAAAAGTTGCAAGAGATCGCCAAAACCGTAGGCGCGGACGGAGATATTCCCGCATTAAAGGAAAAGGAAGAACAGGTAAAAGCCGCGATCGTAAAAGCCTTTTACGACCCTGAAACGGGGGATTTCTGTTGGAACGAGCAAGCCTCTAACGCTTTTGCGTTAAAGATCGGTTTGGGCGATAAACGAACGCTTGCAAACCTCGTAAATCGCTATCGGGAAACAAAAACCTACGACACGGGTATTTTCGGTACGAAAATTTTAACGGAAGTGCTCTTGCAAAACGGTGCGGCGGACGTGGCGTACGGGCTTTGGAGCTCCGACGTAAGCTCGTCTTTCGGGCAATGGAAAAAAGACGGTGCGACGACGCTTCGAGAGGCTTGGCGGTATGCAAGAAGTTATAATCACCCGATGTTCGGCGCGTTGGTCGGATATTTCTATCAATATATCCTCGGTATCCGTCAAACGGAAAATAGCGCGGGCTATACAGAAATCATTATAAACCCCTTGAACTTTTTAAGAATCGGAAAAGCGGAAGGCTCGCTGGAAACGGAAAAGGGCGAGATTGGCGTGGCGTTCCACACGGAAAAGGCAGGCAAACGCTTCCTCGTACGTATTCCCGAGGGAGTGAAAGCGCGCTTTGTTTACGAGGGCGTGGAAAAACCGCTCAAATCGGGCGAAAACGAGATATTTTGCAGAGTGTAAATTGGTTAATAAATCATAGCAATTGGTAAAAAATACGTCTTGATTTTTCACCCAAAGTGTTGTATCATAAAATTATAAAATTTCAAAATAAAAACAGGCGTACGCCTTTCTATCCCGTACACGGGATAGAAAAAAGGATTTGATAGAAAGGCGCGCCGAAAAATTCGGAAAGGACCGAAAAAGGAAAACGGAAACAAGCGCCGTTTTCCCTTTCGAGGTTTTTAATAAACAATATTAGGAGGAGCACAATGATTACAAAAACAGCAAAAAGAATTCTGCTTGCATTATGCACCGCTTTGGCAGCGGTCTGCGTCCTTTTTGCGATCAGCTTCAAACCGACGCCCGCAAAGGCGTCAACGACGGCTTCCGGCTTGACGGAAGTAACGATGAACAGGGTCAGCGCAAGCGCGGGCGTTGCCTCAAACGTTGAATACCTTGAATTCGACGGGCTTTCGGGAGATACCTATTTCCTCGTAGAGTTCGACGGAAAAAACGTGCCTAATTTTGCATTCAACGCTGTATCGGGGCTTTCGACTTGGGCTGGAGAAGATCAAGCCACGGCAGGCGTGTTTATGACTTTTTCCAGAGAACAGAGCGAAACGGGAACGAGATTGTGCGTAGGCGTGAAGACGCTTTCGCAATGGAAAACTTTTCCCTCGAGTTATGGTCTGGCGAATTTTAACGATAGCAAGCATTACGTAATGATCGTCGGCTTTGATTATTCTTCAAGAACATTCTATAATTATATTTATACTTTGGACGAAAATAACGCCCTTACTTACGTATTCAGTTTTGAAGAATACGTAGGCGTTAGTTGGGGGCAAGGTAGTAAAGCCGTCATTTATCCTCATATCGATGGTAGTACTGAAAGTAAGGAAACCGTTAGTGCGGAAAGCATCACTTTCCAATACGCAACGCCGCAAGCCAGCCTTTCGGCTCTTGTCAACAGCCTTTCCGACGAGTGCGTGTATAAAGAGGAATTGAGTGGCAAACTCGGCGTGTTCGGACAACAGGTTACGTGGGATAAAGTATATGCGACCGCAGGCGTTGCAGAAGGTGTCGATTATCTTGAATTCGACGGGCTTTCCGGCGATACGTGGTTTATGTTGGAATTTACGGGACAGAGTATTCCCAACTTTGCTTTGAACGCAAAGAACGCATATTCCACTTGGAATAATGAAGGCTATTCAAATGCAGGTATTTTTGCTACGTTCTCTCAAGAAAATGATTGGGGAAGATTCAAGGCAACGAGTAGCCTGAAGACTGATTCGAGTGCGGGCGTTTGGGTAAGTATGGCTGGATCTTCAAGCATGCCCTTAGGTATCGCTAATTTTAACAATTCCACGAAATACGTATTGATCTTTGGTTTTGATAAAGACAGCGGCGTAGAGACGGCTACGAAAGAGACGTTGCATTATTATCTGTATTCGGTGGACGAGAACGGCACGCTGACGAAAGTAGTTGGACAAAAACTTCAACATACCAACGGCGATACGGAATTCGCACTTCCCGACGCAGGCGGTAGTAAAGCGGTTATCTACCCGCATATCCGTAACAATTCCAATCCGGGTTACGATACCTATTCGCCGCAAATCACGTTCAGTTATATCACCCCTCAGCAGAGCTTGTCCGAGCTTGTAAATAGCGTAAACGAACACCACGCATATCGCGCGCAGCTCGAAACGTTGCTTGCGGAAGAGGCTGTGTATAACTATTCTACGCAGACTTTGAACATTTCCTCTAATAGCAGCCATACGGTTACGGATAAAACGGCAGAAGCGATTTCCTTTAACGGCTTTGACGGGGATACCTATATGCTTGTGGATTTCGTAGGACGGAATGCGCCTAACTTTGCGTTTAATGCTACGACCGTATATTCCGATTTTTCATTAGCCGGTGCAAAAACTGCCGACGCGGGGAATATGATTTGGAACGCGTGGGGCAATTTGAAATTTACGAAAGGACACGGCGGCGGCGGTGCTGAATATTTCAACCAAAGTACAGATACAGCAGACGGTGTGCAGGGCTTTGGTCAAGCGAGATTTGTTGCAGGAACGAAATACGTTGTGATCGGTGCGTACGACAAAGAGGATAGCGGGATAACGATGACCTATTATATCTTCACGGTTGCCACCGACGGTACGGTAACGGAGGCAAGACCCTCCGTATCGACAACGGACTCGCGTATGCCAGAGGCGACTGGGGATAAAGCGGTTATTTATCCTTATATCGGCGCAGGCTTGTCGAGTACGAAGACTACCTTTAATCTGGTAAATCCTGCGGATACTATGCAAGGACTGCTTGCGAATATTCCCGATACCTGCGCGTATAAGCAATCGTTAAGCGATTACTTTACGTCCAGCTATACCGTAACGGTACAGAACGAAAAAGGCGAAGAGATCACGACTGCTTCGGTCAAAGACGGCGATACGTATACGTTGCCGACGAGCGATATTGCAAACTTCGTGGCTTGGGAGATCGACGGCAAGCTGTATAAAGCGGGCACGGCGATCACCGTAACGGGCGACGTTACCGTGAAAGCGGTATGCTTTGATTTTGCCTTAGAAGACGGCGCTTCGATCCGCATTTCGTCTACGACGGAGTACCACGGCGGTTTGCGCTTCACCGTAAAGGCGAACACGGCGCAGCTCACCTCGCTCGGCGCGACGGTTTACGGGTTCGTATTGCCTACCGATTCCATTTCGGGCGAGCTTGATAAAACGGACGCAACCAACGCGACGGAGCTTGAAAATTCCGTAACGGACGGCGATTATACCGTCTATTATATCACGCTTACCAACGTATTGTATTCCAACTACAACCGCGCGTTCTCGGCGATGGCGTACGTAGAGCTTACGCTTGCGGACGAAACGACGATGACGGTACAGACGGCTTACGACGCGGAAAAGAATTCCCGTTGTCTGTACGATATCGCGGTAGACGCTTATAACGATACGGCGGAATATTCCAAGTATACGAGCGATCAAAAGAAAGTCGTTACCGATTATATCAATTCTACGGTAAATCTTATCAAGATTGACGATGATACGTATCAGGTAGCGACGGTAGAAGACGGTTTGACTGCTGAGTACGTAAGAGGGTATACGGTAGTAACCAACTACGACGACGCAAACGAGCGCTTGGTATTTACGATCACGATCACGATCGACAGCAAGCTGATCTCGACGAGCGACGATCTTCCGCACGTGCCTGTAACGGTATGGGCTTCGGACGGTAACGGCGGTTACGTTGCAGAGCGTATGTCGGTAACCGTACAATCGTATACGAACGGAGTTGCAACACTTTTTTTCCGATAAAGCTGAATCCGACCGCGTACTATGAAAACAGTACGGCGGAATACGTAACCTTTGCCTACCACGGCGTTTACGACACGTGGTGGGCGACGGGTACGCAGGGACAGGACGATTATTATAAAGAAACCTTCGAATCCTTGGCGACGGTGGAGAACCTGCAAAAGTACAAGGATGCGGGTTTGAACGTTCTGTTTACGGGCTACGTATTCGGGTTCAGCAAGATCAACGGCGATTTTGAAAACAGCAGCTTAAAATCGGTTATGGATATGGCGGCGCAAGTGGGCTTGAAAGTGATCGTATTGGAGTCGAGTCTTCATTCGCTTTCGAGCAATGAAAGCTCTCTGATCGTTACGGACGGCTCTGAAAACGGCGTTAACTCGTTTGCTTCGCAAGATGCGCTTAACGCGCGTGTGGAATATCTCGTAGAAGATATTATCGCGCATGAGGCGTTCTACGGGTTCGTTCTCAAAGACGAGCCGAAGTATACGCAGTTTACGGCGATGGGGCAGGTGTATAAAGCGATCAAGGCGGTTGCGCCGAGCGCATACGTGAACATGAATTTATTGCCCTATTCGCCCGGGCTTATCGACGGGAATACTGATACCGAATACTACTGCGCGAACGAGGACGACGCGTACGTATCAGGGGCGGACGTAAGCGCGACGACGGCGGCGAAAGAGGCTTGTTACAAGGCGTATTTGCAGGCGTTTTACGAGGCGACGGGCGCGAAGATCGTGCAATACGACGATTATCCGATCAAGGAATCGGGTGTGAACGGCGATACGGGTAGCCCGTATATCCTTTCAAGCCATCTCTCGGCGTTGAAGATCGTAGCGGAGTTCTGCCGAGATAACGATCTGCAATTCAGCAAGGTATTGCAGAGCTGTGCAGGTATGACGAAACGCTCGTCCGACGGGCAATTCGTATACGCTTGGAAGAAACCGACGGAAAACGATTTCTATTGGCAGGCGTATATGGCGCTTGCAATGGGCGTGGAGGGGTATAGCTATTGGAGTTATTATCCCGTCGTCAATCAAGGCAGCTATGAAAGCTACGACGAAACGGCGAGCTTTGTCGATCGCGAAGGGAACGTCAACGAAACGACCTATTACACTTTGCAGACGATCCATTCGTTTATGCAGAAATACGCGAAAGTGTTAAAGAATTTCGAGTACCAAGAAATGGGCGCGTATTACGCGTTCGGCTCTGCGTATGAAGGCTCGAAGGCTTTCCTCAGTAGCGTGTCGGGTTCGCTTTCCGACGTGCAAGTAACGCTTAAAACTTCGGTTGCGAGCGGGTCTTCGGACGGCGCGGCGGTGCTTGCGACCAAGCTCTACGACGAGGAGAACGGGCAGAGCGGGTATTGGTTCGTGAACGCGGAAGATCCCGTACAGGCGGGCGTTGTGGAATTCGACGTTACGTTCGGAAACGAATACGGACATATCGTCGTGTATAACGAGGGCGAATATACGATCTATGAATTGGACGAAAACGGCAAAGCGTCGTTCTCGCTCGAATGTGGAAGAGGGGTATTCGTTCTTCCCTACTGAGAAACATAGGAGATAATTATGATTTTGCAAGATGAATTTTTAATTTTCGGCTATCACGCGACCTGCGACGATTGGTACGGCTACAAAGGCGTTCGGACCTATCTTGAAAAAAGTCTTTTGACGCAGGAAGCTATGCGCGCTTATAAGCAAGCGGGGTTTAACGTATATTTTGCTTCTTACGTAGTAGGCTGGAACGGCGACGAATGCAGAGGCAAGTTTGCGGAAAGCAAATTGAAAAAGGTATTGGATCAAGCGCACGACGAGGGACTGAAAGCGTTCTTTTTCGAAGAAAACCTGCACCGTTTGTCGGGCAGACAGGAAGGGCTTATCAATCCCGAAAAAGCGGACGGGTTTAACTATTTCGCTTCGGAAAAGGAGCTTGACGAGTATATCGAGGCGTGCCTTAGAGAGCCTATGTCGCACCCTGCCGCGATCGGCGTATCGACGAAGGACGAACCGCTGTGGACGATGTTCACGGCGTACGGGCAGGTGTACAGATCGTTGAAGCGGATCTATCCGAATATCTATATCAACGCAAACCTGTTGCCGTATTCTTCCGAGCTGGTAACGCGCGAGCACAGAGGCTTTTACTGTCCGAACGAGGAAGACCTCGGTCCTGTCGAAGCGTACAGAACGTACGTGAAGAAGTTCTGCGAAGAAACCGACCCCGATTTCGTGCAGTACGACGATTATCCCGTGCACGAGCGGGATACGGGCGAGAAGTACCTTATCAACGGGCATTTGATGAACGCGCAGATGGTGGCGGAGATCTGTAAAGAACGGAAAGTACCGTTCAGCAAGGTGTTCCAAGCCTGTCAGCTGTTCACCACGGGCAAGCTGTGTAAAAAGCCGACCGAGCGGGATATGTATTGGCAGATGAATATCGGTATGGCGATGGGGATCAAGATATACAGCTATTGGACGTACTACCCCGTCGTAAACGCGGGCTTTGAAACGTATGACGACACCGCTTGTTTCGTTACCAAGCAGGGTAAGCCTAATCCCTTGTATTATTGGATGCAGCGTATCCACGGTGAAATGCAAAAGGTGGCGAAAACGCTGTTGAAATTCAATTTCGAGGGCATGAACGTATATCTCAAAGACGAAGTGCCCGGCGATTGCAATTTCGCGAAAGAATTCCTGCGGGAAACGGAGGACGGGAATATCCGTTCGTACGAGTTCCGCAAGGCGCAAGACGTGAAAATGAAAAACGGCGGCGTGGCGCTTATCACCGAGCTGTACGACGAAAAAGCGGACCGTTACGGATATTATATCGTCAATGCGACCGATCCCGAAATGAACGCGGCGCAGGAAATCAGCGTAGCGTTTGCGGACTGTAATAACGCGACGGTATTGTATAAAGGCGAAGAAACAACGATCGAACTCGTAAACGGCGAGGGGAAATTCTCGCTCGATTGCGGACAGGGCGTGTTCGTGTTGCCCTACTAACAAACAAAAAGGGGATCATCATGATTAAAAAATACGAAGAACCTATTCTTTTAGTTACGAAACTTATAAACAGAGATTGCATTTGCACGAGTACGGACAAAGCGGATAACTATATCCCTGACGATTTCGACGATTACGTGTTACAGCAATAAAGAAGTACTACTATGCTCAGGAAAAATTTGACAGACGATTTTTTCGATAAACAACCCGAACGGGCGTTTGAAGCGGATCTTCGGGAGTTCGTAACTCCCAAGATCGCTTTCGCGCGTCCGAAAACGGGCGAGATTACGCCGAAAGGTTTGTGCGTAAATAAAAGCGCGTTTGAAAACGAAGAGGCTTTACAAACGGTGTGGTCGGATTTTGAGCGTTTTGGCAAGAAAAACGCTCTGCTCGGCAACGGGTACGGGATCTCGCTCGTCAAGAACGCGGCTTTGGAAAAAGAGGAATTTTTTCTGGAAGTAACCGCCGAGTACTGTACGCTTACGGCAGGCGAAACGGAGGGCGTGCGCCGCGGTATGATCCGTTTACAGGATCTGCTTTTGGAAAACGGCGGTAATCTGAAAATCGGCGAAACGCACGAAAAAGCAGTGATCAAACGCCGAATTTCGAGATGTTTTTTCAGTCCGACGAACCGACCGCCGAGAAACGGCGCGGAATTGCAGGACGACGTAGATTATTATCCCGACGGGTATCTCAACCGTTTAATGCACGACGGTATCAACGGGATATGGATATATTCGAGCTTTGACGAGCTGCTTCATTCCTCGTATATCACGGAGTTTGGCGAGGGTAGCGAACGGCGGATCAAAAAGCTCAACGCAACCATTGAAAAATGCGCGAGGTACGGTATCGAAGTGTTTTTGTTCGTGTTAGAGCCGATCTCGCTGAACAACCCGACGGTGGAGAAACGCCACCCCGGGCTATTACATAAATATCCGCAGGTACACGGAAATCGGTATTTCGACAAGATCACGCGGGAAGAGGGCGTAGCGTTTTGTACGTACTCGGATTTCGGAAAAAATTACTGTATCGAGGCGGTGGAAAAGCTGTTTACGATTGCGCCCAAGCTCGGCGGTTTGATGAGCATCACGCAGGGCGAGCGGATCACTTCTTGTTCTACGGTATGGGAGAACGAGGAGTTCGAATGGAAAAACGTGTGTCCGAGATGCTCGAAGTATTCCAAAGCGGAAGTTTTGGTGCAAAAAGTGGACGTACTGCGCGAGGGCATGCGGCGGGTGAAACCGTCCGCGGAGTTTATCAGCTGGACGTACGAGCATCGGAATTGGAAAGACGCAGGGATCGTGGAATACGTAGAAAAAGCGCCTGCGGACGTGGCGTTGATGCAAAATTTCGAGGACAACGGCAGAGTGGAACAGCTCGGGAAAACGCGGGTGGCGATCGATTATTGGCTGTCGTATACCGGCCCGTCGCATATGTTCGAGCTGACGGCGGAAACGGCGAAACGCTGCGGGAAACAGACGTACGCGAAAATGCAAGTCTGCTGCTCGCACGAGCTGGCAAGCGTCCCGTATATTCCCGTTCCCGGGATCATCTACGATAAACTCACGCGGGCGAAAGAGCTCGGGGTTACGGGGATTATGGAAAGCTGGTATTTCGGCAATTATCCCTGTCTAATGAGCAAAGCGGCGGAAATTTTGTCTTTTGACAAACCGTTTGCGGACAAGAAAGAATTTTTAGGGTATCTGGCAGGACTGTACTTCGACGGCAAGAGCGCGGAAAAGGTCGCGCAGGCGTGGGAATGTTTCGAAAGGGCGTATACGTCCTATCCCGTCAACGTTATGTTCAGCTATTACGGTCCGTTGCACGACGGGATCGTATGGGAGCTTGCGTTGAAGCCGAAAAATTTCGCGATGAGCCGATCGTGGCTGCTCCTCGACCGAACGGACGGCGACAGGCTCGGCGAGTGTCTGTTTGCAGGCCATACGGCAGAGGAAGCGGACGAGCTGCTTACCGAGATGGACGAATGCTGGCAAAAGGGCTGTGAGATATTATCCGAAACGGAGGCGTGGCAAGAAACGCCCGAGCACGAACAGTTCTCCGTAGCGCAAGCGATCGGGCTGCTTATCAACAGCTGTCGGAATATCGTACGGTTTTACCGTTTGCGGAACGAGCTCGGTTACGGCAGAGGAAATGCGCGGGAATTGCTCGTAAATTTGCGAGAGATCGTAGAACGTGAGATAGAGAATTCCTCAAAGATGATCCCGCTTTGCGAGGCGGATAACCGCTTGGGTTTCCATTCGGAAGCAGAGGGTTATAAATTCTTCCCCGAAAAGCTCCGAGCAAGGATCGCGAGCTTGCAAAAGCTTCTGGAAACGGAATTTACGGAAACGGAAGCGCGTTTGGAACAAGGCGTAGCGCCGCTTGCCTATTACGAAGGCGAGGAAGAGGGCGTAAAACGCTGCGTAGCGAGCCGAACGGGGTTAGATAGCGCGGAATGGGAAACTCTTTCCGACGGAAGCTCTAAATTTCGCGTGGCGGTGGACGGAAGCAGAGTACAGCTCGAACTGTACGGCGACGGGAAGAAAGATTTCGTGATCTGTAACGAATGGGAGCTGTGTTTTCCGTCCTCGGCGGTGATTATAAAGAGCGACGGACGGGTGGTGATGCACAGGGATTGTATCACGCATCAATCGCTGGTGGACGAGCGCACGGAAGCCGAACGGCAGAAATGGACGGTTGAAGACCTTTCCAAAGGCGAAGAAACGCATCTCGTCGTTACGCTGGACAAAGCGGAGATCGGGTTCGTGCGGCTGCCGTATAAGTGTATGATCAAGACGACGGACAAAGGCTTTTGGAACAAAGACCCGAATCCGACGTATACGCTTGGCAAGGCGGTGTTATCGCCTGGCGATTTCGGCTGGATCGTATAGGATTTACGGGAAAATAATCCCCGAGGAGCGAGGAATGGCTTAGGCTTTCAGCGTTTCAACGGGTGAATATAAATAAGAAAAAAATAAATTCATAAGGAGAAAAATTATGAAAACCAAAAAATTGATGGCATTACTTCTCAGCGCGTCCACGCTCGGCGCGTGCGTAGCAGGCGCGGCGGGTTGCGGCGGCAACAAAGCCAGCGGTGTTGTTTCCGACGGTAAAACAGTAAACGTAGCAGTCGTTAGCGGCGGTTACGGTACGACGTGGCTGAATAAACTCGCGGAAAAATTCGAGGCGGTTTATGCGGCCGAGGGGTATAAGATCAACGTTCTGACGCCCAGAAATAACTTGAAAAACGATACGGCGCTTTCCGAAATGCGTTTGGGCAGTAAGACGGGCGTAGACCTGTATCTGACGGCGGGCGTGTATTTGGACGCGGCGCTCGACGAGGACTACGGCGTGTGCGTGGAAAATCTCAACGACGTATACAACAACGGTGCGATCAATTTCGACGGCTCGGTGGAAGAAACCCCGATCAAGGACAAAACTTCCGCTGATCAGCATTATCTTTTGAAAGAGGGCGACGATTGGTATAAATTCCATTACTATACCGCGCCTTTGGGCTTGGTGGCAAACGTAAAGGTCTTGGCGGATTACGGCATCACCGAGCTGCCCAGAACGACGAACGAGCTGTTTGAAATGTACGACGCTATCTATTACGGCGCAAACGGAAAAGAGGGCACGAAAAAGACGAACGTATATCCCACCGTTTGGGCGGGCGAAAACGCATACGGCTATCCGTACAATCCCTTCCTCGATCATTACGCACAGCTGATGGGTAACGAACGCTTTGAAAACGATTTCTTTAATCTGAACTCCGTACTCGAATTAGAGGATATGTCGAAGGGCTATGAGCTGTTCTGCAACGATTACCTGAAAGAATGTATCGAAGTATTCGTACATCAGAACGACGTTATGTACTCGGTGCTCGGTTCGGCTTCGCAAAAGCACGATCAAGCGCACGCACAGCTTATTAGAGGCAACGCGGCGTTTATGTCCGACGGCGCATACTTCTTCAACGAAGTAAGAGCAAACTTCTCCACCCGTCTTAACGATATCCGTTTCTGTCAGACCCCGATGATCTCCTATCTCGGCGTTGATCTCAAACTCGACGGCTCGGGTGCGGACGAAGCAAAATGCGATGATATTTTGAGCTATATGACCAAGCTCGTAGACGAGGGCAAAACGAACGCGGAGATCGAAACGATGACGGAAACGCAGTTCAGCGGCGTGGATATCACGGCGGAGCAGGTCGCTCGCGTAGTGGACGCGCGTAACGTGAACGGTACCAGCTACCAGGCGGACGGCTATATCACGAAAGGCTCGCCTATGGCGGACGTAGCGGAGCTGTTCCTCCGCATGATGGCAAGCGAAGACGCGGCGGAGCTTTGGAGCGAATACGGTCTTATGAGCGCGTACGATCAGTCGGATAAAACGGAATACGACTATGCGTTCCTTAAAGACGTTGCGGATATCCACAACACCACGACGAAAAAGATCTTCTATTCGTCCACGTACGGGCTGAGAAAGGAGATGGGCACGACCGTCGGTTTCGGCGATTTCTCCGCGAGCATGGTAACGAGCATCACGGCGGATATCGGCGTTGTGGAAGATCCCCGCGATAGAGATTACGCGGCTCTTGCAACGACGTTGTGTGAGAAAAATTTGACTAAGATCCAGACCGTATGGCCTACTTGGCTGGAAACGGCGCAAAACTATATCAACGGGGTAAAGAACAATGGATGAAAAGCGGATTCGCGAAGAAGGCTTTTTCAAACGAAAAAGCAGAGAATTGAAAGCGGCGTTGAAAAAGAAATATAATATGGAGGATCGGCAGGCGTTCGGATTTTGTTATCTGATGCTGTTGCTGCCCATTATATCTTTCGTCGTATTTTGGTTGTACGTCAACGTCGATTCGGTGGTGCTCGCTTTTACGGACGCAAGCGGCAACTTCACTATGGCGAATTTCAAAAAAGTTTGGAATGCGTTTGCCCATACCGATCAATACGGTTGGAATCTTTGGGATATGATGTTCCGTACGTGGGCGATGTGGGCGATCTGCCGTCTGTGCTTTATTCCGCAGACCTTCTCCACCTACGTATTGTATAAAAAGATCCCCGGGCATTTCATTTTCCGTACCATCTTTATGATCCCGTCCGTTCTCGGCGGTATCGTATGGATCTTGATCATGAAACAATTCGTTACCGTAGGCGGTCCCGTTTTACAGCTTGCGGATATGATGGGTATCGAGGTTTCTCTCGAAGTACAAATGAAAGGCTTGCTCGGCTCGACGGCGACGGCGCATACCACGATGGTTCTGTTGCAGGTCATTCCCGAAGTGTTTATGTTCAGCTTCGTCGTATCGGGCGCGTTTGCCCGTATCGGCGACGAAATGTTCGAGGTAGGCAAGCTGGAAGGGATCGGCTTTATCCGCGAATTTTTCACGGTCTCCGTTCCCCTGATCTGGCCCACGATCGTCATTTCTATTATCGGTTGGTTTAAGAGCTTATTCACGCAAGACAACGGCGCGTTCCTGTATACGGGCGGCGAATACGAAACGGGGTCTATCGGCTTTTACCTCTTCTATCTGACGAAATCGATCTCCGACGAGGGCGGTAAAGCGGGCTTGTACGGCTATCCCGCGGCGCTCGGCGTGGTGTTTACGGCGATCACCGTTCCTACGGTGCTTATAGCCCGTCATTACCTCGAAAAGGTATACGCAGACGTTACGTATTGAGGTGAGAAAATGAGTATGTTAAAATCATTCAAGAAAAAATTATTCGGTACGAACGAGGGCAAAAGCCGCCGTATCATTTTCACGGTATTCTTCGTGCTGTACATAGTGCTTTCCCTGTACTGTCTGTATCCGCTGTTCTGGACGTTCGCCAACTCGTTGAAGAGCGTGGAGGAATATTACGATAGCACGATGGCGTTGCCGAAAAAATGGGATATCAGCTATTACAGCAGAATTTTCACCGCTTTCCACGTAGGCGACTCGACGTTCGTGGAAATGGCGCTCAACTCGATATGGCTTGCGTTCGGTTCGCAGATCCTCGAAATTTTGGCGAGCGCGATGGTAGCGTATCCCTTGGCGAGATACAATTTTCCCGGGAAGAACTTCATTTACGGTATCATCGTATTCCGTATCACCATTCCCATCATCGGCGCGGGCGCGGCGGGCTATAAGCTGATCCGCGGCTTGGGAATGCTCAACAATCCTATGCTTTTCAGCTTACAATGGTTCGTGGGCTTCGATATGTCGGCGCTCGTTATGTACGGCTATTTCAAAGGCATCGACAAGGGCTATTCGGAAGCGGCGTTCATGGACGGCGCAACGAGATTGCAAACGCTTATACACGTCGTATTGCCGCAGGCAATGCCCTGTATCATCGCGCTCTACGTCAGCGCGGTCATGGGCAAATGGAATCAATACAGTGAATCGATGCTGTATTTGACCAAATATCCGAACCTCGCGTACGGCTTGTATCTGTTCCAAGACGAAGTACTTTTCGTCGAGGGCGGTACGCCGATGTTCTTCGGCGCAATCATTCTCTCGGCTATCGTGCCTTTAACTCTGTTCGCGATCGGACAAAAAGCAATGCTTACGAATATGTCCGTAGGCGGTCTGAAAGGGTAACCTAAAAGGAGGAAATACTATGAAAAAATTTGTCAAAAACGTATGTCTGGCTCTGTTTGCGGCAGTGCTTGCGACGCTGTGTTTGTTCGGCGTAGCCTGCGGCAAAAAAGAAAAAGCCGACCCGTTTGAGTTCAAGAAACAACCGCCCGAAAAGGTGGTTATCTATACCGAAGTGGTTATGACAGACTACTTCAAGGAAGAAGCGGGCGCTTCTTATACGCTCAAAGTATCCTACTACGACGCGGCGATAGAGAGCGATCAGGTCGTAGAACAGGATTCGATGGTGTTCTCTTGCGAAAACTACGGCGAGCATACCTTTACGCTCGTTCGTACCAAGGGCAAAAAGACCGCGGAGCTTTCCTGCGTGATCAAGGTCGTTCCCGAAACGCCTGCAATGACCGATCCCAACACCTTGGAGGTATCGGTAGGCGAAACGAGATCGTTCAGCGATCTGTACCGCGCGAGCAATATCATCACCACGCCTTTCGAGACGGAAGAAACGGTAGCGTTTACCTCCGTTAAGATCAAGGAAGAAACGGTAGATCTTATCAACGGCTCGACCAAAGAAGAAACGCAAGCGATCGAAAACGGTCTTGCGGCGGGCAACGGTCAGTTTACTTTCTCTAAGCAGGCGATCTACGAGTTCACCGTATCCGCAAGCAACAGCGAGGGTACGGCGGAACAGATCCTCACCGTCGTATGCGTGGACGAAAACAAGATCCCTGCGGAAATGACGGTGTCCAAAGCGTTCTTCGGCGAGGGTAACGATACCGTTATGCTGTTGAAATCGACCAACCTCGAAGATATGGCGTTCTTCTCGTATAACGAAACGTTCAACTACGACGAATCCAACGTCCGCGTGGAATTCCTCGGCGACGAAGCGCCGCAGATCGTTATCGCGGCGGATAAACAAAACGGCAACCTCAAAGCGGGTACGGGCTATCTTTCCACGCTCGAACAGAGGCGCGAACAGTATCAGATCCACGGTCCTAACCGTACGAGCAGCCGTTTGGCAGACAGCCCGCTCGTAGCGCTGTCGATGCTGGAAGACGACGCGCATTATATCCTCGATCTTTCCCACCACACCTTCTGTAATACGACGGATACGGCGGTAGGCTACAGAGTCGTTACCATCACGCTCTACGAAAAGGACGGGGACGGCAATCTTACCCAGCTCGGTACGTACAATTCCAGATGGAATTTCGATACGGACCCCGCGCATCAAAGCCTCAAAGAGGGGTATATCCTGTTCGTAGGCTCTACGAGAAAGGATATCGTATTCAAATACTATAAACCCTCCGCGCCCGTACTCGGCACGCCTACTCTTCTCAACGTAGGCTCTACCGTAAGCTGGACGGAAACGACCGCTACCGTAGGTCAGGATACCGCAAACGTGGTAAACCATACCGCTACGGGCTATCAGGTGCAGTTTAACGGCGGCGAATGGGAGGACAATACGGATATGTCCTATACCGTAGACAGCGAGCTTGCGGCGGGCATGTACGAGTTGAACGTCCGCGCGGTGTATACGATCGACGAGCAGACCTATTACGGCGCTTCGTCTACCGCGCTCATTTATCACAACGTACTTAACGTGAACGCGTTCCGTCTGAACGTGTTGGGGAACACCGTATCGTGGAATCCCCGTCAGGGCTACTGCGATACCTCCTATCAGTATATGATCAACAACTCGGGCGAGTGGATCGATACGACGGAAACCTCGGTTACCCTCAAGGGCTATGAAAGAGACTATCAAAACGTTTCCGTACGCGGCGTATATTTCGACGACAAGGGCGATACGGATACGGCAAACGACGAAACGATCTATACGGAAGTAGCGACGGTGGCGGTATTGTACAATATGCACGCGGCTACCGAATCGGGCGGCAGTATTTCGTTTAGCAGTAAGACGAGAGCAAACATGGCGTACGTTGCGTACGAGGGCGGTAAGCTCGACGCGTTGACGAACACCCATTTGAAGATCTCTTTCGTCGGCAGAAATATGCCCACCGTCAACTTCCTGGCGAATAAGGTACAGCCCGACACGATGAACCGTTCTTCGGGCGCGTACGTTACGCACGATTATAACAATATCGGTTATGCGTTATTTGCAGGCAAAACGTTCGTTTACGACGCGGGCAAAAATACCCTTTCTTTGAACGAGGCGGACAGCCACGTTATGTACACGGGTATCACGGAAGACGACGGCTTGTACTACGTATACGTTTACGTATTCAAGGTAAAGGGCAACAACTATACCAGCCTTTTGGCGAAATCCGTTTCCGACGGATACACCGCAGAACAGCTTGGCGTAACCGCTACGGACGATTTGTATACGATCGTGTACGGCAACGCGCATTACGCAAACCTTACCTTTGACGTCGTTCTTAGCAACGCAGCGCCTGCGGAAGTGGCAAACTTCGAGAAGAAACCCGTATACACTTTCGACGAAGTGAACAGAACGATCGCTTGGACGGCGGTAGACGGCGTTGCTTCCTATAAAGTAACGGTATCGCAGAACGGTACGGCAGTCAAGGAAGAAACGGTTACCGCAACGACGTACGACCTCAGCGAGCTTGCGGACGGCTATTACGACGTAACGGTCGCTTCCGTATTCGATAAATTCTATAGCACGGCAAGCATGACGGAGGAGCTGCTCCTCGGCGCAGATCCTGCGGCGATCGAGCTTTCTTGGATGGGTAACGCCGTCGCATGGAAAGACAGATCGCTCGTCGATCATTACGAGGTATACGTCAACGGTACGAAAGTGGCAGACCTTGCAGACGGCACGGAGCGTTATACCCTCAGCGATTACGACGCGGGCGAGACCCTGTCGGTATCGGTCGTAGCGGTGTACGTAGACGGCAACGATGCGGAGCAGAGCGAAAACGTATCCGCGGAGTTCGTTTACGGCACGGTAACGATGAACAAGGTCAATGCAAGCGGCGGTAAAGCAACGAACGTTGACTATATCGAGTTCGACGGCTTCAGCGGCTCTACTTGGATGTTGGTAGCATTTACGGGCAAAAACGCGCCAAACTTCGCGTTCAACGCACAAAAAGGCTTATCCACGTGGAACGGAGAAGATCATGCAACGGCAGGTCTTATCTTCACCAACTCTTCTGAGAAACAGTGGGGAGCATTGGAGGTAAACGGCACGCTTGCAACGACGGGGCAAGTTCTTTGGAGAACGTATGCGGGTACGGCAGAGAAAGGTCCCGGTCTTGGACATTTCACGGACGATACGAATTACGTAATGATCCTCGGCTATACGAGAAATTCCAATGGTTTCGGTATGAATTGTTATATCTATACAGTTGCCGAAGACGGAACGTTGACGCGCGTTGCGGAGAAAGCGGAAGCAAACGTTGCCGTCGGTGCGTCAAAGCTGGGAAGCGGAAGCAAAGCCGTTATCTATCCTCATATCAAGAACGGCGGGGATACGATCACCTTTGATTTCGCAAATCCCGCGACGAGCCTCAACGATCTGGTGCTCGGCTTGGACGAAACGGCGTTCCCGTATAAATCCCAGCTTAAAACCGATCTCGGCGTAAAAGAAACCGTACCCCTCAGCTATATCAGCGATGCTTCGAAAACGATGAATAAGATCTCTCCGACGAATGGCGTTACGGCGACGGCGGAAACGGTGGATTATCTCGAATTCGACAACCTTTCGGGCGCAACGTGGTTTATGGTGCAGTTCACGGGCAAGAACGTACCCAACTTCGCGGTAAACGCAACGCAGGCGTATTCGGCTTGGAATAACGAAAGCTATACCAGCGCGGGCTTGCTGATGACGTTATCGCACGAACAGAATTGGAGTTCGTTCAGAATTACCAATTCTTTGAGAACGGACGTTGGTTGCGGCAACTTTAAGACGGTAAGCGGTACGACTGCTGCGCCTTTGAGTATCGGGCATCTGAACGCGACGACGAATTATATTTTGATCCTCGGCTTTGATAAAGACGCCGGTACGGATAATGCGGATAACGTTTGGTTCTATCTGTATTCGATCAACGAATACGGCGAGCTTACCCAAGTGGTTGCGCAGTGCGTGGACGAAAACCACGGTTTGCCCAACGCAGGCGGCAGCAAAGCGATCATCTATCCGAATATCAACGCTTCGGGTTACGAAAGCGAAGCTACGCAGATCACGTTCAATTACGTAACGCCCGCGGCTACGCTGGCAGGGGTGATCGACAACGTGTCCGAGTCCTGTCCGTATAAGGCGCAGCTGAAAACGTTGCATTCGATCGCATAAGGAGGATTACTATGAAAATGAATTTCAAAAAACTTGCAAGTTTTGCGCTTGCCGCGGCGACTTTGCTCGCCGTGGGCGCAGGCTGCGGTAAAAAGAGCGGCGGCGTGGATCTTAACGACAACGCGCCCGACTATTCGGCTTCTACGTCGGAATTTATGACGTTCGGTTATCAGGCGATCGTGGACGACTGGTACGCGGTGGACGGCGTAAGAACCTATCTCGACGTATCCCTTTTGACGAAAGAAAACATACAGATTTACAAGGAATCGGGCTTGAATACCTTGTTTATCAACTGGGTGGCGGGTTACAGCGGGCCTGAAACCAACGCTTCTTGGGCGACGAGCAAAACGAAGCAGGTGATGGACTGGGCGTACGAGTTGGATATGGACGTATTCGTATTCAACGGCACGTTGCACGAGCTGAGCGACTTGACTACGCCGTTGATCGCGGAAAATCCCGACGATGCGAACAACAGGACGTCGTTTGCTTCGGAGGAAGCGTTGGACGCGTACGTAAAGAACGCGATGGGCGCGGTCATGTCCCATCCCGCTTGTATCGGCGTTTCGATCAAGGACGAACCGAATTGGAAACAGATGCCTCAGATCGGCGCGGTGTATAAATCGATCAAAAGAAGCTATCCCGACGCATACGTTTTGATGAACCTGTTGCCTTATTCGCCGGGGAACGGACACCTTGCGGGGATCGAGAGCTGGTATTGCGAGGACTATGCGAGCTTGACTTCGGAAGAGGCGTATATTAAATATTTGCAGTCTTATCTCGATTACACGGGCGCGGATTATCTGCAATACGACGATTATCCCATCCGCGGCGATAACGACACCAACGCATACGTATTGCCGTCCACGCTTGCGGGCGCGCAGATCACGGCGGATTTCTGTAAGAAGAATAACCTTGAAATGCACAAGGTATTCCAAACCTGTTCGTTTAAGACGAGCGGTTGGCTTTGCCGTATCCCCGACGAGGACGATATGTACTGGCAGCTCAACGTCGGTATGGCGATGGGGATCAAAGGGTATAGCTACTGGATGTATTTCCCCTGCTCGAACACGGAGGGCGAATACTACGTTGAGGACGCAAACTTCGTAGACCGCGAGGGCAAGCCTAATCCCATTTATTACACAATGCAGACTCTGCACGGCGAATTGCAAAAGATGGCGAAAGTGCTGTCCTACTTCGATTATCAGGGGCTGAGAACGTATACCAAAGCGCCTATTCCCGGTTCGTCAGGGTTCTTGACGGGCGTGGACGATAACGATCTGAAATACGTTACGGACGTACAGCTCGAAGAGGGCGGGGTAGTGCTCGTAACCGAGCTTTACGACGCGGAAAACGATCAGTACGGCTACTATATCGTAAACGCAAGCGATTCGGCTATGGCAGAGGAAGCTACGCAGACTTTGGAAATTTCGCTCAAGGATTTTGAAAAGATACAGATCCATAACATGGGCGAAGTGGAAAACGTTGCGCTTGAAAACGGTAAATACAGCGTTACGCTGGAATGCGGCCGCGGTATCTTCGTTTTACCCTATTAAGAAGTCGAAAAAGTTCCGTCGCAAGGCGGAACTTTTCTTTTCAAATACTTGCATTTCCATAGAGGAAAATGTTATAATAATAATACGCTAATCAAAGAGGTAAAAAATGAAAATATTATTCGGTGCGGATATCGTGCCTACGGAAACTTCCGAACCGCTTTTTATAGAACAGAAAACAAAAGAACTTTTCGGCGACGTCGCGGAGCTTATCAAAAACGCGGACAGAACGATCGTCAATCTGGAATGTGCGTTGACGAAATCAAACAATGCGATCAAGAAATTCGGTCCGAACCTGAAAGCCGATGAAAAATGCGCGGACGCCTTGAAAAAGCTCGGCGTAACGGACGTGGCGCTGTCGAACAATCACACCTTCGATTTCGGGATCGAGGGCTTGAAAGACACGACGGACGCGCTGGAACGGGTAGGCTTGCCGTATATGGGCATAGGTGAAAACGACCAAGCGTCGAGAAAGCCGTATTTTATCGAACAGGAAGGGAAAAGGATCGGGATCGTCAACGTATGCGAGCACGAATTTTCGTACGCGTTGCCCGATCGAATAGGTGCAAACCCGTTCGATCCGTTTTTGACGATGCAGGATATCCGCGAGGTGAGAAAGGAGTCCGATTACGTAGTGGTGATCTATCACGGTGGAAAGGAGCACGTGCGGTATCCGTCGCCTCGGCTTCGTAATTTGTGTCGGGAAATGGTGCTTTGCGGGGCGGACGTAGTGCTCACCCAGCACAGCCATTGTATCGGCTGCTACGAAGAATACGAGGGCGGGCATATCCTGTACGGGCAGGGGAATTTCCATTTCACGAAAGCGAATATGGCAGATACCTGGTATACGGGATTGTTGGTGGAACTTGATATCACGGACAAGCTTGCGATCAACTTTATACCGCTCGTGTTTGGCGATACGACGATCGACGTAGCAAAAGGCGAAAAGGCAGAGGAGATCATGACGGCGTTTAAGGCGCGCAACGAAGAGCTGAAAAACGGACAGTGGCAAAAAGGCTGGCATGAATTCTGCGAACGCATGCGCGGTACGTACGACGGCGTGTTGCGCGGACTGTGCGAGGCGGACACGACGGAAACAAAACAGCAGTTGTTTGCGCATTTCCTTGATTGCGAGGCGCATACGGACGTGTGGAGAGAACTCAACCCTACCTATAATATGACCAACGAAAAATAAAAATAAGCCCGTGGCGTACGCCACGGGCTTAACCTTTCTTTTCAGTTGTTTTCTTCTGCAAGCAGATCTTGCATTTCGTATTTGCCCGCCGCTTTTCCGCTGAGGAATTTCGCCGCGCGGATCGCGCCCGCCGCAAATACCCGTTTACTTCTCGCGCTGTGCGAGATGGTAATGATCTCGTCCTCGCCCGCGAACATAACTTCGTGTTCCCCGACGATCGTACCGCCGCGCACCGCGTGGATACCGATCTCCGATTTCGTCCGCGCGCCTACGATCCCGTTTCTGCCGTTCACATAGTCTTTTTTGCTCTCAAACGCTTCGTTTACCGATTCTGCAAGCATCAGCGCCGTACCGCTCGGCGCGTCTTTTTTCAGGTTATGGTGCTTTTCGATGATCTCGATATCGAACTGATCGCCCAGCACCTGCGCCGCCGCTTTGACGAGCGCTTGCATTAAATTCACTCCCAAGGAAAGGTTCGCGGTCTTGAAGATCGCTACCGATTTCGCGTACTCGTCCACCGTTTTCAAATCCTCGGAAGAAAAACCCGTCGAGGCGAGCACGATACCCAACCCGTGCGTTTTGGCGTATTCCAAGCGCTCCTTTAAGCCGATAGGGGAGGAGAAATCGATGATAACGTCCGCTTCTTCCTTGATCTCCGCAAACGATTTGTAGACGGGTATACCGATCTCTTTGGGATAGAGGTCCACGCCGCAAACGGCAACGGCTTCGCCGTCGCCCATAAGCAGGGAAAGGACGTTGCCGCCCATTTTACCGCACGCGCCGCAAAGAATCACTCTTACGCTCATGCCTTGACCTCCAAACCGAAATTCCGCATCGCCGTAACGAGCTTTTCACGGTTCGCGTCCTCGATCTTCGTCAACGGCGCGCGGGGTACGCCCGCGTTAAATCCGATCAGGTTCATAGCTTCTTTTACGGGAATGGGGTTGACTTCCACAAAGCAAGCGTTGGCAAGGGGCAACAGTTTGTCGTTGAGAGCCGCCGCTTCCGCGAGCTTGCAGTCTTTTACCAGCGTGCAAAGCTCTTTTACTTTATCGGGTACGATATTCGAGAGCACGGAGATCACGCCCGCGCCGCCTACCGCGAGGATAGGGAAGTTCAGCGCGTCCTCGCCCGAGTATACGTCGCACTTATCGCGAACAAGCCGAATGGTCTCCATCGTCTTGCTCATATTCCCGCCTGCGTCCTTAATGCCCGCGATGTTCGGGATCTGAGCGATCTTCGCCATCGTCGCGGGTTGGATCTCCACGCCCGTGCGCCCGGGTACGTTGTACGCAATGACGGGAATAGATACCGCCTCGCAGATCGCCTTGTAGTACGCCACAAGCCCGTTCTGCGTGCATTTGTTGTAATAGGGGGTAACGGCGAGCAGACCGTCCGCGCCGTAATATTCGGCTTTTTGCGCGGTCATCACGGCGTCTGCGGTGTTGTTGCTACCGCAACCGAAAATAACCTTGGCTCTGCCGTTTACCTTCTTGACGGCGTATTCCATCAAGATATGCTCTTCCTCGAACGACATCGTGGACGGTTCGCCCGTCGTGCCGAGGAATACGATCGCGTCCGTACCGCCTGCGATCTGGTGTTCGATAAGCTGTCCGAGTGCTTCGTAGTTTACGCCCGTTTCATGGAACGGAGTGATGAGCGCGGTGGCGCTGCCTTGAAAAAATCCTTTCATAATTTTATAGTATTCTCCCTTATTTGGATTCTGTGAAAATCAGTCGAAATATCCTTTCGCTGCGAGTAATTCCGCAAGCAGGACCGCACCGCCCGCCGCGCCGCGGAGGGTGTTGTGCGAAAGCCCTACGAACTTATAATCGAACAGGGTATCCTCGCGAAGTCTGCCTACCGTTACGCTCATGCCGTTGCCTTCCATTCTGTCCAGCTTCGCCTGCGGACGGTTGTCTTCTTCGAAATATTTGAGGAATTGCGCGGGCGCGGAGGGCAGGTTCAATTCCTGCGGCGCGCCTTTGAAGTTTGCCCAAGCGGACAAAATCTCTTCTTTCGAGGGCTTTTTGTCGAATTTCACGAACACCGCCGCGGTATGCCCGTCGGAAACGGGTACGCGCAGACACTGCGCCGTGATCACGGGCGAATTCGCGCAAACGATCTCGCCGTTTTCCACGCTGCCCCAGATTTTCAGCGGTTCTTTTTCGCTCTTTTCCTCTTCCCCGCCGATATAGGGGATCACGTTGTCCAAAATTTCGGGCATCGTCTTGAAAGTCTTGCCCGCGCCGGAGATCGCCTGATAGGTGCAAACCGCCGCTTCCTTGATCCCGAACGCTTTCAGGGGATGCAGGAGGGGTACGTAGGACTGCAAAGAGCAGTTGGATTTTACCGCGATAAAGCCGCGCATCGTGCCGAGGCGTTTGCGCTGCGCGGGAATGACTTCCGTGTGATCGGCGTTTATTTCGGGGATCACCATGGGCACGTCCGCGGTGAAACGGTGCGCGGAGTTGTTGGAAACCACGGGCACTTCCATTTTCGCGTACGCTTCTTCGATCGCGCGGATCTTGGCTTTGTCCATATTCACGGCGCAGAACACGAAATCCACGCTCGCCGCGATCTTTTCCATGTCCGCTTCTGCGTCGAGGACGGTCATAGCGGTATATTTTTCGGGGATAGGCTGTTCGAACGCCCATTTATCGCCGACGGCTTCTTTATAGGGCTTTCCCGCGGAACGCGCGGAAGCCGCGAGAACGGTTACGTTGAACCAAGGATGCTCGGCAAGCAGGCGCAGAAAACGCTGACCTACCATACCGGTTGCGCCGATGACGCCAACTTTGAATTGTTTCATAGTCAAATCTCCTTTTGAGGTAAAAATATTGAACGGATAAAATAAAAGACGGGCAGTCCCGTCGCAAAAACCGTATAACGCCCTTTCCAAAATATTCGGAACGGGTGTAAATAGTGCTTCACGTACGGTGACAGTCATACGGGTATTCTCCCGTATGCCCAGCGCGAAGGGGACGGTTTCGCGCTTCGGCGGAGATACCCTTTCCTCGACGAAGAGATGCACAGTTTTGTCCGAAACTGCTCGCTTAGTCGGTACTCTTGTTCGTCCGCTCCTCTATTTAACGGGTTTATTGTATCACATTGAAAGGGGAATTGTCAAAGATTTTGCGGTAAAAAATGCGGAAGTTGTAAATTTTATTTTAAATAATTCGAAAATTTTCCGAAAATTCCTTGAAATAATCACAATTTTGTAGTAGAATAGAATGGAAATCATTTGCAGTTCCGTTTCAAGCGTTAGGAAAACGGGTATATATTCTGCGATAAAATAAGTAAGTGTGGAGTTTTTCATGGCACAGCAAAAGAAAGGTTTTATTACCCGACTTCTCGAAGGCAAAGAAAAGAGCGAGGAATACGCAAGAAGCACGCTGCCGACCAACCGTTGGCAGTTGTTCTGGGATATCTTCAAGGGCAATTTCGGTAAGATCGTCAAAGTCAATCTGTTGACTTTGCTTTTCTTCGTTCCTCTGTTCGCGGTCATCGTCGTCTTTATCCTCTTAAAACAGAGCAACGGCGTTATCTATCCGTTCGGCGCAAACCTCGGCGTAGGCTATCCCGCAACGCCCGATCTTCTCGGCGTTTCGCAGTGGCTCACCTTCCAAAACGATCTGATGATGTATCTCGTTATTATGATCACCACCTTTATCGCGGCGGTGGGGCTTTCGGGCGGTATGTACGTTATCCGTAATATGATCTGGACGGAAGGCGTATTCGTCGCCAACGACTTCTGGCGCGGCGTAAAGCTCAATTATAAAAACGCTTTGCAGGCGGCGCTGTTCTTCTGCCTGATCCTGCTTTTGACGACGACGATGCTGAACTTTTCCGATTTCACCCTTGCGGTCGGCGACGTAAGCAAGAGCGGTAAATTTTGGTTGAACGTGTCCAAGGGCGCAAGCTATATGTTCTTGGGGCTTGGCGCGATGATGTCGCTGTGGCTGGTTGCGCTCGGGGTCAACTATAAAATGAAATTTATGGTGATGCTCCGTAACGCGTTTTTGATGTCCATCGGTACGCTTCCGCAGACGATCTTTTTCGGACTGATCGCGATGCTTCCCTTCCTTTTGTTCTCGTTCGGCGGTACGCTGTTTACGATGATCGCGTTGATCTTATTGCTTTTGTTCGGGCTTGCATACGCGCTCCTCGTCTGGTTGGATTTTGCGCAGTGGGTGTTCGATAAATATATCAACCCGAAGATCGAAGGCGCGAAGGTGGGCAGAGGTATCTACAACAAGGACGGCTCGTCCTCGCTCACGGGCGACGACAGCGCGGCGTCCGTCGAGTATCAGCGTATGATCCTCTCGCACGGTAAATCCCGCTTGGTGGCAAGACCTATCAAGCCCATCGACGACTCGTTGCAGGTCTACGAGCTGCCACAGGCGTTCACGCGCGAGGACTTGAAACGGCTTCGCGAGAGCAAAAAGAATATCGAAGAGGATACCGAAACGTACGCGGAAGAGCATAAGAACGATCTGCGTTACGTCGAATACAACAAGCAATTCGAGGAACGCGAACGCGCGTTGCAAGAGGAAACGGATAAAAAGAAGAAAAAACTCAAACCTCCCAAGATGCTCGGTCAGTAAAGAGGTTGGGGCTATTCTTTCGGAGGCATTATGGAAAGACAAGCGGCGTATGCAAATCTTGCCAAATGGTTCGAATATCTCAACGACGACTGCGACTATGAAAATTGGTCGCAGTATTTAATTTCGCGCCTTAGCGCGTTCCCGCTCCGTACGGGGCTGGACGTGGGTTGTGGCGGCGGCTGGTTTACGCGCGCTTTCACGCGTAAAGGCTACGCGATGACGGGAATGGATATCTCTCCCGAAATGCTGGATTTTGCCCAAGAGACCGCTTTGAAAGAGGGGGTGCGCGGGGAATATATCCTCGGGGATATTACGAAAACCAAACTTCCCCGCCGTTACGATTTCGTTACGGCGATCAACGATTGCGTAAATTATATCCCGAAAAACCGTCTGGACGCGGCGTTTAAGAATATCAAAAACGCGCTGGGCAAAGGCGGGATTTTCCTGTTCGATATCAGCTCGGAGCGAAAATTCCGCGAGAAGATTGCAAATACTGTATCCGTTGACGACCGCGACGACGTTACCTATATCGCCTTTAACCGCGAGGAAACGGACGGCGTAACGATGGAAGTAACACTGTTTCAAAAAAGAAAGGACGGCGCGTTCGAGCGTACGGACGAAACGCACCGACAGTATATCTATACCGAAAACGTGATCGTTTCCGCGTTAGAGCGAAACGGGTTCGAGGTCTTGTCCGTCGAGGGGCATCTCGGCGAGGATAAAAATACTGCCGACCGTATCGGTTTTTTGGCGAAACGGAGGGATTGAATGAACAACGTATTGCGCGCCCTCGTTTACGGCGGTCAGGTGTCTTTGACGCTCGCGGATACGACGGAGCTTGTGCGCGAGGGAATGAAATTGCATAAACTCTCCAAAGGCTCTGCCCTGATCTTCGGCAAAGCGTTGTCGGCGATGACCTTTATGAGCGCGTGCTTAAAAGGCGAGCGCGGCGAGATCTCGCTTACGATCAAGAGCGACGGGCTTTGCGGGGATATCGGCGTTTCGGGCAACCGTGCGCTGTCTATCCGCGGATATATCGGCGAAGCAAGGGTGGAGGATGCGGACGAAAACGCGTGTTTGGGCAAAAACGGCTCGATCACGATCATTCGCGACGACGGGTACAGCCGTCCGTTCGTAGGCTCGTGCGCCATTCCCGAAAAAGCGGGCGTGGACGGGGCGTTCGAGGAATATTTCCGTATCAGCGAACAGCTTCCCACCCGTATTGCAACGGTCGTGGAGCTGGACGAAAACGGCGCTTGCGCGTTTGCGGGCGCGGTCGCGTTGCAGCCCTTGCCCTTTGCTGATAAGAAAACTTTACAAAAAACCCAAGAGGTCGTTTTGGACGAGGTGTTGACCGATCTGAAAAAGACGGGGCTTATAAAAACAGCGGAAAAGCATTTCGGCGAAACCGCGGCGGCGAAAGAAGAACGCAGAGCGGAATACAAATGCAACTGTTCGAGAGGATATCTTTTGGGCGTTTTGGCGTCTTTGGGCGAAGAACAGATGCGACAGATCATAAAAGAGGACGGCGCGGTGCGGGTGCATTGCCATTATTGCAACACCGATTACGAATTTACGGAAGAAGACGCGGACGAGCTGTTTTTACGCGCGTAAGCCTTTGCGGCGCAGGAGAACTATGAAAGAGAAAAAAGTAAAGAAAATCGATTTCAGCCGTAAACGGCTTGCGGAGCTTGCGGATAAGTATTATAACGAGGGAAAATTCGTTTCCGCGCTCCGTCTTGCATACCGCGAACGGGATACTTACGGCGAGGACGGCGACGTGCTCGTACGGCTTTCGGATATCTACGAGGGCATGGGCTTGCAAGGCTCGGCGATCAACTGCTGGTTTCGCTTCCTCGATATCGCGGAAGAAGCCGACCTGCCCGATATCTACGAGGGCTTGGCGGTGAATTATCTCGCGATCAATCGGGAAACCGAATCGGCGTTTTATTACAATCGGCTCATCGACGCGGACGATACCCTGCCCGAGGAAACCAAGCTCGACATCGCGGAAGCGTTCGCGGTGGACAAACGGGATAAATTCCGTTTCGTGTACCCGCCTCAGCTCGCGGATTATTCGCGGGAAGTCAGCCTTGGTTCGAAAGCCCTGAAAACGGGGGATTGCAAGCGCGCGATCGAGGAGTTCTCCAAGGTCGAAAAAGGCTCGAAAGAATACGCCTCCGCAAAGGAAATGCAGGCGGTGGCGCATTTGCTTGCGGGGGAAACGGAAAAAGCCGAACAGGTCTGTCTCGAATTGTTAAAAGACGAGCCGAACGATCTGCGCGCGCAGTCTACCCTTGCCGCGGTATACCTCGAACAGGGCAAGACGGAGGAAAGCCGCGCGTTGGCTTTGGAACTTGCCCAAACGGACAGGGACGACCCCGACGATTTGTATAAGGTGGCGACCGTTTGCTGTGAGAACGGTTTGGACGGGGAAGCCTATCGGCTGTTTGAAAAGCTGGATAAGAAGATGCCTTACGACGGCAGAATGTTGTATTTCAAGGCGGTTTCCGCGTACAAGAGCGGGCACAGACAGGTCGCGGAGGACACCCTCGACACGCTGTGTACGATCTATCCCGACGCGGAGGTGGCGAAATATTACCTGAAAGCCCTGCGCCGTTACGACGAAAACAGCGGCGAGCCTGCGCCCGAGCTGATCTATTTTTATCACCTGCCCCAAGAGGAGCGGGAAAACCGTTGCAAGACTCTGATAAAGCTCGGGAATTGCGCCAAGGACGAAGCGCAGATCTTCGGACTGCTTGCCGAGCACGACGGGTATTTCCGTTGGTGCTTCGACGAAATGGACGGCGGGGATCACGATCTGCAATATTTGGGGCTGGTAACGGCAGTGCACGTGCGCGCCGATCTGTTTATACAGGATATTCTGCTCGATTTCGAGGTGCTGGATGTATTGAAAGTGGAAACGCTCCGTATGCTTCTCGAACGCAACGAGGAAGCGGAGATCGGCTTGGTGCTGTGCAACATTTACCGCCGAGTACGCTTGCCGCGTATCGAGATAGGCAGAAAACGCCGTAAAAAATTCGTGGAAGCGTTCGCAAAAATCGCTTCGAAATTCGTCGTGATCAACGACGCGTACGGGAAAAAGATCAAAACCGCCGCCGAACGGCTGTATCGGGCTTTGGAAGCACAGGAGCTGTTCGAGCTTGCGGACGGCGCGGACGATTGCGCGTGCGCGATCTATTTGCTTTCGGGCTTGAAAGAGCTGGGGAATAATATGGAGCTGATCGCGGCGGCGTTCGATGCGAAGATCGAAAAGGTCGAGGCGCTGACGGCGGCGGTACTTGGAAAAACGCAACAAACGAAAGAGGAGAAAAGCAATGAAATTGATTGATTTCGACGGTTTGTTCGATGAAAAACTTGCGCAATACATGACCGAAAATAAGAACAAACACACGGAAAAGGAATGGGAAAATATCATTCCCAAGCTGTATAAAAAATTCGGCGATACCTATATCGCAAAACTCAAATGCACGCCCAAGGAATACTACGCGCGCATGTCGGATACCGAGCTTGCGCAGACCCTGTCCGAGCATCTTGTCGGCGACGTGCCCGTGCCCGAATTCCTGTGCGCGGAAATAGAGGAGCGTGGCGCGGTGGAAACGCTGTTGCCCTTGCTCGCTTGCGAGGATACACAGACCGTTTCGTACGCGATCAATCTTATCGGCGACGATCCCCGCGCGTTCGACGCGTATTTTTCCATTCTTCTGGAAAACCGTCTGGACGAGGATATCCGAAGCGATCTTGCCGATATTTTCCGCTTGCACGCGGACGAGGTGAAAACGCGCGTGCTCGACGCTTATAAAAAAGGAGAAGCGAAAGAGTATATGCTCGAAATCCTCTCGCGCGTGAAAGAGAGAACGGACGAGGTATACGAAACCCTGCTTTCGGCATTCCGCACGGGCGACAACGTGCCCATGCACGCCTCGTATCTGGCGGCGTACGGCGACGAACGCGCTCTGCCGTATCTTATGGAGCGTATCGAGGACAGAACGATCGGGTTCGTGGAGTTCCAAGAACTCAAATACGCGATCGAAGCGCTGGGCGGGGAGTATAACGAACCGCGTGATTTTACGGAAGACAAGGATTATCTTGTCATCGAGGCGGCGGGCTTGAAAAGTGTGGCGGACGACAATGCCCCGCGCAGTTGAAAAATAGTCGGTAAAAGTTCATAAACGGGAAATTCTCCGCATATAGTAAACCGTATAAGGTTTGCCTGCGGAGATTTTTTATTTTATCCGCGCAATCGCGATGGGAGGTCGTAATGGAAAATTACAGCGTATACGAAGACATTGCACACCGCACGGGCGGAGATATCTACATAGGCGTAGTCGGTCCTGTACGGACGGGAAAATCTACTTTTATCAAGCGTTTTATGGAAACCCTCGTCATTCCCTCGGCGGCGGATGGCTCGCGCGCGGTGATGACGGACGAACTGCCGCAGTCCGCGGCGGGGAAAACGGTGATGACCACCGAGCCGAAATTCGTGCCCGCAACGGCGGCGAAAATTTCCGTGTCCAAGGGCGCGGAAGCCTCCGTACGGCTCGTGGATTGCGTGGGCTTTGCGGTAGAGGGCGCGAGCGGGTTTGAAGAGGACGGTGCGCCGCGGCTCGTGAAAACCCCGTGGCAGGATTCGCCTATGCCCTTCGAACAGGCGGCGGCGCTGGGTACGGAAAAGGTCATCAAGGAGCATTCGACGATCGGCGTGCTCGTAACGACGGACGGGAGTATCACGGATATCCCCAGAAGCGGTTACGTGGCGGCGGAGGAACGCGCCGTGCGCGAACTGAAAACGCTTGAAAAGCCGTTCGTGATCCTTTTGAACTGCAAAGCGCCCGCTTCGCAGAACGCGTTGCGCGCTTCGCTGGAAGAAAAATACGAAGCGCCCGTGCTCGCCGTCAATATCGAGGAGATGGGCGAGGCGGAGATCCTCGAAATCCTGCAAAAAGCGCTTTTCGAATTCCCCGTTACCCGAATCGACGTAAAAATGCCGAAATGGTTACAGGCGTTCCCCGAGGACAACAGCGCGGTGTCCGCGCTTTTATCCGCGGTAAAGAGCGCGGCGACGAATATCGTCAAAATGCGCGATTGTTTTGCGCTCGAAACGCTCTTTGACGGGGAGTCGGAATTTATCGATCCCGACGAGATCCGTATGGATTTGGGTACGGGCAGAGCGGAGATCACGGTCGGCGCGAAAGAAACGCTGTTTTACCGCGTGCTCAGCGAAACCTGCGGCGAGGAGATCCAAGACGATCTTAGCTTGATGCGGTATTTACAGGATACCTCGGAAGTGAAACGGGAATACGGTAAGGTCAAGGACGCGTTCAAGGAAGCGGAGGAGCACGGCTACGGTATCGTATACCCCGAGGAGGGGGAATACGCGCTTGCAAAGCCCCGTCTGGTCAAAAAAGGCTCGGGCTACGGCGTGGAATTTAAGGCGAACGCGGCGAGCTATCATATCGTGAAGATCGACGTAACGGGGCAGGTCAGCCCGATCATCGGCACGAAACAGCAGGGCGAGGAGTTCGTGGAAGATACCCTGCGCGCCTACGACGAGGGTCAGGAACAGGTTTGGGAAACGAATATTTTCGGGAAATCCCTGCGCGCGCTCGTCGGCGACGAGCTGTCGGGTAAGAGCAACGCTATGCCCGTCGATCTGCGCCGAAAAATGCGGCGTACGATCTCTCGGATCGTCAACGACGGTAAGGGGAATATGATCTGTTTCGTATTTTGAGTTTTTGGCGGCTCGCGACCGAATAAAAGGTAAAAAAAGGGGGCATACTTTTTACGAAATTCCGATTTTGGAGGACTTTTGTATGAGTAAATCAAAACCCAAAAAAGACAAAGTGCCGAAGATCACGGAGGAGGAATACGCGGCGTATCTCTCCTCTTTGCGGGCGGCTTCGCCCGAACCCCAAACGCAGGAAGCCGAGCCTGCGAGCCTAGCCGTTTCGGAATGAGTTGAACCTGATTTTGAGTGCCGAATTTTTTGTTCTTCTTCGTCAAAATCCTTGTTAAACCGTATGGTTTATCTGCGGCTTTTTCCTAGAATAACTGTAAATTCGGCTACTGAAAATTGCTTCGCACCCAAAATGAAGTATTTTTTTATGATTTAAGGCGCAGAGGAAGCAACAATACTGTACGTATTGTAATGACGATAAGCCTTAAAGGACAAAAAAGACTTGTTTTGGGCAGGTTCAATTCGCTCCGAAACGGCTAACGACGGAAACGGCTGAAACTACCGAAAAGAGCGACCTTACGGGTCGCTCTTTTCGGTTTTGAAAACAAGTGTGAAACAGTTTACTTTTCTTAAAAATTGTGTTAAAATGGAACAAATATTTTATGGAGAAATAGTAATGACGGAGAAAGAATATTTTCCCGACGGTACGCCGATAGACGAATGGTTTTACGAGGTAAAGCTCCCCGAAATTTCCAAGCTGGGAAAACCCTACGTTCTCACCGAATACGGGATCTTTGACGACGGGAAGATACATACGCAAGAGATACAGGCTCTCATCGACCGTGCGGCGGGAAACGGCGGGGGCGTGATCGTCGTGCCCAAAGGCGTTTATCGCACGGGCGCGTTGTTTTTCAAGCAAGGCGTACATCTGTATATTTCCAAGGACGGCGTATTGCTCGGCAGCGACGATATTTCCGATTATCCCGTATGCCAAACTCGTATCGAGGGGGAAACCTGCGCGTATTTCCCCGCGCTTATCAATGCCGACGGGCTGGACGGGTTTACGGTTTTGGGCGAGGGTACGATCGACGGCAACGGTTTGAAGTCTTGGAAAGCCTTTTGGCTTCGCATAAGCTGGAATCCCGCGTGTACGAATAAGGACGAGCAACGCCCTCGGCTCGTGTATCTCTCGAATTGTAAAAACGTGCTCGTGGCGGGGCTGCGGTTACAGAACTCGCATTTTTGGACGAATCATATCTACAAATGTACACGCGTGAAATTTATCGGCTGTTCGATTTTTTCGCCCATTGAGCCGATCGGCGCGCCGAGTACGGACGCCGTGGATATCGACGCGTGTTCGGAAGTGTTAATAAAAGGCTGTAAAATTGCCGTAAACGACGATGCCGTAGCGTTAAAGGGCGGGAAAGGTCCGTATGCGGATACGCTGCCCGAAAACGGCGCGAACGAGCGTATACTGATCGAGGATTGCGATTTCGGGGTATGTCATTCCTGTCTTACTTGCGGTTCGGAATCAATACACAACAAAAACGTTTTGATGCGGAGAATCAGCGTTGATTCGGCGTTTAACGTGCTGTGGCTGAAAATGCGCCCCGATACTCCGCAACGATACGAGTATATCACGATAGAAAAGGTAAAGGGGAATATCGAGAATTTTATCAATATCAATCCTTGGACGCAATTTTACGATTTGAAAGACCGCAAGGAGATACCGCTTTCGTACGCGGAGCATATCACGATGCGGGATTGCGCTTGTAATTGCGAGGTTTATTTTAACGTCAAGCCCGACGAAAAACAGTACCGATTGTCCGATTTTACCTTTGAAAATTTGAAAATTACCGCCAAGGAGAACGGCTTTTTCGCGGCGGCGGTAAAAAATATGACCGTCAAAAACGTAATAGTAAAACAGATCCGATAGAATTTGCAACCCCACCGCTCCGTCTGAAAACAGGCGGAGCGGTGGGGTTTTTCGGGTAAGAAAGGCGGGATAAAAAACTTTTTAGGATTTTTGAAATTTTTTTGAAAATCGGGTAAAAACAGTTGACAAACGTGTCCGTTTTTAGTATTATTATAAAGCTGTTTTGAATGGCGTAGCGCAAGCGCGCTGTTTAAGACGACTATATCGCGGGGTGGAGCAGCTAGGTAGCTCGCCGGGCTCATAACCCGGAGGTCGCAAGTTCGAATCCTGCCCCCGCAACCAGATGGCGGCGTAGCTTAGTTGGTTAGAGCGATCGGTTCATACCCGATAGGTCATAAG
>JAFTVF010000017.1 GCA_017465865.1 Clostridia bacterium
ACAATGCTCCTATTATCAAATTCTTATTTATCTATTAGTTTATTATATCATATTTCTATGAACTTTTCAACCAATTTGGCTATTCTTTGCTTACTGCGATGCAAATTTTGAGGGGGGAGACCATTCGTGGTCGCCCCTCTGTGCGTTATGCCGTTTTTGCCTTTTTCTTGAGATCGGCTATTTCCTTTTTCTTTTGCTCTATCATCTTGGCAAGCTCCTTTTCGCATTCTTCTCTTGTCTTTGCGTATACGTTGAACTTCTTTCGGCTGCCGTCGGGGAGTCTTGGGAAGTAGCTTCCTTCCCACAGGTGATCGTTTATCTGATACACGCATGCGTTTTGTAAAAGTTCTATGAATTTTATTGACTCTTTTGCGGAAAAGACGGGCAACCCGTATTTGACGGCGACAAGCGCGAAAACAAATACGATATCAAAGTAAAATTCAATACGAAGTAACGGAAAAAGCGGTCTGCGACGAGCAGACCGCTTTTTCTATGGAGAATAAAAAATAAGATAATTTTTAGGCGAAATAAAACCAGTTTATAGGGCAAAGAAATGTAAGATTTGTTTGCCTATTGACACCTATGAGAAAATATGGTAAACTCAAACTCGTCAAAAAATAAGAGGAGCTTTATAAAATGGTAAGGAAAGAATACGAAATGCCGTATGTAAACATAGAGGCGATACAAAGAAACGTGTTAACGCTGAGTACAGAGCCGAAAGACGAAAAAACGGCGGGCGATATCTTCGGGGATTAAAGGAGGATCGGTTATGAATAAGAAAACGAAAAGATTTTTAGTAACGACCCTGTCCGTCGCGACCTTGACTTGCGGCGTGATCGGCTGGGCAACCAACCCCGACGAGCAAAAAACAGCTTCGGCGGAAACCGCAACGACGGCAATCAGCCTCGTAGACGGCGCGGCGTGCCGTATCAGAACGGAAAGCGATACCGAGCAAGGCTCGGGTATCCGTTTTAAGGCGGTGCTGGACAAAACGCAGTGGACGGCTTTGGCAGAAAGCAATGAAATGATTGCGGGTATTATGATCTTACCCTCCGATTATATCACGGCGGCGGGCGGGTATACCCATTCCGTGCTCGATACCGCGGGTAAGGGCTATCTGGATTTTACCTACAATGAAGACGAAATAGGCACGAAAACGGTGATATCCGCGAGTATGGTCGATATCCTCGATCAAAACTACACGCGCGATTTTTCGGGCGTGGCGTATTTGAAATCGACGACGGCGTTCGAGGGCGCGACGGAATACGGCGACGCGTATTACGCGTATGCGGAATATACCGAGGAAAACAATTCGAGAAGTATTTACGAGATCGCGACGGGCGCGTATAACGACCGAGTTTCCGCGAAAGTAACGACGGACTACGAATATTCCGTTACCTATAACGAAAAGACCTCGTACAGTCCGTATACGGACGAACAGCGCGAGGTGCTGAAAGGCTATCTCGACGGGGTTGTGGATATCAAGAAAAACGCGTACGCGGACGTGTTCGTAACGAATAATACGGAGTATTATACTTCGCCGTATACGATCGAAAAGAGATCGAACGCGGAATTTATCGTCAACTACGACAAGTCCATAACGGCGAAAGGCATGCTGTATAAAGGCAAGCGTGTAAAGAGCCTGTCCGTAAAAGAGGGTAAGACGAGTATTTCGCTTACCGACCGCGTCGTATTTAGCCAAAACGCGGGCGTAAATGCAGACGGAACGGTAACGCTTGCGCCGAGCAAGGGTAACGCGAATAAGAAAGAAGGTTGCTTCGACGGTAACGGCTACGGTAGCGGTGTAGGGAATTACGATAATAATTATATCGGTTTTGAGGGCGACTACGGCGTAGGAACGGTGGCGGAATTTACCTTTACGGGCAACAATATGCCCCAGGTATTGCTGTTTGCGAACGAGATCAACGGCAGTATGGGTTGGAGCGACAACTACGGTGTGAAAGACGGTGCGGGTTACGTGATCTTTAACGGTTGGTTTACGCAAACGGTTACGCAAAACGAAGAAGGACAAAACGTGGCGACGTGGCATTTGCAAAAAGATTTCCTGTATTGCTACGGTCCTTATCGGGTCAGCGCAACGAGCCAGCCTGCGAGCGCAACCAAAACCAACTTCACGTATCAAACGGGCAAGGAATACACGACGCTTGCAGAGACCTTACAGGACGGCGTTATGTATAAATATTACGTATGGAGCGAAGTGAATACAAGCGGTACGGTGGATATTCGCGTACGGCTTGATAATGCAGAGGACGATACCGTGGTGGTAGACGGTACGTTTGCTACGGGCAAGACGGAAGAGTTCGTAAATGCGCTTGGCGGAAATATTATCGCGTATGCAGGCGTAAAAGGCGAGGGTGTTTCGACCACTTTTTCCTATGAAATGCCTTACGAGCTGCCCGAGCTGACGATCTCCGCTAGCGGTGCAACGGTAGACGTCAACGGTAGCGTAACGCTTGAAGGAATACGGCCTGTGAATGAGGAGTATAGCAACGGCGTGAAGAGCAGTTACGTTGCGTTTGACGGGAAATACGGCGTGGGTACGTATATCGACGTGGAATTTAAGGGCAATAATATGCCGTACGTAACGTTCTTTGCGGACGGTATCGACGGATATATCGGCGGGAACGCAAGTACACATAAAGGCGTTATCCTTATGAACGGTATGGTAACGGCGGGGAACGGCGCAGGGGTAGACACGGATATCCATACCGATCGTTTACAAATTTGGGGGCCTAACCGCTACAAAGGAAGCGTTATCAGTGCGGAAATTTCAACGGACGACCCGTGGGTTGACGACGGGTATTCTAATGCGACGAGCGGGGCGAGCTGGTCAACGGGCGGTTTGTTGGCGGAAATTACCGATTTTGCGCCCTTGACGCAAGACGGGCTGAGAAGCGACGCTTATAAGAATATGACTTTCCGTTATATCGTTGGCACGGTTTTGAGGGGTACGAACGTTTGCGTACGTATCGAATTATACAATGCAAAGACAAACGAGCGACTTTATGCCAACACGATCGAAACAGGCTTGCAAGAAAGTGATATAGAGGCGGGAAATATTATTTTATTTGCTTCTGCAAAAGGCTTAAATCAAAATACTACGTTCTCGTATAGTAACCCCTATAAAAAAGCAATAGAAACCGAGGCGGAAGAAGCGGAGACGGTGCTTTATAACGGCGTAACGTTCAATGCAGACGGCAGCGTAACGCTTACGGGTAAAGAGGCGCTTACTGCGGGCTGGTCGTCTGGACTTCACGCAATGGACAACAGCTATATCGCCTACGACGGCGAGTATATCCTCGGTACGGAAGTAGCGTTTACGTTCAAGGGCAACAATCTGCCGCAGGTAATGCTGTTTGCGGATACGATCAACGGGGATATGTCCAAGCTCGGCGGCGCGGGTATTCTGCTTATGAACGGCTTGTATGCGGGCAGTTCGTACGTAGGCGAAAACGTGCTTGCGTGCTTTGGACCGAACAGAGTATTCGATAACTATTCCGACCTCGTTAACAACAGATTGTCGCAATATAACGTATTAGTGAGCTTTGAAAGCGGTTATGAATGGGTAATGCCGGACGAGAACACAAGTTATAAATATGTGGTATGGACGGAAGAAGTTGACGGTAAAATCGTCGTTTGCGTAGAGCTGTATAACGCGGTAACGAGCGTGCTCCTCTCGAAAGGCAGCTACGCAACGGGCGTTGGCGTAAACGATATCGCGGCGGGCGCGATCGTGGCGTACGCGGCGGTAAAGGGCAACGGTAATAACACCACGTTCTTCTGCCACGAGCCGAAAATGCACGAGAATACGATGAACTTCTACACCTACGGCGCGCCCGGTACGTATGATACGGAAACGGATCTTGCGACGGAAGCGGCGCTTAAAGATTACGTAGACAGCGGTATGAACACGATGGTACTTGCGGGCGGCAACGGTTTCACGGGCGAAACGGATTGGGCAAGTTCGAAAACGAAATCGGTGATGGATATGGCGAGAACGTTGGGGATTCAGAAATTTATCATCAACGACGCTCGTTTGAACGCAGGGCTTTGTATCGAGGGCAGCCTGATCGGCGACGGTTGCAAATTTGCTTCGGAATCGGCTCTTGATACGTACGTAGCGAGCTGTGTTGACGATTACGTGACGGAAGAGGGGTTCTACGGCGTTATTCTCCGCGACGAGCCCTCGTATAAGTACGCGACCTCGATGGGACAGCTGTACCGTTCGATCAAACGCGTAGCTGAGGCGATGAATACGGAAATTTATATACAGATCAATTTGTTGCCGATGGACGTTGCTATGCAAGCGAATTATATGGCGGAAACAACGGATTCGCTTTACGCGGATTACAAGAGCTACGTTTCGTTGTTCCTTGAAACGACGGGCACGGATTTGATCTGTGTAGACAAATATCCGTTTATGCCAAGTGCTTTTAACAGAAATTATTATTCTACCTACAAGGCGCTCGCGGAGGCTTGCGACGAGTACGGCGCGGAATTCGGGTTCGTATTGCAGAGCTATACGAGTGAGAACGTGCGTAAGGTTTCGCAGGCAGAAATGAATTTGCAGATGAACGCGGCTCTGGCGTTCGGCGCGAAAGAAATTTCTTTCTACTCTTACGTACCCCATCCTACGGAAGTAACCGAAAGCGTTTACGACTACTCGTTCGTCGATCTTCAAGGCAACAAGACGGAAGTTTACACCTATGCGCAGAACGCGATCGCGGATGCGAAAGAGGTGGAAAAACTGCTTGCGGATTACGAGTACCGTGGTACGCAAATGACGAATAACGGCAGAGATACGGAATTTGTAAACGATACGTTTGAAAAGATGACGTATACTAGCAGCGATAAGAGTTCTTCGCTGTCGCAGTATACGAATTGGACGGTGGCAACGGAGGCGTATAACGACGTTACGGACACGTATCTGTACACGGTAATTAACGCGAACGCATATAGCGAAGTGGACGTGGAGGTAACGCTGACGTTTACGAGCTACACGCAGGCGTACGTGGTCATAGACGG
Source organism: Clostridia bacterium (assembly GCA_017465865.1). Lineage (GTDB taxonomy): Bacteria > Bacillota > Clostridia > Christensenellales > Borkfalkiaceae > Scatosoma. Next base: position 5,047 of record JAFTVF010000017.1, read on the forward strand.
CGTAGGCTCGGTCGTGGATCTGACAAACGGCGCATACACGGCAACTCTCGCGCTCGGGGAAGCGGTATATATCATTCCTCTTGCATAAAGCATAATCGAATAGCATGGAAAAAGCGGTCTGCGATGAGCAGACCGCTTTTCCTATGGAGAATAAAAAATGAAAAATAAAGAAATGTCGTTATCGGTTTTCGAATACGAGGTGGATACCCATATCCTGAATGAGCTTGCATGCCGTTTTTACGCGCGATGCCTTGTATTCGTCCGCTTTGTGGCAGTCGAAACCTACCGATAAGCGTACGCCCGTTTTGCGGACGATCTCCTGTTGCTCCTTGTTTCTGAAAAATTCGTTTGCGTATTCGTGCACCTTGAAATTATGCACGCTGTCGTAGTTTACGTTCATTTCCCAGAAAATACCCGCTTCCGCCATTTTACGGAAATAACGGTAGGGGTCTTCCCCTTTTTTCCGTATGAACGCGAACAGGTCGGTATGCGCGATCCCCGTCGGACAACCGCAGCGCTTTGCAAAATCGAAAATATCCCCGTTGGTGATCGACGAGGGATCGTCGAGGTTTTCGACCAAAGCAAAATCGAAAAAGGAAATATCCGCGCCCATCGGCAGAGCGTAGCTATGCTTCATGCCCGTCAGCGTGCAGACCTCGATACCGCAGAGAATTTTGATCTTTTTCGCGTATTTCTCGCGGATATTGTTCATATGGTCGTAATAGCGCACGAGGGTCTTGCCGTAGTCCGCGTCCAGCCGCGTGCCTTGATCCCGATAAAAATCCGTCCGCGCACAGCCTACGCCGTAGTTATGATCGCAAATACCCAGCTGTTGTATGCCGTTTGCGATCGCCGTTTCCACCACGGTTTCGGGTTTGTCTTTCGCGCAGAAAGAATAATAGGTGTGGGAGTGTAAATCCTGTATCATAAGTACCTCTTACAGCATTGTGTTCTATAACATTATAATATATACGCGCGCAGAAGTCAAGCGCGCGTAAAAAAATTTTTCCGTCAATAAATCAATTTCGTACCGCTCGTATCCAAGCCCTCGGGCGGCGGCGCGTCGGTAACGACGAGGTCGTATTCGTTCAGCCCCGCGAGCCTGTACGTCCCGTGCGCGTTGAATTTGGTATGATCGATGATCAGCACCCGCTTCGCGCACTGCAAAAACGCCGCGCGTTTCAGTTCCTTTTGATCGAGCGAGCGTTCGTAGGTCGCTCCGCCGATCACCGCCGCGCAGGAAGAGATCATAAGATCGAAAGAAAAATCTTCCAGCTGGCGCGCTGTCCAGCTCCCCGTCGTGGAGTTGGTGTTGAATTGCACGTTTCCGCCGAGCATAATTAAATTCACGTTCGGCTTTTTGGAAAGCTGCAACGCGGTGGGCAGGCTGTTGGTTACCACCGTTTTGAAATTCATATCCAACCGTTCCACGAGCGCAAGCGCGGTGGACGAGCTGTCGATAAACGCCGATTTGAACGTGGGGATATGCGGTAAAGCCTTGGTTACGGCGCGTTCTTTTTCGTTCGCGTTCTTTTCCATGCGGAAAAAGATAGAAATTTCTTCCGCGTTTTCGGGCAGGATCGCCCCGCCGTGGCTGCGTTCGATCAGCCCCATATTTTTCATTTCCGCAAGATCGCGGCGGATCGTCGCTTCGCTGACGTACAGCTCCTCGGCAAGCTCGTTTACCCCCGCCGTTTTGTTCTCTTTCAGCCGCTTTAAGATCTCGTTTTGCCGTTCTGTAAGCGCCATTTTGCGCCTCCTTGTTCAAAAAAATGTTATTTTGCGCGATTTGAACACGATTTTTGCGCGTTTATGCGCGTTTATGCTCATATTATACCCTAAAAAATTTTTTTTGTCAATCTTTCGAACATATATAGACAAAAAATAAAAAGTATGATATAATAAATATGATAAAAAATCGGGATAGTTTGGGATCGTGTAAAAAACCCAAGAAAACCCCCGATAAGGAGAACGGAATGAGATATTATCTTGCTATTGATATCGGCGCTTCGTCGGGCAGACACATCGTGGCGTATATGGACAACGGGAAAATGATTACGGAAGAAATTTACCGTTTCCAGAACGGTCCTGAAATGCTGACGGCGTACGACGGGGAAAAGCACTTGATGTGGACGCACGAACGGCTGTTTGCGGAGATCCTCAACGGCTTGAAAAAGGCAAAGGAGCTTGGGAAAGTTCCTTACGCCGTGGGCATCGATACTTGGGGCGTAGATTACGCGCTGCTCGACGAGAACGATCAAGCGATCGGCGGCACGTACTGCTATCGCGATTCGAGAACGGACGCGACCATTCCCGAAGTACATAAAATCATTGCTTTTGAAAAGCTGTACGAAAAGACGGGTATTCAATTCGCTTCCTTTAATACGGTGTATCAGCTCCTCGACGACGTAAAGACGGGGCGTATGGCAAAGGCGAAATCCCTCTTAATGCTCCCCGATTATTTCCATTTCCGTTTGACGGGCGTGAAGAAGCAGGAATACTGCAACGCGACGACGACGGGTATGGTCAACGCGGTAACGCATACTTGGGACGAGGAAATTCTCGACAAGCTCGGCTATAAAAAAGAGCTGTTTGGCGAGCTGGCTATGCCGGGTACGGAAGTGGGCGAGTTCACGGACGAAGTGGCGAACATCGTGGGCTATAAGGCGAAAGTCGTTCTGCCTGCTACGCACGACACGGCGAGCGCCGTTTTGGCAGCGCCTCTGTCCGCGCAGACCCCGTATATTTCCAGCGGGACTTGGTCGCTGCTCGGCGTAGAACAAAACAAAGCGCACACCTCGGCGGCGGCGCGTGAGGCGGGGTATTCCAACGAGGGCAGTATCAACCGTGAGTTCCGTTTGCAGATCAATATCATGGGGCTTTGGATGATCCAGCAGGTACGCCACGAGCTGGGGGATAAATATTCCTTTGCACAGCTTGCGGATATGGCGAGAGCCAACCCCGTAGACGACGAGATCAACGTCAACGAACAGAAATTCCTCGCGCCCGAGAGCATGATCGACGCGATCAACGCGACGGTGGGCAGACAGCTTCCCGTAGGCGAAATGGCGTACGTGATCTATAACAATCTCGCAAGATATTACGATCTGTCCTTGAAAGCCTTGGAAGAGGTTACGGGCGAGAAATACGAAACGCTGAACATTATCGGCGGGGGCAGTAAGAATATGCTCTTAAACGAGCTGACGGCGAAATACACGGGCAAGAAGATCATCACAGGCCCTGCCGAGGGTACGGCGATCGGGAATTTGATGATGCAGATGGTCGGCTCGGGCGAGATCGCGAACGTGAAAGAGGGCAGAGAGATCATCAAGAGATCGTTTGATATCGCGGAGCTGTAAAAAATCGAAAAATAAAAAATTATTAGTAAGGAGATATATAATGTCCAGATACGAAGAAGCAAAAAAAGCGTATGCGGCGTTCGGTATCGACACCGACGCGGCGATTGAAAGACTGAGCAAGATCGCAGTCAGCGTGCACTGCTGGCAGGGGGACGACGTTATCGGTTTCGACGGCAGCGATTCCCTTTCGGGCGGTATCCAAACCACGGGTAACTATCCCGGCAGAGCAAGAACTCCCGAAGAACTGTTCGCAGACCTCACGAGAGCGTTCAAGCTGATGCCCGGTAAAAAGCGTATCAACGTACACGCTTGTTACGCGATCCTCGGCGCAGACAAGGGCAAGGTAGACCGCGACGAATACGAGTACAAGCATTTCGAGCCTTGGGTAAAATGGGCGAAAGAAAACGGGCTGGAAGGCGTTGACTTCAACCCCACGTTCTTTGCACACCCCAACATGAAGGACGGGCTTTCCCTGTCCTCGCCCGACGAAGAAACGAGAAAGTTCTGGGTAAAACACGGCAGAGCTTGCCTGAAAATCGCGGCGGAGATCGGTAAAGCGATGGGCAGCCCTTGCGGTGTGAATATTTGGATTCCCGACGGCACGAAAGATATTCCCGCGGACAGACTCGGACCTCGTATGAGATTGAAAAAATCTTTGGACGAAATGCTGGAAGGCTACGATAAAGAATGGGTAATTCCTGCGGTAGAGAGCAAGGTGTTCGGTATCGGTTTGGAAAGCTACACGGTAGGTAGCAACGAGTTCTATCAAAACTATGCGGCGACGCGCGATATCTGCTGTCTTTTGGACACGGGACACTATCATCCCACCGAAGTCGTTTCCGATAAAATCCCGTCCATGCTTGCGTTCTACGATAAATTACAGCTCCACGTTTCCCGTCCCGTAAGATGGGACAGCGACCACGTAATCGTAGTGGACGACGAGCTGAAAGAACTTTCCAAGGAAATTATCCGTAACGAAGCGGACGAAAAGGTAATGATCGCGCTCGACTATTTCGATGCAAGCATCAACCGTCTTTGCGCGTTCGTAACGGGCGTGCGCTCTATGCACAAATCCTTGCTTTGCGCGATCCTGCAACCCTATGCGGAAATGAAGAAATTGCAGGAAGAAGCGAACTTCACGAAAGTACTGTATATGCATGAAAGAGTGAAATTCCTGCCTTTTGCCGACGTTTGGGACGAATATCTCCGCCGTCAGGGTCTTTCCGAAGACTGGTGGGAAGAAGTGGAAAAATTCGAAAAAGAAGTCATTGCAAAGCGCGTATAAGGAGTAAGGAATGAAAATTTTAGTCGTAAACGCAGGCAGTTCTTCCCTCAAATACCAGCTGTTCGATATGGACACGAACGAGGTGCTGGCAAAAGGGCTCTGCGAAAGGATCGGGATCGACGGCAGCGTAACGCATAAACGTCCCGATAAACCCGATTATAAAGCAAACGTAGATTTCCCCGATCATCGCGCGGCGATCGAATGCGTACTTGCCTTGCTCACGGACAAGGAAAAGGGCGTGATCGCGAGCGTAGAGGAGATCTCGGCGGTAGGACACAGATTTGCACACGGCGGCGAAAAGCTCCGCGCCTCGGCGGTGCTCGGCGCGGACGAGATCAAGTACTTGGAAAGCATCGTCGGGCTGAACCCCTTGCACGGGCCTCCCGCAATCAGCGGTTTCAAGGCTTGTAAAGAGGTAATGCCAAACGTCAACCACGTCGGCGTGTTCGATACCTCGTACTATTCGGATATGGAAGATTACGCGTATATCTATCCGATCCCTTACGAGCTGTACGAAAAGCACAAGATCCGCCGTTACGGTTTCCACGGCACTTCGCACCGCTACGTTGCGGGCAAAGCCGCGGAACTGCTCGGCAATAAAAACGCGAAGATCATCACCTGCCACCTTGGCAACGGCTCGTCGATCACGGCGACGGTGAACGGAAAGGCAGTGGATACTTCGATGGGCTTTACGCCGCAGGACGGCGTGCCTATGGGTACGCGCAGCGGCGCGATCGATCCCACCGTCGTAACCTATATCCAGAAAGCGGAAGGGCTGACGGCGGAAGAAGCAGACAAGGTGCTCAACAAAGAAGCGGGCTTGTACGGCGTTTCGGGCATTTCGAGCGATTGCAGAGATATCCGCGAGGCGGCGGCAAACGGCAACTACCGCGCGAAGCTGGCAATGAAAATTCTTTGCCACAATATCAAAAAGATCGTCGGCTCGTACGTGGCGGAAATGAACGGCGTGGACGCGGTGGTGTTCACGGCGGGTATCGGTGAAAACGACCGTGATTTGCGCCAAGAGGTCTGCAAAGAGATGTCTTTCCTCGGCATCGAGATCGACGAGGCGTACAACCAAAACTGCCCCAGAGGGGAGATCGCGGATCTGAGCGCGAAAGGCGCGAAAGTAAAGACGTTCGTGATCCCTACCAACGAAGAGTATATGATCGCTCTTGACACACAAAATCTGACAAAATAAAAAAATAATATAAAAGGAAAGGAGAAAAACTATGAAATCACCTTTTGAAATCAAAAAAGAAATTTGCGAAGTAGGCTTGAAACTCTGGCAGAAGGGTTTCGTTGCGGCAAACGACGGTAACATTTCCGTTAAGATCAGCGACAACGAATACTACTGCACCCCCACGGGCGTGTCCAAGGCTTCCTTGACCCCCGACATGATCATTAAGGTTGACAAAGACGGTAAGAAGCTCGAAGGTAAGCTCAACCCCTCGTCCGAAATCAAGATGCACATGAGAGTATACAGAGAACGCCCCGACGTTACGGCGGTCGTTCACGCGCATCCTCCCGTTGCTACCGCGTTCACCGTTGCGGATATCGACCTCGATCAGTACGTTCTGCCCGAAGCAGTCTTGACGATCGGCGCTGTGCCTACCTGCGATTACGGTACGCCCTCCACGATGGAAATTCCCGATTCGCTCGATCCGTACATTCAGGACCACGACGCGTTCCTGCTCCGTAACCACGGCGCTTTGACGGTTGGCTGCAACCTGACGAAAGCGTTCTTCGTTATGGAAGAAGTAGAATTCAACGCAGTCATCTGTAAGCACGCAATGGACCTCGGCGCAGTGCACGAAATTTCCAGAGATCAGCTTGCGAAACTGATGGATCTTAGAAAGAAGATGAACCTGCCCGGCCGTCATCCCGGTATCGAATACGACGACGAACCCGCTTGCAACTGCGGTAAAGAAGAACTCGTAGAAGCGATCACCAAGAAAGTACTTGCGGCTCTGGGTAAATAAGGAGAAAGGAAAAAATGGCAATCAATTGGACGGAAGCTCAGATTGAGGAAGTGATCGCCGCGGTGATCAAAAACCTCAACGGCGGAGCGCCTGCGTCGAACAAGGGCTGGGATTCCACGCAATATAACGGTCGTAGACTCATCGGTGTGTACGCGGACATGAACGACGCGATCGACGCCGCTACCGCCGGCTATAAAGCGGTGCGTGCCATGTCGCTGGAAGAACGTGAAAAGGTCATCGCCGCGATCCGCGAACTCTGCCGTAAAGAAGCGCCGATTATGGCAAATCTCGGCGTTTCGGAAACGAAAATGGGTCGCGTAGCGCACAAGACCGCAAAGCACGTGCTCGTTGCGGACAAAACTCCCGGCACGGCGGACATCGTCGCGCAGGTAAAAACGGGGGACTACGGTTTGACTCTTACCGAAATGGCGCCGTTCGGCGTAGTCGGTAGCATCACGCCGAGTACGAACCCCTCTGAAACGGTAATTTGTAACAGTATCGGTATGATCGCGGCAGGAAACGGCGTTGTATTCAACCCCCACCCCAACGCGATCGCGACCTCCAACTACGCGGTAGACCTCGTCAACCGTGCCAGCGCAATGGCGGGCGGACCGACGGTGCTCGTCGCTTCGGTGGTGAAGCCGACGCTGGATACGGCGCAGATCATGTACAAGCACCCGAATATCCGTATGCTCGTCTGCACGGGCGGACCGGGGGTAGTAAGAAGCGTCTTGTCGAGCGGTAAGAAAGCGATCGGCGCGGGCGCGGGCAACCCTCCCGTTATCGTAGACGATACGGCGGATATCAAAAAAGCGGGCAAGGACATTATCGACGGCTGTTCGTTCGACAACAACCTGCCCTGTATCGCGGAAAAGGAAGTGTTTGCGTTTAAGAATATCGCGGACGAGCTGATTTCCTCGATGCTCGCAAACGGCGCGTATAAGATCAATATCGAACAGGCGAATAAGCTCGCGAAGATCGTGCTTGTGGAGAGCAAGAACCCCAAGACGGGTATCGTGAAAAAGGTCGTCAGCCGCGACTGCGTAGGCCGCGACGCGGCGGTGCTTTTGGAAAAGATCGGCGTACACGTAGGGCCTGAAATCCGTTGCATTATCTGCGAAACGAATTTCGAGCATCCCTTCGTACAGGAAGAGCTGATGATGCCGATCCTGCCCATCGTACGCGTAAACGATATCGACGAAGCGATCGATCTTGCGGTAAAGGCGGAGCACGGCAACCGCCACACGGCGCATATGCATTCTAAGAACATCGACAACCTGACGAGATTTGCCCGCGCGGTAGAAACGACGATCTTCGTTAAAAACGCGCCCTCGTATGCGGGTATCGGGTTCGGCGGCGAGGGACATACGACGTTCACGATCGCAGGTCCTACGGGCGAAGGCTTGACGAGCGCACGGAGCTTTACCAGATACCGCCGTTGCGTAATGTCGGATAATTTCAGAATTATATAAAGGAGAAACAAAATGGATATTACTTCTTCTCAGGTAGAAAGCATCGTCCGTAAAATTCTCGGTGAAATGGGCGGAAACGCAAGCGCAAGCTCGTCTTGCGCAGGCAAGATCCCCAAGACCGCGAAAGTGGCAATGCTTACCGCACAAAAGAAAATCGAAGTGAAAGAGTTCCCCGTTCCCGCGCTGACGGACGACGATATTCTCGTCAAAGTCGAGGGCTGCGGCGTATGCGGTACGGACGTTCACGAATGGAAAGCAGATCCCTTTGGGATTATTCCCGTAACTCTTGGACACGAGGGCACGGGCGAGATCATCTATCTCGGTAAAAATATCAAATCGGACACGGCGGGCAAGCCCATTAAGGTCGGCGACAAGATCGTTACCAGCGTTATCAGTTGCGGCGAATGTCACGTTTGCCGTAACCACCCCGCAAACACCAACCTTTGCGACAAGCAGGGCGTGTTCGGGCTTATCCCGCATAGCGACGCAAATCCCTTGACGGGCTGGTTCTCGACCCATCTTCTGATCCGCGGAAAGGGCGCTACGTATTTCGTAGTAAACGATCTGGATTTGAAAGAAAGAATGATTTTGGAGCTTGCTTGCGTTTGCGTACACGCTTTGAAGAGAGCGCAGACGACGGGGCTTATCAATTTCAATTCCAAGGTACTTATTCAAGGTCTTGGTCCTGTGGGACTCGTTATGATCAGCGTACTTCGCGCGGCGGGTATCAACCATATCATCGCGATCGACGGTACGCCCAAGCGCCTCGATATGGCAAAGAAGCTCGGTGCAAAGACGATTATTAACTTCAAAGAAGTTACCACGCTTGCCGAAAGAGTAAAACTCGTGAAGAGCGTAGCGAACGGCGTTGGCGCGGACTTCGCGTTCCAGTGCACGGGCGCGCCTGCGGCGGCAAAGGATATCTTCGAGTATATCCGTCGCGGCGGCGGACTTTGCGAAATGGGCTTCTTCGTCAACAACGGCGAATACAACGTAAACCCCCACTTTGCAATGTGCAACAAGGAAATCAACCTCGTCGGCTCGTGGGACTATTCAGCGGACGATTATCCTACGACGATGGCGTTCCTGCGCCAGGCAAGAGAAATGAACATTCCCATCAAAGATCTGATCACGCACGAATTCCCGCTCGATCAGCTCAACGAAGCGATGGAAGTGAACGTGGCGCAAAAGGGTATTAAGATTTGTTACGTTAATAAGTAAACCTTAGGCAAACGCGAAATTCGGAACTCCGAATTTACACAAACGTATCAAACAAACGAGGTAAAAATATGGCACTTGGCATGATAGAAGTATTCGGTTTTGCAACCTCGATCGTGGTCGCGGACGCTATGGCGAAAGCCGCTGACGTAAAAGTAGTGGCGATCGACAAGAATAAACCTGCGGCGGGGGATTCCGCGCGGGTGCCTTTGGTCATGGCGATCAAGGTGGAGGGCAGCGCGGCGGCGGTCGAAGCGGCGGTTGCGGCAGGGAAAGCCGAAGCGGAAAAAAGAGAATTGTACATTACCCACAAGGTAATTGCAAGACAGAGCGAGGAAATCGAATGGTTCGCCCATTTGAGTGCGCTCGGGAAAGACAAATTAAGATAAAAAAATAAAAAATATAATTTTAAGGAGAATTACAATTATGATGGAAGCATTGGGTATGGTAGAAACCA
>JAFTVF010000018.1 GCA_017465865.1 Clostridia bacterium
CTTAGACGCGAAGTCCGAACCGTTCATAGCGCCGAAAACGCCGACGGTACGGATTACGGCGGAGCGGTTTACCTCTCTTGCGGAAGAAGCGATGAAAGAGTACGCGATCACGAACCGAAATATGCGCAGGTTAGAGCGGTTAGACGAATACATGGTCAAAGTTTTCCATATCACGTTCGGTAACCGAATTATGAAACAGATCAAGACGTATATTCCCGTATACGTAGCGTGCGGGGGTGAAGAGCTGGACGCGCTGGACGATATTTTATCGAAGAAAGTGCTTAGAAAGCTGGAAACGCAAAACCCCGTATATATCCGAAGCGTGGTAGACGGGTTCTGCGATTATTTAGACGAACTGTTTGGACAGGACAGAATGAAACTTTGCAAAGACTACGTACAGCGGTTGAAAAAGAACGCGTAAAAAAGTAAAACGAAAACGGCAAAAGGAGGGTGTCTGATGGTGAAACGATCGAAATTCGTTTACATAATAGGCTCTGTCATCATAGGCATCATATCGATTATTTTTATATTCGCGGGTTTGGCGCTCAGCGGCGTGATCGACGCGGGCACGACCAAGCTCATTCTCAAAAGCGCGTCTGCGGATAAGATCTACGACGGGCAGGTTTTGACGTGCGAGGACTGGTCGATCGTGGACGGCGCATTGAAAAAAGGACATACCGCGAAAGTCGTTATGCTCGGCGAGCAGACGAACGCGGGCGTGAGCGAGAATAAATTCGATATCACGATCACGGACAAAAACGGCGCGGACGTGAGCAAGGATTATAAAATCGTAACCGAATTCGGTACGCTTACCGTCAATCCGTTCCCGCTGACCGTACAGAGCGGCAGTGCGGAAAAGGACTACGACGGTACGCCTTTGACTTTCAACGAATACACGGTAGAGTCCTTTCGCGAACTTTTGGAAGGGCACGAGATTCTCGTTAATATCACAGGCTCTGCCGTTTCGCGCGACGCGAAAAATAAGATCGCGGACGTGCGCGTGATAGCCGACGGCATAGACGTTACGCATAATTACGATATTACGAAAATCGAGGGCGATCTCGTAATCAAAGGCGCGCCCTCGGGTGCGGGCGAGCTTTCAGACGGTAGCGCGGGAGAACTTTCGGGCACGAGCGCGGGAAATCAGCAGGATGTCCCGTTGTTCTACGTTACGACGGATTCAAACCAAAAAGCGATTTATCTTCGCGAAAAGAGCCTTGGGGAGTATCTGTACAACGATTGGGCAAACCCGGAGGTGTATAAAAAAGCTACAAATCCTCTGTATTATTCGGGGCTTGCGTTGCAACAGAGCGGTGCTACGGCGTATACCTTGACGGTAGATATCGCGGAAGAAAATCCCTACGGGGAAGTGCCCTATCTTTTACCTTATTACGTGCCAGCTTCCTCGTCCGAGGAGAACAACGACACCAAGCTGTCTTTAAGCGGGTTGACCGATTACACGGTCGAGAAATTTTACGCCTACGATTATTTTTCAACCGACACGCCCGTAACGTACCAAGGGGAAACTGCGGATTACGTCGAATTCGTAAAAGGATACTATACCGCATTACCCGAGGACACGGCGGGGAAAATGCGCGAAATCGCGGAAACGAACGGTATCGAAAAGACGAGCGCAACGCTGATACAGGACGTTGCGAGCTTCGTGCAAGGCTATCTGCCGTACAGCTTAGAGCTTACCAAGAACTATGAGGGCGATTACGCGGTGTTCTTTTTCGAGGAAGCGGAAGAGGCTTATTGTCAGCACTACGCGACGGCGGCGACGGCAATGTACCGCGCCTTGGGCGTTCCCGCAAGATGGACGAGAGGTTATCTCGTAAGGAATGCGGGCGCGGGCGAGAGTACGCTCGTCAGATCGCTGGATTGCCACGCGTGGGTAGAAGTCTATATGGACGGCTTCGGCTGGGTGCCCGTGGAAGTAACGGGAGGACCGTACGGCAACCAAGAAATCGATGATGAAGAATGTGATTTAATCATTAGAGCGATGAACCGCTCGCAACTTTATGACGACAAGAAAGACGACAACATTCTTGTAGCAAATCCCGATGATTGGTACATTGTAAAAAATGAACTTAACTTAGGGGTGTTAGGGGTGGACTATGAGATTGTTGCGACGGTAGTCGGCGAGCAGGTTGGGATAGGCAAGAGCGACGCGACGATCGATATAAATAGCGTGGCTATTCTCAAAGACGGTCAAGACGTAACTTCCGAATATACGATCAAATGTAAGACGGGTAAGCTGCATATTTACAAATACAAAATCACGGTTTCCACGGATCCTGCGGAACAGGTATACGACGGAACGCCGCTTAGCACGGCTGAGGACGATTATACAATCGATGACGTGTATCGGCAGTTGATTGCAAATAACGGGCATACGATCTCCGTGGTTGTCAACGGCGAGCAAACGAACGTGGGTACGGGTGTAAACGTCGCGGATATTGTCATTACCGACGAAAGCGGAAAGGACGTTACCGATTATTATAAGATAACGAAGAATTTCGGCGAGCTGAAAGTAACCTTATTGAAAATGACCATTACGGCAGGCTCGGTGGAAGAGTATTACGACGGCACGGAATGGACTTGCAACAAATACACTTGCGAGGGTGTAACGGTTGTAGACGGCGTAATCCAACAAACAGGGCATACGATCGAGGTACTCATTGTAGGCTCGCAAACGAACGTCGGACAGAGTGCGAATACGGTGGAAGACGTCATCTTTAAGGACGCAGACGGCAATGACATAACGAATGAGGTAAAGAGCAATTATCTCATCACCAATATTGACGGTACGCTTACGGTATTACCGTCGGAAACGCCGGAAGAATAAAAGACTATGATTTACGAACAATACAGGGCAAAAATTAAAAAGTGGGCGAAAGTATGGGCAACGATCAAGCGGTTTCGTGTGCTCATACTCTCCGTGCTGATCACCGTAACGGCGACGGTTACGGGGCTTTTGGTCGCGCGCGGCACGGTGTACGGCACGACGGATATGCCCTCGGTAATCACCTACGGCGACGGTTTTACCTATAAGGCAAAGAGCTTTATGAGTAAGGTTTCCTACGAATACAGCCTCGTAAGCTCGGACGAATGGACGGACGAGATCCCCAACGTCCCCGGTACGTACCGCGTGCGCGCTGTAACGAAAGCCGCGTTCGGCGGGAAACGCTACGGAAAAGCACAGCAGTTTACTTTGCAACCCAAACCCGTTTCGCTGTCGGTTGCGCAGTCGGAGCTTGTCTACGGCAACGCGCCCACGCTTATAGGCGACTTGATACAAGGCGATAGGGCGGTTTGTAGCGAATACGCGTATACGGGCATAGGCACGGATACGGTTACGGTACAGGCGAAGCCCCAGTACGTTCGTATCTACACCCAAGACGGCAGGGACGTAACGGGCTGTTATAGCGTGCAGACGGTGGAAAAAAGTATCGCGTTTACCGCCCGTCCGATCACGCTTGAAGTAACGGACGCGACCCACGTTTACGACGGTACGGAATTTTTCTCAGAGGCGTATACCGTTTCGGACGGCTCGCTCGCCTTTGCCGACGAAATTTCCGCGTTATTCCCCGCGCGCGTAACCGATTACACGGCGCAACCGATAGAAAATACCGCAACGTTCTCGATTTCGAATGCAGACGGCGTAAACGTTACGCAGTATTACGATATTACTGCGGTTTCGGGTACGCTGACGGTGGAAAAACGCCCGCTGTTCATTCAAACGGAAACGCACTCTAAACCCTATGACGGCACGCCCCTTTCCGCCGCCGATCTCGCATATACGTACGACGGGCTTGTGGACGGGCAGACGATTGCAATCAAGGACGGCACGGCAAATTGGGTTATCAAAACGGGCAGCGTGCAGAACGCTTTTACGCCCGTGATCACCGACGGCGCGGGCAACGAAACCACGGGCAATTACGAGTATTCTTTCCCCGAGGACAGTATGCTCACGATTACCCCCCGCGATTTGACGATAAAATCAAAAGCAGTCAGCAAAACGTACGACGGCACGCCGCTTACCTGCGAGGAATTTGCAACCAACGGTCTTATCGGAATTGTCGAGGGCGATGACGTCAAAGCAACCTTTACGGGAACAATAACGAACGCGGGCGAGGCGATGAACGATTTTACCGTTGACAAGATTGTAAGCGAAAACGAAATGCTCGGCGACGTTACCGATTGTTACATAATCACCCCGCAATACGGCACGCTGACGGTGGAAAAACGTACGATTAAAGTGGTTACGAGTACGCTGGAAAAGGTATACGACGGCACGGTGCTCCAAGAAAAAGGGGTTGACGGCGATTACGCTAATTTGATACAGGTAGACGAAGCAAACGGCTGTTACGGTCTTGTAACGGGGCATAGGCTGATTGCCAAAACTTATTATAATTCTATAAAGGACGTGCAGTGGGTCGGTGAAGGAGATAACAAAGAGGTTACTTCGGTAGAAAACAAAATCGATTTCCTTGTCAGCAATGCAGAAATCGATAAAAATTACGATATTCAATGCACCTACGGCACGCTAAAAATAACCCCGCGCCCGATTACGGTGAAATCGGAGGGGCTTGATGAGGTATACAACGGTCAGCCGTACACGAATGCAAATTACGATTATCTGAAAGAGGAGGATAACGCAGGGTTGTTGGAAAGCCTTGGGCATAGCATCACGGCGACGTTTACAGGCTCGCAAACCAACGCGTACGACGAAAATAACGAAACGCAGGGTTACGGCGCGAGCGATAACCTGTTTACAATTAAAATAGCCTCACCTGAAAACGACGTAACGAAGAATTACGAAATAACGTACGTATACGGGATATTAAAAGTAACGCCGCGCCTGATAACGATTACGGCGGAAAGCAGAGAGACCGTTTACAGCGGCGAAACGCAAAAAATAGAGAAAGACCCGCTTGTGAAAATCGACAACTTGGTGTCTTGGCATACGCTCTCTGGTGTAAAAACTATGGGGGGAAGCGGTATAAACGCGGGCGAATATCCGCACGAAATCAATCATGCGGAAACTGTCGTTTGCATAAAAGACGGAGATAACGAGGTAACGAAAAATTATCAAATTTCCTTTGAAGACGGTAAGCTGATTATTAAGCAACGCGCCGTGTATATCGTTACGCAAGACGTGCGCTGGCTCTACGACGGCAACGAACACTACGACGGCGACGGGATAGAATATACCTATAAAGGCGTTACTTATAAAAACGACGGCGAAGTAAGCTTCAAAACGGGCGTTATCGACGGCGTAGAATATTATGAGCTTGAGAAATGGCAAGAATTAGAAGAGGACTATGCTTATCGCTCTACGATGACGGACGTTCTTTGGAAGAACGGCGAGGTTTCGTCGCAAGAAAATAAACGCGAATTCCGTATCGTAGGGGAAGACGCGGACAACTACACAATCAAATACGAATACGGAACGATGACGATCGATCCCCGCCCGATTACCGTAAAATCGCTTGACGCGCATAAAGTCTACGACGGCACGCCGCTTACGAAAACGGAATGGAATGTAGTCATATCGGCAAACAGCCCTTACGATTTCGTAGACGGGCAAAACGGCGTGGCGATTGGCTCGGCTTGGGGTAGTCAGACGAATGCCAACGCCGAGTTTGGCAAAATTAAGTATGACTTAACAAATAATACCTTTGAATTGACAGTCCAAATAACGGCGACGGGCGAGGATATCACGAGCAATTACGATATTACCCCCGAATACGGCTCGTTGACCGTACAAAAACGCCCGCTTCTTGTAACCACTACGCACGATTGTACTTGGACGTACGACGGCGAAGAACATTGGGATAATACGTCGTACACAAACGATGACCTCACCTATGATAATGATACCTATTATTCGCTCGTAGACGGGCATAGTCTGTATATCGATACCTTTACGAAAGTACGTTTCTATATAGACAGCGGTACGGATAACGAGCTTACCTTTAAGGTGAGAAAGGGAAACGACGATATCAACGCGAATTATACGATAACGGTTAAAGCATGCGGCAAGCTGACGATTAAAAAACGCCCGATCTATATTCAAGGCACGCACACTATCGAGTGGATATACGACGGTAAAACGCACTACGACGGCGACGGACAATCCGCTTCCTACGGCGACGGACAGTCTGCGCTCTACGGCAACGACGATTTGTCCGACGAGGGGTATGAATTGGTAGAGGGCGATAGCCTTATAATCGCAACGCAGCCAAACGCACGACCTCATGCAACCTACGTATGGGATAAAGATATAGTCAACGAGCTTACCTTTACTGTAACGGATAATCAACGATATTACGACGGTAAAAAATATGAGGGTAACTACGCGGATAACTATGACATTAAGTGGGCGGAAAATTACTATTACGGCACGCTGACGATAGCTCCTCGTAAGATCTACGTGGAAAAAACGCACGATTGTACTTGGACGTACGACGGCGAAGTACATTACGACGGCGACGGAAAGGGCAATACTGTTGCGTACGGAAATAACGATCTTGTGATCGATACAGAGTATTATTCCCTCGTAGGAAACGATACTTTGATTATCGCAACACCCGAAGACGAACGCTCGGTAACCTACGTATGGGATAGTGTCGCAAACGAGCTTACCTTTACCGTGCAAGCAGGTAATTATCGGGGCAGTGAAGATTACACCGAAAACTACGATATCCGCCAGCCTGATGATTACGGTACGCTGACGATCAAAGCTCGTCCGATTACCATTGTAACGAACGACGGCACTTGGGTATACGACGGACTTAAACACTACGACGAAACCACGTATAGCAACGCGGACGTTATAAACGGTACAATGGTGAAAGAGGATTATATTTCTCTGCTAACCTCCGACGAGCAAAAAGTACGCGTGAAAAGCGTTGCGTATAGCGAAAAAGAAAACGTGCTTACATTTACCGTAATCGGAAATTACGTAGGCGAGCATGACTACGCGGATAATTACAAAATTTCCTACGAATACGGAAAATTAAATATCACTCCGCGCCCGATTTGGATTTCGACGGGCTCGGCAAGCAAAATCTATGACGGTACGCCACTTGTTAAGAACGAAAGCGAGTATCAAATTGAGGGCGACGGCGTAGGGCTGTTGGAAAGCCTCGGACATACGATTGTCATTAACGTTACGGGCACGCGAACGGACGTAGGGAAGAGCGATAATACCTGCGAAGTAACGATTTCCGACGAAAACGAGTTTAACGTCAACGATAACTACGCCATTGTGGAGGGCTTGGAGCTTGGCACGTTGGAGGTTACAGGCGGTAAAGTGGTAATCGGGTTGAAAGAGCTTTGGAAATACTACGACGGCACACCGCTTGCCTACACGGATAAATCTTGGTGGATCATAGACAGCAACCTGCCCGAAGATTGGGACGTCGATCTGGCTATTGAGGGTTTATCTTTGACGAAAGTGGGCGCGTTGACCCCTGAAATTCTGAGGGCATATCTAACCATCACAGACGAAAACGGAAACATAGTAGTTGACGACGGTGAAAATTTCACCGTTGAGTTCAGAGGCGATCCGTTAAGGATAGAAAAAAGAAAGATTACGCTCACGGCGAAAACGATTGCGAAGGTGTTCGACGGTGAAGAGCTTACGGGCGGAAATACCGCGGATATTACCTTCGGTACGCTGGCGGCGGGGCATAGACTGCAAGTCGTAACTCAAGGAGAGCAACTCTATCCGGGAAGTAGTGAAAACGTGATTATAGAATATAAGATCTTGGACGCAGGCGGTAACGACGTAACGGACAATTACGAAGTTGACCGTCGGCCGGGAATACTTACGGTATTAGAAGACGAGTAAACGAAAAAAAACGGGAATGAACGATTTCATTCCCGTTTTTTCGTGCTAAATAAAGATTAGTTTTCGGTTTCGTGATCGGTAATGTTTTTATCGTAGTATTTTTTGAACAGTCTGCTGACGTAATTGGGATCACTGTAACCGTACAACTCCGCCGCCTCGTACAGCTTCAAATTTTCATGTTTCATGACTTCTCGGATCTTCGAGAGCTTTACTTGGTTTACGAAATGCATCAACGGCATATCGTTCGCTTTTTTGAATACCGCGCAAAGATGCTCGGGCGTGATATTAAGCTGTCGCGCAATCTCCTTTTGTGTGATCGGTCGGTGCAGATTTTTATAAATATACTCCTTTGCCTTGCGTACGTACAGCGCCGCGCTTTGATACTGCTTTTCTCCGCCCGTTTCGCTGAGTAATGAATATTCCTCTAAAAGCTGTAAAAACAGCCCTGAAAGAGTAAAATGCCGTTCGGGGTGCAAGGTGTTAAGACGAATAATCTCGTCGATCAGCTCGTGGATATGCCCGTATGTAGATAACGACAGACGGCTGGGTAAACTTAATGCGGTTTCTTGCCTTTCTTCGGTGATTTCGAACGGCACTTGAAAAGCGGTGGTGTGATGCTCATGGAAACATTTGCAATTTACCAAAGTTTTCGTAAGGTATAAATTACACGAAACGTCGTATTTTTCGTTCGTGTAGCTTACGCCTCCTTTCACTCCGCTCATACGCCCCTCGGAAACGTAGCTGATTTCGATTTTGTTTTTGCAAGCGGGCAATTCGTTTACGTATTCCTCCGCGCCGTAAATATGCGCGAAATACAGCTTGGGTAGTCCCGTTAATTTTACGTATGCCATAATACGCCTCCTGAAAATATTATAACAAAACGTCTTAATTTTGTCAAGATTTATTAACTTTGTGCATTGCAAAAATTTTTTATCTGCGGTATACTTTTTTCGATAAAACAAAAAAAGGAAAAGAGTATGCCGTATCTTTATTTAATCAGCTCCGTATTCTTTATGTCCTCGTCGAGCGTGTTCGGGGCGTTTTATAACCGTAAAAGCGCGGGGAAAAAAGACGCGCCCGCACTGTATAGCTTTATTTATCTGTTCACCGTATTCCTCGGCTGGGCGGTATTATTTGCTATTACGCCGTCGTTCGAGTGGAAAGTATTACCGTATTCTTTGGCGTTCGGTGCGTTTTATACCGTTTGCCAAATCGGAAATATCAACGCCTTAAAGACAGGTCCTACGGTGCTTACCTCGTTAATGTTACAGCTTTCTCTGATCGCCGTAACCGCTTGGGGGTTCTTTTTCTGGGATTCGGAATTTACTTGGCTCGTGGGCGTAGGTCTAATTTTGGTCGCGCTGGCGTTATGGCTGTGTTTGTACACGGGCAAAAAAAAGGTTGGAGAGGACAAAAAGATCTCCCTGAAATGGTTTCTTCTTGCGCTTATGGCGCTCGTTGGCAACGCAGGCTGTTCGATCGTGCAAAAAACCCAGCAAATGAAATTCGACGGCGAGCACGGCAATATGCTGATGCTGTTTGCAACGGGGATCTCTACCGCGTTTTGTTTGATTAATTATCTGCGGAGCGATAAAACGGACGGCAAGGCGATCTTAAAAACCTCCGCGCCGTTCCCGATCGTGGCGGGCGTGTGCAACGTGTTGTTAAACCTGTTCGTCATGCTTTTGGCAACTTCTACAATCTCGCCGAGCCTGATCTATCCCGTGCTCGCAGTCGGCGGACTTTCCATTACCTCGATATTCTCCGCGCTGGTGTTCAGGGATAAGCTGGCTTGGTGGCAATGGCTGGGGATTGCCGTCGGCGCGCTTGCCGTAATTTTATTGTCGATATAATTATTAAGGAGAAAATATATGAGCAACTTTTTTGACAAACACACGATTGTAATCGGAGAAAAAACGGAAAGTCCGTTTATGCAGAAGTATAACAATTACCAAGACGGCACGACGCCTATGTACCGCGACGTAGATGGCAAGCTCTGGGCAATGAGCGGACATTCGCATATGGGCGCGATCAATATGTTCTGCGGTACGAGCCTTGATGATATGAAAAAGGTATACGAGATCAATACGAATTTCTGCGTAGGGCACGCGGATTACGCCTTTTCGGGTATCCGTTATCCCGACGGCAACAAGCCCGTGGGCAGTATGTGGCCGTTTGGATTGTATATCTGCCCAAATACGTATAGGTTTTTCTGCTTTTTCCACAACGAAACGGGCTGGAACGGCAAGGGCACGGGCTACGACGCGTACGGGCTTTGCAATACGCCGAAAATCGATTCGGATTTCCGTCATATCGGGCTGATGCACTCGGACGACGAAGGGAAAAACTGGACGTTCGATCGCTGGGTATTGACGGGCGAGGACGTGAATTTTACGGAAAAATACAACCCCGGTGCAGGCAACGTTATCGGGCAGAAATCGGGTAAAATTTGCCTCGGTAGCGGGGATTTCTCGTTGTTCGTAGATCCCGACGGCGAGTATATGTACATTTTCTATAACAAGATTTATCAGGATACCGAAAAAGCGCTTTGGGAGGGTTGCGACGTGTTCGTGGCTCGCACTCGTAAGCGTACGGACGGGATTATGGGCGATTTTGTCAAGTATTACGACGGCGCGTTCTGCGAGGCGGGCAATTTCGGTAAGGAAACGGCGATTGCTACCCGTTCGTGGCATCCGCGCGTGCTGTATTCGAAAAAACACGGACTGTATTTTATGAGCTCTTCACGCGTAAACGTACCTGCGGATAAAGGGGTCGTCGAGCATATTATGGAAGTGCGTACAAGCAAAGACCTCGTAAATTGGAGCGAGCCGACCCATTTTATGCACGAGGGGAAAGAGTTCGGAAACCACTACGTTGCGATGGTTGCCGAGGATAATAAAAACCAGCCCTGTGAAATCGACGGCGACGAGTTCTCTATTTTGTCCAACCACAACGGCACGGACGTAATGCGCTACAAAGCAAAATTTACGGAGAAATAAGCATGGATATTCTCATTTTCGGTGGTCAGAGCAATATGCAGGGTCAGACGGAGGGCTTGCCCCAAGACAACGCGCCCGTAAACGGCGCGCTGGAATACCGCTATTTAACGGACGAATTCGTACCGTTACAGCACCCCGTGGGCGAGGACGTGTGTCCTGAAAAATGGATTGCGGCTTCGGCGGATGCAGGCGGTTCGCTCGTACCTGATTTTTGCCGTGCGTATACGTTAGCGACGGGTAGAGAGGTGCTTGCGGTGCATACGGCGAAAGGCTCGACGACGCTTGCGGAATGGTTGCACGGCACGCAACACCATTATTGGGCGCAAAAGAAATGGCTGGGCGCGCTTAAAAAAGCCAAAACTCTGGGCGAGGTCGGGCATATCTATTACGTCTGGTTGCAGGGTGAATCGGACGCGCTGATCCAAACTTCTGAAAAGGAATATTTGCAAAAGCTGATCGCCTATAAAAACGAACTTAAAGCCGAGGTCGGCATTGAAAAATTCGGGATTATCAAAGTCGGATATTTCGCACGTCTGGCAAGCTGGGTTGCGGGGAGTCTCGAAGAAAAAACGGCTTGGGACGAAGCGATCATGTCCGCGCAGGAGCGCGCGGTGAAAGAGGACGGGGATTTCGTCATGCTCACGCGCATTTGTACGGAGCTGAGCCAAAACCCCGAACATATCAATCCCAAAGCGGTGGGGCATTACAACAACGCTTCTATGACGCGTATCGGCACGGAGGCAGGCAACGCACTTGCGGAAATCGCCAAACAATAAAATATGCATAAAAAGCCAGCCTGTTCTTTTCGCAAGAACAGGCTGGTTTTTTATGGCGACCCAGAACGGGCTCGAACCGTCGACCTCCAGCGTGACAGGCTGGCGCTCTAACCAACTGAGCTACTGGGCCGTTTGGGATTATTTTTGGGTTTGGTGGGCCTTCACGGATTCGAACCGCGGACCAATCGGTTATGAGCCGACAGCTCTGACCACTGAGCTAAAGGCCCAACGCTTTGTCTATAATAAACGATTTACGGTAAAAAGTCAAGTGATTTTTTGTAAAAATCTAAAAAAACTTTTCGACAAAACTAAAAAAAAATCTCTCTTTTTTCACAAAATTCCCGTCGGGATATTTTTTACAATATCGGTATATCTTTTCGGAGGTGATCGGTATGAAGATTTGCGCGCAGAAAAAGGGCAATATCCTGTACATACGCCTCGTGGGCGAACTAGACGAGCACAACGCCGCGCTAGCGCGGAAAGAAGCCGATAGGCTCGCGGACGAAAATGCGCAGATTGAACGCGCGGTGTTCGATCTTAGCGAGGTTTCGTTTATGGACTCCACGGGCATCGGCTTTTTGATCGGCAGATACAAAAAATTCCACCGTTACGGCGTGCCCGTATCCGTAACCAACCCGTCCGTGGCAACGGACAGAATCCTTTGCATGAGCGGTATTTATACCCTGATGTCGAAAATATAACGGGCAGGAGGAAACAGTATGACCAATTATATGAAACTCGAACTTGCGGCGATCAGCGAAAACGAGGGCTTTGCGCGCAGTGCCGTGGCGGCGTTTGCGTTGACCTTGAACCCCTCGTTAACCGAGCTTTCGGATATTAAAACAGCGGTCAGCGAAGCAGTTACCAACTGCGTCGTACACGCGTACAAGGGCGGGGAAAACGCCTGCGTTATCATTGAATGTCGCGCGGAAAAAACGGAGGCAGGGGGCATTTTACATATCGCGATCGCCGACCGTGGCTGTGGGATCGAGGACGTGGATAAGGCGTTGACACCGTTTTTTACCACGCTTTCAGATGAAGAACGCTCGGGCATGGGCTTTACCATTATGCAGACTTTCATGCACGAATTTTCCGTGGAAAGCGCAAAGGGCAAGGGTACGACGGTGCGAATGTGTAAAAAGATCGGTATGCCCGAAACGGAAAAGGAACGGCTGAATGCTTGACGACAAGACGACAATCGAATATATCCGAAACGCCAAAACGGGAGACGAGACAGCGAAAACTGCGCTCTTAGAGCACAACGTATCCCTCGTCAAGTGTATCGTCAAACGGTATCTGGGCAAGGGCGTGGACTACGACGATCTTTTCCAGATCGCGTGTATGGGGTTTTTGAAAGCCATCGCGGGCTTTGACGAGCGGTTTGGCGTAAAGTTCTCCACCTACGCCGTGCCGATGATCGCGGGCGAGATCAAACGCTTTATGCGCGACGACGGGTCGGTAAAGGTATCGCGTACGATGAAACAGACGGCGAAAGAGATCAATCTGTTTATCGAGGAATACACCCGCCTGAACGATCGCCAGCCGTCTGTGTCCGAGATCGCGAAAAAATTCTCGTTAGACGAGGCGGAAACGGTGTTCGTTATGGGCTCGTCCAAGATGCCTTTGTCCTTATACAGCGGCGCGGAATACAAGGACGGCAAGGAACGGGAGCTGATCGAAACGCTGCCTGCGAGCGACGATCAGGACGACTGGCTGGATAAAATGCTGCTGCGCGGTGCGATCGACGAATTGCCCGAACGGGAACGCAAAATTATCGTGCTACGGTATTTTCGGGATATGACCCAGAGCGAGGTCGCCGAGCGTATCGGCGTGAGCCAAGTACAGGTTTCGCGTATCGAAAGCCGTATCATTAAAGAGTTCCGAACCAAATTGAGTGGATAGCCATTTCGGAGCGAATTGAACCTGCCCAAAACAAGTCTTTTTTCCCCTTTAAGGCTTATCGTCATTACAATACGTACAGTATTGTTGCTTCCTCTGCGCCTTAAATCATAAAAAAATACTTCATTTTGGGTGCGAAGCAATTTTCAGTAGCCGAATTCAAAGTTATTCTAGGAAAAAGCCGCAGACAAACCATACGGTTTATCAAGGATTTTGACGAAGAAGAACAAAAAATTCGGCACTCAAAATCAGGTTCAACTCATTCCGAAATGGCTAACCCGCCGTGAAAAATTTCACGGCGGGTTGTTTTTTGTTTGCAAATACGGAAAAATCTGCTATAATATTCGTATGCAAAATCATCGCGGACAAGATCAACGGAATAAAAAGGGGCTGTTTGGCGAATTGACGGCGGGAAAGACCTCGGGGCTTGCGTACTCGCTTGCCGCGGTGTTGCCCGTCGTGCTTTCGTTCGTGTTCCTGATCGTGATTTCGGCGTGCGGGCTTACGGAAAAAGCGGGCTACGAAACTTCCGAGTGGTATCTGTATTGCAGTTATATCTTACCCCAGCTCTCCTTTGCGATCGTGGCGGTATGGTATCTCCGCCGCACGGCTACGCCCGTTTCCGTCGTGGTCAAAAATCAGAAATGCCGCCCCAAATATTTCCTCGTCGCCGTAGCGTTACAAGTCGGCTTGCTGTGCTTATCCGAGCTGAATGCGCTGTTTTTGGAACTGCTCGGTAAATTCGGTTACGAGGACGGTGGGATAAATCTTCCGAGTATGGACGGGTTCGGGTTTATCGGCGTTTTGTTTGCCGTGGCGGTGTTGCCCGCGGTGTTTGAAGAGATCACGTTCCGCGGCGTATTGCTCAAAGGTATGCGCTCGTTCGGGGTATGGGGGAGCGTGCTTCTTTGCGGCGGGTTGTTCTCGCTGTATCACCAAAACCCCGCGCAGACCCTTTATCAATTCTGTTGCGGCGCGGCGTTCGCGCTCGTTGCGATCCGTTCGGGCAGTGTCCTGCCGACGGTGCTTTCGCACTTTATCAACAACGCGGCGATTTTGGTCTTGACCAAATACAACATAGCGGAATTTTCCACGCCCGTGTTTATTTCGGTGATGAGCGTTTCCGTCCTGTGTCTGATCGCTTCTTTGGGGTATCTTATTTTTATCGATAAAACCAAACCCGAACGGGAGGAAGACAAACGCGAAAGGAAAGGCTTTCTCGTTTACGCGCTCGTCGGGATCGCGCTGTGCGCGCTCTCGTGGCTGCTGACCCTTGCAGGGGGGATGTGAGTATGCAGAAGATTATTTTTACGGTCGTAGGAAAGATCAAGGAAAGTTTTTACCGCGAAGCGGTGGCGGAATACGTCAAACGCCTTTCCCGCTTTGCGAAAGTGGAGATCAAAGAACTCCCCGAGGGCGCAGACCCCGAAGCGGAAGCGGACGATATCCTCCGCGCGTGTAAGGGCTATATTATCGCGCTCGCCGTCGAGGGGGAAAAGCTGTCGAGCGAAAAGCTTGCCCAAAAAATGCAAAAGCTCACGGACGAGGGCAAGGACGTTACGTTCGTCATCGGCTCGTCCTGCGGTTTGTCGGAACGGGTGAAAAAGGCGGCGGATTATCGGCTTTCCTTTTCGGATATGACCTTTCCGCATCAGCTTATGCGGGTGATCTTAGCGGAGCAGGTCTACCGCGCGTTTATGATCAACGCAGGCTCGACTTATCATAAATAAGAAAACTTTTTCGGGGTATCTGCGTATAGTAAATGCGTGGATATTTATCAAAGCGTCGAACAATTTTATAACGCCGCGGGAACGGAAAAGGCGATTATCGGCAAAAGCGTGCTGGGCAGAAACCTGTACGCGGTCAAAATCGGCGACGGCTCGCCCGTGGGTATCGCGCAATACGCCATGCACGGCAGGGAATATATCACCGCAAGACTCGCCTTTAAGCACTTCGCCGTCGGCGTAAAAAAGGGCAGTTTTTGGCTGATCCCCCTCGTCAACCCCGACGGCGCGCTACTTTGCGAAATCGGGCTGGACAGCGTAAAGCGGGAAAAGGACAGATCACGGCTGTTGGAATTGAATAAAAGCACGGATTTTTCGCTGTGGAAAGCCAACGCGCGGGGCGTGGACTTAAACGTGAATTTCGCGGCAAGGTGGGGTAAGGGCGCGAAAAACGTCCGCACGGCAGGCGCGGAAAATTGTATCGGCGAAAGACCCTTTTCCGAGCCGGAAACAAAGGCGTTGAAAGCGTTTACGGAATATATCCGTCCCGATTATACGGTGAGCTATCATACCAAAGGCGAGGAGATATACTGGTATTTTTATCAGTCCATTCGCGTTTGCCCGCGGGATAAATCGCTTGCCTTAGCGCTCTCCCGTTCGACGGGGTATCCGCTGTGTATGGCGAAAAACAGCGTGGGCGGGTATAAAGACTGGTGCATACAGCGTTTCGGTATCCCTGCGTTCACGGTCGAGGCGGGCATGGACGGATACGCGCACCCGCTCGGCGGCGAGGCGCTGCGGGATATCAACGAAAAGAACGGATACGCGCTCTACGACCTATCGGAAGCGTATCAAGGATAGAAGATGAAAAAATTAACGAGAGAAGAAAAATTTATGCGTGCCGCGATCAAGGCGGCGAAGCGCGGGCTTGCCGAGGGCGAAGTGCCGATCGGCGCGGTGATCGTGTACGGGGATAAGGTGATTTCCCGTGGCTATAACCGCCGTGCGAAATTACAGCTCGCCTCCGCGCACGCGGAAATGGCGGCGATCGACAAAGCCTGTAAAAAATTCGGGTCGTGGCGGCTGCCCGAGGGCTGCGAGCTGTACGTTACGCTCGAACCCTGTCCGATGTGCATGGGCGCGAGCTTGAACGCCCGCGTGGACAAGATCTATTTCGGCGCGTACGAGCAAAAGGGGCGTTCGCTGACCTCCGCGCTTGCCGAGGCGAACCTGCTGAACCATAAAACGGAGGTGCTTGGCGGGGTGTTGCAAGAGGAGTGTTCGGCGCTGCTCAGCGGATTTTTTATCGCGATGCGGCAGAAACAGAAAGAGGAAAAGGAACGCCAAAAATCGGCGGCAGAAAATTTTAACGAAAAAGAAATTTGAAAAACGCCCCGTATTTAGTTGACTTAAATTTGCGAAACGGGTATTATAAATAGTGTCTTATCACGCGCCAAAGTGTTCGGCGCGCAAACGGGGAAAAGAACGCAGTTCTAAGATGAGAAGATACCGATGAAAAAAAGTCCGAACGCCGTTTTTTGCGGAAAAGCGAAAGCGGCAGCGGATAAAAAAATAAGGATGGTTACACATGATAACTCACGGCAATGAAATCAAGTTGTTTTCCGGTAACTCCAACAACGAGTTGGCGAAAGCGATCGCCAAAAAGCTCAATACCGAGCTTGGCGAAGTAGAAGTCAGCACGTTCTCCGACGGCGAGATCAACGTCCACATCGCGGAAACGGTCCGCGGTAGAGACGTGTTCATTATCCAGTCTACCTGTTCGCCCGTCAACGACAATCTGATGGAGCTTCTCATCATGATCGACGCGGCAAAGCGCGCGTCGGCTGGTCGTATCACGGCGGTTATGCCCTATTTCGGATACGCCCGTCAGGACAGAAAAGCGCGTTCGCGCGATCCCATCACGGCAAAGCTCGTGGCAAATCTTTTGACCCACGCAGGCGCTGACCGCGTTTTGACGATGGATCTCCACGCGGACCAAATTCAGGGCTTCTTCGATATCCCCGTAGACAATCTGCTCGGCGGGCCTACCCTGTATAACTATTTCGCAAAACAGGGCAATATCGACGTCGTCGTCGCGCCTGATCTTGGCAGCGTAAAGCGTTCGAGAAAGGTTGCGGAAAAGTTCGGCGTGCCTCTTGCGATCATCGACAAGCGCCGTCCCAAGGCGAACGTTATGGAAGTTATGAGCATTATCGGCGACGTAAGCGGTAAGAGATGCCTTATGATCGACGACATGATCGACACGGCGGGTACGCTGTGCCAAGGCGCGCAGGCGATCAAGGACGCAGGCGCTACGGAAGTGTATGCAGGCTGTACGCACGCGGTGCTCAGCGGACCTGCGATCGAGAGATTGGAAAAATCCGCGATCAATAAGCTCGTTATGCTGGATACCATTCATCTTCCCGAAGAAAAGAAACTCGACAAATTCGAAGTATTGTCCGTTGCGGATATCTTTGCGGCGGCAATCGAAAACGTATACCTCGACAAACCGATGTCGAAACTCTACGACTAAGACAAAGAGCCGCCGAATATAAACGGCGGCTCTTTCAAAAAGGAAAAACGGTATGTATCTCATCGTAGGTCTGGGCAATCCCGACAAGCAATATGAAAAAACTTTCCATAACATGGGCTATATCGCCGTAGGCGACGCGGCGGAAGCGCTTGGCGCAAAGTTCAAGAAAAAGGAATGCGAGGCGTCCGTCGCCGAGGCGTATATCGGCGGGGAAAAGGTGATCCTCGCCCGTCCTTTAACGTATATGAACAATTCGGGCAGAGCGGTGAAACAGCTGATGTCCAAATACAAGATCCCGCCCGAAAACCTGCTCGTGATCTACGACGATTACGACCTGCCCAAAGGCAAAGTCCGTATCCGCGCAAGCGGCAGCGCAGGCACGCATAACGGCATGCGCAGTATCATCGGCGAAACGGGCTTGAAAGAATTCCCCCGTATCCGTATCGGTATCCGCGACGAGGAAGTGGATATCCCTATCATAAATTACGTGCTTTCCGAAGTCCGCAAAGAGGACTACGAATTGTTTTCTCAGGCTTGCCGTAAAGCAGGCGAGGCGGCGGCGGAATTCGTTCGCGGATTAGATATTGAAAAGGTAATGTGTAAATTTAACTAAACGGCTCTAAAATAGGACAAACGGAATGAAACGCGACTTCTTTTCCTTTCAACAAATCGGCGAGGAATACACCTCGTATGCGGAAGATATCCGCCGTGGCACGCCCACGGCGGTTTTCGGCGTTTCCGATCCCTTGAAATACCTCTTGGCAGGTCTGACCCCGTTCCCCGTCGTGTATATCACGGCGGACGGCGTATCCGCGAGAAAAGCGGCGCAGAATATTTCCGCGCTGTCGGGCAAAAAGACGGCGACGATCGCCGCGAAAGACGAGGTGTTGCTCTATCGCAAAGCATTGTCTAAGGACGCTCTTTTCAAGCGTTTGGAGGGCATAAACGCCCTTCAAAGCGGCGCGGAGGTCGTAACGGCGGAGATCGACGCGCTCGTGCAACTGTTTCCGAAAACTCTGCCCGCCGTTACCTTTCAGGAGGGGGAGGAGTTTGATTTTACCTCTTTGACGGCAACGCTGACGAAAATGGGCTACGTCCGCGCGTTCGAGGTGGAAACGAAAGGGGTGTTCGCGCTCCGCGGGGATATTCTCGATATCTATCCCGTCAACGCCGAAAATCCCGTCCGTATCGACTTTTTTGGGGATACCGTGGAAAAGATCAAGCCCTACGACCACGCCACGGGCGAACGGCTTGCGGGCGTGAAAGAGATCACCGTGCTTTCCGCAACCGACGTGATCGTAACGGAAGAAGACAAACCGCGTATCCGCGCCGCGCTCGAAAAATCGGTGAAGAGTTTTAAAACCGCCGAGGCGTATACCCGCGCAAGAGAGATCGCGGACGAATTGCTGTCCGATGAAAATTTCGACAGCTCTTTCCTTTTGCCTTTGCTTGAAAATTCCACCGATTTTTTTTCGATTTTGCCGAAAAACACGGTGCTTATTTTCGACGAGGGCAAAACACTCTGGGATAAATTCAACGCGCTGTATAAAGAACACGAGGAGCGTTTCCACCGCTTGCAAACGGGCGGGGAAGCCTTTGATTTTTCCCTTTCACAGTACGCGGACAAAAACGCGTTTGTCGAGGGAGTTTCGACGGTGCGGCGAGTGGCGATGCAGACGTTTACGGGCAATCCGTTTTTCTTCTCGCCTCTGCGTACCTATAATTTTTCCGCAACGCCCACGACCCGTTATCTCAACGGTATTCCCGCTCTGCTCGTCGATATCGCTAACTGGAAAAAGGGCGGGTATCGCGTGCTGTTATACTGCGGCGACAACGCCCGCGCGGGGAAGATGGCGGAGCAGCTCGGAGAGGAATATATCTCCACCGTCAAGCTCCCCGATACGCTCAGCGAATTAAACGGCGTGTGTATTTTGGACGAACACCTCGATAAAGGGTTCGTTTTACACGCCTGTAAGCTCGCCGTCATCGGCACGGGGGATCTGTATACCAAAGCGCCCGATACGCGCAGGATACGCAAAAAACGCGGGAATCTGTTCTCCGCGCCCGAGGTCGGGGATTTCGTCGTGCACGAAACGCACGGGATCGGCAAAGCCGTCGGCGTGAAAAAGATCGAAACGACGGACGGCACGAAAGAATACGTGGCGGTCTCCTATAAAGACGGGGATATGCTGTACGTACCCGCAGAGTGTATGGACGTACTCTCCAAATACGTCGGCGATACCGCGCCTACGCTGAGTAAGATCGGCGGCGCGGATTTCGAGCGCGTGAAAGCAAGGGTCAAAGCCTCGCTGAAAAAGCTCGCGTTCGATCTCAAAAAACTGTACGCCGACCGCGCGGAAAACCGCGGGTATCCGTTCCCCGACAACGAAGTGTTCATGCGTGAATTCGAGGACGCGTTCCATCACGAGCTTACCCCCGATCAGGCGTGTTCGGTGGCGGAGATCAAAGCGGATATGTGTTCGGAAAAGGTCATGGATAGACTGCTTTGCGGGGACGTGGGGTTCGGGAAAACGGAAGTCGCGTTCCGCGCCGTGTACCTTTGCGTGCTCGCGGGCAAGCAAGCCGCGCTCATGTGCCCGAGCACGGTGCTGTGCTCGCAGCATTTCAATACCGCGCTTGCGAGGTTCTCCGATTTCGGCGTTACAGTCGCTTGTTTGAACCGTTTCAATACCCCCAAGGAACAGGAAAAAATCCTCAAAGGCTTGCGGGAGGGCACGGCCGATTTCGTCGT
Source organism: Clostridia bacterium (assembly GCA_017465865.1). Classification (GTDB taxonomy): domain Bacteria; phylum Bacillota; class Clostridia; order Christensenellales; family Borkfalkiaceae; genus Scatosoma. The sequence continues at coordinate 20,545 of JAFTVF010000018.1, forward strand.
CGGCACGCACCGACTGTTGTCTGCGGATATCCAATTCAAGGATTTGGGTTTGCTCGTTTTGGACGAGGAACAGCGTTTCGGGGTCGAGCACAAAGAAAAGATCAAGCATTTGCGGAAAAATATCGACTGTTTGACCATGACGGCAACCCCCATTCCGCGCACTCTGCATATGTCCTTGTCGGGGATACGGGATATCTCGACGATCCAGACCCCGCCGAGCGAGCGTTTGCCCGTCCAGACCTACGTCGTAGAGGAAACGGAAACGCTGATCCGCGACGCGTGTATTCGGGAGCTTTCCAGGGGCGGGCAGGTGTTTATCCTGTATAACAAGGTGGAGAGTATTTTCACGTTCGCCGCGCAGATCAAGCGTATTCTGCCCGAAGCGACGGTGTCCGTGGCGCACGGCAGAATGGACAAAACCACTCTCGAAAACGCCGTGCTCGATTTCTACGGCGGGCGGTCGGATATCCTCGTTACGACGACGATCATTGAAAACGGGGTGGACCTGCCCAACGCGAATACCCTGATTGTGATCGACAGCGACAAGCTCGGCATATCCCAGCTCTATCAGCTGCGCGGCAGAGTGGGGCGCGGGTCGAGGCTCGCGCACGCGTATTTCACGTTCAAAGCCGAAAAGGTAATGACGGAAAACGCCTCGTCGCGGTTAAAAGCGATTATGGAATTTACCGAGCTCGGTTCGGGCTATAAGCTCGCGATGCGGGATTTAGAGATCCGCGGCGCGGGGAACGTACTCGGCGCGGAACAGCACGGGCATATGGATAAGGTGGGCTACGAGCTGTATTCCAAACTCTTGAAAGAGGAGTTGACGGGCGAAAGCCAGACGGTTGCGGAGCTGGATATCCGTGTGAACGCCTATATTTCCGAGGGGTATATCGAATCGTCCGCGGGACGGCTGGATAGCTATAAACAGATCGCGGAGATCAATACGGTGGCGGACTATAAACGGGTATACGCCTCTCTCCGCGATACCTACGGGGAACTGCCGCGCGCGGTGGAAAATCTGCTCGTGATCGCGGTGCTCAAAAGCTACGCCGCGAAATTCCACGTTAAGAAGATATCTCTCGTTAAGGGCGTGGGCGCGCTCGAATTCCCGTCGTTGGAAGCGCTGGGGGATAAACGGCTGCTCGCCGCGATGGACAAATACAACGCAGGGGTGCGGCTGAATATGTCCGAAGCGCCCGTGATGGAGTTTTTCGGGAAGCGGGATTCTATGGAATTGATGGCGGAAATGACAAAATTTTTGAAATTTGCGCTAACTTTCGCAAGTTTATAAGCGAAAACGTTTGCACTTTGTAAAAAAATCGGTTATAATAGAACTTGACGATATACGGGAGAAAGGGGAATTACGCCCTTTTGCGCGTTATCGGGAAATGCAGGATAAAAAATCGGAGCGATTTTATGAATAAAAAACACACAATGAAAAAGACGGCGGCTTTGATGCTGGGCATGGCGCTTGCGATCGGCGGCGCAGGTTGTAATTTCGTCGTTACGGACAGCAACAACGACATGGCGCAGACCGTCGCTACCGTAAACATTACCGAGAGCCTGAAAAAGGACAACGAAACTTCCGCAAAAGAAGTGGCGGCTCTGCTCGAAGTGATGAACGACGGCAAGACCTATTCGGAAATTTCCAAGCGCGATCTTATCGCGTACTTCCTCAGCACGGGCTATACCTACGTGCAGAACTACGGGTATTCTTACGAGGATACTTTCAATATGCTGCTCGACGGGCTGGTGAGCCGCGACGTTATGATCCAGTACGTGCTGGCGCATTACCTCACCCAAGACAACGGCATGACGGCGGCGGGTTGCAAGACGTATATCGACGAACAGCTTGCGGCGCTCTCCGACGATAACGCGGACGAGAAGAAAGTGAAAGCCTTGCTTACCGCGCACCCCGAAGTGCTTGCGTATAAATATTTCCTCACCGACGGCGGTAAGGGCAGCACGGAAGACTACGACCGCGCGGAATATTCGTTAAAGGTTTCCCTCAACGCCTCCCTCGATTCTTTGGAAGAGAGCTATATCACGGCAGAGGACGAGGAAACGACGGCGGAAGAAGCGCGCACGCTGCCTACGGGTGTGGGCACGGAAACGGAAGACTACTACACGACGAATTACGGCGTGTATACGGGTAGAAACACCCCCGATTCCTGCGGCGAATACGAGCGTATCAGCGGCTCTACGGCGGCTACCCGTCAGAAAGCGTATAACAACTTCCTTGCGAATTTGGAGGGATACAGCCTCATCGGTACGAGCGCGTCTAACGCCGAAAACACGGGGGATATCACCAAGCTCGATTACTACTACGTAGAACTCTCCTCGTCGCTCGGGCAGGCTCTTATCAACAAATATTACGAAGACCTCGAAGACTCGGTTATCGCGAAGCTGACGGATACCTACGTATCCAACAAGTATGACGAAATCCACGACCAACAGGAGCTTGCGTATAAAAACGATCCCACCGCTTTTGAAACGGCGATCGGTTCTTTGTCCGACGATTCGTTCGTGCTTTACGGGTTGGAAGGTTACGGGTTTGTGTACAATATCCTGATCCCGTTCTCGGCTAGCCAGAACGTGAAATACACCGAGGCGAAGAACAAGGGCTTGAAAGACGACGAGCTGTTCAACGTCCGTAAGAGTATTTTGGAAAACGTAAAGGGCTACGATCAGCGCGACAGCTGGTTCTCCACAGCGGAGGATAAGCATTACGCGTACGAAGCGGACGGAAACTATTATTTCTTCGAAGACAATATGACCGAAGCGGGCGAGGGCAAACGCTATGAAAAATTGCCCTTGTACAGCGGACTTCTGCCCTATCAGGGTACGGTAACGGAAACGGACGACGGCTACGAATGCGAGCCTACCGAAAAGACTTTGAAGAATATCCTCGACGAGCTGGCGGCGAATATTTCGACGGCGACGGACGGCAAAGCGACGATGACGGCGACGATCGACAACACCGATGCGGTCGATACCAACGACGGAAAATATAAGGATACGACCTATACCGATGCGAAAGGCGACGTAGATTACAGCAAATTCGTTTACGTACAGGGTAAAGTGGATATGGGCGAAAACGCTTGGACGGCGGCGGATCATTTCAACCCCGACAGCGTTTCGTACAAAGCGCTTTCCGCGGTCAACGAGATCATGTTCGCGTACAGCACGGACACGGGCTGTCTGAACACCTACCTTGGCTACGCGGTATCTCCTTACGGCACGGACTTCGTTCCCGAATTCGAATACGCGGCGCAGGAAGTCGTCAAAGCGGGCGTTGGTTCGTATATCGTCTGCGCGACCGATTACGGCTGGCATATCGTATACTGCTCGTTCGTATACGGCGAGGGCGGCGACGTTTACGGCGGATACAAGCACGCGCAGGCTACGGGGGATGCGAAAGTGGAAGGCTCGTTCTCCAACCTCTTCTACGAATCCTTGAAGACGACGGCTGTAAGCAATTACACGAACGAGGTGCAGAGCAATATCCTCACGAAGTACGACAACGACGACAGTGTAAAGCGTTACAAATCGAGATATAAAGATCTTTTAGAGCTTGACGCGTAACCGATAAAAAATACGAAGAAAAAGCCCGACTGCCTATCGGTAGTCGGGCTTTGATACGGATATATCTATGAGATTTAGAAAAATAGCCAAGAAAGAAAAATTAGAAAGAATACATCTTTCCGACCATTTTAATTACAAGCGGCTGATACGGTTCGTTCTGCCGTCGGTGGTGATGATGGTGTTTATTTCCGTATACGGTATCGTAGACGGATTTTTCGTGTCTAATTTTGCGGGCGAATTGCCGTTTGCCGCGCTCAACCTTATCTATCCGCTGATCATGATCTTAGGCTCGGTCGGGTTTATGCTGGGTACGGGCGGGAACGCCGTCGTGTCCAAGGTCCTCGGCGAGGGGGACAAGGAACGCGCCAACGCCATTTTCTCTATGCTGATCTACGCAACGGTCGTGATCGGGGTCGTGCTCGCGCTCGTCGGTATCGCGATCGCCCGCCCCGTCGCGGAATTTTTCGCGCGCTCGGAAAAAAATATCACGGCAGAGGAAAAGGAACGGCTGATTGAGTATTGCGTGCTGTACGCCAGGATCATTCTTGCCGCATTGCCCGCGTTCATGCTCCAAAACGCCTTTCAGGGCTTTTTCGTTACGGCGGAAAAAGCAAGGCTGGGGCTGTTTATTACCATCGCCGCAGGGCTTGGCAACGTCCTGTTCGACGCGTTGTTCGTGGCGGTATTCAAGTGGGGTATCGTCGGCGCGGCGATCGCCACCGCGCTCAACCAAGTAGTCGGGGGAGTGCTCCCGCTCGTGTATTTCGCGCGTAAAAACGACAGCCTGTTACGGCTGGGGAAAACCCGTTTCAACGGCAAGGTGTTCGTGGGGGTGTGCGTGAACGGCTTGTCTGAGCTGATGACGAATATTTCGCTTTCCGTCGTTACCATTTTATACAACGCGCAGCTGATGCGCTATATCGGTATCGACGGCGTTTCGGCGTACGGGATCATGATGTATATCGGCTTTATCTTCGTCGGCGTATATATCGGCTACGCCGTCGGCAGCGCGCCGATCATCGGTTTCCATTACGGCGCGAAAAACCGCGGGGAATTGAAAAACGTATTCCGAAAAAGCATGTGCATACTCTGTTTGCTCGGCGTGGTAATGACCTCGATATCCGTTATCTTTGCGGGTATGCTGTCCTCGGTATTCGTACGCAAAGGCACGGAGCTTTGGTCGCTCACGGCAAAAGGACTTCGTATCTATTCGCTGTCTTTCCTGCTCTGCGGATTGAATATCTTCGGTTCGTCGTTCTTCACGGCACTCTCGAACGGCGCGCTTTCCTTGCTGATTTCCTTTTTCCGCACCTTTCTCTGTCAGGCGATCGCCGTGTTCGTCATGCCGCTGTTTTTCGGCGTAAACGGGATATGGAGCGCGGTTGTCGCGGCGGAGCTTGCTTCGCTCGTTCTCACCGTAATACTTTGGATAACCCAACGCAAACGCTACGGATACGCATAATTAAAAAACGAGTCGTTGACAGCGACTCGTTTTTGATATATGCAGGTTATTTTTTCTTTTCGGGTTTGTCGGTTTCGTCTTTCTTTTCCGCGAGGGTGAAGCTGAAATCGATATTCGGATTGACCTCGCGGAGCGCCGCGACAAACGCGTCGTTCCAAACGGGATCGATGGAAAGCACGGCGTACTGTTCGCCGAAATATACCGTCAGTTTATGCAGGTCGGTATTGAGCACGAGCGAGGTAATATCCTTGATCTGAAATTTGCTCTTGATAAGCCCGAATTGCGTGGTATAGTATTGTTCGTCCACCGTGTATTGCGACTTGATCAGCATAGCGACGACGATCACGATACAGAGTACGCAAATGAGGATGAGAAAGGGGGATTTCAGCGCGTCGGAGAACCCGCCGATCCCGAATTTCATAATCCGCCATACGCTGACGGCGATACCCACGAGACTGAGCACGATTACCGCGTACGCGAGCGCGAGCATCGTCGGGGTGAATTTGTATTTGAAGCGTTTGATTTGCCCGTTCGTTTGCTTTTTCATAGTCCTATTATAACACGCGAAAAAAGAAAAAGCAACAAAGAAAGTCGAAAGAATAAAAATTATCAAAATATTTTTCCGGAAAGCCTTTGCGGGGCTTGCCAAAAAGAAAAGAAAGGGGTATAATAATTCTATTATGAAAGAACGTACGAAAGACAATATAACGGAAGACGAAGCAATCGTCGCCGAACGGGAGCGGAAACAATTCGTCAAAATGACGAAAAGCCCGATCTCGAAACTCATCGTCGGGCTGGGTATTCCCACGATGCTGAGCATGATGGTTACTTCGCTGTACAACTTGGCGGATACCTTTTTCGTGTCGCTGATCGGCGACGACGCCATTACCGCGGCGGCGAGCAATCTGCTCGCGCTGATGTCCGTCATTCAAGCCATCGGCTTTACGTTCGGTATGGGCAGCGGCAGTATCGTATCTCGGCTTCTCGGCAAACGGGACAGAGAGGGCGCGGACAGAGTTACTTCTTCCTCGTTTTTTATCTCGGGCGCTTGCGGGCTTCTGATCTTGATTTTCGGATTTCTATTCTTAACCCCGCTGATGCGGCTTCTCGGCTCGCGTAATCCCAAAGTTCTCTTTTATTCTAAGCAATACGCACGCTATATTTTGCTCGCCGCACCCTTTATGTGTATGTCGTTCGTTATGAACAACGTCCTGCGCGCGCAAGGCAAAGCGGTGCTGTCTATGATCGGACTGATCGCGGGCGCGCTCCTTAACGTCGTGTTAGACCCCATTCTCATTTTTACTGCGGATATGGGCATCACGGGCGCGGCGCTCGCTACCTTTATCAGTCAAGTGATCAGCTTTTTGATCCTGCTTGCCATGTTCCTTTCGGGGAAAACGGTCGTACGGCTGCGCGTTAGGGCAATTTCACGGAAACTTTCCGTATACGGCGAAGTGCTTGCGACGGGCTTTCCCTCCTTTTGTCGGCAGATCCTTGCCAGCCTCTGTACGGTATTTTTGAACCGCGCGGCAGATCTGTACGGCGGAGAGGCGGCGCAGGCGGCGCTCGGCGTCGTGCAGAAAGTATTTATGCTCGCATTCTCCGTATCGCTCGGTATCGGGCAGGGCTATCAGCCCGTGCTCGGGTATAATTACAGCGCAAAACGCTTCGATCGCGTTAAATCCGCGTATTTGTTCACGCTCGCGTTTTCTACCGCGCTTATGGCAGTATTCGGGCTGGTCTGCGGTATCTTCGCGCCGTACGTTATGAAAATGTTCAGCCTGTCCGAGGAAGCTACCGAAATCGGCGCGCTCGCGCTTCGTTTCCAGTGCGTTTGTATGCCGCTGCTGCCCCTGAACTTTATGGCGGGCTTGACCTATCAGGTGGTAGGGAATAAAGCGATCGCCGCTCTGCTTTCCACCTCCCGACAGGGCTTGTTCTATATCCCTGCGGTATTGATTTTGCCAAAGCTCTATAAACTTCGCGGCGTACAGCTTTGTCAGGCGGTGTCCGATTTCTTTGCGTTCTTCTTTGCGTTGCCGTTCACCTTTATTTTCTTCCGAACGCTGAAAAAAGAACAGCAAAAATGCGCCGATACAATAGAAGAATAAACGCAATAAAAAACGCGCCTTCGAAATTTTTCGAAGGCGCGTTCGTTTATACGGTAAACGGTTTTTGTTCTTTACGGTATTTCAGAGGGGAAATTCCAAGCACTTTTTTGAAAGTATTACGGAAATAGTTGACCGAGGAAAATCCGCAGGCGATCGCGATATCGGCGATGGGCTTGTCGCTCGTTTGCAGCATTTTTTGCGCGTTGCGTAAGCGTAATTCGAGGATATAATCCATCACCGAACAGTCCATATAGCTTTTGAATTTCTTGCAAAGGCTGGCTTTGGACAGAAAAAACCGTTCGCAAAGCTCTTTTAAGGTAACGGGCTGGTTGTAATGCTCGTTGAGATAGTGGATAATTTTCAGCATCTCCGAAGAGACGTATTTACAGCGTTCCTCGCCGTATGCGGGCAGAGTGGGGTTATGCTCTAAGCTCAGGTATAAGAACAGGAGCTTGACGACGGCGGAGAGATATTCGTCGCGCGTTTCGTCGAGGGTATACATGGTCTGTATTTCCGCGCCCTCGTTTAGAAGCCGTAAAATGGTATCTCGATACCGCTCGTTTAATTCCATTGCGGGGGTTTTTGCGCACCCGTCTAAAAATTTACGCTGCTGCTCGCTCAGTCTGTCGGGGTGAATATTCACGTTGATCCGCGTGAACGTACCGCCCTCCGTTTTATGCAGGGAGAAAGGGGGGATCACGACCAAGGAATTTTCCTTTACCGAAAACATTTTATTGTCCAAGAACACTTCGCGGTTGCCCTCGGTGAGAAAGTACAATTCGTAATAATCGTGGCTGTGCGGTTTCGCCATAGTCGCGTTGCTGAGCGAAGCCGTTTTTGCAATTTCCAAAGTGCCCATAAATTCCCTCGCGCTTTTATTCGAAAGTCAATAAACAGAATATTTTTGTCAATAACCCGTATTGAAAAGAAAGCAGAAAACTTGTATAATAAACAACAGACGATTTTGTATATTTTCAAGTAAATTATATACGTTTTTCACTTGAAAGTCAAGCCGTTTTGTGATAAAATTATTAGGCTTGTAAAATCAGAGAGGTATAAAAAATGCTCGTTGTTTTATCTTTCTGCGTTATCGCGGTTATGCGCGTGGTGCAGAAAGTCTGTTCAAAAAAAGTCAGCGATGAAGTCGGCGGAAAAACGTTTTTCCATTACGGCGGTTATTATAACCTGTTTTCGGCGCTGTTTTCCTTAATCACCCTTTGCATCGTCGGGTTTCACGGGTTCGATACGCCCACCGTGCTTTGCGCGCTGGGCACGGCGGTATTTATGGCGATAGAGCTGTTTTCGAGTATCGAAGCCCTGAAAGGCTGTTCGCTCATCGTCAGCCAAATGTTCAGCGTGGGCGCGCTGTTTATTCCTTGCCTTATCGGGATATTCCTCTTCGACGAACCGATGAGCCTTTGGCAATGGGTCGGGCTTGCGCTGTTTATGGTGTCGATGTATTTTCTCATCGCGCCCGCGAAAAAAGAGGACGAGCAAGTTAAACAGAAAATGTCCGTAAAAACGCTCGTAATGCTCGTTTTAAGCCTGATTGCGGGCGGGTTTGTCATGGTCTTGCAAAAGGTGTTCGCCGTGCTCGTTCCCGACGGAAACGTGGCAACGTATTCCTTTTTAATGTTCGCGCTCAACGCCCTTTTACTGTACGCCTGTTACGCCGTTTTGGCGTTTCAGAAAACCAAGCAAACGGTTGAAAAATCCGATCGGGGCTGGAAACCGCTCTCCAAAGCCTTGCTGATCTGCGGCGGTTTTTTGGCGCTTGCCGTGTTCGCCATCAATCAGCTGGTAACGACGATCGCGAAAACCGTACCGTCGGCAATTTTGTACACGGTATCTTACGCGATCAGTATTTTGATTACCTTGCTCGTCGGCGTGTTCTACTATAAGGAAAAACTTACCGTAAAAAACGTCGTTGGCATCGTATTGTGCTTGGGTTCGATCCTGATTATCAATTTATTGTAAGGCTTTACTTTTTGTGATGAGTAAGCGAAAAATGCACAAAAACGCAATAACGTTGTGTGTTTTTTGCGCGATTGCTTGACATTTTATTTTTCATTTGTTATACTGAATTTCAAGGCGAGGAGTTTTGCTCCCCGCCTTGAAATTTATAAAACCACTTTTTTCGCGGGGAGGAGAAAACGGTGAGAAAAACTTATGAAGAAATTTACGTGGAGGTCGAACGGCTGTGCGTAACGGATGTGCTCCGCACTTCGTCGGATAATACGGACGGGTTCGACGAGGAAAATTGGGGGTAAGGGGGATATGAAAATTTTACGAAAGAAAAAATTCTGCGTATTCATTTGTTCGTTGCTCCTGCTATTTGGGCTTGCGTTCGGGTTTGCGTTTCAACGCCCCGTCCAAGCAGAAGCGGAGAGCGCCGTAACGCTTGAAACGTTTGCTCTGCAAACGGGCGCGTCGGTGCGTATGGAAGCGCCCTACGGGATTCGTTTTACCGCCCAGATATCCGAAACGGAATACGAAAGTCTGGGCGATAACGCCGTTTTCGGTACGCTGATTTTACCTGCAAATATACTCGGCGATCGGGAGCTTACGCTCGAGGCGGCGACCGCGCTCAAAGCCAAAAATATCGTGGCGGAGAAATGGAACGATAGTTTGGCGGAAGAAGTAACGGACGGCGCGGGGGAAAGGGTTAAAATGAAAGCGTATACGGGCGTTATCGTCGGGAGCTTGGAAGAGGATTTTCCCGAAACGCAGTTCGGCAGAGAAATGGCGGCGCGAGGTTACGTAACGTATACCGACAAAGACGGCGCAACGCATACGATCTATACGCCGAACACGGAAATCCGCTCGATCGCGTACGTGGCAAGCGCGGCGATCGCCGACGGCGAAATGACGGAGTTTTTATACGATATCTGTGAAACGGTATCGGGTGCAAACGATCTCGCGTTTACGAAATCCGAAATTTCCGTCAACGTCGGCGAAAGCAAAACGCTTGCGCTCGGCGGCGCGAACGGCTTGACAGCGCACTATATATCGTCGAATGAAAACGTGGTTTCCGTCAACGAAACGGGCGAAGTGAAAGGTCTTGCCGTCGGCGAAGCGACGGTTACGGCGAAGCTCGGGCGGGTTAGCGCGCAAACGACGGTAACGGTAACCGCGCCTGAAAACGGCGTTCGGCTGAGCGCTTCTTCGGAGAATGGTAAAATCACCTCGGATACCAATTATTTGGTAGGGAATACGCGTACCGATTTTCCGTATATTGCTCTGCCTGCGACGGCGGAGGGCGAGTGGCTGGAAGTTACTTGGCGAGGCAAATATATGCCGAATATTCACTTCTTGACGAATACGGTCAGCGCGAGCGCAAAGGTAGGTACGGGCTACCTTGTCAACAACGACGACGGCACGGGCGGAAATAATTTACGCGTGTATGCCAACGTGCGGGGCGGTACGAGCTGTACGTTCGGCGCGGATTACGGCGCGGCAAACCTCTCCGAGGACAAAGAATATGCAATTCGATTAGGTTACGATATCAACCCTTCTGGCGTACCCGCGCTGTACCTGCTGATATTCGAGAAAACCGCGGACGGTTCGCTTGTCAAATTGACGGGCGGCAACGTTTCCGCGGCTGTAAATTCGGCGGTAACCTATAACGCGGAGGATACGCGGTATATCCTGATCATGGGTAACGCGCTCGGCAACGTAAACTTTGAGTACCGAATTGTGGAAGGTCCTATGTTCTATACTACGGATTATACGAACTATCCGCCTGAATACGATCCCGTCAGCGGTGAGCTGAAAACGTTTACTACGGGGGTTCTATACAATCAATCTTATTACGCGTTTTCGGGCAAACCCGACGAATATATAGAAATCAAATGGCAAGGCGTGGCAATGCCCACCGTTCGTCTTGCAACCGCCTTGATCACGCAAAAACAGAACGATACGACGGGCAAAGGCTATACGATCGGCAATTCCCGAGACGGTCAAGTATTCAGCGTTAAAAAAGGCGGGATCGCTTCGTCCGTGCTGGCCTCTTACGGGGTGCTGAATGCGGATTTTGAATACGTTTTACGCGCGGGGATAGAGGCGCGCAATGAAAAGTATTATCTGCACGTATACCTGTATACGGAAACGGACGGGGTTTTGACGGAAGTGTTTTCGTACGCGGGCGCGGAGGCGGATAACGTGCCCGAGACGCAGTATTATACGGTCGTATATGCGAATACGGCGCTTGGCGGAGCAACGACCTGTCTTTTCCGAAAGATCGAACGAAAGCCCGTGGAAAATCTGATCTGTACAAAAACCTCGATCGTTTGGGCGAAAACGTACGGCGCGACCGATTACCAGATCCGTATCGACGGCGGGGAATGGCAAAGCGTTTCATCCGCTACGTATACCTACGCATACGCCGTAGCGGGGCTTACGGAGGGAGTGCATACGGTTGCGGTACGCGCAAAGAGCGAAAACGGCGATATATACGATATCTATTCGGAAAAGAGTTTCGTTTCCGAGCCGTAAAAATACAAAATCTTCGGGATAGAAGATTTACAAATCGGCAAAGATATGTTATAATATACAAAAAACCACGGGTAGGAACATCATGCGTTCGTTAAAAGAATTATATCGGATAGGCAAAGGTCCGTCGTCCTCGCATACCATCGGACCGGAACGGGCATGCAAGCTCTTTTTATCGGAAAACGCCGCGGCGACGAGCTTTGTCGTACGGCTTTACGGCTCGCTTGCGAAAACGGGCGAGGGACACGGCACGGGCGAGGTCATCAAGAGCGTTTTGCCTAAGGTAACCGTGGAATACGATATGCAAACGGAGTGCCCGCATCCGAACACGATGGAGCTTTTTGCGTACAAAAACGGCGAAAAAACAGCGCAAATGCGGGTATTCAGCGTAGGCGGCGGCGCGATCGAGATCGAGGGCAGAGAAAGCGCGGAGGGCGCGGAAGTGTACGCTTTACATACTCTGGCAAAGATCCGTGCGTATTGCGAGAAAAAGGGGATACGGCTGTACGATTACGTGTACGAATGCGAGGGTGAACAATTACGCGAATATCTCAAAGAGGTCTGGGAAACGATGCGCGCGGCGGTATCGCGCGGGGTAGCGAAAACGGGCATGTTGCCCGGCGGTTTGGAAGTCGAACGCAGAGCAAAAGTTCTGTACGAGGGGCTTGCGCCCGATGAAAGCGCGGAAACGCGTGAAAACCGTTTGGTTTGCTCGTACGCGTTTGCCGTCAGCGAAGAGAACGCGGCGGGCGGAACGATCGTTACCGCGCCCACTTGTGGGGCTTGCGGGGTTTTGCCTGCGGTGCTGAAATACGCGCAGGAACGGCAGGGATATACGGACGAGCAGATTATAAACGCGCTGGCTACGGCGGGACTGATCGGGAATTTGATCAAAACCAACGCTTCGATTTCGGGCGCGGAATGCGGTTGTCAAGCGGAGATCGGCAGCGCGTGCTGTATGGCGACGGCGGCGCTCAGCGAGCTGAGAGAAATGTCCTTGGGACAGATCGAATACGCGGCGGAAGTGGCGATGGAGCATCATTTGGGCTTGACCTGCGATCCCATTTGCGGTTTGGTGCAGATACCCTGTATCGAGCGAAACGCGGTGGCGGCTATGCGGGCGATCAACGCTTCGTCGCTGGCGTATTTCTTATCGGACAGTCGGAAAATATCTTTCGACCTTGTCGTGCAGACGATGTACGAAACGGGCAAGGATCTGCGCAGACCCTACCGCGAAACTGCGGAGGGGGGGTTGGCGAAACTTTACAAGAGATAAACGGCGGGGCAGATACTAGGCGAAAGCGGATAAACGCGAAAAGATCGGCGTTCTGCCCTAAAAATTTCGCTGTGTAAAAAAACTTGAAAATTTTTGAAAAAAAGTTGTAGAAAAAATCGAAAAAACGCTTGACAAATAAGTTCAAATAGATTATTATATACAGGCACTGTTTGAGAGCGACTTGTAAAAATGGCCCAGTAGCTCAGTTGGTTAGAGCGCCAGCCTGTCACGCTGGAGGTCGACGGTTCGAGCCCGTTCTGGGTCGCCAAACATGCCTTGGTAGCTCAGTTGGTAGAGCAGCAGACTGAAAATCTGCCTGTCGGTGGTTCGATTCCGCCCCAAGGCACCACACGCCGGTGTAGCTCAATTGGCAGAGCAGCTGATTTGTAATCAGCAGGTTGTGGGTTCGAGTCC
>JAFTVF010000019.1 GCA_017465865.1 Clostridia bacterium
CAAACTACCCTGTGGAATTAACCACAGGGTAGTTTGCTTCATAGGAAAAAGCCCCGACCGAAGTCGGGGCTTTGCGCTTAGTCCATTTTTTCGAGAAGTTTCAAATCGATACCCTTTTCGCCGATCTTGATGATTTCTACTTTCACCTTGTCGCCGATATTGAGCACGTCCTCCACTTTGTTCACTCTCTTTTCGGAGAGCTTGGAAATGTGGATCATACCGTCTTTCCCGGGCGCAAATTCCACGAACGCGCCGAGGGTGGAGAGCACTCTTACTACCACGCCTACGAACATATCGCCGACTTCGGGATCGTGCGCGATCGATTCCACGATCGCTTTCGCGCGGTTCGCGTTTGCGATATCGCCATAGCAAGCGATACATACCGTACCGTCGTCTTCGATATCGATCTTCGTACCCGTCTGTTCGATGATCTTATTGATAACCTTGCCTTGTTTGCCGACAACGTCGCCGATCTTTTCAGGGTTGATCTTGAAGGTAATGATCTTCGGAGCGTACAGGGAAAGTTCTTCGCTGACGGCAGGGATACATTCGAGCATCTTGCCAAGAATATGCTTTCTCGCTTCCTGCGCCTGCGCGATCGCGTCGAGCATGATCTCTTCGGAGATACCCTTGATCTTGATATCCATCTGGATCGCCGTGATACCCTTGTCCGTACCCGCTACCTTGAAGTCCATATCGCCGAGGAAGTCTTCCAAGCCTTGGATATCCGTAAGGATAACGTATTTGCCCGTTTCGGGGTCTTTAACAAGCCCCATCGCACAGCCTGCAACGGGCGCTTTGATGGGCACGCCCGCGTCCATGAGCGCCATGGTCGAACCGCAAACGGACGCCATCGAGGACGAACCGTTGGACGAATAGATATCCGATACTACGCGGATCGCGTACGGGAATTCGTCGGTGTCGGGAATGACGGGTACGAGCGCGCGTTCTGCGAGCGCACCGTGTCCGATCTCACGACGGCCGGGGCTGCGGAGCGCCTTTGCTTCGCCCGTGCAATAGCCGGGGAAGTTGTACTGGTGCATATATCTCTTTTCTTCTTCTTCGTCAAGACCTTCCATTCTCTGCGCTTCGCCGAGCATACCGAGCGTACAGGTCGTGAGCGCTTGCGTTTGTCCTCTCGTGAACACAGCCGAGCCGTGTACGCGGGGAAGAATACCGTGTTCGCACCAGATAGGACGAACTTCTTTCAAGGTTCTGCCGTCGGGACGGATACCCTTGTCGAAGATCTTCGCGCGGACGATACCTTTTACGATATAGTAAATGGAATCCTTTACCTCGCGCATCTGATCGGGATAGATCGTCGAGAAATGCTCGATGATCTCCGCTTCCGCCGCCGCCTGTTTTGCTTGGCGTTCCTGACGGTCAAACGTGTCGAGCGCCGCGTAGAGTTTGTCGTAAGCGTATGCTTTTACCGCAGCGTCAAGGTCTTCGGGAATATGGTAGAATTCCATTTCCTTCTTGGGCTTGCCTGCCGCGGGAACGATCTCCTCTTCGATCCAAGCGCAGATCTTCTTGATCTCCTCGTGGCCGTACATGATCGCGCCGACCATTTCCGCGTCGGTAACTTCGTTCGCACCCGCTTCGATCATAAGGATCGCGTCTTTCGTACCCGCCAAGTTGAGGTGGATCGCGCTCTTCGCTCTTTCTTCTACGTTGGGGTTGATGAGGTATTTGCCGTCTACCATGCCCACGACTACCGAACCGGTAGGGCCTGCCCAAGGAATATCCGAAATGGAAAGGGCTACGGACGAACCGATCATTGCCAAAGGCTCGGGAGCGATATCGGGATCAACGGACAGCGCCGTTGCGATTACGACTACGTCGTTGAAAATTCCTTTCGGGAAAAGGGGACGGATGGGTCTGTCGATCAGACGGCTGGTCAAAATCGCTTTATCCGAAGCTCTGCCCTCGCGCTTCTTGAAGCCGCCGGGGATCTTACCCACAGCGAACATTTTTTCTTCGTAGTCCACCGAAAGGGGGAAGAAATCCATACCCTCTCTCGCAGTCTCGCTCATACACACCGATACGTGTACCGCCGTGTCGCCGCAACGCACCAAGCACGCGCCGTTCGCCTGTTCTGCATACTTACCGATCTCTACGACGAGTTCTTTGCCTGCATAGTCCGTTTTGAATACTTTGTAATTGCTTAAATCTGGCATTGTAAAAATTCTCCTTATACTTTAATTCTTTTTTGTTCTTGTCCGCCTACGTCGCCCGACGGGGGCGGTATCCCACGCACGGCTGCGGAGTTCGCTTATGCCGAGGCTTGTCCGCGTTTTCCTTGCGTTGTTGGTTGCCTACTTGTTCCCTATCACAAAAAAGAGCGAGTTAAAACAACCCGCCCTTTCGTGCTTGCATTATTTTCTAAGCCCCAACGCTTCGATAATCGCACGGTATCTTTCGATATCCTTCGCTTTCAAATAGTCGAGAAGACCGCGGCGTTTACCTACCATTTTCAAAAGCCCGCGGCGGGAATGGTTATCCTGCTTGTGCGCTTTCAAATGCTCGTTGAGGTGGTTGATGCGCTGCGTGAGCAGTGCGATCTGTACTTCGGGCGAACCGGTGTCGCCTTCATGGGTTGCAAATTTTGCGATGATTTCGTTCTTTTCCATTTTTTTATCCTCCTGTGTTTTGGAAAATTATATCACGTGCTTCGGAGCAGGTCGTGGAGAATCGAGCCGCCCAGACAGCCGTTAGTACTATTTTAGCATATTCTTTTGAGAATGTAAATCAAAAATCACCCGTTTTTTCGGATTTTTCGGGAATTTATTCAAAAAACGCGCGTTTTTTCGAAATCGTTTCCTCTACGCCCTCGATATACGTTTTCAGATCCTTTTGCGAGGCAAATCTCGTAATCAGCCCTTTATCGTTATACACGCGCTTGGACACGGCGTTCGCGCCCACCGCGAGGTTGTCCGCCGTTTCTTCCATAATATCGATATTATACGTGCACGCCTTGTTCGGTTTCGTCCAGCCCACGTTCTCGTTGTTGCCCACCTGGTATTTCTGGCGGTACATATAATAAGGCTGATACCCGCTTTCGCTTAAAATCGCACGCGAAACCGCGACCATTTCCGAAATGTAACCGTTTTCCAAATACGCCGTTTCCTCTTTCAGCTTCGCGCCCGATTTCAAAGATAGGCAATGCACGGTGATATTGTCCGCGCCCGTTTCCACCGCCCGCCGTACGCTGTCCGTAAATACCTCGGGCGTTTCGTCTTGCAGTCCCGCGATCAGATCGACGTTGATAGCAAACCCGTATTTCTCCGACATCTCAAACGCGCGGTAAATATCCGCGACCGTGTGTTTTCTGCCGATCTTTTGCAGGGTCGTATCCGAAAAACTCTGCGGATTGATACAGATACGGGTAACGCCGTAGTCTTTCAAAAGCGCGAGTTTTTCCTCCGTAAACACGTCGGGTCTGCCCGCCTCTACGGTGTATTCCGCGCTTGGGTTCAAGGCTTTGAAAATGGGCTCGATCCCGTCCAAAACCCGTTTTAATTCGGGCGCGTCCAGCGCGAACGGCGTACCCCCGCCGATATAGATACTGCGGAGCTTCCCTATACTCTCTTTCGCCGCCGCAAGCTCTTTATCCAAACAGTCGAGATAGGCGGGCAAAAACCCGCGGGTCTTGTCGATAGGCGCGGTGATAAACGAACAGTACGCGCACTTGGTCGGGCAAAAGGGTATGGATACGAACAGATCGGTGTTGCCGTCCTTTTTCTCGTAGATTCCCTTTTGCGCTTGCAGTATCTGCTCCACCAGTCGGATATTTTCCTCGTTTACGTGCATTTCACGGAACAGCGCGGCAAAATCCCCGCCGTTCTCTATTTCCCTGTACGCGAGCTTGGTCGGGCGTATCCCCGTCAGCGCGCCCCAAGGCATTCGTTCTTGGTATTCTTCGCTTAAAATCTCGTACAGGCGCAATTTCGCAAAACGGCGTTCCAAACGCTTAAATTCAAGTTCGTCGCAT
This sequence comes from Clostridia bacterium, assembly GCA_017465865.1. Classification (GTDB taxonomy): domain Bacteria; phylum Bacillota; class Clostridia; order Christensenellales; family Borkfalkiaceae; genus Scatosoma. The sequence goes on from JAFTVF010000019.1 coordinate 3,995, forward strand.
ACCTGCCCTATATTTTTATACGAATACGCTTTCCCGTCCACCGTAAAATCGTTGCAAAAAACGCCCTCTTCAAAGCGGAAAGAGTGCGCGAGCGTTTCAGGACGGCGTTTGAACAGCCGCACGACATCCAAGAGTTCGTTTTCGAGAAATTTGCAATCGGTAGTAAACATAGTCTTTTCTTTGTTATGCGTCGAGCAGAAACGGGTTGGTTTTGCGTTCGGTATCCAGCGTAGTCGGTTCGTTATGTCCCGCGTACACGGGATAGTCGCCGTCAAGCGCGGCGAGCTTTTTCAAGGAAGCCCGCATCTGCGCGATACTGCCCGTCGGGAAATCCGTTCTGCCGATACTGCCCGAAAACAGGGTGTCGCCCGTCAGCAGTACCCGTTCTTCCCCGTCCGTAACGAGATAGCACGCGCTGCCCGCCGTATGTCCGGGCGTGAGCAGGAGCCGTACCCGCATACCGCAGAGCGTTTTTTCTTCGCCGTCGAAAAACGTTTCGTCCACGGTATAAAAGACGCGCGGCGCGCCGAACGCCGAGAACATATCCGCTTCCGTACCGACGAGGGATTTTTCCATTTCCGAGCAAAAGACCCGCGCGCCGTTTTCCTGTAAAACGCCCACGCCGCCTACGTGATCGAAATGGCAGTGGGTCAAAAGCACGCAAACGGGGATCAAACCGCGCTTTTCGATTTCCTCGAATACGCGCGGCTGTGCGGGATCGACGACGAGCGCCGTTTTTCCGTCCTTTGTCAATACGTAGGTATTCGCCCCGAAACCGCGGGGCGAAAGGGTCAGGATTTGCATAACGTTATTCCTTGAAAAAATGAATTGCAAGGCTTTGCTTGCGTGAATTGAAAACTTCGTTTTCGTGAAATGCGCCTATCGGCGCGTGAATTGCACGCCCTCGGCGTGCGTTGTGGAATTATTCAATAACGCGTTGCAAGGCAACGCAATTCACGACGGCGCAAGCCGTCAATTCACTGAGCGCCAGCGAAAATTCAAGATAGCGTAGCTATCAATTCACTCTTTTTTTTCTTACGACAGCGAAGTGATACGGTGTACTTCGTATATCCGTTTGTCGGATTGCATTTTCTTGATCAACAAATCGACCTCGGAAATATCCGTCAGGGATATCGACGCTTCCAGCACCGCGTCGCGGTTTTTATCGATACGGCCGTTGACCGCCGTGATCGAAAGTTTCATTTCCGACACCACGGAGGACAGCACGGACAGCGCCGCGCCCTGATCCGCCGCGCGGATCGCGATATTCGCGTTATAACGCTGTTTCGCGCCCGCGGCGATCTGCCACGAGGCGGGCAGCAAACGCATCTGCTCCACACCCTTGATATTCGGGCAGTCGGAACGGTGTATCACCATACCCCTGCCGCGAGAGGTATACCCTACGATATGATCCCCGGGCACGGGCGAACAACAGCCTGCGAATTTTACGAGCATACCCGCTTGACCGTTGACGAGCACGCCCCCAGGCGTTCTACCGCCGCCGTCGCCTGCGTGCACCTCGAACGCAAGCGGCGCTTCTTTACGGTAATAGTCGATGAGCTTAAATAATATCTGATTGACGGAAATCGAGCCGTAGCCCACCGCAGCGAACATTTCCGCCTGTTCGGTGAACGAGAAACGCTCGGAAATACGCTTAAAGCTCTCCTCGGTAAGAAGGGTGGACAGCGAAAAGCCTTTTTTCTTCGCCTCGTCCTCTAATTTGATCTGACCGATACGGATATTTTCATCTTTTAATTCGTTTTTATAGAACTGACGGATCTTGGCTTTCGCGCTCGACGATTTGATAAATTTCAGCCAGTCGCGCGACGGACCTTTGGAGTTTGGAGAAGTGATGATCTCCACGACGTCGCCCACTTCGAGCGTGGTCGTCAAAGGCACGATCTTGGAATTGACCCGCGCGCCCGTACAGCGGTTGCCGACTTCCGAATGGATCGCGTACGCAAAATCCACTGGCGTTGCCTCAGGCGGCAGGGAAATGACCTTGCCTCGCGGGGTGAATACGAGCAGCTCGTGGCTGTACAGCTCCGTTTTCAGCGCGCTGATAAATTCTTTGGAGTCTTTCAGATCCCCCTGCCATTCCATGACCTCGCGAAGCCAGGTAAGACGGTTTTCGAAATTGCTCGCTTCCTCTTCCGTTCTGCCCTCTTTATACTTCCAATGCGCCGCGATACCGAATTCCGCGATACGGTGCATTTCTTCCGTACGGATCTGGATCTCGAACGGCTGACCGTAACGGGTCATGACCGTCGTGTGCAGGGACTGGTATTTGTTGGGCTTGGGCGTTGCTATATAGTCCTTGATGCGCCCGGGGATAGGCTTCCATTTTTCGTGGATTCTGCCAAGCACGGTATAGCACTGACTGATATCGTTCACGATCACGCGCACCGCTGTCAAATCGTAGATCTGGTCGAGCGTTTTGCCCTTGTTTTTCATCTTTTTATAGATGGAATAGAAGTGCTTGGGTCTGCCGAATACTTCCCCCTCTACCCCGTCGTTTTTCATAAGCTCTTTGATCTCTTCCACGATCCCGTTCACGAACTCTTTACGCTCGGACAAGCGTTCGCGAATGTTATAGAGCAAATATTCGTAGGATTCGGGGTCGAGATATTTCAAGCACAGGTCTTCGAGTTCGCACTTGATCTGCGAAATACCCAGTCTACCCGCAAGCGGGGCGTAGATGTCCAGCGTTTCGCTCGCCATACGCTGTTGGCGTTCGTGGGAAAGGAAATTAAGCGACCGCATATTATGCAGACGGTCGGCGAGCTTGATAATGATCACGCGCACGTCTTTCGCCATCGCGACGAAAATTTTACGGAAGTTTTCCGCGTCCGCGTCCTCTTGGGATTTGAACACGATTTTTTCGAGCTTAGTAACCCCGCTCACAAGCCCGAGGACCTCTCCGCCGAACTCACGCTTGATATCCTCCGCCGTCGATTCGGTGTCCTCGATCACGTCGTGCAGAAGCGCCGCGGCGATCGTCGCCGCGTCTAAGCCCAGATCCATCAGGATATCCGCCACCGCGCAGGGGTGAATAAAATACGGCTCGCCCGAAGCGCGTTTTTGGTTGGCGTGCGCCGTCTGCGCGTACTCGTACGCTTTACGCAGCGTATTTTTATCCTCTGCGGAATAGATTTCTTCTATTTTCTTCAAAGTAGTTTCCATCTGCTCTTTCTTCCGTTTCTCTCAAAATTAACCCTGTTGCAACAGACATACCTTGCGGTAGATCTTCGAATCGTTCAGCTCGGCTTTGATCCCTCTGTACACCGTCAGCCTGCCCTCGCCAAAGGATACAAGCCCCAGCTCCTCGAATACGTTGACGGCGAAAATGAACTCCCGTTTGTCAAAGCCCAGCCCGTCGCAAGCGAGCGCAAGCTCTTCCACCGTTTCGCCCGCAAGACTGTTCACGTCGCGGCGGAGCGCGGAGAATATCTCCAAAAGGCTCTCTCGGGCAACGTCCAGTCCCTCGAACATTTTATACCCGCAAATATCGCGGTTGACGAATACTTTTCTGCCTTCGAGCGCGGCGATATTGAAATCGGACGGGGTATCGAGGAAGATAAAATCCCTAAACCCCGAAAGATCCGCGTCGGGCGCGGGCGATACGACGAGCGCGTTTGCCAAATTCCGCGAGGAGGGATAGAACAGATCGCAACCGAAGCTCTCCAAACCCTCGTAAAAACGCAGGGTACGGCGGTCGGAAGCGATCAGGCACAACCCGTACGAACATTCCGCCTGTTTCCGTTTGATCAAGTCGTTGACCTCTGCCGTGGACAGCTCCTCAGCGTCCACGCCGACGGTCGGGGAATAGAAACGGGCGATCGAGTTGGCGAAAATGCTCTCGACGACCCCTTTGCCCGTCCTGCCGTCGTACAAAAGATCGCGGATATAGCCTTTGATATATTCCCGTCCTTTGAATTTGGAAACGTTGATCTCGAAAATAATATCCTTTCTAACGTCGCTTTCGATAATTTTCAAATGCTTTGCGCCCGAAAAATACATCAGATCGATATAGTCGCTTTTCACCGACAAATGCGGCGACATGGTTTTGATGGGCTTTGCCGAGCACGCCCCTGCCGAAATGGAAAACAAGGGCCGTCTGTGCCCTACGCCGTACGGCTCCATGGCAACCAGTTCCTTGGCGAATTTTTCAGGGAAATGCGAAACGATCTCCTCGCTCACGGGCACGGTCTGCGCGAAATCCGCGGGCGTGTATACTCTTGCGATCTCCTCGTTCAGCGCGCGTTCGAGCGCGTCGAAATTCTCAAATCGGATATTGATACCCGCCGCCTGCGCGTGTCCGCCGAATTCCTCCACCCACTGCGAGCAGTTTTTCAAAACGTTGAAAATATTCACGCTCTCGATACTGCGCGCGCTGCCTTTGAGCATATCTCCGTTGTGCACGAACAGCAGGGTAGGACGGTTGTATTCCTCCGCGATACGGGCGGCGACGATGCCGACGAAGCCCGTATTCCAGCTCTCGTCCGAAAGCATGATTACGTTCCCGTACGCCCCTTTTTCGAGCAGTTTACGCTTTGCCGAAGCATACAGCTCGTCGCAGCATTTTTGGCGTTCGGTATTGTACAGACAAAGCTTGGTCGCAAGCTCGTAGATCTCCGCTTCGTTATCGGAAACAAACAGACGGAACGCCGCCTGCGCGTCCCCCATACGCCCCGCCGCGTTCACGCGCGGCGCGACCGTAAACGCAAGGTTTTGCGCGGTGATCCCGTCGTAGTTCTTGCCCATGAGGCTGGAAAAACAGGAACGGATATGGGTGTTGAATATCTTCAAGCCCTCCGTTACGATATCGCGGTTTTCCCCGAGCAAAGGCACGCTGTCCGCGACGGTCGCGAGCGTTGCGAAATCGAGATATTTATACGCCGCTCTGCCGATCAGCGCGCAAGCCAGCTTAAACGCCACCCCCGCGCCGCAAAGATTGTCGTACGGATAATCGTCCTGTAATTTCGGATTGACGATAATGCAATCGGGCAAAACTTCGGGCAGCTCGTGATGGTCGGTAACGATCACGTCCGAACCGAGCTCGTAGATATATTGCGCTTCCTTTGCGCAGGAAATCCCGCAGTCCACCGTGATAAAAAGCTCGGGATTACATTCCTCGAAAATACGGTCGATCGCCTCTTCGGACAAGCCGTAGCCGTCCGCGCGTTCGGGAATATACACGTGCGGCTCAATACCAAACTCGCGCAAGGCGTGGTACATGATCGCCGAAGCGCAGACCCCGTCTGCGTCGTAATCGCCGAATACCGCCACCGTTCTGCCCTCGTCGCGGGCTTGGGTGATGAGTTCCACCGCCTCTTTCATGCCTTTCATCAAATACGGCGAAAGGAAATTCTTCTCCGACGGGTGCATAAACCGACGGATCTTCTCCGCCGTGTCTATCCCGCGCGCGTATAAGATGCGCGTGATCTGTTCCGTCAAACCCGTCTGTTCGGCAAGAACGGAAATAGTATGCAGTTGTTCTGCCGAAAAGGAATATTCGGGGACGATTTTTTTCATAGATCACCTTGTGCGTCTGTCCGATAAAAAAGGAAATTTTACGGGCGGAAAGAAGTATTCCCCCTCCCGCCCGTTTCTTTTATTGTGTGCTTTTGTAAGGTCTGTTTAGTCCTCTTTTTCCGTATTTTCTTCCGCTACTGCGGGCGTTTCTTCCGCCACGCTTGCTACGGGTTCTTCTACGGGTTGTTCTACCGTTTCCGTTTTCTTTTTCTGGAAAATTTTCTTGATCCGCGTAGAGGTCTTTTCCGCGCCCTTGTACTTATTCGTGCGTACGGGGCGTTTGTCTGCGATTTTCTTCAAAGGCAGATACAGCGCAGGCGCGAAGATAAGCCCCACGAACGCCGCCGCGATCAGCCCCATAAACGCCGTCAGCGCAAACCAACGGGTGGAAGCGGTTGCGATCGCTCCGACCAGCACGAGCGCCGCGCCGAGCGTGATCGCAAAACCGAGAATTTCTTTCACTGCCGTAGAAGCAACCACCGTTTCTTCCGCGGATTTATCCGCGTATTCGCCCGACTTGGTGTTTGCGCGGAGCTTGTTGAGGTTGAACACAACGAACACCGTCGTAAGGAGCGCCGAAACCGCGATCGCATAGAACGAAGAAACCGTGATCGGCAGGCGGAAGAGTAGCGTGAGCGTTGCCGCCAAAGCCGCGCCGACGAGCGTGCTTGCCGCCGTCAAAATACCCTTGGAAAGTCCGTAACGGATAGAGGTATACGCAAAGCCGAGCGCCGCGAACAGCGCGATCGCGCCGACCGCGCGGAATACCGTAGACCAAGCGATGGGTCTGCCGACGATACCGCTGTCTGCTTCGGTGGTGATGAACAAGCCCGCCCATTCACCGTCTGCGGAGAGTTTTTCCGCGAAAATCGCGTCGATCGCTTTTTCCGCTTCGGAAAGGTTCGTGCCGTAATCGAAGTAGTACACAAGCTCGCTGTCTACGCCGTTTCTGCCCGCGTCGATCGTATAATTTACGTCTACGCCCGCGGTCTTGAATTCCGCTTTACAGATATCGTCGATCTGCTCTACCTGCGCGTCCGTGAAATAACCGCCCTTTACCGTAAAGGTCTTGGTGTTATGCACGGTCGCGGAATAGTTCATTCCGAAGAAATGCGCGATAAGGAACGCCGCAACGAGGAGGGTCGCCAACACGATGGACATAATCCCTGCTCTTTTTACCGTTTTCGTTAAGATCTTATTCATCGTCGTCATCCTCCCTTACGAAACGGAAATATTTATACTTGTTCTTGCTCGCGGACAGGAAGGTGAAGTTGATCGCACGCGACCAGAGCAGGTTACAGAACGCGCCCGCAACGATACAGATGATCGCCTGCTGTGCAAGCGTTGCAAGCCCCGCCGCGCCGACGAGCAGAGAAAGCCCGCCGAGCAGAAGCACCGCGTAGATATCCACGATACCCCAAATCGTCTTATTGAACCCGCCCTTGACGGAGGATTCCACCGTTTTACCGAGGTCGAACTCTTTCTTGATCGCGCCGTATACGTGGTAGTGCAGAACGTTCATGAGCACGAGCCCCGCAAGGAACACGAGCACCGAACCGAGCGAAACCACGAACACGCCGCCCGAAATGAACGCGAAGCACAGCGCCGTGATGATGAAATAGGACAGCGAGCTGTACACGCCGACCACGCCGTATCTGCCCATCTTCACGACCAGCCCTACGAGGATCGCCACGATCACGATCGCAAGCGCGATAAACAGAAGCGTAAGCACGTTCTCGCCGTAGATCGGCGCAAAGCTGCGGATATCACTGCTGGTGAGCGCACGGAACTGTACGTCGTACCCGCCGTTTTTCAGCGCGGAGTTGAGCACGATGCTCAGCGTTTCGGCGTAGCGTATATCCGTTTCCTGCGCCACGGGATACATAATATTGTTATTTTCCGTGATATAATCGGTAGACACCGAAAGGATCGCTTCGTCGCCGACCTTGATATCGAGCGTGGACGCCGTTTGCGAACCGTCCGAAGAAGTTTCGCTTGCGCTGTCCTTAAACGCTTTTACCATTTCTTTACCCTTAGCGGTAAATCTCACGCGAACGTATGCTACCTCGTATTTCGTATCCACGTAAATACTCTTGATAAGGTCTTTCGCGGTAGCGTCCTCTTCTTTCAGCTCGTCCACCGTTTCGCCGCCCTTTTCGATCGTAAGATCGCCCGTAAGCGCAAGCAACGAAAGCGCCTGGCTCGCGTACTGCGACGAGGTCTGGTTGTCCGTGTTTTCAGACGCGGGAAGCTCCACGCGAATTGCATAGCCGTCTACGACGCTCACGCGGTATTCCGCATAGTCCTTTGCAGCATAGCGGGCGCGGATCTCTTTTTCCGCAGCCTTGAACGCGGTTTTGAACTCTTCGGTTACAGCGCCGTTTTCCATGATCCCGTCTTCGGGATCGGTGGAGATATACAAACCGCCGTACTTTTTGTACGACTTCACATACTCCTCTCTTTCCGCCTTAACCTCTTCATCGTCGCCCTGCAAAGCGAGCAGGTTGCTCTCGTATTCGTTTTCGGAGATTACGCCTTCCGGATAATAGTATGCGTAATACCCGCCCCCGAGATCCATGCTCAGATCGTACTGCAATACCGCGGGATTCCATTTCTTTACTTTATCCGAACCGGGGATATAGAAAGAGGGGAACGCCGTGATCGCGCACAATACGACGATTACGATGGTAAGTAAAGTCATCAATACCACCGATTTCTTTTTGCCCATTGATTGCCTCCTGTGTTTCGGACTTTCGTCCGAGTACAATATACTGTTTTATTATACCTTATTTTTTATGTCCTCGTCAAGCCATAATCGCAAAGATAAGGGATTTTTTTGTTTTTTTGCTCATTTTTTTGCGTTTTTAAGGAAAATCTTCCCTTTATTTTTGCAACTTTTTCTCCGCCAAGATATGCATCGCACATTCCACGCGCTTTTTCATCATCGCGCAGGTGATCTCGTACGGCTCGTTGATATCGCCGTTGTAATGGTAGTTATTCGCGTTGCAACCGCCCGAGCAGATGAATTTCGCAAAACAATTCTCGCATTTTTTCCGCGTGAACAGGCAGGAATTTTTGAACAGCTCGCGCGTGTCCTCCCGCGTGATCCCCTCGTATACGCTGCCCATACGGAATTTCTGATCGCCCACGAACTGATGACAGGGATACAGATCGCCGCTGGGCGCGACGGAGAAATACTCGTTACCCGCTCCGCACGCGGAAACGCGTTTGGAAAGACAGGGTCCGCCCTCTAAATCGACGTTGAAATGGAAGAAATTAAAGCCCTGCCCTTGCGCGTAGCGTTTCAGATACTCGTCGCAGAGATTTTCGTATTCTTGTTCGATCGCGGGCAAGTGCTCCTCACGGATCTGCAAATCCTCGATCTCCGTTACCACGGGCTCCATGGAAATAGAATCCACGCCCTGGTCGGCGATAAACAGCACGTCCTTTGCAAAGTCGGTATTCTTCGCCGTGAACGTTCCGCGGACGTAATAGCTTTTCTCCCCGCGCAGGGAAATGAATTTTTTGATCTTGTCGATGATGAGATCGAAAGTACCCTTGCCGTTGATCGATTTTCGGATCGCGTCGTGCACCTCTTTGCGCCCGTCGAGCGAAAGCACGATATTCTCCATCTCGTCGTTGAAGAACTTGATAACCTCGTCGTTAAGCAGTAGCGCGTTGGTGGTGGTGGTAAACAGGAATTTCTTGCCTGCTTTTTCGCCCTCTTCTTTGGCGTAGTACACCGTCTTTTTCAGCACGTCGAAATTCATAAGCGGTTCGCCGCCGAAAAAGTCCATTTCGAGCACCTTGCGTTTTCCGCTGTTTTGAATTAGAAAATCCACCGCCGCTTTCGCCGTTTCCAAAGACATACTTTCGCGCTTGGAATGGTAAGCGCCCTCGTCGGCAAAGCAATACCGACAGCGGAAATTACAGTCGTGGCAGATGTGGATACAAAGCGCCTTGACCTCGTTGCTTTTCATGGGATAAGCCTTGACTTCGTCCTTAAACAGCAAGCCCTGTTCTTTCAAACCCTCGATATCGGACAGGATCTCTTTGATCTGCTCGTCGGTAATATAGGTAATATCGACGGCTTGTCCTTCCTCTTTGGCTTTTAAGTAGTCGGCGGTGGGCTTGTCGCACTCGTGCAACGAACCGCTCCCCACGTCGTATATGTAGTTTTTGTCCTTGTAATTGAATACGTGAATCACAGCCGTATCCGTCCTCCCCTAAAATCGGTTAAAAACGGCGTACTATGTCAATACGCCGTTTTCAGATTATTTTCCTACTCTGCAAAGCCGTTTTTTCGGCTTTTTGAAAAATTATTTGCGTTCGATTTTTTCTTCGCGCGTAATTCTTTCGCAGGACTGGTTGCCTACCGTACAGCTCGTTTTGCAAGCGGATTGGCAGGTACTTCTGCATTCGCCGCAACCGGTTACTTTCTTGTCAGCGGGTTTCGCGATCGTCTTAATCATAGCATCCTCCTGATGATTTTGAAGTTTCGTTGTATTTATTATAATACACTTTTCTCCAAATTGCAAGCGCTTTTTTCCACTTTTTTCGAGTTTTCCCGAGAATAAGCATTTTTATGGTGAATTGCGCGTAACCGCGCGTGAATTTTCGCTTGCGCTCAGTGAAATGACGGCTACGCCATCGTGAAATGCATTTCCACGAAATGCGTTGCGGGGGAACTTATACAAGTATATTTGTAAACCCTACAAAAGTGTTAAACTATTTCCACAACGCACGCCAAAGGCGTGCAATTCACGCCCGTAAGGGCAATTCACGAAAACAAAGTTTTCATTTCACGCGCCGATAGGCGCATTTCACCTTCATTCCTCTCCCGCATATCCCCATTCTACGGGACGACCGCCCTTCCAATCACTCGCCCAACCGTCGGGCTGTTCTTTAGCCTCACAATAAATCGTTAAGTTATCACACCAAGAGAACGCATAACTACTGATACTCGTTACACCGTCGGGGATAATAATTTCCGTTAAACTGGTGCAACCACAGAATGCCTGAGAACCGATAGAGATAACGCCGTTGCCGATTGTTACGCTCGTTAAGCCACTGCAATGATAGAATGCATTATTACCGATACTCGTTACGCCGTTGGGGATAACGATTGCCGTTAAGCTACTGCAATTATTGAACGCATTATTACCGATACTCGTTACGCCGTTGGGGATAACGATTGCCGTTAAGCTACTGCAATTATTGAATGCCCGTTCATCGATAGAAGTAACGCCGTTGCCGATGGTTACACTCGTTAAGTTTGTGCAATCGGAGAACGTACTATAACCGATAGAGGTAACACCGTTGCCGATGGTTACGCTTGTTAAGTTTGTGCAATCGGAGAACGCACTGTTACCGATACTCGTTACGCCGTCGGGAATAATAATTTCCGTTAAGCTATCGCAACCACTAAACGCACAATCAGCGATAGAGGTAACGCTGTCGGGGATCGCAAACGAAGTAGCCGTTTTACCGATTGCATATCGAATCAGCGTTGTTCCGTCCTTGCTGTATAAATTGCCGTCGATATCTTTACATACCGTATTGTTTTCGTCAACGGTAATATTCGTTAAGCTATCGCACCCACGGAACGCAGCAGCTGCGATTTCGGTAACGCCGTTGCCGATTGTTACGCTCGTTAAGCTACTGCAATTATAGAATGCATAACCACCGATAGAGGTAACGCTGTCGGGGATTACGATTTCCGTTAAGCCACTGCAATTATTGAACGCATTATTACCGATACTCGTTACGCCGTCTGGAATAATAATTTCCGTTAAGCTATCGCAATTATAGAACGCAACAGCTGCGATTTCGGTAACGCCGTTAGGGATTGTAAAGCTGGTTGCCGTTTTCCCGATTGCGTATCGAAAGAGCGTTTTCCCGTCCTTGCTGTATAAATTGCCGTCGATAGATTTGTACGCCGTATTGTCTTCGCCGACGGTAATATTCGTTAAACTACTACAACCATCGAATGCCCAGTCGATAGAGGTAACGCCGTTGCCAATTATTAGGCTCGTTAAGCTACTACAATTATGGAATGCATAACCACCGATAGAGGTAACGCTGTCGGGGATTACGATTTCCGTTAATCTACTACAATTAGAGAACGCATAACCACCGATAGAGGTAACGCTGTTGGGAACAACGATTTCCGTTAAGCTACTGCAATTATTGAACGCATTATTACCGATACTCGTTACGCCGTTGGGAACAACGATTTCCGTTAATCTACTACAATTAGAGAACGCATAACCACCGATAGAGGTAACGCTGTTGGGAACAACGATTTCCGTTAAGCTA
>JAFTVF010000004.1 GCA_017465865.1 Clostridia bacterium
AAAAAACTGAACCAAACCACAGAAACTATGTCCATTATATCTTAAAAAAGAGCAAAAGAAAACTCTTTTAAGATAAACAAGAAAAAGGATAATATTGTAGCTCGGATTCATCCGACTAAATCTAAACAATATTATACGAGAAAAAAATGAAGGTATTACTTATCAACGGCAGTCAGCACGAAAAAGGCTGTACTTACACGGCGCTTTCCGAGGTAGCAAAAGCGCTGAATGCGAACGGCGTGGAAACGGAGATCTATCAGATCGGTCAAAAACAGGTAAGCGGCTGTAAGGGCTGTTGGGCTTGCAAAAAGATCAAAAAATGCGTGATCGACGACGGCGTGAACGAGTTCGTGGAAAAGGCGGCGGAGTTCGACGGCTTTGTTTTCGGCTCGCCCGTGTACTACGCTTCGGCGGCGGGCGCGCTCGTCAGCTTTATGGACAGAGTATTTTACAGCGGCGGGAAAAACCTCGCGTACAAGCCCGCGGCGGCGGTGGTGAGTTGCAGACGCGCGGGAGCGAGCACGACGTTCGACGTGATCAATAAATATTTTACCATCAACAATATGCAGATCGTCGGTTCGAATTATTGGAACGAAGTCCACGGCAACACCGCGGAAGAGGTGTTGCAGGACGAAGAGGGATTGCAGACCATGCGCGTGCTCGGCAACAACATGGCTTGGCTGTTGAAGTGTATCGAGCTTGGCAAAGAGGCAGGGCTTGCCCCCGAAAGAGAACGCAAAATTATGACGAATTTTATCCGTTAAAGGGGTAGCAAAAAGCAGCGCCGACCACGAGGTCGGCGCTGCTTTTTATACGTAAGGATGTTCGGCGCGGATCACGCAGAAGCTGTCGGGGTGTCGGCGTTTGATCTCCGCCGCGACGGCTTTTTCCGCGTTCTCCGTCGTCATTTTGCAATCGGCGGGCAACAACAGATCGAAAATCAGATTGATATTTTTCTCGCCCATCGTCATACGGAAATCGTGAATGGTAAACTCTGCGTTCACCGTTTTTGCCGAGTTCTCTGCCAAGGCGCGCATTTCGTTGACGAGCGGGTCGTTTACGACGATCGGATCAAGGTGCACGGTAACGATACAGCCGAATTTTTCGTGCATATCCCGTTCCATTTTATCCACTTCCTCGTGCGCGATATTGATATCGGAATCGGAGGGGACTTCCGCGTGGAAAGATACGATCTGTCTGCCCGGACCGTAGTCGTGTACCATAACGTCGTGGATACCGACGATCCGCGCATAGCCCTTTGCGAACTCGTAAATGGCTTTGATGAACTCGGGATCGGGCGGCGAGCCAAGCAAAAGATCGATGGTTTCTTTCGCCGCTTTGATACCCGTGTATGCGATGAACAGCGCGACGAGGATACCCGCCCAGCCGTCGATGGCAATTCCGAATTGCCTTGCAACGATTGCGGAAACGAGCACGAGCGTGGTTGCGATCCCGTCCGAAAGACTGTCGGACGCGGCGGCGCGGACGGCTGACGAACGGATGAGTTTTCCGATCTTGCGGTAGAAGAAAAACAGCCAAATCTTGACGAGAATGGCAACGGCAAGGATCGCGAGCGTCCAAGGACCTACGGTGGGCAAGACGGGGGAAATGATTTTATCTATCGAGGTTTTGAGAAGCTCAAACCCAACGAGGACGATCAGCATATCCACGATAAAGCCCGTTACGTATTCGAGCCTGCCATGCCCCAACGGGTGTTCTTTGTCCACGGGCTTGCCCGCAAGACGGAAGCCGATTAAGGTAACGACGGACGAGCCTGCGTCGGAGATATTGTTGAACGCGTCCGCGATAATGGCGACGGAAGCGGATAAAATACCCAGCGTGAGCTTGCCTGCGAATAAGAGGATATTCAAAATAATCCCCGTAACGCCCGCGAGACTTGCATAGCGCGAGCGTATTTTCGGGTCGTTTATATCCCTGTTTTTACCGATAAATATCCGAATGAGAAAATTCGTCATAAAACACCTGTTATTTTAGATAAGAAAAAACCGACGTACGAATAGTATATGTCCGCAGGTCGGTTTTTAGTTTACGAAATTTGCTTTTTACGGGTTGTTATTTCCGTCTTGTTTCTTTGCGTTTTCCTCGCGTTGCTTTTTGCTTTCCTCGCATTTATGGATAATAAGCGAGGTAAGCTTTACCGTAATAATGATGAGCGCGATCACGACGAAGATCGCGAGCAGACCCTGCCAAAGGATATTGAGGGATTGCTTGATCACGCCCCAGTTCATAGGATCGAGATTTTCAAATACTGCCAATAAAACGTTCAACATAGCTTTGCCCTCCTTACAGTACCAGCCCGATGATCAAACCGCCGACGATTGCCGAAGCGATCTGTCCCGAAACGTTCGCGCCTACCGCGTGCATCAAAAGGTGGTTGGACGGATCTTCCTTTATCCCCATTTTTTCCACGACGCGCGCCGCCATCGGGAACGCGGAAATACCCGCCGCGCCCAGCATGGGATTGATCTTTTCCTTGCTGAACAGGTTCATAAACTTCGCGCAAAGCACGCCGCCGACCGTGTCGAACACGAACGCAAACAGACCGAGAGCCATAATGATCAGCGTTTCGAGGCGCAGGAAAGAGCTTGCCTGCATCTGGAACGCGATCGTGATACCGAGGAGCAGGGTGATAATGTTCGCGAAGGTGGTCTGCGCCGTTTCGGACAGCGATTTGAGTACGCCGCACTCGCGCAGGAGATTACCGAACATCAGCATACCGACGAGGGAAAGAGAGTCGGGCGCGATCAAGCCCGAAATTACCGTAACGATAATAGGGAACAGGATACGCATGAGCTTGGACACCTGTTTTGCGCTGTATTTCATCTTGATACGGCGTTCTTTCTTCGTCGTACACATTTTCACGACCGCGGGCTGTACGATGGGCACGAGCGCCATATACGAATACGCCACGACGGTAATCGCCGCGAAGTACCGAGAACCCAGCTCCATTGCAACGAGGATCGCCGTAGGGCCGTCCGCCGCGCCGATAATACCGATAGACGCCGCGTCGGTGATCGGGAAGCCGATCATTGCCGCGAGAATGATGGTAATGAAGATACCCAGCTGTGCCGCGCCGCCCAAAATAAACAGTTTGGGGTTAGAGAGCAACGGACCGAAATCGATCATACACCCGATGCCGATAAAGAGCAAAAGGGGCATTGCCTCGCTTGCCTCGATACCTACCTTGAAAAGAGAGGTGATAATACCGTGTTCGGCAACGACGGGGGAAAGGGGCAAGTTGACGAGTATCGCGCCAAAGCCCATAGGGAGCAACAAAGCAGGCTCCATGTCCTTTTTAATGGCGAGGAAGATAAGCAAACCGCCGATGACCCACATCGCGACCTGTTGCCAGGAAAGCTCTTTCACCGCCTCAATGAGAAATTCCATAAAAACCTCCGTGGTGGAAAATTTTATCAGTATAAAATTATTATAAAAGAAAAGGGCGGGGTTTGTCAAGAGAAAAAAGGCAAGGTGAAAAAATTGCGTAAAAAAATAAAAAATTGTGAAAAATAAAGTAAAAACGCTTGCCAAAGGTCGGGAAATACTATATAATAGATGGCGACTTCGAGCGTTCCGCTGCCTTTTTTTGGGCGTGATGAGGAATCACGCAGCGGGTTATGAACGTTTCGTAAATAACGGAGGTAAAGTCTAAAATGAAAGGAATCATCGAAGCAATCAACGCTGAAAGCATGAAATCCGAAGTTCCCGCATTCGAAGTAGGCGACACCATTAAGGTCGGCTATAAGATCATCGAAGGTGGCAAAGAACGTGTTCAGAACTTCGAGGGCGTCGTTATCGCAAAGAAGAACGGCGGCATTTCCGAAACTTTCACCGTTCGCCATATTTCCTATGGCGTAGGCGTAGAAAAAACCTATCCTCTTCATTCCCCGAAGATCGCACACATTACCGTTGTGAGAAAGGGTAAGGTTAGAAGAGCGAAGTTGTATTATCTGCGCGGTCTTACCGGTAAAGCGGCTAAGGTAAAGGAAAAAATTTAATCGTCGGAAAAATCCGAAAAGAGTAGGTTCGCCCAAAGTCAACGGCGGACTTATTTTTTTGCCGAAATGCAAGTTATTTGCTTGACAAATCGGGGGGGGGGGCGTGATATAATAGCTATGTATAGGCTCACAAAGCTATATAATATCAACGAAAGGAGAAACTATGAAAAAACTAGTAAAGCGGTTATCCGTTGTATTTGCGACGGCGTTAACGCTGTCTGCTGTGGCGGTGCTGGGCGCGGGCTGCGGAGAAAAGAAGAAAAAAATTTCCGATCCGCAGAAATTTATTGACGTGATTAAGGACAATCCTAAGGCAAATATTTCCTTGTCGGCAGATTTGGATTTTACGGGCGTTGAGTGGGAGCCTTTGGAATATCACGGCACGCTGAATGGGAACGGACACACGATTTCTAATATTACCGTTACGAAAAACGAGGGAAGCAGTATCGGTATTTTTTCTTACGGACAGCTTAGCGTTGAAAATTTGAAGATAGAAAATTTAAGCGTAAATTATTTCGGAGAGGGACAATATATCGGCGGTTTGGTTGGTTATTGGGGCGTACAATATGAGGACGACTTTGATGGTAACTTTGACGAATACATAAAGGACGTGGAAATTTCGGGAACGATAAACGCAATGGGCGCAACCTACGTCGGCGGTGTGGTTGGCTACCAGAATTGCGGATTTCAATCGTATTATGATTGGGAGGGTAACAGTCTTGAAAACATCGTTTCCAAGGTAGAAGTTACGGGCGGCTCGAACGTAGGGGGGCTCGTAGGAGAATTTAATTGGAAGAGCGAAGGATGGGATTATAATGTACAGGATACTTATAGCCTCGTGAAAAACCTGAAGAATTACGGAGCGGTAACGGGTATCAAATCGTACGTGGGCGGTATTGTTGGCGGTAACGCCTTTTCAGCAAAATACGAGGGCTGTGTGAATTACGGCGAGGTAAAGGCGCAAAATCGGGTAGGTGGCATTGCGGGAAGCGTAGCAAATGCGGAATTTAGAGGATGTAGTAACGAGGGCAAGGTTCACGCAACCGAGACTGCGGGTGGCGTGATAGGCTATCAATCGGGCGGACGGATTGTACAATGCAGCAATCAAGGCGAGGTCTCGACCCGCGATAACGATTGCGGTGGAATTATCGGCAAGCAGGAGGACGGTAAGGAAATTCTTGCCTGTACGAATACGGGAGCGGTAAGCGGAAAGGATTACGTA
Source organism: Clostridia bacterium (assembly GCA_017465865.1). Lineage (GTDB taxonomy): Bacteria > Bacillota > Clostridia > Christensenellales > Borkfalkiaceae > Scatosoma. The sequence continues at coordinate 5,242 of JAFTVF010000004.1, forward strand.
GGCGGAATTGCAGGTACGTTAAAGGGGGCAAATATGTTGGTGAGTGCATGCAAAAACGAGGGAAAGATTACAGGCGGAAATCTCGTTGGCGGGGTCGTCGGCGGTTGCGTTAGCAGTTTGGGTAGTGTTCTTTCCGGCGAGGCGTTAATCGCGCACGTTGCCGATTGTGAAAACGCGGGACAGATTTTCGGTACGGGAGAATGGATAGACTATATTTGCGGTGGCGCGGTGTGGGCGAAAGGTACGTCGGAAAACAATACGAACACGGGCGAGTTATATCGCAACGGCGTATTGATAGAAAAATAAAAAGGATAGGAGAAAAGAATTATGTTTTTATTGATAGTGTATTTTGTGGCGGCAGTTGTGTGTATAGTTCTTGCGATTAAAACGGACTATAAGAAAACTTTTGGGATCATAGCGGGCATTTTATGCGTTGCGCTTGTTTGTAATTTTGCAATCAAGGCGTGTACTACGGGGAAACGTCGGTATACAATTTCTACGGCTGAAGAATTTTTGAACGTGGACGTAAGTAACTTAATGGAACAAACGGGCGAGGTCGATTTGACGGCAGATATTGATTTCGCGGGGATAGAATATAAAACCGTAGATCTTTCCGGGGGTAACGGTGTTGTGTTAGACGGGAACGGACATACGGTCAAAAATATCACTCTTACCGTTTATGAAGAAAATAAAGAGTTCGGCATAGGGTTATTGCAGGGCTGGAACGTAACCGTAAAAAATATTACCTTTGAAAACGTAACCATCAATTATCAAGGACAGGCATCTGCGGTAGGCGGCGTTATGGGAAAAATTAAAAGAGACACGCAATTTGAAAACGTAAAGATTAGCGGAAAAATCAACGCCCCGAACTCGGAAAACGTTGGCAGTTTCGTAGGCAATAGCGTAAACGTATATAGTTCTTATGACACAAAGACTTATATCTTAACGGTAAAAAATTGCGAATCTTTGATGGAAATTAACGGAAAAGAGAACGTTGGCGGTATCATCGGCAACGGTGCGCTCAGTGCACAGAGCAGTAAAAATACGGGAGCTGTCAACGGTAAAGATAACGTCGGCGGTATCGTAGGAAAAGCGAGCGGGAACGTCAGTGGAGTGGAAAATTACGGGAAAGTCGAATCCGCAGGTATTGCAGGCGGTATCGTAGGCTATGCAGAAAAGAGCGCGCTCATTTCTAAATCTAAAAACGGTGCGGAGATAGTCGGCGCAGCCAAAACGGGCGGTATCGTAGGCGTGCTTGGAGAAAACGCAAGCATTGACGGGTGCGTGAATTTGCCCGAAGGTAAAATAACGGCAAGCTCTAAGGATTCGGACGGTTTTGCAAAGGTCGGCGGTATCGTCGGTACGACGGAGAAAGGCTCTAACGTATTCAGCTGTACAAACCAAGGCGAGGTGGTTGCTACGTATAGCAAGGTTGGCGGCGTCGTTGGGTATAGCTTGGGCGGCGTTACGAATTGTAAGCACGAGGGTAAAGTTACGGGCGCAGATGACGTAGGAGGTATTATCGGGCATATGAAGAATAATTCTACGGTATCTTCTTGTATCGTTACGGGTACGGTTACGGGCGGTGCGCGCGTAGGCGGTATTATGGGGCGTTTCGGTTCGGATGATTTCAGCACGAACTTAAAGAGCGCGCTTGGTCTTAACGATATTACGATTATGAATTGCAGTGTTTCGGGCGAAATTACCGCAAATTCGTACGGTGGAGGATTGATTGGATTGATCGTCAACGATACGGTGGACGGCGAATATTTGGAAACGAATACCTTTGACGGTAAGCTGACGGTTGGAGGAGCAGTCAGCACTAATCTCTGGGTTGTAGAATTAAAAGATTGAGAAATGAAAGTGTCCCGCGCGGTTTTGCGCGGGACACTTTTTTTTTGCGTAAAAGCAAAAAATATTCTGAAATCGTTTTACTTTTTTTTTCGTTTCATATATAATGTAGGACAGGAACGTATAAGGAGCAGAAAATGATCGCACGGGTACAAAGCTATGCGCTGTCGGGTTTAGAGGGCGTTTGCGTAACGGTTGAAGCGGATATTTCCAAGGGCTTGCCCTCCTACGAGATCGTAGGTCTGCCCGACGCCGCGGTAAAAGAATCCAAAGAACGGGTGCGCAGCGCGATTAAAAACAGCGCGCTCGATTTCCCCACGCACAAGATCACCGTCAACCTCGCGCCTGCGTACGTTAAAAAGGCAGGCTCGGCGTTCGATTTGCCCGTGGCGGTCAGCTTGCTCGTTGCGTACGGCGAACTGCAAGCGAATACCGACGGCGTGATCTTCCTCGGCGAGCTTGCGTTAAACGGCGAATTGCGCCCCGTGTCGGGCGTATTGCCGACGATGATTGCCGCGCGGGATAAAGGCTTTACCAAGTTCGTTATCCCCAAAGCCAACGAAAAAGAGGCGGGGTATATCCACGGCGTGCAAGCGTACGCGGCAAGCTCTTTGCGCGAGGTTGTCGATCATTTGTCGGGACTTGCGCCGATCCCGCCCGTGCGCGAAACGGCGTTTGAAAAAACGCAGACGGCGGAGCACAACGCTTGCGATCTGGCGTTTGTCAAAGGTCAGGCGATCGCAAAACGCGCCCTCGAAGTGGCGGTAGCGGGCGGGCATAATATCCTGTTCGTAGGTCCGCCGGGCAGCGGTAAGACCATGCTTGCGCGGGCGATCCCGTCCGTGCTTCCCGATATGGATTTTGACGAGGCGCTGGAAATCACAAAAATACATTCCGTCGCGGGCACGCTGGGGGAAGAAGGGATCGTTTCCGTTCGTCCTTTCCGCAGTCCGCATCACACGGCAACGACGGTGTCCTTGTGCGGCGGCGGGAGCAAGGCGGTGCACCCGGGCGAGATCAGTCTTGCCCACGGCGGCGTGCTGTTTTTAGACGAGCTGCCCGAGTACAAGCGTTCCGCGCTGGAATCCTTGCGCCAGCCCTTGGAGGACGGCGTGATCACGATCTCCCGTGCGGGCGGTACGGTTACTTATCCCGCGTCCTTTACCCTGTGCGCGAGTATGAACCCTTGCCCCTGCGGGCATTACGGCAGTAAAAAACGGCGTTGTACCTGTACGCCCAACGATATACGGCGGTATCGCGCGAAAATTTCAGGACCGTTACTCGATAGAATCGATATTCAAGTCGAGGTGGACGGCGTAGAGTACGACGATCTGATTTCAGAAAACACGGAAGAGCCGAGCGCGGCGGTAAAAGCCCGCGCAGACGGCGCAAGAAAAATACAGCGTATGCGTTTTTCAGACGACGGGATTTCCACGAACGCGGAAATGAGCGAAAAACAGACCCGCGAATATTGCCGTTTGGACGAGGCGTGCGAAGCCGTGCTCCGCGAAGCGTTCGAGAGCTTGCGTTTGTCGGCGCGCGCCCGTTCGCGGATACTCAAAGTCGCGCGGACGATCGCCGACCTTGAAATGAGCGAAAACATCACGCCCGACCATTTATACGAAGCGATCTCCTACCGTACCTACGGCGCGGAAACGCAGAGCGATTGAGGGAGGAATAGCGGTTGCTTGAAAATATCGTAGAGATCGGGGTTTCTTCGCCCGATTATCCAAAGGAATGGCAAGACCTGCCCGATAAACCCGAAAAATTATACGCCGTCGGAAATATTTCGTTGCTCAAAGAGAGGAAATTCACCGTCGTCGGGTCGCGGACTACGCCCGTCAACGCGTTGAAGCTGGGCGCAAAAATCGCGGAGGAACTGACTTCGGCGTTCGTGATCGTAACGGGCACGGCGGACGGCGGGGATACGGCGGCGGTCGAGGGCGCGCTCAAAGGGAACGGCAGAGTGATCTGTTTGCTCGCAGGCGGGTTTTCGGCGTTGCCGCAGGCGAATTTAGCTTTGCTGAAACGGGTAGCGGAGAACGGACTGCTGTTATCTCCACACCCTTACGAAACGCCCGTGCGCGCGTTTTCGTACGAGTATCGGAATAAACTGCTCGCTACGCTTAGCGAGGGAACGCTGGTGCTCGGCGCAGGGCAAAAGAGCGGCGCGCTGATCACGGCGAAATACGCGCGGCAATTCGGAAAAGCGGTGTTTGCGTTTCCCTATCCGCCAAATTCCTCGGCGGGGTCGGGCTGTAACGCGCTGATAAAGACGGGCGGGTATCTCGCGGAAAACGCCGCGGATATCGCGGAAAAAACGGGCGCGGACTTATCCGTGAAGAAACCGCGTATAACGCTTAGCGCGGACGAGGAGAAATTGCTTGCCGCGCTCAAAGCCTTGTCGGAGGCGCATATCAACGAGCTTTCGGAAAGGTCGGGGATCCCTGCGTTCAAGGCAAGGGCGGTGCTGTCGGCGCTGGAAGTGAAAGGGCTTGCCGTTTCGATCGGCGGAAACCGCTACGCAGTAGTATAAATTGACGGCAAAGCGCGTATAAAATAGTAAAAAAATCAAAAGTTTTAAGGAATACAGAATGGATCTGATTATCGTAGAGTCGCCCTCGAAGGCGAAAACAATCTCCAAGTATCTCAAAGGCAAATATCGCGTAGACGCTTCGGCGGGGCATATCCGCGATCTGCCCGTGCATACGCTCGGCGTGGATATCGCGAACAATTTCGAGCCGAAATACGTCAATTCGGACGGCAAAGAGGACGTAATCCGCCGTCTTACCGACGCGACGAGAAAAGCCGACCGCGTTTATCTCGCAACCGACCCCGACCGCGAGGGCGAAGCGATCGCTTGGCATTTGCAGACGGTGCTGGGCTTGGACGAACAGGGCGAAAACCGTATCGAGTTCAACGAGGTGTCCCAGCGCGCGATCGAAGCGGCGCTGAAAACTCCGCGCACGATCAATTACAGCCTCGTAGACGCGCAACAGGCGCGCCGTGTGCTGGATAGACTGGTGGGCTATAAGCTGTCCACGCTGTTAAATCATAAGATCGAGGACAAAAACGGCAACGGCAAACGCACGCTTTCGGGCGGTCGCGTGCAATCGGTGGCGCTTCGGTTGGTGGTCGAACGGGAACGGGAAATCACGGCGTTCGTGCCGCAGGAATACTGGAATTTAACGGCGGAATTACAAGATCTGCCGAAGAAATACGCGCCGTTTAAGGCGCTCCTTGAAAAGAAAGGCGCGAAGAAATACAAGCCCGCTTCCGCGGAGGAAACGGCGCAGGTGCTTGCCGCGATCGAGCGCGGGGAATTTATCGTGTCCAAAGTCAAGAAAACGGTGGCGAAATCTCATGCGCCCGCGCCGTTTACGACGAGTTCTATGCAACAGGACGCTTCGACGAAGCTCGGGTTTACCGCGCCTGAAACCATGACCCTTGCGCAGCATCTTTACGAGGGTATCGCGACGGAAAACGGCGATCACTTGGCGTTTATTACCTATATGCGTACGGACTCCGTGCGTGTGTCCAAAGAAGCGCAGGAAAAGGCGCTCGCCCGTATTCGCGAGGTGTACGGCGAACAGTACGCGCCCGAAAAGCCCAACTATTACGCGACGAAAAAAGGCGCGCAGGACGCGCACGAAGCGATCCGTCCCATCGATCTTGCCATGACCCCCGAAAAGGCGAAAGGCTTGTTGGATCGCAAGCATTACGCGCTGTATAAGCTGGTGTACGAGCGTTTCCTCGCTTCGCAGATGGCGGAGGCGAAATACAACAGTATGCAGATGGAAATCGACAACGGCGGGTACGTGTTCAAGGCGAGCGGTAAAGTGTTGCTCTTTGCGGGCTTTACGGCGGTGTATCAGGATACGAGCGCAAAGAAAGAGGACGAGGACAGCGTAGATACGTCCAAACTCTTGCCCGATTTGAACGAGGGGGATAAACTCGATCTCGTCCATATGCAAAAGGAACAGAAATTCACGAAGCCGCCCCTGCGCTATACCGACGCTTCGCTCGTAAAAGCGATGGAAGAAAAGGGGATCGGCAGACCGTCCACCTACGCTACGATCATTTCCAAGCTCATGCAAAAATACGTAAAAAAGGACGGGAAGTATATGATCCCGACCCCGATCGCGTACGACGTGGTGGATATGCTCGTAGGGTGCTTTAAGGACGTTATGGATATCGGCTTTACGGCGGGTATGGAAACCAAGCTCGACGATATCGAAGAGGGCGGCGTGGATTGGCGCGAGGTAATCGGGGATTTCTATCCCGGGTTTGAAAAAAATCTCCGTGCGGCGTCCTCTTACGGCGACGAACAAACGCAAACGGTATGCGGGAAATGCGGGCATTTCATGATCCGCAGAATGGGCAAGTTCGGCAAATATCTCGCTTGCTCCAACTACCCCGAATGTCAGAACATCATCAGCGAGAGCAAGGAAGAGGTGTCCGCCGTGCGTTGTCCCAAGTGCGGGGAAAATATGGTGGTCAAGAGCGGTAAATTCGGCAAATTCCTCGCCTGCCCCAGCTATCCAGATTGTAAATCGACGATGTCGATGCCGACGGACGAAGCACCCAAGCTCGTCGGGAAATGCCCCGAATGCGGCGCGGCGATGACCGTTCGGAAATCGAAAAAAGGCAAGGTGTATTACAGCTGTTTGGGCTATCCCGATTGCAAGTTTATGAGCTGGGATATCCCCACGGGCGACAAATGCCCCGAATGTAACGGCGCGCTCGTGCAAACGGGCAGAGGCAACGTCAAGTGCAGCAATAAGGATTGCTCGTACCGCGTAAAGACGGAAAAACCCAAAACGGAGAAAAAAGGCGCGCCCCAAATGCAGGACGGCTTTACCCCGCCCCCTTTGATGGAAGAACCCGTTTATTTTAACGACGAAGAAGATTATAACGGGTATTTTCCCGCGGATTTTAACGATGAAGAATAATAAGACGGTAACGGTGATCGGCGGGGGGCTTGCGGGCAGCGAAGCGGCGTATTATCTGGCTTCGCGCGGGATCAAGACCACGCTGATCGAGATGAAACCGAAAAAATTCACGCCCGCGCACGAGAGCGAAAATTACGGCGAGCTGGTCTGCTCAAACTCCTTGAAAAGCAACGATATTTACGCGAACGCGTGCGGGCTTTTGAAAGAGGAAATGCGGCTGCTTGGCTCGATGGTGATCGAGGCGGCGGACGCTACGCGCGTGCCTGCGGGCGCGGCGCTTGCCGTGGACAGGGAGAAATTCTCGGCGTACATCACCGAAAAATTGAAAACCTGTGAAAATCTCACGCTTGTATCCGAAGAAGTAGAAATATTGCCTCAGCCAAGCGAAAACGAATATACCGTTGTGGCGACGGGCCCGTTGACCTCGGAAAAACTGAGTAGAGATATCCTCGAAAAGACGGGCGGCGGGTTGCATTTTTACGACGCGTCCGCGCCGATCGTGTCCGCGGAGAGCGTGGATATGACCTGCGCGTTTACGGGGGATCGGTACGGCAAGGGTACGGGCGATTATATCAACTGCCCGATGACGAAAGAGGAATATTACGCGTTCGTAGACGAGCTTTTGGCTGCGGAGAAAGCGGAACTGCACGAGTTTGAAAAACGGGAGATCTTCGAGGGCTGTATGCCCGTAGAGGTGATGGCGAGCCGCGGCAGGGATACTCTGCGGTTCGGCACGCTCAAACCCGTGGGATTGTTCGACGAAGACGGGAAACGCCCGTACGCGGTATTACAGCTACGCAAAGAGAACGAGAACGGTACGGCGTATAACCTCGTCGGGTTTCAGACGAATCTGAAATTTCCCGAACAAAAACGGGTATTTTCCATGATCCCCGCGCTGAAAAACGCCGAGTTTTTACGCTACGGCGTGATGCACAGAAATACGTATATTCAGTCCCCTGACGTTTTGAATCGGAATTTTTCGTTTAAGAATAATAGACGGATCTTTTTCGCAGGGCAGATCACGGGCGTAGAAGGCTACGTCGAGAGCGCGGCAAGCGGACTTCTCGCGGCGATCCATATCGCGGACGAGGTCGAGGGCAGACCCGCCCGTATCTTCGACGATCGGACGGTGTGCGGCGCGCTCGAAACGCATATCTCGACCCCGAACAAGGATTTTCAGCCTATGAACGCGAATTTCGGGATACTTGCCCCGTTGCCCGTGCGGATAAGGGACAAGAAAGAACGGTATAAAACGCTCGCCGAGCGCGCGTTACAGGCGATAAAAGAGCAAAGCAGAGCTTTGCAGTGAAATGCAACCTTGCGGTTGCGTGAAATGCGCCTTATGGCGCGTGAAAGGAAAAACTTCGTTTTTCGTGAAATGCAACGAAAGCGTTGCGTTGTGGAAATATTACAATAACGCGTTGCAAAGCATCGCAATTCACGACGGCGTAGCCGTCAATTCACTGAACGTCAGCGAAAATTCACGATAGCGTAGCTATCAATTCACGCCCTCTGTCTGTTACGGGCAAACATATCAAAAGGAGTAAACGACTATGGAATTCAGAGGCACGACGATTTGCGCGGTCAAGAAAAACGGCGTTACGGCGATCGCAGGCGACGGTCAGGTAACGATGGGCGAATCGGTCATTTTCAAAAACACGGCGGTAAAGGTGCGTCGTATCTTCGGCGGTAAGGTGATTTTGGGCTTTGCCGGCTCGGTTACGGACGCGTTCGCGCTTACGGAACGCTTCGAGGGTATGCTGAACAAATTCGGCGGCAATCTCATGCGCTCGGCGGTGGAGCTTGCGGAGCTGTGGCGCAGCGACAAAGTGGGCAGAAAGCTGGACGCGATGATGATCACCGCGGACGAGAACACGCTCTTGATCTTATCGGGTACGGGCGAGGTCATCGAACCCGACGAGGGCGTTTGCGCGATCGGCAGCGGCGGGAATTACGCGCTGGCGGCGGCGCGCGCGCTGTATAAGGAAACGGACTACGACGCGGAAACGATCGCGAGAAAAGCCTTGAAGATCGCTTCGGAGATCTGCGTATTCACCAACGACAATATCCGTTGCGAAACGGTAGGCGAAACCGCCGAAACCGCGCCCAAGAAACGGGCTGCGAGAACGAAAAAGGAGGACAAATAAATGGATTTATCCCCCAAACAGATCGTCAACAGATTAGACAAATACATCATCGGTCAAAACGAGGCGAAAAAAGCGGTGGCGATCGCGCTTAGAAACCGTTATCGCCGCGCGCAGCTCCCCGCAGAGATCCGCGAGGAGATCACGCCGAAAAATATTATCATGAAAGGCCCTACGGGCGTCGGCAAAACGGAGATCGCACGGCGGCTTGCAAAGCTCGTCAAAGCGCCGTTCGTCAAAGTGGAAGCGACCAAGTACACCGAAGTCGGGTACGTGGGCAAGGACGTCGAGGGCATGATCCGCGACCTTGCGGAATGTGCGTATCGGCTCGTGAAATCGGAAAAGGAAGAGGAAGTAAAAGCCAAAGCGACGTTGGCGGCGGAACGTCGGATCGTCCGCGCGCTCGCGGAGGCGAAGAAAGAGGAAAAGGGCGACCTTGCGAAAGAGGTGTTCGAGGCGAACCTTTTGGACGGACTGCGCAAAGGTCAGTACGATAATTTCACGATCGAAATGGAAGTCATCGACGCGCCCCAGCCTATGGAATTAGTGCCGGGCGGTGCGGCGATCTCGATCGGCAGTATCTTCGGGGATATGTTCCAACAGAAGAAAAAGAAACGCCGTTTCGTCGTAAAAGAGGCGTTCCAAATCGCCTTGCAGGAGGAATCGGAAAAGCTCGTAGACGACGACGCGATCAAATCGGAAGCGATCTACCGCGCGGAAAACGACGGGATCGTGTTTATCGACGAGATCGACAAGATCGCAGGCAAGGGCAACCGCGGCGGCGCGGACGTATCGAGGGAGGGCGTTCAGCGGGATATTCTGCCCATCGTCGAGGGCAGTACGGTCGTTACCAAATACGGCCCGATCAAGACGGATTTCATTCTGTTTATCGCGGCGGGCGCGTTCCACGTGGCGGCGGTGGAGGATCTCATTCCCGAACTGCAAGGCCGTTTCCCCGTTTCGGTGGAATTACACAGCCTGACGAAAGAGGATTTTGTCCGTATCTTGACGGAAACGGAGAACTCGCTCACTTTCCAGTACGGGCATTTGCTCGGCGTGGATAATATCGACCTCAAATTCGACGCGGGCGCGATCGAGCGGATCGCGGAAATTTCCGTGGATCTCAACCTCACTTCCGAGGACATCGGCGCAAGGCGTTTGCATACGGTAATGGAATATCTTTTGGAGGATATTTCCTTTAACGCGGGCGGGGATTATCCGAGATTTACCCTGAATATCGACAGAAAATACGTGGACGAACACCTGCAAAAGCTGACGGGCGACCGCAACTTGAAGAAATATGTTTTATAAGGACGAGAATTATGATCAATATCCCCAAGGGCACGAAAGATACGCTGCCCCAAGACAGCTATAAATGGCAATACGTGGAAAGCACGGCGCGCGAGATCGCTTCGCTTTTCCGCTTGAACGAGATCCGTACGCCGACTTTCGAGCATACCGAGCTTTTCCAGCGCGGCGTAGGCGATACCACGGACATTGTTACGAAAGAAATGTACACTTTTAAGGACAAGGGCGACCGCTCGATCACCTTAAAACCCGAGGGCACGGCAGGCGCGGCGCGTTCGTTTATCGAAAACGGTATGCAAAACGGCGTGTTGCCCGTGAAAATGTACTATATTACGCCTGCATTCCGTTACGAACGTCCGCAGGCGGGCAGACTTCGCGAGTTCCATCAATTCGGCGTAGAGGTATTCGGCGCGGCGAGCGCGCAGACGGACGCGGAAACGATCGCAATGGCGGATACTCTGCTTAAAAAGCTGGGTTTGCATATCAAGCTGTATATCAATTCTATCGGCTGTCCGACCTGTCGCGCGGCGTATAATAAGGCACTCAAAGACTTTTTCGCGCCCAAACTTAACGAGCTTTGCCACGATTGCAAGACCCGTTACGAAAAGAACCCCTTGCGGCTTCTCGATTGTAAGGAAGAGGGATGTAAAGCGATCAATAAAAACGCGCCGTCGATCCTCGATTATCTCTGCGAGGACTGCCACGCGCATTTTGAGGAAGTCAAGGCGTGTTTGGACCTTGCGGGCATCGGCTACGAGATCGATCCCCGTATCGTGCGCGGGCTGGATTATTACACGCGCACGGTGTTCGAATTCGTATCCACCTCGATCGGCGCGCAGGGCACGGTGTGCGCGGGCGGGAGATACGACGGACTGATCGAGGAGCTTGGCGGAAATTCCGTACCCGCGGTCGGGTTTGCGGCGGGCATTGAACGGCTCTTGATCGTGATGGAACAGACGGGCGTGGAGATCCCTGCGCCTGTAATGCCCAAAGTCTATATCGCGGGCATGGACGCGGAATGTCGGAAAAAGGCGTTCGAGCTTGCCATCGCGCTTCGGAAACGGGGCGTTGCGGTAGAGATCGATCATATGGATCGTTCGATCAAGGCGCAGTTTAAGTACGCGGACAAGATCGGCGCGGAATACGTGGCGGTCATCGGCGGGAACGAGCTTGCCGAAGGGGTCATGAACGCAAAGCGTATGGCGGACGGCACGAGCGAAAAAGTCGCTTTTGCAAACGCCGTGGAATACTTTGCGAGCAAATAAGACAAATTACTACAAGGAGGAAAAAACAATGGTAAAATACGTAAATGCGAACGGCTTGGAAGAACTGATAAACTCGTCGAAGCTGCCTGTGTTCTGTGATTTTTGGGCAAGCTGGTGCGGACCTTGCAGAATGCTCGCGCCCGTGTTCGAGGACGCTTCGGACAAATACGAGGACAAAGCGGTATTCGTGAAGATCGATATCGACGAGGAGGACAGCGAGGCGGCGGCGATCAAGTACGGCATTTCTTCGATCCCGAATATCATTGCGTTCAAAAACGGGCAGCCCGTGGCAAACAGCCTCGGCTTCGTGCCTGCGCAAACGCTGGAAAAATTCATCGAAGAAAATTTGTAATTTTTTGAAAAAGCACGAAAAACCCTGCATTTATGCAGGGTTTTTCTTTTGCTCAAACGCAAATGATACTACAATATTTCCTAAAAATCTTTCCGCCCGATCAGCTCGTCTACGCTCATATCGAACAGATCAGCCAAATGCCATAAATACGTCAAGGTTGGCTCTATATCGCCTTTTTCCCAACGACTAATACACGGTTGCGTAACGTGGATTTTCAACGCTACGTCTTGCTGACTCCATTTCCGTTCTCTGCGCAATGCGTATAAATTTTCCCCAAAGACTTTATCTGTGTTCTTCATACTCCTATTGTACAATTTTTCTTTAATGATTGGTGAATTTACAATTATACTTGTATAAATTTTACCACTACGTTTTGACTTGTTTGCAAGGCAAAACATATCGCGCCCGTTAGGGCATATCGCTTGCCACAGGCAAATATCGCGCCGTTAGGCATATCGCTTTGCAAAAGAAATTCAATTCATTTCACTGCTCTCATATGCCCCGCCGCGCATACGCCAAAAACCGACGCTCGGAAAAGCTCGAAACCTGCCGTATGGGGGCAGCCGCGTATATCGGAAACCCCATAGGACGAAAACGCCCGAAAAAGGGGATTTTCTCGGTAGGGGAGGCGTATGCGGTAAACCCCATATCAAAATGCGAAAAAAGAAAACACTTGCGGGTATCCACAAGTGTTTTTTGCGATCTATGCGGTTATATGCAGATCAAAGCTTCGGCAGTCCCGCAAAGCCTTTGGCGAGGTCTTCGTCCGTCGGGATATAATCGGTCATTTTTCCGTCGTGGAATTTTTCGTAAGCGACCATATCGAAATAGCCCGTACCCGTCAAGCCGAACAGGATCGTCTTTTCTTCGCCCGTCTCTTTGCATTTCAGCGCTTCGTCGATGGCAACGCGGATCGCGTGCGAGGACTCGGGCGCGGGAAGGATACCTTCCACTCTCGCGAATTGTTCTGCGGCTTGGAATACGGAGGTCTGCTCGACCGCCCTCGCTTCCATAAGACCCTGTGCGTACAATTCGGAAAGAGTGGGGGTCATACCGTGATAGCGAAGCCCGCCGGCATGGTTTGCGGAGGGGATAAAGCCCGATCCGAGCGTGTACATTTTGGCTAACGGGCAGACCTTGCCCGTATCGCAGAAATCGTACGCGTATTTGCCGCGCGTGAGCGAGGGACAGGAAGCAGGCTCTACCGCGATGAAGTGATAATCGGCTTTGCCCTGCAATTTTTCCGCCATAAACGGCGCGATCAGACCGCCGAGGTTAGAACCGCCGCCCGCGCACCCGATAACGATATCGGGCTTTACGCCGTATTTGTCGAGCGCGGTCTTTGCTTCCAGACCGATCACCGATTGATGGAGCAGTACCTGATTTAATACGCTCCCGAGTACGTAGCGATAGCCTTCCGTACCGACGGCGACTTCTACGGCTTCGGAGATCGCGCAGCCGAGAGAACCCGTCGTGCCGGGAAATTCTTCGAGGATCTTTCTGCCGACGTTCGTGGTGTTGGAGGGGGAGGGGGTAACGTTCGCGCCGTAGGTGCGCATTACCTCTCTGCGGAAAGGCTTCTGTTCGTAAGATACCTTGACCATATACACTTTACAATCCAAGCCGAAATACGAGCAAGCCATAGAAAGTGCCGTGCCCCATTGTCCTGCGCCCGTTTCCGTCGTTACGCCTTTCAAGCCCTGCTGTTTCGCGTAATACGCTTGCGCGATCGCGGAGTTCAATTTATGGCTTCCGCTGGTGTTGTTGCCCTCGAATTTATAATAAATCTTTGCGGGCGTGCCCAGCGCTTTTTCCAGGCAATACGCGCGTACGAGGGGTGCGGGACGGTACATTTTATAAAAATTCCGTATTTCTTCGGGGATATCGATATAGGGGGAGGTATCGTCAAGCTCCTGTTTGGCAAGCTCCGTACAGAACACTTGCGACAACTCTTCCTCCGTCATCGGTGTCAGCGTCGCGGGATTGAGCAGGGGCGCGGGTTTTTCGCCCATAAACGCGCGCAGGTTCAGCCATTGTCTGGGGAGTTCCGTTTCATCGAGATAAATTTTATAGGGTATTTCTTGGTTCATAATTTATAGTCTCCTTTTTCATCGTTTTATTTTCATTTTTTTTGGGGGGGGGAAGTTGCGCCGTACGCTTGCCCGACCATCGGAATACCGTTTTTTCGTTCATAAGAATGCCTCCTTTTCGGTAAATAAAAAGCCCGAAACGCGAAAAATTTCACATTTCGGGACGATATTTCTACCGCGGTGCCACCCAAATTGGCTTATCTAAGCCCTCTTATTGCGTACCATCATACGCTCTGCCTTTTTACGGGTGCAGTACCCGTCGACTGCTACTGACGCGTTACCGCGCGTTCGGTCGCCCTCCCAAGTCCATTCTTCTTGCCCGCCGTACCGCAATCCCACCGCCTGCGGTTCTCTGTAACGTGCGCTATGCAAAAATACTACTCTTGATCATCGGTTTGCATTTGATTTTTCTATATAATATCACAATGTTCGAGCGCCGTCAAGCGTTTGAACGGAAAAAATCGATAAAATTTTTAATTTTTTTATCAAAGGGTAAGACAATCGAAGATGCCGCCCGTTTCGAGGTCTTTCCAATACAGAACGCCGTTGTCTACGAGAATATACGAATGCGGCGTGCCGTCTTTTGGCAAAGCCACCGACCCGCAGTTGGCGTAGATCCAGCCGTTTTCCGTTTCTCGATTGCACGGGGTATGGAAATGTCCGTTGAGCAGGATATCTCCTTGTTTCAAAAGCGGCGGCGTGGTTTCGTTGTATAAATGCCCGTGGGTCGCAAACAGAGTACGTCCCTTTTCGTCCAAAAGAGCGTAGTCCGCCATAATGGGGAATTCGAGGACCATCTGATCCACCTCGCTGTCGCAGTTGCCGCGCACGCAGACGATTTTTTCCTTGATCGCGTTGAGCATTTCAAAGACTTTTTTCGGGGAATACCCGTCGGGGAAATCGTTCCGAGGCCCGTGATAGAGGATATCGCCGAGCAACAACAGCTTGTCGGCTTGTTCGTTTTCAAAGGCGGCAAGGAGCTGTTCGCACCAATATGCCGAGCCGTGGATATCCGAAGCGATAAGATATTTCATAAGTTTGATCTCCTAATGCCTAACGGCTTGTGCCAGTGAAATGAATTGCTGTCGCAATTCGTGAATTTTCGCTAGCGCTCAGTGAATTGGGCTTCGCCCGTGAATTGCATTTCTACGAAATGCGTTATGGCAAAAATCATACAAGTATACTTGTAAACTCTACAAAGGCGTTGAAATATTGCCTCAACGCAACCGTAGGTTGCAATTCACGCCCTCAAAGGGCATTTCACGAAATTTATTTCAATTCACGCAAGGCAACGCCTTGCAATTCACTTCTATATCTCGCGTTTGCGCCGTAGGCGAAAACATACTGGTTAGAAAATAAATTTCACGATATCGAACTGTTCGGGCAGGTACGCGCCGCTTTCGTACAGGTTTGCGTATTCGTCCATAAGCCGAGGCAGTTCTTCCTCGCGATAGCTGTGGAAAGAGAATTCCGAGAAATTCACCGCTTTGTTCGCAAGCAGGTTGATCGCCGTGGAAACGAATTCGCGGCTTTCGGTAATGCCTTTGATCGTAACGTTGTTCTTCATCGCGTATTCAAGGTTGACGTGCAGGCTCTTGCCCGTCAGCGCGCAGAAGGAAACGTAAGAATCCCGCTTTACGAGGGGGAACATCACCGACGGTTCGCAACGGTTGGAAAGCGCGAGATATACCGCCCCGTCCGCGAGCTTGCCGCCCGTAACGTTCAAAACGTTTTCCTTTAAGGTATCGTCGTTGGGGAAAGTATAATAAATGCCGCTCTTTTTCGCACGAGCAAGGCGTTCGGCGTTGTTGTCCGCAAGGATAGGCACGGCGCGGTGATAGATGAGGATCTGGCACAGGATATTCCCGTACAGACCTCCGCCGAGTACGAGGATATGCTGACCCGCCTCTACGTGCATTTCGTCCACCACGCGCTCGGAAAGCGCGATCGCGTCGATGAGGAACGCCGCTTCGTCGGAAACGGAAGCGGGCAGGGGATATACGTCGTCTACGCCTGCGAGCACGAAATCACGGTAAAACCCGTCCGTCGTTTCGCCTGCAACGCGAAGTCCGTCGGGGGCGCATTCGTCCTCCGTTACGCCGGCAAGGTATACCCGTTCGCCTTTGCGGATGAAGGAATCGTCGTTCGCCTCCGTAACCTGTCCGATGGCAAACCTGCCGGGGATAAACGGCGCTTTCACTTTGATAGCGCCCGTGTACACGGCGACGTCCGCTTCCGTGAGCAGAGCCTTGGTAACCTTTACCTTGACTTTTTCCGAAGTGAGTTTCAGATCGGGCGCGGTAACGTGCTGTAAATTGTGGGGATAAGCTAATTGCCAGACTTTCATAAAAACGTCCATTGAGAATTCGGGGGAGGGAATTGACGCGGAAAAAACGTCGCGCCTTGCCCGAACAAGATAAGTATAAACTATTTTCGGTAAATTTGCAACTATTTTTTATAAATTCGAGGTAAAAACAGTTGACGGTTAGGAAAAAAAGCGGTATAATTGTGGAGCATAAAAGAAAAAACGAACAGCGAGGTGAACATAATGAAAGCTGATATACATCCCAAATATCACGAAGTAACCGTAACTTGCGCTTGTGGAGCTACCTTCAAGACCGGCACGACGAAAGAGTGCGAAGTGTTGAAAGTGGATATTTGCAGCAATTGCCATCCTTTCTTCACGGGCAAGCAGAAGTTGGTTGATACCGGTGGACGTGTCGATAAGTTCAAAAAGAGATATGGTCTTTAATTGGTAAACCGG
>JAFTVF010000005.1 GCA_017465865.1 Clostridia bacterium
CCCTGAAAATTTGTCAAGCGTTTGAATGGGGCTGTGAAAAAATAATTATTTTAACGCAAAAAAAAGCCTCCCTTGCATAGGGAAGCTATAAAGTAAATTGCAAGGCTTTGCCTTGCGTGAATTGAAAAACTTCGTTTTTCGTGAATTGTGCCTGTCGGCGCGTGAATTGCAACGCATAGCGTTGCGTTGTGGAATTATTCAATAACGCGTTGCAAAGCAACGCAATTCACGACGGCGCAAGCCGTCATTTCACTGAGCGTCAGCGAAAATTCACGAATTGCAACAGCAATTCAATTCACTGGCTTTGCCCTTACTTCACGAACGGTTTTTCGCCGTACAACGCCTCTACGCTGTCCGAATACCGTTTCATACGGTCGCATTGTTTTAATTCGATTTCTTTGTCGAGCTTCTCTATCTCCTTTTTCTGGTCGCGCGAAAGTTTGGTCGGCACTTCGACAAGCACCCGTAAAATGAGATTTCCCGTACCCCCGCGCGCGGACTTGATGCCTTTACCGCGAATGGTAAACACCGTACCGCTCTGCGTGCCCTCGGGGATATTGAACTCGAACGTATCGTCCACGGTAGGCACTTTCACCGTACCGCCGAGCGCCGCGATTTTATACGAAATAGGCAAATCAAGCCGTAAATCGAATTTATCCCGAACGAGGATTTTATGCGGTTCTACGCGGAATACGATAATCAGATCGCCCGGCGTACCGCCGTTTGGCGCGGCTTGACCCATACCCCGTTTTTTCATGTAACTGCCGTTGTCCACGCCCGCGGGAATGTCCATCGAAACGGTGGTTTCTTTGCGCTCGTAGCCCCTGCCCTTGCAATCAGGGCATTTTTCCTTGATGCTCCTGCCCGAGCCGCCGCAATCGGGACAAACGCTCTGACGGATCGTGCGCCCGAACATGGTGTTTTGTACCTGTTGCACGACCCCCTTGCCCTGACATTTCGAGCAGGTGCTGTACGCCGTGCCGTTCTTCGCGCCCGTACCCCGACAGCTCTCGCAGGGCTGATTTCGGGTATACGTAAGGGTCTTTTTACAGCCTTTTGCCGCGTCCATAAACGACAGGGTCATTTCGCGTTGGATATCCTCGCCCACCGCCGATTGCGCCGTGCGCGTGCCGCCACCGAACCCGCCGCCGAAGAAGCTGCTGAATATGTCCGAGATATCCTCGAAGCCGCCCGCGCCGCCAAAACCGCCGAAGCCGCCGCCGAACCCGCCCATACCGGGGTGTTCCAGCTCGTAATCGTACGCCGCGCGTTTTTGCTGATCGGAAAGCGTTTCGTGCGCTTCGTTGATCTCTTTGAATTTTTCCGCCGCTTCCGCATTGCCTTGGTTGCGGTCGGGGTGGTATTTCATCGCGAGCTTGCGATACGCGGATTTGATCTCGTCGGCGCTGGCTTTTTTATCCACGCCGAGTATATCGTAATAGTTCTTTTTCTGTTCTGCCATAATCGTATACCTTTGTTGGGTGAATTGCAACTTTACGGTTGCGTGAATTGAAAAACTTCGTTTTTCGTGAGTTGCGCCTGTCGGCGCGTGAATTGCAGCGCGTAGCGTTGCGTTGTGGAAATATTACAATAACGCATTTCGTAGAAATGCAATTCACGGGCGAAGCCCAATTCACTGAGCGTTAGCGAAATTTCACGCGCGTTCACGCACAATTCACTCTTTCTTATAATAGCGTTTACGGGCTTGACTTCCGCCAAACCCGATTTCGCCTTAAACTTAAAACTTACTGATGAAATTCCGTATCGCCGTCCGTGCCTGCGCCCGCGTTGGGATCAGCGCCCGCCGCGCCGCCGTTGGCTTGGTACAGCTTCGCAAATACGGGCTGTACGTCCTGCATCAGCTTGTCGTACGCCGCTTTGATACGGTCGTCGTCATCGCTTTCCAGCTCTTTCTTCGCCGCGTCGATCGCCGCCTGCAAAGCCGCTTTGTCGTTTTCGTCGAGCTTGTCGCCCGCTTCTTTCATCGTCTGTTCTACCGAGAAGATCATACCGTCGAGCTTGTTCTTATTCTCGACCTTTTCTTTACGTTTCTTGTCCTCTTCCGCGAACTGCTCCGCTTCTTTCACCGCCTTGTCGATCTCTTCTTCCGAAAGGTTGGTCGAGGAAGTAATGGTGATGTCCGTGGACTTGCCCGTGCCCTTATCCTGTGCGGTTACGTGCACGATACCGTTCGCGTCGATATCGAAGGTAACTTCGATCTGCGGTATACCGCGGGGTGCGGGTGCAATCCCCGTCAGCATGAAATTGCCAAGGGTCTTGTTGTCTTTACAGAACTCGCGTTCGCCCTGCAATACGTGGATATCCACGCTCGTCTGATTGTCCGCCGCCGTCGAGAAGATCTGGCTCTTCTTAACGGGGATCGTCGTATTTCTGTCGATGATACGGGTGAACACGCCGCCCAGCGTTTCGATGCCCAAGGACAACGGAGTAACGTCGAGCAGGAGCACGTCCTTAACCTCGCCCGTCAATACGCCGCCCTGTACCGCCGCGCCGATCGCTACACATTCGTCAGGGTTGATACCCTTGAACGGTTCTTTGCCCGTTACTTCTTTGACTTTCGCCACGACCGCGGGCATACGGGTCGAACCGCCGACGAGGATCACCTTGTCGATATCGTTATAAGAAAGTCCCGCGTCGCGCATAGCCGCTTTCATAGGCGCGACCGTTCTTTCCAAAAGATCCGCCGTCATCGTTTCGAATTTCTGTTTCGTGATCGTAACGTCGAGGTGCTGAGGTCCTTCCGCGCTCATGGAAATGAACGGAAGATTTACGTTCGTCGAAGTCATACCCGAAAGCTCGATCTTCGCCTTTTCCGCAGCCTCTTTCAATCTCTGCATCGCCATCTTGTCTTTGGACAGATCGATTGCGTGCGATTTTTTGAACTCGTCTACGAGATATTCGATGATCTTGTTATCCCAGTCGTCGCCGCCGAGCTTCGTGTCGCCGTTGGTTGCCAAAACCTCGAATACGCCGTCGGAAATTTCCAGAATGGAAACGTCGAACGTACCGCCGCCGAGGTCGTAGATCATGACCTTGCCGCCCTTGTCCTTATCCAGACCGTACGCAAGCGCCGCCGCCGTCGGCTCGTTGATGATACGAAGCACGTTCAGACCCGCGATCTTACCCGCGTCTTTGGTTGCCTGACGTTGGCTGTCGGAGAAGTACGCAGGGCAGGTGATAACCGCTTCGGTTACCTTTTGCCCAAGATACGCTTCCGCGTCCGCTTTCAGCTTCGCAAGGGTCATTGCGGAGATCTCCTGCGGGGAATAGTCCTTGTCGTCTACTTTTACTTTATAATCCGAACCCATGTGGCGTTTGATGGAAATGATCGTCTTGTCGGGGTTAGCCACCGCCTGACGTTTTGCCGCCTGACCTACCACGCGCGAACCGTCTTTCTGGAAAGAAACGACGGACGGGGTCGTTCTCGAACCCTCCGCGTTTGCGATAACGACGGGCTCGCCGCCTTCCATAACCGCTACGCAAGAGTTGGTTGTACCAAGGTCGATACCGATAACTTTACCTGCCATAATATTGCTCCTTTTGCCGCCTGTTTTGCGGCTGTTGATTTATTTTACAATTATATGTAACCCGCCTTTTCACCTCTTAAACAAAATTTCCAAAAATTTTTTTCAAGAGTTTTTTCGGCATAAAAAACGGGCGAAGAAGTTTTCACTTCCTCGCCCGTTTGATTTTCTTATATACCGTTTACGGTCTTAAACCGCTGCCGCCTTGCAGGGTGATCGTTTCGCCCGTTACGTAGCCCGCTTCTTCCGAGCAAAGGAATACGCACACGCTGCCGATATCCTTTTCGGGGTCGGCAAATCTGCCCATAGGTACGCCCTTAATCGTCTGTTCGTAGCGTTCGGGGTATTCTTCCTTGAACTTTTTCAAGCCCTCGGTCATTGCCAAAGGACAGATCACGTTCACGCGTACGCCGTAGGGCGCCCATTCGGTTGCCGCCACGCGCGACAGACCGCGGATACCCTCTTTCGCCGCCGCGTACGAGGATTGCGCGATACGCCCGAACAAACCCGCGCCGCTTGCGAAGTTGACCACGCAGCCCTGCGTTTCCTTTAAGTACGGGAACGCTTTTTGCATATAGAAGAAGGTCGCGTAAAGCCCCGAATGGATCGCAAGATCGAGATCCTCTTTCGTGTGGTCCACGAGCATTTTGCCCGAAGCGGAAGCCTGCGCGTTGTTTACGACCGCGTCGATCTTACCGAACTTTCCCACCGTTTTGTCGATAACGTTCTGGATCGCCGTTTCGTCCGCGCCGTCCGCCGTTACACAGAGCACTTCACAGCCGTACGCCGATTCCAGCTGTTCTTTCGCCGAAAGCAAGGTACTTTCCGTTCTGCCCGTAATAACGAGCTTTGCGCCCGCTTTTGCAAACGCCGTGGAAAGCCCGAATCCGATACCTCTGCCGCCGCCCGTGATGATGACGACTTTGTCTTTCAAACTGATCATAATAAAACTCCTTTATATTTATTACGCGCGTTGCGCGTGCTTTTATTGTTATCAAATATATTTTATAATAATTTTCGAACGTTTTATATCAATCAACAAACAAAAAAACGTAACAAAACAAATATTACTGCGTTACGATGACCTGCGCGTAGCGGAGCACCTTTTCGCCCTTTTTATAGCCTTTGACGTATACCTGCTTGACGATACCGCTTTCCTCGCCCTCGCCTGCGGGCATTGCCATGATCGCTTCCGCAACGCTCGCGTCGAACGGCTGACCGATGGGATCGATCTCCTCTACGCCCTCGCCTTCGAGCACTTTTTTATATGCCGTCAGGATCATTTCCAAGCCCTGCTTGGTGTTCTCGTCCGAGCACGCGCTAAGCGCTCTTTCAAGGTTGTCCCCGATCGGGAACAGGGAAGATACGACGTCGTTTCTGCCGTCGGCGTAGCGTTGCGCCGACTGGTTTTGGGTACGGCGGCGGTAATTTTCATATTCTGCGGTTACGGCGTACCATTTGCGTTTGTTGTCCTCCGCTTCCGCGAGCGCCTTTTCCAGCTCTTCCTGTTTTTTATTGCATTTTTTCTTAGGTTTATTCTCGTCCTTTTCGCAACAAGGCTCTGCTTTTACCTCTTCTGCGGTTTCTTTCAATTCTTCGTTTTCCATATTCCTGTCCTCGTTTGGTTGTTTATATTATTTTATAACGCAAAAAGCCGTAAATTAAACAATCTTTCTCCGCTCAGCTTGCCTTAGATTTCCAAATGCGCGAATTTATCCCTGCGCGAATACCGATAAAAAATCGCTTTTCTGCCGATCACCGCAACGGGCACGGCTTCCAAAAGCTCGGCTACGTTCTCCGCGAGGTTACGCGGATCGTCGTCCGCGGTGTCGAGAATATTCACTTTAATAATCTCGTGCGCGTCGAGCGCGTCGGAAAGGGTCTTCAACAGATTTTCGGTGATCCCGCCTTTCCCGATCTGCGTTACGGGCGATAAATTCGCCGCGATCGATTTGAGTTTGCTTCTTTGTTTACTCGTAATATTTTCACTCGTTACTATCATAGTTTTTTTCTTCCTATATTTTTTTGTGAATTGCAAGGCGTTGCCTTGCGTGAATTGAAATAAATTTCGTGAATTGCGCCTATCGGCGCGTGAATTGCAACGCTATGCGTTGCGTTATTGTAAAATTTATACTGCAACGCGTTGCAGAGCAACGCATTTCACGACGGCGCAAGCCGTCATTTCACGTTGTCGCAAGACAACATTTCACGAATTGCGACAGCAATTCATTTCACTCTTTTAGGGTATAAAATCAAATTCCACTTCCCCGATCGAAACGGTGTCGCCCTCAACGCAGCCCATTTTCATCAGCTCCTTGATAACCCCCCGAAGCCGTAATACTTTCTGGAAATACAGCATCGAATCGGGATTGTTCAAAACGACGTTCCGACACAGCATATCGACCAGCCCGCCTACGACCACGTACACGCCGTCCTCGTCTTTGAAGATCTCGAAATTCAGATCGTCGTTCGCCTTGTATTCGAATTCCTCCTCAATCGGCGTCGGCTCGACGGGCGGCAGCTCGGCGAGCTTGTCCAAAACCCCCTCGACGAGCTCTCTCGTGCCCTCGCCCGAAACCGCGGTGATGGGGAAGATTTTATATTTCCGACCGTATTTTTTCTTGAACGCTTTCAGGTTCTCTTCCGCGCCGTACACGTCGCATTTGTTGCATACGACGATCTGCGGACGGGAGGCAAGCTCTTCGCTGAATTCTTTCAGCTCGTCGTTGATCTTTTTGAAATCCTCGATCGGGTCGCGCCCCTCGCAGCCCGAAATATCAATGACATGGCAGAGCATACGCGTACGCTCGATATGCCGCAGGAAATCGTGCCCAAGCCCCGCGCCCTGCGCCGCGCCCTCGATCAGCCCCGGGATATCCGCCGCGACAAACGATTTTTCGTAATACCGCACCACGCCGAGGTTGGGCGAAAGGGTGGTGAAATGGTAGTTTGCGATCTTCGGTCTTGCCGCGGAGATCTTGGAAAGCAGAGTGCTTTTGCCGACGTTCGGGAACCCGACGAAGCCCACGTCCGCGATGACTTTCATTTCGAGGATCACGGAATGGGGTTTTACTTTCTCGCCTTTCTGCGCGAAGTTGGGCGCGTGTCTGCGCGCCGTGGTAAAGCGCACGTTGCCCTTACCGCCGTTACCGCCGCGCGCTACCAGCACTTCCTGTCCGTCCTCGAACACGTCGCAGATCAGTCTGCCCGTTTCCTCGTCGCGCACGAGCGTACCCAAAGGCACTTTGATATAAACGCTTTTTCCGCTTCTGCCAAAGCATTTGTTCGTACCGCCCATTTCGCCGTTTTCCGCGAAGTATTTGGAAGTGAAACGGAACGGGAACAGGTCGTTCATGTCCTTGTCGCCGACGAAATACACGTCGCCGCCCTTGCCGCCGTCCCCGCCGTCAGGTCCGCACGCGGGCTTGCCCTTGAACGCCTTGAACGAGTTCATACCGTCCCCGCCGTCGCCCGCTTTTATCTGGATTTTTACTTTATCGGTAAATTCGCTGATCGCCATACTTTTGTCCTTGTTTTTCTTTTTCCTCAACAGTATACCAAAAATAAACGCAAAAAGCAATGATTTACGCGCCCGCGCACGCAAAATTTTCCATTCGCCTTTTTCGCTTTTAACAAAACTTTAACTTTATTTTTACACGCTTATCATTCTTTTCACGCGGGAAACCGATTGACTTTTCCCCGTAAAAGGATTATAATAGGTATCGTATCATAAAAAAGCATTACAAATCGAGGTTATTTTTACATGGAAGTAAAAAAATTGTCGAAAACAACGTTTGCGCGTTGGATATTCTTTTGCCTTTGTCAGGCGTTTTGTCTGTCCACCGCGATCTATTTCGGTATCACCAAAAACAGCGGCAAGGCGTTTATGGGCGGTATTTCCATACTTTACGTATGTATTCCGATGCTCGTGGAAAAACTGTTTAAGTTCCGTCTGCAACTTTCGCTGTATTTCGTTACGGTATTCTACG
This sequence comes from Clostridia bacterium, assembly GCA_017465865.1. Classification (GTDB taxonomy): domain Bacteria; phylum Bacillota; class Clostridia; order Christensenellales; family Borkfalkiaceae; genus Scatosoma. Next base: position 7,535 of record JAFTVF010000005.1, read on the forward strand.
CCGTCTGCCCGTTGCTCGGCTATGCGTATAATATGTACTACACCGTTTCGTGGTGGGACGATATCATGCACGCGTTCTCGGGCGTTATCTTCGCTATGTTCGGCGCTTATCTTCCCAAGGTTATCAATAAAAACGGCAAAAATAGCCTCGCTATGTGCGCGCTGTTCGGGTTGATTTTCTCTATGGCGATCGCGATGGCTTGGGAATTCGTCGAATTTTCCTTAGACAGCTTTTTCGGAACGGATATGCAGAAAGATACGCTGATTTATAATATCCGCTCCTATCTCCTCGGCGAATGGACGGATCTGCCCGTGAGCGAAATGGCGGAATGGAACGTAAACCAAGTAATCGTCAACGGCACGGAATTGCCCGGGTATCTGGATATAGGACTTATCGACAGCATGAAAGATATGATCGTGGAAACGGTCGGCGCGGTGGTGTATACCGTGATCTATATCGCGGGCAAGGGCAAGCATTTCGTGTTCGAAACCCTCGAAGAAGAACGCGCAAGATTAGAGCTTTCCGCCAAACAGGCGCAGGAAGAGGAAACCGAGCCGCAAAAAGAAGCGGCGGTTGCTTCCGACGAAAAAACGGAATAACGCTTTTACGAAAAATCGGCACGCTACGGGAAGTAGCGTGCTTTTTTTACGGGAAACCACCGTTTAGTGAATTGCAAGGCTATGCCTTGCGTGAATTGAAATAAATTTCGTGAATTGCGCCTGTCGGCGCGTGAATTGCAACGCACGGCGTTGCGTTAAGGAAATATTATAACACTTTCATAGGTTTTACAAGTATACTTGTATAAATCATACAATAACGCATTTCGTAGAAATGCAATTCACGGGCGCAAGCCCAATTCACTGAGCGTTAGCGAAAATTCACGATAGCGTAGCTATCAATTCACTTATTTCTCAACCGCACGGAATTTAATATCCCCGTCGTCAGTAGTTTTTTCTCCTGCTCTTTCTGTACGCGGATCGCGTCTTCCAAAAGATCGGAAAAGAAATTTTTCGCGTCCGACACCCGTTCGCAGAAAAGATAATACGCGAGCGAGCCGGGCACGGTGTTTACTTCGCAAAGATACACCTGTTTCCCGCTGACGAGGAAATCCATACGCACCGCGCCGCAAAGGTTCATGCGCTTATACACCGTTTTGGTATACGCGCGGATCTTTTCCCGCAATTCCCCCTCGATCCGTCCGCCGTTCCCTTGTTTTCCCCCGTCGGAAGTGCGTTTTACGTACTTATCCTCAAAGGAATAAATGCCCGTGCCGAACGCTTCCTCGGGCTCGGAAACGAAGATCTCCCCGCCGAGGGTATACGCCGCGCAGTTGATATCCCGTTTTTCCGCGAGGTATTTTTCCACGATCACCCGCGTATCCAGCTCGAACGCCGCCTCGATCGCCCGCCTTGCTTCTTCTTCGTTTTTCGCAAGTGAAATGCCGATAGACGAACCCAAATGCGCGGGCTTTATCACCACGGGGTATTTGAGCTTGCTCTCGATACTCCGCATCAAAAACGCGCCCCGCTTTTCATAGTCCTTTTCATTCGCGCGGATATACTCGACGGTGGGGATACCCAGCCCCCGCAACACGACTTTCGTCAGGCTCTTATCCATAAACACTCCCGAGGCGGTGAGATCGGGCGAGGCGAGCGGAATACCGTTTAACGCCATGAGCGCGGACACGCCGCCGCCCTCGCCAAGCCCGCCGTGGCAACAATTCAGCGCGCAATCGATAACGCACAGGCGTTTGAGCTTGCGTTTTTTTTCGCCGAACGCGTACAGCGCGCCGCCCTCGAAAAACACCCGATCAAAGGAAGAAAAACGCCTTTCGCGGAAGACGGAAAGGTCGGTCATTTTCGGCGAGGTATACATTCCGCCGTCGGTATGTAGATAAATAGGCACAGGGTCGAATTTCTCCCTGTCGATGAGATTGAGCACGAACACGCCCGTAAGCACGGATATTTCGTTTTCGCAGGACTTGCCTCCGAACAGCACCGCCACTTTCCGCATAAAAAAACACCTCCGCGTAAAAATTTTTCCGCTTTGGTGTTTCTTTCGTTTTTTATTTTTCAAATCAATACACGTCGGGCAGGTCGTTGAGGAACAGCACCGCGTCCCCCGCCGTCAGCCACTCCGCAAGTAGCGTTTGCGCTTCGGTCAGCGTTTTCGCCGTCGATAATTTTTCCTTATCGCCGTTTGCGGTTTCGTAACCGCTCTTTACCGCGCCGACGAGGGTATCGCCTACGAGAATTACTTTATCCAGCTTTGCTATTGCAATCTCCGCGCCAAGCTCGCCGTTTACCCGTTCTTCCAGAACGCCGCATTCGACGATACCAGGGGTTACGATACATTTCCTGCCCGTGAAACGGCAAAGCGCCTCGATCCCCTCTTTCGCGCCTTTGGGATTGCAATTATACCCGTCGTCGAGGATATACACCCCGCCGTTTTCCAAAAGCTGTAACCTGTGCGCGATCGGCTGTAATTTCCCGATCCCGTTTGCGATCTCTTCCGCCGTCAAGCCCATTTCAAAAGCGAGCCTTGCCGAAAGCGTGATATTCTCCACCGCCGCTTTCCCAAGCAACGGCGTTTTTACGGCAATGCGTTCGCCTCCCAAGCGCAGCGTGAACGCGGTTTCCGTGGCAAACAGTTGGACTTCTTCCGTTTCCTCGCCGATAAATACCACCCGTTCGTTCTCCGAAAACGCCTCCGAAAACGGTTTCAAGCCCGCGCCGCAGACGGCTTTTTTCTTGACCGACCAGAGTATCTCGCTCTTTTCCTTGAAAATATTTTCGATACAGCCGAACGTTTGGATATGCTGTTCGCACACGCCCGTAAACACCGCGTAATCGGGCTGTACGAGCGCGCAAAGCTCCTTGATATCCCCCGATTTTCTCGCGCCCATTTCGGCGATAAACACCTGCTTTCCCTCAAATTCGGGAGAAAATACCGTTTTGGCGATACCCATGGGCGTATTGAACGATTCGGGCGTTTCCACCACGGTATATTTTTCGGATAAGATCGTTTTCAGGATATTTTTTACGGAAGTCTTGCCGTAGCTCCCCACCACGCCCACGCGGATCATCTCCGTTTGGGCGAGCTTTTCGCCTGCACGGCGTACGAATTTTCTGTTCCGCGCGTTCTCGAACACACCCGTTACGGCGTTCGCTGCGCAGAGCAGGAAAGGCGCGAGAATCGGCATAAGCGCAAACGGCGCGTACGCAATCAGTCCGTACAGCTCCGAGCCGTTCCAAGCCGATAAAAAACCGAGCAGAGCGATCAGGATATACGAAGCGCAAGCAACGAAGAAGAAATACCCCGCAAACAGGCGTTTTACCCGACCCGTGTATGTAACGGGTACTTTCAAAGCGTATTTCCCGTCCGCAAACGCATACAGAATGAGCAACGCGAAAAAGGGCACAGCCGAGCAAAGAAGCGCGGCTTTTACGCCGAGGAAAGAAAAGCACAGCGCCGTTACCGTCGAAGCAAGCGCTAAGCAAAGCGCGAGCACGGACAGGCGGTTGAAATATAAATTGTCCTTACGCTTAAACCAACGCAAGAACCCGCCGTTTTTATAGCCGCTCTGTTGCATCGCGCCCAAGAGCTTGGTCGTCGATACGCACAAGATCAGCGCCGTTACGAGCGCGGCGATTACTCTTTCCGTTACTTCCATCATATCAAAAATTCCTCTGCAATGAGATTAAACAGCACGGGATATTCCGCAAAGGCAAAATGCCCGCCGTCCATCGTACGAAGTCTGCCTCTTGAAAAACAGGCGAGGTACGCCTCCGCTTCCGAAAGCGGGGTAGTTGTATCCTCTTTGCCCTCCACGATCAGCACTTCGTTCCCGATTTTCCGCGCGGCTTCGCGTAGATCCTCGTTGACTATCTTTTTATAGCTTTCTTTCATCACGGGCGAGAGCGTTCTGTATTCCGCGCTCCCGAACCTTTTCTCCGCGAATTTCGGCGCGAATTTTTTCACGAACCGATACGCGCCCACCCGCACGCGGTAGGAAAACCCGCGTTTTAAGATCACGCCCGCAGGGCCTGTGAGCAAGATTTTATCGAATACGGCGTTATCCCGCGCCGCCATTTTCACCGCAACCCGACACCCGAAAGAATGTGCGATAATATGCGGTTGTTCTATTCCTAAAAGACTGAACGCCTCGTTCGTCCATTCGGCGTAATCGGATACCGAAAAGGGCTTTGTCAGAGGCGCGCTCTTGCCAAAACCGATAAAATCGATCGCGGTTACGCGGAAAAATTTCGAAAAGTAGTTTATCTGCGCCGTGAACGCTTCCTTAGACGAAAGATACCCGTGCAAAAACACGAGATCCTTGCCCTTGCCCTTTTGTAAAAACGAAACGTCGGATAGCTTGATCGTGGCGTTGCCTCCTTTCGTTTTTGATCGCGTTATTCCTCTTCGGGACAAAGCTCCTTTTTCATTTCCAGCGCGTCCTCGCCGCCCGCGTAATAGCGTTTTCTCAAACGCGTTTTCTCAAACCCGCGCGAACGGTATAGCCCAAGCGCGACTTCGTTCGAGGCGCGTACCTCCAAAAACACCCGCTTCGCGCCGAGCGCAAGCGCCGTTTCGAATAAGCCCTCCGCAAGATCGCCGCCGATGCCTTGCCCGCGGTAATCGGGCAACACGGCGATCCGTAAAAGCTCCGCGTCCTCAAACAAAACCGAACCGCAGGTATACCCGAGAATTTCCCCGCCTGCTTCCGCAACGATCCCGAATGCGTGCTCTTTCGAAAATTCCTCTTTCAGCATCTCCGTCGTCCAAGGCTCGGTAAAACAAGCGCGCTCTAAAAGCGCGAGCTTTGGCAGGTCCTTTTCCGTCCAACTCCGTAGTTCCATATTATTTCCCCGTATTCAGCTCTGCGGAGCTTTTCCGCACGTACAACGCCGTCAATTCCCCGAACGCGTTTCGTTTTGCGCGCGCAAGCGTCGCCTTTTCCAGCCCCAAAGCGGGATCGACGATCTGCAAAGCCGCTTTTTCCGCGATCGGCGCGGTGGAACACGAGCACAAGGCGTAGCCCTTTTCCACGAGCGCAAGCACTTCCGCTTCGGTGAGATACGCGGGCGGGTAAACGATTTCCCCGTTTTCATACCCGCAAACGTAATAACAACCGTGCAACGCGTCCACGATGGAAAGCAGTTTCCCCCCGCCGTCTATCGCATTATATGCCGCAACGTCGAAAGAGGTTACGGGCAAAGTCGGTTTTCCGTGCGCGAGCGCAAGACCTTTTACGACCGAGATCCCGATGCGGATACCCGTGAACGAGCCTGCGCCCACCGCCGCCGCGAAAAAGTCGCATTCTTCCGTTTTCAAATCGGCTTTTTTCAGCGTTTCGTCGATCACGCCCATCACCGATACCGAATGCCGCATCGCGCAGTTTTCGATTTTACCGTATGCCGTTTTTCCGTTTTTTACGGCGACGACGGCGAGATGATTCCCGCTCGTATCCACCGCTAAAAAGTTTCTATTTTCCATAGCCCTTAATACTCGATTTCCCGTTCGTTTTCACTCATTTTTCGGATATGCACCCGTTTTACGCCCTGCGGCAGTAGCGGCGCGATATTCTGCGCCCATTCGATAAGACAGATCCCGCCCATATCAAAATAATCGGCAAGCCCGAGGTTTTCCGCCTGTTCTACGCTCTCGATACGGTAGCAGTCGTAATGGAACAGTCTGCCGTCGTAATCGTTCATATACGCGTAAGTCGGGCTGGTAACCTCTTCTTCGATCCCAAGCCCCTTGGCAACGCCCTTGGAAAAGACGGTTTTGCCCGCGCCCATATCCCCGTCCAGCAGCACGATATCCCCTGCCTTTAAGGTCTTTGCATATTCCCGCGCGAACGCTTCCGTTTCCTCGCGCGATTTCGTGATATATATTGCCATAGCTTTATTATAATACCTTTGCGAAAATTTTGCAAATATTTCCCGCGTAGCTTGCTTAAATTTTCATTTTTTTCAGAAAATTCGACAATCTCTTGTACAAAAGCAAGGTCAAAACGGACACCGCCGCCGTTTTGATCAAGTTAAACCCGACGATGAACCAAAAGGTATCCGCAAACACCGCCGCCGCGCTCTTGCCCATATACAGCGGGAACGTGATAAATCGGTTGGTAATCAGTGCCGCGCCCGTACCGAGAAAACAAGCGGCAACGAGGCAGGGTACGACCCATTTCAGTCCTTTTCGGAACTGATAGACGATAGACGGCAACAGGATAAACGCCGAGGTCGCCAGCATATTCGCAAGCTCACCTACCCCGCCCGAGGACGAGCCGATGATCCGAAGCAGTTCTTTCATCACGCACACCGCCACGCCCTCGACAGGGCCGAGCAAAAAGGAAATGAGCAAAATAAACACGTTCCCGAAATCGAGCTTCAAAAAGGGCGTTGCGGGGAAAATGGGAAAGTCCAACAGGCTCACGACGTACGCAAGCGCGACAAACGCCGCCATCAGCGCCAACCGTTTTGCGGAAAGTCGGTTTTTGAAGCCTGTTTTTTTGCGTTCGTTTTGCGTTTCGTTCATAATTTCATACCTCCGTATATAAGAAAAGCCGCCCCGACGATCGGTCGGGGTGGCATGATCGCGCCGAATATCCAAACGCTCTGCTTTCTGCAAAACGCCGATACTCTTTTTCCATCCGGACTATACCGTCGGTATCGGAATTTCACCGATTCGGGAGCGCGATACGCGCTCTTCGCAGACTTTACTGCCGGTGAGGAATTTCACCTCGCCCCAAAGAATATATTCTATTTATTGTTCTATCGGGAATACCGCGTAGAAGGTACTCCCCTTGCCCTGTTCGCTCTCCACGCCGAACTGCAAGTTATGCCGCTGTAAGATAGTCTTGACGATAGACAACCCAAGACCCGTGCCTTGTACGGGGCGTTTATGCGCCTCGCTCGAACGGTAGTATCTGTCCCAGATCTCGCTCATTTCCTCGGGCTTGATGCCCTTGCCCGTATCCCGTACGGAGAAACGGAATTGCCCGTCCGTTTGCTTTTTCAAGCTGACGAATACCGTCTTGTCCTCGCCCGTATAATTGACGGCGTTCCCGATCAAGTTATACAGAACTTGTCCTATTTTCAATTCGTCCGCGCGGGTATACAGTCCGTCGTCGATATCGGTAATAAATTGATAGCCCTGCGTTTCTTTCAAATACGCGAACCGATCGAGGATCTCGTACAGATACGCCGACATATCGAACGCTTTCATTTCCAAAGGCGTAACGCCCGAGCGGATCTTAGAAAGATCGAGCACGTCCCCTACGAGCGAAGCCAGCCTGTCCGCTTCGTCCACGATCACTTGCGCGTGCTTGTTCCGCTTTTCGGGATTATCCCCCGAGATCTCGATAATCATCGACGCGTACGCCTTGATCATAGTCAGCGGGGTTTTGAAATCGTGCGAAACGTTGGCGATCAGCTCCTTTTGCATACGGTCGGTTTTCGACAGCTCCTCCCGCGCAAAGTTCAGCGTTTCGGCAAGCTCTACCATTTCTTTGTTATAATCCGCGCCGTGGAAATCGACCTCGAAATCCCCTTGCGCCAGCCGTCTTGCCTTTTCCGTCATTTCCGAAATCGGCTTTGCCAGCCACCCCGATACCGCGCTCGACATCGCGAACGCGAGCACGAGCACGAACACCGCGATCAGCACCATGCGCACGTTCATACGCGCAATCGCCGTTTCCATAAGCGACAGCGATTTTCCCACGTACAGATACCAAGTCGAATCCTCGTACAGCGCAATTTCACAGCCGTATACGTACTCGCCGTCCCCCTCGAACACCGCGAAATCAGCGGTGCTTTTCGTAAGCTGTTTTTTCAGCTCCGCAGTTTCCTCGGTGAAATCGAAATATTCCTGTATGTCGGGGTCGGTCATATCCACGTTCGGTTCTTGGGGCAGGATACGCCGTCCGTCCTCGCTCAAAATAAAGATCCGCACGTCGTATTCCATTTCCATAATATGGATATACCCGCTCTCGTTCCCACCGAACGAATCGGGCGGGCGGTTTTTGATATGCCCGCGGATCTTCTCCCCCTTTTCCGCGATCTCCTGCGACGCCTCCGTCTTATACGATTGCTCCATCAAAAGCTGTTGCGACACCCCGAAGATCAAAACGATCAACAGCGACAGCGCGGAAAATATCGCCCAGAGCAGGAAATAAATGCTCGTACTGCGCTGTTTTTTGCGATAGCGCCGTGTACGGCGCGGCTTTATTTTCGGTTGTTTGGGTGCGACCGAGCCGTGCATACGCCGTTATTCCTCGAATTTATAACCCAGACCGCGCAGGGTTACGATGAATTTCCTATACTCTTTCAAATTACCTCTCAGCATCTTAATATGCGTGTCCACCGTACGGTCGTCGCCGTAGAAATCAAAACCCCATACGTCGTACAAGAGCTTTTCGCGCGTCAAAGCAATGCCTTTGTTCCGAACGAGATAGAATAAGAGTTCGTATTCCTTGGGCGTAAGCTCCGCCTTTTCGCCGTCCACGTACACGTTCCTGCCCGCCATATCGATCTGCAAGCCCTCGAATTTAAGGATCTCGTTGCCCGCGGGTTTTGCCGCGCGGCGTTTGGTTACCGCGTTGATACGCGCCATTACTTCCTTGGGCGAAAACGGCTTGGTTACGTAATCGTCCACGCCGATCTCGAACGCGAACAGCTTGTCGTATTCCTCGCCCCGCGCCGACAGCATAATCACGGGCACGTCCTTGGTCTTTTTGATCTCTTTCACCGCCGAGAACCCGTCGAGGTGCGGCATCATCACGTCCATAAGCACGAGATCGTACTCGTTTTCACGGCAGAGCTTCACCGCTTCCATACCGTCCCCCGCCTCGTACGCCTCGTTGCCCTCGAACTCCACGTATTCGCGGAGCACGCCGCGGATCATTTCTTCATCGTCTACAATGAGTATTTTCATATCCTTATAACCCCTTTTCTTTTTTAGTAAATTCCCCGTTTTTTCCGTTTTTGGAAATCCTTACCTTTATACTATACCCGTATTTTGTCAATATTAAGGCAAAAATTTGTGAAATATCCGTGAAAATTTCAAGGTCGCCGTATAAACCGCGCTTGTTTTGGGAATTTTTTCGTTCGTTTTACAGTATACCACATTTCCGTTTCTTTGTCAAGTGCGGAAACGCCGCGGATTTGAGTAACATATTTCCTTTCCCTTGCATATAGTATATGGAGAGCATTTTTAAGGAGCGTCGTTATGGAATTGAGTTTTTCGGAACTTCGAACGAAAGAGGTCGTCAACACACTCGACGGAAGAAAACTCGGACGGGTCTGCGATATCGCGCTGTGCTATCCCGAAAACAAATGGCTGGGCATTATCGTACCGGGCAACCGCGGCTTCGGTTTTAAGAAAAACGAACTGTTTATCGATCTGAAAAATATCGTCAAGATCGGCGAGGACGTCATTCTCGTCAACGTCGGACTTCCCCGAAAACAAAGCGGCGGAAAACGCGGTCGGAACACGCCACCGCCTCCCCCGCCGTCGGATTGCAATTTTGACGGCGGTTGTAACGCAGGCAGAAACTACGATGAATTTGAATAAAAAAAGCAGGGGCGGCTCGTTCGAGCCGCCCTCCCGTTTTATATTTATTGTACTAAATCCGTACATTTTCCCAAATCCTCTCTTAAATATTATATAATTACTGTAAGGAGTATTTGAAATGTTAAATTTAGGAACGAAATTAAAAGAACTTCGTAAAGAAAAAATCCTCACACAGCAAGAACTTGCTAAAAGTATTGACCTATCTCAATCCACAATCTCGTGTTGGGAAAATGGGAAACGCACCCCTACCGTATCTGCCTTAATAAAACTTTGCTTATTGTTTAATGTTTCCGCAAATTATTTGTTGGGTCTTACCGATATACGCCAACGAAAAGTTACGAAATATTCAGCCTGATATTGTTCAGGGCGTTTTTTTCAAGCCTTGAAACCTGCGCTTGGGATATGCCTACCTCTTCGGAAATTTCCGTCTGCGTTTTGCCCTCGTAGTAACGCAAGAACAGAATTTTCTTTTCGCGCTCGCCCAGCTTTTCCATCGCTTCGCCAAGCGCGACGTGTTCCGTCCAGATCTCGTCCGTGTTCTTTTCGTCGCAGAGCTGATCCATCAAAAGAAGCGTATCGCCCGCTTTATTATACACAGGCTCGTAGATAGAGATCGGGTCGGAGATCGCGTCGAGCGCGTACACCACTTCGCGTTCCGCCACCTGCAAGACTTCCGCGATCTTTTCGATCGTCGCTTCCTCGTCGCGGCTTTCGATCTCCTCGCGCGCTTTCAGCACCTTATACGCCATATCGCGGATACTGCGCGAAACGCGGAGGGAATTTCCGTCGCGGAGATACCGCTTGATTTCCCCGATGATCATCGGCACGGCGTAGGTCGAAAACTTCACGCCTACGCTTAAATCAAACCCGTCGATCGCCTTGATGAGGCCCACGCAACCCGCCTGAAACACGTCGTCCGCGCCGAGGTTTTTGATACGAAACCGTTTTACAAGCGATAACACCAACCGCATATTGCCGATAATGAACTTATCCCGAGCCTGCTTATCCCCGCTTTTGAGGCGTTTCATGAGTTCTTCGTTTTCCTTAGCCGTCAGCTTCGGTAGTCCCGAGGTATCCACCCCGCAAATCTCCACTTTCTGCATACCTTTTTCCTCCTTTTTCGTATGTAAAAAACAAAAAACAAGGGTAGCAGGTGTGCAATGAGTATGCGCAAACCGTAAATTTTTTATTCCATTTTCGCGATTTCTTTTTTCAGGCGCAAAATGATCTTTTTTTCCAAACGGGATATGTAGCTTTGGGAAATGCCAAGCAGATCGGCGACGTCTTTTTGGGTCATTTCCTCCCCGCCGCCTAGCCCAAAGCGCAGAAACATAATTTTGCGTTCCCGTTCGGATAATTTCTTCAAAGCCTCTTTGAGCTGTTCGCGCTCCGCGTTCGCTTCGATATCCCCGTACACGCTGTCCGCAGACGTGCCTAAAATATCGGAAAGCAACAGTTCGTTGCCCTCGAAATCGGTGTTGAGCGGCTCGTCAAAAGACACCTCGCTTTTCAGCCTCGCGGTACGGCGCAGATACATCAAAATCTCGTTTTCGATACAGCGCGAGGCGTACGTGGCGAGCTTGATATTCTTGTCCGTTTTGAAAGAATTGATCGCTTTGATCAGCCCGATCGTGCCGATCGATACGAGGTCGTCGTTTTCCACCCCCGTATTGTCGAATTTGCGCGCAATATACACGACCAAACGCAAATTGTGCTGGATAAGCAGCGCTTTCGCCTTTTCCTTTTCCGCGTCCTCGCCTAATTTTCTCAGCATTTCCCCCTCTTCCTCGGCAGAAAGCGGCAACGGCAACGCCTCGCCGTTCCCGCAAACGTAGTCTACCGCGTCTTTGTCCGAAATGATCTTTTGTAAAAACATTCGTAACACTTCTTTGATGCTCATAACTTTATCCCTCGAATATCCCTGCGTTTAACAGTATCTTGTACTCTCTCTTTACCATATTCGCCGACGGCGCAAAATATACCTCTTTTATTTCATGGATTTCCTCTTGTGTTTTTATGGCAATTTTGCCTTTATATAACGGCGTTTTTTTCTCGCCCGTAACCGTTGCGATACTCATTTCATCGCATACCTGCCCCGTGTTTTCGAAAATTTCCCTTGCAAACAGCTCGTAGATCAGCTCAGGCGAAAGGAAGCAGACGGGCACGCCGTTTTTCGTCGCCCTGTTTCCGCTGTCGAAAAAACCCGTAGCGTTTACCGTTTTTTCGCCGTTGATAAGCCTGCAATCGTAGATAAAGGCGTACAATGCCCGCCTCCCATAGAGTTTTCGGACGAACACGAGGGCAAAAGCGGCAAGCGCGGTAAATCCGAGCAGTACCCAAAAGGGCTTATGCCTTGAAAATTTCCCCGAAACGCCCAAGAGCGTACCCCCGAACGCGAACGAGAAAACGAAGAAAAAAACCGCGGTCAACGCATACCTGCTCCGTTCTTTTTTCGTTTTCACCCGTCCGAACGCGAACAAACACAATAGCGCGCCAACGGAGAATTTCAGCAAGGTCAAAAGCACGCTCGGCAAACGCAAAAACGGATAAACGAGCGCAAACCCCGCGCCGACGAGCGCGGAAAAGAGTATGCTTCGCCAGCGGATATACGATTTCGAAGCGGCGAGGGAGAGCGACAAGAGTACGCCGTCGAAAAAGAAGTTTTCCAAAAACGCGTACTCGATATATACCGTCATGTAAAGCGCCCTCTCCTTTTCCGCCGAGTGATCGAGGCTATTATACCACGCCCGCGCGCAAAAAATAAAAACGCTTTTTAGCGAAAAAGCGTTTTTATTGTCTTATGAAAATATCTTAAAATGCGTTTTTATAATACTCTACCTTTCCGTCGGCGTACACTTCGGCAACGTCGAACCGCGCGTTGGGTTCTTCGCCCGTTTGCAACCCGTAATATTCCGCGATCTTATAATAACGGCGTTGCTTGTCGTAGCCCACCGCCTCGCGGGGCGCGCCGTAGTTTGCGTTCGTCCGCGTTTTGACTTCCACGAACGCGATCTCGTCGCCGTCTTTCACGATGATATCCGCTTCGCCGAACGGGGTTTTATAGTTTTTCAAAAGCAGTTTACAGCCCTGCTTTTTGAGGTATTGCGCGACGAGCTTTTCCCCTTTCCTGCCTAAAACTTTTTTGTGAACGTCCTGCGATGAATGGGGCATAAGCCGTACTCCTTTATCCCTGCGATATGCGCCGCCGTGCCGTAGCCCTTGTTCTTTTCAAAGGCGTACTGCGGATAAGTTTTCGCGTATTCGTCCATCAGATTATCCCGATAGACCTTGGCGATAATGCTTGCCGCGCCGATGGAATAGGACAGCGCGTCGCCGTGGATAACGCTGCGCTGCGGAAATGCGATATCGATCGTCATATTCCCGTCCGTCAGCACCGTATCGGGCGGTATTTCCAGCGTTTCGATCGCCCGTTTCATGCCCAGCTTCGTCGCTTCTAAAATATTGATTTCGTCGATCGTCTTTTCGTCGATTTCGATGATCGTATAGCAAAGCGCGCGTTGTTTGATCTCCTCCGCAAGCTGTTCGCGTTTCTTTTCGGAGAGCTTTTTGCTGTCGTCCACGCCCTCGACGAGCTGATCGCTATCGAGCGGCATCACGACCGCCGCGCAGACCACAGGACCTGCGAGCGGACCTCTGCCCACCTCGTCCACGCCCGCGATATACCGACAGCCCTGCGCAAAAAGCGCGCGTTCGTATGCAAGTTTTTCGTCTGCGTTCCAAATCTTTTTCATAGCGTTTTCAAAACTCGAAATCTTTATAGTCGGTCGGGTTTTCCAAGCAAATTTTCCCGATCCTGCCCTTGCGGAAATCGTCGATCAGCGCTTTTGCGCCGCGCTCGTAATCGAATTCCCCGCCGCGGAGAATAAAGCCGCGGCGCTTGCAGAGCGCCTCGTACATGCCCAGCTTTTCGGAAAAGTCGGTGATACCGTAACGCTCGGTGAGGTACTGCGGGTATTTTTCCGCCAGCTCGCCCAAAAGTTCGAGCGCGATATCGTCCATATCCAAAATATCGTCGTTGATACTGCCGATATACGCAAGATGCCGCGCGTGGTATTGATTATCAAAGGACGGGGGCATCGTGCCGGGGGTGTCAAGCAAATCGAACGCGCCGCATTTCAGCCAACGCACGTCCCGCGTAACGCCCGCTTTATCGCCCGTCTTGGCGCGTTTTTGACCGCTTAACAGATTGACGATCGTGCTTTTGCCCGTATTCGGAATCCCCGCCACCATAAATCGGAAAGTACGGTTCAAGCCCTTGGCTTGCGCGCGGGCGCGTTTTTCTTCGGTGATTGCGTTCAGCTTCTGCACGAGAATACGCTTCGTCGAAATATTCGTCGAGTCGCATTTGACGGCGAGCTTGCCCTTATCCTCGAACAGCTTCAAAAACGCGTCCGCCTTGCCGTCGGCGAGGTCGGATTTATTGAGCACGTATAAAATCGGCTTTTCGCCGAAGATCTTTTTGAAATTCTTGTTCACGGTCGCAATCGGCGCGCGCGCGTCGAGGACGCAGATCACGCCGTCGCAAAGATCGCGCTTCGCCTCCATGTCGCGCATGGCTTTCGTCATATGACCGGGAAACCATTGTATATTTTTCATTTCACACCTTTACTTCAACAGATCGGGGCGGTTCTTTTTCGTGATCGCGATCGACTGTTCCCTGCGCCACGCGTCGATCTTGGCGTGGTCGCCGCTGCGGAGCACCTCGGGCACGGCAAGACCGCGGTATTCCTGCGGCCGCGTATACTGCGGGTATTCGAGCAGGTTTTCCGAAAAGCTCTCGTCTACGAGCGACGACGTGCTAATCACCCCGTCCACGTACCGTGAAACGCAATCGGCAACGACCATAGCGGGCAATTCCCCGCCCGTCAAAACGTAATCTCCGATGGAAATTTCCTCGTCGATAAACAGATCGAGCACGCGCTGGTCTACGCCCTCGTAGTGTCCGCAAAGCAAGATCAAATGCTCGTATTCGAGTAGTTCAAACACCTTTTGCTGACGGAATACCTGTCCTTTTGGGGACATATAGATCCGCCTTGCCTTGTGCTCGGGGTCGAGCGCCTCGATCGCGCTGCCGATGGGCTGCGCCATCATCACCATACCCGCGCCGCCGCCGAACGGATAATCGTCGCATTTCAAATGCTTATCCTCGGTATAATCGCGGATATTGACGATATTGATTTGTATTTTTCCCGATTTCTGCGCTCTGCCGATAATGCTTTCTTGCATCGCCGAGAACATCTCGGGGAAAAGGGTTAAAATATCGATTTTCATACGCTCGTCCTTACAGGATCGCTTCTACGAAGCTCTTGCTGTCGAAAAATTCAAGGTCTTCCATTTTCTCGCCAACGCCTGCAAACACCACGGGCAGGGTCAATTCCTGCGCGAGCGAGAACACGAACCCGCCCTTTGCCGTGCCGTCGAGCTTGGTAAGCACGATCCCGTCGAGTTCTACCGCTTCGTCGAATACACGGGCTTGATTTACGGCGTTCTGTCCCGTCGTCGCGTCGAGCACGAGCAGTTTCAAAAAATCCGCTTCGGGGTACTCGCGCGTAACCACGCGGTCCATTTTCCGAAGCTCGTTCATGAGGTTATCCTTGACGTGCAATCTGCCCGCCGTATCCACGATCACGACGTCCGTGCCCTTTGCCTTTGCCGAGGACACCGCGTCGAAGATGACCGCCGACGGATCGCTGCCCTCCTCGTGCTTGACGATACGCACTTTCGCGCGCTCCGCCCAGATCGACAGCTGTTCGCTCGCCGCCGCGCGGAAAGTATCCGCCGCCGCGACGGTAACCGTCTTGCCCTGCGCGAGGAAATAGTGCGCGAGCTTGCCCACCGTCGTCGTTTTTCCCACGCCGTTCACGCCTACGAGCATAATAACGCAGGGATACTGCGGAGGCTCAACCTCGCTTTCCTCCAAAATATCGGTGAGAATACCCCGAAGCAGTTCGGTTACGTACGCCTCATCCTTGAGTTTTTCGGAAATCGCCAGCTTTTTCACACGCCCTACGACCTCTTGCGCCGTCGTATACGATACGTCGGAGGCGATTAAAATTTCTTCTAATTCGTCATAAAACTCGTTGCCGAGCTTGTTTTTGGAAAAGAGCACGCGGAGTTTTTCCGAAAGGTTGTCTTTCGTCTTTTTCAACGCGCCGAAAAGTTTTCCGAATATGCCCATATTTTCTCCTTTTTCCGCCCTACGGGCGCGATATAAAGGCTTACGCCAGTGAAATGATTAAAGCCAGTGAATTGCGCGTAAACGCGCGTGAATTTTCGTTAACGCTCAGTGAATTGGGCTTGCGCCCGTGAATTGCGTTTCTACGAAACGCGTTATGGCAAAAATTATACAAGTATACTTGTAAACCCGCAAAGGCGTTAGAATATTCCCTCAACGCAACCATAGGTTGCAATTCACGCGCCAAAGGCGCAATTCACGAAATTTATTTCAGTTCACGCAAGGCTTTGCCTTGCAATTCACTCTATTCCTCGGTTTGCCAAAGGCAAAGCCTTATTCTACCGTACCTGCGCCCAAACGGCTCTCTACTTCCGCAAGCTTGACGGATACGATCTTGGACACGCCTTTTTCCTGCATCGTTACGCCGAACAGGGTATCCGCTTGGTTCATCGTCGGTTTTCTGTGCGTGATAACGATAAACTGCGTATCCTCGGCAAACCGTTTCAAATAGGAAGCAAATCTGTCCACGTTCGCGTCGTCGAGCGCCGCTTCGATTTCGTCGAGAATACAGAACGGCATCGGACAGGATTTCAAAATCGCGAACAGGATCGCGATCGCCGTCAACGCTCGTTCACCGCCCGAAAGCAGGGAGATCTTCGTCAGCTTCTTGCCCGGAGGACAAGCGACGATCTCCACGCCCGCGGCAAGCGGGTCTTCCACGCCCTCGTAATCGATCTGCAATTCCGCTCTGCCGCCGCCGAACAGCTCCTTAAACGTAACCTTGAAATTCTCGTTGATCTGTTCAAAGCCCGCGTCGAAGATACGCAGCATTTCCCCGCGGATCTCGTCGAGCGCCGCTTGCAAGTCGGCAAGCGCTTTTTGCAGGTCCTCGCGCTGGGTCAGCATTTCGTCGCAGTGCGCGCGTTCTTCCTCGTATTCCTCTACGGCGTTGGGGTTGACCGCGCCGAGCATGGTGATCTTGCGCTTTAACACCGTAATCGTGTTCGCGCCCTCTTCCACGTCGAAATTCTCCTTGCGGTAGGCAAGACAGCCCTCGTAATCCATTCCGTACGCCTCGTCCACGCGAAGGCGCATGTTTTCGAGGTTGGTGTCGATCTTACTGATCTCGATCTCGCATTTATAACGCTTGTCCGAGCTTTTCGTCAGCGTTTCCTGCAAGCCCGTCTTTTCCTCTTCCAAAGCCAGCTGCGCGGCGTTGATCTCTTCCTTTTCCTTGGAGAGCTTCGCGATCTCGTCCACGATCGCTTGCACCGCCGCTTTTTCCTCGTCGGTAAGCTCCTTTTCCTGCGCCTCCGCTTCCAAGCCGTTGAGCCTCGTCTGCGTTTCCGTCAATTCGTATTCGGTGTCGAGGATACGCTTTACAAGCTCTTCCTTTTCCGCGCTCAAACGCTCGATATTCTCTTTCTGCTTTTTCAGTTCCGCAGTCAGCGAGGCGTATTCCACTTCCAAAGCCCGAAGTTGCGCGCTCTTTTCCGCGCGTTCTTCCTTAAAGCTGTCGCATTGACGACGCTGGGTTTCCATTTCCGCTTCCGCGCTCTTTCTCCGCGCGGCAAGCTGTTCTTCGCTCATCGACGAATTCGCTTCTTCCGACTGCAATTCCTGCAATCTCGCCTCAAAATCGTTCTTCGCGTCCGCATAGGTTGCGATATCGTTTTCCGCTTCTTCGAGCTGCTGCAAAAGCGCGGTTTCGCGTTGCATCAGCCCCGCGATCTCGCTGTTTGCGCCCTGGTATCTTTCGCGGAGCGCGTCTACCGCCTCTTCCGCCGCCTTTCTCGCGCGTTCGCTCTCCGCGATCGCCGTTTTCAGCTTTTCGATATATTTCTGCTTGCGCGCGATATTCTCTTTACATTCCTGTATCTTACGCTCGTGCGAAAGCAGCGAAGCCGTGTCCTTTCTGCGGCTGCCGCCCGTCATCGCGCCGCTCGTCGAAACGGTGTCGCCGTCGAGGGTTACGATCTTGAACAGGTTGCCGTATTTTTTCGCGATCGCCGTCGCGTTGGCGATATTGTCGCAAACGAGGGTGTTGCCCAAGAGGTTGGAAATGACGTTGTAATAATATTCGTCGTATTTGACAAGCTCGGTCGCCAAGCCCATTGCCCCGCGTTCGTCTAACGCTCTTCTGATCTCGCGGGAGTCGGGACGGGGGCGCATGCTCGCTACGGGCAGGAAGGTAACCACGCCGCCGTTGGTGCGTTTCAGATATTCGATAAGGTATCTCGCGTCGTCCGCCGTGGGCGTAACGACGTTTTGCATCGCGCCGCCAAACGCCGTTTCGATCGCCGCTTCATAGCGTTGGTCGGTGGAAACGATGTCCGCAAGCGCGCCTTTTAAGTGCTTGGAAAGCTCGGGGTTGGTCTTGGAAACGGACAGCAAACGGCGTACCGATTCCTTATAGCCCTCGAAACGGTTCTTCAAGCTGATATACATTTCCAAGTTCTCGCGCAAGGACGCGATCTGACCGTTAGCGTTGAACAGCTCCTGATTGAAATCGTTGACGGTGAGCTGCATCTCCCGCGCTTCTTCCTGTTTTTCCTCGAAATCGCGCATACCCGTCGAGGTAAGGTCTTTCAAGCTCTTGATATCCTTACGCACGGAAGCAAGCTCGTCTAAAAGCCGTTCCTTTCTTTCTTCCGCCTTTTTGAGCGCGGAAACAAGCTCGTTTAACCTGTCTTTCGTCGCTTCCATACGCGCGGCGAGCGTACCGAGGCTCTTTTTGAGCTCGGACAGATCGTCCGCGGAGGAGAGCTGGGAAAGTCGGTTTTCGTCCGAGAATTTCTCGAAAACTTCTATCTTTTTATCGAGCGCGCGGACTGCCGCGGAAAGGACTTCCGTCTGCGTTTCTATTTCCGCAACGCGTTTTCCGCCGTCCGCGTTCTTTTTCTCCGTGATCGCGATCTCGTCCCCGATTTCGCCGATACGGATCTTGCCCTGTGCAAGCGCTTCCGTCGCCGCCTCGATCTGCGAGCGGTAGGTATTGATACGCTCGCGTACGAGTTTTAACTCGCCGTCCTTTCTTTCGTTGCCGACGGAAAGCTCCACGCGGCGGTCGTTCAGCTCGGTGAGCTGCGCGTCCGCACGGTTGATCTTACCGCGGTTGTCGTCCAAGCGGCGGTTGATCAGCTCGATCTGCGTATTCAGGGAAATGATCTTTTCGGAAATGACCGCAATGTCCTTCTTGAATTTGCTCTTTTCCTGTTCGGCGTTCTCGTAGCGGTATATGTAGGTATTCGCTTCGGCGATCTTCAACGCGTCCGAATATTCCGCGTATTCCCGCGCCTTTTCCGCTTCCCCTTTCATACGGCTAAGATGCCGTTCGGATTCGTCGATACGCTGGCTGTAAATAAACAGGTTAGAGTTGGAATCCGCGATCTTGCGTTCAACGTCCTCTTTGCGGTCTTTGAAATTCATAAGCCCGAGCGCTTCTTCGAAAATAAGTCTTCTCTTTTCGGGCGGAGCGTTCATGATCTGCTCGACCTTGCCTTGCCCGATGATCGAATACCCCTCTTTTCCAAGCCCGATGGTATGGAACAGCGCGACGAGATCCCTTTGACGGCTCGCCTGACCGTTGATAAGGTATTTACTCTCCCCTTTGCGGTCGAGTCGGCGGGTCATCGACACTTCCGAATCCGCGATATCGGGGAAAATATGATTTTCGTTGTCGAAAACGAGGGTTACTTCGCAGAACGTCTGCGGATTTCGCTCCTGCGTGCCCCCGAAAATGACGTCCTGCATATTCGTTCCGCGGAGCGCCTTTGCCGATTTTTCACCGAGCACCCAACGCACCGCGTCCGCAACGTTACTCTTACCGCAGCCGTTCGGACCGACGATACAGGTAACGCCCTCTTCAAAGCGAATTTTCGTTTTGTCGGCAAACGACTTAAAGCCGACGAGTTGTATTTCTTTCAGATCCAAAATGTACTCCTTTTCGCTATAACGTAGCTCCGATTTTTTACTTGATTAGTTCTTATGCGACAGCTCCCAAAGCAGCCGCGCCGCCGCCGTTTGTTCGGCTTCCTTTTTGCTCCTGCCCTCGCCCCTTGCCTCCGCGCCGAGCGCGGAAACCGTGCAATGAAATAAGGGCGCGTTGTCCTTGCCCGTCTTTTCCGAACGGTACTTTGGTGGGGTTTCCCCCATGCCCTGCAAAAATTCCTGCAAAGCGCCCTTGGGGTTGTCCAGCTCTTTTTTTAAAGTCAAATTCCCGTGTGCGAGAATAAATTTCTGCGCCTTAGCGTACCCGCCGTCGAGATAGATCGCGCCGACGATCGTTTCGAACAGGCTGGAAGTCGTCTTTTGCCCGATATTTGCCTTACTCCCCGAAACGAGCAGGTATTTCCGTACGTCCAACGCGTCCACCGCCGAATCAAGCGCGCTTTGACAAACGAGCTTTTGCCGCTCGCGCGTGAGCACGCCCTCGCTCGCCTGCGTGTCGCGCGCGTATTGCCACTCGGTAACTACGAGCTGCAACACCGCGTCGCCGAGGTATTCCATACGCTCGTTGTCCTTGCCCCCGTGCGCGTTGGCGTAAGTGGAATGGGTGAACGCTTCTTTGAGCAGAGATTTATCTCGGAAAATATATCCGATCTTTTTTTCTATATCCGTATAGGGAAAGCCGTTCATTCCGCTTTTTCCGTGGTTTCGGGCGCGACGGGGTTCAAATCCACGCTGTCGATCATACCCTTGATCTTGCCGACGAGTTCCCCCCGAACGGCGTTTGCCGCCTGCTCGATACAGACGGAGAACGCGTACGCCTTAGAGTTTCCGTGCCCTTTCACTACGGGCTTATTCAAACCCAAAAACATAGCCCCGCCGCAGGTTTCGTAATCGAGGCTGGTGCGGATACCGCCGATGATGTCCTTGCACAATAACGCGCGGAGCTTCGACCAAAGATTGCGCTTGAATTGCTTTTTCAGGGTCGTGCTCACCAGCTTACCGCAGCCCTCTACCGCTTTCATCGCGATATTGCCCGTAAACCCGTCGGACACCATAACGTCGATATCGCCGAACATCAGATCCCGTCCCTCGACGTTGCCTACGTAGTTGATGCAATCCATATTTTTAAGCAAGCCGTTTGCTTCCTGTTGCAATATGAGCCCCTTGTGTTCTTCCGTTCCGTTGTTGAGCAAGCCGACCTTGGGGTCTTTGATCCCGTATACCGACTGCGCGTACGCCGTCGCCATGATCGCGAAATGCGCGAGGTTGATGGGCTTACATTCGAGGTTCGCGCCGCAGTCGCAAAGGAACGTGCCCGTGCCTTTGTGGTTGGGAATGATCGGACAGAGCGCAGGTCTTGACACCCCTTTGAGCCGTCCGAGAATAAGTACGCCTGCGGTGAGCACCGCGCCCGTCGAGCCCGAGGACACAAGCCCGTCCGCTTTGCCCTCTTTGAGCAAACGGAACGCCACGACGGTAGACGAGTCTTTTTTCGTCTTTACCGCTTTCGTCGGGATCTCCTCCATACCGATCACTTCGGTCGTGTGGACGATCTCCAAGCGTTTTTCGTCGTATTTGCAAGCGGAAAGCTCCGCCTTGATCTGCGTTTCGTCGCCGCAGAGAATAAGATACAAATCCTTGTCTTTATTCAATGCTTCCACGCAACCGAGCACCTGCTGTTTGGGTGCGAAATCTCCGCCCATGGCGTCGATGATGATTTTCGTCATGTCGATTTTTCTCCTTTTATTCAAGTGAATTGAATTGCTATGCCTAGCGACGCGATATTCCCTATCAGGCGCGATATTTGCCTTGTGGCAAGCGATATGCCCTATCGAGCGCGATATGTTTTGTCTTGCAACCAAGCCAAAACGTAGCGGTGAAATTTATACAAGTATACTTGTAAATAACAGCCACAACGCTTAGCAAAGCTAAGCATATCGCACGAGCGTTAGCGAGTATATCGCATTTTAATATATCGCACGTTAGTATCTCGCGTTTGCCGTAGGCAAACACATTTCACCCTTAATACTTGAGGTCGCCGAACGTACGGGGGTACGGAAGTACGTCGCGGATATTCGCGATACCCGTCAGGTACATGACCATTCTTTCAAATCCAAGCCCGAACCCGCTGTGCGTCGTGCCGCCGTATCTGCGCAGATCGAGATACCACGAATAGTCCTCGGGGTTCATTCCCAGCTCCTTGATACGGTTTACGAGCTTCTCGTAATCGTCCTCTCTTTGCGAACCGCCGATCAGCTCCCCGATCCCGGGCACGAGCAGGTCTGCCGCCGCCACCGTCTTTCCGTCGGGGTTTTGTTTCATATAAAACGCCTTGATCTCTTTCGGGTAATCGGTGAGGAATACGGGTTTCTTGTATACCTGTTCGGTAAGGAAACGCTCGTGTTCGCTTTGCAGGTCCTTGCCCCAGAAGATATTTTTATCGTCGAATTTATCCGCGTTCTGTTTCAAAATTTCAATCGCTTCGGTATAGCTCAACCGCACGAACGCGTTCTCGGACACGTTTTTCAGGCGTTCGAGAAGTCCTTTGTCCACGAACTGGTTGAGGAAATTCAATTCGTCCGCGCAAGTTTCGGATACGTAATCGATGATATATTTCACCATCGCTTCCGCGATATCCATATCCCCCGCAAGATCGCAGAACGCCATTTCGGGTTCGATCATCCAGAACTCCGCCGCGTGTCTTGCGGTATTCGAGTGCTCCGCGCGGAATGTCGGTCCGAACGTATACACGTTGCCGAACGCCATCGCGTACGTTTCCGCATTCAACTGTCCCGACACGGTAAGCGCCGCGCGTTTGCCGAAGAAATCCTCTTTATAATCCACTTTTTTGCCTTTCGCCACCTCGTCGAGATCGAGGGTGGTTACCTGGAACATTGCGCCCGCGCCCTCGCAGTCGCTGCCCGTGATGATGGGCGTGTGTACGTACACGAAACCGCGGTCGTTGAAGAATTTATGGATCGCGATCGCCGCTTCGCTGCGGATACGGAACGCCGCGCCGAACAGGTTGGTTCTGGGGCGCAGGTATGCGATCTCGCGCAAAAATTCCACCGAGTGGCGTTTTTTCTGTAAGGGGTATTCGGGCGCGGATTTGCCCTCTACCGTTATTTTTTCCGCTTTGATCTCGTAGGGTTGTTTGTTTTCGGGCGTTACGACCACTTTGCCCGTAACGACGAGCGCACAGCCTACGTTTTCTTTCGCGATCTCGTCGTAGTTTTCCAAATTTTCACGCTCGAAAACGATCTGCGTATTCTTAAAACAGCTACCGTCGTTAAGCTCGATAAACCCGAACGCTTTCGAATCGCGTATCGTTCTCGCCCAGCCCGCTACGGTAACCGTCTTTCCGTCGTATGCTAAATAGTTTTCGCCCAGAGTTTTGAGGGGTGTTCTTTCCATTCTAAACCTGCCTTCGTGCAAGGAAAAAGCCGATTTTTGTCTTGCGACGCTTTTCCCGATTTTTATACGGTTTTATTATAACATTTTTTCACCGAAAACACAATCGTTTGAGCCTATTTTATTTGTCGTATCGGTGATTTTTTTGACGATTATTCCCTGAACGGGACGGTATTCGTCCGTGCGAAGCCGTTTGCGCGAAAGCAAGCGATCCCCGCGATAGCGTTCCAGATACATTTCGCTTTTCGCCCCGCTCTTTTCCTCGCGCAAGATTTCTTCCTTATCCCCCTCTTTTATAATCGGCTCGGGCGGGGGGATTTCCGAAAGCAGGCTAGACACGATCTCGTAGCGATACCCCTCGTCCTTGCCGTAAAAACAGACCCGTATCCCGCCCTCGAACACTTTCGCGGACAAGCGCACGGCGTGCGCGTGCGGATTGATAAAGCAAAGATCGCTGCCCGTCGAGACCATCGCGTCGCGCGAGGGCTGTACGTACGCCACGCGCAGGGTATGCGGGTGAAACTCCGTAACCGTCAAGCCCGCTTTCAGCGCGGCGTTGTAAAGGGTCGTGCTCACCTGACAAACCCCGCCGCCCACGCCGAGCACGTACTCGCCCTTGACGATAATTTTCGCCTGTTGAAACCCCGCCTCTTCCGTGCGCCTGCCGACGGTGGAATTGAACGAAAATTCGCCGTACGGCTGAATGGTAACGCCGTCGATAAGCGAAGCGGCGATCGCGATGTTCGCACACCTGCCTACGTCTTTTTGGCTGTAATAGGTGGTATACGACGAAATTTTATCCCAGCCGTACGGGTTTTCGGCACTGACGGCGTTTACAGGCTTCGCCGTAGGTTTCAGCGCAAAAAAAGGACAAAAGAAAAACGCCCCTGCAAAGAGGAGCGTTGCTGTTTTTACGTGCGGTTTCATTCGTTGGTTTCCTCTCTGTTATGTACGAATATCCCTCACTTTCAGTATGTGCCGTGCGCCGTTCTTCTATTCCGTTTGCGATCACGCCTTGATCCGACCGTTTTCGATACGGATCTTGTTACATTCCGCGCCGTACAGCACCCGTTCGGCGTGCGTACAGGTAAGCACCGTCTGAATACCCGAAACGCATTTGAGCAGTTTTTTCCTGCGCGGCAGATCCAGCTCGCTCATGACGTCGTCGAGCACGAGGATAGGGCTTTCCCCCGAAAGGCTCTTGAAAATTTCCACCTCGGCGAGCTTTAACGCAAGCGCCGCCGTGCGGGTCTGTCCCTGCGAAGCGTAGGCTTTTGCATCCGTACCGCCGATCAGCACGTCCAGATCGTCGCGGTGCGGTCCGACCGTCGTAAAGCCCAGCCGCAGATCCTTTTCGTAGTTATTCTCCAAACGCCGCATCAGCGTTTTGGCGATCTCCGTTTCGTCGCCCTCGTATTTTCTGTCGGGGCGCACGATAAGCTCCTCTGCACCGTCCGTTAAAAAGGCGTGGTAGTCCTTGGCGTGCGGCGCGAGCTTTTCCAAGAACTCCGCGCGTTTTTTGATGATGACGGCGGCGTATTTGCAAAGCTGTTCGTCCCATACGGGCAGGGTATCCAAGACCATGGATACGTCGTGATTTTTTAAGAGGGTATTGCGCTGGTCGAGGATCTTGTTATAACGGAGCAGCGCGGTATAATAGGCGGGCGAGGTCTGGGAAATGGAGATATTCATAAACCGTCTGCGCTCGTCGGGTCCGTCTTGGATCAGGCGCAGCTCCCCTGGGGAAAAGAACACGCTGTTGATATGCCCCATCAGGTCGGCGTTTTTGGCGATTTTACTGCCGTTTACGCGGATCTCGCGTTTGTTTTCGTAGATATCCGCTTCGATAGTTACTCTGCCGTAACGGTTTTCCGCCTCGGCGGTGATCCGCGCGCTTTCCGCGCCGATACGGATCAGCTGTTTGTCGTGGCGGATACGCAGCGACGCGCCCGTGCAGAGGTAAAACACCGCCTCCGCACAGTTGGTTTTGCCCTGCGCGTTCTTACCGAAAAGGACGTTCAGACCCTCGGAAAAGTCAAAACGCTCGTTCTCGTAATTTCTGAAATTTTGAAGGAATAATTTTTTTATTTGCATAATCCTCAAAAAACCCGCCAAAATTGCTTTCTTTTCATCGAATTTTGTATTATAATTATATCAAATAATTTTCGAAAAGACAAGTTTACGAACGGATAAGTAACGAAGAATTTACGACGGGGGTAAAAAAAATAATGCCGGAAAATTCCCAACTCCAATTTTTATGGAAACAAATCAGCGAACGCGCGCAGAATCTCATTCCGCCCGTGTCCTTTAATCATCTCATCAAAGACCTCGAACCCATCGACCTTGCGGGCAGAAAGATCGTTTTGCAATGCTCTTCCGACCTCAACGCAGGCTCGATTATGAAAAAGTTCGCGGACAAGCTGCGCGAGGCGATCGTGAAATGCGATCTGGGCTTGAACGATTTCCGCCTCGTCGTAGAGGGCAGCGACGAGTTCCCCGCCGAGTTTATCGAGGACGCAACGGAGACCTTCCGCACCGCGCCCATCAATAAAAATTTTACCTTTGATTCCTTCGTCGCGGGCGCGGGCAGTAAATTCGTATACGCCGCGGCAAAGGCGGTCGCCGAAAACCCGGGCGAGACCTTTAACCCCCTGTTTATCTACGGCGAATCGGGCTTAGGCAAGACCCATCTTATGCACGCGATCGCCAACCATATGGCGAAATACCACCCCGATAAAAAGGTATTGTATACGACAAGCGAGAATTTCCTGAACGATCTGATCGATTCCATTTCCCAAAAGAACGGCGCGAAATTCCGCTACCATTATCGGAACGTGGACGTGCTCATGATCGACGACATTCAGTTCTTAAAAGCGCGTACGCAGCTCCAAGAAGAATTTTTCCATACCTTTAACGAGCTGTCGGCGCAGAACAAACAGATCGTCATCACTTCCGACCGACCGCCCAAAGAAATCGCAACGCTGGAAGAAAGACTGCGCACCCGTTTCGAGGGGGGCATGATCGCGGATATCCAACCGCCCGATCCCGAAACGAAGATCGCGATCTTAAAGCGCAAAGCGCTCGATCGGAAATGCCCCGTCCCCGACGACGTTTTAGAATTTTTGGCGCGGGATTCGGGACACGACGTCAGGACCTTGGAGGGCAGACTGACGAAAGTCATTTTCGCGAGCAAGCTCCACGAAGAGCCGATCACCCTCGCGCTTGCCAAGCTCGCGCTCAGCGAATCGGTGAACGAAACGGAAGAACAAGAGGACGTTACGCCCGAAAAGATCCTTACCGCCGTATGCGGGTATTTCAAGCAAAAGCGGGAAGACCTCATCGGCAAAGGCAAAAAAGCCGATCTCGTCAAAGCGCGCCAGATCTGCGCGTATCTAATGTGCGAAATGCTTTCTCTACCCCTCGTATCCGTGGGGAATATCCTCGGCGGACGGGATCACACGACGATCATGTACGCAAGGGATAAAATGGAAAAGCTGGCTTCTCTCAACGACCGCGTAGCAAAAGAGATCGACGATATCAAAAATATTGTGCTGAAAAAATAACGTAATTATTCTGTGATATTGGCGCGGCGGTTGCCGCGTTAATGCTTGTACGACGGGTAATACTATGACGAAAACTAACGAATTTTTAGAATATGCGGCTCAGGCCGCGGTAATCGGCGCGGGACACGCGGGCTGCGAGGCGGCGCTCGCGTTAGCGCGCACGGGGATCAAGACCGCGCTACTCACCTTGAACCTCGACAGCATCGCGTTTTTGCCCTGTAACCCCTCGATCGGCGGTACGGCGAAAGGACATCTCGTCCGCGAGATCGACGCGCTGGGCGGGGAAATGGGGATCGTTGCGGACAACACCGCGTTGCAGATTCGTATGCTGAACGTAGGCAAGGGCGCGGCGGTACAATCTCTGCGCGCGCAATCGGATAAAAACGCCTATCATACGGAGATGAAACGGGTGCTGGAAAACACCCCTAACCTGCGCATTATCCAAGCGGAAGCCTCTGAAATTCTCGTCGAAGACGGGAAATGCGCGGGCGTGAAAACGACCTACGGCGGTATCATTTCCTGTCAAGCGGTGATCCTTTGCACGGGCGTATACTTAAACGGCGAAACGATCACGGGACACGTGGTGCAAAAATCAGGTCCGAACGGGTTCGCGCCCGCAACGCATTTGACGGAAAGCCTTGTAAAACTCGGTTTTAGAGTACGGCGGTTTAAGACGGGCACGCCCGCGCGCGTGGACGGGCGCACGGTGGATTATTCGAAATGCGAAGTCCAAAACGGCGATACGGATATTTATCCGTTCTCCTTTATGCACGATACTCCGCCTGAGAATAAACTCCCCTGCTATCTCACCTACACCAACCTCACCACCCACGGGATTATTATGGACAATCTCGACCGCTCCCCCTTATACGACGGCACGATCCTGTCCGCAGGTCCGCGGTATTGTCCGTCCATTGAAACGAAAGTCGTGCGGTTCAAGGACAAGGAACGGCATCAAATCTTCCTCGAACCCGAGGGCGCGGATACCTTAGAGGTGTACGTGCAGGGTATGTCTACCTCTATGCCCCACGACGTACAGCGGGCTATGTATTCGTCCGTAGCGGGGCTTGAACACGCGGATATTATGCGCTACGGCTACGCGATCGAATACGACTGTATCGACACCCTCGACGTACTGCCCACTCTCGAATTCAAAAAGGTAGAGGGCGTATACACCGCAGGTCAGATCAACGGCACTTCGGGCTATGAAGAAGCCGCCGCACAGGGCTTGATGGCGGGTATCAACGCCTCGCTTAAACTCCGCGGCTTGCCCCCGTTCGTCCTGCGCCGCGACGAAGCGTATATCGGGGTGCTGATCGACGATCTCGTTACCAAGGGCACGGACGAGCCCTACCGTATGATGACCTCGCGTGCCGAGCACCGTATCTGTTTACGGCAGGACAACGCCGATTTCCGTCTGACGGAAAAAGGCAAGGAAATCGGGCTGGTAACAAAGGCGCGCTACGACAGATACCTCGAAAGAAAATCGAAATATGAGGAATTGTTACAGGCGATGCAAACCCGCGTACCGCAAAAGGAAGCGGCGGCGTTTCTTGCCGAGTACGGCTACGGCGAGCCGAGCGGCGGCGTTTCCTATTCGGATATGTTAAAACGCTCGATCCCCTTGAAAGATATCATGAAGAAATTCGGGGTATTCAGCGAGTACCCGAAAAACGTCTTGGAAACGGCGGAGATCGCCGTGAAATACGAGGGGTATTTGAAACAGGGCGTAGAGCTTATCGAAAAGGCAAAACGCCTCGAAGACAAGCTGTTGCCCGCGGATATCGATTATCATTCGATTGCAGGGCTTCGGCTGGAAGCGCGGGAAAAGCTCGACCGCGTCCGTCCGTTTAACCTCGGTCAGGCAGGGCGTATCTCGGGCGTGAACCCCGCGGATATTTCCGTGTTGATGGTGTATTTAGCTACAAGACAATAACCGAAAAAACCTGTCCAAACGGACAGGTTTTTTCTTATTCGTCGAAATTGTATGTTTCGGAAAGGATATATTTCGGTCGGTTTTGCACTTCTTTATAGATCATATTGACGTGCATATTCGCCAAGCCCTGACAGCTGAGGATCAGCCCCGCCGCAAGCGCGATACTCGGGAACAGCCACGCCGTTAAACCGCCGAAAGCTACGCCGCAACAAGCGAGCACGGTAAAGACGATAAAGCACGCAAGGCTTATAAAGCTGAGGAAAAAGCCGAGCTTGATCGGGAGCGTAAGCGTGTAATCGGTGTTCGGGAAAATCCCCGCTTCGGCGAGCTTGACCATTTTTTTCAGGGTATAATGCGTTTCGCCCGCGATCCGTTCGGGACGTTCGAATTCCACGAACGTCTGCTTAAAGCCCACCCACGCCGCTTGCGCGCGGAGCAGCCGATCGTGTTCGCCCATGGATAAAATCGCGTTGACGACTTTCCGATCGTACAGCTTGAAATCCCCCACGTCCTTGGGCACGTCCATTTTCGTGATCTTACGCATAAAACGGTAATACAGGTATGCGGTGGCTTTTTTGAAAACCGTTTCGCCCGTGCGTTTTTTGCGCCTGCCGTGGACGATCTCGTAGCCCTCTTTCCACTTTTCGATCATCTGCAAAGCGACTTCGGGCGGGTCTTGCAGGTCTGCGTCCATCGCGATCACGGCGTCGCCGCTTGCCTTTTCCAGTCCGCATAAAAGCGCCGCTTGCTGACCGAAATTCCGCGAGAAATTACATACCTTTACCCGCTTATCCGCACCCGCAAGCCCGCGCAGGATCTCCTGCGTTTTGTCCGTACTGCCGTCGTTGATAAAGATCATCTCGTAAGTTTCGCCCGTGCTTTCCATCAGCGGCGTTACGGCTTCGTAAAACAGCCGCAGGCTTTTTTCCTCGTTATAAGCAGGGACGATGATAGAATATTTTGCCATAAAGTTACCTCTTAGGGGTATTATACTATATACCCGTAGGTTTGTCAAGTAACTATCCACCCGCATAGCGGGTGGCTTTACTTTTTCGGGCATAGCCCTTTACTACTGGCGTAGCACAAATGTGCTTTTTTATTGACCTGCCAGTCATGCATTTGTTACTTGCTACCCGTCAACGGGTCATTCGGGTC
>JAFTVF010000006.1 GCA_017465865.1 Clostridia bacterium
AGAGAATCGAACTCACGACCTCCAGGGCCACAATCTGGCGCTCTAACCAACTGAGCTATGCCCGCCATGTAATGGTGCGCCTGAAGAGATTCGAACTCCTGACACACGGCTTAGAAGGCCGTTGCTCTATCCAACTGAGCTACAGGCGCATACGACACGCCTCGAAAATAAGTGGAGCGGGTGATGGGAATCGGACCCACGCGGCCAGCTTGGAAGGCTGGAATTCTACCATTGAACTACACCCGCATTTGTCGCACTTCACCGCCGTATCGACGACGCTTGTATATAATACCACCATTCAAAAAAATTGTCAAATCTTTTTTGCCGTTTTTTTCAAAAATTTCCGAAAATTTTTAATTTCTCGATAATGTAACAAAAATTATCAAAAAATGTGAAAATTTAACTTAATTTCCACGCGGTAAACAAATATTTCTTTTTATTATCTTATTTTCAAAAAATATGTTATAATAAGGAAGTAGCTACCCTCAGCGTACTACAAAGAAGGAAAAACCCGAGCGGAACAGCAGTACCCAAAGATAGATATTCAGCACGGCAAGCAACGGCATCAGCACCATCAATAGCAGCTCCGAACGCTTGTATTTGAAGATGAACATACAAACGTAAATCGTGATCGCGCCGCCGAGCAGTCCCGTGATACAAAGTTTGCTCGTCGTTTTCGCGGCGGGTTTGGGCTGAGGCGTTTGCGCGTCAACAAGGGGCTGTGCCTGCGCGTTTAATTCGGCTTGCTTTTCCTGATCCCGTAAGGATTTGACGAGCAGAAAAGCGTAGAAATTGACAGCAAGGATATAAGCGACAAGTAAAACGTATAAAATAACCATACAAGCAGTATGGACCAAAAAATGTAAAAAATTACAGAGGTGTTATATATTATGAAGAAAAGAGCATTGGTAAGCGTTTCCGACAAAACGGGCATCGTGGAGTTCTGTCAAAGACTGATCGCGTGCGATTACGAGATCATTTCCACGGGCGGTACGGCGAAAGCCCTCAAAGAGGCGGGCTTGCCCGTTATCGGTATCAGCGAACTCACGGGCTTCCCCGAATGTCTTGACGGCAGAGTAAAAACCCTGCACCCTGTCGTGCACGCAGGTCTTTTGGCGATGCGTTCCAACCCCGAGCATATGGAACAGCTCAACAAGCTCGGCATCAATACGATCGATATCGTCGCCGTAAACCTGTACCCGTTCAAAGCGACGATCTCCAAACCCGGCGTAGCGTTTGAAGACGCGGTGGAAAACATCGACATCGGCGGGCCTACGATGATCCGCGCGGCGGCAAAAAACTATCAGGACGTTGCGGTGGTCGTCGATCCGAAAGACTACGAACGCGTGCTTTCCGAGCTGGAAGCGGGCGAAATTACGCTTGACACCAAGAAATATTTGCAGTATAAGGTATTCGCGCACACCGCGGTATACGACAGCATGATCTCCAACTATCTCGCGCAGCAGCTCGATATCCGTTTCCCTGACAGCATTACCTTTGCGTACGAGAAAACGCAGGATATGCGCTACGGCGAAAACCCTCATCAGGGCGCTTCGTATTACAGCGAAGAATTTATCCGCGCAGGCTCGCTCTCTAAGGCAAAACAGCTCTGGGGCAAAGAGCTTTCCTATAACAATATCAACGACGCGAACGGCGCGCTCGAACTCGTAAAAGAATTTGACGAACCCTGCGTGGTGGCTTGCAAGCACGCAAACCCCTGCGGCGTGGGCGTAGGCAAGACCATTCACGAGGCGTATATCAAAGCATATGAAAGCGACCCCGTATCCGTGTTCGGCGGTATCCTTGCGATCAACGGCACGGTGGACGAAGCGACGGCGACGGAGATCAATAAGATCTTTATCGAGATCGTGATCGCGGAGAGCTTCACCGAGGGCGCGTTGGAGATCCTCAAACAGAAAAAGAATATCCGTCTTTTGGAGCTGCCCGATATCAAAGCGCAGAGAGAAAAGACGGCGTACGATATGAAGAAAGTCTACGGCGGTTTGCTCGTACAGGACTACGACAACACCCTGTTTGCACCCGAAAATCTGAAAGTCGTTACCAAGCGCGCGCCTACGGAAGAGGAAATGAAAGCGCTTATGTTTAACTGGAAAGTGGTAAAACACACCAAATCGAACGCGATCGTGGTAGGTAAAGCGGACAGAACGACGGGTATCGGCATGGGTCAGACCAACCGTATCTGGGCGGCGCAGCAAGCAATCGCGCACGCGGGCGAGGAAGTGAAAGGCTCGGTAATGGCGAGCGACGCGTTCTTCCCGTTCCCCGATTGCGTAGAGGAATGCGTAAAAGCGGGCATTACGGCGATCGTTCAGCCCGGCGGAAGTATCAAGGACCAGCTTTCCATCGACGCATGCGACGAAGCGGGTATCGCCATGATCTTCGTCGGCGACAGACACTTTAAGCACTAAAACGCTTTTCTCAAAAAGGAACAACCGAAATGCGGATTGAAGAAATCGATAAAAACTTTGCTCTGCAAGGTCAAACGAACGGTAAAAACGGGTTGAAATATTACCAAATCCCGCATAAAGCGTTCGATTTATACGGCGTTAGCTACTGTCAGGATAAGCATTGTTTTATGCGTATGCCGTTCTCGGTAGCCGAAACGGTCAGCGAAGGCGTAAAGGTTTTGTCGGCGCACACGGCTGGCGGGAGAATTCGTTTTTCCACCGATTCGACTACGCTGGAATTGCGGGTCGCCTATGACAATTTAGGCGTAATGCTGCATATGCCCGTATTCGGTCAGGCGGGATTTACCCTTTTGGAAGAAACGGACGAGGGCAGAAAACTTGTAAGAGTGTTAGCTCCCAACTTCAACGATACGAAAGGTTTCGTCGCTGCTACGGACCTACCGCAGGGCGGCGTGATGCGGAATTATATCCTGTATTTTCCTTTATATAACGGCGTAAGCAGTCTTGCGATCGGTTTGAACGCAGAGGCGAAAATAGGTTCGGGCAAGAAATACCGCGATATAAAACCCATTTTATATTACGGCTCGTCGATCACCCAAGGCGGCTGCGCCTCGCGCGCGGACAACAGCTATCAGGCTTGGATCGAAAAGCAAAACGGTATCAATTTTATCAACCTCGGTTTTAGCGGTAACGCAAAAGCGGAGGACGCTATGGTCGATTATCTTGCGACGATCGATTGTTCGCTGTTCGTTTGCGATTACGACCATAACGCGCCCACGCCGAACTATCTTCGGGATACGCATTTCCGCTTGTACGAGAGGTATCGCAAAGCCCGTCCCGAAGTACCGATTTTGTTTTTGACGAAACCCGACGGGTTCAGAGATCCGAACGGGAAAGAAAGGGCGGAAATCATCCGCAAGACCTATCTCAAAGCGCGCTCAAAAGGCGATAAGCGGGTATATTTTCTCGACGGGAAGCATTTTTACGGCGTAGAGGAGCGGGAAAATTGCGCGGTGGACGGTTGCCATCCCAACGATTTGGGCTTTTACCGTATGGCGCAAGCGATCTATCGGAAGATGAAACAAATCGACAAACAATTTGAATAAGAAATAAAACCGCGCGGAGCTTGACATAGCTCCGCGCGGTGATATTTTACGGTTTTTTCAAACAAACGGTTGACAATCAAAGGGAAATATGGTAATATGAGTATGCGACATAATTTCATAATTAGTTCCAAAAGGCATATACTTCTTTGGTAGAGGTGTATCTTTTTCGCATTACAATAAACCTTTTGGGATTAAGTAATAGAAATTGTGTCGCAGCAAAGCGAGAAGGGCATTTTTACGGGTGTCGTTCCGTTTTGTGGAGCGACATTTTTTTATACAAAGGAGAATTGTATGTTTAAGAAGCACGATACTATTTTGCACTTTATGAAAGCTCTGGTGGATTTTTTAACTGGTCTTTTTATGGTTGTATTTTTAGTTGTAGGAATTGTACTTTTATTTAGAAGTATTGTTTTGGGTATAGTGATTATTTGCGTAGGGGAAATAACAGTGTTCGTAAATTTTTTAATATGCAGATTACTGTTTTCTTACCTTTACGATATAAAGCTCATTAGAAATAAGCTTTATGATATACAAGATGATAAGCTGATGAGTATCATAAACGACGAGAAATAAAATTATTTCTTGTGTATTCCGAATAGATATAAAAGGGATAGTGCGGTTTTATCACCGCACTATCCCTTTTATTATTAAATAAAATATCAGTTTTGTTTGCTTGCTTTATACTCTGCGATCGCTTTGGAGAGCTGATCGGGGCAGGAGGTGTTGTTTCTGCAACGGATACCGACGAGGGTGTTTTGTACTTCGTCGATGTCCTTGCCCTCAACGAGCTTTGCAATGCCTTGCAAGTTGCCGCCGCAACCGCCGATAAAACGGACGTTGTGCATTTTGTTGTCTGCGTCAACGTCGAACAGGATCTGTCTGGAACAAGTGCCTCTGGTAGAATAAGTGAACATGAATAAAAAACCTTCCTTAATATATTTTATTTGAAAAGGGCGTTTAATCTACGAGCGTTTCGTAGATCGCGGAATACAGATCCGACGCCTTACATTCCCAATTTTTATAAATACGCTGCGCCGTCTTTTTGTCGGGAACGACGAATTTCAGCTCTAACATCGGCTGAACGGGCGCGAGAATTTTCAAAAATACGGTGTACGTACCGTCTACGTTTTGGTAATAATCCGATTTACATTCCTGACGGTTGCGGAGCTTGCCACTGTTGCTTTTGATAAACGCCGAGATATCGTCGCGGATACTCTTGGGGATCGTGATATAAAAGCTGTTCAGGCTTTCTCTGCCGTCGCTGGTAAGGGTGTAAAGCGGCTCTTCTTCGGGCGAGGAAATACGGCATAAAAACCCGTCGTCGATCAGCTTGGGCAAAAGCTCCATACAGTCCATATAGTTGAGCCAGTTGTTGCCTGCCGTGCACATTTCGACGACGGTACGTTCGGAAAGCGCGCTTTCCATTTTATCGAAAACGAAAAGCACGATCAGTTTATTAACGGACATCTCTCCTTGAATTTGCATTCGTAAAAACTCCTCGGATAACGTTTCCCCGTAAAGGGGGTGGAAAAAAGTCGCATAGAATTCCGTGCGACTTTCTTTCTTCAAAATAGGGCTAAAAGACGAAAGGGTTTACGCTTCGAATTTTTTCAGCTTCGCCAACAATTCGTTGCAGTTGTCATCGTAGACTTCTACGGTAACGGGTTGAGAAAGATCGAGCGAGAAGATGCCGAGGATCGACTTTGCGTCTACGACGTACTTACCGCTTTTCAAAAGAATTTCACAGGGGAAATCCTGCGTGATATTCACGAATTCTTTTACGCGTTGTGCCATTTCAAGGGAAATTTTAATGGATTTCATATGTAATGCCTCCTGATAAATTTTGTTCGACTTTATTATACATAAAAATTTTATGAAAATCAAGATATTTTGCGAAAAAATATTTATTATTTTTCGTTTTTGTGCTATAATGATAACAAATCGGGCTTTTCTTGTCAAAATTGCCTTAACCGTAAAAAAGGAGTATCAAATGGACTACATAGAACAAACGGTGAAAAAGAATTATATATATGAAGGAAAAATTTTGAAGCTCCGCCGCGACGACGCGCAGCTTCCCGACGGCAGACCCTGCGTGCGAGAGATTATCGAGCACAGCGGCGGGGCGTGCGTATTATATGTAAAAGAAAACAAGGTGCTTCTCGTACGGCAATACCGCTACGCCTACGGCGAGAGCCTGTACGAGCTTCCCGCAGGTAAGCTGGAAGCGGGGGAAGACCCCAAATATGCCGCTTTGCGCGAGCTGAGAGAGGAAGCGGGCGTACTTGCGGACGATTTGAAACTACTGTATATAATGTATCCCACGCCGGGGTATACGAACGAAAAAATTTATATCTATCAAGCCTTAGGGGGTAGGGAAACGGCTTCCGCACCCGACGAGGACGAATTTTTGGACGTAGAATACCTGCCTTTGGACAGGGTAAAGGAAATGCTGAAAAACGGCGAGATCCGCGACGGAAAAACGATCGTTGCGCTGCAAGCGTATCTGTTGAACGAAAAGGAATCATAAAAGAACGGGGTCGGGGGAAACCGACTCCGTTCTTTTGTCAAAAAGCAGATAAGGAGAAAGGAAAGTCAATCAGCAACCGCAGTTGCAGCAGTTACAAGGCGGCGTGAGGATTGCGGACAGCGTACCGTTCTTGTAGAGGCAGAAAAGCAGAGCGATAATGATGGGCAAGCCACAGCCACTGAAAACGTTCGAGCAGAAAATACCGTCTTTCGAGCCGAGAACAAGCAAAGCGATGAGAATCCAAAGGGTGCTGTTACCCTGATTGCAACAAGTCATAAAAAACCTCCTGTGTTTTGCCGCAGGGGATATGTAAATTCGCCTCCGTAACGGAAAAGTACCTGCGGTTTTATCTTTCTAATACATAATATTCGTAAAAAATAAAATTTTGTGCCCGAAATCGGCGAAAATTCAAAGAAAAATTAAAAGGATTGTCAGTTTTTTTCTTTCATTTTGTTGCCTAAATCAAAAAAATACGCTATAATATTATATATGTCCGTGGCGGATATGCTTTGTCAGTCTGACCGAGAAACGGATAAATCCATATTTTTTTGCTACGGGTATCCCTTGGGGAACTCGATAGGAGGTTTTTATGAAAAAGAGTAACTTCTTTTCAGCAAAACGCATTACGGGTATTTCGATATTGCTTGCTTTGGTAATCGTTTTGCAGGCGGTAGGCGGGACGATTTCTATCGGTGCGGTGCAATTAAATTTTACGCTCATTCCGATCGTACTCGGCGCGATTTTATACGGGTCGTTTATCGGAGCGTTTTTAGGCTTTGCCTGCGGTATCGTCGTGCTTATACAGGTGATTATGGGAACGGTTCCCTTTTACGTCTTGATCTGGACGAACGATCCCGTCGTTACCACGCTTACCTGTATCGTCAAAACGACGGTGGCGGGATTTGTTTCAGGCTTACTTTTTAAGTGGATTTCGGGCAAAAACGGACTCGTAGCCGTATTCGTGGCTTCGGGGATCGTACCCGTAATCAATACGGCGTTATTTATCGTCGGGTGCTTGTTTATGAATTCCGTAGGGGATATGGCGGGTGAACAAAACGTACTCGTATTTATTCTCGTTGGGATCGTAACGTTTAATTTTTTTATAGAGCTTGCAATCAATCTTATCGTTGCACCCTCCGTGCATCGGGTAATCGGGATTGTGGACGGAACTAAGAGGAAAAAGGTAGACTAATGATTATTTGTATAGATATAGGTAATACGAACATAAAATACGCGGTTTACGATAAGGACGAACTGAAAGTTTCGTTCCGCGTTTCTACCGACTTCAAACGCACGTCGGACGAATACGGTGAACAGATTATCGGTATGCTGGACATCAAGGGAATAAAAGTGGAGAATATTGAGGGCGGTATCGTATCTTCCGTCGTGCCTTCGCTTGATTATACCATTGATAAAATGTGCGAAATTTATTTGCATATCCAACCGTTGCATATCGCGCCGGGTTTGAAATCGGGCTTGAATATCCGTTGCGACGACGCAAGAGAGGTCGGTGCGGACCGTATCGTAAACTGTGTGTCGGCAATCGTCGGCTACGGCGACGGTACGCCCATGATCGTCGTGGATTTCGGTACGGCGACCACCTTTAATATTATTAGTGAAAACAACGAATTTATCGGCGGTGTGATCGCGCCGGGTATCAAAGGCTCGCTCGATTCCCTTGTCAACGGCACGGCGAAGCTCCCGCGCGTGGAGATCGAAGCGCCCAAGAGCATTATCGCAAAGAATACGGTAACGAATATGCAAGCAGGGATCGTGTTCGGATTTGCAGGCTTAGTGGAATATATCGTAAAACGCATTAAAAAGGAACTGAAAGCCCCCGTCGTGAAAACGATCGCAACGGGCGGGTTCAGCAATATTATATCCAAAGAGATCGAGGGGATCGACGTGGTGGACAAACTGCTCACCTTGAAAGGTCTGAAATATCTCTACGATCTGAATACGCAGGAAAAATAAGCAATAAACGTAAGGAGTTTTTGAAATGGTTAAGAAAGTAGGCGTAGCAATTTTAGGGCTTGGCGTCGTAGGTGGCGGCACCTATCAGACGCTCGTAGAGCATCATGATTTTTATTTGAAGACCCAGCAGGTGGATATTACCGTGGAAATGGTACTCGACCGCGCTTTGGATCGCTTGGCGCAGCTTGGCGTTCCGCAGGAGATCATTGCGAAGAATATCGAAGAAGTGCTGGCAAATCCCAACGTGGATATCGTGATCGAAACGATCGGCGGTATCGGCGTTGCGAAAGATTTCGTAACGGCGGCGCTCCGCGAGGGAAAAACGGTCGTAACCTCGAACAAAGAGCTGATCTGTAAATATTCGCACGAGCTGGAAAGGATCGCAAAACGCAATCATTGCGGGCTGTTTTACGAGGCGAGCTGCGTAGGCGGCGTGCCGATTATCCGTACTCTTTTGGACGGCGTGCAAGCCAACCATATCCAGAGCATGATGGGTATCGTAAACGGTACGACCAACTATATCTTGACAAAGATGACCTACGAGGGCGCGGACTATGCGGAAGTGCTGAAAGAAGCGCAAAAGCTCGGCTATGCCGAGGCGAACCCCACGGCGGACGTGGAGGGCTTCGACTCTATGTACAAGCTGTCGATCTTGTCCTCGATGGCGTTCCATACGAAAATTCCGTACACGAAGATTTTCCGCGAGGGTATTGCAAGCGTCAGCACCAAGGATATCGCCTACGGAAGAGAACTTGGGTATACGCTGAAACTGTTGGCGATCGGCAAGAACACCGAAAAAGGCGTGGAGGTGCGCGTGCACCCGACGTTTATCCCCAACAGCCATCCTCTTGCGAGCGTGAACGATTCGTTTAACGCCGTGTATTTAAGAGGGGACGCAGTGGGCGACGTTATGCTTTACGGCAGAGGCGCGGGCGCGCTTCCTACGGCGAGCGCGGTCGTCAGCGACGTCATTTACGCGGCAACCCATTCGGAAATCAAATATTCCACATTCAAGAACAACGCGACGGCGGATAAGAGTACGAACTTCATTTCCGACTTTTCGAGCGCGTATTATATTCGGCTTTCGGTTGCGGACGAAACGGGCGTGCTGGCAAAGATCAGCAGTATTTTCGCAAAGTGCAATATGTCCATCGTCGAGATCGCACAGCGTGGCAAGAGCGAAGTGGGCGAAAACGGACAGCACCGTGTGCCCCTCGTCGTTATCACGCACAAAACGACGGAAAACAGGGTGAAAAACGCGGTTGCGAAGATCAACGCGACGGATATCGGCACGGTAAACGCCGTAATCCGTGTAGAGGAATAAACAACGTCGGAGGTGGGGCGACCCACCTCTTGTTTTTCAAAAGGACGGGAGATAATGAAAGGTCTTATCGTAATCAACGCCTACCCAAACGGCGAGAAATTTATCAGACAGGCGGAGCGTATTGCAAGCGAGCTTCGCTTACTCGGCGTAGAAATGGAAATCCTGCGCAACGGCGAGGTGTTTTCCCGTGTTTTGTCGGACGGAACAACGGAGATTTTTTCCGAAAAGCAATACGATTTCGCGGTGTATTTGGACAAGGATAAATATCTTGGCGAAATGCTGGAAAGAAGCGGTTTGCGCCTGTTCAACTCCGCGCGTGCGGTCGAGCTTTGCGACGATAAGATGCGTACCTATCTCGCGCTTTTAGGCGCAGGCGTAACCCTCGCGGAGAGTATTCCCGCGCCGCTTTGTTACACCCCGAATGCGAAAGCGGACGAGGGATTTTTAGATCAAGTTGCCGAAAAGCTCGGGTATCCGTTGGTGGTGAAAAAGAGCTACGGCTCGTTCGGCACGGGCGTTGCTTTGGTGCGAAACAGAGCGGAGCTTGTCGCGACGGCGCAGAAATGTTTATACGAACCGCATTTTTATCAGCGGTATATCGCGGAATCGGCGGGCAAAGATATCCGCGTGATCGTCGTGGGAGGCAAAGCGCTTGCGGCGATGGAACGGGTGGCAAAAGCGGGAGAATTCCGCTCGAATATCGAGCTTGGCGGTAGGGGAAAAAAGATCGAGCTTTCCGAGGAATACGCAAAAACGGCGGAACGGGCGGCAAGCGCGCTGGGGCTTGACTATTGCGGCGTGGATCTGTTGGAAACGGGCAAAGGCGCGGTGGTTTGCGAGGTCAATTCCAACGCCTTTTTCGAGGGCTTGGAACAGGCGACGGGCGCGAACGTTGCGGCGGCGTACGCGAGATATATAAAGGAAAAAGTTGAGAAAACGGCAGGGCTTGCCGAAAAATCTTGACATTACGGAAAAAGCGTGTTATAATAAATAAGATAATGAAGTCGTTGCGCGCGTTTGTTATGCGCGCAGGGGAGAAAAAATGGCAAAAAGAAAAAGAACCTTGAACCAAAACGTACTGCGGGCGTTGCTTGCGGTTTACGACGTGCTGCTGGTGGGCGGCATGGCGCTTGCCGCGTATTGGATGACCTCTTGGAGCGGGTATCTGCACTTTACCTTCCCCAAGATCGTAGCGATCTGGGCGGCGTCGAACGTGGTTTTGGCGTTGATCATTTTCTTGTTTATGGGCTTATATTCGATGATCTTTGCTTCGGTGGGCTTCCCCGAGGCGTTACAGATATTTTTCTCCGTCTGTATCCTCGGCGTATGCAATATCGTGTTCGTTGCGTTCGGAGGCAGATCGGAGGGTATCGGTTACAGTATCGTACTGTTCTATTCCTTGCTCGTATTTATAGGCTTGATGGCGTCGAGGTTCGGCAAGCGCGGTTACACGTCCGTAAAAGTACAGCTTCTGAATAAATTCACACGCAAACGCAAGGTAATGATCGTCGGGTGTAACAACGACGCGTTTACCTTGATCCGTAACATGGTTTTCAACGAAAAAAGCCGTTATAAAGCGGTGTGCCTTATCGAGGACGACGCGCGTTATTTAGGGAAGCGTATCTACGACGTGCGCGTGGTCGGTTCGACCTATGAAATCAGGGAAATGGCAAAGCGTTATAAAGCGCAAGAAATTTTTATCGCGATTCCCACACAGCAGAAGA
Source organism: Clostridia bacterium (assembly GCA_017465865.1). Lineage (GTDB taxonomy): Bacteria > Bacillota > Clostridia > Christensenellales > Borkfalkiaceae > Scatosoma. The sequence goes on from JAFTVF010000006.1 coordinate 11,085, forward strand.
AAAAACAGCGTGAGATCATCGAACGCTGCCGCGAAAGCGGACTGCCTATGAAGCTCTTGCCCGAGCTTTCGCAGATGACGAACGGCGAGATCTCCGTTTCCAAGCTCCGCAACGTACAGATCGAGGATCTGTTGGGCAGAGAGCAGGTCGGGGTCAATCTCAACGAAGTTATGGGCTACATAGAGGGCAAACGCGTGCTGGTTACGGGCGGCGGCGGTTCGATCGGCAGCGAGCTTTGCCGTCAGATTGCTTTGCATAATCCCGCACAGCTGATCATTCTCGATATTTACGAAAACAGCGTGTACGATATCGAGCAGGAATTAAAGCGTTCGCATCCCGATCTCAATCTTCTTACGCTCATTGCAAGTATCCGCGACGTTACCAAGGTACGCGACGTATTCGAAACGTACAGACCGCAGATCGTATTCAACGCGGCGGCGCACAAGCACGTGCCTTTGATGGAAACCAGCCCGAACGAGGCGGTGAAAAACAACGTGTTCGGCACGCTCAATCTCGCGCGTGCGGCGAGCGAGTTCGAAACGGAAACTTTCGTGCAGATCTCGACGGACAAAGCGGTCAACCCCACCAACGTTATGGGCGCGTCCAAGCGTATTTGCGAGATGATCATACAGACGATCGGCAAAAACAACGAAAAGACGAAATTCGTCGCCGTGCGCTTTGGGAACGTACTCGGCTCGAACGGTTCGGTCATTCCGCTGTTCAAAAAACAGATCGAGGCGGGCGGTCCCGTTACCGTTACCCATAAAGATATCATTCGTTATTTCATGACGATCCCCGAGGCGGTGTCGCTCGTGTTGCAGGCAGGCGCGTACGCTAAGGGCGGGCAGATCTTCGTCTTGGATATGGGCGAGCCTGTCAAAATCTACGACCTCGCTTGTAACCTTATCCGTCTGTCGGGTTTTGAACCGCACGTGGATATCGAAATTCAGTTTACGGGTCTGCGCCCGGGCGAAAAGCTCTACGAAGAACGCCTGATGGCGGAAGAGGGCTTGCAAAAGACCCCCAGCGGTCAGATCAGTATCGCGCAGCCCATACCCCTCGACGAAACCTCGTTCTGGCAAACGCTGGATATGCTGTACGAAGCGGCGCATAACGAATCGGAGGAAATGAAAGACCTCGTAAAACTGCTCGTGCCCACGTACACCATCGACCGCCGCGGCAGTACGGCGTTCGGGTATTTGAAATCCCAAGCGGAAAAGAACTCGGCAGTCAAGGCGGATAACGCCTGAGGAAAGATATGCTTACCAAAGAAACCTATACGCAGTACGTAAAAATCCTGAAAGAAGAGCTTGTGCCCGCAATGGGCTGTACCGAGCCGATTTCCATTGTCTACGCCACGGCAAAGGCGCGGCAGATTTTAGCCGATACGCCCGTTTCGGCGCGCGTGGAAGTCAGCGGTAACATTATCAAGAACGCGAAAAGCGTTACCGTGCCGCATACGGGCGGTATGCGCGGTATCAAATCCGCGTTTGCGGCGGGGCTTGTCGCAGGGAACGCGGACGCGGAGCTGGAAGTGCTCTCTTTTGTAACCGACGGGCAAATCGAGGAGATCAAAAGGGCGAAAGAAACCTTTGACGTCGAAGTGGTAACGCCTGAAAACGCGTACATATTCGATATCGGCGTTACGCTGCGCTCTGAAAACCATACCGCTTTCGTTCGGATCGTGAATACGCATACGAACGTGGCGATGATAAAACGGGACGGGGAAGTGCTGTACGAAAACTTACCGCAATCGGAAGAACGTACGGACAGAAGCTGTCTAAACGTAGCGGATATCGTCGCGTTTGCCGATAGCGTAGAGATCGGCGAAGTGGAAGAAACTCTGGACAGGCAAATCGCATATAATATGGCGATCGCAGAAGAGGGCTTGAAAAACGACTACGGCGCAAACGTGGGGAAAGTACTGCTTCGCAGTTATCAGCCGGATATCAAGATCACGGCGAAAGCCTACGCCGCCGCGGCGAGCGACGCGCGTATGAACGGCTGCGAATTGCCCGTGATCATCAATTCGGGCAGCGGCAATCAAGGCATCATGGCTTCCGTGCCCGTTATCGTATACGCGAGGGGGTTACAGCTTCCCAAAGAACGTCTGTATCGCGCGCTTTGCGTGTCCAACCTCGTTACCGTGCACTTAAAAAACGGTATCGGCGCGCTTTCTGCGTATTGCGGGGTGGTGTCGGCGGGCGCGGGCGCGGCTTGCGGTATCGCGTATTTGCTCGGCGGTAGGAACAAAGAGATCTCGCATACGCTCGTGAATGCGCTTGCCATCGATTCGGGTATCATTTGCGACGGCGCGAAAGCCAGCTGTGCGGCGAAGATCGCGACGGCGGTCGAGAGCGGGCTGGTTGGGCTGAATATGTACTATAACGGCAATCAGTTCTTTGCCGGCGACGGTATCGTGAAAAAGGGCGTGGAAAACACGATCAAGAGCGTTTCCCGCTTGGCGCACGAGGGCATGCGCGAAACGGATAAAGAGATCATCAAGATCATGCTGGAAGTCGATTGACCGCACGGCGTTTGCGCATGGAAAACAGAATAAAAATGATGGGGAGAAAACGAATTTGGGGTACAGGTTCGTTTTCTTTGTCATAAAACGGGAGTTTCTCTCGTAAAAAACGGAAAAAAGAGAGCTTTTTCAGCTTTTTTTACGCAAAACTCTTGCCTTTTTTTATCCGTTTGTGTTACAATATTATGTAATCAATATTTTTGATTACACGAACAATGGTATTCAATTTTTCCGTTTAAGAGGTGTATTATGGAAAGAGTATATAATTTTTCGGCTGGGCCTTCGATGTTGCCCGTACAGGTACTTGAAACCGCGGCGGCAGAGATGCTGAATTATCAAGATAGCGGTATGTCCGTTATGGAGATGAGCCATCGTTCGCCCGTTTACGAGAAGATCATTCAGGACGCGGAAAAACTTCTCCGCGAAGTGATGAACATTCCCGATAACTACAAGGTACTGTTTTTACAGGGCGGCGCTTCTACGCAGTTTGCCGCCGTTCCGCTCAATCTTTTGTCGGGCAGCGGAAAAGCGGATTATATCCTTTCGGGGCAGTTCTCGACCAAGGCATATAAAGAAGCGCAAAAGTACGGCGATATCGCCGTGGCGGGCAGTACGAAAGATATCAATTTCTCGGCTGTGCCCAAATCGGAAACTCTGAACTTCCGCGCGGACGCGGATTACGTGCATATGTGTTTCAATAACACCATTTACGGCACGAAATTCCGGTATATCCCCGACACGGGCAGCGTACCCCTCGTAGCGGATATGTCCTCGTGTATTTTAAGCGAGCCTGTGGACGTTTCCAAATTCGGCTTGATCTACGCGGGCGCGCAGAAAAATATGTCCGCGGCGGGCTTGACGGTCGTGATCGTCCGCGAGGATTTGCTTGGGAAAGCACGCCCCGAAACCCCGACGATGCTCGATTACAAGACGATGGCGGATAACGATTCTATGTACAACACGCCGCCTTGCTATTGTATCTATATCGCAAAGCTCGTTTACGAATGGATTTTGGGCTTGGGCGGTCTGGAAAAAATGCGCGAACACAACGCAAAGAAAGCCGCGCTTTTGTACGATTATCTGGACAGTCAGGATTATTATCTCGCGCCCGTGGCAAAAGACAGCCGTTCGATGATGAACGTAACGTTCGTAACGGGGGACGCGGAGCTGGATAAAAAGTTCGCTTCCGAGGCTTCTTCGGCGGGCTTAAAGAATTTGAAAGGACACCGCTCGGTAGGCGGTATGCGCGCCTCCATTTACAACGCAATGCCGATGGACGGGGTGGAAAAGCTCGTTGCGTTTATGAAAGAATTTGCAAAAAACAACCCCAAAAAGTGAGAGAAAGTTATGTTGAAAGTAAAGTTAATGAATAAAATCGCAAAGGTCGGCACGGACGTTTTGTCGCCTTTGCAGTACGAACTCGGTACGGAAATAGAGAACGAAGACGCGATCATGGTGCGCTCGGCTGCTTTGCACGATATGTCCTTTTCGCCCAACCTCCGCGCGATCGCGCGTTGCGGTGCGGGTGTGAACAACATTCCCGTTGACAAATGCACGGAACAGGGAATCGTGGTATTCAACACCCCCGGTGCGAACGCGAACGCAGTAAAAGAACTCGCAATCGCCGCGCTCGTACTCGCTTCGAGAGACGTTCTCGGAGGCGTGAAATGGGTAGAAACTTTAGCAGGTCAAGCGGACGTAGCCAAAGCGGTGGAAAAGGGTAAGTCTGCATTCGTAGGCCACGAGCTTGCAGGCAAAACGCTGGGCGTTATCGGCCTTGGCGCGATCGGCGGTATGGTCGCAAACGCGGCGATCTCGCTGGGTATGAGCGTTATGGGCTACGATCCGTATATCACGGCAAAAGCGGCTTGGAGCTTAGCTCCCTCCGTCCGTCAGGCCTCCGATTACGCGGAAATTTTTAAGTCCTGCGACTATATTACTTTGCACGTTCCCGCAACCCCGCAAACGAAAGGCATGATCTGTGAAAAGACGATCGCGCAGATGAAAGACGGGGTGCGTATCCTCAACCTCGCTCGCGCCGATCTCGTCAATGCGACGGACGTTAAAAAAGCGCTTGCGGAGAAGAAAATCGCGGCGTACGTTACCGATTTCCCGACGGACGAAACGGCGGGAGTAGAGGGGATTATTGCCATTCCCCATCTCGGCGCGTCCACGGTGGAATCGGAAGACCATTGCGCGATCATGGCGGCGCAACAGCTCGACGAATTCCTCGCTTGCGGGAATATCCGTAACAGCGTGAATTTCCCGACGGTCGGCGTTCCGCGCTCGGAAAAACCCCGCGTTTGTATTATGAATAAGAACATTCCCAACATGCTCTCGCAGATCACCTCGGCATTCTCGTCGAAGAATATCAATATCGAGAATTTTGCCAACAGCTCGAAAGGCGAAGTGGCGTACACGATCGTGGAAACCAACGAAGCGGCAAGCCCCGAGATCTTACGGGAAATTTCGGAGATTGAGGGCGTGTTCGGCGTAAGAGCGTTCGTATAAAAAGAGGCGAGTATGATTACCGTAAAACCTTTTTCGGCGCTTAGACCAGTGCCCGAATACGTCAAAGAATGTGCGGCGCTTCCCTACGACGTAATGTCGAGCGCAGAGGCTCGGCGGGAGGTAGCGGGGAAACCCTATTCCTTTTTGCATATCGATAAAGCGGAGATCGATCTTGACCCGTCGGTAGATTTGTACGCGGACGAGGTATACGCAAAAGCCGCGGAAAACCTCGCGGACTTTGAAAACAAAGGCGTGTATCAACAGGATACCGAGCGCAAATTCTATTTCTACCGTCAGGTCATGGACGGCAGAGCGCAGACGGGGATCGTCGGGTGTGCGGCAATCGACGATTATCTGCGTGGCGAGATCAAAAAACACGAACTGACCCGCGCGGATAAAGAAGCGGACCGTATCCGCCACGTGGATACCTGTTCCGCGCAGACAGGACCGATTTTTCTTGCCTATCGCGAAAGTCAAACGCTGGATAAGATAATCGCGGACGAAACGCTGAAAACGCCGTTATACGATTTTATTTCCGACGACGGGATACGACATACCGTTTGGAAAAGCAGTTCGACGGAAACCGACGAAAAAATTGAAACCGCATTCCGCGCGCTCGACGCGTTGTATATAGCCGACGGGCATCACCGCGCGGCTTCCGCTGTGAAAACGGGCTTGAAACGCAGAACGGAAAATCCTAACCACGACGGGAGCGAGGAATATAACTATTTCCTGTCCGTTATCTTTCCCGCTAACAGCTTGAAAATTCTCGACTACAACCGTTTGCTGTACGATTTGAACGGACTGTCCGACGAGGCGTTTTTACGCGCGGTGGAGAAGAACCTCGGCACGACTGAGGAGTACACGGGCGCGGGCGCATACAGACCGACGAAAACGCACGAGATAGGGCTGTTTATCGGCGGGAAATGGCATAGCGTAAACTTCCACGAGCGTATCTGTAACGCAGAAAAGGCGTCTGAGCGTCTGGATTGCGCGATTTTGCAAAACGCGTTTTTATCGCCTGTTTTAGGGATAACCGATCCGCGCACGGACAAACGTATCGATTTTGTCGGCGGGATTCGGGGCTTGGAATATTTAGAGAAAAATTGCAAGGCGGGCATGGCGGCGATCGCTATGTATCCCACGTCCTTAACCGAGCTGATCTCCGTAGCCGACGCAGGTGAGATCATGCCTCCGAAATCGACTTGGTTCGAACCGAAACTTAGAAGCGGTATCTTTATCCATAAGATATAAAATAAGGAGAAACGGCAATGTCCGAAAGTATTTTGAAAACAGAAGAACGGGTAGCCTACGAGCTTCGTTCCCTCTACCGGAATTACGGGTATTTGCCCTATAAAATGAGCAAATTCGAGGAATACGACCTGTACGTGGAAAATAAGGAATTCCTCGTCGGCGACGGCGTGATCACCTTTAACGACACGGACGGGAAACTGCTTGCGTTAAAGCCCGACGTTACGCTGTCGATTATCAAAAACGACGGCGACGAGCAGGGCAAACGCAAGGTATATTATAATGAAAACGTTTACCGACTTTCCGCTAAGACCAAGCAGTTTAAGGAGATTATGCAGGTCGGTTTGGAATGTATCGGCAATATCGAGTTATACGACGTATTCGAAACGGTATACCTCGCGGCGAAGAGCCTTGCGACGGTATCCGAAAAATTCGTGCTGGATATTTCGCATTTGGGGATCTTGTCCGCGATTTTATCCGAGCTTGGGCTTGGGGAAAAATTCGGTAAGGAGCTCATGTGTAAGCTCGCAGAAAAGAACCTGCATGAAACTCGTATGCTGTGTGATAAATACGGTGTTTCGGAGGCGGACAAAGAAAAACTTCTTGCGCTTATCGGCGCGTACGGTACGCCGTCGGAGGTGTTGAGAAAGCTCGCGCCCTATTGCAAGGGTAGTGCAAAATCGCCGTTTGACATGCTGTCCGCGCTTTGCGGTTTGCTTGAAAAGACGGAATACGCGGATAAGATCCGTTTGGATTTCTCCGTGGTCAACGATATGAATTATTACAACGACGTCGTATTCAAGGGCTTTATCGACGGCGTGGGCGAGGGCGTGCTTTCGGGCGGTAGATACGATAAACTGATGTCGCGCATGGGCAAAAAATCAGGCGCGATCGGGTTTGCGGTATATCTCGATCTTTTAGAGGGTTTTGGAAAGGAAAAACGCACCGCGGACGTAGACGTTTTGGTGTTGTACGACGATACCGAGCCGTTGAAATTGCTGGATACGGTCAAGGCGTTGACGGCGCAGGGCAAAACCGTACGCGTACAAAAATCCAAGGACGGACTTCGTTATACGGAAATTCTCGATCTGACGGGAGGAAAACAATGATCAATATCGCGCTCCCCAAAGGCAGGTTGGGGGAAAAGATTTACGAAATTTTCGCAAAAGCGGGCTACGAGTGTCCGTCTATCAAGGAAAACAACCGAAAACTTATCTTCGAAAACCCCGAAAAAGGGGTACGGTATTTCTGGGTAAAGCCCTCCGACGTGTCCATTTACGTAGAACGCGGCGCGGCGGATATCGGCGTTTGCGGAAAGGATATACTCGTGGAATACTCGCCTGAGGTTTACGAACTGCTCGATTTGAAAACGGGCGTTTGCCGTATGGCGGTCGCGGCGAAGAAGGATTTTTACGACGACGGACAGCGTACCTTAAAGGTCGCGACGAAGTTCGTAAAAGCCGCGAAAGCGTATTACGCCTCAAAGTGTCGCGATATTGATATTATCCAGCTCAACGGCTCGATTGAGATCGCGCCGATCCTCGGGCTTTCGGACGTGATCGTGGATATCGTGGAAACGGGCACGACCTTGAAAGAAAACGATTTGGAAGTGAAAGAAGAAATTTTCCCGATCAGTGCAAGACTGATTGCAAACAAAGCGAGCTTCAAATTCAAAACGGAAGAGATCGAAGACCTCGCGAAAAAAGTGGAAACACTCATTGGATAACGGTATGATAAAAATATACGAATGGGGCGAGGTTTCGCCCGAAGAAATTTTTGCAAGATTCAGCCCGACGGCGAGCGTGGAAGATATCGTAACGGGGATCATTGCCGAGGTCGTGAAAAACGGGGATTCGGCGCTCAAAGCCTACGCGGAAAAATTCGACCGCGTTACCTTGCAGGCGTTGGAGGTAACGCAAGCAGAGATCGACGCGGCGTACGAAAAAGCGGATAAACAGTTCGTTTCGATATTAGAGGAAGCGGCGGTGAATATCCGCGAATTCCATTCCCGACAGGTGCGCGAGGGGTTCGAAATCCGTCGAGGCGACGGCGTCGTGATCGGGCAAAAGATCACGCCTATTGAAAAAGTCGGATTATATGTGCCCGGGGGTACGGCGGCGTATCCGTCCACCGTGCTCATGGACGCGATCCCCGCAAAGATCGCGGGCTGCAAGGAGATCGTTATGGTAACCCCGCCCGCAAAGGACGGCAACGTGAACCCCGATATTCTGGCGGCGGCAAAGGTCGCGGGCGTAACGCGTATCTTCAAGGTCGGCGGCGCACAGGCGGTGGCGGCGCTTGCGTACGGCACGGAAAGCGTGCCCAAGGTAGACAAGATCGTAGGCCCGGGGAATGCGTTCGTTGCCGAGGCGAAAAAACAGGTATTCGGTAAAGTATCGATCGATATGATCGCAGGACCGAGCGAGATCCTCGTCGTTGCGGACGGTAAAAACGACCCCAAGCATATCGCGGCGGATCTTTTATCGCAAGCGGAGCACGATAAAATGGCGAGCGCGGTGCTCGTTACCGACAGTATGCCGTTTGCGAAAGCGGTATCCGCGGAGCTGGAAAAACAAATCCCCGCGCTTCTTCGCAGCGAGATCGCAAGAAAATCCATCGATGACAACGGCAAGATCATCGTCGCCGAAAACCTTTTACAGGCGATTGAAATTTCTAACGAGATCGCGCCCGAGCATTTAGAGCTTTGCGTGGACGAGCCGTTTGCGTATCTCGATAAGATCAAGCACGCGGGTTCGATCTTCCTCGGTCGGTATTGTCCCGAGGCTTTGGGGGATTATTTCGCAGGTCCGAACCATACCCTGCCGACGAGCGGTACGGCGAGATTTTCCTCGCCCCTGTCGGTGGACGATTTCGTGAAAAAATCCCAATACAGTTATTATACGAAAGAAGCGCTGGGCAAAGTCGCGGACAAAATCGCGGTATTTGCGAATAAGGAAGGCTTGCAAGCGCATGCCGAAAGCGCGACCGTACGGTTTAAGGAAGACTAACATGAGCAGATTTTTCAGCGACAAATACGCGGCTCTCACGCCGTATACGCCCGGGGAACAGCCCAAGGATATGCAATATATCAAGCTGAACACCAACGAATCCCCGTTTTCGCCGCCGCAGTCGGTGCTCGACGCGGTGAGAAACGAGGCGGGCAGATTACAGCTGTATTCCGACCCCGAAAGTACCGCGCTGACGGAAAAAGCGGCGGAGGTCTGGGGGGTAAAGAAAACGCAAATCTTGATGACGAACGGCTCGGACGAGGCGTTGAATTTCGCGTTTATGGCGTTTTGCGATACCGATCACCCGATCGTATTCCCCGATATCACCTACGGATTTTATCCCGTATTCGCACGGCTCAACGGCATACCCTATCGCACGATCCCCTTAAAAGCCGATTTTTCGATTTGCGTACAAGACTATCTTGGCGTGGGGGCGAATATCGCGATCGCAAACCCTAACGCGCCTACGGGCTTGGCTTTGTCCGTGGAAAGCATAGAGGAAATTGTAAAATCCAACCCCGACAACGTCGTGATTATCGACGAAGCGTACGTTGATTTCGGGGGCGAGAGCTGCGTACGGCTTGTAGATAAATACGACAATCTTTTGGTGGTGCAGACGTTCTCAAAATCCCGTTCTTTGGCGGGCGCGAGGTTGGGGCTTGCTATCGGCAACGAAAAGCTGATAGCGGATCTGAACACGCTGAAATATTCCACCAACCCGTACAACGTCAACAGAATGACGGCGGCGGCGGGGCTTGCCGCGCTTTGCGAAACGGAATGGTTTGAAAACAACCGCAAAACGGTCTGCGAAAACCGCGAATATACCGCAAACGCGTTGCGTGAAATCGGCTTTACCGTATTAAATTCCAAAACGAATTTCCTGTTTGCGAAATCGGATAAGATCGGCGGGAAAGCGTTATATGAAAAGCTCAAAGCCCGCGGGGTGCTCGTACGGCATTTTAACGCGGAGCGGATAAAAGAATTTGTGCGGATCACGATCGGCACGAGAGAACAAATGGAGATATTTCTTGCGAAAACGCAGGAGATTTTAGAGGAGGAAGAAGAGTGAGAAGTTCGGTGATCAAAAGAAAAACGGGCGAAACGGATATCGAATTACAGCTTTGTTTAGACGGAAGCGGTAAGAGCGCGATCGACAGCGGCTGCGGTTTTTTAGATCATATGCTGACCTTGTTTGCCAAGCACTCGGGGTTCGATCTTTCCGTGCGCTGTAAAGGGGATACGCAGGTGGACTATCACCACACCGCGGAAGATATCGGTATCTCGCTCGGCAAAGCCTTTTTCGAGGCGCTCGGGGATAAAAAAGGCATCGTGCGTTACGGCGATACGACCTTGCCCATGGACGAAACGCTGATCCGTTCCGCTGTGGATATTTCGGGCAGGGATTATTTGGCGTTTGCACTGGATATTCCTGCGGAAAAGGTAGGCGATTTCGATACGGAGCTTTGCGAGGAGTTCTGGCTCGCGTTCGTGCGCGAAGCGAAGATTACTTTGCACGTTACCCAGCTTGCAGGCAAAAACGCACACCATATTATAGAGGGCGTGTTCAAATCGGTGGCGCGTACGCTTGGCAAGGCGGCGGCAATCGACGAAAAACGCAAGGACGAGATCCCGTCCACGAAAGGAGTTCTGTAATGATCGCGATCGTGGATTACGGCGTAGGGAATTTATTCTCCTTGCATTCTTCGCTCAAAGCCGTCGGCGCGGAAACGGTGGTAACTTCGGACAAAGCGGTGATCGAAAACGCCGAAAAGATCATTCTGCCGGGTGTCGGCGCGTTTGCCGACGCGGCGGAAAAGCTGAAAAACAGTGGGCTGGACGAGGTTGTGAAAGCCGAGGTAAAAAAAGGCAAGCCGCTTATGGGCATATGCTTAGGTATGCAAATGCTGTTCGAGCGGAGCTTCGAATACGGCGAGCATCAGGGCTTGGGCTTGCTCAAAGGCGACGTCGTGCCGATGAAAGGATATATAGACGAGAGCCTGAAAATTCCGCATATCGGTTGGAACGCCTTGCATTTCGTGAAAGAAAATCCCTTGTTTCGGTATTGTAAAGAGGGGGATTTCGTGTATTTCGTGCACTCGTACTTTGCCGATCGTTGCGAGGACAGCGTAGTGGCGACGGCGGACTACGGAAAGCCGTTGACGGCGGCGGTGGCAAAGGGCAACGTTTACGGGTGTCAGTTCCACCCCGAAAAGAGCGGCGAAGTCGGTTTGAAGATATTAAAAGCATTTTGTGAGATATAAAAGGAAAAAGCTATGAAAATTTTCCCTGCAATAGATTTATACGACGGAAAAGCGGTACGGCTTTTCAAGGGCGATTACGCGCAGATGACGGTGTACGGCGACGACCCCGTGGCGATCGCGCGGGAGTTTGAAAAGCAAGGCGCACAGTATATCCACGTCGTAGACCTTGAAGGCGCGAAAAACGGCGTGCCCGCGCATTTGCATATCGTAAAACGGATCGCGGAAGAAACGAACCTGTTCGTAGAAACGGGCGGCGGTATCCGCGATATGCAGACGGTGGAGAAATACCTTGCGGCGGGCGCGGACCGCGTGATTTTGGGTACTTCTGCGGTTACGGACGAGAATTTTCTGAAAGCGGCGCTGTATACCTACGGCAAAAAAATAGCCGTAGGCGCGGATATTGCGGACGGGAAGATTGCAATCCGCGGTTGGCGGGAAAAATCGGAATATACCGCCGACGAGTTTTTTGCGAAAATGCAGGCGCTCGGCGTGCAGACGATCATTTGTACGGATATTTCCAAGGACGGCGCAATGCGCGGTACGAACCTTGCGTTGTATAAAGAGATCGGCGAAAACTATTCCATCGACGTCATCGCCTCGGGCGGGGTTTCCACGATCGAGGACGTGCGCGCGTTGGCGCAAATGCAGGTCTACGGCGCGATCATCGGCAAGGCCTATTATATCGGCGCGATCGATCTTCGCGAAGCGATCGAGGTGGCGAAATGATCACGAAACGCATTATTCCCTGTTTGGACGTTAAAGACGGAAAAGTAGTCAAAGGCGTAAATTTCGAGGGACTGAAAGAGGTCGCTTCGCCCATCAAGCTCGCGGAATTCTATTCCTCGTGCGGCGCGGACGAGCTTGTATTTTACGACATCACCGCTTCGGCGGAGGGTCGCGCACTGTTTACGGATATCTTGCGCGAAACGGCAAAAACGGTATTTATCCCGTTGACCGTCGGCGGGGGTATCCGCTCGTTGGATGATTTCGAGCGAGTGCTCGGCTGCGGCGCGGATAAAGTCAGCGTGAATTCAGGCGCGATCGCCAACCCCGAGCTTGTCGGTATGGCGGCGAAAAAATACGGCGATCAATGCGTGGTGATCTCGGCGGATATCAAGCGCGTAAACGGCGAATACCACGTGTTTGCCAAAGGCGGCAGAGAGGATACGGGCATGCTCGCCGTGCCTTGGATCAAACGTTGCGTAGACGAGGGCGCGGGCGAAGTCGTCGTCAATTCCATGGACACGGACGGCGTAAAGCAGGGCTTCGATATCCCGCTTTTGAAAGCGGTGTGTAAAGCGGTAAAAGTCCCCGTTATCGCCTCGGGCGGCGCGGGCAGTCAGGCGGATTTCGTGAAACTGTTTCAGGAGATCCCCGATATCGACGCAGGGCTTGCCGCTTCGGTGTTCCATTTCGGCGAGATCTCGATAGCGGAACTTAAACAAACCCTGCGCGAAAACGGCATCGTCGCGCGGATATAATAAGAAAGAGGTAAAAAGAAATGATCAAAACGGAAGAATTAAAATTCGATGAAAAAGGTCTGATCCCCGCGATCGTGGTAGACGCAAAGACGAAAGAGGTGCTCACGCTCGCGTATATGAACGCGGAAAGTTTAGAAATCACGCTGCAAGAAAAAAAGACCTGTTTTTACAGCCGCAGCCGCCAAACCCTTTGGCGCAAAGGCGAAACGAGCGGAAACTATCAACACGTCGTGTCTATCACGGCGGATTGCGACAAGGACGCGCTGGTCGTCATGGTGGAAAAGGACGGACCTGCCTGTCATACGGGCGCGGAGAGCTGTTTTTTCAATCCCCTGTATATCGACGAGGAGAAACACGAATTCAGTCTGCGCGGCTTGTACGAGCTTTTGCTTGAACGCAACGCCGAGCGCCCGCAAGGCTCGTATACCACCTATCTTTTCGAAAAGGGTATCGACAAGATTTTGAAAAAAGTCGGCGAAGAAAGCACGGAAGTGATTATCGCGGGCAAAGCCGACGATAAGAAAGAAACGATTTACGAAATTGCCGACCTTGCCTATCACGTAATGGTGCTGATGGTGCAAATGGGCATTACCGTGGACGAGGTGCGCGACGAGCTGGCTTCCCGCCACGTCATCGACCATAAAGTAAAACAGGAAAAAATGACCAAATAACACAGAACTTTCCCCTCGCAAGAGGGGATATTTTTATAATAAGGAAAAAATAAATGCGTAAAATTATTTTTTATTTTCTATAAAACAGGAAGAACGATTGACAAAATATATTTTTTCAGTTAAAATAATAGTTGTGCTATAAGTAAAATTGGGTCATAGTGTCTAAAAGACGGCGTACAGCCCGATTTTTACGGATACATTTTGAGAAAAAGCAGAGGTTTACTTGATGAAAAAGAAACTGAAAAACAAGATAATCGTGTTCTTGTTGGCGTTGATGTCCTTGTTCATACTCGGCGGTTGTTCGCTCGGCGCGTCGCTTAATGACGTGAAAAAGGACTATAACCTCACGGCGCAGGTTACATATTATGCGAACGGCGGTGTGTTTAACAACTCCAAAACGCAAAAGGATATGTACTACACGGCAGGCTCGAAAGCCTTGAATATCGGCGTAGTCAATCCCACGAGCGGCAGCGTTTCGATCAGCAATTCCCAAGGCGAATTTGACGGCTGGTATTTCATAGAACTTGACGGGGAGGGCAATCCCGTGTTCGAGGACGAGGAAAAAGGGCTGTACAAGCTGACGGATAATAAAGTGGACTTTACGGTAGCGCTTGCTGACGGCGATCATTGGATCGTCGGCGCGAAATGGAAATCCTTGACGAATTTGAAAGTACAGATCGTCGTGGATACGGGGCTGACCGTTCCGTTTAATTCCGAGAAGATCAACAGCAGTATGAAACTTCCCGAGGGCGTATCGGAAAAGACGGGCGTTGTAAACGGCGATATTATCGGCGAGTTCGAATATAACAGAAACGATCGCGTTTTCAAAAAGACCGAGCCGTTCACCGTAGCCGACAAATCGTTTACTTTCGTAGAATACTATCTCGACGAAGCATGCACGCAGCTTGCATTCCCGAGCGCAGCTAGCTATTATGAAAAGCAGGGCGAAAACGATACGATTTACGCAAAATATATCGCGGGTGAATGGACGATCGTGAAAGACGGCGTAACGGCGAGTACGATGTTTTCCGCTATGGCTTCGGGTAGATATTGGCTGATTGCGGATATCGATATGAGCGAGTACCCGTTGGAAAAGATCGTTTTGGCGACAGGTTGCGAAATTCAAGGCAACGGCAAAACGCTTTCTAATTTGAAGGTAAAGCGTGAACAGGGCATCGGCGCGGGAGATAACAACGTATATTCGTTGCTCGGAACGGTACAAGCGAGCGCGAAGATAGAAAACCTGACGATTGAAAACGTAACGATGACGTATAAAACCGTCGGCGAGTGCGAGATTTACTTTGTTTGCAACGAAATCGAAGCGGGCGCGACGATTACAAACGTTTCTATTAGTGGTAGTCTGACGGTGAAAAATCTTTCGGGCGGTAGCGTAACTAACCTTGAAAACGGGCTTGATCACTGCCTGTACGGCGGATTTGCAAGCGATGCAGACTATACGGAAGAAAACGGTTTTAAGGTCGAATACGACTATATTACCGTAGAATAAAAATAAAAAAGAAAAAATGAGAATCGGAGGAGATTTTTATGAATAAATCAGTAAAAAGAATAAGCTGTTTATTGCTCGGTGGGCTGATGGCGTTTGGCGTTAGCGGTTGCGGCAACAAAAAGCAATCGTCCAGCGATCCCGAAAAAGTTCAGAAATACGATACGGAAACCCGTCCCATCGTATTTTCGACGGACGCGCTCGACGGCAACTTCAACCCCTTCTTTGCAACGTCCGCAACGGACAGCACGATTGCGGCAATGACGCAGGTCGGTATGTTGACGACGGATGAAAAGGGCAACGTGGCTTGCGGTGAAGACGAGCCTACCGTCGTGCTTAGCTATACGCAAGACGAAGTGCAGTCGGGCGGGAAGACGTATACCGACTATGAATTCGTTATCAAGAACGGTATCAAATTCAGCGACGGCGTAGCGCTTACCATCAAAGACGTTCTGTTCAATCTGTACGTATACCTCGATCCTATGTACATGGGCTCGGCGACCATCTATTCGACGGACATCGTCGGCTTGCAGGCGTACCGTTCGCAAAGCGAAGACAATACGCAGACCGACAGTGAAATGAAAGAAAGTTTTTACAGCGAGGCAGATACGAGAATTGATAACGTAGCCGAATATCTCGATACGAACAGCGATCGCGTATTTAATGCAGACGAAGAAGCGCAGATCAAAAAGGATATTGCCGCGCTGGTTGGCGAAACGACGGCAAAAGAAGTTTTGGGCGAAGTAGCCGATAACGGTCAAACGGATCTCGGCGGCGTATTCGGGGAAGATCTGAGAAGCGATTGGAATTTGTACGCAGGTACGCAGGAAAGCTATAAAGAAAAATATACCTTTACGGAAGATTGGGAGATTTATCTGTTCAATCAAATGATCGTAAGCCGTATCCCGAAAGTGGGCGGCGGTTACGAAACGGATGCGGACGGCAAATACAAGACCAGCCTTGACGAGGCAAACAACGGCGCAAAGCAGACGATTGAAGCCGCGATGGCGGATACAACGCTCGTAGCGCAGTATATGGAAGCAAATTCCTGTACGGAAGAAGAAGCGAAATACTACATTTCCCGCGATACGGCAATTGAACTCGTGTACGACAGCTATGCGGTAGCAAGCTATATTCCCACCATTTTCTACGGCTGGACGACGGGCGCGAATATCCGCGATCAGTTCGCTTCGGAAGAAATGACGAAGTATTTCGAAGATAAAAAGAACAACAACGACGGTAAGCTGGTGGTAGAAAGCATTAGCGGTATCACGACGGGTAAAAAGGAAGTAAACGGCGAAGAGCACGATACCTTAAAGGTTCGTATCAACGGCGTAGACCCTAAGGCGATTTGGAACTTCGGCTTCTCCGTTGCGCCCATGCACTACTATTCCAACGCAGAAACGATCGCAAATACCGATTTCGGCGTAGATTTCGGTAATCAGCAATTCTTCGAAAAGGTATTGCAAGACCCCGATAAAAACGGTTTGCCCGTGGGTGCAGGTACGTACAAGGCAAGCAATGCCGACGGCGTAACCACCACGAGAAACAACTTCTATAAAAACAACTGGGTATACTTCGAAAGAAACGAGTATTTCGAAACGCTCGGCGAGGGGATCAACAACGCGAATATTAAATACCTGCGTTACAGAGTCGTAGGTTCGGATAAGATCATGAACGCTTTGGAAACGGGCGCGATCGACGTAGGTACGCCCAACGCGACCCCTGAAAATATCGCGGCTTTGGGTAAACTTCCTCAGCTCAACTACAAGACGACGGAAACCAACGGTTACGGTTACGTAGGCGTGAACGCAAAACACGTACCCGTGCTGGAAGTTCGCCGCGCGATCATGATGGCAATGAATACGGCGACCCCCGTAACCTCTTATTACACGGAAGATCTTGCCGACGTCGTATACCGTTCGATGTCCCGCACCTCTTGGGCATACCCCGAAGACGCAACGGAATATTACGAATATACGACAGAAAAAGCGAAGATTACCGCAATGATAGAAAGTGCGGAATTGCCTGAAAACGGAGGACACACCGTAGATAAGGGTAGCGACGGTGTATACATCGTAGACAATAAACGTTTGGAATATATCTTCACGATCGCAGGCGAAACCACCGATCACCCCGCATACGAAATGTTTATGGATGCGGCGGATATGCTGAACGATTGCGGTTTTGATATTACCGTAGCCACCGACGTACAGGCGCTTGCAAAGCTCGCTTCGGGCGGTCTTGCGGTTTGGGCGGCGGCTTGGTCGTCTACGGTCGATCCCGACTTGTATCAGGTTTACCATAAAGACAGTAAGGCAACCAGCGTGAAAAACTGGGGCTACGATGCAATTTTGAACGATAGTGCTTATTATTCCCGTGAAAATACTATTATTACGAGGTTGAGTAATACCATTGCACAGGCTCGTAAAACGTTAGATGAGGATCTTCGTACAACGTTGTATGCTTCTGCGCTCGACGATATTATGGAACTCGCGGTAGAGCTTCCCACCTATCAGAGAAACGACTGCGTGGTATACAATAACGAGCTGATCGATGCGGCAACGCTCAATCAGAACCCGACGGCATACCGCGGGGTAACCGATAAGCTCTGGGAGATCAATTATAACTAATAGGCAACCTTAATTTCGAAAAATAAACGAAAAGAGATGAAAGACAGATGTTAAAATACTGTATAAAAAGAATTCTTCTTTCTTTGCTGATACTGCTGGGCGTATCGTTGATCTTGTACGTTCTCGTGCGCCTGATGCCTGCTGATTATCTTCTCGACAAGGCAATCAGCAGCGTAGGCAGTACGGGCGGCGACGTGCAGGCAAGATACGAAGAATTAAAGGCGTATTACGGCTTGGACGGTAATATTATACAAGGGTATTGGGATTGGCTGACGAAATTCCTTTCGGGAGATTTCGGCACGTCCTTTAAGTACAACAGACCCGTCGAAGACGTTATCTTCGAGAATATGGGCGTATCGTTCGGGATCTCGCTCGTAGCGCTCGTGCTCGAACTTATCATTGCGATCCCGCTCGGTATCAAGTGCGCTTGCAATCAATACGGCAAACTCGACTATACGGTTACCGTAATTACCATGATCGGTATTTCTTTCCCGACGTTCTTCCTCGGCAGTATCGTGATCAAGATCTTTGCGATTGACCTTGGCTGGTTCGAAGTCGGCGGTCTGCAATCCAACCTGCCCGTAGGGGCAAGCGATTGGACGCAGTTTACGGATATGCTGTGGCACTTGGTATTGCCTATGTTCACGCTCGTCGTGCTTTCGATCGGCAGCTGGATGCGCTATACGCGTACCAACACGCTGGAAGTACTCAACGCAGACTACATACGTACCGCGCGCGCAAAGGGCTTATCCGAAAATTCCGTCGTGTACAAGCACGTATTCAGAAACACGCTGATCCCGCTCGTAACCGTGCTCGCGGGCACGCTTCCGTCGCTGTTTGGCGGTGCGATGATCACCGAAACGGTATTCGATATCCCGGGGATCGGTAACATTGCCTACAACGCAATGCGTGCGGGCGATATCCCGTTCATTATGGGCTATAATATGTTTATCGCCGTATTGACGGTCATCGGTATTCTGCTTACCGATATCATGTACGCCGTGGTCGATCCGCGTGTGAAGCTGGCGTAAAGGAGGGCGGTTATGGAAGAAGAAAAGAAAAATATCCTTTCGGAAGAATTGCCCGAAGAAACGTCGGCGGCAGAGGATCTGCACGGCGAAAACCTCAACGACCGCGTGCGCGTACTTTCGCCCGGTATGATGGTTGCGAAACGGTTTTTCCGTTCCAAGCTCTCTATCGTCGGGCTGGTTATGCTCATTGCGCTGTTCCTGTTCTCGTTCGTAGGGCCTGTGTTCTCGAAATGGGCGGACGGCGGCGATCCCGTGAAAGATACGGAAAACGTGAAAGAAATCGTTCTGCCGTCGAGAATCGACTACGTTACCGAAGACGGCGAGAAAGTCGTTGCTTACGATATCACGGTGGAAATCCCCGACTGGAACCGCCGCGGCGATATTTCCGCGGAGCATTGGCTGGGTACGGACGATTCGGGCTACGACCTGTTTACGAATTTGATGCTCGGCGGGCGTATTTCGCTGACGATCGGTTTCGTGGTTGTCATTCTCGAAGCGCTCATCGGCGTAATTTTAGGCGGTATTGCAGGCTATTTCGGCGGTTGGGTCGATCAGGTGATTATGCGTATCGTCGATATTCTAAGCTGTATCCCGACCATTCCCATCATGCTGATCTTGTCGGCTACGCTGACCTCGCTCGGTATCCTCGATATCAGCAGACTATATTACATGATGATCGTGCTAACGCTATTCGGTTGGACGGGCATTGCAAGGCTTGTCCGCGGACAGATTTTGTCTTTGCGCGAGCAAGAATTTATGCTCGCGGCGAAATGCTCGGGCTTGTCTACTTACCGTAAAATATTCAAGCATTTGATCCCCAACGTTATGCCGCAACTTATCGTATCGATGACGATGGGCTTGGGCAGCATTATCCTCACCGAAGCAACGCTTGGGTACCTCGGTTTGGGCGCGCCGCTCGGCACGCCTACGTGGGGCGCGATGATCAGCGCGGCTTCCAAGCTCGAATACCTTTCGGGATACCCGAATTTCTGGGTTCCGCCCGGAATTTGTATCACGCTTGCGATTTTGGCTTTCAACTTCGTCGGCGACGGTCTGCGCGACGCGTTCGACCCGAAAATGAAGAGGTGATATAATGGCAGAAAAGAATACGAAATCACATTATATTTCCGCGAAAGAATCCCGAAAAATCGCTAAGCAAAACGTTAAAATTACCAAGGCTTTCGAGAAACGCAAAAAGAGAAAGAACGTCGAAACGGAGTATCTTTCCGAAATGAAAGACCCGAAAAATATCGTTGAATTCGACGATCTTCACACCTATTTCTACACCGATACGGGGGTCGTTAAGGCTGTCAACGGCGTTACGTTCTCTATCCCCGCAGGCTCGACGGTCGGCGTGGTAGGGGAATCGGGTTGCGGGAAAAGCGTTACCTCGCTTTCGTTGATGCAGCTCGTCCAAGGCCCCAGCGGTCAGATCGTAGACGGCTCGATCCGTTTCCGCACTAACGCGTTCCGCCGCGATAAAGCGGGCAAAAAGATCCCCGTTTACGAAACGGAGGAAGTGAACGGCGAGCTGGTCGTAAAGCGCGACGAAAAGGGCAGACCTATAAAGAAGAAAGACGCGCTCGGCGGTACGATGTACGAAATGGACGAAAAGGTATACGATATCGCGAAAATGCCCTTGGAAGCAATGCGTTCCATTCGCGGTAGAGAGATCGCGATGATCTTCCAAGAACCCATGACGTCGCTCAATCCCGTATTCACGATCGGAAATCAGCTTGACGAGGTCGCGTTCTTGCATATCGAGGGCATCTCCAAAGCCGACGCGAAAAAGCGCAGTATCGAAATGCTCAACCTCGTGGGTATTGCAGACCCCGAGGGCGTATACAAAAAATTCCCGCACGAACTCTCGGGCGGTATGCGCCAACGCGTTATGATCGCCATGGCGCTTCTGTGCAATCCCCGTTTGATTATTGCGGACGAGCCTACGACGGCGCTCGACGTTACCATTCAAGCGCAGATCTTGGACCTGCTTCGCGAGATCAAGACCAAGATCAACGGTTCGATCATGCTGATCACGCACGATTTGGGCGTGGTTGCGGAAATGGCGGACTTCGTCGTGGTTATGTACGCGGGTAAGGTGATTGAAATGGGTACAGCGGAGGATATTTTCGACAATCCTTTGCACCCGTACACGATCGGCTTGCAAAAGAGCAAACCCACGGTAGACGGCGAAGTGGAATCGCTGTACTGTATTCCGGGCTTCGTTCCCAATCCCGTGGATATGCCCAACTATTGTTATTTCCGCGACAGATGCGAAAAATGCCGTAAGGAATGTGCGGGCGAATATCCGCACCTGATCAAGGTCTCGGATACGCACAGCGTAGCTTGTTATCTTTATAAAGAGGAGGGAAAGAAATGATGGAAAACGAAGTTCTCTCTTCTGAGGTTTTGCTCGAAGTCAAAAACCTGAAAAAATACTTCGTCGTCGGTAAGACCTTTTTAGGTAAGCCCAACGCATTCCTCAAAGCCGTAGACAACGTGTCCTTTACCTTAAAAAAGGGTAAAACGTTGGGTATCGTAGGCGAATCGGGCTGCGGTAAAACGACGATGGGCCGCACCATTTTACGACTTTACGACGTAACGGACGGCGAGGTTATCTTCAAGGGACAGGAAGTTTCTAAACTTTCGAATAGAGAGTTTGATAAGCTCCGCCCGAATATGCAAATGATCTTCCAAGACCCGTACGCGAGTCTTTCGCCCCGTCTTACGGTAGGCGAGATCATCGGCGAAGCGGCGCGTCAGCACGGTTTGGTCGATAAAGCACATTTCCGCGATTACGTACTTGACGTTATGAAAATGTGCGGTTTACAGCCCCATTATTTCGAGCGTTATCCGCATGAATTTTCGGGCGGTCAAAGACAGCGTATCTGTATCGCGCGCGCACTTGCGTTGAAACCCGAGCTTGTCATTTGCGACGAGCCCGTTTCCGCGCTCGACGTATCCATTCAAGCGCAGATTATCAATATGCTCAAAGACTTGCAAAAAGAGTTGGGCTTGACCTACGTGTTCATTTCGCACGACCTTTCCGTCGTAAAGCATATTTCCGACGAAGTCGGCGTTATGTACCTTGGCAGTATGGTGGAATACGGCGAAAAGGAGCGTATTTTCAACAATACCTTGCACCCGTATACGCAGGCGTTGTTCTCCGCTGTTCCCGTGCCCAACCCGCACGTGAAGATGAACCGCGTGATCTTGAAAGGGGATATTCCCTCGCCCGTCAATCCGCCCAAAGGTTGTAAATTCCATACCCGTTGCGACAAGTGTATGGAGATCTGTAAATCCGTTCCGCCCAAGTATAAAGAAGTGGAAGCAGGACATTTCTGCGCATGCCATCTCTACGACACGGCAGAGGATATTGCGGAATACGAGCGTATGCAAGCGGAAGAACTCGTCGCAAGCGAACCGCTGACGGCAGAAACCGAATAAGCGGTATTTCCTCGGAGGCACGATGGCAAAGAAGAAAAAGGAAAAGGAACGCGTAGAGCTGGATATGGAAACGACGGTCGCGAATATGAACGTCGAGGGGTTCAGCTGGTACGATCCCAACCGAAAGAACAACAAAACGCAGAAAACAACCGTTTCGCGCAAGGAATACAGGGCAATGGTCCGCGGCGCATTCCGCGCCATGCTTCCTATGTTCGCTTGTATCATTGCGGGCGCGTGCCTGATGGTTTTGCTTGCCTATTTGTGGCTGAAATAAAAAACAAACGCTCCGAAAAATCGGAGCGTTTCCGTTTTATTACGATTGCCGTTTCGCTAAAATTTTTCCCGTTTTCGCATTGATCAAAAACGCGTTCACCCGTTCTTCCCGATCGATAATCCCAACGTAATAATAGGGCGAATCCTCGTAGATAAGCCGTAGATGGATCTCTCCCGCAAAACCGTATTTATCCGTCATGGATTTGAAAAGCTCGGTTTCGGCTTGTTCAAGGCTTTTTAGCACCGTTTCGGGCGCGAGCGTGTTCTCGTCAACGACGGACAGAGCGTTCATTTCCAGCTCGGTATCTCCGTATTTTATCACGCAAGGCAAAGCGGACAGCTCGGAGATATCCAAGGTGCACGAGAAATAATAATCGCCTTTTACGTTATCGAACGACATTTCCCCGCCGTATTCTCGGCCGTCTGCGCGAAAAGCAAGATTGCAAACCTTATCCCCCTCGGGCGCAGTTAGGCGTATTTCCGTCAAAGCCGTCGTTTCGTTCGGCACGCCGTCCGCAGCATAAGGCGTTTCTTTGGTTACGGAAAATATGCGTAGAGAAAAACCGTCGGTTTCGGCAAGGAAAATATTATTTCTAAGCTCCGAAACGTAGTCGAAATAGTTTACGGACTGCTTACAGGCAGAAAAAAGCAGGAGCAAAGAGATACACAGCCACGCCCCGAGAACGCGGAAAAGGCGTGATTTTTTCACAAAAAAAGTTTTCATAGTCCATTATATTAAAAAAAGGTGCAAAACATACCAAACAAAATTCGTTTATACAGTTGATTTTTTGTTCTTAATGTGCTAAAATAATATAAATACAGTGGGAGGAAGCAACTATGGGCGTGGACAAAGTCATTCTCAGATCGTTTTTGAGTACTTTGGCTGCGATCGTCGTGTTGTTTGCGTTTATGCTCGTGGCGCTTGTCGGCTTCTATCCCGCTACGATGATGGAGCTTACGTACGACCTCGGTATGGATTCTACGAGCGTGCGCTTTGCCGAACGGGCGTATAAAGAAAGCGACGATATCTATTACATCGCCTATGCGACGGAAGTTGCGATCGGCGATAAAAACTACGGGAAAATCAATTCCTGTGGCGAGAAATTTATCGCGGACGAAGCGTTTGAAGCGTATTGCGCGGAAAAGAACGAGTCGATGCCCGAGGGCGTAACGGGCGGTTACGAGCAGTACGTTTACGGGCAGGTCTGCACGGCGAAATACGCGCGCGGCGAAAAAACGCAAGCGGTAGACCGCGCTTTCGAATTGCTGGGGACGGGCTTCCCCGCCAATAACGCGGCGGTGGCGGTGCTGTTACAGGCAATGCAAGCGGGCGATACGGAAACGGTCGGTTTGATCAAGGGAAAAATGGAAGAGAGGCAAGAAAGCGTACCGTCGTCGGATACGGAGTATTTTAACGCGATCCTTGCGCTAATGCAGGAATAAATGGAGGCGTTTTCCGCACAGCGGAAACAAATCCATTTTTATATACAAGAAAAAAATAAAACGATACTATACATAAGGAGAAAAACCTAATGAGCAGCAAAATTGTAAAAGAGGGATTGACGTTTGACGACGTGCTTTTGATTCCGCAGGCTTCGAACGTATTACCGCACGAAGTGGATCTGAGAACGAAACTCACGGACAAGATCTGTCTGAACTTGCCCCTGATAAGTTCGGCAATGGATACCGTAACGGAGAGCCGTATGGCGATCGCGATGGCGCGTGAGGGCGGTCTTGGTATCATTCACAAAAATATGTCGATCGAGGAGCAGGCGGCGCAGGTAGACAGAGTAAAACGCAGCGAGCACGGCGTTATCACCGATCCGTTCTTCCTGCATCCCGACAATCTCGTAAAAGACGCGATCGTACTGATGGAAAAATACCGTATCAGCGGCGTGCCCATTACGACGGCGGACGGTAAGCTCGTCGGTATTCTTACCAACCGCGATCTTCGTTTCGAGCATAATTACGAACAGCCCATTTCCAATATCATGACGAAAGAAGGACTGGTTACCGCGCCCGAGGGGACTTCGCTCGAAGAAGCGAAAGTTATTCTCGGTAAGCACAGAATCGAGAAATTGCCGATCGTGGATAAGAACGGGTATCTCAAAGGCCTTATCACGATCAAGGACATTGAAAAATCCATTCAGTATCCCAACTCCGCGCGCGACGAAAACGGCAGATTGCTCGTAGGCGCGGCGGTGAGCACGGCGGCGAACGCGATCGACCGTATCGCGGCGCTTGTGGAAGCGCGCGTGGATATTATCACGATCGATACGGCGCACGGACATTCCGCGGGCGTTATCAAGAAAGTGGAAGAGATCCGCGCGAAATACCCCAATCTTCAAATCATCGCGGGCAACGTAGCGACGGCAGGCGCAACGGAAGCGCTTATTAAAGCGGGCGCGGACGTTGTGAAAGTGGGTATCGGCCCCGGTTCGATCTGTACGACCCGCGTCGTTGCAGGTATCGGCGTACCCCAGCTCACGGCGATTATGGACTGTGCGGAAATGGCGGATAAGCTCGGCAAACGCATTATCGCGGACGGCGGTATCAAATACAGCGGCGATATCGTAAAAGCGCTCGCGGCAGGCGGCAGCGCGGCAATGATCGGATCTCTGCTTGCAGGTACGCTCGAAAGCCCCGGCGAAGTGGAATTGTATCAGGGCAGAAGCTACAAGGTATACAGAGGTATGGGCTCGCTCGGCGCGATGGCGGCAGGCAGCAGCGACAGATATTTCCAAGAAGGCACGAGAAAATTCGTACCCGAGGGCGTAGAGGGCAGAGTGCCTTACCGCGGCTCGGTTGCGGATATCATTTATCAGCTGAAAGGCGGTTTGCGTTCGGGTATGGGTTATTGCGGTAAAGCGACGATCGAAGCGCTTCGTACCAGCTCGGAATTCGTCCGCATCACCAACGCGAGCTTGATCGAGAGCCACCCTCACGATATTTCTATCAGCAAGGAAGCTCCCAACTACTCGACCCATTGATAGAACAGTCATAGAGGAGGTATAGATATGACGAATAGTAACGTAAGACCTGAAACGATGGCGAGAATTACGACGAAAGCGCTCGCGGACGAATTTATCGCAGAGCAGGTAGCGGAGATCCGCGCGCAGGTCGGCAATAAAAAAGTACTGTTGGCGCTGTCGGGCGGCGTAGACTCGTCCGTCGTTGCGGCGCTGCTTATTAAAGCGATCGGCAAACAGCTCGTTTGCGTGCACGTAAACCACGGCTTGCTCAGAAAAGGCGAGCCTGAACAGGTAGTGCAGGTATTCCGCGACGAAATGGACGCAAACCTCGTCTACGTAGACGCAGTAGACCGTTTCCTTGGCAAGCTCCAAGACGTAGAAGAACCCGAAAAGAAGCGCAAGATCATCGGCGCGGAATTTATCCGCGTATTCGAGGAAGAAGCGAGAAAACAGGAGGGGATCGAATTTTTGGCGCAGGGCACGATCTATCCCGATATCATCGAGAGCGACGGCGTAAAGGCGCATCACAACGTCGGCGGTCTGCCCGAAGATATGCAGTTCGAGCTTGTAGAACCCCTGAAATTCCTCTATAAAGACGAAGTCCGTATGGTCGGCAGCGCGCTGGGGCTTCCCGACGGTATGGTCTACCGTCAGCCGTTCCCCGGCCCTGGGCTTGGCGTACGCTGTTTGGGCGCGATCACCCGCGACAGATTAGAAGCCGTTCGCGAATCGGACGCGATCCTTCGCGAGGAGTTTGCAAACGCGGGTTTAGAGGGCAAAGTATGGCAGTATTTCACGGCTGTACCCGATTTCAGATCGGTCGGCGTAAAGGACGGCAAGCGCACGTATGCGTACCCCGTGATCATTCGCGCGGTAAACACGGTAGACGCGATGTCGGCAACGATCGAAGAGATCCCTTACGAGCTGCTCAAAAAGATCACGGCGCGTATCACGACGGAAGTCGAAAACGTAAACCGCGTACTGTACGATCTTACCCCGAAACCCTCGGGCACGATCGAATGGGAATAATGCGAATATAAGAAAAATACGGTCGTAAAATTTACGGCTGTATTTTTTTACGCCGTAACGCAAGGAAAGGGCTTGCGCATATATTGTAGTATGAGGTCTTTCCTCAAATACACAAGAAGGATCGAAATACTATGTCCAATATGAATAATACGAGCGTGTTTTTCAGTCGTTCGGGCAATTGCGGTTGCAATAGCTGCGGCTGTAATAATAACGGGTTGCTTAGCTCGCTTTTCAACGGTAGCAACGGTTGCGGCTGTAACAGCTGCTCCTGTAACGGCTGTAACAGCTGTTGGAACAACTGGTCTAACAACGGTTGCTGCTTCCAACGCGTTTGCCGCGATTGCAACGGAAACATTCGAGTCAATCAAAGCAACTCGAACGGTTGCGGCTGTAACAACGGCTGCGGTTGCAGTTCGCTGTTTAATAACGGCAACGGTAACGGCTGCGGCTGTAACAACGGCTGCGGTTGCAACAGCGTAACGTTTTTCAGCAATTCCCGTAACAGAAGGCGGGACAACGACGATGACGATGACGACGATTACTATGCTCGTCAATTCGGGCTGAATTCCAACAGACGTAACCGTAACGGTTGCGGTTGCAGCGGAAACGATTAAACGGCAAGAAGAAAAAAGCGGCGGGGAAATCCGTCGCTTTTGAGCTTGATAAAAAACTTTGCGTTGTACATACTGTTACAATGGAAAAACTTCGCAGCGCATACCGATATTTGCGGGAAAAATATACGTTATTATCCCTAAAAAAATATACGACGATAGCAGGCACGCTCGTTTTTTTCTTGATTATGTCCATCGTACCGCTTTCTTTTTGGCTGACGCTGCTCGTCGGCAAGCTCCCCGTGGATACCGAAAAAATCCTTGCGTTGCCCGTGTTTTCTTCCGTACAAAACATTCTCGCTTACGTGCGGGAAGAAGCGGAAAACGCCACCGCGGGCGCTTCGATCGTCTTGATTTTTACTACGCTGTATTCGTCTACCAACCTCTTTTACCAAATGCGTAAAAGCGGAGAGCTTATCTACGATTATCATCCCGAAAAACAGGGCTTAAAGCTCCGTCTTGGCGCGCTCGTATTGCTGATTATCGTTATGGCGACGATCGTGGTGTTTTTGCTCGTCTTTGCGTTCGGCAGTTTTTTGTTTTCCAGAATTTTATCCTCGGCTTGGGAAAAACTTGCGGAATATCTTCTTCTTACCGCCGTTGCGTTTTTGCTCGTGCTGCTATTGAATATCTACATTTGTCCATATAAAGCAAATATTCGGCATTTTCTGTCGGGGACTTGTATTACGGTAGCTTCTTGGACGGTTGCGGTCATCGGCTTTTCCGTATACCTCAAAATCAGCAATATGGACAGATTATACGGCGCGCTCAGCGCGCTGATCGTGTTCTTGCTTTGGCTGTATATTTTGATGATCTGCTTTATCGTCGGCGTGATCTTCAACAGCGAACGGGTGATATCGGCGCAAAAGAAAAAAACGCCCCGCCCGCATAAAAAGAAAAAATCCCCGCATACTGTCTAAGATGAAAAACACGAAATTAAAAAGCTCTTTACTCGCGGGCTTAACGGCGCTGTTGCTGCTGTTTCCAAATTTCAAAACAGGCTCGCTGACGGAAATCAGCAAACCCTATCTCGGCGTATACGAATGTCAACAGGCAAAACTCGGCGAAGAGGAATGTCTGGACAGATTTTCTTATATCCAACTCGAATTATTCCCCAAGGGAAAATACGCGTTGCGGTACTTAGAAAAGGACGGCGAAAAACAGGAAATCAAAGGCAAGTACCGCTACGACGAGAAAAAGGAAATATTGACCTTATATCTCACCCAGGGCGGGGTATTCAAACGCGATTTTCCGCTTGAAAACGGGAAATTGACTGTAAGCGTACCGCTGGGCGAAAAAACCTTATTTTTGCAATTTGAACAAAAATAAAAGAATTTGGGGATTTTCCCAAATTCTTTTATTTTACGATGCGGAAGAGAAAATACGGAAATTCATTCAAAAGCCTTGACGGAAAGCGCGGAATTTGTTATAATAACCAAAAATCCGTGAGGCAGACGATGGCAAAACAGTTGGAAAAATACCGCGAAATAGAGCGGTCGATTATTACGACCTACCGCAAGACCCTGTGGTCGCCGTTTATTCTCGCGGTGAAAAAATACAACTTGATCTCGGCGGGCGATAAAATCGCCGTTTGTATCTCGGGCGGGAAAGACAGTATGCTGCTTGCGAAGCTGATGCAAGAGCTTCACCGCCACAGCGAAGTGCCGTTCGAGCTGGTTTTTCTCGTTATGGATCCCGGTTATAACGCGGAAAACCGTGCGAGGATCGAGGAAAACGCGAAACTTTTGCATATCCCCGTAACGGTATTTAACAGCGAGGTCTTTGCCGCCGCGGATGCGGCTTGCGCGGAAAATCCCTGTTACCTGTGCGCGCGCATGCGGCGCGGGCATTTATACGCCAAGGCAAAGGAGCTGGGCTGTAATAAGATCGCGCTCGGGCATCACAAGAGCGACGTAATCGAAACTACGCTGATGGGTATGCTGTACGGCGGGCAAATACAGGGCATGTTGCCACGAATAAAGAGCACGAATTTCGAGGGTATGGAGCTGATCCGTCCTATGTACTGCGTGTTGGAAAGCGATATCCTAAGATGGCAGGAGCATAACGAGCTTAAATTTATCGCCTGCGCTTGCAAATTTACGCAGAATCTAACGGGCGGGGACGAAGATACCTTTTCCGCTCGCCGTCGGGTGAAAGCCTTGATCGCAGAGCTAAAAAAGGAAAACCCGAACGTGGAGAATAATATATTCCAAAGTATCCATAACGTACAGCTCGACACGCTGGCAGAATACAAGCAAGCGGGTGAAAAACGGTCGTTCCTCAAAAAATTTTGCGGGGATTAAAGCATAAAACGGAATTTTCGGGCATAGGATAAACTATGCAGGAAAATCATATCGTCAAACATTCGGTTACGATCGAACAACGGAAAAATCTCGCGGTTACCGCGGTGGAAAGCGTTATTTCCTTTTCGGAAGCGAAAATCCTTTTATCCCTCGTCGGTGGCGAGCGTATGAGCGTGATCGGTTCGGGCTTGAAGATCACGGGCTTTTCCAAAACCAGCGGCGCGTTTTCGGCAGAGGGCACGGTAACGGGCGTTACCTACGGCGGGAAGAGCCTTGCGGCGCGGATTTTTAAGTAAATGGACGCGAAAAATCAATTCACCGTCTTTTGCCTTTGTATCGCGGTCGGGTTTCTCGGCGGGATCTTATACGAGGTTTTCGCGTTCTTCCGTTTTGTGTTCGGCTGTGAACGGGGCAAAAATAAAATCCTCGGCGGAACGCTCGATATGCTGTTCTTTGCGGTATTTGCAGTATTTTGCGTATGCGCTTCGTTTGCTTTGCGTTTCCCGTCCTTTCGGGTATATATGTGGATAGGCTATGCCGCGGGCGGAATATTCTATGGAAAAACTTTGCGGAGAATAGTTGCATTTTCGGAAAAAGTATGCTATAATATGATAATAAAAGCAGTAAAACGGCGAAAAGGCAAGAAAAAACTCTCCAAAAACGGAGGAGCAGAGATATGAAACAAGAGAAAATGCGAAAGATCATTACGGCGTGCGTATCCGCGGCGACCGTTTTGTTCGTTATCTTGTTCGCCTTTTTGATTTATCAATGGATAAAAATGGCAGTCCTCGATAAGCGTATCGAAAAGGTCCAGGACGAGATCGCCTATTATGAAGAATTAAACGAAAACGACGAGGGTACGGCGGAATGGCTCGAATCGGAGCAGGGCAAGCTGTGGACTTCGTGGCAGTACGGCTTTATTCAGGGTCAGGGAGAATAATTGAATGAAAAAATTTGCCGTGATTGACATCGGCTCGAATTCCGTTCGCCTAATGTTTGTGGCGGACGGAAAAGTTTTATATAAGCGTTTAAGCACCACCCGCTTAGGCGAGGGCATCGCGACTTCTTCCCGATTAAAAACGGAAGCAATCGAACGCTCCGCGCGGGCGGTTTCGGAGTTTTATACACAGGCGAAAAACGAGGGCGCGGAACAAATTGCCGCTTTTGCGACCGCGGCGGTGCGAACGGCGGAAAACCGCGTGGAATTTTTGGACAGAGTAAAAGCCCTTTGCGGGTTGACCGTGGAAGTAATTTCAGGGGAAGAGGAAGCGGAAATAGGTATTCTCGGTGCGCTCGGCATTTGCGACGGCGGCGTGATCGACGTCGGGGGCGCAAGCACGGAGATCGTCGTGAAAAAGGACGGCGCGCTTGCGTATAAAAAGAGCGTAAATATCGGCGTGGTTCGGCTTAAAGACAAATGCG
This sequence comes from Clostridia bacterium, assembly GCA_017465865.1. GTDB lineage: Bacteria > Bacillota > Clostridia > Christensenellales > Borkfalkiaceae > Scatosoma. The sequence goes on from JAFTVF010000006.1 coordinate 42,020, forward strand.
GCAGGGATAAAAACGCCCTGCAAGCGACGGCAAACGCCGCGGCAAACGAATACGGCGGGCTTCCGAATATATGCGAATTACACGCCATCGGCGGTACGGCGACTACACTTGCGGCGTTAGAGCTTGGTTTGACGGAATATAGCTCGGGAAAAGTAACGGGTACGCTGATAACGGACGTACGTATGCGCGAGCTTGCGGACAAGCTGTCGGCTATGTCTTTGGCAGAGATCGCCGCGTTGCCGTGTATGCCTACGGGCAGAGCGGACGTGATCACGGGCGGGGCGGTGCTGCTCAGCGTGCTCATGCAAAGGCTGGATATTCAAAAACTCATCGTCAGCGACAGGGACAACCTCGAAGGCTATGCGATAAAAAAAGGATGGATGCAATGAAAAAAGGATTTTCCACCGCGTATGCGGTATTGTGTACGGTCGGTCTTGCGGTCGGGTTTCTGCTCGCATTCTTTTTCGCGTGGAGATCGGGCGTAGGGGGAGCGGTCGAAAGCGTTTGCGGGCTGCTGCTCGGCTTTGCGCTCGCGCCGATCGTGCACGAATTAGGGCATATCGCGCTGGCAAAAAGTAAAAATATGCACTGCGTGTACGCTAAATTTTTCTGTTTCCGAATTATAGACGAAAAGGGCAAGAAAAAATTCGGGTTCGCCTCCCCGTTTGCCGCAGACGAAACGCAGGTGCTTCCAAAATCGGGCGGGGATATGCTCCGCCGCGCGACGGCGTATACCCTCGGCGGTCTGGTTTTTGAGGGCGTATTTTTAGCGCTTGTGCTTTTCGTTGCGATTTTGCTTTCGTGCTTGGGGCATACGAGCTATCTGCTTTGGGGGATCGTGCCCTACGCCGCGTATTTGTTCGCGCTCAACCTTTTGCCCTTGGAATACGCGAGCGGGAAAACGGATATGCTCGTGTATATCGGGCTGAAAAAGGGCTATCCCGCGGAAAAAACGATGCTGTCCGCTATGGGGATCCACGGCAGACTGTACGAGGGAACGAGCTTTTCGGAAATCCCCGAGGACTTATATTTCGAGCTTCCGCAGCTCCCCGAGGACGAGCCTCTGTTTGCCGTCGTTTTGGATCTACGGTATCGGTACTATCTCGAAAAAGGGGACTGCGAAAAAGCCGCCGATCAGCTCAACCGCCTCGTGCAAGCACAGGCGTATTTATCGGACGCGGAACTTGAAAAGATCGCGGCGGAGCTGGTATATATGCACGCGGTAAACGGCGATGTGGAGCGCGCAGAAGAGAGCGGAAAGCTCTGCCGAGAATACCTGCAAGGGGAAACGGCGACGGCGAAACGGGTTTTAGCCGCGTATTCCGTCGCGTGCGGGAAAACGGAAGCGGTCGAGCCTTTGTTGAAACAAGCCGAAACGGCGTTGAACAGCGAACGCATCGCAGGCGTACGGAAATTTGAAAAAATACTTCTTTCGCGTATCCAAAGCGTATAAAACCGCGCGGAAACGGAAACATTAAAGGAAGAGTATGGAAATGCACGAGAACGAAAACAAGAACAACGAAAGAAAAGCGGGGATACTGATGCCCGTTTCTTCCCTGCCCTCCGATTGCGGCATCGGCACGCTCGGCGACGGCGCGTACGCGTTCGTGGACTGGCTCGCGGCGGCGGGAATGAAGATCTGGCAGGTGTTGCCCCTTCTGCCCACGGGCTACGGCGACAGTCCGTATCAGTCCTGCGCCTCCGACGCGTTGAATTATTATTTTATCGATTTCGCTATGCTTGTACAAGAGGGCTTGCTTGAAACCGCCGATTACACGGATTTGACTTGGAGCGAGGACGAACGCCGCGTGGATTACGGTCGGCAATTTGAGCAAAAGACGGAAGTGCTGAAAAAAGCGTTCGCGCGATTCGACCGTAAACAGGCAGAGTGGCAGGCGTTTTTACGCGAGGGCAAGTACGCGGATTTCGCTGTGTTTATGTCCTTGAAAACGAAGTTTTCTTACGCGCCTTGGTCGCAGTGGGTAGAGCCGTACAAAAGCTGTGAGGGAAAAGGGCTTGAACGGTATATCGCCGAGAACAAAGAAGAGATCGAGTTCTGGCAGTTTACGCAGTATCTGTTCTTGAAGCAATGGAACGCATTGCGGGATTACGCGCACGAAAAGGGCGTGGAGATCATGGGCGATATGCCCATTTACGTTGCCGAGGACAGCGTAGAAACTTGGAAATACCGTCGTGAGCTGTTCATGCTCGACGGAGAAAACAATCTTTCTCTGCGCGCGGGCGTACCGCCCGACGCGTTCTCGGACGACGGTCAGTTTTGGGGCAACCCCGTTTACGATTGGGAAAAAATGAAAAAGGACGGCTATTCGTGGTGGCGGGAGCGTATTTCCTACGCGTTGACCCTTTTCGATATCGTGCGTATCGATCATTTCCGCGCGTTCGACCGTTTTTACGCGATCCCGTCGGATGCGGAAACGGCGAAAGAGGGGGAATGGCTGGACGGGCCGAAAGCCGAGCTGTTCAAGGTAATGGGCGACGTGCGTATCGTTGCCGAGGATCTGGGAATCATCGACGAGGGGGTGCGCGCGCTTCTCAAAGAAACGGGTTTCCCGGGTATGAAAATTTTCGTGTTTGCGTTCGACGGAAATCCCGAAAACGAATACCTGCCCTCGAAGTATAATGAAAATTGCGTGGCGTATACGGGCACGCACGACAACGATACCTTGCGTTCGTTTATCGAAACGATGCAGCCCGCCGAGCGGAAAGATTTCGAGAAAGTTTTGGAAGAAGAATGTCTGAACGCGGAAGTACCGTATATCACCGAAACGATAGAGGACGAATGTAAGAGTATCGTTACGCTGCTGTTTGCTTCCAAAGCGGATACGGTGCTCGTGCCCATGCACGATATCCTGTGCTTTGGCGAGGAAGCAAGACTCAACGCGCCGTCTACCGTATCGTCGCAAAACTGGACGTTCCGTTTCACGGGGAATGATTTCGGGCGCAGAAAAGCCGCGTGGCTGAAAAGTCTGACCGAGGAATACAACCGATAAATACAGCCGCAACGACGAGCAAAAGCCGTTGCGGTTTTCATTTACGCTCTTTCGCTTTTTGCGGAGGAGCTTTTTGTTATTTACGGGTATAAAAAGCCTACGGAAAAGAAACACTAAAAGAAAACGGAATTACGGTTTCGGGTAAGGAGGAGAGTATGAAAAAAACAGTAAGAGCCGCTTGCGGCGTAATGGCGCTTATTGCCGCGTTCGGCTTTGTCGGTTGTAAGAAAAAAGAGGGCGCGGGCGCGATCAAATTAACGATCTGGGTGTCGGAAGCCGACCGCGCGTTCGCAAGCTCGGTGGTGGGGGATTTTAAGGCGAAAAATCCCGATAAACAGTATCAGTTCGTCATTGATATCCAAGGCGAAAACGACGTGTCCACACGCGTTCTCAACGACGTGGAAAACGCCGCGGACGTGTTCTCTTGCGTAAATGACCAAATGCCCAAACTTATCAACGGCGACGCGCTCGCGCGGATCGCAGGCGAGCGTTTGAACAGGGTAAAGGCGGCGAATTCGGAGGCTTCTATGCAATCGGCTACGGTAACGGTAGGCGGGGAGGAGGGCGTGTACGGTATGCCGTATACCGACAATACCTTTTTCCTGTATTACAATAAATCGCTGTTGACAGAAACGGACGTCGCGAGTTTGGACGGGATTTTAAGCAAATGTTCGTCGAATAAGCAGTTTGCCTACCCCATGAAAGACGGCTGGTATACGACGGCGTTCTATTTCGGGAAAGGCTTGGGCTATGAAGTAACCTACAACGACCATTTGGCGGAAACCTCGATCGAATGTGATTTCGATAACGAAACGGGCGTAGCGGTAACGGAAGCGATGTGGAATTACGCCAAGGACAGCCGCGTGAAAGCGGATGCGGACGACTCGAAGATCACCGCGGGCTTTAACGACGGCAGTATCATTGCCGCCGTATCGGGGATCTGGAACAGAGCGACGATCGAAAGCTATCTCGGTGAAAATTTCGCCGCGGCGAAGCTGCCCACGTATACGCTGAACAAAGGCAAGACGGGCGAAGAACAGGTACAGCTCACCTCGTTTGCGGGTTATAAGCTGATGGGCGTTAGCAACTATTCCAAGCATAAAACGGACGCAATGGATTTTGCGGAATTCTATACGAATAAAGAAAACCAAATCAAACACTTCGAGGCGCGCGGCTTCGTGCCTACGGACGTAGACGCACGCGCGGACGAAAAGGTACAGTCGGACGTTTGCGCGAAAGCGATCACTGAGCAGCTCAAATACAGCAAAACGCAGATCAACGTACCGTCCACGCTTTGGGTGCCGATGGAAGGGCTTGGCGCGGCGATGGTTACGGGCGCGCAGAGCGGCAGCTTCGATCTTACGGCGCAGTTGAAAGCGTGCGTAGCCGCCATCGAGAAAACGACGGCGTAACGGATATTATAACAAGCAAACGGAGGGGACAAGTGAAAGCAATCGAGGGAAAACGAACGCAAGCGGGTGCGTTAAAAAAATTGATTTTGGCATTTAAGGACGGGTCGTATGCGACCCGCCTCTCCTTTGCGGTGTCGGGCTTTGGACAGATCGCCCGTAAACAAATAGGCAAAGGACTGTTCTATCTTCTTACGCAGATATTGTTTTGGCTGTATATGATCTTTTTCGGCGGACGGTATATCCTGCATCTTTTTTCGGGCGATCTCGGCAGTCAGCTCTCGGGCGAACGTTGGAACGAAAGTTTGCAGATCTTCGAAAAGATCAAAGGGGATAACAGTTTTCTGATCCTTTTATACGGAGTCGTCAGTCTTGTGATCGTCGCGATCTATCTCATCGTTTGGGCGATGAGTATCAAAGGCAGTTACGAAAACGATTTACGGCTGAGAAACGGGGAAAAGTTATCCACTTTCCGCGAGGATATTCTCAGTTTAATAAACGAACGGTTTTATATCCCGCTTTTGTTATTGCCGTTTTTGGGCTTGCTCGTGTTTACGGTGATGCCCCTTATCTTTATGGTACTGATCGCGTTCACCAACTACGACTACGCGCATACCCCGCCGGGGAAACTCTTCGATTGGGTCGGGTTTGCCAATTTCAAAACCATGTTTTCCTTATCGGGCGGTAGCTCGGGCTTTGCGCTCGTATTCCTGCGCGTGCTCGTTTGGACGTTTATCTGGGCGTTTTTCGCAACGTTCACCAACTATTTTTTAGGGCTTGTGATCGCGCTTTTGATCCATAAAAAGGGGATACGGTTAAAAGTCCTGTGGCGAACGCTGTTCGTGATCGCGATCGCCGTGCCGCAGTTCGTAACGCTGTTGCTTATGCAAAAAATCCTCGACGGCGACGGGATTTTGAATAAGATCCTAGGCACGAATATCCTTTGGCTTGCCGATCAACGGTATTTATCGCTGTTGCCGAGAACGATGATCATTCTCGTCAATATCTGGATCGGCGTGCCGTATACCTTGCTGATGTGCTCGGGTATCCTTATGAATATTCCCGCCGACTATTACGAGGCGGCGCGTATCGACGGGGCTGGACCTGCGCGGATATTCTTCGATATCACCCTGCCGTATATGATGCACATCACCGCGCCGTACCTGATTACGCAGTTCGTGGGGAATATCAACAATTTCAACGTCATTTGGCTGTTGACGGGCGGCGGACCTGTGGACAACGTGCATTACGGCGGCGGTTCGCAGGCGCAATCCACCGACCTGTTGGTTACGTGGCTCTACCGCTTGACGACGGATAGAAATCCGAAATATAACGTGGCTTCGGTTATCGGTATCGTCATCTTCGTCATCAGCGCGGTATTGTCGATTATTACCTTCAACCGAACTTCGGCGGCAAAGAGCGAGGAGGCGTTTCAATGATAAAATCATCTGCAAAATTCGGAAAAACGGTGTCAAATGCTTTGACGTATATCCTGCTTGCCGTTCTCGGCGTATTATGGGTGTTGCCCATTTTCTATCTCGTATATACGGCGTTCCGCGTAACGCCGTCCACGGGAATTATCAACAAGCTCTTTCCCGACAATTTACAGTTAGGCTTTGGCAATTTCACGCGCCTTTTCGGGGATACGATGTTCACCACTTGGCTCGTCAATACCCTGATCGTTTCGATCAGCTCTTGCGCGCTTACCACGCTGTTTATTTTAATGGTGAGCTACGCCTTATCCCGACTTCGGTTCAAGCTCCGAAAACCGATTATGAACGTTTTGCTGGTGCTGGGTATGTTCCCCGGGTTTATGAGTATGATCGCCGTGTATTTCATCTTAAAAGCCATGGGTTTGACCAACTCCCGCCTTGCCTTGGTGCTCGTGTATTCGGGCAGTGCGGCGCTGTCCTATTATATCTGTAAGGGCTTTTTCGATACCGTGCCCAAAGCCATGGAAGAAGCGGCGATCTTAGACGGCGCGAGCCAACCGATGGTGTTTTGGAAGATCATTCTGCCGATGGCAAAGCCGATCATCGTGTATACGGTGCTCACCTCGTTTATCTCGCCGTGGTGCGATTTCATTTTCGTCAACACGATCATCAGCGACCGCTCGAAATACACCGTTTCGCTCGGTCTGTATAAAATGATCAACGCCGAAAAGAACAGCTTCAACGACAATTTCACGGTATTCTGTGCAGGCGCGTTCGTCGTCGGCGCGATCATCGTTACCCTGTTTATGAGTATGCAACGCTACTACGTAGAAGGGGTTACGAGCGGCGCGGTCAAAGGCTAAGCGCAGGTAAATACCCGTCCTTTTTTCGAAAAGGACGGGTATTTTTTATTTATTCTTAATTACCAACCGTTCGAGCAGAGCTACGAGCGCGTACATAATCGCGGCAAGCACGCACAGGATAAACACCGCGCTCATGACAAGGTCGAGCTTAAACACCTGCCCGCCGTAGACGATCAGATACCCGATGCCTGCTTTCGATACGATATATTCGCCCATGATCGAGCCGATCCACGCCATGCCTACGTTGATTTTCAGCATGGAAATAAAGTTGGGCAGAGAGGACGGGATCACGAGCTTCGTTAAAATTTGCATTTTGCTCGCGCCCATGGATTTGAGTAGCAACAGCTTGTTTTCGTCCGTGGACATAAACCCGTTCAACATATTTAGTATGGCGACGATCAAGCCGATTAAAATCGTCATAAACACGATGGCTTTACTGCCCGTGCCGCACCAGATAATGATAAGCGGACCAAGCGCGATTTTCGGCAGGGCGTTCAGCACGACGAAATAGGGTTCGGAGATCCGCCGAAACGCCTCGCTCCACCAAAGCAATAGCGCGATGGCATAGCCCAGCGCAACGGCGATGAAAAAGCCTGCGAGGGTTTCCCAAAGGGTCGTACCGATATGATGGAACAGACTGCCGTTTTTGTATAAGTCCGCGATCGTTTTCGCGATGCGCGAGGGCGAACTCGTGATAAACGGATTGATCCATTCGAATTGCGCGGAAAGCTCCCAAAGCGCAAGGAGAATAAACAAGATCGCAAAGCGGGCGACGTTGACGAATACGCTTTTTTTACGCACGCCGCGAAGATAGGCAAGATGCTGAGGGGAGTAATTCTTTTCGTTTTTCATGCGTTTAACTCCTTCCAAAGCACTTCGAACCAACGGGAAAATTCTTTGTTTTCGCGCCGTTTCAAAGGCTCTGTTTCGGGGAATTGTATCAGGTGCTCGGCAACGACGTGCGCGGGGCGTTTGGAGAGTACGAAGATCTTATCCGCAACGGAAATGGCTTCGCTGATGTCGTGCGTGATCAGGAGCGCCGTTTTCTTTTCGCTGCGAATGATCTTGTATACGTCGTCGCAAACGGCGAGCCGCGTTTGATAGTCGAGCGCGGAAAACGGTTCGTCAAGCAACAGTATATCGGGATCGACCGCCAGCGTACGAATGAGCGCCGCGCGTTGCCGCATACCGCCCGATAAAGCGGACGGGTAGTTTTTGAGGAATTGTTTTAAGCCGTATTTTTCGGCAAGCCCAAGGGCGCGGGTACGGTTTTCGGGGGTGTCGCTGCGTTTGATTTCCAAGGGCAGAAAAATATTCTTTTCGATCGTGCGCCAAGGAAAGAGTTCGTCTTTCTGCAACATATACCCGAGCGTTCCGCCGTCCGTTACGACCTTGCCGTGGGTGGGGGTGAGCAGCCCTGCCGCCAAGGACAGGAGGGTGGTTTTTCCGCAGCCGGAAGGTCCGATAATGGCTACGAATTCACCTTCCGATACGGAAAAATTCACGTCCTGCAATGCGACGGTCTCACCCTGTTTCGTGTGGTAGTGCATCGAAATATTTTCAAAACGTAAAACTTCTTTCATTTGCGTAGCTTCCTTGCGTAAATTTTACTTGTCGTAGATTTCTCCGTAAACTTTTTTCGCGTAGCTGTTATCGACTAATTCTTCCAGCGTAGCGCGGCGGCTCAATTCGCCTGCGTTCTCGATGATATCCTGCAAGCGGTCAAAGCTGTCCGTGGTCATCGACAGTTCCGTGCGCCATGCGTCGATCTTGCGGTAACGCTCGACGGACGCGGCGATAGAGGCTTCGGAAACGCCCTCGAAATATTCCGTGAGATAGGGCGCGACGGTCGCGGACGGGGTGTCGTTGATATATTTCACGGCTTTGGTGATCGCGCGCAGGAAACCCTCCGCTACGTCGGCGTTCTTTTTCAGCCACGAGCTTTTCGCCATATAACAGGTATAAGGCACTTCGCCCGACGCTTCGCCCACCGAGGCAACGACGTAGCCTTTGCCCGCCGCTTCGTATTCGTAGGCAACGGGGTCGAACATAGTACAGTAATCCGCAGTGCCCGCCTCGAACGCGCTCGTCATCAGGTTAAACGCAACGTCGTAGTTCAGGGTCAGATCCGTGCCGTCTTTGAGATTTTTCTGGTTAAGTATATATTCAAAAGTCATCGCGGGTACGCCGCCTTTACGCCCTGCAAGGATCTCTTTGCCTTTGAGGTCTTCCCATTTGAAATTCGGTTCGGGGTTACGGGAAACGAGGAACGACCCGTCGCGTTTGGTGAGCTGACCGAATACGGTGGGTACGTCGGACGAACCGCCGATAAGTACGTACAGCGCGGCTTCAGGACCGCAGAAACCGATATCCGCGTCGCCCGATAATACGGCGGACATAACGTTATCCGCACCGCCGCCGTTGGTGAGTTCGATCTTGATATTTTCTGCTTCGAAATATCCAAGGCTATCTGCAAGGTACATAGGCGCGTAAAAGACGGAATGAGTTACTTCGTTGACTTGGAGGGTTTTCATACCGTCTTTGTCCTTATCCTTGCAGGCGGACAGGGGGAGGAGGGTAGTGCAGGCGGTAAGTACCGCACAGATGGTTTTGTGGAATTTGTTCATGATAAGGCTCTCCGATAGAAAAAATTTTGGAATAATATATTATATGAACGGGCATTTATAATTGACAATCGGGTTTGAAAGTACTATAATGAATAGGCTATTCTCAAAAATTATGCTGTATAATAGCCGTTTGCCGCCCTTTTTAAGGCGAATGGAAGGATAAGACAACAAAGTGGGGTTTGTTTGATATGGATATGCAAAAGACGTACAATCCGAAAGATTTCGAGGACAGAATTTACGCTGACTGGGAAAAGTCGGGTCATTTCCGCGCGGAGATCGACGCGGACAAAGTTCCGTTTACGATCATGATGCCGCCGCCCAACATCACGGGACAGCTGCACATGGGACACGCTATGGACGCGACTTTGCAGGATACCCTCATTCGCTTTAAGAGAATGCAGGGCTACGCCGCGTTGTGGCTGCCCGGTTGCGACCACGCCTCTATCGCGACGGAAGTCAAGATCGTCGAAAAAATGAAATCGGAGGGCGTTACGAAAGCGGATATCGGCAGAGACGGCTTTTTGGAACGCGCTTGGGATTGGAAAGAACAGTACGGCAACCGTATTATGCTCCAACAACGTAAAATGGGTACTTCGTGCGACTGGTCAAGACAGGCGTTCACCATGGACGAAAAATGCTCCCGCGCAGTACGCGAAGTGTTCGTTAATCTCTACGAAAAGGGCTTGATCTATCAAGGCGACAGAATTATCAACTGGTGCCCTTGCTGTAAGACCGCGCTTTCCGACGCGGAGGTCGAATACGCGGAAGAGGGCGGGCATTTCTGGCATTTGCGCTATCCCGCCGCGGACGGCAGTACGGACGTGGTCGTAGCGACCACCCGTCCCGAAACCATGCTCGGCGACACCGCGGTAGCCGTACACCCCGACGACGAACGCTATAAATCGCTTGTCGGCAAGACCTTGAAATTGCCGTTGACGGACAGAGAAATCCCCGTCGTTGCGGACGAATACGTAGACCCCGCGTTCGGTACGGGCTGCGTAAAGATCACGCCCGCGCACGACCCTAACGACTTCGAGGTAGGCAAACGCCACGACTTGCCCGTGATCCGCGTGATGAACGACGACGGTACAATGAACGGGCTTGCGGGCGCGTATCAGGGGCTTGACCGCTACGTCGCGAGAAAGAAGATCGTAAGCGATCTCGAAGCGGGCGGATACCTCGTAAAAATCGAAGCGCATACGCATAACGTTGGGCATTGCTACCGTTGCCATTCCACGGTAGAACCGATCGTATCCAAGCAATGGTTCGTGAAAATGGAACCGCTTGCAAAGCCCGCGATCAACGCGGTTATGAAAAACAAAGTAAAATTCGTACCCGAGCGTTTCTCCAAGATCTATTACAACTGGATGGAAAACGTACGCGATTGGTGTATTTCCCGTCAGCTTTGGTGGGGACACCGTATTCCCGTGTGGTACTGTCAGGACTGCGGTAAAGTCATCTGCACGAAAGACGACCCGACCGTTTGTCCTAAGTGCGGCAGCGCGCATATCCGTCAGGACGAGGACGTGCTGGACACGTGGTTCTCGTCGGCGCTCTGGCCCTTCTCCACGCTCGGATATCCCGACGAAACGGAGGACTATAAATATTTCTATCCCACCGACGTACTCGTTACGGGCTACGACATCATTTTCTTCTGGGTTGCGAGAATGATCTTCTCGGGGATAGAGCATACGGGCAAAGTTCCTTTCCACGACGTGCTCATTCACGGCATTATCCGCGACGAGCAGGGCAGAAAGATGAGTAAATCCCTCGGCAACGGTATCGATCCTTTGGAAGTTATCGAGAAATACGGCGCGGACTCCTTGCGCTTGTCCTTGCTTCGTGGCGTTGCGCCCGGTAACGACACCCGTTATTCGGATACCAAGGTAGAGGCATGCCGTAACTTTATCAACAAGCTCTGGAACGCGGCGCGTTTCGTGCTGATGAACGTCGGCTCGGTGAAAAAGATCCCGTCGATCGAAACTGTCAAACTCGCGCCTGCGGATAAGTGGATCATTTCGAAATTACAGAACTGTATCCGCGAGGTTACGACCAACCTCAACAAATACGAGCTTGGCGTTGCGAGCGATCTCGTTACCGATTTCGTTTGGGATAATTTCTGCGATTGGTATATCGAGCTTTCCAAACCCGCGCTGTACGGCGAGGACGAGGGCAGAAAAGCGGACGCGCTCGCGGTGCTTTGCTTCGTGCTTGAAAACGCGCTCAAACTCCTGCACCCGTTTATCCCGTTCGTAACGGAAGAGATCTATGCAAATCTGCCCAAGACGAAAGGCAGTATCATGGTAGCGGAGTTCCCCAGATACAACTCTAAAATGGCGTATAAAAAGGAAGCGAAAGCCTTTGAGGGAGTTATGGAGATCATCAAAGCGGTGCGCGCGATGAAAAAGGACGCGGATTGTCCTCCCTCGAAGAAAGTGGAACTGCATATCGTTACGGACAGCAAACGCCTTATCCAGCTCAACAAGGATTGCATTATCAAATTATCGGGCGCGAGCGCGCTGAACTTCGTGGACAGCGCGGCGGAAGTGGACGGAAAAACGGTCTCGTCCGTTACCGAAATCGCCCAAATTTACGTACCGCTTGGCGAGCTTGTAGACGTTGAAAAAGAAAAAGCGCGTTTGACCGCGGAGATCGAGCGTATCGACGGCGAGATCGCCCGTGCGGAAAGCAAGCTGAGCAATGCGAATTTCGTAAACAAAGCGCCGCAAAAGCTCGTGGACGCGGAAAAGGAAAAAGTCAAAAAATATCAAGACATGAAAGCAAAGTGCGTTGCACAGCTTGAAAGTCTGTAAACAAACAAAAAACGAGCCCCGACAACAACGGTTGTCGGGGCTCGTTTTTTGTATTCAAGGCGTGGGATCTTTTAATCCGTTGTGCAGTCCGAATTGTTCTTTGTTGTGCGTGGGCATAGTATTTCGGTACACCTTCGGCGTCATACCGACGTATTTTTTGAACAAAAGATAAAACTGTTTGAAATCGCTGTATCCTACTTCCATACAAACGGACTGTATGCTCAACTCTGTTTTAAGCAGTAGGGCACAGGCTTTTTCGCAACGCAGTCTTTGAAGATAGGTGCGGAACGTATATTTGGTATACGCCTTAAAAAGCCTACTGAAATACACGGACGAAAATCCCGTATATTTGGCGCATTGTGCAATCGTAAGAGGTTCGTTGTAGTGCAGATTGATATAATCGAGCGCTTTTTCTATCAATTCCCCGTTTATGGGTGAAATTTGCGGCTTTGAGGTGTCTTCCAGATAATCTCTGAAAAGACGGATAAGGATACATTCCAAACAGTTTCGGATCACGTCCAGATAATTTGCTTTTTTGGTACGGATCTCGTATTCGATCATATTAAAAAGCGTGGCGTAATCCCGATTATAATCGTTGTTGATCTGAATAAAATTCCGTTCGGGAACAGGTCCTTCGCCTTTGAAAGTCTTTTTCCAGAAATCTTGTATAAAGGTATCGGAATGATAGTCCGCGCCAAAGAAAGACGGATAAAAAATACAATTTTTCACCGAGATTTCTTTGTCCTTTTTCGCGTCGTTGATCTGATAGCTATGCGACACGCCCGTATTGATCAAACAAAGACTTCCGCTGGAAATATCAAGGGTATCCCCGTTGATCGTATGCGTGCCGATACCCTCTTTGAAATACACCAATTCGATAAAATCGTGTTTATGCAGAGAAGTATCTTTGTTGGAATTGTAAACGGTTATGTTTTCATTGTCCAATATCGCGTCTTGCCCACGCATATAAGATTTATTTTTTGCTACCATATTTTCACCTCATCACGATTAGATTAACATTTTCCGACAAAAAAATCAATAGCAAAATTTGGTTTGTATCCATTTGCCCTATAAACTCGTTGCGTTTTGCCTAAAAAAGTAGGGGTAGTAAATATAAAAATCGCAAAAATCTTTGAAAATCAAAAAATCGTACTCATTTGCCCTATAAATTGGTTTCATTTCACTATTGAATTATGTGAAAAAATATGAGAAAATAGTATTGTATCATCGAAGTATCTTCGAAATTTTATAATTTAAGGAGTTTTAGCTATGAAACACAAAGTGTACGACCCCCCTACAATCGAGCTTTTTGTTCTGTTGAAGCAAGACCTGATCCGTATGTCGTTGGAAAAGAACGACAAGAACCAAGACCCCACCTTTGACGACGGTTACAAATTTTAACCCAAGTCGGAAAACTCAAATTTAAGGAGGACAGAAAATGAAAAACAAGATTACAAAGACAATGCTCTGTGGTGCAATGGCGTTTGCGTGTGCAATCGGCGGCGCGGCGCTCTTGAAGAACGACGGTAACGTAACCGCAAGCGCGGCTACGGGTACGGAGTTTGCAATGGTGAACGGCGCGGCTGTTCGTCTTAACGCGGTGGACGGAAAATACGGTATCCGTTATACGGCAAGCCTCGGCGTTGCAAACAAAACCGATCTTACCGCCAAATACGGCGAAAATGATTTTTACGTAATGATCATTCCCGAAGATTATATTACGAAATATAGCCTTACGGCAAGCACCGATCTCTACGGCGATCTTTACACCGCGCTCAAAGCGGCTGACCCGACCGAAGAGCCTTACATAGCGACGATGAACGCGCTTCCGTTCCAAGCAACCGCTGACGACGAGGCACAGCTCGGTTTGAACAAAGACGAATATTACGTTCGCGGCTCGCTGACGACGGTGCAATACGAAAACCTCAACCGTGATTTCTTCGGTATCGCGTATTATCAGGACGCAGAGGAAAACCGTACGTATGCAGCTTACGAAGATAACGTAAGAAACCTCGTCAACGTATCCTCGAAAGCTCTGAATAGCGGCGCATACGTAGACGATACGGAAAAAACGAACGACGACTGGGATATTTTAAGAGGCTTTGTAAAGACAGGCATTCAATCCGCAAGCAACGGCACGATGGACGACGCGGGCGCAGAGGCAGCGCTTAGCTCCATTACGATCCAGAGCGAAGTGAAAACGCTGGATAAAGCGGAAACCACCGTTCCCGTAAATATGACTGCGATCCCCGAGGGCGTGGACATTGCCGTAGAATGGGCGACGGCAGAAAACGAAACGGTTATTGAAGAAGTACAAAACGGCAATATCGTTCCCAAAAATTGGGGCGAAACCACGGTTACGGCTAAGGTTCTCGGCGTTTCTACGACGGTCGCGGTAAAGAGCTATAAAGCAGACGACTGGACGTTCGATATCGACGAGGGCTACGAGCAGTATTACGATTTCGTCAAAGGCACGGCTACCGACGATTTGACAAGCGGCAATTTCTCTCATTACGGTAACGCGGGCGTTGCTTCGGTTTCCGACGGTTACTTGAAACTTACGAACGTACCAAATTGGAGCCAGATCGTCTTAATGAACGAAAGTAAGCTCGATTCGTATAATGCAGGGGATACCGTATACACCCAAATTCGAATGAAAGCCGTAGATACTACTACGGGTGAAGACGTTTCTTGGGATACGCTTCAGATGTTTGCGTTCCTTGGAACGAACACCTTCCCTATGTTAAATACCGAGACTACTACAAAAAACAACTATAAACTTACGATCAGCGGTGAAGACGTGGACGGCTTTAAGACGCTTACTTGGTATGCTCCCGTAGGGGATTATTGGATGAGCAATATGGGCGGTGCAGCAAAAGACACCGAAGCTACGGATTACGTAGACGCCGCGACAAACTTCCCTCTTATGTTCGCAGGCGGGTGGAGTACTTCTGGAAAGAAAACGACGCTCTTGATCGACTGGATCAAAACGGACACGGTCGCAACGGAGTGCACGGGCAGCGTTAACGGCACGATCGCTACTTCCACCACCTACGGCGGAAAAACCAACGCAAATTACGTAAGCACGACGGCTACGGTAGAGGGCGCAGACGCAAGCACGCTTACGCTCGGTTCTCGTGATACCGCGGTGGCGCTTGCTGGCGCGAACGGCACGGTTACGGGCGGTTCGACGGCTGGTTCGGCTTCCATTACCGTCAACAGTGCAGAGGGCGACGAAATCGTTTACGGCTCGCTCGGCACGGCAGAGGTATACACGGCAATCAACTGCAAGTACGATTTAGATATGCTCGCGCTCGCGTACGCGCTCGGCGTAAACGAAACGGCTTGGAGTACTTCCGCAAAATATATGCTCACGCAGGATATCGATTATAACGGAGCGTTGTTTATTCCCATCGCGGCAAATAACGTGCGTAGCTGTACTACCGTTGCAATTGGCAGACAGTGGGAGACTGTACTTGCGGAAGGAAATGAATACGGGCTTTCCTATGCGGATTTCGTGAAGAAGGGCTTGAACGGTGCTTGGACGGGTACTTATACAGATACTACCTATTTCAACGCTACGTTCGACGGAAACGGTTTTGCTATCAAAAACGCTAAGT
Organism: Clostridia bacterium; assembly: GCA_017465865.1. Taxonomy (GTDB): domain Bacteria; phylum Bacillota; class Clostridia; order Christensenellales; family Borkfalkiaceae; genus Scatosoma. The sequence continues at coordinate 57,796 of JAFTVF010000006.1, forward strand.
TGATGTTGGACGCTTGTATTGGTGGTGTAACCACCGGTTCTGCGGCGGGCTTTGCAACGAATTTCATCGGTTGTCTTGGCTCGAATGGCGTATTGAGAAATATTTCCATCGAAAACCTCGGTTTGCAGTCGCATGCAGAGGCGGGGTATGTGCTGGGTGAAAAAAATATCGTTCGTCCTGTGGTTGGTGCGGATATCAATACGACGGGGTATACGACTTGGACGCATACGATTGGAAGTGCCGCGTATTATATGACTTGTGTAGGCGTATTCGGAACTGGTGCGGGAACGCTGGAAAACGTATACGCGGAATGGAACGCGACTTTGGACGCTCAGATGTTGAACCGTGTGCTGGATAACCATGCCTTCGGTAGATGGGACGGCGCAACGAAAATGACGGATTGCTTATTTGTGGACAATTTCAGTTATAAAACAGGTGGATCGCCGTATTATTCGATCCTTGTATCGAGCACTGGCGGTGGTTTAACTGCGGACAACGTTATTGTGGTATCTGCGCATGATAAAATGGACTCAGGGAATAAGATGACGGGTACGTATACTCAATATGCTGATACTACCGCATTGCAGACGGCGTACACCGCGGACAACACGTTGTTTAACGGGTTTGGCGATTGGACGATCACGCTTCAAAACAACGAATTGACCTGTGATATTACGAACGGTATCGCAGGCTAAGAAATAAAGGAAAAATTTTTCAGGAGAAAGGTTATGAAAAGAAGAATTTTTAGCGGATTATTGGCGGGCGTATTGCTCGCGGGCGGGAGCGCAACGGCATTTGCCGGCTGCGGTCCGAAAGTGGATAATAACGTGAAGGTAGACTCCACGAAAACGCAGCTGTACGTCGGTAACGAGGCGAACGGCTACGGTACGGAATGGTTGGATAAAACGATCGACGCGTTCGAGGCTTGGGCGGCAGAAAAGTCTTACGAGCCGAATAAAAAAGGCGTACAGGTCATCACGTCCTCCAGCGGTTTTGCGGGCGGTCCTTTGTTGAACACGTTGTCCAGCTCGCAGGCAAACGTAGTATTCTCGGAGGAATGTTATTATTACGATTATCTTTCCAAGAAAGTAACGGCAGATATTACGGAAGCCGTTACGACGCCGCTTACGGAATTCGGCGAAGAAAAGAGCATCGAGCAGAAAATGGTTGCCGACAACGGCAACCAGCTCAAAGACGCGCTTACGGGGCACGACGGGAAGTATTACGCGTTGCCTTGGTGGTCGGGCTTGCAGGGGATTACCTACGACGTAGACCTGTTTAACGCGGAAAATCTCTTTATCAAAAAGGGCGGCGCGCCTAGTGAATATGCGCGTACGGAAAATGCGGAAACGGGCGTAGCCGCTCCGCTTAGCGGCTCGTTTACAGGCTATCAATGGACGAACGACGAAGGGGAGCTTGCGGCGGGACCCGACGGTAAATACGGTACGTACGACGACGGCTTGCCCGCAACGTACGAAGAATTCTACGCGCTTTGCGAAAGAATGTTGAACGATTGTACGAAGCGTATCAATCCTATTACGTATACGGGACAGTATCAATACGGCGAATTCGTCGTACGTGAGATGTTCTACGATTACGAGGGCTATGAAAACGCGCGCTTCGATATCGATTTCACGGGTACTGCATACGATATCGTAGAAAGCTACGATACGAAGCCCGACGGTTCTATCAATTTCGATACCATTAAGTTTATGGGCGGCGCAAACGGCGTAGAGATCAATAAGTCGAACGGGTATCTTGCCAATCAGCAGGTGGGCAAGCTGTATGCGATGACGTTTGCAAAAACGCTGGTTGATAATGAATATTTAGCGCCCGCGTGCTTTACGAGCGATTACTCGCATACCGCAATGCAAGAATATTTCTTGAAAGGTAAATATTCCAAATACGGTTTTGATACGTCGGCAATGCTGGTAGAGGGTACGTGGTGGATCGGTCAGGCACGTAACGTATTCGACAGTATGGAAGCGGCAGGCGACGAGAAGTCCGGTTATAACGAACGCGAATTGGCGTTTATGCCTTTCCCCAAAGCGAACGCAAGCCGTATCGGTACGGGTGGTTCGATCCGTTCGAGAAGAAGCGCTATGTGCTTTATCAACGGCAATATCAAAGATGAAAATATCTTGGATTGCGCAACCGATTTCTTCCGTTTCTGTCATACAGACGAGGCGTTGAAGATCTTCAATCAGACGACGGGCGGTATCCGTCCTTTCGATTTCGAGTATTCGGCGGAAGAGCTGGAAAATATCAGCACGTTCTCTTCGAGTACGTATAATTTGAACAAAGAATACGATATCGTATATCCGTATGCTTATAACGACTTGTATTTGAACCATCAGTCTAATTTCTCCGACCAACAGTACGGTTATTTTGCAAATATCGACGGCGTTGGTACGGGCGTAAAACAGGTGTTCAAGACGTTCAAAAACTATTCTGATATTACGGTTGCGGATTATTTCGAGGGTATTAAATCCTATTACAGCAAATCGGATTGGGATAACAAATATTCTAAGTATTATGACTAATCGGGCGACGGCTTATGAAGAAGATGTATAAAAGTAAAAATTTGATTACGGGTACGTGGAAAGCGAAAGTTTTCTACGTATGCGTGATCATTCTTCCGATGTTGCAATTTCTTACGTTCTATTTCGGGGTATTGGTGAATTCCGTATTGCTGTCTTTCAAGGAATACGATATGAAGACGGGCGAATACGTGTTCGGTGGCGGAGCGTATAACTACCGCTTGTTCTTTTCGGAACTGAAATCACCCAGCTCTAATTTAGGGCAAATGTTTGTCAATTCGGGGATCGTTTGGTTGGCTTCGACGATGCTGGGGATCACGCTGGCTTTGTTCTTCGCGTTTTACATTACGAAGAAGATGGCGGGAAGCGGATTTTTCAAGCTCATGCTGTTTTTGCCTACGATCGTTTCCACAATCGCAATGGCGCTCATTTACCGTCGTTTTACGGACAGATTGTTATATTCGTTCTTTAACGACGTGTTCCATTACGATTTCGGCAAGCCTTTTGCAGGGAAACCGAACGAGCAATTTACGGCGTGCGTGATTTATACGCTGATTATGGGCTTCGGAACGCAGGTATTGATGTACACGGGCGTTATGAGCCGTATCCCGACTTCCGTCGTGGAATACGCAACGCTCGACGGGATCAACGCCTTTCAGGAGTTTTTCATAATCACGTTGCCGCTCGTGTATCCTACGATCAGCACCTTCCTCGTTGCGGGCGTAGGCGGCTTTTTCATCAATCAGGCGGGTATGTATGATTTCTTCGGCTCGAAAGCGGAGCAATCGATACAGACGTTGGGCTATTTTATGTATAATAAGACCGCAGGCGACGGGGCAGTGCTTTCCGATTATCCGAAGATGTCGGCGTTCGGCGTAATCTTTACGTTGATTGCCGTGCCCGTAACGCTTTTGGCAAGATGGGGCTTGGAAAAGCTCTCGCCGAACGTAGAGTATTGAGGAGGAACGGAAATGAACGTAAAAGAAAGAAAAAAGAGCCGTTTTAGTGTGTACGGCTTGGTTGTCGGCGCAATACTTTCGCTGTATTCCTTTATCATACTCGCGATACTCGTTTGGGGGTTTATGGTCAGCCTTAAACAGACGGGCGAGTTTTGGAACAATCCGTATCCTTTCTTTAAGGCGGGGGAGAAAGTCGAGTTTAAGTATTTCGACGCTCTTACCCAGTTTAAGGTATACCCGAAAGAGGGATTTGGGAGCGCGTATTACGATCTGATCGGTATGTTTTCAAATTCGATCATATATGCAGTCGGCTGTGCGCTCGTATCCACGTTAAGTCCGCTTGTGATGGCGTACGTTTCGTCGAAATACAAATATAAATTCAGTAGCTTTTTACCCAAGCTCGTCGTAGTGGTAATGGTCGTGCCCATCGTCGGTGCAACGGCGTCTACGTTGGAGATCTTAAAGAGTATAAATTTATACGATAGCTATCTGAGTATGTTGATGCTGAAAGGCGGCTTTACCACGATGTATTTCCTCGTGTTTTATTCGGCGTTCCAAACGCTTTCGTGGGAATACGCAGAGGCGGCGTTCGTAGACGGGGCTTCGCATCCCCGCGTTATGTTCGGTATTATGCTGCCGCTTGTAAAGCCTATGATATTTTCCGTATTTTTGATTTTCTTCGTAACGTATTGGAACGATTATCATACGCTTTTAACCTATTATCCGTCGTTCCCTACGGCAGCGCTCGGATTGTTCTATTTCAATCGCAATACGGATACAAGCGCGAACGAAACGATGCTGTTGACGGGTTGTATGTTGGTAACGATTCCCGTAATCGTACTATTCTTGGTTTTCAGCGATAAGCTGATGGGCAATATCAGTATGGGAGGTATTAAAGGATGACAAAAAGAAAAGTTCGGACTCTTATCATTCTGGCAGCGTGTTTTATTCTCGCGTTGCTGGTGGCAATTTTGCCCTATAAGTCGTCCGTGGACACGAAAGCGTACGATTTGACGTTGAGCGTCTTTTCGTCGCGAAAAATGGAATTGGAAGAGGGGGCGCGCTTGGCGGAAACTTCTTCCTATTCCGACGATAGGAAAGGCTTACGCGTTACTGGTAAAAACGGCTCGTACGTGGGCATGAAAGAAACGGTTGCAGGGAAATTCGATATGACTTGGATTCCCGAGAACGGGCTTTCCGCCGTAACCTATACCTTCGAAAACGCGGTTTCCAAAGAAAGCTTTGACCTCGTCGTAACTTTCGGCGGTACGAATATTTCTTCGTACGTAGAATGTAACGGAGAAAAAGCGGGTCTTTATTACCGTGGTAAAAAAGGACTTTCCGACGTTACGGCGATCTATAACAGTATCGATACGTATACGGAATGTGCAAACGAATACAAAGCGGTTACGGTGTCGTTCGATCCCGAAACGATGTCCGTTCAAGTGGCGAATACCCTCGTATGGTCGTTTTTGAGTGATTTTTCGGACGGTAGAAAGGTCGGCTTTGCGTTTGACAGCTTTGAAACGTATACGGTAAAAATGGCGTTTAGCAATGCAAAAGCAGGCGCTTCCGCGATTATTTACGATATCAACGGACAAAACTTGGAAAATACGTTGATGCTTCCCGACGCAGCGCCGAGAATTTTTGCTAAGTTCGGATACGACGGCGTGGTAGGACAGAAATATACGCTGCCTCAGGCAAACGTATACGACGTTCTCGACGGCGTGATCCCCGCATCGGAATGCGAAGTAGCCGTATTCTACGACGGAGATCCGATCGCGCTTGAAAACGGAGCGTTTACGCCTACGAAAACAGGTAAATACCAAATCGATTATACGGCGGAAAACGAAGCGGGTTTTGCAACTACGCAAACGTATAAGCTGAACGTAAATAGCGCTTACGGCGGTGAAATGGTCTTCGGCGGACAACTTCCCGAAGCGGAAGTCGGCGCGAAGACGCAGCTTTCTTTCCCTGCGGTAGAATACGTAAACGGCAATATTTCCGCTTTTGCTGAAATTCCCGTTTCCGCGGAGATTTTCAAAGACGGTACTTCCGTAAAAACGGTAGAGGATGCAAGAAACGGCTTTACGTATACGCCGAGCGAAGCAGGTTCGTACGAGGTCGTATATAAGCCCGTACATACCTATTACGGCGGCGACGAATACGCGGTAGGAATTTCCGTAACGGCGGATAAGATAGGCTACACGCTGAACGGTACGCTTGAAAGCGAGTATACTACTTTGGATAAGGTTAGTATCCCTTCGATGACGATGCATACGCCCGACGGCGATTTGGAAGCAACGTGGAAAATTCAATTCCCGAACGGCGGTCTGTATCAAAACCAAAGTATAAAGACGACGGAGGCCGGTACGTACAATATTATTTATACGGCTTCCAACGGTGAAAACACGTACGAAATCGTTCGTTCTTTCGACGTGCTCGTCGCGCCTGCGTCTTTGTTTGAAACGACGGGCGACGTAACGATGAGCGACGGAGCGTATTCGCATAACGAAAGCATCAGCGGACTTGTCGTGGAAGCGAAAAAAGGCGGCGTAATTGCTTACGATAACGTAATTAAGCTCAACGAATACGATTACGAAAACGACAAGCAAAACGCTTTGCTTTGCGAGTTGCGCGTTGATCCTTACACGGCGTTTAATGCGGATTTCCTCAATTTGGAAATCGTACTTACGGATATTCACGATCCCGATAACTACGTAACCATCGTTTTATCCCAGCTTTGGGAAAACGAAAATAACAGATGGTCGGTTCTCCGTGCGGGACACGCAGGGCAGCCCACCGTAGGCTTGGAAGGGACGTTCGATGAAAACCATAATCCTAATGGTAACGTACATAAGAACGAAGCAGGTTTCCTCTTTAACGGCAGTATGTCGGCTACGCCTAACCCCGATACGAGTTTGGCGTTGATCTCTACCAAGATCTATTTTGATTACGCAACGCGCAGCGTTTACGCTCAATACGATAATCTGACGGGTAACAATGCGAGCAGAGCGTTGGTAGCGGATTTGGATCACGACGCGTATTTCGACGTGCCTTGGGGCGGATTTACCACAGGCGAGTGCGTGCTTACGATCGAGCCGAAGAGCTACGTGAATACGACGGCAAGATACGTGCTGTTGAACGTAGACGGGCATAATTTTACGAATGCGGCGTTCCGCGACGAAACTGCGCCCAAACTTGTCGTTGAGACGGCGGCTGCAAACGGGAATACGGATATCCCTGACGGTATTGTCGGTAAAGAATATCCTTTGTTTAACGCGGTTGCGGTAGACGATATCAACGGGGTTGTGGACGTAAAAACCCGTGTGTATTACCGTTATGCGAATAACTATTTTGATATTAACGTAACGGAAAGCGGGTTTATGCCCGAATATGCGGGAGAATATCTCGTGGTATATACGGCAACCGACCTTTCGGGGAACGAGAGCGAGTACTCGTTTACCGTAACGGTACACGAGGAAACGTATTATAACGATAATCAGATGTTCGCTACGCTTTCCACGGGCTATGAAACGCAGACGATGGCGGGCAAGCTCGTAGAGGTCGCAAAGGCAGAAAACTGTGGCGGCGGCGTAGGCAGAGTATCCTATTCCGTATCCGTAAGCGGACCGAACGGTGAAAACGTTGCGTTGACGAACGGAGCATTCCGTCCGACGACGAGCGGTACGTATACGGTTAATTATACGTTGGTCGATTACGTAAAAACGCAGTTCGTTCAATCTTACGAGATCGAAGTAGCACCGCATAACGGCGTGATCTTCTTTACCGAAGAAATCAGCGTACCCGTCGTGCTGTTGAACGGTATCGAATACAGCTTGCCGCAGATGAGAGCGTTGGACTATGCAAGCGGTTCGGCGGTTGAGAAATTAACGACCCTCACGATCAAAGACCAAGACGGAAACGCTTTGCAGGCGAAAAACGGCGTGTTTGCGGTAACGGATAGCACGGTAACGTCGGTAACGCTTAGCTATGCTTGTCCGAATACCGAATATACGAAAGAATACGTCGTTCCCGTACGCCAAACGCGTGATAGCGACGGCAATTATAACTACGACGCGTATTTCTACGGCGAGGGCGTAGCGGTAGAACAAGCAGACAACTATATTCAGCTTAAAACCTCGACGCAGGGCGCAACGGTAGAATTTTTGCGTAACGTGCTTGCAGAGAAATTGATTTTCGAGGTAGCGGCGGATGCAGTTTCTGCGGATACGTTTACGGCGTTTAAGGTAGTGTTTACCGACGCGAAAAATTCGGATATCGCCATTGAATTTACCGTTGTCAAAGACGGCTCGGGCGCGCGCGTTTCGATGAACGGAGGCGCATACGCTCCGATGACGGGTTCGTTTACGGGTGAAAGCAATTACAGATTTATTTTCAAATACAACGCTTCGACGAAGATGTTTAAGGACGCGTTGTCTTCAACGATCGGCGTGGCGAAAACCTGCGCGAACGGCGACGCGTTTAACGGCTTCACGAGCGGTGCGGTAAAGATCAGCGTTTGTTTTGAACAGCTCGACGGCGAAGCGGCTTTGAACGTTTACGCTATCAACAACCAAAACTTCAAGGGCGGCGATTCGAGAAAAGATTACCGTGCACCCGAGATCGCTTACGAGCAAACGTTAAGAGCACAATACGAGCTGAATACGACGGTTACTGTTCCTCGTTTCCAAGCAGAGGACGTGCTGGGGAACGTCGATTTGTTCGTTTCCGTGCAGTATGCGGGTACGACGACTTTCTTGACCGATGCGCAGGGAAATACGCTTAATCAGTATCCGTATTACGAAGGAATGTCGTTCGTGCTTGCGGAAATCAACGATTACGTGATCAGTCTTTACGCCAAGGATTATATGAACGAAGGCGGAGCGGCTCGTTATCGTAATTCCGAACCTCAACAGATCCGTATTTCCGTGCGCGACGACGTCGATCCGACGATTGAATTGAACGGAAAACTTCCTACCTCTGCCAAGGTAAACAAAGAGATTTCGTTGCCTACGGCGACGGTCGGCGATAACGGGAGCGCAGACGATTTGCGCTTGATGGTATTCTGGACGAGTCCCGACAACGTAACGACTTATATCGCGGCAACGGACGGCGCGTATAAATTCACGCCTACCGTCGCGGGAACGTATACGGTAAAATACGTTGTCATGGATAAATATTTCAACTACGCGGAGATCGTCGGCACGATCGAGGTTAAGTAAAGGAGGCGTATATGAAAATATTAAAAAGAATGATCGTACTCGGTTTAAGTCTGATTACCTGTTTTTCGGCTGCATCGTGTAGCTCGTGTAAAAAGAAAAAGACTACCGAGGAAAATGAAGCAACGACCGAGTTCATTCGAAACGGATACAGCCGATACAGCATTTTGATTGCCGACGAAGCAGGCGCGAATGAAGAATATGCGGCGAAAGAGTTACAGTATTTTATGGAGCTTGCTACGGGCTACGAATTGAATATCGTCAAAGAAAGTCAAGCAGAGGAGAATGCTAAGTATCTTTCGATCGGACATACCGATATGCTTGCGGAAAGCGGTATCGAAGTGAATAACGATCAGCTTGGCAGATCGGGTTACCGTATCGTTTCGCAAGGCGACGACGTGTATTTATTCGGCGCGGATAACGGCGAGGACGCGGGTACGGTGTATTCCGTATACAAATTCCTCAACGATACGGTAGGCTACGTGTATTATTCCGATTACACGATCTACTACGAGGATAAAACGGAAGTATATATCAAGGATTACGATCTGACGGATATCCCGACCTTTGATACCCGTTTCATCAATACGATGAAAGGCGGAAGCAACAACGAATATATGTTGCGTATGCGTATGACGCCGAGAAACAATATCAGCGCAACGCTGAACGGACACACGCATTTCCAAGTAATCCCGCCCGATGAATATTATACGGATCATCCCGATTGGTTCAACGGCAAGAAAAATCAGTTGTGCCTTTCCAACGAAGAGATGACGGAAGAGTTTGCAAAGAACTTGATCGAGTTCATAAAAGCCGAACCTACGCGTTCTTTGTTCCAGTTGGCGCTTCAAGATAACTTCGACGGCTGTGATTGCGCAAGCTGTGTCGCGGCAATAGAAAAATACGGCACGTACGGCGGCGTAAATAACGTGTTTATGAACAGAGTTTCGGAGATCTGCGACGAATGGCTGGCGGCAAATCAGCCCGACAGAAAAGTTTCGTATGCCACGTATGCGTATTATGCAACGGAAGAACCTCCTGTGCAGAAAGACGAGAATGGCAACTATATTAAAGACGAAAACGGTAACTATATTCCTACTTGTAAAGAAGTTGTTACCAGAGACAACGTCGTAATGCGTATAGCGTTTATTCAGATGAACCGTAATAAACCGATTGATCACGTGCTCAGTGCGAACTATTACGAAAATTTGAAGGCTTGGGGTGCGGTAAGCAATAATATGCAGTTCTATACGTATAGCGCAAACTATGCGGAAAACGGTTATATGTACGCGCTGAACGATTTCGACATAACCGAGCGTAACCTCCGTTTGTGTCGCGATAATAACGTTACCGACGCATACTTCGTATTCGGCTATAAGGTAACGGATATGGCGTGTCTGTACGACTTAAAAGCGTATTGTATGACCCAGCTTATGTGGAACGCCGATTTGAAATATGAAGAGCTTGCAATGGATTTCATTGAAAAGAGCTACGCAGCGGCTGCGCCGTATATGAAAGAGTTCTATAACGTATACCGTTCTTGGATGTCCTACTATGAAGATACGGAGCAGTTAAACCTTTCGACGGGCGATTGCTTCTCTTCGAAAGTGTTCCCGAAAACGTTTGTTGATAAATTACATTCTTTGATTGAGCAAGCATATGCGGCGATCGAGGTATATAAGGACGGCGATCCCGAATTGTACGAGGAGATCAAGAATAAGATCAACAAAGAAGAGATCATGCCTCTGTATATGTATTTGCAGTTGTACGGCGATTCGTTTACTTCGGTAGAGCGTTCGGAAATGATTTCCGATTTGGAAAGCTATTGTAACAGGTTTAACGTATATTATTACGGTGAAACCAAGAAAATGGAATCGCGGCTTTCGGCGTGGAAAGCGTCATTATAACAAAAAAGGAGAAATAGCAATATGAAAATCAACGGTATTTTTAAGAAAACTGTAATAACGGCGTTAACGCTTATGACGGCATGCACGTTTGTATTTGCGGTAGGCGGTTGCAAGAAAAAGAAAAAGAATACGCAACAAGCCGCGGACGGCGTTACGATCACCCTTAATCAAAAAACGTTGGCGCTTGATCTGGACGAAACGTTCACGCTCGTTGCAACCGTAACGGGTACGGAAGAAAACGTAGTTTGGTCTACGGACGACGCGGCTGTTGCAACGGTAGACGCAAACGGCGTGGTAACGGGCGTTGAAGACGGCGAAACGAAGATCCACGCTACGATCGGCGAGGACAAAGCAAGCTGTACCGTAACGGTAGAGGAAGGCTTGCGCGGATTACCCAATTTCTATATCGATTACGGTACGTTGACCATTTATAAGGATTATACCTCGGACGTAGTCGGCGTATTCCGTATGGGTAAGGAAGAACAGCAGATTTCCGCGTCCGACGTCGTTTGGTCGTCGAGCGACTCGACGGTAGCAAGCGTCGCGGGCGGTACGATCACGGGCGTAAAAGCGGGCGTGGCGAGCATTACGGCAAAATACGTGCACGAGGGTACGGCGTACGAGGATACCATCAGCGTAACCGTTAAGGAAATGGTTGCGTATCTGGTAGATACGGCTGACGACGTCATTGCGACGGGCGTTACCTACGGCGGTAAGACGAACACGGCGTACGCAACCACGCAGATCGAGATCGAACAGATCTTCGGCACGCAGGTTTCCGAGCTCACCGATTTTAGCGGTATTACGTTTACCTCTGAAAACGAAGAGATCGCAACGGTAGACGTAAACGGCGTGATCACGGGCGTAGCCCCCGGTAAAACGACGATCAACGTAGAGAGCATCAGCGCAAGCGGTGAAGTGGAGATCGAAGTATATACGGCGATCAACTGCAAGTACGATTTGGATATGCTCGCGCTCGCGTATGCGCTCGGCGTAAACGAAACGGCTTGGGGGACTTCCGCAAAATATATGCTCACGCAGGATATTGATTATAACGGAGATATCTTTATCCCCATCGCGGCAAACACGGGTAAGGGCTATTCGAAACGTTCGGTAGGCAAACAGTGGAAGACCCTGCTTGCAGACGAAACCACCTACGGTATTTCTTACGCAGATCTCGTAGCGACGGGCTTGAATGCAAATTATTCGAATAACTATGCAGGAGCGGCATATTTTAACGCTACGCTCGACGGAAACGGACACGCAGTCAAGAACGCAAAACTCATGCTGGATGCAAGTCTTGGTTCGGAAGGTGGTACGGGTATGGGTTATTGTACCAACTTCATCGGTTATATGGGTACGAACGGCGTATTGAGAAATATTTCGATTGAAAACCTCGGCTTGCAATCGCGTGCGGAAGCGGGTTATACGGCGGGCGTGGGTGAAACGTTGCCTCTGGTCGGCGCGGATATTACGGCTGATGAGTACACGACGAATGCATGGACGGTTCCGGCAAGTACGTATATGAATTGCTTGGGCGTATTCGGGCTTGGCGCTGGAACGTTGGAAAACGTATACGCGGAATGGAACGTGGATTTAGGTACGATGGTATCCAATCGTGCGATCCAAAATTGCGCGTTCGGCAGATGGGAAGGCACGGCGCAGATGACGGATTGTCTTTTCGTGGATAACTTTAGTTATGAGGGCGGTGAAAAGTATTATGCGTACTGTGCAGTCAGCACGGGTAGATTTGTGGCGGATAACCTGATCATCGTATCGGGGAATGGCAGACAGAACAGCGCGACCGCTCAGATGTCGGGAACGTATACGGAGTATAGCGACGTAGCTGCTTTGCAGACGGCGTACAATTCGGACAACGCGTTGTTTAACGGGTTTGACGATTGGACGATCACGCTTCAAAACAACGAATTGACCTGTGAAATTACGAACGGTATCGCAGGCTAAGGAAAAATGAAAAGGGCGAGTGAAATGCAGGAGAATTATGGCAGATAAAATATTTCCGTTTTTATGGCATCACGGCGAATCAAACGAAGCCATACTGAAAGAAATAGAGAAAATTTACGAATGCGGTATTAGAGCATTCTGCGTGGAATCTCGCCCGCACCCCGATTTTTGCGGGGAGCGTTGGTGGAAGGATTTGGGCTTCATTTTGCGTGAAGCCCAAAAACGCTGTATGCACGTTTGGCTTCTCGACGACGAGCATTATCCCAGCGGCAGCGCAAACGGAGCGATTGAAAGCAGAAAAGATTTACAGCAAACGAACGTTATCTTAACGTATATGGACGTTTGCGGGCCTTTGGCGGACGGAAAAATGCTACTTACGCTCTACGGCAAGGAGGAAGAACTCGTCGGGGCTTTTGCTTTTCCCGTTCAGGATCGCGGGTTTGATTACCGCGGCGGTATCGATCTGACCGATCGCGTTTTTAACGACGTGTTGTATTGGGACGTGCCCGAGGGGCAGTATCGCGTCTTTGCGGTGTATAAAACGAAAAAAGCGGCGGCTTGGAATTTCGTGGACGTATTAAACCCGAAATCCACGGCGCTTATGATCGAGCAAATATACGAGCCGCATTATCGGCATTTTAAGGAATATTTCGGGAATACGTTCGTGGGATTTTTCTCGGACGAACCCCGTTTCGGGAACGGCTGCTCTAACGATTGGCTGGTAAGACGGCATTGGAAAGACCGCGGGCTTGGCGTTATCGGTATGGCGTATCCTTGGAGCGACGAGATGATATCCGCTTTGGATATACAAGACAAGAGATTGCTTGTTGCTTTATGGCACGATCTTCCCGAAGAAGAATGCGCGGAGTTTCGCGTACGGTATATGGATTTTATCACCGAGAAGTTTGCTGAAAATTTCAGCGGCATGCTGGGTAAATGGTGTAAAGAACACGGCGTAATGTATTCGGGGCATATTATCGAAGACGAGGGCGCGCATGCCCGTACGAGTTGTTCCACGGGGCATTATTTCCGTTCGACTCGCAATCAAACGATTGCGGGTATCGACGTCGTTTATAATCAAATAGACGTCGATTTTATAAACGCAACGCATTCAAGTAGCGGTTGCCCGCATTTGGTAAACGACGTTTTTTATAATTTCGGGTTAGCAAAATTAGCGTCTTCGGCTGCGCATCTTGACGCCGAGAAGCAGGGCAAATCGCTTTGCGAGATATTCGGTGCGTTCGGTTGGGGCGAGAGCGTTGCGAAAATGAAAATGCTCGTGGACTTTATGCTTGTGCGCGGTATCAATCATTTTATTCCGCACGCATTCAACCCGTTTGTAGAGGATACCGATTCCCCGCCGTATTTTTATTGCGGAGGGCTTAATCCGCAGTACGACTCGTTCAAAACGCTTACGAAATATATGTTGGATATGAGTGAATTGTTCAACGGCGGTAAGACGGATATACGGGTGGCAGTACTCTATCACGCGGACGCGGAATGGAGCGGATACCGATATATGCCTACGGAAACGGTGTGCAAATATCTAATGCAACGCCAAATCGATTTCGATATCGTACCGGAATATGAAATACAAGAAATATCCGCGGCAGGCGTAAAAACGAAGAACTGTCAATATAAGCATTTAATTATACCTTACAGAGAATATTTTGGAAAAGAATTCAAGGAAAAACTCGCGTCAAAGCACGCGGTTTGGACGATGGTAGAAAATCTTTCGGAATTGGACGGGTTGGATCAATCGGAGTGGTCTTCTTATTCGTTGGCAACTGCCGATCCCGATATACGCGTATATAAATATAGAAAAGAAAACAAAGTTTATTATTTCGTAACCAACGAAAGCAAACGCTATATTGAAAACGAATTGCTGGTTGCAGAGCAAGGCTATTATCTTTGCGAAGATAAACAGAGCGGGCTTTGCGAAAGCGGCAAAATAGCGAACGGATTGCCCATACGTTTGGTTGGAGGACAGTCCGCGGTGTTTGAGATCACGGCTACGGAACAGCCCGAAGAACAATATTGCTTCGGCGAGGAAAGAAAGATCGAGCCGACTTGGAAAATTTCTATCTCTTCCGCGCCTTTCGAGAAATGGGAATTCTACGATGAAACCAACGAATTGTACGACTTAGCGGGCAGAGAGCATATCCCCGATTTTTGCGGTAAGATCAAGTACGAATGTACCTTTGAAGCGGAAAGTAGAGAAAGGGCTTTGCTGGATTTCGGTGTAAGCACGTGCGGTATTCGCGTAAAGCTCAACGGCGTTGACCTTGGCGAACGGATCGCCGTACCGTATGCGTTTGACGTAAGCGAGGCGTTGAAAGTCGGCGAAAATACTTTGGAGATCGTAGTAACGACTACGCTCGGATTGAAAAAGAAAGACAGGGATAGTCATTTTGCTGCGATAGGTAAATACGCATTACCGCAAAATCCGACGATGCGGTTTTATAAAAAGGAACTGTAAATTATGCAATACGGTGATATAAAATATTTGAATAAAAAGGCGAGCCGAATTATATTCGGTTGCGCGGTCGGGCCTATGCTTTCGGGAAGAGATTTTGATTCCGTGCTTTCCGTCGTGTTGGAAAACGGTATCAATACTTTTGATACGGGCAGAGTATACGGGCAAAGCGAAGAGGTTTTGGGAAGATGGCTTTCCAAGCAAAACCGCGAAGACGTGATCGTGGAAACAAAATGCTGTCATCCCGACGGGGACGTGAAACGGATAGGCGGTAAATTTGCATTTGAAGACGTTAGTCGTTCGTTGGACGCGTTAAAGACGGACTATATCGATATCTATTTATTGCACAGGGATAACGAAGCCGTGCCCGTGGAAGAGATCATCGGGTTTATGAACGAGCTGATCGACAAGAAATACGTAAAAACGATCGGCGTATCCAACTGGCGGGCTGACCGAGTGGCAAAAGCCAACGCCTACGCGAATGCGCACGGCTTGCAACCCTTTTCCGTTTCCTCTCCGCAATACGGCTTAGCGAAACAGATCGGCGATCCTTGGGGCGGTTGTATCGGGATCAGCGGAGAAGCAATGCAGGGGGAAAGAGAATGGTATGAAAAAGAGGGCGTTTCCATTTTTGCGTTCTCTTCGCTTGCGGGCGGTCTGCTTTCGGGGAAATGCTCCTCGAAAGACGATATTCCCACGCTCCTGCCGCCTTATGCGTTGAAAGCGTTTTATTGCGCCGAAAACGTAGAAAGACTTGCGCGCGCAGAGCGCTTGGCGAAAGAAAAAAACGCCACGGTGGCGCAAATCGCTTTGGCGTGGTTGCTTTCGGACGCGATGCAAACGTACGCGGTGATGAGTCCGGATACGGCGGAACGGGTGCGGGATAATGCGGCGGCTTTTGAAATTTCGTTGAGCGACGAAGAACGTGCATGGCTGAATTTGGAAAGAGAGTCGCTTGCTTGAAAAAATAAGGGAGATAGGGGTATGTCGGATAAGTACGGTAAAACTTACGTTTGTTTTGGCAAAGACGGACATTTTTATCTGTCTACGGAAAACGTTACGGACGAAGAATTTTCTTATGGACAGATCAATGCGAACGTATTTTTATATGCGGGCGATGAAGCGGTCTATAAGAAAGGCGCGCCGCCCGTCAACGGCGATTATTTTCGATTTTCCGAAATAACAAAAAATACAGACGGATTTTGCGTGTCTTATCAAGTCGAACCTCACGGTTTAACTCTTACGGAGCGCGTTGAAAAAATAACGGGCACGGAAGCGTTCGTGCAAACGACGGTATTGAAAAACCTTTCTAACGCAAACGTGCAGGTTACGGGGCTTTCCCGTGTCAACGTACTCGGTGTCGGGATCGGCGGCTTAAAATACTACGAAACGGACCGTTTTACCGTGCATTACTGTTACAGCCGTTGGCAAGGCGAGGGGGAATGGCGCAGCAAAACCTTGCGCGAGCTGGGCTTTTATCCCGCCACTTCGCATACGCAGGAGCGCGCAAGTTTCCGTATACAGTCCATCGGCTCGTTTAGCACGGGCGAATATTATCCGTTGCTTTTGATAGAAGACAAACAGCAAAAAGAATGTTGGTTCTTTGAATGTGAAAACGCCGAAAATTGGTTTATCGAAATCAATGCGTACGGCGGATTCAGAAGCCCGTTTCTTTGCGTTTCTATGGGCGGGAACGAGGAAAAACTCGGTTGGAAGTATACGCTTGCCCAAGGCGAGGAATATCAAACGAGTAAAGCCGTATACGGCGTAGTAAAGGGCGGTTTTGGCGAAGCCATACGGGAATTGACGGCTTATAAAAGAGCGACTTCGACCGTGAAACCCGCCGTTCGCGTAACCTTTAACGATTATATGAATTGCGATTGGTCAAAGCCCACGGAAGAACGGTTGTTGCCGTTGATCGACGCGGCGGCAGAGGTTGGGGCAGAGATCTTTTGTATCGACGACGGCTGGGCGGAACAAGGCGTATGGCGGCCTTTGGAGGAAAAATATCCTAATTTAGGCTTGCAAGGCGTGATCTCTTATATCCGTGAAAAGGGTATGACTGCGGGGATTTGGTTCGAATTCGAACGCGCTTCGTTGGAAACCGCGGAAAAAATCGGCGCGGAAGATTTTTTACTCAAACGCGACGGAGCGATCATCGCGCCTACCAGACCGAAATTGAATATGCGTTCGAAAGCGGCGCAGGCTTGGCTTTTGGAACGGATAGACGCGCTCTACGCAATGGGCGTACGGTATATCAAAAACGACCATAACAACGACGTTGGGATCGGTACGAATATGCAAGGAGAAGCTCCCGCGGAGGGCTTGCGGGAAAATACCGAGGCGTTTTACGAATTTATCGAGCTGCTGAAAAAAAGATATCCCGATCTGACGTTGGAAAACTGCGCGTCCGGTTCAAAACGCTCGGATAACGGCACGCTGAAACGTTTTCATTTGCAATCGTTCAGCGATCAAGAGGATTATCGGCTGAATCCGTCGATCTTGATCGGACAAATGGCGGTTATGCCGCCCGAGAAAGAGGGGATTTGGAGTTATCCGTATCCGCAGTTGTTCAAGGATATGAAAGAAAAAACTTTATCCGAAGAACAACTCGAAAGCCATCGCGACGGCAGACAGACCGTGTTTAACATGGTGAGTTCGATGATGGGCTATATGTATTTGTCCGGTAGAATTGATTTGGCAGACGAAAACAACAAAGCCCTGATCAAAGAAGCGATCGAGGTCTATAAGACTTATAAAGACGATATTTGTCATTGCGTTCCGATTTTTGATTTGCCGATGAAAGGTATGCAAGAAAACGATTATCGGGTTTTGGGTTTGAAAAACCAAGAAAACGGCGAGATGCTTTTAGCGGTGTGGGCGTTGGAAGAACAAGAATTTACCGTCGCCTTAAAAGAATTGAAAAATTCCCGTATAGAAAAACTGTATCCGAGTGCAGACAACGTAGCTTTTCATCACGACGGCGAAAAGCTGTGCTGTCGCTTTCAAGACAAGTATTCCGCGTGCTTGTTTAAGATTTTATTATAAAATATTAAAAACGGCTGAAAATCCCGTGCGAATTTACGTTTGCGCGGGGTTTTTCGTTAAAAAGCGGAAAAGTTTGTAAAAAAGTTCGTTCAAACGTTTGACAAATCCCGTTTTCCGTGCTAAAATAATACCGTTGCTTCATTGGGCGTACTATGCCCTCTCGCAGAAAACGTTGAAAAACAGCGGGGACAAGCAACCCAAAATCGCTTTCTTTGAAATTGCGGTAAGGGCAATTTCGAGGGAAATATATTCCAAAATTTTACAAGGAGGTCAAAAATATGCCTACAATCAACCAGCTCATCAAAAAGGGCAGAGAACGTATCACGTACAAGTCTAAGAGTCCCATTCTTGACAACTGTCCTCAAAAGCGCGGCGTATGTTTGTCCGTAACCACGACTTCTCCCAAGAAGCCTAACTCCGCTATGCGTAAGATCGCACGTGTACGCCTTACGAACAAGCAGGAAGGTACGGTCTACATTCCCGGTGAAGGTCATAACCTTCAAGAGCACAGCTCCGTTCTGATCAGAGGCGGACGTGTCAAGGACTTGCCCGGTGTACGTTATCATATCGTACGCGGCGCGCTTGATACCGCCGGCGTTGCAAAGCGTAAGCAGTCCCGTTCGAAGTACGGTGCAAAACGCCCTAAGTAATTTACGGGTAACGCAACGAAGCAAAGAGCGTCGGAAGCTCTGAAAAAACTCCGAAAGTCGCTTGCGTTTTAAGACTGAGAAACCAAAACGCAAAAGACCTACTTGTTAATCGGAATATAGCTCGAAAAGCCCCGAATAAAAGTAGGCAGTATGCAACGCAAGTTGCAGAAGATTCGCACTCCGCAAGTTCGGTAGCGCGATAGCTGTACTGAAGGGTAATGCCCTTATCAAAAATTATCAAAAGGAGGATAAAAACTATGCCTAGAAGAGGTAATGTCCCTAAGAGAGACGTTCTGCCCGATCCTATGTATAACAGCAAAGTCGTTACGAAGCTCATCAATCAGATCATGCTCGACGGCAAGAAAGGCACGGCGCAGACAATCGTTTACGATGCATTCAAAATTATGGGTGAGAAGCTGAATATGGAACCCATGGAGATCTTCAAGCAGGCGATGGAAAACGTTATGCCTGTCGTTGAAGTAAAAGCTCGCCGTGTAGGTGGCGCTAACTATCAAGTTCCTATCGAAATCAGACCCGAAAGAAGACAAACGCTTGCTATCCGCTGGATTGTTATCAATACCAGAAAGAGAAGCGAAAGAGAGATGTCTTCCAGACTCGCAGCAGAGCTCATGGACGCGTACAACAACGCGGGCGGCTCGGTTAAGAAGAAAGAAGACACGCACAGAATGGCTGAAGCGAACAAAGCGTTCGCGCATTTCAGATTCTGAGAGAGGTAATAAAGTATGGCAAGAGAATACGATTTATTCCACACCAGAAACTTTGGTATTATGGCGCACATCGACGCAGGTAAGACCACCACGACCGAACGTATCCTGTTCTACACGGGTAAAACCCACAAGATCGGCGATACGCACGAGGGTACGGCGGTTATGGACTGGATGGCGCAGGAACAGGAACGCGGTATCACGATTACGTCCGCGGCAACGACCTGTGTTTGGAAAGGCCATCGTTTCAATATCATCGATACGCCGGGTCACGTAGACTTCACCGTAGAAGTTGAGCGTTCGCTCCGCGTTTTGGACGGCGCTGTCGCGACGTTCTGCGCAAAGGGCGGCGTTGAGCCTCAGTCTGAAACCGTATGGAGACAGGCGGATAACTACAAAGTTCCCCGTATCGCATACGTCAACAAGATGGACATCAACGGCGCGGACTATTTCCGTGTTGAAAACATGATCCGCGAAAGACTTGGCGCGAACCCCGTTCCCATCGAGCTGCCCATCGGTAAGGAAGATACGTTCAGAGGTATCATCGACCTTATCAATATGGAAGCGGAAGTTTACTACGACGACCTCGGTAAGGATTTCCGTAAGGAACCCATTCCCGACGATATGAAAGATATCGCGGAAGAATACAGAGCAAAACTCGTAGAAGAAGCCGCTGCGGCAAGCGACGAGCTGATGGAGAAATTCTTCGAAGAGGGGGATTTGTCCGCAGAAGACATCATTGCAGGTCTTCGTATCCGTTGCTTGAAGATGGAAGCGATCCCTATGCTTTGCGGTTCGTCCTATAAGAACAAGGGCGTACAGTTCGTTCTCGACGCGGTTATCAATTTCCTGCCCAGCCCGCTCGACGTTGACCACGTAAAAGGCGTCAACCCCGATACGGAAGAAGAAGAAATCAGAAAGACGTCCGACGACGAACCTTTCGCAGGGCTTGCGTTCAAGATCGCAACCGACCCGTTCGTAGGTTCGCTCGCGTACTTCCGTGCATATTCGGGCGTATTGTCCGCAGGTTCGTACGTTTACAACTCCACGAAAGAAAAGAAAGAACGTGTTGGTCGTCTCGTGCAGATGCACTCCAACGAAAGAAAGGATATCCCCGAAATTTGCTCGGGCGACATCTGTGCGATCGTTGGTTTGAAATACACCACGACGGGCGATACGCTCTGCGACGAAAAACATCCCATCATTCTCGAAAAGATGGTATTCCCCGAACCCGTTATCCAGCTTTCCCTTGAACCCAAGACGAAAGCAGGTCAGGAAAAGATGACGATGGCGCTTATCAAGCTCGCGGAAGAAGACCCTACGTTCAAGACGTATACCGATCAAGAAACGGGTCAAACGATCATTGCGGGTATGGGTGAGCTTCACCTCGACATCATCGTTGACCGTCTGCTTCGCGAATTCAAGGTAGAAGCAAACGTCGGCGCTCCGCAGGTTGCATACAGAGAAACGTTCCGCAAAGAAGTGGAAGCAGAAGGTATGTACAAGCGTCAGTCGGGCGGTAAAGGTCAGTACGGTCATTGTAAACTTCGTCTTATTCCCCAAGAACCCGGCGCAGGCTATGCGTTTGAGGATCAAACGGTCGGCGGTTCGATTCCTAAGGAATATATCCCCGCAATCGACAAGGGTATTCAGGAAGCGGCGAAGAACGGTTTCCTTGCAGGCTACGAGATCGTGGACTTCAAGATCGTCGTATACGACGGATCGTATCACGAAGTTGACTCGTCCGAAATGGCGTTCAAGATCGCAGGCTCGATGGGCTTCAAGAACGGTATGGAAAAAGCCCAGCCCGTTCTGCTCGAACCGATCATGAAAGTACAGATCATCACCCCCGAAGATTACTTCGGCGACCTTATGGGTAACGTATCCGGTCGTCGCGGTACGATCCTCGGCACGGACGACCGTAACGGCGCGAAGATCATCGACGCGGAAATCCCTCTTAGCGAAATGTTCGGTTATGCAACCGAGCTTCGTTCGAGAACGCAGGGCCGCGGTCAGTTTACGATGCAGTTCGACCATTACAGCGAAGTACCGTCCAGCATTTCCAAAGAAATCGTGGAAAAACGCGGTAAGAAAGACTAACGGCATATCTCCCCGCTAAAAAAGCGGGGAGAATAGAAAAATTATCAAATAATTTTGAAAAAATGCCTTTCAAACATTTGATAATTTGGTAAATTTAAGATATAATAGAGTTGTCCAAATGCGTTTTGGACGTTCTACAAATAAAAAAGAAAAAAAATATTATAAGAAAATCGGAGGATTTAAAAATGGCTAAAGCTAAATTTGACAGAAGCAAACCCCACGTTAACATTGGTACGATCGGCCACGTTGACCACGGTAAAACGACCCTCACCGCAGCTATCACGATGGTAATGGCGGCACGCGGCGGCGCAGAGAAGATGAGATACGACGAAATCGATAAAGCTCCCGAAGAAAGAGCACGTGGTATTACAATTAACACCGCGCACGTTGAATATCAGACGGATTCCCGTCACTATGCACACGTTGACTGCCCGGGCCACGCTGACTACGTTAAAAACATGATCACCGGTGCCGCTCAGATGGACGGCGCGATCCTTGTTTGCGCAGCGACCGACGGTCCTATGCCCCAGACCCGTGAGCACATCCTGCTCGCTCGTCAGGTAGGCGTTCCCTATATCGTTGTATTCATGAACAAGACCGACCTTGTAGACGACGAAGAACTTCTCGAACTCGTTGAAATGGACATCAGAGACCTGCTTTCTTCCTACGACTTCCCCGGCGACGATATCCCCGTTATCCGCGGTTCGGCTTTGAAAGCGCTCGAAGTTGCTTCTTCCGACAAGTCGGCTGACGAAATCATGGCAGATCCCGCAGTTGCTCCTATCGTAGAGCTTATGGCTGCTGTTGACTCCTACATTCCTACGCCCGCTCGTGAAGATTCCAAACCTTTCCTTCTTCCCGTAGAAGACGTATTCACGATCTCCGGTCGTGGTACGGTTGCTACCGGCCGTATCGAGCGTGGTGTTGCGCACGTTGGCGAACCCGCAGAAATCGTTGGTCTTATCGACAAGCCTATGACCACGACGATCACCGGTCTTGAAATGTTCCACAAGCTCCTTGACGAAGCTCAGGCAGGCGACAACGTTGGTGCGCTTCTTCGTGGTATCAACAGAACGGATATCCAGAAGGGTCAGGTTATCGCGAAACCCAACACGGTTGCTACCGGTACGGAATTCTCGGCTCAGGTATACGTTTTGAAGAAAGAAGAAGGCGGCCGTCATACGGCATTCTTCAACAACTATCGTCCTCAGTTCTTCGTTCGTACGACGGACGTAACGGGTAAGATCGAACTTCCCGAAGGCGTAGAAATGGTTATGCCCGGCGACAACATCGAAATGAAAGTTGTTCTCATTAAGCCCGTAGCACTCGAAGAAGGTCTTCGTTTCGCTATCCGTGAAGGCGGCAGAACGGTTGGTTCCGGTGTTATCACGAAGATCCTTAAATAATTAAGGTCAACCATCTGAATTGAATAAAAACAGCTTATCCGTTTGGATAGGCTGTTTTTTATCGATTACCCAGCTCCTTTGTTGACAGTTTTTTCAAAGTATGCTATAATATAGAAAAGCGTTTAATCGGGGTAAAATCGTGCGAAATGAACAAGGACGAAAAAGAATACGACACGTCGTGCAAACGTCGTTAATCGTCCTTTTATGCGTATTGACCGTGGCGTTGGATTTTTTTGAGATATCCTACGTCAAGGACGGGTTTCGAAACAGACTGATCGGTAAAACCGTTCAACAATCCTGTGGAGCAGCCGCGGCGATTTTACTGATGATACGGTTAAACGTCCGATTGTTCGGAAAGCCGCGAAATGTATGGTATTTACTGCCTTGCTTGTTCGTTGCGATAGACAATTTTCAGTTCAGCGCATACTTTAACGGAAAAATGTCGCTTGCAAGGACTTCGCCGTTGGATTTTGCTTTGTTTGGCGGATATTGCATGGCGGTCGGGCTGTTTGAAGAATGTATCTTCCGCGGTATCGTTTTCAGCGTTTTGGCGGGCTGTTTTTCCAAGGACAGAAAAGGATTTTTGAAAACGTATTTTTTATCGGCGATTATATTCGGTGCGGCGCATTTGTTCAACGGATTTTCGCTCGGAACGCTGTTGCAGGTAGCGTATACCGTGCTGACGGGCGGATTGTTTGCATTCTGCCTGATCAAAACGAAAAATATTCTATGCTGTGCTTTCGTGCACGGACTGTATAATTTCTGCGGACTGTTATTCGATACGCAAGGGCTTGGAACGGGCGTTGTCTTTGACGTCGGTACGGTTGTAACGATGGCGATCGTCGGCGTTTGCGTCGGGATTTTCGTTCTGTACAGCGTTTTCAAATACTCCGAAGAAGAACGCTGTGCGTTATACGGATATTTAGGCTTAAAAACGGATAAAAACGAGGAATAAACGAATGAACTGTATATTTATTTATAATCCCGTGGGCGGGAAAGGCAAGATAGCTAAAAAGCTCGATTTGATCGTTTCCGAATTGAAACAAAAATACGATGAAGTCGAAGTATACGCCACGAAATGCGCGGGCGATATGGCTCGCATGGCACGTGAAAGCGTCGGGAAATACGACGCGATCGTGTTTGCAGGCGGCGACGGGTCGTTTAACGAGGTCGTAGAGGGGATCGGCGGGCTGGATAATCTGCCTGAACTCGGCTACATTCCCAGCGGTACGGTGAACGATATCGCGCATACCTTAAAAATCCCCACGAATATCAAAAAGGCGTTAAAGATCATTCGCACGGGCAGAACGGAAAAGCTCGATTGTATGAAAGTCAACGATCATTACGCCATGTACGTCGTTGCCGCAGGCGCGTTTACCAGCGCGACGTACGCCACCCCGCAGGCGCAGAAAAACCATATGGGTCGGATTGCCTACGGCTTCGAGGGGATCAAGCATAATTTGAAATTTCAGATCTTTGAAATCGATTGCCAAGGCGAAAAGACTTCCGCGCATACCGACAGCGTACTCATTACCGTTATGAATAGCCGCTTTGTGGCGGGGTTTGGCTTAAATAAGAAAGCCTCGTTGCAAGACGGTAAGTTAGAGGTGGCGATCATCCGTCAGAAAAAGAACCCTAATTTCTTCCGTAAATGCGGCGCGTTGTTTGCCGTAGCGCGGTTGTTCTTGTTCGGGTATAGGATAAAGATGAAGCGTTTGATTAAAATGGAAGGCTCGGCTTTCGATATCCAAACCAGCGAGGACGTAACGTGGACCTTTGACGGCGAAAAGGGACAAAGCGGAAACGTGCATATCGAGGTAATTCCTCGGAAAATCAATATGATCGTTCCTCAAAAACTGAAAAAGATTTAATAACGAGAAAAATCCCTGACTTATTCCTACAAGTCGGGGATTTTTCTAATGCGTGATAACGGATTATTTAATATTATTCCACATACGGTTGGCGCGTTCGTTTTCTTCCTTATCGAAGAAATCCATAACCACCAAGCGTTTTCTCGTGGCATCGTCGGGGTATTGCGCAAAAAGCTGACGGCGAAGCTGATTTTCAGGAACAATCAACGGTTCGTACTCCTTTCCGAAGAAATAGGACAGATCGTAGGTTGCGACGTTTTCTTCGTCGTATTCCGCACCGTAGGTGTAATCGATATACTCGTACAGTTCTTGTCCTGCCAAACAGCTCGTATAGCCGATATAATACATATTTCGGATTGCGTTGCGGGGCATAGAGAGGAAGTTTACGAACGCGGTCGCCGCGTCTACGTTTGCGCCCTGCATCATTACCCAACCGTCGAACCAGAGATTGGATACCGAATTAGGGATACTGTATTCGAGCGCAAGCTCGGCTTCGCCTTCTGCTTCGTCGAGGATATACACCGCGTCGCCGCTCCATTGATAGGACGCGTCCAAACGCCCTGAAATCAGGTCGTTCTTGCCCTCGTCCGTTTCCAAGCCGTACAGATTTTTACGGGCGGATTCCAAGAGCTTTTTCACTTCGTTCATCGTGCCTTTCGAAGTGTCGTTCATTTTATTGAAAAGCTCGTCGGCGTAATTTTCGCCGTCGGGGTTGAGGCTGAGCAGATAATCCTCGTAATACATACCAAGCCCCATAAAATACGAATCCCGCGTATTGTCTTTCGCCGTGATCTTGCGTTCGCATTCTTTGCTCGTCAGACAGTACCAGCTTTTCATCGTCTCGCGGTCTATTTTTTCGGGATTGAACACGAAACCCGTCGTGCCCCACATATAGCCTGCAATGTGGTTGGTAAGCCCTGTTTTGGTGAAGATCTCGCCCGTATACGCGGAAACGTTTTTCGCGTAATAATTCTGCTCTTTCGTCGCGTCGAAAAATTCTTCGGGGTAAGCAAGCAATGCGTTTTCCGATTTCAATTTCATCGCCATATACTCAGACGGGCAAAGCAGATCGTAGCTATCGCCCATTTTGATCTTATTATACATCGTTTCGTTGTCTTGCAGCGCAACGTATTCGACTTTGATCTTCTTTCCCGTTTGTTCGAAATACCAATCCTCGAACTCCTCGTAAAGGGGTCGGGACTCGGCGAGATCGATACCCGTCAATTCCTGATACCATTCCTTAAACTCCTGCACGTCGGGATCGTCCTCTTGATAGAGGCTGCCCCCCATATCGATATATTCGTCCCAGCTCGCCACGCGCAATACGTTTTCGCCCGTTGCGAAACCGCCGTTTCCGCTTGAACACGCCGCCGTAGAGAGCGCGGAGCAAACGAGAAATGCGGTTAAACCTATGGAAATTATCTTTTTCATTTCTTTTTACTCCTTGTATTGCGATAGGAATGGACGTTGACGAGAACCACGGCGATAACGATAATGAAGAAAATAATCGCCGTAAACGCCCAATACGCCGCTTTGATCTGCGGTCCGACGACGTTGTTTTTATCCAGACCGTAGATATGCGTGCTGATGGTTTTGAACGAGTCGGGTTTGGTGTACGCGGCGATCACGTAATCGTCGAGCGATAAGGTGATCGACAGCAAAAATCCCGCAATGATCCCGGGCAGTATCTGCGGTATGATCACGGAAAACAGCGCTTTTGTGGGCGACGCGCCGAGATCGAGCGCGGCTTCGTAAAGGTTGTTGTCCATTTGCCGAAGTTTGGGCAATACGGACAGCACCACGAAAGGTGTACAAAGGATCATTTGTCCAAGTACGAGCGGGATAAAGGTGGATTTATCGATACTGAAAAAGGATACGAACAGTGCAAACGAGATCGCCGTAACGACTTCCGCATTGATGACGGGGATACGGTTGACGGCGGAAAGCATACCGTTCGTGCGTTTTTTGGAATAGAATATCCCGATCGCGCCGACCGTACCGAGTACGGTAGACAACAGCGCGACGATCACGGCAAGTAAGATCGTCTGTAAAACGACGCGCAGCGGCTCGTTGTCAAGGTCGAAGAAATACTTGTAGTGCGATAAACTGAACCCGCTCCAACCCGTTTGGATCATATCGCTTTCGTTAAAGCTGTTGACCGTAAGGAAAATAATCGGGAAATAGATAAAGAGGAGTATGAGGACGATAAACGACCATTTCAAAACGCTTTTTATTTTTACCATAACGAAGTACCTCGCGTTTCCGTTTGTTCGTCTGCCTTAAATCCGCCCGTGAGCCAAGTTACCAAGAACATAAACAGCAGTAAAAGTAAGGCAATGAACGATCCGTCGTGCCACAAATCGCCCATGAAATAGTCGTCGATGAGCTTTCCGACAATTTTCACGTTTCGGAAAGTGAGATAATTCGAAACGACGTAGTTCGTCATCGACGGCAAGAAAACCATAGACACGCCGCTCGCGATCCCTGCTTTGGACAGGGGAAGCGTGATCTTTACAAACGCTTGCGCGCCCGTCGAACCGAGGTCGCGCGCCGCTTCTAAATAGCTTTTATCGATTTTAATAATCGTCGTGTAGATGGGTAAGATCATAAAGGGCAGGAAATCGTACACCATACCGATAATCGTGTTCACGATATTCCAAGCGTTGGATTTGTTGTACGTGCCGAGGAATACGAACAGCTCTTTCAACGCATTGATACGCAGTACGAAATTCACCCACATAGGCACGATAAAAAGGAGCAACAGCGCGGATTTGTTTTTCAGCTTGCACCGCGCGATAATATACGCGACGGGGTAAGCGATCAACAGACAGATCACAGTGCTTACCAAGGAAATGAACAGGCTCTGCATAATCGTTTTGAAGTTATACGATTTGAAGAACCCGATCACACCCTCGCCGCTTTCGTTGAAGAAAACTTTCACGTATTCCAGCGTGAATTTACCCTCGTCGTTCGTGAACGCGTAATAGAATATGATAAGCAGGGGGATCACGACGAAAATCGCCAAAAACAATCCGTAGGGGATCGCCAGCAATTTCCGCGAGAAATGCGGTTTTGCTTTCGCTTTCGTGTTCGTCATTGCTTTCCGCCCTCCGCAACTTTCAAAGTCAAACGGATCTTGTCAGGGGGAATGATCAGGCTGACGAGATCGTTTTCATTCCACAGATCCTCGCAGGCGAGTACGTAATCTTCCTCGTTTTCCGTACGCACGATATACCGATAATATTCACTCTTATAAATCAGCGAAATAATATGCCCCTGCGCGCCGCCGTCTTCAAGATTATCGCTCATGGTGATATCGTGCAAACCGACCTCGACGTTGACTTCCGTATCCGTCAGATCGAGCTTTTCGCCCTTGGCGGTAATCAGGTAACCCTCTTCGTCCAAATGACTGCCCGGATACAGCTGGGTAACGTCGCATTCAAATTCTCCGTCGCCGAATTCCACGGTATTGCGCTTCGTAATAACGCCCGAGAATTTATTCACGCGGAATTTCTTTTTCATAACGTGGATACCGTCGGGGGCAACGGTAAGCCCTACCCGATCGCCTACGTCGGGGGCAACGGTGCTTTGGATCTCGATTTCGTATCTTCCGCATTGTACTAAGATTTGATAATGGATACCCTTGAAAATAACCGAAGTAACCTTGCCTTTCAGCATTCCGTCGTCGGGCGGGGTGATCTTGACGTCTTCGGGACGTACGACCACGTCCACGGGTTCGTCCTTTTCAAAACCGCCGTCGAGGCACTCAAACGCCTTACCGCAGAACCGTACCTGTCCGTCTTTGGGCATAACGCCCGAGAAAATATTACTCTCGCCGATGAAGTCCGCAACAAACGTGTTTTTCGGTTCGTTATAGATCATTTCGGGCGTGCCGATCTGTTGGATCGCGCCGTCCGCCATAACCACGATCGTGTCGGACATGGTAAGCGCTTCTTCCTGATCGTGCGTTACGTAAATGAACGTGATCCCGAGCCGTTTGTGCATGGCTTTGAGTTCAAGCTGCATTTCTTTGCGCATTTTAAGATCGAGCGCGCCGAGCGGCTCGTCCAAGAGCAAAATTTCAGGCTCGTTGACGATGGCGCGGGCAATCGCGATACGCTGCTGCTGACCGCCCGAAAGGGTGGAGATACTGCGTTTTTCAAAACCCGTAAGATCGACGATTTCAAGGGCTTTTCTTACTTTTTCCGCAATGACCTCTTTGGGTAATTTTTTATATTTGATCTTTTCTTTTCCGTCTTTACTGATACAGGTCGTTTCCACGCGTTTGAGCTTTAACCCGAACGCCACGTTTTCAAAGACGTTGAGATGGGGGAAGAGCGCGTATTTTTGGAACACCGTATTGACGGGACGGCGGTTGGGGGGCAACGCGCTGATATCCTCGCCGTTAAAGAGGATTTTCCCGCTCGTAGGCATTTCAAAACCCGCGATCATACGCAACGTAGTGGTTTTTCCGCAGCCCGACGGACCGAGAAAGGTAATAAACTCTCCCTTGCGTACGTAAAAATTGATATTTTCCACGACGGACACTCCGTCGAATTCCTTGCAAACGTCGATCAGCTCGATAATATGTTTGGTGTTGTTTTGCATATCCGTATTTTCTCCTGAAAATTCTTTTGTTTTGATGATCGTAAATCAGAAATTAGGCGGCGTGGATATCCATAGGAATTTTGCTTTGCCTTTCCCTTTGTTGAGGATAGAATGGGGTTTATTCGCGGGATAATAAAAAGCCTCGCCTTTTTTACAGGTATAATGCTTATTGCCCAAAACGACGGCGATCTTTCCTTCGAGCACGTATCCGAATTCCTCGCCCTCGTGGGGGATATCCCCCGAAGTGGAAACGCCCTCTGATAGTTCCACCAGCACGGGCTCCATCATATTTTTTTGCGCGTTGGGGATCAGCCAATTCCATAAAACGCCGTCCGAATCCTTTTCGATGAATTCGTTTTTGGAAAACACGACCTTTTCCTCGGCTTCCTCGCGGAAAAATTCCGCAAGATTACTGCCCAGCGCCGACAAGATATCCGTAAGCGTTGCGATCGAAGGGCTGTTTAAGTCGTTTTCGAGCTGTGAAATATAGCCTTTCGTCAATTCGCAGCGATCGGCAAGCTCTTCCTGCGTCAAACCTTTTTGGTTACGCATTTGTTTTATCTTTTTCCCGAGTTCCATAGTGCGCTCCTTAAAAGCCAAGTTTTCGGTTTGTTAATAATAAACGAAAAGTTTAGTTAAAATAAACTTCCGACGATAAATATTATATTGTAAACGCGCGCGTATGTCAATCGTTTGAAAAGGGATTTTATAAATATTTTTTCTTTTCTCTATAAGATAGTGAAAAAAGAAAAAACGGGCGAGCACGAAAAAAGGGGTCTACCTGTCGGCAGACCCTCATATTTATAATATGCGGTATTCTAAAAAAGGTTTAGTTCAAAGCGGCGAGTTTCTTTGCCAACTTTGCTTTTCTGTTGTTTGCGTTATTCTTATGAATAACCCCTTTGGTAACAGCGCCGTCAATCGCGGATACGGTTTCGGGATACAGCTTCGCAGCGGTTTCCTTGTCGTTTGCTTCAACAGCGGTAAGGAATTTCTTTACCTGCGTTTTCAGCGCGGATTTGATGGCTTTGTTTCTCTGGGTCTTTTTGTCGATAACCAGAACTCTTTTCTTTGCGGATTTAATATTAGGCATAATGTTCTCCTTATTTGTTTCCAAATTTTCTTAATCAATTCAAACTGCGTAGACTATTTTAACATAAATTCTTTTGATTGTAAACTGTTTTTCGGGTGAAAAACGAGAAAAACCCCAAAAAATTAAAAAATTTTGAAAAAGGAGGCTACAATGCGTATACCCAAGGGCGGAATAGGCTTTTTTGACAGCGGTATCGGCGGCTTGACCGTACTTGCGGAATGCAGCAAACACCTGAAAAACGAAATCTTATACTACTACGGCGACAATGCGCACGCCCCGTACGGAAATCTCAAAACCGAGCAAATGCGAAAGTATATATACAAAGCCTTTAACAGGTTTCGCAAATTAAACGCAAAAGCCGTTGTGATCGCGTGCAATACCGTAACCGCGCTTTTTGCCGAGGAGCTTCGCGCCCGTTATCCCTTTCCGATCATCGGCACAGAACCCGCCGTATTCCCCGCGGCGAAACTCGACGGCGAAATCTTCGTCCTCACCACGCGGGCGACCTTTGAAAGCGACCGACTGCACAGATTGCTCCAACGCACGCAGAAAAAATATACGTCGGCGCAGCTCCGCCCGATCGCGTGCGATCGGCTCGCGGGGGAGATAGAACGCCATATCGTCGATCGTAACTATAATTACGCGCCGTATCTTCCGCAGGGCAAGCCCGCAGCGGTTGTGCTCGGCTGTACGCATTACGTATATATAAAGGAATATATCAGAAAGTATTACGGCTGCGAAGTGATCGACGGCAACGCGGGAGTTGCGCGCAGGCTTTTGACCGTTCTTCAAACGAAAAACGTCGAAAATAGGGACGAACGACCACTTTTCGCCCCGAAAAAAGACGAACCCTCGTGTAAAAACTCCGAAAATGGCAATAAAGAGCAGGTCGAACGCCAAAAATCTCCGATTTTCTTTATCGGAAGCGGCAAAAAATGCAACGCCAAAATTTTCGCAAGTGGTTACGAACAAATGTTCGTTTTATAAAAAATACCCTAAAAACGGGGTAAAATGGTTGCTGTGTGGTCAAAAATCCCAAAATTTTCAAAAAAAATTAAAAAAACAGCCAAAATTCCCTTGACAATGGTTAAAAGTGGTTGTATAATAATATCAATACTAATCGTATTCCCGATAGAAGCGGAAAAAATCAGACAAGGAGGAAAGGCATATGTTCAAAGGCATGGTCGAGCATCAACTTGACGATAAGAACCGTTTGCGTATACCCTCCAAGTTCAAAAAGGAGCTGACAGGGGAAAACGGAGAAAAGAGTTACAGCTTTTTCAGAGGTATGAACCGTTGTATCTGCGTGATGGCAGACGACGAGCTGGACGACACGATCGCTTCGATTTCGGAAGAGGGGATATCCGAATCCAATCAAGCGTCGGCGATGTTTTTCAGCAGTATCTTCTCGGCGGAAGAGGACGCGCAGGGCAGAGTGGTATTGCCTGCGATGCTCAAAAAGATGGCGGGGATACAAAAAGATATTATCACGCTGGGGCGAGGCAAACGCTTGGAGATCTGGGCGGCTGAGAAATACTACGAATACCTCGAAGGAGTCGATTACGATTCCGAACTGAAAAAACTGGGGATTTAAGATATGTTGGAATTTTCGCACAAACCCGTTATGCCGAATGAATGTATGGACGGTCTTGCCCTGTACGACGGTGGGATCTGGTTTGACGGCACGGTCGGCGGCGGCGGACATTCCTACGAGATATTAAAACGCACCGCAACCCGCGGCAGGCTGATCGCTACCGATCTCGACGACGAGGCGATCGCGGCGGCTACGAAACGGCTGGAAGAATTCCAAGGACGGTTTGAGATCTACAAATCCAATTATAAGGATTTCTCGGTCGTGTTCGAAAAGGCGGGCGTGGAGAAGATCGACGGCGCATTGCTGGATTTCGGGGTTTCCTCTCACCAAATCGACGACGAGGACAGGGGATTTTCCTATCGGATCGCGGAAGCGCCTTTGGATATGCGAATGAATTCTTCGGCGTATCTCACGGCAGAGATCGTGTTGAATACCTATTCCGAAGAAGAGCTTAC
The DNA here is from genome assembly GCA_017465865.1 of Clostridia bacterium. GTDB lineage: Bacteria > Bacillota > Clostridia > Christensenellales > Borkfalkiaceae > Scatosoma. The sequence continues at coordinate 90,415 of JAFTVF010000006.1, forward strand.
GAGAATAATCAAAACCTACGGCGAAGAGCCTTTTGCAAAGCAAATCGCGCGCAATATCGTAAAATACAGAGCGAACAAACCGCTGAAAACCTCGGGTGAGCTTTCGGAGATCATCAAAAGCAGTATCCCTGCAAAATTCCGTTACGGCGCGCCTTGCGAGAGAAAGACGTTCCAAGCCCTGCGGATAGAAGTCAACGGCGAACTCGACGGGTTATACGAACTTGTGTTGTCTTTGACAAGACGGCTGAAAAAGGGGGGCAGGATCGCGATACTTACCTTTCATTCGTTGGAAGACAGGATCGTAAAAGAAGCGTTCAGGTATCTGGAAAATCCTTGTACCTGTCCCGGGAATTTCCCCGTCTGCGTATGCGGGAAAAAGCCCGAAGTGAAAATTATCACGAAAAAGCCGATCACGGCAAGTGAGGAAGAGCTCGAATACAATTCGAGAAGTAAATGTGCAAAACTCAGAATAGCGGAAAAACTGTAACCGCATAAGATAAGGAAAAGGGAAAACGGTAGAAAAACGAAAACACGGAGGAGCGAAAAATGGACTTGGTTCTTGACGAAAGAATAACGCAAACGACCACCACGGAGCAAGAAGCCCGTAATCATAACGCGCAGATCAAAGAGCGTTATCGCCGATTGCAGAGCGCCGAAGCAGATCAGTTTGCTTCGGATATCACCGAACGCACGGAAACCCGCGCGTCTGTGCTTGCGCCCGAAGCGCCCGTGTATACCGCTCCCGTAACGCAGCAAGCGCCTGAGGTAACGGAATTTGTGCCCGCTCGCGAAGTATCCTCCGTATTCACGACGGAAAAATTCGAGAGAATACAGGATACGGAACAGCCCGCAGCGTATGCGCCCGTAGAAATCGCGCATACGCCCGTGCAAAGCCCTGCGGCGGTGGCAACGACGGCTACCGAAGTCGGGTATTCGTTATCCTCGCTTGCGAAAACGGTTATGGCGATTTTTGCGATGGTCGTCGTGGCAATGCTGACTTTGATTTGTATTAACACGCATATCCTTAATCAAAAATCCGTGCGTTTGAAGAATTTGGAAGAAAAGAGAGATCAGCTCATAGAGCAGAACGCAGAGATCCAAGAACGCATCGAAATCGCGCAATCGTATGAAACGATACGCCAATACGCGGAATCGCACGGTATGGTGCAGGCAGGGAATTAACGCCCGAAGGAGAGATCGTTATCAAACAACCTAATAAACAGTATTCAGTAACGGTTTTACGAAAGAGGTTATTTGCCATCAGTTTGGCGATAACCTTTCTTTTTTGTCTTTTATCCTTTCGTTTCTTGTATATACAGGTGATTTGGAGTGAAGAACTCGGTTATCGCGCGCTCGATCAATGGACGCGCGAGATCCCGATCGTAGCCGAGCGCGGAAAAATCACCGACCGAAACGGCGTATTGCTTGCGGATAATACGGCGGCGTATACCGTATTCGCCCGTTCCAACGCCGTACAGGACAAGGAAACTACCTCTGCGCTCCTTGCCGACGCGCTGGGGATAGACGGCGAAACGGTGCATGAAAAATTGACTAAGAAAAAAGCCTCCGAAATCACGGTGGCGAAAAAGGTCGGGAAAGCGGAAGTGGAAAAACTTTCGCAGCTTTCGCTCGACGGCGTGTATTATTCGCGGGATAACGAGCGGTATTATCCCAAAGGCGACGCGCTGTGTCAGGTCGTCGGATTTACCTCTATCGATAACGTGGGTACGACGGGCGTGGAGAAATATTACGACGAATACCTTTCGGGTAAGAACGGGGAATTGTTATACGAAACCGATCTGGTCGGCGTGGAGATCGAGGGGAGCGTCGCGACCTATCTGCCTGCGGAAAACGGCTATAACGTACAGTTGACGATCGATTACGGGATACAGGAGCTTGTAGAAAGCGCGCTTGAAAAGACGGCTGCGGCGTATTCTCCCGCTTCCGCGGAATGTATCGTTTTGGACGTCAATACCTTTGAAGTGCTGGCGCTTGCGAATTATCCCTCGTACGATCTGAACGAAGTACCGAGAAACGACGCGGAATTGCTAAATCAATTAACGAGAAACCGCCTTGTTTGCGATATTTACGAGCCGGGTTCGACCTTTAAGATTATCACTTCGGCGGCGAATATAGAGGAGCATTTACAGGGCAATCCAAAGGCGTTTTCGACGAGTTACGTATTCCCGAGTTCCCGTACCCGTTTGGTGGACAGTACGACGGTGAAATGTTGGAGCAATCACGCCAACGGCAAGCATAGCAATCAAACGCTCGCGGAAGCCTTGAACAACAGCTGTAATCCGTGTTTCACCGATATAGCAATGTCGCTCGGCAAAGAAACCTTTTACGAGTATCTCGCCAAATTCGGGTTCGGGAAAAAGACGGGTATCGACTACGGCGGGGAGGCGTACGGCTTGCTGTTACCCAAAGAAACGGTGCGCGGCTGCGACCTTGCGCGTATCGGGTTCGGGCAAACGATCGCCGTTTCGGGTATTCAGCTCGCCTGCGCGACGGCTTCTGCGATCAACGGCGGGTATTATTACACGCCAAGGCTGGTAAAACGGATTTACGCTGAGGACGGTTATACGCTGAAAAACAACCAACCCGTGCTGCAAAACCGCACGATCAGCGAGCAAGCCTCGGCAACGCTTGCGAGGATGTTAGAGGGCGTTGTGCGCGACGGCAGCGGTAAAAAAGCGTATATAGACGGCTACCGCGTAGCGGGCAAGACGGGCACGGCGCAGAAATTTGAAAACGGCAGGATCGCCGTCGGGAAATACGTTTCGTCGTTCGTCGGTTTTTTCCCCGCGGATAAACCGCAGTATTTAGCGCTTGTTATCGTGGACGAACCGCAGGGCGCGTATTACGGCTCGGTCGTCGCCGCACCGTGTGCGGGGGAGATATTCCAAGGCATTATTTCCTTAAAAAATATTGAGCCAAGAAAGTAAATAGGTAAAATTCGCCCTCCAAAAGTTAGAAAAACTTTTGGAGGGCGAGTTTTATATAAAAAATATTTCGTTTATTAAAATTAAGGCACATTAGTTCGACTTTTTTTAACATAATTCCCTTGCTTGCTTGGGCAATATATTATAATATATTGGTGTGAAAAGCCGTGGCTTTTGCAGTATGACAGGTAAGAGTTATTGTCGATAAAAATATAAAACCAAAGGGAAAGGTATGACAGGAAAATTATTAGATACTGATATGCGGCAAGGAATTACGATAGCCGGTAGCTTTGTCGTCGATATTGTGAAATCAATTGACGTTTATCCTAAAATAGGTGAATTGGCAAATTTACAAGAAATTACTCGGGCGATTGGCGGTTGCGTGCCGAATACGGCAACGGACCTTGCTGTTATAGACGCGGATTTGAAAGTGTCAGCCGTTGGAACGATCGGTAACGATGAAAACGGGGAATTTTTGTTGGAGAATTTACGCGCTAAAAACATAGAAACGGATCAAATTCAAATCGTCGATAAAATGCCGACAAGCTTTTGCGACGTAATGAGTGTTCCAAGCGGTGAACGTACTTTTTTTAGTCATCGCGGAGCGAACGCTGTATTTTCTCCCGCAGACGTACGCATAGACGAGTTGAATTGTCGAATATTTCATTTAGGCTATCTTCTTTTGTTGAATAAATTCGATGAAGAGGACAAAGAATTTGGTACTGCCGCAGCTCGGTTTTTGCGCGACGTTCAGTTGCGTGGAATAAAAACCTCGATAGACGTGGTAAGTAGTAGCGATATGGAGGAATTTCAACGGAAGATTAAGCCTGTCTTGCGTTACGTCGATTACGTAATCGTGAACGAGTTGGAATGTTGTAATATTTGGGGTCTTGCATGCAGAAAGGAAAACGGTGAAATAGACGTAAAAAATATCCGAAACGCAATGCAAAGATGTCTTGATTACGGCGTGAGAGAAAAGGTGATCGTTCATGCAAAGGAAGGAGCGTTTTGTATGAACAAAAACGGGTCGTTTACTTCGATGGGCTCGTTGATTATTCCTAAGAACTTGATTAAAGGAAGCGTAGGCGCGGGCGACGCATTTTGTGCGGGAAGCTTATATGCTATTTATAATGATTATTCCGATAAAGAAATTCTTGAATTTGCATCGGGTGCGGCGGCTTGTAGTTTATTTGAAGCCAACGCTGTAGATGGGATGAGAGAAAAAAAAGAAATAGAAAAAATAATAACTCGCTTTGAACGGCGCGTGAACTAAGGAGAAGAAAGGAAATGAAAAGAAGTGAAATAAATAAAGCCTTAAAAGAGTTGGAAAGTGCATGTCAAAAATATTCTTGCTTTCTGCCTCCGTTTTGTCATTTTACACCGCAAGAGTGGGAAGAAAAGGGACATGAATATGATGAAGTGCGTGATTGCTTGCTTGGTTGGGATATAACCGATTACGGTTTGGGAAATTTCGATAAAGCAGGTTTTTCATTGATTACGTTGCGTAACGGTAATTTGAAGCAAAAGGACAAGTATCCCAAGCCGTACGCAGAGAAATTACTGTACTTAAAAGAAGGACAATATGCTTGGAATCATTTTCATTGGTATAAACAAGAAGATATTATCAATCGCGGCGGCGGCAATGTGCTGTTAAGAGTTTATAATTCGCTTCCTAACGAAGAAATGGACTACGTAACGGACGTTACGATCTATTCAGACGGCAGAAAATATACCGTGCCCGCAGGAACTCAAATTCGTTTATCGCCGGGGGAAAGCCTTACCGTAACGCGTGGGATGTATCACGATTTTGAGGTGGAAAAGGGTACGGGCGCAGTGCTTTTAGGCGAAGTAAGTCAATGTAACGATGACGAGTGCGATAACCGCATGCTGCCGCCCGTGGGGAGATTTCCTGCAATAGAAGAGGATGAGCCTGCTTACAGATTGCTTTGCTTCGAATATCCAAAAGCTAAATAATCTAATTGATGAATTAAAAAATAGGTATATGATGTATTGTATAGGCTTTGATATAGGCGGAACAAAATGTGCAGTATCACTTGGAGAATTTAAGAATCAAGAAATAAAACTTCTTGATAGATATCAGGTATGGACAAAGGATTCTCCAACAGATACCTTTGACGAGCTTGCGCCCGTTATTAATAAATGGTCGAAAAAATTCGGGGCGAAGAGAGTTGGAGTGGCTTGTGGCGGTCCGTTGGATTCAAAAAACGGCATCATTATTTCTACGCCCAATCTTTCTCGAGATTGGCACAATTTTGAAATTGTTACCTATATTAAATCGCGATTCGGATTAAACGCAAAATTGGAAAATGATGCGAATGCATCTGCGATAGCCGAATGGAAATTCGGGGCGGGAAAAGGTACAAAGAATTTGGTTTTTATGACGTTTGGGTCGGGGCTTGGAGCAGGCTTGATTTTGGACGGGAAATTGTATTCGGGAACGAACGGAAACGCGGGGGAAATCGGTCATATTCGATTAAAAAAGGATGGTCCTGTCGGTTATAATAAGATGGGCTCGGCGGAAGGTTTTTGTAGTGGAAACGGAATTAAGAGGTTGGCGCAAATTCGCGCGGAAGAACGAAGCGTTTCACTTGACAGCAGTATAACGACGAAAATTATTTTTGAGAAAGCGAAGCAAGGCAACGAATTTTATTTGTCCGTTGTTAGAGAGAGCGCGGAAAATTTCGCGAAAGTTATAAGTATCTTGATTGATTTATTTAATCCCGAAGCCATTATAACAGGGGGAGTGTTTATGCGAAATTACGATTTATTTATGGAGATTATCGAGCCGATTGTTGAAAAGGAAGCCTTGACGGATGCTTATAAAGTTTGTAAGATTTTGCCTGCGAAGATAGGTGAAAATATAGGCGATTACGCGGCTTTGGCAATTGCAATCTTGGGGGATTGAAATGAAAAAAACAACAAAAAAAATATATGATGAATTGTTTGAAAGATACGCTTCGCTAAACGGGATCAAAAAAAATATATTGAATGCTTTTGAGATGATAAAAACAACGTATAAAAACGGAGGGACGCTTTATTGTGCGGGGAATGGTGGGAGTGCTTCAGATAGCGAGCATATCGTAGGCGAGCTTTTGAAATCGTTCAAGAAAAAACGCGCAATAGACAAGGAAACGGCGAATATTTTATTAAGTTACGGCGTAGAGGGAGAATATTTAGTAAATAAATTAGAGGGCTCGTTGCCTGCCGTTTCATTAATTTCGCAAACGGGGATTTTAACGGCGTTTGCCAACGATAAATCTTGGGATATGGCAATTGCACAACAGCTTTACGGTTTAGGTAAACAAGGAGATTGCTTATTAGTGCTTTCCACTTCCGGGAATTCAAAAAATTGTATATACGCAGTGCTGCTTGCAAAAGCAAAGGGTATAAAATCGATAGTACTGACGGGCATAGGTGGCGGTAAATTAAAAGAGATTTGCGACGAAAATATTTGTATTCCTGAATCGGAAACATATAAGATTCAAGAATTGCAATTGCCTATTTATCATTGTCTTTGTGCTATGATAGAGGAAGATTTTTTCTAAATCGTATTTAACATAAGAAAATCTGGGTAATCAAGAAAATGGAAAAGAAAAACGTCATTATCTTCGGGGATAGTTATTCAACGTTTAAGGGGCATATACCCGATTATTACGATACGTATTATCCCTGTTTAGACGTATGCTCGGTAGAGGAAACTTGGTGGAAATCATTCGTTTCAAAATGCAATTATCATTTAATTCAAAATAATAGTTGGAGCGGCTCGACGATTGGTTATACAGGTTATAATCATGCAGATTGTTCAACCTCGTCTTCTTTTATTTTTCGATATAAGCAATTAAAGGAGCAGGGTGTTTTTGAGAAAGATAGGGTAGACGTTATTCTTGTTTTCGGTGGAACGAATGATAGTTGGGCGAATGCCGAGCTTGGCAATATAAAATTTTCAGATTGGACGGAAGAAGATTTTTTTAAGGTTCTTCCTTCGATTTGCTATTTTGCGTATATGCTAAAAACGGATTTTCCTTATGCAAAAATAATATTTATCATCAATACGGATATCAAAGAGGAAATCCAAAACGCCATAGAATATGCCGCTCAATATTATTCCTTGCAAAGCGTTAGATTGCAGGATATCGATAAGCAGAAGGACCATCCAACAAAAAAGGGAATGAAAGAAATCTGCGATCAGCTATTAAAAGTCGTTTAAGGGTTATAAACGAGCGAAATAGCGGATAACGGCAAAAAACTTGGAAGAGAATAAATCACATAAATACAAATTTTATAAACATAATTCCCTTTTCTATCGTGTGGAATTATTGTAAAATGATATAAAATAATTAGGTGAGGATAAAAAATATGAAAGTTACCTTTGCTTTATACTTTGGCAATCGCGGTTTTTTCCCCGGCGAATCGATAGCGACGGCTCGGAAAGAAATGATAGAGGCTGTGGAAAAGGCGGGCTTTAACTATCTTTGTATGGACGAGAGCCTGACCCGTTACGGCGCGGTGGAAACGATCAAAGAAGGCGCGCGTTTTGCGGAATTTTTAGAGGCGCACAAAGGCGAATACGACGGTATCATTTTATGTATGCCTAATTTCAGCGACGAAAACGGCGCGTCCGTTGCGCTTAAAGACGTAAACGTGCCTGTGCTTGTACAGGCATATCCCGACGAGCTGGATAAAATGGACTTTTCACACCGCCGCGACGCGTTTTGCGGAAAAATCGCTATGTGCAACGTGCTTCGGCAGTTAAAAATTCCGTATACGTTGACGACGAAAATTTGCGAATCGCCGTTAAGCAAAGAATTTGCGGAAGACTTGCGTTTATTTGCAGGTACTTGCCGTGCGGTAAAGGGTTTGAAACAATTCAATATCGGTGCGATCGGTGCGCGAACGACGGCGTTCAAAACAGTACGTTGCGACGAAATTGCAATGGCGAACCATCGAGTAAATATTGAAACCATCGATTTAAGTTACGTATTCCGTAAAATGGACGAAGTGAATGCGGATAAGCTGGCACAAAAGAAAGAACAATACGCAAGCTTGTCCGATTTCGGAAAATACCCTCCTGAAAAGTTGGATAATATCGCAAGACTTGGCGTGGTAATCGACGAGATTATCGAGGACTTCGATTTACAAGCGATAGCGATCCGTTGTTGGGACGAATTGCAAAAGAAATACGGCATAGCGCCTTGCCTAATTCTCGGTGAACTGAACGAGCGTGGAATAGTAGCGGCGTGCGAATTAGACGTAAACAACGCAGTTATGATGCGTGCGTTATACCTTGCGGCAGACTGTCCCGTTATGCTTTTGGACGTGAACAACAACTACGGCGATGCGGACGATAAATGTATATTCTTCCATTGCGGACCTGTGCCTCAAACGCTTATGGCAGAGCGCGGACATATTGAAGAACACCTTATGTTCAAAAAGAGCTACGGCGAGGGCTCGGGCGTAGGCATCAATAAGGGTAAACTGATTACGGGCGACGTAACAATCGGTAGCTTCAAAACGGAAAACGGAAAAATGTGCTCGTTCGTAGCAGAGGGCAAGCTCACGGACGATTACGTAGGCGACGGGTTCTTCGGTTGCGGTACGGTATTCCAAAAAGAAAACGTGGAGAATACCGTATGTTTGCGGAGGGCGGTATCAGCACGTATCAAAGTCGTCCTTACTGCGTAGAAATGACAGAGGAGATTGCTTTTTACGTGAAGCAACTACGCATTGCGCTTCCGCGTATCGAGGCAGAGGGCTTGGAAAAGATGAAAGCGCTGCTGACTTTGATTTTATGGTCGGTCGGGTGGTTTGCCTCTGCGGGTACTTACAATAAAGGGGCTTATCAAATTACACGAAACGAATATATTTTCAAGATCAACGAATGTATTGAAAGGTCGCTTGTGGAAAAGGTTACGCTGTCAACGGTGGCGAAGGCATTATTTTTAAGCGAAAAACAAGTCGCGCGGATCTTGAAAAAAGATTTTGGCTGCACGCTTTCGGGGTTAATTCAAGAAAAGAAACTCTCGGCTGCCGCGATCCTTTTACGAAATACCGAAAAAACCGTAGCGGAGATTGCAGAAGAGTTGAATTTTCAAACGGAGAGCTATTTTTTCGTGCTGTTCAAAAAGAAATACGGCTGTACGCCGCTCGGTTACCGTAAACGCAAAAAAGAGTAAAAAAAGAAGCCTAAGATTGAAAAATCTTAGGCTTCTTTCAGGTTTAGTCCTGTAAAAGCAAACAGCATTTTGCGAGCATCCGCATTGTATGGAAAGGTCCTTTATACGTATGTCCTTTGCATGGCGGCATAGTGGGCTTACCGTCTCTGCGGAGATACCCAAACCATTCTCCGTATTCGGGGTCGGAGAATTTATCAAAGGAATATTCCGTTATTTTTTCAAACCAATCGGAATAATAGCAATCGTTCGTTTGCTTATAAAGCATCAACGAGGCGATCATTGCTTCGTTATGCGGCCACCAAAGTTTCATGTCGTGTTCGTATGCTTCGACGGGGTTGCCGTTAACGTCTTTGAAATACAAGATTCCGCCGTATTCCAAGTCCCAACCAAATTCAATAGCGTTACGGAATATTTTTTCCGCAAACGAGATCAATTTTTCGTCGTTACGATAAATCCCTTCTTCAAGCAAGAACCAAGAACACTCAATGTCGTGTCCGGGGTTGACAATTCTGCTTTCGGAAACGTCGAAAATAAAACTTCCGTCAACACCTACGCTTTCGAGCAGGGCTTGCTTCTCCTCGCAATAATGAGACTGAATGTCTTGAATGAACTTGTCGATTTCACGGGTGTAATAGTCGGAGTTTTCTTTGTCTGCACCGCGTAAGATCGAGGCGACGTTTAATAAAATCATGGGTTGGCTAAGCCCTTTTAACGCACGCGTTTCCGCATAGCTTTTCGGGGTAATTTTATAAGGGTCGGTTTGGGGATCATCGTAAATCCCGCAGACGAATTTGAATTTATCGCGTGCGATCTGCAAACGGGATTTATCGCCCGTAGCCATAGCGTATTCTGCGTTTGCGATAATATAAAACGTTTCGCTAAACCAATAACGGCGTTTACGCAGGGGCTTTCCGTCGCGCGTTACGGTAAAAAACATTCTCCCGTCGGTATCAATGCAATGGTTGTCTAAAAACTCTAAACAGCTTTTCGCGATTTTTAAGAAATCTTCGTTTTTTTCAATATTGTTGTACAGATAAGAAAAGGTCCAAGCCGCCCGTCCTTGCATCCAAACGCTTTTATCGGTGGAATAGACTTTACCTTTGCGGTCAAGGCAATTCAAAACGCCGCCGTATTGTTCGTCAAATCCGTTGTTTATCCAAAACGGAACGCAGCTTTCCAAAAGTTCTTTTTTGAATTTTTCAAGATAAGATACTGCGTTCATTATTCTTTCTCCACAAACGGCATAATTTTTTGCGTTATCAATAATTTTTCGCTGTCCGTAAGTTTCTTAAAGGGCTTGCGGCAGTCCCCGAATTCAAAGCCAAGCTGGTTTAACACTTCTTTTTCGCCCGCCATTACGCCAACTTCGCAAAGTACGGCGATGATTTCGTTGATTTGCGTTTGCAATGCCTGTGCTTCGGCTATTTTGTTGGCAGAGAAAAGGCTTTGCAGCTTAATAAATTTTTCTGCCATGAAATTGAAAGTGCTTCCGATTGCGCCGTCTGCACCCATAATAAGCCCCGCAAGCATCATCTCGTCGAAGCCGTTATAGAAAACCTTATCGGGATGCGCGCTGGTGAAACGCTCTAAGGCAAAATAGTCGTTAGAGGTATGCTTTACACCGATAAAGCGGTCGTCTTTTAAGAATTCATTCAAGTTGTCTACCGATAAATTTACCCCCGAAAAGCTGGGAATATTATAAATAATCATAGGCAAGGATACTGCATTGACGATATCAAAATAATAATCCTTAACTTCCTTAAATGAAAATTTATAATAATAGGGTGCAACGGACGAAATAGCGTCATAGCCAAGCGTTTCGGCGTATTTTGCAAGCTCTATGGCTTGATGAGTAGCAATACAGCCGACCTGTGCGATCAATTTACAGCGGTTGCCGACTACCTCTTTCACAAGTTTCATAACTTGCTTGCGTTCTTCAAAGGAAAGAAGAAAAGCCTCGCCTGTGCTACCGGTTACGTAAAAGCCGCTTACGCCTTTTTTTATGTTGTACTCGATTAATCGGGTTAAAGCGGCTTCATTGATTTCGTTTTGTTTTGTAAAAGGGGTGAGCAGTGCGGGATAAATTCCGCTAAACGGTTTGGTCATATAAAATACTCCTTTAATTTTTTACTTAATTATACAATAAATGAAAGTGTTTTTCAATAGCGAAAAACGACTTTAATTTTTGCAATAGGTCCTAAAATTAAAGTTTTTGCAGAGCGGAAATATTCATTTCACAAAACGACGAAAATATGTCACATTATTCAATTGCCTTTTTGTTTTTCGCGTGATAACATATACTTACGCATTAAAATAAATATTGGAGTATTAGATATGGAAAAATCGAAGTGGTATAAAAAAGCGTATCGTAGAAATTTGGTGGATATTCATATTGCGGATTGGAACGATGAATTTATGGAAAAATTCGACGCGGACGTTTATTATGAAAATATGAAACGCGCGCACGTGCAATCACCGATGATTTATTTACAATCGCACACGGGAATTAGCTATTATCCCTCTCCGTCCGGTTATACGCACAAGTATTTTAGAAAGCATCCCCGCGCTATGAACGAATTGATTGATAAATGTCAAGCAGGGGGAATGAAAGTAGTTGCGTATTATAGCTTGATTTTTAATAATTGGGCAGCAGAAAAATACCCGCATTGGCAAATCCGCTATGCCGACGGCAGCGTTTGGGGCGATCACGGACAAAGATACGGCTTGTGTTGTCCGAATAACCACGAATACCGTACGTTTTTAGTGGAGCAAATGAAAGAGATCGGCGAGCAATTCCCTAATCTTGACGGAATATTCTTCGATATGCCGTACTGGGAGGTGGTCTGTCATTGCGATGCGTGTAAAGCCCGTTGGAAAAAAGAAGTTGGCGGCGACTTGCCGACGGCTATTGATTGGGCGGACGAGCGTTGGAGATTGTTTGTAAAAAAACGGCAAGAATGGATGGCGGAATTTGCGAAATATGCAGAAAGTACGGCAAAGCGTTTTTTGCCTGAAACAACGGTTGAATTAAATTTTGCGGCGGTAGTGTCTTGCGATTGGTTGGCAGGCTCGACGGAGGGGATCAACGAAGCCTGCGAATTTACAGGCGGCGATTTATACGGCGATCTGTACGATCACTCTTTCACTTGTAAATATTATTACGAAATTACAAAAAATCAGCCTTTCGAATACATGACTTGCCGTTTTAATAAACGCCTGCGTGAGCATACGATTACAAAGCCCGAGCTGGAATTAGAGGCGGACGTTATGCTGGCGGCTTGCCATCACGGCGCGACGTTGATTATTGACGCCATTGATCCAAGCGGTGAAATGGACGGTAGAGTGTACGACCGTCTGGGGAACGTATTCGCAAAAACGTTGCCCTACGAGCAATATATGGATAAAGGCGTGTTAGACGCAAACGTTGCGGTTTATTTTGACAGCACGACACAATTTTCTTCCGACGGAAAACCTTATAATAGGGAGTGTGCATTAGCGTCGGCTCGAACGTTGATTGAAAATCATATTCCGTTTAGGGAAATTGCTAACGGGGCTATGAACGGACTCGACCGTTACGATTTGATTATTGCTCCCGCACTTGAAACGTTTGGAAATCCTGAGATCCTGAAACTGATTGACTATGTAAAAAATGGCGGCAAATTATATCTTTCAGGGAAATCGGACGCAAGACTGATCAAGGAATTCTTCGGGGCTGAAATTATAGGGGAGACCTACGGGGACACGACGTATCCGCATATTTATAAAGGCTACGACGAGGTTCAAGCGTACGTTTCGCCGATCGCCAAAGACTATAAAGAAATTTTTTGGGATTTTAATGATAAGTATCCTTTGCCGATTATTTATAAGTTGCCCATTATGTCGGGCTTTAACGGAGAAGTAAAAGCAAAAATTACCTTACCTTATACAGATCCTGACAACAATACGATTTTTGCATCCTTGCACTCGAATCCCCCCGGAATTGCTACGGAGCATCCTGCTATTTTGGAGTGTAATTACGGAAAAGGCAAGGTGATTTGGAGCGCTGCGAATTTAGAATACGATGCAAGAACGAATTTCAAAGATATTTTTGCTTCGATAGTGAAAAAAGAGGTTTCGCCTCGGTTTACAATGGAGGCAAGTAAATACGTGGAAATTATTGTGTTTAAGGATGGCGATGATTTCTATATCAATTTGTTTGACCTGAATTTTGCATTTGATTTAGTAAAACGCGAATTTGCTATTACCGTTGGGAATAATTATAAAGCGATTGAGCTTGGTAGCAATAGTCAGCTGTCTGTTGTAGGCGGAGTTTTGAAAGGCAACTTTGAAAAATATATTTGGCTGAAACTTGAAAAAATATAAGAAAGTACAATTACAGGAAATTGTGTGTTCAATAAAATAAAAACCGCGCCCAAGATCGATCTTGGGCGCGGTCGTTTGTCAAATTTTATTCAAACAAAATCGAAACGTTGTTCAAAGTATCCGCCGTATTGCTTACCGTGAAGACGACGGGCGTACCCGTTTCGCCTGTAAGCGTAACGGATATCTCGTTATTCACAGGCTCGTAATCGGTTGTGTTATAGTTTACGACGATATCGCTTTCGTTTTCAATCACCAGCGTTTTTCCCGCCGTGGTCGAGAATACCAACGAAGCGTTTGCTTTCAGGGAAATATCAATCTCGTCTTTGATAACGGGAATAGGATCGGAAGTCGTGCCCTCGTAAACGTTAATTGCAAACGCAACGTCCACAGCTCCCTCTGCGTTGATAGCGGAAACAGCAATCAACACTACGTCGTTTGCCGAAACGGACAGGTATTCACCCGCAGAACCGAGTGTTTGCGCCGAAACAGCGTTGGTGTTCATATTAATCAAAGAGATATTGTTTTTCGAGTTTTCCGAAGAAACGACCAAAACCCCGTTTTTAGTAGCCGTCCATTGATAATATACACCGCCGTTCTCGGGAATGTTTGCCGTAGCCGAGGCTTGCTCCATTACGATAGGATTGCTCATAGACCCCAAAGGCGAAAGCAAGGTGAATTCCGTTTCTACGACAGCGGACGAGGTGTTTTTAATGCAGAATTTGACCATTCCGCCGATTTGCGTCTGTAAAGGCACGGAAATTATGCCGCTCTCGGGCGAATACGTATCATCATTGTATATAACGGCTAAGTTTTCGTTTTCAATGATCAGCGTTTTGATCTCTGCACCGCGGTAAACGTAGTAAACTTCCGCGCCTGCCTCTAAGCTAAGCTCCGTTACGTCGTCGGACACGAAGAACGGCTTATTCGCCGAGCCGTCAGGCATATTATTGATAAGTAACAAGGTAACCGCCGTGGTTTCTTCGTCGATCTCTATCGAGAATACGTCGGGCGTGCAATATTCGGGCAAAGTATCGTAATCGTAAGAGATATCATACTTTCCAAAGGCAATATTCGCCGAAATTACGCCGTTCTCATTCGAAACGAGGGAATACTCGTTTTTTGCGGAAGTCAGCGTAAAAGCGACGTTTGAGGCGGTCAAACCGTTATCCGTTTTTACGTTGAAAGTGCAATCGACGGTAGAAACGGGCTGTTCGTCTACGCCGTCGGAATAGTCGGTACTGCATACGTCGCATTTCCCGTCGTCGTTTTTGTCTACGTGCGCACATTTCTTTTCGCCGCCGCACGCGGTAAACGAAAGGGCGAGCATAGCCGAACAAATAAGCGCAAAAATTTTTTTCGAGCGCATAAAAATTTCTCCTTTATATAAACGTAGTATTATTATATCACGAACGGGAAAGATTTGCAATAATTTTTATAGACAATTACGAAAAGAAAACACCGCATCGCCTAAGCGATGCGGTGAAAACGTTTATTCCGTTTATTTAGTTTCTGAGCTTATGCCGCAGGGGTAAACGTAACGTTGAATACGATATCTGCCTCAGCCTCGCAGTAGTCGGCAACAGCAATATAATAGGTCGTATTAGCTTCCGCTTCAATCGAAACGGGTGTGCCTACGCCATCAAGATAGCTGTTAACTACAGCACCGTTCGCATACGCATCTGCTTCGGGAGAGATGATAAGCCAAGCACAAGTTTCGGTCGGGTGATACGTAGAATTATGTGTATCCGAAACGTACGAAGAAGAAACGGTAATCGTGCAAGCCTCGGTAGTAGTAATCGAATACCACACGGGATTCATTCCGCCGGGGAACGCACACGTATTATTTCCAACAACCGCCGTGAAAGGAAGTGCGGAAGAACCGTCGGCTTCAAGCTCACCTGCTTCAAACGATATACTGAAAGCAATCTCTGCCGCTGTATTGTCGGAAGTCTTAACACCAACATACACAACGCCTGCATTCGTTCCGTATTCTACGCTTTCCGAGCCCGTTTTCGCATTGTCATGATATGCGCTTGTTACAGGGGAGATTACGAGGTCTGCAACGTCGGAGGTAGAAGTAACGGTGAGATAGCCCGTTTCAGAAACGGTAACCTCATACCAAACGTAGCTGTATCCACCTGCAAAATCGCAAGTTCCAGAATAGGGAACGTTTTCAATGATGTACGGATATTCGTACGAACCGTCGGGCTCGTGTTCACCTGCTACGAAGGAAAGCGTGAAGGGAATAGTTGCCGCTTCGCCTTCTGCCCAGTCGCCGATTACAACGTAGGTGGGTTCTCCTGCATTCGCATAGAAGCGAACACTGCCGTAGGTGGTTGCGTCGTTGCAAGCAAGCGAATACATGTCTGCGCCACCCTGCAATTTTGCGGTTGCAAAGGTAGAAGAAAGGGTTACGTAACCGCTTTCGGTAGTGGTAATCAAATACCAAACTTCAGCCACACCGCCCTTAAATTCGCAGTTTTGCGCTTGGGTATAATCCTCGATAACAATAGGATTGCCCGAAGTGCCGAGTGCTTCTGCCGCTGTTGCGGTAAACGTAATCGTGGTTGCTTCGTAATCCGCTGCCTGAATAGCGATATAGATTTTTTCGTAAGAGCTAATTTCCATAGCAACCGTAGACTGGTTGCTTACCGTAGCGGTAAGGTTGTTTTGATCCGTTCCGTATTTAACGTTTACGTTTTCAGCAAACGTAAGGGTAAGCGTACCGTCAATCCAAGGATTGTAGCTAAACCAAACGTAGTTATCTTCGCCACCAGTGTACGATCCGCTGTTTTCGCTGTACGTAGAAATGTTGATGGGTTTCGAGAAATCACCGTCTTTTGCAAGAGCTTGTGCCGTAAAGGAAAGTGTTACAGCCAAAGGCGCGCTTTCAGCATCCCATACGCCAAGTTTAAGAACATAGGTGGAGTTTGCTTGAATTTCAACAGTGAAAGTCTGATCAGAAGACCCTTGGTTTGTATCAGAAGTATCGTATACGTTATCTATAAACCACCAAGCGTTGGTATTTGCATAGGTAATCGTAAGGATACCTTCATCTGTAGAAGTGAACGTGTAGAAAGTGAAATTAGTAGAGTCTTCTTCAGCCGTAACGTCAGCGGGGAAAGACTCGATAACGAAAGGATTGCTTTCAGAGCCGTCGCCCGACGTAGTGCCTTGGTCGCCGCTACCGCCTTGCGCGCCGTCTGCTTCCCAAGCAGCGGTAAGGTTGGAATAACCTGCCGCAACAACCGTAATGACAACCTCGTCGCCAGCGGAAAGGGTAAGCGTTGCCGAGTTACCAAGCTCAAGAGAGGTAGAATTGCCGCCGTTTACGGTGTAGCTGATTTCTACAGCACCCTGAATTGCATTGCCTGCCGTAAGTGTAAGTGTACCGTCGGTTTCAGCAGTGTAGGCATAAGTAACGTCTGCCGCGTTGATCCCGTTGTTACCAAGGGTAAGAGGGGTAGCGGAAACA
Source organism: Clostridia bacterium (assembly GCA_017465865.1). GTDB lineage: Bacteria > Bacillota > Clostridia > Christensenellales > Borkfalkiaceae > Scatosoma. The sequence goes on from JAFTVF010000006.1 coordinate 107,391, forward strand.
GTACCGCTGTCGCCGCCTGCATTTACTTCAGCAAACGTTTGGGCCTGTCTCATACCGGGGTTCTGGAATTGCCAGGATTGACCGTCAAGGCTCTTCGAAATAATTGCGTTCTGAGAAGTGAAGACATACGCGCCGTCTTCAATGGTGTAACTATACGTCCCGCTGTACTGCGAGTAAATAGGGGCGGTAACGGTAAGAGTACCGGAAGTTGCGCCCTCGGACTCGGTGGTAAACACAAGAGTATAGGTCATTACGTAGGAGAAGGTGTACGTGCCGCCAAGACCGTTAGCGTCTTTATACGTGGAAACAGTACCGCTGTCGCCGTCGCCACCGACATCACCGCCGCCCGAAACGTCTCCCGCTACGAAAGTATAGGGGATTTGTACGGTTTCATTCTTCGTGGGACCCATTACATAGAATTGATAAGTGTCGCCTGCTGCGATATCTACACTAAACGTACCGCCGTTAGGTTGCATATTGGGATCAACGTAAGGCGTTACAGACCAACTATCCGAATCACAGTCATCTTTGTCAAATGCGCCGTATCCAGCGGGGATCGTGAAAGTATACGTACCCGATTCGGTAGCCGTTAAGCTCGCCAAATCTACCCACGCATTGTTGTCCGTAAATGTAACGCTAATAGAAGAGCCTTGTACCTGCGGAGCTTCTACTTCAACCGTTGCCGTAAGAAGGGTATCGTTACCGTTCATAACGGTAAGGGTGTAAGTGCCCTCAGGAAGACCATAAGAGACAACGAACGGCGTGCCTTCATCTCTGAATTGAATAGAGGCAGCGAGGTTGCCGCTTGCCGAAGTAAGCGTAGCTTTAACCTCCTTTCTGATCAAATCAAAATAACCGTTGCAAACGATATCGATTTCCAAATCGTCGCCGCGTTCATAGTTCAGCGTAGCGTTGTTAACAACCGTTTCGCTACCGTTCTTGAACGTGAACGTAGTGGGAAGATATTCGTCGATCGTCTTGGTATGCGTATACGTTCTTTCGCCTACCGTCTGTACGGTTGTGATTTCATAAGTACTCGGGGTCGCGTTTTCTTTCTTCACCCATTCGCCGTCAACCTCTTCCAGCGTAACGTCCGCTTCGGAGTTTTGACCTGCGTCGTTGGTGTAGCAATCCGTATAGATATAAAGGGTTTTCAGCTCGTAAGTATCGCTATACTCAAAAGCAACAGTCGTTTCGAAAAGGTTTGCGTTTGTAACAACACCAACGCTCGTGTTGGTTTCGTGAATGATCAAGTTGTTGAACGTAAACATATAACGATTTTGGTCTATAGCGGGTGTAACGGTGAAATCGCTAGCCGTAACGTTTTGCGACATTTCATACAGAGCGGCAAGGATATTTTCTGCGCCGTATGCGTCCGCAAGGGTGGAAACTGCATAGTAATAGCCGTGCAGATCGTCCGCTTCGACGCTGATAGGAGCTACATTCGTTTTTTCGTCAGCCGCATCTACGTTGATCGTTTCTTCCCAAATACCTTTATAAGGCGTTTCGCTATCGTTTGCATCATACCACATCCATTTTGTGAAATTGCTTTCGGTTTCAATGTCGTAAATAGTACCTGTAATATCTTTGTCTTTCGTCTGGTTTTCCGTAGAGGATACGACCATCGTTGCGTTTTCGCCGAGAGTATAGACGGTCGTGGTTTGGCTGTTTGTATAACCGTAGGGATTTTCGCCGTCGGCAACGGTATCGTCGACAACGCTCTTAATCGTGGACGAGTAGTTATTCGTGATCGTACTCGTTGCGATATTCTTATAGCGAAGCGCGGTCGCCGCGATCACCATTTCGAGGTTGGTTTCGTCCATAGGCTTTACTTGTTCGTCGCAAACGTCGCATGCGCCCGCTTTGTTGATCACGTGCGCGTGTCCGCCGCAGACGTCGCAAGTACCGTCAGCCTCAACGTCTTCGTGTAAGCCTTTGTCCGCAACCTCGTCGGTATGCGTACAGGTCGCCGCGTGCCAATGGTGCGTGTCGTCTTTCGACCAGTCTTCTGCGTAAGTGTGGGTATGACCTACTTCATAGGCGCAAACGTCGCACTTTCCGTCTTCGTCTTCGTCCTTGTGCCTCGCGAGAGCGGATTTTTCTTCGCCGTGTTCACAAGTCGCCGCGTGCCAGTGATTGGTTGCGTCGCTTTCCCAGTCTTCGCTAAACGTATGCGTATGCTTACTATCGCATGCGGTAGCAAAAATAGAAAGGGCGGCAAGAGCACTGACAAGCACTGAAATTTTCTTTTTCATAGAAAATGCCTCCTAATATAATTTTTCGATTTTCGTGCGTATAAATATAATTATACATATACATTATAATATATTTCCATAAATTCTTCAAGTAATTTTCGCGTGTTTTTTAATTTATTTATGAAAAAAACTCCCGATAACGGATAGCCCATTATCGAGAGTTTTAAGTCTTTTATTCGTAATAACCGCACGCAAAAAGCCATTGCGAATCTTCGTATGCGTCAATACCGCTCTTTTCCGCCCAACCGTCGCCGTCGGCAAAATACCGTTGCGATATAGCGAATTTTTGTAAAAATTCCGCAAGCTCTTTCGTTACGGGCGCTACGCCGTCCGCGTTACACCACTTTGCGTAGCAGTCGTAGTTTTCAAACAATTCCCGCTCACAAGGAGTGCAAGAATAATGACAATTTGGACATTTGTTGCCGTGTTCGTCCAAAGGGCAGGCTTTAATCGGATCGGAGGCTCTATGGCAAGGGCAATTACTTACGCAATAAAAGCCCGCCGACGCCACCGCTTCATAGCCCTCGATAAACTGTTTATAATTCTCCGTTCCGTTTACCGTCAAGGCTTTGCTGTCCGATTCGATCTCGGTAAAGGGCTTGTCGAGAAAATCACACTTCTTGGAAATATACGCGAATAATATAGGACCATAGCCGTTCGTCGCGGGGTATTTTTCTTGGTCGTATACGTGGTACACGCCGTCGCCACCCTCGGTGATATTCCAAATTTTATAGTTATCCTCGTCAAATATCCAAGCGCCTGGTGTATTCTTATACAGTGTTTGCGCGCCTTTGATCGCACCGCCTGCAAGCGCATTGAACGCGTTGAAATCGAACGCGCTCCAATCGGCTTGCGGAACAGCCCACGTTTTCTTGATGGTATTTAAGTCAAAATCTCCGTTCCTTTTAATTGCAAACGAGATCGTAACGGGATAGACCCCGTTTTTCGGCTCTGCCGTAATCTCGAACGTGAACGTTTGCTGACCGCCACCTGAACTGCTGATCATTTGCGAGGCGATTTGGATCGTATGCACGAAATTTCTCGTATAGCTACCGCACGCACCCTCGTCGGTTACTCTGTACGGCGCGTATTTGTAATTGGAAGAACCGTAATACGCCGTTGCGATCGGGTTAATTCCGTCGTCGTTTACGTCTACCCAGCTTTCTACCGTGTACGTACCACTCGTCTGGGGCGCAAATTCAAAAAATACGCTATCCCCGGGCTCGGTAACCGTTACCGAATACACGCCTGTACCGCTCATTTCATAGCAATTATATAAGCTGTTGCCCGTGCCTCGGACTACGTTAAGATCGTACATATCGATCACCACCGCGCGAGACGTGTTGGTGGCTACGTATGCGTTCGGATCGTACGCATAGCCGTAGGGGACGTTGGAAAGCGTTACTTTATAGCTCGCGTCGTAGGAATCGTCTAAGCCGTCTATTCTCGCTACGCCGTTTTCGTCAACGGGAGCGATATAAATATCGTAGCTGTTTCGCCAGTATACGTTGATTGCCGTCGTTGGAACGTAAGGCTGTTCGTTCAGGCGCAACGTTACCGTAAAATCGTTGGTCGGGTCGTCGTCCAGCTCGGGCTGTTGGACCGTGTTTGGATCGCGACTGCTGTTATTCAAAGCGGGATTAAAAGAGGCGCAGGCGCAAAAGAAGACAACGAACAATACGAGCAATAATGACAAAGCCGTTCTTTTTATTGCTTTCATGGCTGTTTTCCTCCTTTTTTCTTGCGCTTAAACCAGCTCTTGACGTCTTTCCATCTCGTTTTTCGGATAAATACGTCTACTACGAAGAGTACGACGGATAAAATCAGCAACGGTAAACGGAAGTCCAACTCGTAGGTTGCTACGTCGTTTTTGTCGTTTTTGAGATTGAGCTTGCCGTCGGTGGAGATCGTACCTGCGTTCCGCATAAATTTGTAAATATTTCCTACGTCATACACGATAAACGCGTCATATTCTGGATAATAAGGAACAGTATAATACGTTTTTGACGTAAAGGAATGGTTGCCGTAAGAATAAGTAATTTCGATATTGTATCTGCCCGTTTCAGGCGTTTCAAAACTTGTAAAATAACGATTTAAGTCGAACACTAACGCCGATTCCGAAGTCCTGCCGTTTGGCGCGGTAATTTTCACCGTCGCTTTCGCCTGCGGATTGAGATAGGACGGAACGATCTCTATGGTGGAGCTACTACCACCGTATTCAAAAGCCAGCGTATAAGGGTAATCGATCCGTTCTTTCGGCGTGTTTGAAATTAAAACGTTGTTGAAAAATTTTGCTTTTATCTCGTTGTTCCAGTCGTTCAGCCAAGCGCCCGATAAGCTGGAAGTAAAGGTAGCTACTTTTCCGTTTACGTGCTCGCGATAGGAATAGAGGGGAACTTGTACAACCGTATCAGCGTTTTTTTGATAATCTACGGAAAGAACCATGGTTGCGTCCAGCTTCGCCTTGCTGTTCACGTATCCGTACACGTCGGGCAGAGTTATAATCCCGTTTAGCGTATCGTCGCGATAACGCGCTATATTTACCTGCGTTTGGGTTTCGATAACCGACTCGGTAAGATCGTCCGCAATCGAGGAAAAAATAAGGTTGGCAACGTCCGTACCGCTGTCTATTACGTGGGGAATACCGCCCCCTGCGTTTGCAACACCGTTAAGTAGGTTGATAGCTTGCGAGGTCGTGCTAATTACACGGATCGTTGATACCGTGATCCCGTCCGCGTGCATTTGTCGCGCAATATCCACAGCGTCCTCGGGTTCGTAGGTGAAAGTGAGCCCGTCGCTAATCAGCATGACCTGTTTTTCCTCAAACGGCAGATCCTTAATATGGCTGTACGCCATTTTTAACGCGTCGCCGATAAACGTGCCTTGGGTCGGTTCTGCGTTCTGAATTTTTTGATACAACAGCTCCCGAACCGTTTTCGGTTGAGTGTCAGGGTTTTTATCGTGGTCTACCAAAGTGCCGAGTTTTTCAGGCGTTTGTTCTACTTTCGCAGAGCCTGCAAGCGTTACGTAGGCTACGGAATCTTCGTCGGTCAAAAGGGAGAGCAGTTTGATTGCCGCGTCTTTGGCGATAATGAGCTGTGAAGTATCGTTCATGCTTCGGGAAATATCCAAAACGATCGTGTACAGCTTGGCGTCTTTATTCGCGTTTCCGAAATCAACGGGCAAAAGCGAGCCTAATTTATCAAAGATCGGATCGTCTTTATTTTGCATATACAAATCGCCGAACGTGAGCAGACTTTTTCCGTATTGCGAAACGACAACGTCCACCGAATCCACGAAAGCGTTGGCGTTGTTAATATTGCGAACGTCTACGTTGGAAAGTATAATTTCGTCGTATTTTGAAAGACTTTCGACCGTGTACGGAATATTTTTTGCCGTATTGCTGATGACGTAAGGCTCGATTTCCGCACTTTCACTGTAAAGCGCCGTCAGCGCCGTAACGTCGCTCTGCTTTTCGGTTACGAGCAATACGCTGCGTTTGCCGACGACCGTTTGCGTGAACTCATAGGAATTATTATAAGAAGAAGCGTCGTGCGTTGCGTCAAAAATCTCCACCTTATAATCAAACGTGCCCGATTTTTTCGTGGGTAGCGTAAACGTCGCTACGTTCATGCCCGCTTCCATTTCCGTAATGACGGTAGTGTCTATGGTTTCGTACTCGTCCGTTTCAGCGTTTTTGACGGATAAATTCAGCACGACGTCGTTCTCGACGCTGGTTTGTAACAGTATTTTTGCCTGTGATTCGTGGTCGAGATAAGTCGATTGCGTATGCTCGACTTGGGAAATTTGAATTTCCTTATCACCGTCTTTGAGATTGCTGTCGAGATAGATCGCGTCGATTTTAATATTCTTTGCTTTCAATCGCTCGACGGCGGAAACCAGCGTTCCGTTGTCGGAGGCGGTATCCGCGCCGTCCGTGATGAGAATGATCCGTTTCAACTCGTTTGCGCTGAAAAGCGTGGAAGTGTAATCGAGCGCGCCCGCAATATTCGTTCCCGAATTATCAACGTTCGCCTCTTTTACGCTTTTGATCTTCGTTCCCGAAGAAGTAAGGATCTTGCTGTCGTTGCCAAAGCATACGATCCCGAGCTTTGAATTTTGCGGTAACGAATCGGCGATTTTAGCAATATGCTCATCGATCGTATCCAAATTTTTGTTTGCGGAATAAGAAACGTCGGCAACGACGTACACTTTCGTTCTCGTCATCACGGTCGTGTGGACGAGTCCTGCCGCCGAGAGGGTCAGACAAACGGCGATAGCGATATGGATTACGAGCGAGGCGATCCAGCCCTTATTTTTGTTGTCCTTGCTTACGGAGATAAAATAGGGAATGAGCAAGGCAAGGAGGAGCGGAAGGGCAAGAAATAACCAATATGGATTATCGAAGCTGATATTTTTCATAGCAGTATACCATCCAATCCGCAATAAACAGAAGTGCCAGACAAACGAAAAGGATCACGATAGGATCGTATTCTCCGTCCGTCTTTTCAAACTTTTGCTCGCCGACGAGCGCAAACGAAATCCCGACGGGCGCAGGATCGCTTTCGTCCGCAGGGGCGCTCGAATAAAGTTTATAAGATTTTTCCTCGCCCGAAACGATCATCGTGATCGTATACGTACCTGCTTTTTCAAGCCGCAGTACGCCTATATCGGTAGAGGTATCAATGTATATCTCCTCTCCGTCGGGAGATATCGCTTTCAGGTTTTTGACGTTCGGCATAATATTGACGTTTGCTTCCTCGCCGCATATATAATCGGTGCGGTCTAACACGTCGGGGCAGGAATATGCCAAAAGATTTGCAATCAACAGCGATTTATCAATAGAGAGCGAAAAATGCGCTTTGTGAAGATCGAACGCGAACACCACTTGCCGATTGCCCAGCGCGTTTACGCCCGCAAACAGCAAGGGATTGGAATCGAACGAAAAAAGCGTTGTGAATTTCGTATACATTCCGCTGTATTTCACGTATTCCTTTATGAAAATATCCTTTCCGTCTATGCCTTCAAGCAGTTTTTTTGCGATCGTAGCCGTGGAATCCGTCTTTTCAAGTTTTTCGGGCGCTTCAAGCTCTACGATACCTCTCATGCCGAACCCCGAATTTTCTACGGTCTGGGTGGAATTGATGAGCCAAACCGCCGCGTCGGGAAGGGTTTGAGGGGTGTAGGAATGAAAGACGTACAGCCCGTATTCTCCGTATCCGCCGCTCAGATCGTATTCTTCGGGTGTTACGGTATCTACTGCCGAATCGGTAGCCGCGTCGAACGCCGCCTGTAAAAAGAAAGGCGTTTCGCTGACGATCAAAATATTATAAGCGGCTTCGCTGTTTTGGTTATAGCTGATAAATTCGTTGTCCGTCGGCAAGGCGTCTTTGTTGACAATGACAAGCCGAAAAGAAGTAAATTTCTCCACAGGCGCTTCCAAGACAACGGGAACGGTTTCGCTTGCTCCGACGGAAACCGCCGTACTTGCCGAAGGCGTTACGTTACCGTCCACGTACAGTTTGAGGGTCAGCTCCGCTTCCGATACGTAGGAGGTAACGTTTGCGTTGACCGTCAGTTTATTGCCGACCGTTGACCCCGAAACCTCGCTGAGCGCGTAATTCACGTCGCTTGGATTGCTGACGTTTACAAGCTCGACGTTGGTATGCTCTTCGTAATTTTTATCGGTGTAAAGATATACCCGAACGGAGGGGTTTTCGTCGAAATATTTTTGAGCGGCGGAAAGCGCGTCCGTATATTCGACGATCCCGTCGCTACATTCGAAGTCCGCAAGCGTTTCGACGGCAAGATCTTTATCGGTGATCCGCTCGTAGCTCGTCGTTTCGTCGGAAACGAGGATAAGGGTATAGGTGCTGCCTGCCTTAGCGTCGGAAATCGTTTTCTTGATTTTCTTTTTTGCAAGCTCGAAACGGGTCTTGTTTTCCGCTTTCATATTCATACTCCCCGAAGCGTCGAGCACGAAACAGTATTCGCTCGCGGAATTGGGGATAACGAAAACGGGATGGGCAATCGCCAACGAAATCGTGATTACCGTCAAAATTTGCAGAATAAGGCTGATAATGCCCGTAAGCCCGCTTAACGGATTTCTGCGTTTGAAAAACTTCTCGCTAAGTTGCCACAAATAGGTAGAGGGGACGGTTTGCTCGTTGTATTTGTTCCTTAAAATGTAAATGATGATGATGATCGGAACGCCGATAAGTCCAAGCAGACCGAGAGGAAATAAAAATTTCATCTTAATACCTCCAAATCTACCAAATTCCCGAAAAAGACGTCTGCAAGGCTCGCAAACGCGGGCACGAAAAGATAATGCGCGCCGCGGGCTTCGCAATAGTTTTTAATTCTGTCCACGACGAAACGGAACGCCTCTTTATACGCCTTTATGATATCGCGGTCGATTTTCTTACGGAAAAATTTCGAGGGGGTTTCCGAATCGAACAGGTGCATTTTCCCGCGAACCTGCGGGTTTATCTCTTCGCGCGAAAGAATTTGAATACACAGCACGTCTCTTTTTTGTTCGATCAGCCGATCGACGGCGCGCTCGAAATTCTCCTCGGTAAGGAAATCGGAAATAATCACCGAAAGCCCGTCGCCTCTGCCTACGGGCGAGGGCACGATCGCTTCGCTGATCTTTGCATCGGAGTCGAATTGAATTTCGTTCAGTTTGTTGATACAGGCGAGATAAGAGTCTTTTCCCACCATACTTGACACCACTTCTTCAAGCTGTGTTCCGTGAATGGCGTAGATAGATACCTTGTCCATTTCGCAAACGGAAAGGTACGCAAAAGCGGCGGCAATTTTAATTGCCTGTTCCGCTTTCTCCCCGTCGATACCGTGATCCATCGACCGACTTGCGTCTATATAAATTCTCGTATGCATTTGCCGTTCGTCGAAATACAGCTTTTCGTAAAGTTTATCGAACCTTGCATACGCGTTCCAGTCGATTTTGGTGATATCGTCGCCGGGCATATAATCTCGGTAATCCGCAAACTCACAAGAAGAGCCGAAATTTTTACTTCGGCGGTTTCCGCCGAACATACCGACTACGTTTTGTTTGAGGATCGTTTGTAAGGATTCCAGCTCGCTTAAAAACGCCTCGTCGATTACCATTTTTTTCATTTAGTAGACCTTTTCGTTTCTTTGATGATTTTTTCGATTACGTCGTCTACGCTCAGCTTATCGTTTACGGCGGCGTAATTGATTTTAATCCTGTGTCTGAGGATGGGAAACGCAAGCGTTTCAATATCTTCATACGAAACGTTATACCGTCCGTTCATAAGCGCGCGGATTTTTGCCGCGGTAACAAGCCCTTGCGCGGCTCTGGGCGAAGCCCCGTACTTGACGTATTTTTTCGTGGTGGGGGTGCAATCTTCCAAGGCGGGGTGGGTATTCGAAACCAAATTGACCGCGTATAACAGCACTTCGTCGCATACGGGCACTTTCATAGCCAGTGCGCGCATTTGCAAAATCTCCTCGCCGTTGATAACCGCTTCCGCCGTTTCTTCCATCGTGATCTGGGTCATTTTGACGATATCCAAAAGCTCGTCGTTCGTAGGATAATCGACGATGAGCTTGAAGATAAATCTGTCCATCTGCGCTTCGGGCAGGGGATACGTACCGTCCTGTTCGATAGGGTTCTGCGTGGCGAGCACGAAGAAGGGTTCTTTCAGTTTGTAGGTATCGTTGCCGATAGTAACCTTATGCTCCTGCATAACTTCCAGCATCGCGGATTGCGTTTTGGGGGTTGCACGGTTGATTTCGTCGGCAAGCACGAGATTAGCGAAAATCGGGCCGCGGCGGAATTTCGTTACCAGCCTGCCGTTTTCGTCTTTTTCTACGATATTCGTACCCGTAACGTCCGAGGGCATAAGGTCGGGGGTGAACTGGATACGGGAGAAAGGCAAGGACATCGTTTTGCCCAGCGCGCGTACAAGACGGGTTTTTCCAACGCCCGGCACGCCCTCCAAAAGGACGTTTCCGCCCGCGATAATGGCAATAATGACGTTGTTGATAATATCCTTTTGTCCAACGACGTCTTTGGCAAGTTCTTCTTGTACCTTAGCGATTTTCTCGCTGAAAAGTTGTACTTTTTCGATGTTCATTTCTTCTGTCATGTTCAGTTACCTTCCTCGTTATCCATGCCGCTGTAAAGCAAAGCAAAATAATTTTTTATAATTTCTTTTTGTTTTTCGGTGTAATTACCGTTTTCAAGTTTTTCGTACATAATGGCGTAGTATTTATCCAATAAAGTACCGTATTCTACGTACTCGCCCGTATCGGGGTCGAGCACCAAGTCCTTGCTCCCGTACACCGCGCCTTCGCCAACGCCGCCGTCCGAGGGCTGATCCCCGTCGTTGTTGTCCGAGCTTGACCCCGAATTGTCGTTTGTCTTTGAAAAATCGGGGTGTTCGAACGGGGGAACGGGAACGAGAAACAATGTCGCAAGTTTTTCCATCGTATATTCCCCGACGTTCGTATTGATCTTCTGCTGCGCCGTAACGGCGTACATATCCTCCGCCGCGCCGATAAAGGTATTTTCAAGCTCTGAAATTGCTTGTTCGTAGGTCGTAAGGGTATCGCTTTGCGCGATCGCCGAAAGACTGATAGCACTTTCTTGGTCTTCGTTGATAAAACGGTACAAAACGGAATACAGCGGATCGGTTTCCGCCATGCCCGAAGCGAGGAACGCCATATCGGCTTTCATCGTAAAGTATTCGAGCTTCGATTGCAAATCGTTCAGCTTTTCCGCGTCGGTAGGAGTTTCGTTTTCTTCCGTGGCTTGGTAGTGGAAACTATTGCAAAATTCCGTCAGCTTTTCCGTAAAATCCCCCCAATTCGGTTCTTTCCACGAGCTGGTGTCCAGCGTTTTTGCAAAGCCTTGCGCGTACGGTTCTTGGGTATTCCAAAAAGCGTTCAGGATTTCCGTCATAGAGGAAGACTCGTAAGTCGTCGCCTGAATATACGCCATAGACTCGGTAAGCGCCGCTTGCATTTGAGGCTCGGTTTTCGCGGCTTTCAGATTGCCGAGCAAATCGGTCAGATCCGAAGAGATTTCCACTCTGTAAACTTCTTCCATTTCCGAATGATCGACGTATTTGATCAGCTCTTCAAGCCCTGCGATCTGCATTGCGGAGATTTCGAACGGCTCAACCTTTTCAACGGGCTTCCGCTTGTCTTTTGCGGCAAAACCGAACGCCAACGAAGTAAAGCCGATACATAACGCCAAAAAATACGCCCAAAGATATTTCGGTTTGAATTTTCTCGCGGGGATATCGGCAAGCGTTTCTTCCGTATCCAGTCTTTGCAAATCGAGCAGATCGCCCGAATCGTTACGGTAGGCGATCATCGTTTGTACTTTTTCTTGGAGCGCAAATCTTTCGTCGAGGTCTTGGGCGAGTTTTTTATCCGAGATATGCAGGATAAAATAAACCGCAGTACCGCTCAATAGAAAAACTCCCGCGCCGATGAGCAGGGCAAAGATCGGACAGAAGCCGACGAAATTCGATTTTGACGCGATCAGAAAAATTCCGCCGAAAAAAGCCCCAAGCGCTACGCCTGCCATCAGCGATTTGAGAATGCGTACGATTTGGTGCTTGCGTTTGAATTTTGAAAAATTCTCGGTCATTTTTTCTTCTCTATACTTCTTTATAATAATACATTATTAATATTATAACACAGGTTTTGCGACCCTGTCAATGAATTTTTTTACGGGGAGCGGATTTATTTTGTGAAAAAAACAGGAAAGTACGGACTTATAAAAAATATTCCCCAAAAAACATACAACCGCGGACAGGCGAATACAATAAAGTATCGTCATTTATGGAAAAGGAGAGGGATTATGCGGCTGTCAAAATTAGTGAATGCGCTGAAAAATGCGGAGATTGTTTTTCAAGGGGAAGATTGGGAACGGGAGATCGGCGAATTGTCCGCGGACAGCCGTAAACAGGCTCAAAATTCGCTTTTCGTATGTCTTTGCGGGGGAAGTATCGACTCACACGAACACGCCGCGGAAGCGGTAGAAAACGGGGCTGTGGCGGTAGTAACGCAAAAACGCTTGCCCGTTTCCGTACCGCAGGTGCTTGTCAAAGACGCAAGGGAAGCGCTTGCGATCCTGGCTTCGGCGTTTTACGGTGAGCCGTCCAAACGGCTGAAAGTCATCGGGATCACGGGTACGAACGGCAAAACGACCACCTCGTATATGCTCGCCTCGATTTTAGAGGAAGCGGGGAAAAAGGTGGGCGTGATCGGGACTTTGGGGGTTCGTTATGCGAGAAAAACTTTCCGTGCGGAGCTGACCACGCCTGATCCGATTTCGCTGCAAAAAACGCTTGCGGATATGTTGCTTTGCGGGGTGGAATACGCGGTGATGGAAGTATCGGCGCACGCGTTATTCTATAAAAAGACGGCGGGGGTACGGTTTGCGACTTGTATCTTTACGAATTTTACACAGGACCATCTCGATTTTTTTCATACCATGTCCGCGTACAGGCAAGCAAAGCTGGGGCTGTTTTCGCCCGAGGTCTGTCCGCTTGCGATCGTCAACGGCGACGAGGAAACGGGACGGGAAATATACCGTATCCGCGAAAATTTAAGCGGAGCGAAAACCGTGTTGTACGGCTTGAATACGCCCACCGATTGTTTTGCGATCGTAACGGACGAAAGTATCAACGGCTCGGAATGTATGCTGAATATCAACGATAAACTCTGCCGTATCAGCCTGAAAATGACGGGCAGACACAACATTTACAACGCCTTGGCGGCAGCCGCCTGCGCGGTAGAGCTTGGGATACCCGCAAAGAGCGTCGAGGCGGGATTAAGCAATATCAACGGCGTTTGCGGTAGGCTGGAAAAGACGGCGGTATTCCGCGGCGCGGAAATTTTTATCGACTTCGCGCATACGCCCGACGGGCTTGGGAAATCCCTCGACGCGCTTCGGAAGCATTGCAGGGGCAGGCTCGTTTGTCTGTTTGGCTGCGGGGGAAACCGCGATAAAACCAAACGCCCGATCATGGGCGAAACCGCGGCGAGAAAAGCGGATTTTTCGGTGCTGACCTCGGATAACCCGCGCTATGAAGATCCCTTGGATATCATTTCGGATATTGAAAAAGGCTATCGTCGTTTTTCCTCGCGGTTCGTGATCGTACCCGATCGCGAAAAAGCCGTCGATTACGCGCTGGATTATTTGAAGTCGGGGGATATATTGCTCGTGGCGGGCAAAGGCGGAGAGGAGTATCAGGAGATTATGGGTATAAAATACCCGTTCGACGACCATGATATTATCGGAAAATTATTGGAACAAAAAGGAAAAAATCCGCTTTTTTGAAGCGGGGTTTGCGTGTGAACTATGAAGATATATCTCGCCTCGGCACTCGTCGCGTTTGCGATCTCGTTGCTGTTTTGCTTTGTTTTGATCCCCGTTTTACGTCGATTGAAAGCAGGGCAAAATATCCTTTCCTACGTCAAAGAACATAAAAGCAAAGGCGGTACGCCCACGATGGGCGGGCTTGCCTTTATCTTAGCTGCCGTGTTGTCTGCCGCGATCTTTATCCGCCGCGCGGAAACGCCCGTCGTGATCTGTATCGCCATAGGTCTTGCGTATATGCTCATCGGCTTGTTGGACGATTTTTTGAAACGTAAGCATAAAGAAAATTTGGGCTTAAAGGCATGGCAAAAGCTCCTTTTCCAAACCCTCGTCGCCGTGTTTGCGGGAATTTTCTGTTTCCGCGCGGGTTTGACCGAACTCGAACTCCCGTTTCTTTCTAGGCGTTTGGATATCGGGGTCTGGGTATTGCCGTTGTCGGTATTCGTTTTCATCGCCACCGTAAACGCGGTGAATTTAACGGACGGATTAGACGGGCTTGCCGCGGGAACGAGCGTGCCGTTTTTTGCGGTGCTCGGGATGTTGATCGCTTTGCAAGGCGGTTTTTCTTCCCTGTCCGTACTCTGTTTCGCGTTGACGGGCGCATTGATCGCGTATTTGCTCTTTAATGTATTCCCCGCTTCCGTGTTCATGGGGGATACGGGCTCGCTGTCCCTCGGCGGGTTTGCCGCCGCAATCGCGGTGCTGACGGGGAATGCCTTGTATATCGCGGTTTTGGGGATATGTTTCGTGTTTTCGGTAATATCCGTGCTTATTCAGGTAATATACTATAAAGCGACGGGCGGTAAACGCGTGTTTTTAATGGCGCCCGTACACCATCATTTTCAGGAAAAGGGTTTTTCCGAAAGCCGTATCTCTTACGCGTATTTTACGGTAACTCTTGTGCTTGGCGGTCTGTGCGTGTTGACCGCATTATAAAACGGAGGGAATATGTATCCGAAACAACAGGTATTTTTAGTCTTCGGGCTTTCGCGCTCAGGCAGAGCCGCCGCGGAATTTTTACTCTCGCGCGGCGCTACGGTGTATGTTTACGACGATCTCACGGGCGAACGGGTAGAAACGCTTGCGAAAACGCTTGAACAAAAAGGCGCGAAACGCGTATCAAAAGAGGAACTGCAACGCGTTTCGGAGCTTTGCGAGGCTTTGGTGCTCAGCCCCGGTATCCCGATCGATCATCCCTTGGCGGTCGCGTTCAAACGCAACGGAAAAGCGGTGGTAGGGGAAACGGAGCTTGCCGCGCGGTATTTGCGATGTCCCGTGATCGCGGTAACGGGCACGAACGGCAAGACGACGACCGTTTCCATGCTCACCCAGACCCTTCAAAAAGCGGGCTATGCCGCGGCGGCTTGCGGGAATATCGGCGCGCCGATGCTGGATTTATACGGAACGGATACGGAGCTTGCCGTTGCGGAAATTTCCAGCTTTCAAATGGAAACGCTTAGCTCGCTCTGTCCGCACATCGCCGTCGTTTTGAATATCACCGAGGACCACCTCAATCGGCATTATAACATGGAAAATTATATTTTCCTCAAAGCCAAGCTCTTGAAAAACATGACGGAAACGGAATACGCGGTGCTCAATTACGACGATCCGACGGTGCGTAGCTTTGCGGAAAAGACGAAAGCAAAGGTCTTGTATTTTTCCGTTCGGGAACGGGTGCGCGGCGCGTTCTACGAGAACGGCGAGCTGTTCTTCGGCAAGGAAAAAATCCTATCCGCCGCCGATCTTCCCTCGGAGGGCTTACATAGCGTTCAGAACGCGCTCGCGGTGATTGCCGCGGCAAAGCTCATGGGAGTAAAAACAGCGGATATTGCGGCGGCTTTGACCGATTTTAAGGGGATAAAGCACCGTATCGAATATATAGACGAGATCGACGGCGTACGGTTCGTGGACGATTCCAAAGGCACGAATATCGACGCTACGCTCAAAGCGGTCGCGGCGATGAAAACGGAAACGGTGCTTCTGCTCGGCGGGAAAAATAAGGGCTACGATTACGGAAAACTGTTTTCCGCGTTAGGCTCGTCCAAGGTCGTACACGCGGTATTATACGGCGAAAACCGTTACGCGCTCTTAAAAAGCGCGCGAAGCGCTTCGTTTGAGAAAATAACCGTTTGCGACGGGTTTGCTTTTGCCGTCCGCGTTGCGGCGATGAAAGCGGAGCGGGGGCAAACGGTATTGCTCAGCCCCGCCAGCGCGAGCTTTGACGAGTTTGCAAGTTATGAAGAAAGAGGTGATAAATTTGTCGAAATCGTCCGCTCGCTTAAAAAGAACGAACAGCAAGAAAGGGCAGACGGCAAGCCCGCAGGCGATGCAGATAATCGGCTTGACGAAGCAAGACGGGAAGAAGAACTCGAATAAAGCGAGAGGGGATATTTCCATACTCATTCTAACCGCCGTTATATCCGCATTCGGGATCTTGGCGATCTATTCCGCGAGCCGTTACGTTGCGGAAACGCAATACGGCGACGCTTGGTATTTCGTAAAAAAACAGGCGCTCGGGTTTGCCGTCGGGTTGGTTGCAATGCTTCTTTGCGGTCGGCTTGATTATCGGAAATTAAAAGGCAAAAAAACGCGTTGGATCGCGTTGATCGTGCCGATTATTTTACTTGCGCTCGTGTTCGTTCCGGGGCTTGGCGTTACCAATTACGGTGCGACCCGCTGGATCGGGTTCGGGGGCTTTACCCTGCAACCGTCCGAGCTTGCCAAATACGGCTTCGTCGTGTTCGCGGCGGCGTATATGTCCGACGATATGGGCAGAATGCGCACGTTCAAAGGCGTTTTGCCCGTGCTCTTTGCAGGCGGCGTGATCTGCGTATTGATCATGCTCGAACCGAACATGTCCGTAACCATGTGCGTAGGGCTTTTGATGCTTGCCTTGCTCTTTCTCGGCGGAATGAAGATGAAGCATTTCCTGATCATTTTCATTCCCGCGTTGCTTGCCGTACCGCTCATGATCATTGCCGAGCCTTATCGTCTGTCGAGATTGAGCGCGTTTCTCGATCCTTGGGAAAATCCCAAAGGCGAGGGGTATCAGCTGATCCAGTCGTTATATGCGCTGGGAAACGGCGGTTGGTTCGGTACGGGACTGTTCAAATCCCGCCAGAAATACCGTTTTTTGCCCTTTGCGGAAAGCGATTTTATCTTATCGATTATCGGGGAAGAACTCGGTTTCGTTGGGATTTTGGCGTTGTTTGCGGTCTGTATCGCGTTGATCTTCCGAGGTATCAAGGTCGCCGCGAACGCAAAGGATTTTTTCTCCTTTCTTCTCGCTGCGGGGATCACCCTCGTTTACGGTATCCAGACGGTGATAAACGCCTTGGTGGTCAGCGGGAGTATACCGCCCACGGGCTTGCCGTTACCGCTCGTGAGCTCGGGGAATACCTCATTGATTATCACGATGGCTTCAATGGGGATACTGTATGCGGTTTCCGTGCAAAACAGCGGCGAGGGCGAGAGTTTTTGGCGGCGCACAAAAGAGAAAAGGAAATTCATACAATAAAGCAAAGGAGCTTTAGCGTATGGATAAATATATTATAGACGGCGGCGAAAAATTATACGGGAAAATAGAAATACAAAGCGCGAAAAACACGGTATTGCCCCTGCTCGCCGCATCGGTGTTAACAGATGAGCCGGTGAAGATACGCGGAGTGCCAATGATAAACGACGTCGAAAATATGCTACGGATCTTGACCGAAGTCGGGTGCAAGATCCGACGGCAAAAAGACTGCGCGCTCATTGACAGCTCGGGCGCGGCTTCGCACGAAATTCCCACGCGGCTCACGAAAGAGCTGCGTTCTTCCGTTTTTATGCTCGGATCGGTATTGACGAGGTTTCGCCGCGCGAAAATTTCCTATCCCGGCGGTTGCGATATAGGGCTTCGTCCGATCGATCTGCATCTTTCGGGCTTGAAGCGTTTGGGGGTAAAGATCGTCGAAAAGGACGGATATATCCACTGTGAAGCCGATCGGCTCGTCGGCGCGGAGATATTACTCGATTTCCCGAGCGTAGGCGCGACGGAAAATATCATTCTTGCGGCAGTCAAAGCGGAAGGGATCACCGTGATCCGCAACGCGGCGAAAGAACCCGAGATCGTCGATCTGCAACGCTTCCTCAACGTCATGGGCGCAAAGGTCCGCGGCGCGGGCGGAGGTACGGTCGTTATTGAGGGCGTAAAACGCTTGCACGGGCTGGAATATACCCCGATCGGGGACAGGATCGAGGCGGGAACGCATCTGATTGCGGCGGCGTCTTGCGGCGGCGAGATCGAAACGAACGGCGTTCCGTCGGAAAATATTGCCGCTCTTTTACATAAATTGCGTGAAAACGGTTGCAAAATCTACACGAAAAATGATAGAATAATCTTGATAAGCGACGGGCGGTTGAAATCCGTCAATCTCGTGGAAACGATGCCGTTTCCCGGTTTTCCCACGGATTTACAGGCGCAATATTCCGCGCTTTGCTGTACGGCGAAAGGCGCGACGCTGGTCGTGGAGAACCTGTTCGAGACCCGTTACCGCTATGCGGCGGAATTAAAACGCATGGGCGCGGATATCACGATCCGCGGCAGAACGGCGTTTATCCAAGGCGTGGAAAAATTACACGGCGCGTGCGTTACGGCGAGCGATCTTCGCGGCGGCGCGGCACTGGTCGTGGCTGCGCTCAAAGCCGAGGGGCAGAGTACGGTGATGGATCTTTCCCACGTGGATAGAGGCTATGCCGATTTTGAGGGCAAGCTCCGCAGGCTCGGCGCGAAAATACGCCGTATTCGCGTTTGATACATAGATAAAAATCCGAAAGGGCAAACTACGAAAGAGGAGATAAGAATGCGAAAAAAAATCTGGACGATCGTTTTAACGGTATTGATTTTTCTGTCGGGTGCGCTGCTCGGCGTTTCAGCGACTTTCCGCGTGTCCGCGGTAACGGTGGACGCGTCCGTCGTTTCCGACGAGGCGCATGCGGAAGCGAAAGCGCTGGAATTACGCCTGCGTGAAGCGTACGATAAAGACAGCACCTTGTTCGTTGACAGTAAAAAAGCCGAGAAGATCTTGGAAGAATTCCCGTATTTTTATATGACCTCTTTTAAGAGATCCTACCCGCGGCGTATCGTGGTAAAGGTTACGGAGGACGCGGAAGTGTACGCGCTTTCTTGTTTAGACGAGAGCGAAGAGTATTACATTCTCAACGCCCAAGGCGAGGTTTTGGGGATACGCAATACGCCTGAAAACCGTTTTGACGGCGAAGCGAACGTCTTTTTGAAAGGGCTGACGGTAGAATTGTCGTCGGATAACAGAACGCTCCAAGGCGACGGCTTATTTGCGCCTATGCTTGCCATGAATACGGAAGTTGCTCGATTGCTGGGCGGGGTACGCAGTAACGTGGTATCGGCGGAGGTATATATCCGTAATCCCGAAACGATCTTCTGTTTTACGATGCGCGAGGGGGTAAAAATATACGTCGGCAGTCCCGAAACGGCGACGGCGGAAAAGGCGAACGCGGCGATCGAGAAATACCTTTCGCTTAGCGATCACGAAAAATTAACGGGAGCGATCGTCGTACTCGACGGCGTGGACGGATTGGTGGTAACCTATCAATCGAAAGTTCCTTTTTAACACAAAAAGTAAAAAATAATCGAAAAACACGCAGTTTTGCGTGTTTTTTTTCGTCAGCCTATTGACTTTTGACGAGAAATGGTATATAATGAAAGCAAGATTTTATCATTTGCCTTGATCTATACTTACGGAGAAAAGTTTATGAAGAACGAAAGCGTCGCAATCTTGGATATACGTTCGGGAGAGGTTTCTTTCCTGCTCGGTTCGAAAGGCGTCAACGGCACGTTCGTTTTCGGCGGCAGCCACAGCGAAAGCTACGAGGGCTATTTTATTGACGGGTTTTTAGACGAAGAGTCTTTCCGTCGCGCCGTCGTGGCGGCAATCACTTCCGTGCGCCAGAATTACGAGGGGGTCATCGGGGAAATTTTCGTCGGCGTACCCTCGCCGTTCGTTACCGTACGCACCAAAGGTCATACGCTGTCGTTCCGTTCCAAGAGAAAGCTGTCTTCGCAGGATATTCAAGCCCTGTACGAAAGCGGTTTGGACGAGCTGATGGCGGAGGGCAGATGTATCCGCCGTTCGGCAATGTATTTTACGCTCGGGGATAACCGTAAATACTTCAACGCCGAGGCTCTGTACGGCGTGCCTACGAATATGCTCAAAGGCGCGCTGTGTTATTATTTCGTGTCGGACGGTTTTTACGATACGGTTACGAAAGTACTCGGCGACCTCGGTTTCGACGATGTGAAATTGATCCCGTCCACGCTCGCGCAGTCGGTGTATCTGTTGCCCGAACAAAAGCGGGAGGGCTATGCGTTTTTGCTCGATATCGGATTTTTAACCACTTCGGTATCCGTGATCTACGGCAACGGTATCGTGCACGAGGAATCTTTTAACTGCGGCGTGGGAACGATACTCGTATCGCTTATGGAAGCGCTGGATATCGATTATCCTTTGGCGACGGAGATACTCGCTTCCGCAAACATTTCGGGCGGCAGCGTGCCGAGGGATATGCTGTGGTCAACCGAACAGGGCGACAGGCAATTTTCCGTGCAGGAGATCAACGATATCATCAAATGCGGGCTGGACGTAATGTGCGAGCAGGTTGACGGATTTTTCACGGAACGCTACAAGGACAAGAGCGCGGCGCTCGCCGTCAACCCCATCAGCGTAACGGGCGAGGGGATCAGCGGTATACGCGGCGCGGCGGAACACGTATCAAGGCGGTTAAACCGCTTGACGGAGATCGTGTATCCCGATCTGCCGTATTATGACAAACCCGCGTTTTCATCGCGGATCGCGCTTCTTAATACGGCGATATCGGACGGCAAAAAACGCGGTTTATGGCAAAGAATTTTTAACGCATTCGGAGGAAGAAAGAAATGATAGATTACGAAAGCAACGACAATTACGGCTATACGCAGGAACAGGGGATTAACAACCTGTCGGGCGTGGCGAAAATAAAGGTAATCGGCGTCGGCGGCGCGGGCAACAACGCCGTGGACAGATTGATCGAATCGGGCTTGAAAAGCGCGGAATATATCGTAGTAAACACCGATAACCAAGCGCTTGCGCGCTCGCGCGCAGGTAAGCGTATCCAGATCGGCGTACAGCTCACGAAAGGTCTTGGCGCGGGCGCTGACCCCGAAGTGGGCAGAGCCGCTGCCGAAGAAAACAAGGATATGATCCAAGAAGTATTGAAAGACACCGACCTGCTGTTTATCACCGCGGGTATGGGCGGCGGTACGGGTACGGGCGCAGCGCCCGTGATTGCAAAGATCGCAAAGGAGATGAAAATCCTCACCGTTGCGGTCGTTACCTTGCCTTTCAATTTCGAGGCGAAACGCAGAATGGACAACGCCGTGGCGGGGATCGAAGAACTGAAAAAATCCGTCGATTCCATCATCACCATTCCAAACGACAAGATCCGTCAGGTCGTACCCAAAGACACCTCGTTCTCCGAAGCCCTTAAAGTCGCGGACGAAGTGCTCCGTCAGGGTATTCGGGGTATTGCGGAGCTTATCGTGAAACCCTCGCTTATCAACCTTGACTTTGCAGACGTAAAAACCACCCTCAAAGGCAGAGGCCTTGCGCATATGGGTATCGGCGTGGCGAAAGGTGAAAAACGCATTTTCGACGCGGTGCGTTGCGCGGTCGGCAGTCCCTTGCTCAACACCACCATCGAGGGCGCAAGCTCGGTCATTCTCAACGTCATCGGCGGTAAAGACCTGTCGTTGGACGAAGTCGTTACCGCGGCGGACCTCGTAAAAGGGGTCATCGACTATTCCGCAAACGTGATCTTCGGCGCTTGTATTGACGAGCACATGTCCGACGAAGTGGAAGTAGTCATCATCGCGACGGGCTTTAACGGCGCGCAGAACGGTTTTGATATGCAGAACGCGGCGCTCCGTCAGGCTTCCGTACTTTCTCAAAAAATCGAGGACGCCTACGGTCAGAAAGAACAGCCTATGGCAACCCCTCAACCGCTGTATAACGCGTTTGCACCTCAGCAACCGCAGCCGCAGCAACCGTTCGGGCAATATCCGCCTGTACAGAACGCCTATCCGTATGCGCCGCAGCCGCAAGCGCCTGTACAGACTTACCCGCCCGTTCAGCCTGTGAACAATTCTTTCGAGCCGGACGATCCCATTCCCGATACGAACGATACCGAACCCGCGCCCGACAGAAAGCATCGGCCGAGATTTGTAGACTTCTTTATGAAGAAAAATTCGGATAATAAATAATTTCAGATAAAAAACGCCTCCGCGGTTCACGCCTACGGAGGTGTTTTTGATTGTATAAGAAATACTTATAACTATCATAATGCCAAATACAAAGAATATACATAGTTATATGTTTGTCAAAGGCTTAAAAACTTACAAAAAAATATATTTTATCGGCGTGGGCGGGGTAAGCATGAGCGCGCTTGCGAAATTTCTTTCGCTTAGCGGATACGAGGTTTCGGGAAGCGACGGTGTGCGCGGTGAACAGACGGAAGCGCTTGCGTTTTACGGCGTGCGCGTTCGTATCGGCGAGGACGGAGAAAACGCAGATCTGCTCGCCTCGGACGCGGTGGTGTATACGGACGCGATCCCCGCGGAACATAAGGAATTAGTCAAAGCGCGAATGCTTAGAAAACCGCTGTATTCGAGGGCGGAGCTTTTAAGGATCGTCAGCGAGGATTTCTCGCAAGTGATCGCCGTTGCGGGAAGTCATGGAAAAACGACCTGTACTTCTATGTGCGCGCATATTTTGAAGTATATCGGCGTACCGTTCACCGCGCATATCGGCGGGGAGGACGCGGCTTTCGGGAATTTCTATTCGACGGGTCGGGAATACTTCGTTACGGAAGCGTGCGAGTATAAGAAAAACTTATTGAAACTTGCGCCGTCGGTGGGTATTCTTTTGAATATAGATAAAGACCATATGGAATGTTACGACGGCGAAGCGGATTTAAGGGATTGTTTTTTACAGTATTGCAATTCAGCAAAAACGGCGTTTGTCTGCGCAGACGATAAAAAATGTTTGGCGCTGGGCGATTTCCCGTCGTTTGGGATTGATAACGCCTTTGCCGATTACAGAGCGACGGGGTTACGGGCGAACGGGGAACGGTATTCGTTTACGGTCGAAGAATACGGAAAACCGCTCTGTCGGGTGAAGCTCAGCGCAATCGGGCGTTGTAACGTATACAACGCGCTTGCCGCCTTTGCCGCAGTGCGCTCGTTCGGGTTTCCCGAAAAAGAGATCGCAAAGGGTTTGGAAAACTTTACGGCGGTGAAACGGCGTTTTGAAAAGATCGGCGTATTCCGCGGCGCGAGCTTTATTTGCGATTACGCGCATCATCCAAGGGAGATTATGTCTACGCTGTTGACGGCGGAAAGCGTGTGCCGCGGAGAATTGTACGTGGTATTTCAACCGCATACGTATTCGCGGACGAAACTTCTAATGCCAGAATTTATTACGGCGTTGCGACCGATCAAAAATCTAATGATTTACAAAACCTTTCCCGCCCGTGAAAAATACGACGAGGCGGGGAGTGCGGAGCGGCTCGCAAAAGAGCTGGGCGGACGCCTGTATACGGAAAATCTGACCATGCTGAAAACGTGGTTGCAAAAAACGGTAAAAGAGGGGGACACGGTGCTGTTTCTCGGCGCGGGGGATATTTATTATGCCGCGCAATATATATTGAAAGAGCTATAAAACAGCCCTCAAAAACGAAGAAGAAGGAGAAAGATAAAAATTTCTCCTTTTTTTGCGTATTTTTTACGCTTGAAACTATTGATAAATTCGAAAAAAAATGTTATAATTATTAAGTATAGATACAGGAGGTGCTTCCTTTGGCGAAACGAGAGAAAGAACAGAAAAAGGAACGGAATATAAAAGAATCGGAAATCGTAACCAAGGAGAGCCTTTGCGCCGTTTGCGCTTTGTTTTCGGCGTTGGCACTCTTGATCCTGTTTACGCGTTCGATGATCTTCGGCGGCGTGGGCGTTGCCATTCATTCGTTTTTAACGGGATTGATGGGGTATCTTGCTTATCCGATCTTATTCGGTACGCTTTATCTGTCCGTTATGGGCTTGATCGGAAAACGCTTGGTGAAAAACAGAAAACTCGGTTTTTGTATCGGTTTGGCGGTTTTGTTCACCGCGCTCGTCGTACATACCGCAATCACGTATTCGTGGTCGCTTGACGGCTACGCGGTCAAATGCTTCAAAAATGCGGAGGCCCTTTCCAAAATCACCGTTTGCGGTTGGCTGGGCGGGTTGCTCGTGTTTTGCGTGGCTTCTGCCGCTTCCAAGGTCGGCGCGCTGATCTTCTTCTCCGCCGTAGCGTTGTTCTTTATCTATCTTTGCGTAGTGATCGTAAGAAAATCCGTCAAGGCTGCGCCGTCGCAACAGAGCACGGAAAAGGAAACCGTTTCTACGCCGTCGGAAAATATTTCGGTGGTGGAAATTCCCGTTTCGCAGCCCCAAGCGAATACGGCAACCGTTACGCCCGTATACGGCGGGTATTCCAACGGACAAGCCAACGACCCGACGAATACGCCTGCGGTCAAAGCAGAACCCGTACAAAATTACGGCTACGGCATGCCTACGGTACGCCAACGCCCGGGGGTTAGTCTTTCGGAAGAAACGAACGCACAAGCCGATGCGTATTCGCCGTTTGGAACGCAGGGCGCGAAATCGGAGTACTTGGAAGAACGCCAACGCGCTTACGAAAACAGCCGCGAGTTTCTGTTCGGCGCAAGCCCTGCGGAAAATTACAGAAAGAATTTACTGTTCGACCCGAATGCGAAAGTAAACCAACGCCCGCCTGTGGAAGTACCGAAATCCACCGTTACGGGCGGTTATACGCCGTCTTATTCCGAAGCGTATCAAAACGCGGTAAACGAGGGTACGGACAAAATCCGTCCTGTGAATATCATAACCGACAGCGTGAACGCACGCAGTGAAACGAATGATTACGGCGTAAGCGAACCTGTGTTGCCCGAGCCTATGCAACCGATCGAGACGGAAAAACCCGTGTCGTATCCCACGTTTGAAAGTACTGTTCCCGAGCCTGTTTTCGAACCTCCCGCGAAGGAAACACCCGTGCAAACGACGGAAGACAGAGGTTATCAAAGACACGAATATATGGATTTGTTCTCGCAAGAAAACCCCAACGTTTACGGGGATAGAGGCGAGCCTGAGATCTTGCGTAATTTCGACCGCGCGGAAGCGTTTGAGCGGGATACGGACAGAAACACCCGCGACGGTATCAGCCGTTTCGACGAGGTTGAGAAAAAAGAGGACGACCCGTATACCGTTCGTTCGGATTTTGAAAGCGAACGCGGACGGGACGGCGGTTATACTTCTTCCCGCGACAATTCGAATATTTTCGACGAGCCGAGTATCGGTTTTGGCAGAGGGGAAGAGCTTTCTTCGCGCGACGACGATCTGATTTCCGATCGAGGCAGAGCTCCCGTCGAGCCGATCGTTCCGCAAAAAGAAGAACCCAAACCCACGCCTGCGCCGCCCAAGCCCCGCGTGATCCGTCCGTACGTGCGCGTACCTTTGGACGATTTCGATTGTCGGGACGTAGAACCGACCTCCAACGATGCGGAAGTGGAAGAAACGAAAGCGAATATCATTGCAACCTTGGAAGATTTCAGAGTAACGGGCGCGTCGATCTCTTCGGTTACGTTCGGTCCGACCGTAACGCGTTATAACGTTACGATCCCCCGTAACATTTCGCCGAAAAAAGTCGTTGCGCTCGATCAGTCGATCGCGATCAGCTTGCATTCGAGCGGGGTAAACATTTACCCTAACTACGAGGACGGCGTAGTCAGTATCGAAGTTCCGAACAAAGTCAGACAGTTCGTGCAGCTCGGCTGTATGCTGACGGGGGATACGTACGTCAATGCAAGCCCCTCGTCCTTGATGTTTACGATGGGTAAAGACGTTGCAAACCGCAAAGTCTACGGCGATATTTCCAAGATGATCCACCTGCTTGTTGCAGGCTCGTCCGGTTCGGGTAAGAGCGTGTTCCTCGGCTCGTTGATTATCAGCTTGATCTATAAATACTCGCCCGAAGAATTGCGTTTGATCTTGATCGACCCGAAAAAGACGGAATTCGTATTATACAACGACTTACCGCATCTTATGATCAACGAGATCATTACCGACGTAAACAAGGCGGTGCAAAGCCTTAACTGGGCGATCGGGGAAATGAACCGCCGTTACGGGCTGTTCGAGCAAATGAGCCGTGCGGGGAAATACGTCGTAAATCTCGACGATTACAACGCGCAGCTCGACAAAGCCAACCGTTTGCCGAAAATCGTTATTATCATTGACGAGCTTGCAGATTTAATGCTTGCGGCAAAGAAAGAGATAGAGGACCGTATCCAAAACCTCACGCAGAAAGCGCGTGCCGCGGGTATTCATCTCGTCGTAGCGACCCAGCGCCCGTCCACGGACGTTATTACGGGCGTTATCAAGAGCAACCTGCCTACCCGTATCGCGTTCGGCGTGGCGACAGACGTCGATTCCCGCGTTATTCTCGACCAGACGGGCGCGCAGAAATTGCTCGGCAAAGGCGATTTCCTGTATACGATGCAGGGCATCAATACCCCCGTCCGCGTACAGAGCGCGTTTATTTCCAGCGGCGATTCGCAGAAAGTCGTCAACTTTATCAAATCGAACAACGAAGCGTATTACGACGAGGAAGCAACGGCGTATATCAACAAGTCCCGCGGGTATGCCGGGGAAGATTCCGCAGACGGACGGGATAAAGACAACGTTGACCCGATGTATATCGACGCTCTGCGTTACGTCATACTCAGCGGCAGCGCGTCTATTTCCATGATCCAGCGCAAATGCTCCGCGGGCTATAACCGCGCGGGCAAGATCATCGAATGGATGGAAGATATGGGCTACATCTCCGCATTCGACGGTGCGAAAGCAAGAAAAGTCCTCATTACCAAAGAGGAATTCGAGAGTAAATACGGACCTTTGCAATAAATTTCTAAAAAAATTCTAAAAATTTTCAAAAACAGGCGTACATATGTCAGGTTTAGTATGATATAGTGTATGCGAAGGATAAATACAGATGCTATCTGAAAAACTATTCGGAGTGATATCCTTAGGCTGCGATAAAAACCGTGTGGATACGGAAAAGCTGCTGGGTTTGATAAAAGAACGGGGATACCGACTTACGGACGATCTTGCGAGCGCGCAGATCGTGATCGTCAATACCTGTGCTTTTTTGGAATCGGCGCGGAGAGAGTCGATCGATACGATTCTCGAATGTGCGGACTATAAAACAGGCAATTTGGAAAAAATCGTCGTAACGGGCTGTTTACCGCAAAAATTTATCGGCGAACTGTTCGAGCCGTTGTCGGAGGCGGATATCTTTCTCGGGATCAACGACTATAAAAAGATCTTCGAGGCGTTGGAAAATTCTTATCGCACGGGGAAACGGGAAAATATCGTAGGGCAAGGCAAAGACGGATATATCAAGCCACGCGTTTTGACGACGGACGAGCATTTTGCCTACCTCAAAATCGCAGACGGGTGTTATAACCATTGTACGTATTGTTTGATCCCGAAAATACGCGGCAAATACCGTTCGTATCCTATGGAAACGCTACTCGAAGAAGCGGAAAACCTCGGGGAGATTGCCGAGCTTATCATCGTGGCGCAGGATACGACGAGATACGGCGAGGATCTGTACGGCAGAAATGCTTTCGTGGAACTGCTTAGGAAGCTTTCCGAGCTGAAAAATATACGAAAAATACGGCTGTTGTATTGTTATCCCGACGTGATCGGAGACGAGCTGATGGACGAGATCGCAAACAACGAAAAAATTCTCAAATACATAGATATCCCGTTGCAACACTCGGAAGACAGAGTATTAAAGCTGATGAACCGCAAGGGCACGCGCGCAGGGTATTTGGCGCTGTTTGAGAAATTGCGTAAAAAAATTCCGAAGATCGCAATCCGATCGACTTTTATTTCGGGATTTCCGACGGAAACGGAAACAGAGTTTGAGAATATGCTCGCGTTTATAAAGGAAGCAAAACTTTTCAACTGCGGCTTTTTCGCTTATTCCCGAGAACCCGATACGGGCGCGTACCGAATGAAACCGCAGATCCATCATTCGACGAAAAAGCGGCGTGTGCGCGCGCTATACGAAGCGCAAGCGGAGGTTTCCTATCAAATCCTTTCTCAATTCGTCGGGAAAGAGATAGAGGTGCTTTGCGACGGAATTGATTACGAGAAAAACTGTTTTGTAGGCAGAGCGTATTTCAACGCCCCTGATATTGACGGAAAGGTATATTTCCACGCGGCGGAGGCGATGCAAGGCGAAACCTATAAAGTGATGATAGATAAAAACGACAATTACGATTTATACGGACGTACGGAGGACTATTCATTATGAATTTACCCAACAAAATTACCTTAACGAGAATTTTTATGATCCCTATTTTCATTCTCGTATTTTTCTTGGACTGCATACCTTACAACTACGTGATTTCAGCAGTCATTTTCGCGCTCGCGGCGTTTACCGATTTTATCGACGGGCATATCGCGCGTTCTCGCGGTTTGGTTACGAACCTCGGCAAATTCCTCGACCCGATCGCAGACAAAGTGCTGGTATCTACGGCGATGCTGCTAGTGTTGACTTTGCCCGGAATGTTTTGGCTGAAAAGCACGGGCGACGCGCTGTATATCGCTTACGCCGTTTGCGTTTGCGTGATTATGGCAAGAGAGCTTATCATTAGCGCGTTCCGTCAGATCGCGGCGACCCGCGGTTTGGTGCTTGCGGCGGAAAAACTCGGTAAATATAAAACGGCGTGTCAGGACGTAAGCATCGTGGTATTCCTCGTTGCGGCGGATTGCACGGGCAATTTCGGGAACTTCGTATTCGGCTTGGCTTGCGGCTTGTTTGCGGCGGCTACCGTTCTTACGGTCTGGTCGGGGATTTCCTACGTCGTGAAGAATAAACAGGTCTTAAAGGATAATTGATCGGTGGAAGAACAGATTTTGGAAACGACCGTATACAGATCGGTTGGGGCAGACCCCAAGCACGTGGAAAGTCTGTTTGCCAAAGCGCAAACGATTGACGGGGGACAGATACGCTACGAGCATTACGCGCGTTACGGCGAGGACGTTATTCGGCTCGTATACGATCGGAATATCGATCAGCGTATACTGCTCGGGGTCATGCAAACCTTTTCCGACGGCTTGGAAGAAACGCTGTACGCCGCCGACGAAACGCCTCTGCAAAATTGCGTGATCGAGCTTTTGAAAGAGAAAGGGAAAAGGCTGAGTGTGGCAGAATCTTTTACGGGCGGTGGTATAGCCGCCGCGCTTACAGGCGTATCGGGCGCAAGCAGCGTGTTTTTCGAGGGCGTAACGACCTATCACGAACAGGCGAAAGTCAAGCGTTTGGGTGTACGCGAAGAAACGCTGCGGAAATTCGGCGCGGTGTCCAAAGAAACCGCCGCGGAAATGGCGGCAGGCTTGCTTGCTACGGGGGATTGCGATATAGCGCTTGCAACGACGGGCATTGCAGGGCCGAATACGGATAGCTCGGGGTTTCCCGTCGGACTGTGTTTTATCGCGCTTGGGGATAAAGACGGTATTTGCGTATACCGCTATATGTTTGACGGGGATCGTATGAGCGTTACGCAAACGGCGATCAAACGGGCTTTGTTCTTAGCGTATAAAACGTTAAAAAATATGTAAAATATATATGTAGGAGAAATATAAATGGCAAACGAAAAAAACACGGAAAAAATGAAAGCGTTGGACGCCGTTCTGTTGCAAATCGAAAAACAGTACGGTAAAGGCTCGATCATGCGCCTTGGCGACGAGGCGGGGCAGACGGAAATCGAAGTAATCCCTTCGGGCTGTTTGACTTTGGACTTAGCGCTTGGTATCGGCGGTTTCCCTCGAGGCAGAATTATCGAAATCTACGGCCCTGAATCCTCAGGTAAAACGACGGTCGCATTGCACGCGGTGGCAGAAGCGCAGAAAATGGGCGGCGTAGCGGCGTTTATCGATGCGGAGCACGCGCTCGACCCCGTTTATGCGAGGAAATTAGGGGTAAATCTCGACGATCTGTACGTTTCTCAGCCCGACACGGGCGAACAAGCGCTCGATATCTGCGACGCGCTGGTTAGAAGCTCCGCCGTCGATATTATCGTAATCGACTCGGTTGCGGCGCTCACGCCCAAAGCAGAGATCGAGGGGGATATGGGGGATTCGCACGTAGGTTTGCAGGCTCGGCTTATGTCGCAGGCGCTGCGTAAATTGACGGCGATCGTGAATAAGTCCAAAACCTGCGTAATCTTTATCAACCAGCTCCGTGAAAAGGTCGGCGTTATGTTCGGCAATCCCGAAACGACCCCCGGCGGTAAAGCGTTGAAGTTCTACGCGAGTATGCGTTTGGATATCCGTAAGATGGATACGCTGAAAGACGCAGAGGGCGCAATGGGTAACCGAACGAAAGCGAAGATCGTGAAAAACAAGCTCGCGCCTCCGTTCCGTCAGGCGGAATTCGATATCGTATTCGGGGAAGGCATTTCGCAGGAAGGCTGTATTATGGATATGGGCGTTCAGTACGATATTATCGGCAAGAGCGGCGCGTTTTACAGCTACGAGGGGAATAAGATCGCACAGGGCCGTGAAAAATTGCGTATGTATCTGAAAGAAAACCCCGAAATCAAAGCGGAGATCGAGCAAAAGATCCGCAATGCTGCTAAGGGTAAAACCGAAGAGGTCGAAGCGGAAGAATAATATACTATATAATAAGGAAGCAGAGATTTAACCTGCTTCCTTATTATTAGTTTATACTCATTTTTAACGTAAATTTGATTTTTTCTTGCGATCCTATTTTTCGATAAACAAATCGATCGTCCAAATAGCTTGTACACGGTTCTATACCTAATGCGTAATCGCCGCTCGCAGCGCTGTTCCACTGAACGAAACAAGGCAAGGTATCGTTTGAATAACGCAACGTGAAAGTTTTTTTCAGTTTCTCATTTTTTACTTGAATTTCAGGTTTTTTGAGCTGTAAAAAATAACAACGTTCTTCTTCGCCGTCTACACAATCGGAAAACACCGTTCTGCTTTCAAGTTTTTGCTTTGCCCAAGCGTTGCGAGGTATAACGTTTTCTGTGTCCGAAGTAATAGTAACGCCTTTATCAAGGAAAGGATAGCCGAGGTTTACGTGATACAATAAACAATATTCCGTTTCTTTTGCGCTACAATTTATCAGCTCATCCTCTAAGGTCAGAGTATCGGAAAGAATATCTGTTTTAATCGTGCGACAGAGCAACAGATTTTTGCCGAAAAGAGAAGTGGTTGCAATTTTTGCTTTTACGATAAGCGTGTTTTCATCTTCTGTGCACGTGGTTACGAGAGCGGGGGTGTTATGCAACGTAC
Organism: Clostridia bacterium; assembly: GCA_017465865.1. GTDB lineage: Bacteria > Bacillota > Clostridia > Christensenellales > Borkfalkiaceae > Scatosoma. Next base: position 138,523 of record JAFTVF010000006.1, read on the forward strand.
CGTGTACTTCGAAACCTTCCCGACCTCCTATGCTATCCAAGCCGCAGGTATAAAGCATACCGCCCTCAAAACGTTGCAAAAAGGGGAGATTTTGTGCGGTAAATCCGTTTTTTGACAGGAAAGAAATGTTTAAGCCCTCGTGCCATAACTGCATAATATCAAGAGCTTTGCTTTCATTCAAAAGAAAACGCAGTTTGCCGTTATTGACTTCTATCACTTTTAAGCCGTTTTCTTTTCCGTCTGAAAGAGTGTATCGGCGAACGTATGCGATTTGTGCGGGGTTGGAAATTTTTCCGTTCATTTTTATTACTCCATATTCGTAAAGATTTTTAACGTATTCAAAGCATTTTCTTTCATCGCGGTTTGAGCGCTGAGAGCGAGATTGTGGAAATAATCGGATTCTTTTACAGCGATTGCTTTTTTTGCCGCCGCATAACCGTCGTACGCCATATAGGAATAGTAATTGATTTTATTGATACCTCGGCGGATCGCTTCGCGATACTCTTCTCGCGAGATACCGCTTCCGCCGTGCATCACCAGAGGAATATCGGTAAGTTTCCGTACTTCCGTAATAATATCCATATTCAAAACAGGTTTTGCTTTATAAATACCGTGCGCTGTTCCGAATGCAATGGCAAGAGCGTCGATTCCCGTTTTGGAAAGAAAATCGGGGACGAGTTCGGGTTTCGTATATAATTCAGAGGGGCTTTTTGCAATTTCGCCGCCGTCTTCCCGTTGCGGCAATGCACCGAGCTCAGCTTCGACTTCTACGCCTTTTCCATGCGCATATTCGACGATTTCCCGCGTGCCTAAAACGTTCTTTTCATAAGGAAGCGTGGAATAATCGATCATTACGGAAGTAAAACCCATTTCTATTGCGCGTTTACAATAATCGAAATCTTCGCCGTGGTCGAGATGTACGCAGACCTTGATAGAACTACGCTTAGCTAATTCTACCATAACAGGACCTATTTTGTCAAGCGGTGCGACGGCTTCATGGCATTGTGCGTGGGAAATGATAACGGGCACGTTTAACGTTTCTGCCGCATCGAGCACGGCAAGCAGACATTCGAGGTTGGGAGTGTTAAAACTTGCAATGCCGATATTTCTTTCTTTGCCGATTTGCATAATTTCTTTTAATCCAACTAACATGATCTTACTCCTCGATGTTTACGACGTCATAACCGAGATAGGTAGAGAAAGCCTCTTCCAACACGTATTTCATATGCCCCATTCCTATCGTCGTATGATGCTTAAATCCGCCTTTGGCAAGCCTGATCAGTTTGTTTTGTAAATCTGGAATCTCGGCTACGCCGCCACAGCCGAAAAACGCGTTTTCAATGGGTTCGTCCGTAAACCTTGCTTCGCTTGCGTATACCTTTAATTTCCCGTTTTCGGTAAAGCAGTTGGAATAGGTCATATCAAATGAAGCAATTCTGCCTTCATTGCTGCCCCAACCGCTGCCCGGATCGCCTTTTGCAAACATTTTATGCTCCGTTACCGTACCTTTTCCTGCCATTAAAGTTTGCGCTACGGGGCCGCAGTGGAAGAGGATAACTTTGTTTTCGTCCTCGCCATAGTTATTATTCCAATCAAGACATGCCGTGGGTTTTTCAGAGGCAAGCTGCATGGCGCGCATGGTGATAGCGGAGCAAAGGTCGATCTCGCACGAGCAAACAATGCCACGGTCGTTGAGTTCGGAAATTAAAACGCAAGGACATACGCGTAAAATCGTTTCCATTTCATTCCAACAACGGAGCGTGATCGCGTCGAGATGATAGTCTTTTATATATTCGTCGATAACAACGGAGATTTTTGCAAGCGTCAGTTTGTTCTTTTGCGGTACTCTTGTGAAATCGGCGTAATTTTCCAAACGTTTGAGTTTTTCGATTACCGCTGCTTCGTCGTCCTGCTTTTTTTGTACGTTAAAGATGAGCTCGGAAAGATCAAAACTCTCTACGTTAACGCCGTATCTTTGCAGGGTTACTTCGTCGAAACGTACGGTTTTGAAAGCCGTCGTTCTTGCGCCGATGCAACCGAGCGTAAAGCGTTTCATGCCTTTTACTACGCGGCAGATCGCCGCAAAATCGGATAGATTTTGTTGGAACGCAGGGGAGGAGGGATGTACAACGTGCGGTTTCATTACGGTAAAAGGGATCTGATATTGATAAAATACGTCTGTTACCGAGAATTTACCGCAAAAAGCGTCGCGGCGATGCGCGAAATCCATTTTTCCGATTTCATCAGGATACGCTTGCATAAGGATCGGCACTCCGGCGTCTTGTAAGGCGGCGACTGCACCGTTTTCGTCGATGAAGATCGGCATACATAAAATTACGCCGTCGTATTCTCCCTCGTGGGATTTCAGCCAATCGTGATACAGTTTCCCTTCATCGCGGGTTTCCACTGCGCCGTAGCGAGTGGCGCGTTCGTCCATGGCTAAATACTCGTGCCCTGCGTCCGTTACGGCTTTGATCATATCCGCACGCGCGCCGGCGATCAGTTCTGCGGGCATAAACCCACGGTTTCCAAAAAATAATGCAAATTTCATATCAATAAAACTCCTTCATTGTTTTATATAATTTTTTATATTTTTCATACGTTTTTTCATACTCTCTTTTCCATGCGGTTGTTGGAGTAACCTCGTTTACGTATTGTACGAATATATTTTTTGCTTCTTCAAGATCTTTCGCCGTGCCCATAGCAACTGCTTGCAGCATAGCGACGCCGCACAGCCCGCCTTCGGAGGAACGGAGCGTTCGAAGCGTTAAACCTGTGATATCCGATTTTATCTGTAACCACGCAAGCGAGTTCGCGCCTCCTCCCGTAGCTACGGCGTTCTCAATAGTAATACCGAAATTTTTTACAGTTTCAAGATTTAAGCGCATTTCAAGAGAAGTGCTTTCAAGTAAAGAACGATATATATCCGCGTCCGTGGTTTGTAACGTTAAGCCAAACAAACAGCCCTTTGCGTCGGAGTCCTGATACGGCGTAGCCGCACCTGCAAAATAGGGAAGACAGAGTAGATTTGTCGGGGCGCCGGGAAGTGATTCTTCAATATAGCTAAAAAAGTTATCTTTTTCTCCCGAATAGCCGTGCAAGACGTCTTTTCTCCACCAATTAACGAGCGAGCCGGACGAATAGTTAAGGATATACGTGCAATATAAATTATCCGAGATAAAAGGTACTGTGGGATAACCCATTTTGCCGAATTCAAGATTTTCGGGCGGGTTTTCAAATACCGCGGTGATACATTCTACCGTTCCCATACCGTCAGCCGCTTCGCCTTTGTGTAGTATGCCTGCGCCGATCGTAGCGCAAATTTGATCGTGCGAACCAAGCACGAGTTTGCAATTTTCCGCAAGTCCGAGTTGTGTTATAAGGGTAGGCGTAATAGTTCCTACGACGCATCCCGTCGGACGTGGCTTGGAAAATAAAGCGGGGTCAATGCCGAATACGGATAATATATCCGTTGCGAAGCATTTTTTGCGAATATTAAACACGCCTGTTCTTGCCGCAAGGGAATAATCGATTACGCGGTTTCCCGTTAAAAGATATCCGATATAATCTCCAAGCAATAACAGCTTATTTGCTTTTGCGTAAATATTCGGATGATTTTCTTTTATCCATAATAATTTGGATACCGAATACATGGCATGAGGCAATACTCCCGTCGTTTGGTATAAAAACGTTTCGTCAAACGCATTTCGTATTACTTGCGCTTGTTTTTCTCCTCGCGGATCGGTGTAAAGCATGGGATCGAAAAGAATATTATCTTGCTCGTCCAACAATACAAACGCCTCGCCGAACGAAGAGACGGAGATGGAATTTACAGCTGCTATTTTGGCGGCGGATACAATAAGTTCTTCTACGTTCCGCCGTATTGCGTCTGCATCCACGTAAATACTATCGTTTGCTTTTTTTAACGCATATTCTTGGGCGCGGTAAAAAAGTATCTCTCCTTTTTCAGTGAAAAGCTGACATTTACAACAAGTCGTTCCAACGTCCAAAGATAAAAAATTCATAACTAGCCTCCGTATATTTCTATTTTACTTGACGAAAAAAGAAAAATATAGTATTATAAAATAAAAAATATGGTAAAATCGTATTTATGAATACTAATTCTAAGATGTTAAACACGAAAGAACTTGATAGCTTACTGATGGATTTTCATACTCTGACAAATATGAAAATTTGTATTTACAACAGCAAAGGTGATGAAATGGAGTATTATCCCGAGCGATTTTCTTCTTTTTGCAGTCGGCTTAGAGAAGATAAGGAAAAAGAGGCGCTTTGTATGGAGTGCGACGCCAAGGCGCTAAGACTTTGCAGAGAAACGAGAAAAGCGCAGATTTATACTTGTCATGCCGGGCTTACGGAATGCGTTGTTCCCGTTATGGATGCCGTGGGTACGATCAAAGGTTTCATAGTAATAGGGCAAATGCGCGGAGCGGACGTCGGTTTTGAAACGTCCGTGCAAGATAACGATGAATTTAACGCAAGTCTGAGTAAAGAATTTTCGTTGCTACCGATCGTACCCGAACATAAACTTGCGGCGGCTGTGCATATTTTGGAGGTGTGCGCGGGCTATGAGTTATTGAAAAAAGCCGTGGAAGAGTTTGAGATGGGACTGGAAACGCGAATAGAGGAGTACGTTAGGAAAAATATTGCGGAAAATCTTTGTGTGGAAAATTTGTGTCGTGAATTTCGGCTTTCGCGCGTAGAATTATATAATGTAATATATAGAGGGTATCGTTGCACGCCTGCGGGGTACGTAAAAGCAAGAAGACTTGATTTTGCAGGCGAGTTGTTAAAAACCACCAAATTGTCTGTTAATAAGATCGCAAGTAAATGCGGTATCCCCGATTATAATTATTTTTCAAAAGTATTTAAGAAAGCCTTTGGCGTGAGTCCGAGAGAATATAGAAAACGAACAAATAAATAATTTTACCGTAATGGAAACTATTTTCAACCAAACAATTGACATTTTCGAAAATATATTGTAAAATAGATTTGATAGAAAAAATTATAAGTCGGATTTTGCTGAAATCCGTTAAAATAATCGATTTATCAATTTAATTTTAATACAGGAGGCACAAACAATGCACAACGTTAATTTGAGCGTCCTGTTTCTCACGGCGAAAGTGTCCGTGGGGTTGGTGATAGTTATAGCGGTTATCGCTGCGATCGTTGCCGGTTTGATCGTATTTGGCGCGTCCAAATTCAGCGGCAAGAAAAAGGTAGGTTCTGCGAGCGTAGAAGCCCGTAAGATCGTTACCGAAGCGCAAGCGGAAGCGGAACGTATCAAGACCCAAGGAAAGGAAGAAAGCAAGAGAGCTTTGAAAGAAGCCTTGCTTGAAGCAAAGGAACAGGACTTAAAATTAAGAAACGAATTCGAGCGTGAAACGAAAGAGAAGAAAGCGGAGATCCAGCGTATGGAACAACGCTTAACGCAAAAAGAGGATGCGCTCGATAAGAAGACGGAGTCCCTCGAACAGCAGAAAAACCACCTTCTTAAAAAAGAAGAAGAAGTACAGGTTCTGCAAGAAAAGCTCAGTTCTCAGCACGAACTGATGATTCAGGAACTCGAAAAGGTAGCGCAGTTGACGCGCGACGAGGCGAAGCGTTTGTTGACGGAAGAAATTCTCGACAGCGTGCGCCACGACGTAGCGGTACAGGTACGCAACCTCGAACAACAGGCGAAAGACGAAGCCGATATGAACGCGAAAAAGATTATTTCGCTCGCGATTCAGAAATGCGCCGCGGATCAGGCGTCGGAAATCACCGTTTCCGTCGTACCTCTGCCCAGCGACGATATGAAAGCGCGTATTATCGGCCGTGAGGGCAGAAATATCCGTGCGCTGGAAAACGCAACGGGTATCGAGCTGATCGTTGACGATACGCCCGAAGTCGTAATTTTGTCGGGCTTCGATCCCGTACGTCGCGAGATCGCCCGTCTGTCCCTTGAAAAACTTATCAACGACGGCAGAATTCATCCCGCGCGTATCGAAGAAACGGTGGAAAAAGTTACCCGTGAAATGGATATGCAGATCAAAGAAGCGGGTGAAGCCGCAGTGTTTGAGGCGGGTATTTTCGGTTTGCATCCCGAACTTATTAAACTTATCGGCCGTTTGAAATTCCGTACCAGCTACGGACAGAACGTGTACAAGCATTCCGTGGAAGTTTCCATGCTCGCGGGACAGATGGCGGCAGAGCTTGGTTTGGACGTCAACTTTGCAAAACGCGCGGGCTTATTGCACGATATCGGTAAGGCGGTCGATCAGGAACAAGAAGGTACGCACATTCAGATCGGTGCGGATCTTGCGAAGAAATACAAAGAAAACGCGAATATCGTCAATGCGATCATGGCGCATCACGGCGACGTAGAGCCGAAAACGATCGAAGCCGTTCTTATTCAGGCGGCAGATGCGATTTCGGGCGCTCGTCCCGGGGCGAGAAGGGAAACAGGCTCGAACTACGTTAAGAGATTGGAAAGATTGGAAGCGATCGCGTCCGATTTCCGCGGCGTTGAAAAGAGCTATGCAATCCAAGCGGGGCGTGAAGTCCGCGTTATCGTAAAGCCCGAACAGGTGGATGACGCGCAGGCGTTGTTCCTTGCGAAAGACATCGCGAAAAAGATCGAAACCGAGCTTGAATACCCCGGTCAGATCAAAGTCAACGTTATCCGCGAATTCCGCGGCGTTGAATACGCGAAATAAGATGAGAAAAATAAATATCCACCAAAACGGTGGATATTTATTTTACAGGACAAACACGCAACCTGTGGTTTTGGTGGAAAACGCTACTCTGCCGTTGAGCCGTGAAAAGAAAAAATCCAACTGCTTATCGCAATTGGTTTGGCAGGGGAGACTGTGAGGCGTAAGCGTAGCGGAATAGCGACAGCGTCAGACGCAACCTGTTATAGGAAAGAAAAAAGCCTGTATCAAAACGATACAGACTTTGGCAGGGGAGACGCGATTCGAACACGCAACCTACGGTTTTGGAGACCGCTACTCTACCGTTGAGCCACTCCCCTAAACAACGAAGCTATTATATAACAAAAAAAAGGATTTGTCAATTATTTTTACGCCTTAAAAAAGGGATTTTTGATAAAAGGCGAAACATTTCTAAAAAAAGCGAGAACAATGCAATGAAAAAGCAAGTAACTTTATATACGGACGGCGCGTGTTCGGGAAATCCGGGTCTTGGCGGTTACGGCGGGATTTTAATTTACGGTGAAATCCAACGCGAATACAGCGGCGCGGAAAAGCAAACGACGAATAACCGTATGGAAATTCTGGCGGTTATCGTCGGGTTAAAGCGCCTGAAATACCCCTGTAAAGTGGACGTATACAGCGATTCGGCGTATACGGTGAATGCGTTTTTAGAGGGCTGGATCTACGGTTGGAAAAAGAACGGCTGGAAAAAAGCCGACGGCAAGCCCGTTCTCAATACCGATTTATGGGAAGAGCTGTATACGCTCACCCAAACGCACGAAGTAACCTTTCATAAAGTAGCGGGGCACGCGGATAACGCGTTGAACAACCGTTGCGACGAGCTTGCACGCGGTGCGATCACAGAACTTAGAAAAAATATGCTAGTAGCGGAAGAATAAACGCAAATTTTCATAAAACCGTTATAATTTCCTCAAAAAATGCTTATACTATATAATTATAAAGCATGTCGGAGAGCGGTTATGAAAGCACAGAATAAAGCAGTAAAAGACGGGAAAAGAGGCAGGTATCTGTTCGTTCTCGTCTTTTTCGTTTTTACAATTTTAAGCATAGTTTTCGGTTTGTTGTGCTTGAAAGGCACGCAGAACTCTTTTATCAATCGAAACGTATTAGCGTTTTCTTTGGTTCAAGGTGTGTTTTTTATAACGCTTGGCGGGTTTTGCATATGGTTCGTTTTGTCTAATAAAAAAACGCTTGCAAAGACGTTTTTGAGTTTGTATATTCTGATTTTATTTTGCTTGATCCTAATTTTCGTATTTCAAAAAACAGGCTTTTTCGCCGTGGTTCGCGATGCTGAAAAATTGCAGGCATACCTTGAACGCGCAGGATTGTGGATGCCGTTATTTTATACGGTGTTGCAGTTTTTACAGGTCGTCGTTTTACCTATTCCAAGCGTAGTAAGTACGGTGGTGGGCGTGGCGCTGTTCGGACCGTTCCAAGCCATGATTTATAGCCTGATCGGGATCGTATTAGGCTCGATTACGGCATTTTTTATCGGGAGAAAATTAGGATATAAAGCCGTAGCGTGGATGATCGGCGAAGAAACACTTGAAAAATGGCAGAAGAAGATGAAAGGCAAAGATAACCTGTTTTTGACCCTGATGTTTCTTTTGCCTCTTTTTCCCGACGATATCTTGTGTTTTGTTGCAGGACTTTCGTCTATGACGACAAGATATTTTCTAATAATGATCCTAGCGTCTCGTACGCTAGCGATAGCAGGCACTTGTTATTCCATTGATTTTATACCGTTCAATACGTGGTGGGGGATATCGCTTTGGACTTTGTTTTTGATCGGCGTGGTGGTGTTGTTTGTTGCCGTCTATAAAAATATGGATAAAATTCAACGTTGGCTGAAAAAATTGAAAAGGAAGAAAGACAAGAATAAGTAATATTTTTGATAAAGCGTCGCATACTGAAAGAAACGCTTGTTGAAAAATATATTCGATAAATCAATTATAAAAAAGCAAAAAATCGACGATGCGAATACTCGAATGTACAAAGAGGCGCGCATTGTCGATTTTTTACAAAAAAAGTAAAAAATGTTCTTTTGAATACTTGCATTTTGGAACTTTTTGCTGTATAATGGTAATTGGTCGAGAGTTGGCAAATTTTGAAAATTTAAGGCGTTAACAAAAAACAAAAGACCAAATTTCTTGGAGGAGAAAGTAATGGATAAAATTCAGTTACTGCAAGAAAGAAAAGCCAAAATTGCGGCGGTGGGTAAAGAGATTCGGGAACGGATCACGGCGCTTATCGACGAGGATAGCTTTGTCGAGCTTTCCGCATTCAGCTTTTCCAAAAACGATTTTTACGGTGAAAACGCAGAGGGCGAAGGCGTAGTAACGGGCTTTGCTACGATCAGCGGATATCCGTTCTATATCGTTGGGCAGAATTACAAGGTTCTTGACGGCGGTATGTCCAAGGCGAGTTGCGAAAAGATCGTAAAATGCTTGGATACGGCTGAAAAGAACGAAACCCCCGTATTGTATTTGCTCAATACGCACGGCGTACAGGTGGGTGAGGGCGTAACCGTATTAGAGGGGCTTGGAAAACTTCTTATGAGAAGTACGCAGTTGAAAGGCGTTGTACCTCAGTACGTTGTCGTAGACGGCGACGTTTACGGTTCAGCTGCAATGCTTGCGGCGATTGCCGACTTTACTTTCTTTGTGGAAAAGAAGAGCGTGCTTGCAATCAACAGCCCGTTCGTTTTGTCTGCAAAAGCAGGAAAAAATCTGCCTAAGGAAGAAGTAGGTGGAGCAAAAGCACTCGATAAAACAGGGCTCGTTTCTTTTGAAGTTGCCGAGCTTGGCGAAGTAAAAGACAAAATCGTCTCGCTTTGCGAGCTGATGGATATGCCCGTAATCGACGCGGAGCTTAACGAATCTGTTCCCGTGCTCAACGAAACGGTTACAACGGAAAATCTGATGACGATTTTCGAATCGCCTATGGAGATTTGTGCAAATTACGAACCCGAAGTAAAAACACTGCTTGCGCGTATCGGCGGGATTGCCGTTGCGGCGGTCGTTTTTGCGGGCGGTGAAGACGGCGTGGAGCTTAACGCGGCGAAACTTGCAAAGATTAGAAATTTTGCGGAATTTGCTTGTTGTTATCATCTGCCGTTCGTTACGTTTACCGATACCAAAGGAATTTGTCCTTGCGCTTGCGCGAACAACAGTCGCGTCATGAAAGAGGCGGGAGAATATCTTGAGATCCTCGACGCAATCGGCACGGCGAAAATCTCCGTCGTGTATAAGAAAGCAATCGGGCTGGGTTATTCCCTGTTTGCTTCTAAATCGGTCGGATTTGATTATACTTGCGCGTTTGCGAACGCAAAGATCGCGTTATTCGACAGCGTACAGGGCGCGCAGATTGAGCTTGGAAACGAAAAAGCGGACAAGACAGCGCTTGCGGAAAGATACGCGGACGAAAATTCCGATCCTGTCAATGCGGCAAAGGACGGATACGTGGACGCGATTATCGAACCGCAGTTTGTAAAACAATATCTTATCGTAGCGTTGCAAATGCTCGCGAGATAAAGGGAGGTAGCGAATGCTGAACAATTTGTTGAATGCAGAAGCTCTTCCCGAGGGTGGACAAATCGTATCCATTCCCACGGCGGCGTTATATGCACTGATCGGTTTTTTGGTAGTGTTCGCGGGGATTGCATTTCTGATCTTCGTTGTCTGGCTCGTCGGAAAGGTGATGAATAAATCGCCTATGGCTACGAAAACCAAGACGGAGAAGAAAGAACCCGTCGTGCCGACGGAAACGGTTTCGGAGAGCTTAGCCGTAGCGGACGCCGAGGAACTCAACGACGAAACGGTAGCGGTGATTATGGCGACGCTTATGGCGTATTATCAAAAGAACAATCCTAAATGTGAATTTACGGTAAAGAGAATTAAGAGAATTTAAGGAGAAAATATCATGCGTAATTTTGTTATCACGGTAAACGGTAAATCTTATCAAGTAGGGGTAGAAGAAGTAGGGGCAACCGCTTCCGCACCCGTTGTTATGGCGCCTGTTGCTGCGCCCGTAGCGGCAGCACCCGCACTCGCGGCGGCTCCCTCGCCTGTACAGAGCGCGCCTAAGGCTGCGCCTGCAAGCGGTGAAAAAGTTCTTTCTCCGTTCCCTGGGCTTATTAAAAACCTTTTGGTTGCAGAGGGCGCAACGGTAACGAAGGATCAGCCGATCCTCGTTTTGGAAGCCATGAAAATGGACAACGACATTACCGCGCCTTGCGACGGCGTCGTTAGCTTCTGCGTTGCAAAGGGCGCAAACGTTGAGTCCGACGCGGTATTGGCGGTTATCGGTTAAAAAGTTTAAGGGGTAAAGTTATGCAAATCAATTTACTCTCGAAAATCAGCGAGATAGGCGATATGTTCCTGAATTTATGGGAATCGTCAGGTCTTGCGAACGGATCGTGGCCGTGGCAAAACTACGTCATGATACTCGTTTCTTTCGTGCTGATATATCTGGCGATCGTCAAAAAATTCGAGCCACTTTTATTATTGCCGATTGCGTTCGGTATGTTTTTGATCAATCTCCCCGGGGCATACGATATTCTCTGGGGTAAATATGCAGAGGGTGCGGCGCATACTTATGAAAACGTTACTCCGAATAGTCGTGGGCTTTTGTGGTATCTTTTCTACGGCGTTCAGAACGTTATTTATCCTCCGCTCATCTTCCTTGGAATCGGTGCAATGACCGATTTCGGACCGCTTATTTCTAACCCCAAGAGCATGCTTATCGGCGCGGCGGCACAGCTTGGTATTTTCTTGACCTTGATCGGTGCGGTTGCGCTTGGGTTTGACCTTGCGGCTGCGGCTTCGATCTCGATTATCGGCGGCGCGGACGGACCTACGGCGATTTACGTAACGCAGTCTTTGGCACAATTTACGAACGAAGATTTGCTTTCAGCGATTGCAATCGCGGCGTATTCGTATATGGCGTTGATTCCGATTATCCAAAAGCCTATTATGAAATTGCTCGTTCCTAAAAAAGAACGTCAAATCAAAATGAAACCTTTGCGTACGGTTAATAAAGTGGAGAAAATCGTATTCCCGATCGTAGTAACACTCGTCGTTGGCTGTTTGCTTCCCGACGCAGTACCTCTGTTGGGTATGTTGATGCTCGGTAATTTATTGAAAGAATCGGGCGTTTGCGACAGACTTTCTTCTCAAGCCCAGAACGGTCTGATGAACACGATCACGATTTTCTTGGGCGTTTCGGTCGGCTGTAAAGCGTTTGGCGGAACGTTCTTACAAGTACAAACGCTGATGATTATTGGGCTTGGTTTGTTGGCGTTTATGTGTGGAACGATTGGTGGCTTGCTTATGGGGCGTTTGATGTGCAAACTTTCCAAAGGCAAGATCAACCCGCTAATCGGTAGCGCGGGCGTTTCGGCTGTGCCCATGGCGGCGCGTATTTCCGAGGACGTCGGGCGTGAAGAAAATCCCAACAACCATCTTTTGATGCACGCAATGGGACCTAATGTTGCAGGCGTAATCGGCTCGGCGATCGCCGCAGGTTTCTTGCTCTCACTCTTTTAATATCGAGGTAAAAAATTATGGAACTTAATTTTGAAAAAAGAAAAGTAATGCTCACCGAAACGATTTTGCGCGACGCGCATCAATCGCAAGCGGCTACCAGAATGCGTATAGAAGAAATGCTTCCCATGCTCGAACAGCTCGACGAAATCGGCTATTATTCCATCGAAGCGTGGGGCGGCGCAACGTTCGATTCCTGTCTTCGGTTCTTAAACGAAGACCCTTGGGAACGGCTTCGTACCTTAAAAGCGCACTTAAAAACGCCTATTCAAATGCTTCTTCGTGGACAAAACCTGCTCGGTTATCGTCATTATGCTGACGACGTTGTTGAAAAATTCGTTGCAAAATCCATTGAAAACGGTGTAGGCGTCGTTCGTGTGTTCGACGCGTTGAACGATCCTAGAAACCTTGAAGTTTCCATGAAAGCAATCAAGAAATACGGCGGTGTTTGCGAAGCGACGATCTGTTATACTAGCGCGGTTGTAGACGGTCAAGAAGTATTTACCGACGAATATTTCGTGAATTTAGCAAAACAGCTTGAAGACCGCGGCGCGGATAATATCTGCTTAAAAGATATGGCAAACCTGTTGTTGCCTTTCCGTGCGTATACGCTGGTTAGCGCATTAAAGAAGGCGTTGAAGCCTACCACGAAGCTGCATTTGCATACCCACAACACGACGGGTACGGGCGATATGACCTACCTTATGGCGATCCTTGCGGGCGTGGATATCGTAGATACCGCCTTGTCGCCTCTCGGCAACGGTACTTCTCAGCCCGCGACCGAGCCTTTGGTTGCAACCTTAAAAGATACGCCGTACGATACGGGTATCGATATCAACAAACTTCTTCCCATCGTAAAACACTTTAAGACGGTTGAAAAACGCCTGAAAGACGACAAGATCCTCAACGAAAAGTCTAAGGGTATCGACGTTAATACGCTTCTGTATCAAGTTCCCGGCGGTATGCTTTCCAACCTCATCAATCAGCTTGAAAAAGCAGGTAAAGCGGATAAACTTATGGAATGTCTTGCCGAAGTTCCCAACGTCAGAAAAGACTGCGGTTATCCTCCGCTTGTTACGCCGTCCTCGCAAATCGTCGGTACGCAGGCAGTACTTAACGTAGTCATGGGCGAAAGATACAAAATGGTTACCAAAGAAACGAAAGATCTGTTTGCAGGCAAGTACGGCGTATTGCCCATGCCTTTGAACGAAGAGATCGGCGCAAAGGTTCTCGGCAATACCGAAAGAGTTACCTGCCGTCCTGCGGACTTGCTCAGCCCCGAATACGAAGAAATCAAAAAGAAAGTTATCGAGCTTGGGTATTATGAGAAAGAAGAAGACGTACTCTCTTACGCCGTATTCGAACAGGTAGCCGAAAACTTCTTCAAATGGCGCGAAGCGCAGAAAAAAGGCGTTGACAGAGATTTGGCAAAAACCAACGTATACCCCGTTTAAGACAGGGACGATATGAAACAAAAATCGTGAAACATCATACGCAACCGATTTGAGAACAGATCGGTTGCGTAACTTTTAACAAAAAATAGTCAAACTGTGAAACTGTTATTGTGAAACATAATAATTTAACGTTTATAACGGGGGAACGGTAGGGCATAAACGTAGGGTAAAATTATGAAAAAAGTGTGTGTGATCGGCGGTGGAGCGGCTGGGCTGATGGCTGCCTACGCCGCGGCGGAAAACGGCAACGAAGTTATTCTTTTTGAAAAAAATGAAAAACTCGGTAAGAAAATATATATTACGGGAAAGGGCCGTTGTAATTTCACAAACGACTGCTCGGCGGAAGATTTTCTTCAAAACGTCGTTCGTGGGCGTAAATTTTTAACGGGCGCGATCTATTCGTTCCCGCCTAAAAAAACGATCGAATTTTTCGAAAAATACGGCTTATCCGTCAAAATTGAGAGGGGAAACCGCGCTTTTCCCGTGTCCGATCACGCCAGCGACGTAACCAAAACGCTTGAAAAAGCCTGTAAATTAGCAGGTGTTTCCATTTATTTGAACGAAAAAGCCGAAAAAATACACACTACTACGCCTGATATAATACCTATGTCTGACAAAGTAGATGCTGTTATGCCAAACAAAATACCTATGTCGCGCATAGTAAAATTAAAAACGGATAAAGCGGAATATTTTTGTGATGAAGTAATCGTGGCGACGGGTGGGCTTAGTTATCCGTCCACGGGAAGTACGGGGGACGGGTATCGTTTCGCAAAAGAAAACGGGCATAGCGTTACCGATTTGAAAAGCGGGCTTTGCGGCTTGAATACCGAGGGGGATTGCTTGAAAGAATTGCAGGGCTTGACCTTAAAAAATGTAGCTTTGTGTATAAAATCGAATAATAAAACGGTATACGAGGAGTTTGGGGAGCTTTTATTTACCCATTTCGGGGTTTCCGGACCGATCGTATTATCCGCTTCGTCCGTGATCAACCGATTGCCTTTTGCAAATCTTGCGGCTACGGTGGATTTGAAACCTGCTTTGGACGAGCAGACTTTAGATAAACGATTGCTCCGTGATTTTGAAAAATACAAAAACAAGCAGATCGGCAACGCTTTGGTTGAGTTATTGCCTCAAAAGCTGATTTCGGTGGTGTTGAAATACAGCGATATTGCTTCGACAAAGAGCGTGAACGTACTCACAAAAGAGGAAAGAATACGCCTTGTTAAGGTTATGAAGAATTTCCCCTTGAAATTGCGCGGTTTGCGGGGTTTTGAAGAGGCGATTATCACCTCTGGCGGGGTGGAGCTTTCCGAGGTCAATCCCAAGACGATGGAGAGCAAAAAGGTGCAAGGCTTGCGTTTTTGCGGCGAGGTTTTGGACGTGGACGCGTTCACGGGCGGATTTAATCTCCAAATCGCGTTTGCGACGGGTTACGCGGCGGGAAAAAGCGTCTGAAAGGTGATAATATAACAGCCGAAAGGCTTGACGAAAAGGAAAAAAACGGTTATAATAAAAGGGTAAAATATCAAACGGAGAAGAAAAATGACGGTTATTCGCGGTGCAACGACCATAGAAAAGGACTGCAAGGAAGAAATCAGCGCGGCGGTAAAAGAGCTGCTCGACGAGGTTTTTTCTGCAAATTCCCTACAAAAAGAGGACGTTTCGGCGTTCGTGTTTTCTTTGACGAGCGACGTACATTCTTATCATCCCGCAAAAGCCGCAAGGGAATGCGGGTATGATTTCGCGCCGCTTTTCGCGGCGATAGAGCCTGAGATCGACGGCGGGTTAAAGCTGTGTATCCGTTTGATGCTGTTGACGGAATTAGCCTCGAAAAACGCAGTAAAACATATCTATCAAAGAGGAGCAAAGGTATTGAGAAAAGACATTTCCGAACGGCTGAATATCGCGCTGGACGGACCTGCGGGGAGCGGGAAGAGTACGGTGGCGAAAATTTTAGCGAAAGATTACAATATTCTGTATTTGGATACGGGCGCAATGTACCGTGCTTGCGCGTTGAAAGCGTTACGGTCGGGGATCAATCCCAAAGACGTTGTCGCGGTGGAAAAAATGCTGTTGGACCTTGATCTGAAAGTGGAATATAAAGAGGGGAAACAGCATACGATACTTGACGGCGAAGACGTGTCTTCCGCTATTCGCGAAAACGCCGTGTCGATGGCGGCTTCGAATATTTCCGCGCATCACGCCGTGCGCGTTAAAATGGTAGAAATGCAGCGTGAAATCGCAAAAAGTATGTCCTGCGTGCTCGACGGTCGGGATATCGGTTCGGCGGTATTGCCCGACGCGAAATATAAATTCTTTATCACCGCAGACAGTAAGGTGCGCGCAACCCGCCGTTTTAAGGAGCTTGCGGAGCGCGGGGAAACCGTGGATTTTGAAAAACTGCACGCGGAGATCGTCGCGCGGGATAAACAGGACAGCGAACGGGAGTTTTCGCCGCTTGTCTGCGCGGAAGACGCGATCGTAATCGATACGTCTGAGCTGGATATCGACGGCGTCGTTGCGGCGATTAAAAAGCAAATACAATCGAAGATCTGAGGGCTACGCAATGGCAGAAACGAAAAAGAAGAAGAAAAAATCGGATATCACGGTCAAGGCGAATAAAAAGGGCAGGCATATCATAAAGCTGTTGAATTTTCTGCGTGTGATCGTCATTCCGAGCTATTGGCTTTTTAAGCCTTTCCGTTTTTACGGCAATCGCAAAGTAAAGGACGGGGCTTGCGTATACGTATGCAATCATTACGGGTTGTTCGACGCCGTTTTTCCCGCGGCGACCACTTGGGAGGGGATACATTACCTTGCCAAAAAAGAAAATTTCGAAGCGCCGATTTTGGGTTGGCTGCTCGGTAAGGTAAAAGCGATCTGCGCAAACCGCGACGGCAACGACGTCCGCGCGATCCTCGACTGTTTCAAATGCCTGAAAAACGGCGAAAAGATTTGTATTTTCCCCGAGGGTACGCGCAATAAAACGGAAGCGGAAATGCTCCCGTTCCACCACGGCGCGGCGGCGATCGCAATCAAGTGCAAAACGCCGATTTTGCCGATTATGATGTATAAAAGACCTCGCTTTTTCCGTCGTACGCACGTTTTAATCGGCGAGCCGTTTGAATTGACGGAATATTACGACAGAAAATTGACGGAAGCGGAGTTTGCGGAAGCGGATAACAAGATCCGCGATATTATGCTGGATATGCGGAAACAGCACGCCGAGTACTTAGAAAACAAAAAGAAGAAAAAGGCGAAATAAGGCATGGAATTTATCATCGCAAAAAGCGGCGGTTTTTGCCACGGCGTAAAAAAAGCGGTGGACACCGCTTTGTCCATTGAAACGGAAAATACCTATATTTACGGCGAGATCATTCATAACCCCGAGGTCGTGCAGAAGATTACCGAAAGGGGGATCGTCATGGTGGACGATCTTGACGACGTGCCTTGCGGCGCAACGCTGATCATCCGTTCCCACGGCGTGGGAAAAGCTGTATACGAGCTTTGCGCGTCTCGAAATATCAAAATCGTGGATTGTACCTGCGAATTCGTACGGCGCACGCAAAAGATCGTTCGCGAGCAGCACGCCCAAGGAAAAACGATCGTAATCGTGGGGGAGAAGACGCATCCCGAGGTTGTAGGCTTAAACGGCTGGTGTGAAAACGAAGCGTATATATTTTCCTCCGAAGACGAAGATTTTTCCGTTTTACCCCAAAAAGACTGCTGTATAGTGGCGCAAACGACCTATTCAGAGGAAAAATTTGAAAAAATTATAAAAAATCTTAATAATATCCGTGAAAAAACAGTTGAAGTTTTTAAAACAATTTGCTATACTACTATAGGACGGCAAAATGAAGCGAACGAATTATCTAAGAAATGCGACGCGATTTTGGTGATCGGAGGCTTAAACAGCAGCAACACCAACAAGCTGTACGACATCTGCGCGAAGAATTGTCCGAACGTATTTCGTTTGTCGAGTGCTGCCGATCTCGAATATAAAACAATCAAAGGATTTGAAAAAGTAGGTATTGTTACGGGTGCAAGCACCCCTAACGCGCAAACTCAGGAGGTTCTATCAAAAATGGAAATGGAAACAGAAGCAAAAGCAACGAGTATGGAAGAAGTCGTTGCGAACATGGACAGTCAACCGAAGTTCAAGAAAGGACAGTTGATTAAGGCTACGATTTCGTCGGCGGACGATTAGGGTGTTGCAGTATTGCTCCCCCTTGCAAAGAAGGACGTGATTCTCGACAAAGAAGAAGTAGACTGCGAAGTTTACAATAAGGACGATTTCAATGCGAAACTCGGCGAAGAAATCGAACTTATGGTTGTTGCTGTAAACCCCGTAAAACTTTCTCAGAAACAGATCAAGCAGATCAAAGAAGAGGAAGCCGCTATCGCTGAAATTCAGTCGGGTAAAGAATTCGAAGTCGTATGCAGCGGATTCAACAAAGGCGGTTTGACTGCGGAACTCGGTTCTTACACCGTATTCGTACCCGCACGCGAGATCCGTTCGGGCTACGTAAAAGAACTCGATAAATATGTTGGTAAAAAGCTGCGTTTGAAAGTTATCGAGATCAAGACCGAGAGAAGAAAAGAAATTATTGCTTCTCAGCGCGTGATTATCGAAGAGGAAAGAGCGGCAAAAGAAGCTGCGAGAGCGGCGAAAGAAGCTGAATTCTTCGCTTCCATTCACGTTGACGACGTAGTAGAGGGTAAAGTTGAAAGAGTTACCGCTTTCGGCGCGTTCGTTTCCGTAAACGGTTTCGATTGCCTTGCGCACATTTCCGACCTTTCTTGGACGGGTGTGAAAGCAGTTACCGACGTTCTTGAAATCGGCAAGAAGTACGAATTCAAAGTACTCAAAATCGACGAGGAAGCAAAAAAAGTTTCCATCGGTTATAAACAGCTCCAAGCACAGCCTTGGGATCTGGCTGCGGAGAAATACGCAGAGGGCGACGTAATCCACGGTAAAGTCGTACGTATCGTACCTTTCGGCGCGTTCGTTGAAGTGGAAAAAGGCATCGACGGTCTTGTGCACGTTTCGCAGATCTCCCACGAATTCCTCGAAAATCCTACGACGGCGCTTACGATCGGTCAGGAAATCGACGCGAAGATCCTCAAACTTGACTGTGTTGAGAAGAAGATGACCCTTTCCATCAAAGCGCTTGAACCGAAGCCCGAAAACGCGGAGAGAAAACCCCGTGTGGCAAAGGCTGAGGACGGCGAAGGCAAGGAAAAAACGAGAAAGCCCAGAGCACAGAAACCCGTAGACGAAGTTACCGAATGGAATGAAGGAAACCTCGGTGGCGTATCGATTGCGGATTTGTTGAATAAGAACTCCTGATTGTTTTTAGTGAATAATACTTTGGAATAAAAATTAAAAAGTCTGCTTTTAGTTTGATTAAAAGCAGGCTTTTTTGTGTATAAATAAATGTTGAATAAATTTCAAAGGAGAAATATTGTTATGAACAAACAAGGCAAGATAAAAATTTCAAGCGAGAATATGATGCCGATCATTAAAAAATGGCTGTATTCGGATAAGGATATTTTCCTGCGTGAAATCGTAGCAAACGGCGTAGACGCAATCACCAAGCACAAAAAGCTGGTGGATATGGGCGAAGCACAGAAAGACGAAAAGGCATATAAACTTACCGTTTCCGTAGACGAAACCGCAAAAACGCTTACCGTTGAGGACAACGGTATCGGTATGACCGCGGAGGAAGTGGAAAAATACATTACCCAGATCGCGTTCTCGGGCGCGGAAGATTTCTTACAAAAATACGAAAAGGCTTCGGGCGACGGCATTATCGGGCATTTTGGACTTGGGTTTTATTCAGCGTATATGGTTTCGGAAAACGTGGAGATCTATACGAAGAGTTATAAAGACGAACCCGCGGTGAAATGGGAATCGGACGGCAATTCTACGTACAAGCTCTCCGAAACGGACAAATCCGAACGGGGAACGAAAATCGTTATGAATATTGCAGAGGGCGAGGAGGAGTTCTTAAAAGAATACCGTATTCGGGAATTGCTCCGTAAATATTGCTCGTTTATGCCGTTTGATATCTACTTAAATCCCAAGGGCGACGATACGGACAAACCGATTAACAACACCGCGCCGTTGTATTTGAAAGACCCGAAAGAATGTACCGACGAGGAATATAAAAACTTCTACCGCGATACGTTTATGGATTTTAACGAGCCGTTGTTCTGGATACACTTGAATATGGAATATCCTTTCCGCTTGAAAGGGATTTTGTATTTCCCGCAAGTCAAAAAACAGCAGGTTCAGCTTGAAAAAGGTCAGGTAAAACTCTATTGCAATCAAGTGTTTATCGCGGACAATATCAAAGAAGTAATCCCTGAATTTTTAATGCTCTTAAACGGCGTGATTGATTGTCCTGATATTCCCTTAAACGTTTCGAGAAGTTTCTTGCAAAACGACAAACAGGTTCAGAAAATCTCCAAGCATATCATCAAGAAAGTTGCTGATAAACTTACTTCTTTGTTCAAAACCGACCGTGAGCATTACGAAAAATGCTGGAAAGATATTTCTACCTTTATCAAATTCGGTTGCTTGAAAGAGGAAGAATTCTACGAAAAAGTAAAGGATATTCTCATTTTCAAGAATTTGAACGGTGAATATAAGCCCGTAAACGATTTCCTTGGCGAAGAGATTAGCGAAGAAGACTCGAAAAACGGCGTACAGCCCAAAGCCGTGTATTACGTTTCCGACGAGGCGCAACAGGCGCAGTATATCGCTATGTTCAAGGACTCGGGCTTGGACGCGATTATGTGCGATACCTTGATCGATCCGCACTTTATCAGCTATATTGAGTATAAAAACCCCAAAAAATGCCGTTTTGTACGTATTGACGCGGATATCGACGGTGCGTTAAAGAGTGGGGAAACGGTAGGTGAAGACGAGCAAAAAGAGCTGATTGAAGCGTTCAAAAAGCATCTCGTAAATCAAGAAATCAGCGTTAAGGCGGAGCGTTTTAAGAGCGGTAAAATTCCCGCGGTTGTCAACGTCGAGGAATTTATGCGTAGAATGTCGGAAATGAACGGTTTTTACGGCATGGACGAAACCGATCCGACGAAAAACGCAACGCTTGTGCTCAATCTCACAAACCCTGTCGTTTCAGGCTTGCTTCGTCAATCGGAAGAGAAACAAAAAATGATCGTAAATCAAATTTATTACCTTGCAATGCTTTCTTATAAAAAGCTGTCGCCCGAGGAATTATCCGATTTTGTGGATAAGAGTACGGCAATGCTTTTCGATTATAGCAAATAAGAATATTCATAGCGGGAAACGTCTTTCTAAATCAGAAAGGCGTTTTTTTATGCCGTTTTCGTTCTATTGGGACGAGCCGTCGCATATAGTATAACAAATGCTTGATTTTCTTCCTGAAAACGTAAAAGACGGTTTAACGCGATTAAATCTTCAGTATCTGTATGAGATCCGAATTCGCGCGGATAAGCCTGTTACCGTAAATTACGAGGGGAAATATCGGTATTTGGGGGATTACGGTTTAACGGAAAATGCTGAAAAGGCACTTGTTTGCGATAGTACGGATATTGCCGATTGCGTATTCCGCGCTGGGAAATATTCCGTATATTCAGTAGAAGAACAAATAAAACAAGGCTTTTTAACAGCGGAAAACGGGGCAAGGATCGGGCTTGCGGGCGAATACGTATTCGAAAAAGGACAACCGTTTGCTTTACGGAACTTTACGTCCCTTTGTATCCGCGTTCCGCACGAGATTATCGGTTGCGCGCAAGAAATTTATCAACGTTGTATGCGTGATCGAGTACGTAATACCGTGATTATGTCCGCGCCGGGGCTGGGGAAAACAACATTGCTACGAGATTTAGGACGGATTTTAAGCGAAAAGACAAAAAAAAATATTCTGATCTGCGACGAGCGGGGGGAAATCTCTGCGGGTGAGGTGGGGAAAAGCTGTGATATTATGAAATATTCAGATAAAAAGACGGCTTTTGAGGCAGGCGTACGGGCAATGCGCCCAGATATGATTATTACGGACGAGCTGTCGGTAGACGATTACAAGGCGGTAGAAAAGGCGGTTTGTGCAGGGATTACCGTGATAGCCTCGGCGCATTTTTCAGAGATTTCCTCCGTAAAACCACCGCTTTTGGGGTTGTTTGAACGGTATATTATTCTGGATGAGCGTGAAATCGGAAAAATAAAAGGCGTTTACGGCGCAGACGGACGGGAGTTGCTGTAAGGTATGTTAAAATTCTTTTTAGGAATCGCCATCGTTGGTTTTACGAGTTTTTGCGGGTATTTACTTGCGAAAAAATACCGACAAAGGAAAGCGTTTTTTTCGCAATTCAAAGAATTCAACGAGCGGTTTTTAAGCGAAATTTCGTATTATAGACGACCCATTCGGGAATTTACGGCGCGATATGCCTATAAAGGCGAGTTTAACACGCTTTTGGAGGATTTCTTCCATTCGCTTTCAGAGCGTACTTCGCAGGCACGGTCGTTTACCGATTTTCCGACCTACGGCTTTTTAACGGCAGAGGAAAAAAGAGTGGTCGAGGACTATTTTTTAATGCTCGGGAAAGGGGATAGCGCTTCGCAAAAAGGGTATTTTTCAGCGGTAAAAGAACCCCTTTCGAAATTGCAAACGCAATCGGAAACAGCTTGTAAAAAATATGGCGATTTATACATAAAAATCGGATTTTTATGCGGTTTGTTGATTTTAATACTTATCGTATAAAAAACGGAGGAACGGGAAATGGATATCGGTATTCTATTCAAAATGGCGGCGATCGGGATTATTATCACGGTGATTTGTCAGATATTAAAAAAATCGGACAGGGACGATATTGCGACTTTGGTTAGTATCGTGGGGCTGATTATCGTGCTCGCCGTCGTCGTGGGTATGGTCGGGGATCTTTTCGAGCAGATCAAAGGGATTTTTCAACTGGATTAGCGGGCTATGACGGAAATTATGAAGATAATCGGCGTAGCCTTCGTAACGGCGATCGCCTCTATACTCTTGAAAACGACAAAACCTGAACTTTCCTTTGCCGTAACGGTAACGGGTGTAATCGTAATTCTTTTGTTCGTCGCGGACGCGTTGCAAAATACCTTGTCCGTGTTCGCTACGATCACTAAAGTAACGGGCGTGGAAAACGGGCTTTTGAAAATTTTACTTAAAATCGTGGGCGTAGGCTATATTACGGAGTTCGGCGCGGGGATTTTGAACGATTTCGGCAGTAACGCCGTGGCGGACAAGGTCGTGCTCGGCGGTAAAATTACGATCCTGATGCTTTCGTTGCCGATTATTGAGGGTCTGTTAACCATGATCAGCGGGTTCTTACAGTTGGTATGAAAAAGCAAATTATTTCGGTGAAAATGCAAAGCGTTTTTATAAGTTTATGCATTGTTTTGTTGGTGTTTTTGGGTATGTTTTCCATGCCCGTCAAGACGGTTTTAGCGGAAACAAACGAGGCGCAAACGCAATCGGAAGCGGAGCTTGACGAAACGGTGCGCGAGCAGTTGGACGAGTTGGATCTGCAAGGCTTACAGGAATACTTGGATACGCTGGACGGTTTTACGGATATGGACGTTGGCGAACGCTTGCTGGCGTATATCAAAGGCACGCCGTTCGATTACGAGGGATTCGGGAAGCAGATCCTCGAAGTGCTGTTTGCCAAAGTATCGGAAATTTTACCCGCGTTCGCCTGTATTGCCGCCGTTACGCTGCTTTCCGCGCTGATCACCACGCTAAAAAGCGGTACGGCGGGCAAAACGTCGGGGGAAATGATCTTCCTGATCACCTACGCGGCGGCGTTGATACCGCTGATCGCCGTACTCACCGAATGTTTTACCGAGGCGATAGACAGCGTATCCGCGATGCAAACGCAAATGCAGCTCGTTTTCCCGATTATGCTTACGCTTATGGCGGCGAGTGGCGGCTCGTTATCCGCGGCGGTTTGCCGACCTGCGGTCGCGTTTTTCTCCACGACGATCGTTGCCGTGATCCGTTCGATCGTTTTCCCGATCACGATTACGATCATCGTGTTTTCCATGGCGAGTAATTTGACTTCGGAGCTGAAAATCGGTAAATTTACCGCCTTTTTCAAAAGCATCAACAAATGGCTGATCGGCGTGAGCGTATCGGTATTCGGGCTGTTTTTTACCTTGCAGGGGATCACTTCGGCGAGCTACGACGGGGTGGTCCGCCGCGCGATGAAATACGCGATCGGCAACGGCGTACCCATCGTCGGCGGGTTTTTATCGGGCGGGTTCGATCTGGCGGTGGCGGGGAGTATTCTCATTAAAAATTCCCTCGGCGTGTTCGGAATATTTTTGCTGATTTCCGTACTGTTCGAGCCGTTGATATTATTGATCTCCGTCAATTTACTTTTGCGCTTGACGGCGGCGATCACGCAACCGTTCGGCGACGGTCGGATATCTGATTTTTTAGGGGAAACCGCAACGAATTTGCAATATTGCACGGCAGGACTGCTGTTTACGGCGTTTATGTATTTCTTGGCGATCGTGCTGATGATCTTTTCGACGGAGGCGTTATTGTGAACGGATATCTGCTGAGCGTGATCGGTACGGTGCTGCTGTCGGCGATTTTAACGGCGATCGTGCCCGAGGGAAAAACTTCGAGCGCGATAAAGGGGGTGGCGAAGCTCGCCTGCGTGCTCGCGATCGTTGCGCCCGTGCTGGAATTTTTCCAAAGCGGGAGCTCGAAACTCGGCGCGGAAAAAACTTCTCAATCGATTTTTTCGGAAAGTGTCATACAAACGGACGAGGAGTTCATAAAGTATTACAGTGAAATGAGAATCCGTGAAACGGAAAAGGCGTTGGAAACGGAGATTTCCGAAAAATACGGCGCGGAAACGAACGTAACGCTGGAATGGTCGCGCGAAATGGAACGGGTGGACGGGATTTACGAGTCGGATGCGATACGCATTACCCGAATTCGGATACGGATAGACGATGAAACGGAGGAGGTAGGACAAATGATCGCGGATTACGTAAAGAAAAACTATTGCAGTGAGGTGTTGCTTGAATAAAAGGACGGAAACCGCAGTAAAAGCGGAGGAAAAACGCAGGTTTTTTAACGGCAAGATAAAGGATTTCCTGTTGCTCGCGGGATTAGCGCTGGCGCTTATGATCACGGCTTTGCGGATATTCGGCGACGACGGAGAAAAGGCGAGCGTTTCCGCGCAGGCGACGGAAACGGAAACGAAGGTCATGCGGCTGATAGAAGAGATAGACGGCGTGGGCGAAGCGAACGTGATCGTCTACGAGGACGAGGACGGCGTAAAAAGCGTTGTGGTCGTCTGCGAGGGCGCAAACGATCTTCGGGTGGTTATGGACGTTCGGGAAGCGGTGGCAGCCGCGCTCGGAACGGAGCAAAAAGCAGTCAAAATTTATTTGAAAAAGGAATAAGGAGATAAAATCTATGTCGAACAAAAAGAAAATTATCATTATGACTTCGTTGGTATTGTTGCTTGCCGTTACGGCGATTTTCAATTTCGTGTTTGCGAACTCGCAGACGGCGGCTGCGACGGCGGACGGCGGCGTAACGACGGCGAACTATTTCACGACCTATCGAACGGAACGCACGACGACGAGAAATGAAGAGCTTGTACAGCTTGACAGCGTAATCGCGCTCTATGAAGAGGGGGATGAGAAATACGAAGAAGCGACGGAAATGAAAATGGATATCGTTGCGGCGATGGAAAAAGAACTCGTGCTTGAAAACATGGTAAAATCTCTCGGTTTTTCGGACGCGGTGGTATCCGTTTCCGCGGACTCGGATAACATCAACGTATTCATCAATTCGTCCGAGCTGAATTACGATACGGCGCTTTCCATTTACAATATGATGAAAAACGAAACGGGGGTCGTTGCAGGGAATATTATAATCATGCCCGTTTATGCGGAAAGCTGAAAAAAAGCGGAGAAAATATCCTCAAAACAGTAGAATTATTCAAAAAGATGTGCTATAATATACTTGAGATAAAATAAGGAGATCTTTTTGAATGTCCAATATCAAATTAACTTCACAGGATAAACAGAGCGGTAAAATCGTCTACAACGCAGGGATCGTGCAGAATATCGTTGCGTTGGCGGTAGCCGAAGTGGAGGGAACGATTCCCGCGCAAGGCAAAAAGAACGGAATTTCCCTGTATTTGGAAAAAGACGGTATTTACGCCGACGTTTCCGTGATCGTGAAATACGGTTATAACGTGCCCGAGCTTGCGTACAGGATTCAGCAATCCGTCAAGCAGAGCGTGGAAAATATGACCCATTACAAGGTAGCGGAGGTGGACGTACACGTTTTGGACGTGGTATTCTGCGATCCGACGCCTGCCGAGCCGACGGAAAAGGAAGAGGAACAGCGCGAACGCTCTGCTTCCGAAACGGAAAACTAAAAAACATACCGAACGCCCTTCCCGACAGGTGAAGGGTTTTCGCCGTTCAATACAGGAGTACGATATGAGAAACGCAGCGAGAGAAGCGGCGCTGAATATTATTTTCGCGCAGCAATTTAATACGGATTGTATAGATTCGTTAAAAAAGAAAATATATAAGCAATTTGCCTTAGAAAAGGACGAGGATCTGTTGTTTGCGGCAGATCTCGTGGCAACCGTGGAAGAGCATCGCGCGGAATTGATCGCAGGGATCGAGGACGCTTGTCATCATTACCTTGAAAACCGTATCAATCCCATGGACAAGAGTATTTTGCTTATCGCCATGGCGGAAATTAAATATTTCGACGATATTCCGCCCGTGGTTTCGGTGTCCGAGGCAACGGGTCTGGCGAGAAAATATTCCACCGAAACGAGCGCGGATTTCGTAAACGGCGTGCTTTCGGGCGTTATCAATAAATAATTTGGAGCGATCATGAAAATCATAGACGGAAAGGCTTTGGCTGCGGAGCTTCGCGCGGAGCTGAAAACGAAAATCGAAAAATCGGACAGAAAACCCGGGCTTGCGGTCGTTATCGTCGGCGAAGATCCCGCTTCCCGTATCTACGTCCGCAATAAAATCAAGGCTTGCGGGGAACTCGGTATTCGGTCGTATGCCTACGAATTGCCCGAAACTTCCACGCAGGAAGAAGTGGAAAACTTGCTCGATACACTCGGCAAAGACGGGGATATCGACGGGATTTTATTACAGCTGCCTCTGCCCCGTCATCTGGACGCGGAAAAAGCGGAGCTGCATATTCCCTTTGAAAAGGACGTGGATGGATTTTCGGCGGAAAATCTCGGGCTTTTGATGAAGCACAAAGAAAAAGTCGTCGCGTGTACGCCTTTGGGTGTTATGAAAATGCTCGAAAAAGAGGGGATCGACCCGACGGGCAAACACGCGGTGGTGCTGGGCAGAAGCGAAACGGTGGGCAAGCCTATGGCAATGCTGCTTCTGAATGCGAACGCGACCGTTACCGTTTGCCACAGTAAAACGCAGAACCTCAAAGAGATATGCCGCTCGGCAGATATTCTCGTTTCCGCGATCGGGAAAGCCAAATTCGTTACGGCGGATATGGTCAAGGACGGCGCTGTGGTGATCGACGTCGGTATGAACCGCGACGAAAACGGTAAGCTCTGCGGCGACGTTGATTTTGAAAACGTAAAGGAAAAAACGTCGTATATCACTCCCGTACCGGGCGGCGTAGGGCCGATGACGATCACGATGCTAATGTATAATACGTATTTGACAGCGAATAAGGAGTAACAGGATTGTACGATTTTAATCTTCGTTATAACGAGTATTTATCGGAATTTGAACAGTATGCCAACGCATACGCGCAAAAATTAAAGACAAAGCCCGAAATTTTGGGCGAAAGCATGCGTTACAGCCTGCTCAACGGCGGGAAACGGATTCGGCCCGTGTTGGCGCTTGCCTGTGCGGATACGCTAAAACTACCGAAAACGGAAATTCTGCCGTTTGCGCTCGCGCTGGAAATGATCCATTGCTATTCGCTGATCCACGACGATCTGCCTGCGATGGATAACGACGATTTTCGCCGCGGCAAACCCTCTAACCATAAAGCGTTTGGGGAAGCCAACGCGATTCTTGCGGGGGACGCGCTTTTGAACGAGGCGTACGCGATTTGTTTTGAACAGAGTATGAAAGGCGAAAAATACGCGCAGGCTTCTAAATTCCTGAACGAGTGTGCGGGTGTGTACGGCATGATCGCGGGACAGTCTGCGGATCTGTATTTTTCTCAGCAGGGAAAAGAGGTGTCCGAAGAGGATCTGTTCTACGTTTACGAACACAAGACGGGGAAACTCCTGCTTGCGCCCGTTGCGATTGCGAGTATTTTGAGCGATAACAAATGCTATTTGGCGTTTGAAAGGTTTGGGAAATTGCTCGGACGGCTCTTCCAAATGACGGACGATATTTTAGACGTTACGGGGGATTTCCAAAACCTCGGAAAATCCATCGGCAAAGACGAAGAGGAAAACAAACTGACTTGCGTGCGTTTATACGGTTTGGAGGGCGCGAAAGTCCGCAGTGAAACTTGCGCGAAAGACTGTCTTGCCGTGCTCGAAGGGATCGACGGGGATACGGATTTTTTGAGAGATCTGATAGACTATATCCTCAAACGCAGGAAGTGAGTTATACAAGGGGAAAAGGTGCTTTTATGCTGGAAAAATTAAAGCCCGAACAAATAAAAAACTGCACGAAAAACGAAATGAACGTTCTTTGCGATGAATTGAGAACGGTGATTTACAATACCGTCATGCAATGCGGGGGGCATCTTGCGTCCAATCTTGGCGCGGTGGAATCGACGGTCGCAATGTTTTATACTTTCGATTTCCCTAACGACAAGATCGTTTTCGACGTAGGGCATCAATGCTATGCGTATAAGCTGTTGAGCGGCAGAGCGGACAGGTTTTCCTCGTTGCGGCAGGCGGGCGGTATCTCGGGCTTTCCCAAGCGCAACGAAAGCGAATACGACTGTTACGATACGGGACATGCGGGAACGTCCGTTTCCGCGGCGATCGGGCTTGCCAAGGCAAGGGATTTACACGGCGAACAGCGGAATATTATCGCGTATATCGGCGACGGTTCGTTTAATAACGGACTTGTTTACGAGGCGCTCAGCAGTTTGAAAATTCTAAATACGAACGTACTGATTGTTCTCAACGATAACGGAATGTCCATTTCTCCGACCGTCGGCGGTATGTACGAGATCTTGAACGAGATCAAAAACGGCGACAAAGCAAGCGGTATCAAGCTGCTTGAAAACTTCGGTTTGACGTATATCGGCGTGAAGAACGGGAACGATCTGGAAGAGATGCTGGAAGCGTTTTCGGAGGCGAAAGACCTTATGCAAAACCGTTCGGTGCTGCTGCATATCGTAACCAAGAAAGGCAAGGGCTACGAATTCAGCGAGGAACACCCGACGAATACGCACGGCGTACCGCCCGTCGGTTCGCCGAAAGATAAGGAATATTCCGAGGTTTTAGGCGAATGTCTTTGCGAACTGGCTGCTGAAAATTCGGAAATCACCGTCGTTTCCGCGGCGATGAAAGAAGCGCTGGGTTTGAGTGAATTTTTTGAAAAATACCCCGAACGCGCTTTTGACGTCGGGATCTGCGAAGAAAACGCCTCCGTATTGTGCGCGTCCATGGCGGCAGGGGGCTTAAAGCCGTATTACGCGATCTATTCCACCTTTTTACAGCGCGCTTTCGACGAGATCATTCACGACGTATGCGCGCAGGATATGGCGGTAACGTTCTGTATCGATCGCGCGGGGATATCGGGCGCGGACGGAGA
The DNA here is from genome assembly GCA_017465865.1 of Clostridia bacterium. Taxonomy (GTDB): domain Bacteria; phylum Bacillota; class Clostridia; order Christensenellales; family Borkfalkiaceae; genus Scatosoma. The sequence continues at coordinate 168,047 of JAFTVF010000006.1, forward strand.
AACGCATCAGGGCGTTTTCGATTTGTCCTATTTATCTTTGATACCTAATTTAACGGTCGCTGTGCCCAAAGACACCGAAGAGTTTAAGAAAATCATGCGTTTCAGCGCCGAATACCCGCATCCCTTGGCGATCCGTTATCCGCGTGCGGGCAGAACGGTTTTTCAGAGCGAGGACAACGAACTAACCGTTGGGAAATGGGAATATCTCCATAAAACGAACTCGGAAGTAACGGTGATCGCGGCGGGAGAGCGGTGTTTGATCATTGCGATGAAGATCTTGCAAAATCTCCAAAAACAGGGCAAGGATTTCAACGTTGTCAACGCGCGGTTCGTCAAGCCCCTTGATACGGAGCTGTTGAAAACGCTGGCGGGCAAATACGTCGTTACGATGGAAGACAACGTGTTCTTGGGTGGGCTTGGCGCGCAGATCGACGGCGAGCTTGTCAAGCTCGGAATCGATTGCAAAATCAAGAATTTTGCCTATCGCGACGAGTTTATTCCGCAGGGCGGAGTCGCCGCTCTGCAAAGCGAATACGGCGTGAACTGTAAAGAAATCGAAGAGTATATTTCGGAAATTCTTGTATGAGAGCGGATAAATATTTTGCGGAAAAATTCGGTTCAAGAACGAAAGCCGCGGAAGCGATTGAGAAAGGCTGGGTGCTTGTGAACGGGAAAGCGATAAAGCCGAAAACGGAAATTACCGAAACGGATACGGTTACGATCGTTCAGCCCAAGGACTTGTTCGTTTCGAACGGCGGTTATAAATTAGACCGTGCGATCAAAGCGTTTGGCGTGGATTGTAAGGGCAAGACCTTTGCCGATATCGGCGCGAGCACGGGCGGTTTTACCGATTGTCTGTTGCAAAACGGAGCAAAGAAAGTCTACGCGATCGACGTGGGCGAGAGTTTATTGCATGAGAGCTTGCAAGATCGGTCGGAGATCGTGCGTATGGAAAATACCAACGCGCGGTATCTCACGAAAACGGATTTTTCAGACGATCTCGACGGTGTGGTAACGGACGTAAGTTTTATTTCTTTGCGCTTGATTTTTCCCGTGATCAAGGAGATATTAAAAGAAACGGGGGAAGCGTTCGTGTTGATAAAACCGCAATTCGAGTGCGAGAAAAAGCATATCGGAAAGAGCGGGATCGTCGCGCCGTCCGCGCATGCGGAGATTGTAAAAAAAGTGCTCGGATATTTATATGAAAACGGGTTATTTGCATACGATATCGTAAACGCACCCGTTCGGAAAGGAAAAAATATCGAATACGTTTTGCGTTGCGGCTTAGAAATGCAAAAAGCCAAAAAGGAAACGGAAATACTGGCAAAGATCAAAGAATTTGTACAAAAAAATTCAGCAGGGGAATTACAGTAAATTTTATACCGGAGAAAAAGATGAAAATCGGGGTTTTGGGCAATAAATCAAAGGTAAAAAACGTAGAAACGATCGAGGAGATCGTGCGTTTTTTACAGGAAGCGGGATATGAAACCGTAAAATTTGCTTCGCATAAAGAGATCGACGGCGTAGACGTCGTCGTAGTGCTCGGCGGAGACGGCGCTATTTTGCACGCCGCTGTGATTGCCGCACAAAAAGGCGTGAAAATTATCGGCATCAACTACGGCAATCTCGGCTTTTTAACGGAATACGAAAAGACGGAGCGCGAACGCGTAAAAGAGATTTTGTCAAGGCTGGAAACGGATAGCTGTCAAATCGTAAAACGCAGTCTTTTACAAGTGCAGATCAAGGACAAGACCTTTTACGCGCTGAACGAGATCGCCATTCAACGGGACTACGGATTGCTTTCTACCGCTTCTACGCAGATACTCAGCTTGGAAGTACAAGCGAAAGAGGGCAAGGATATCATTGCAGGCGACGGCTTGCTGGTATGTACGCCGACGGGCTCGACGGCGTATTCGCTGTCCGCAGGCGGGGCAATTTTGACCCCTGAAGTGCCCGTGTTTATGCTGACGCCCATTTGCGCGTTTTCCATGCGCGCGAGACCGATCGTGTTTGCGGACACGGACGAGTTCACAATCAAGATCTCCAAGGGCAGGTCGATCGTGCTTGCAGACGGCGGCGTGATCGCCGCATTGCCCGAGGGCACGGAAATTCATATTAAAAAAGCTCCGTTTACGGCGGATTTCCCCGTGAAAGAGGATTCGGACTTTTTTGCCAAAGTAAGAAATAAATTGAACGGTTAAATATATCAAGGAAAGGGGTAACAAAATATGTTAAGGTCAGCTCGGCACGCTAAAATTTTAGAGATCATCGCGCACAACGAGATAGAAACGCAAGAAGAGCTTTGCGAGGAGCTCAACAAACTCAATTACGTGGTTACGCAAGCGACGATTTCGCGGGATATCCGTGATTTGCATCTTTTCAAGGTCGCAGGGATCGTGAAAAAGTACCGCTACGCATACATAAACGACGGGGAAAGCGAGATCTCGCCGAAGATGAAGAGCTTGTTCCGCGATTGCGTAGTGTCCGTAAAGATCGCGCAAAACCTTGTGGTTATCAAAACGCTTTCGGGCAACGGCGCGAACGCGGGCGCGGTTGTGGATAAGCTCAATCACGAGGAGATCGTGGGGTCAGTCGCGGGCGACGATACGCTGTTGATCGTTTGCACGGATAACCGAGCCGCGGAAACGGTCGTGGAGAAAATTAACGAATTCATGAGATAAGGAATAGGATATGTTATCCAGACTTACCATTAAAAACGTAGCGTTGATAGAACGGGCGGAGCTTGATTTTTGCGAGGGCTTGAACGTTTTATCGGGGGAAACGGGCGCAGGCAAATCGGTCATACTCGATTCTGTCAATTTTGTGTTGGGCGCAAAAGCCGATCGGTCTATGATCCGTTACGGCGAAACGGAATGTCTTGTAAAGGCGGAATTTGTCGTGCCTGATAGCTCGAAAGCGGTGCAAACGTTACGGGAAATGGATATCGATACGGACGGGGAGATTATTATTTCCCGTAAGTTTTCGGAAACGGGCAAAAACGCGATCAAAATCAACGGCAACGCCGTAACGGCGGCGATGCTTCGGAAAGTAACCGATTTCCTCGTGGACGTACACGGTCAGAGCGAGCATTTCTTTTTATTAAAGGAAAGCAATCAGCTGAAAACGCTGGATAACGTGATCGGCGGGGAATTAACGGCTAAAAAAGAAGAATTAGCCATTCTTTTGAAAGAGAAGAAAGAAATTCAGGAACGGATCGCTTTGCTCGGCGGGAACGAGCAGGAACGCGGACGGCGTTTGGATATCTTACAGTTTCAGATTGAAGAGATTGAAACCGTAGATATGCAAGAGGGTGAGGAAGAAGAGCTTGTATCCAAACGCAATAAAATCAATAATCTCGAAAAAATCATCACCGCCGTACGGGAAGCGACGGAGGCTTTGTCGGGAGAACGCGGAGCTGCGGACGGGATACGGTATGCAAGCCGTGCGATCGTGGGCATTTCACGGTTGGATAACGCGTATGCGGAAATTTGCGACAGACTGGAAACGCTTGCGGGCGACGCGGAGGATATCGTTGCGAGCTTGTCCGATCTTGCAGACGAGCTGTATTTTGACGAAAACGAGGCGAATGAAATAGAAGTCCGTTTGGACGCTATCCGCGGCTTAAAGCGCAAATACGGCGCGGATAAAAGGGAAATAGACGGGTATTTAGAGAAAATCCGCGCGGAATACGAGTTGTTGTCCGATTGCGAAGGACAGTACGCCTCGCTGACTTCGGCAAAAGAAAAAACGGAGAAAAAGATTTATAAACTTTGCCGTGAATTGACCGAGCTTCGTAAAACGCAAGGCAAGGCGTTTTGCGGGCGCGTAACGGAAGAATTGAAAACGTTGAACATTGCAAGCGCGCAATTTGATATTCAATTTAAGGACTATACCTTTGACGATATAGACAGCGCGAATACGAACGGTTTGGACGATATTTGTTTCCTGTTTTCCGCAAACGCGGGCGAGCCGATGAAATCGCTCGGTAAAATCATAAGCGGCGGGGAAATGAGCCGATTTATGCTTGCCGTCAAAACGCAGCTTTCCGATATAAACGAGATATCGACCTATATCTTCGACGAGATCGACGCGGGGATTAGCGGAAAAACCGCGAAAGTCGTAGGCGAAAAACTTGCAAGGATCGCAAAAAACACGCAAATTATCGCCGTTTCGCACCTCGCGCAGATTGCCTCGATGAGCGATCGGGAGTTTTTGATCGAAAAGCAAGAGGAAAGCGGTAAAACGCTGACCAAGGTATACGCTTTGAGCGAAGAAGAGAAAACGAAAGAAATCGTCCGACTGCTTGGCGGCAACGACGGGGATGAGTATGCGCTCAAACACGCCGAGGAATTGTTAAAACAGGCAAAAGAATACAAAAACAACATAAACTGACAGGAGTTTTGCCTGAAAAAACGAAATATTTCGAATAGAATACACCTGATTTACGCAAATTATCTCTTAAACGGAGGAAAATATGCGCAAATCAGGTATTTTTATTTTGGGGGCGGCATTGTCCTTCGCGTTCACTTTTGGCGGCTACGGCGTTATCCATGCGTCCGCAGACGAAAAAATGGTTTACGTAGGAGGAATGTCCGCCGGTTTTACTTTGAAAACGGGCGGAGCGCAGGTTATCGGAACTTGCGAAGTCATCGGCGAAAACGGTACGGCGTGCCCCGCGCAGGACGCAGGATTGCGCGCAGGGGATTGTATATATAAAGTAGCGGGAATCAAGGTCGATTCCATACAGGAATTAAACGAAATCGTCAATAAAAGCCAAGGCAAAACTTTGGAATTTGAAGTCGGGCGAGGCAGTGAAACTTTTTCCGTGAAAATTCGGCCGATCAAAGACAAAACGACCGAGCGTTATAAAATCGGCGTTTTAATCCGCGACAGCGTTTCGGGGATCGGTACGGTTACCTATATCGATAAAACCAACGGCCGTTTCGGTTCGCTCGGGCATTCGGTTACGAGTGAAAATAAACAAGAAATGCAAATCTCGGACGGTACGGTATACGAATGCAGTATCGTCGGCGTGTGTAAAGGCGTACGGGGCAGAGCGGGCGAGCTTCGCGGTATGTTTTTGAACGATAAAGAGCTTGGAAGCGCCGAAAAACTCTGCGATTGCGGGATTTTCGGGAAAATATCCGCGGATTTTGAGGTGGACGAACTTATGAGCATCGTAGCTTCTTCGGAGACCGTAAAACCCGGGAATGCGTGTATCTATTCAACGGTCAACGGCATCAGCCCGAAAAAATACGATATCGAGATCGTAAAAGTGGATAAGCATAATAAAGAGAATAAAAATTACGTGATTCGAATTACCGACGACGAATTGATTTCCGAAACGGGCGGTATCGTGCAGGGAATGAGCGGAAGCCCGATCATACAAGACGGTAAACTGGTAGGGGCGGTAACGCACGTATTTTTGAACGATCCTACGCGCGGTTACGGTATTGATATTCAAACGATGTTAAAAGAATGACTATTATGTAAGACATAGCAGTTTTGAATTGTCAGACAATAGGAGGGAAAAAGAATGAAAAAGGTTGCAGGAATTTTAATCGGTACGGCGCTTCTTTGCGGGGTTGGAGGCGCAAAACTTGCGCCTTACGGAAAACAGACTGCGATACGGGCAAACGCGGCTGTATATGAGGAAATCAAAGGGATCGAATGTATGTCAGAGGGATTGCAAACCCGTGCAAAATCGGCGTATTTGATGGAATACGGTACGGGTACGGTGATGTTTTCGCAGAACGAGAAAGAGCATTTGCCGATTGCGAGTATGTGCAAGATTATGACCTTGCTGCTTGCTTTTGACGCGATTGAAGCGGGTGCGCTCGATATAAACGAGGAGATCACGGTCAGCGAACGGGCGGCTTCGATGGGCGGTTCGCAGGTGTTTTTGGAAGCGAATGCAAAATATCCCGTAAGGGAATTGATAAAGAGCATCGTCGTCTGCTCGGCAAACGACAGTTGCGTGGCAATGGCGGAACGGATCGCAGGCGGAGAAAGTATTTTCGTGGAAAGAATGAACGCGAAAGCAAAGGAGATCGGGGCAAACGATACGCTGTTTGCGAATTGTACGGGATTACCCAAAGAACCGCAGTATTCCTGCGCGAAAGACGCGGCGATCATGTTGAAGAATTTGCTTGCGCACGAGGAATATTTTGAATACGGCAAGGTGTGGATGGATAAATTTATGCATCCAAAAGGGCGGTATACGGAAATTACGAATACGAATAAGCTCGTGCGTTTCTACGACGGTTGCGACGGCGGTAAAACGGGCTTTACAAACGAAGCGGGGTTCTGTCTTGCGGCTACCGCAAAGCGGGATAATCTGCGCGTGATTTCCGTAGTCATCGGCGAACAAAACAGCGCGAACCGTTTTGAGGATACGCGCACGATGTTCGATTACGCCTTTGCGAATTATGCCGTAACGCCCGTCGTGGAAGCGGGTTCGGTTTTAGATAAAAAAGCCGTTGTCAGCGGCGGGAAAGAAAAGACCGTTGCGGTTACGCCGTCGCGGACGGCAAGCGTATTTTCAAGGCGCGGCGAAAAGAGCGGCGTTACGATGGAAGTCAATTTGAATAAATTAAAAGCGCCCGTAGAAAAAGGGGAAAACGCGGGCGAGCTGGTTTTATTCAAAGACGGCGTAGAAATCGACCGCGTACCGCTGATTGCTTGCGAGAAAGTAGAGAAAGCGACATTCCTCGACCGCTTGAAAGATATTGCAAGGAATTGGAACGGTTAATCTTAAAAAAAACTAAAAAAATCCGTTTTTGCGAAAAAAATCGGCAAAGACGGATTTTTCCTTGAAAAAACCGCTTTCAGCCGTTGCATTTTGTCGATAAATCTGCTAAAATAATGATAAGTTTGAAATTCAAAAGAGGATTTTATGAACGAGAGAGAAACACTGAAAATCAACGGAAAAGGGCATTTGGAGCTTGGCGGCGCGGATTGCGTGGAGCTTGCCGAGAAATTCGGCACGCCGCTCTATCTTTTCGACGAGGCGTATATCCGCAAAATGATGCGCGTATACCGCGATACTCTTGAAAAGCAATACGGCGGAAACGGTTTGGTGCTGTATGCTTCCAAAGCCTTTTCCTGTAAGGCGATCTACCGCATCGCCGACGAAGAAAATATCGGCGTGGACGTCGTGTCGGGCGGTGAATTGTATACGGCGCTCCAAGCGGGCTTTCCTGCCGAAAAAATCTATATGCACGGGAATAATAAACTCGATTACGAGATCGGGGAAGCGCTGGATGCGGGAATCGGTTGTATCGTAGCCGACGCGTATTCCGAGATCGATAAGATCGACGCGGAATCGGCGAAGCGTGGGATCTGTCAGAAAATTTTACTGCGTATCAACCCCGGCGTTGAGGCGCATACGCACGCGTTCGTGCAAACGGCGACGACGGACAGTAAATTCGGGTTCTCCGTTGCGGACGGAACGGCGGAAGCGGTAACGGCGTACGCTATGAAAAAAAATAACGTCCGTTTAGAGGGCTATCATTGCCATATCGGCTCGCAAATCTTCGAAAAGGAATCGTTCGTGATCGCGGTAGAAAAATGTATGGACTTCGCGGCGGACATGCGCGAAAAGCTCGGATTTGAGTTGAAAACGCTCAACTTAGGCGGGGGATACGGCGTTTGGTACACGGACGAGGACAGAAAAATTCCTGCGGAGGGGTATGCGGAATATATTGAGGCATTGCTTGAAAAGGTAAAGGAAAAAGCCAAGGAAAAGGAAATGCGGCTTCCGTATCTACTCATCGAACCGGGGCGTTCGATCGTAGGCGAGGCGGGCGTTACGCTGTATACCGTCGGCAGGATCAAGGATATCCCCGGCGTTAAAAAATACGTCGCGATCGACGGCGGTATGTTCGATAATCCCCGTTACGCACTGTACGAATCCAAATACACGCCCGTGCTTGCCAACCGAGCGGCGGAAGAGCCGACGGAGATCGTAACGATCGCTGGCAAATGCTGTGAAAGCGGTGATATTATCGCGGCGAACGTCGCTTTGCCGAAAGCGGAAACGGGGGATATCCTCGCCGTGCTTTCGACGGGCGCGTATAACTATTCGATGGCGATGAACTATAACCGTAATATGATCCCGCCTTGCGTGCTCGTAAGCCAAGGACAAGCGGAGTATATCGTTCTGCCGCAGTCGTATGCGGATCTAACGCGGAACGACGTGATCCCTGCGCGGCTTAAAAAAAAGACAAAATAAATTCCCGTTCACAAAAAAAGGACAGAAAAACCCGTCCTTTTCTTGAAAATAACACACGGCGGACTTGCAATTTTTACGGAAATATGATATAATTTTTCTATTATGGAATACGTAGTATATTTATTGGCGAGTTTTCTGGCGGTAATGGTCGTAATTACCTTTCACGAATTCGCCCACGCCTACGCGGCGTACAAATGCGGCGACCCGACGGCGAAGTTTTCGGGGCGAATGACCCTCAATCCCTTGAAACATTTCGATCCGTTGGGGATATGTATGTTTGCGTTCGTGGGGTTCGGCTGGGCAAAGCCCGTTCCCGTCAATCCGTATAATTTCAGAAAATACCGTTCGGGCGCGCTGTGGACTTCGGCGGCTGGGGTGATCATGAACTATCTCATGGCGTTCCTGTTCTATCCGTTGTTTATTCTCGTCGTTTGGTACGTATGTCCGTTGGTTGCGGGGACGTATTTGGAACTCTTTTTATATTACCTGTTCAACTGCTTATTCGCGTATTCGCTGAGCTTTTGCGTATTTAATTTATTGCCCCTGTATCCGCTGGACGGATTTCGGATCGTGGACGCAACGAATACCACGCGCGGACCGATTTACAGATTTTTACGGCAAAACGGCTATTATATCCTGCTCGGCTTGATGCTCGTCAATATCCTTGCGGACAGAATTTGGTTTTTGGGGTATATCGATATACTCGGATATGCTATGAACTTCGCCGTGGATATTTTCGGCAGACCCATTTCTTTGCTGTGGGATTGGATATTCGGATTTATCATTAAATAGAGGAGAACCGATGGAAAAAGAAAAATTAACCGTTGCTTCGGTGAAAAACTTTGAAACGGAAGTGGACTATACGACCGTTCTTGAAAATTTCGAAGGTCCGCTCGATCTTCTGTTGTATCTCATCAAACAGGAAGAAATCGAGATCAAAGATATTTTCGTTTCACAGGTTACCGAGCAGTTCCTTTCGTATATGAAAGGCTTGCCGTATCTCGATCTTGATAAGGCAAGCGAATATCTCGATATCGCCGCAACGATCATCGATATCAAAGCGCGTAGTTTATTACCGCCGCCCGACGACGAATTTGAGGACTATTTCGACGGCGACGATCCTTTGGATACGGGCTACGACCCGAAAAGAGATCTTATTCAAGCCTTGGAAGAATACCAGACGGCAAAGAAGCTCAAAGAACGGGAAACGATCGGGTACATATTCAAAGAGCCTGATAAAGAGTTTTCCGCCGTACAGGTACAGTACACGGATATGACCCTCGACGGACTGATGAAAGCGTTCGCAAAAATGATGCTCCGTCGGGAAAGCCAAAAGCGGGACGCGCCTAAGGCTCGGGAAATCCCCAAAGACACGTTCACCGTCCGCGATAAGATCAAGCATATCCGTTCGACGGTCGCGGCAAGAGAGGCGATGAATTTTGAGGAATTGTTCAGCGAAGAGGCTTCCACGCCCGAAATCGTTACCACCTTTCAGGCGCTCTTGGAGCTGTTGAAGCATCAGTTTGTTTTGGTAGAGCAGGAAGATCTTTTCTCGAAGATTATCATTAAGAAAAATCCCAATAGAAGTGAGGACGAAGAAATTGGAGAAATTGACGAATATAATTGAGGCTATTTTGTTTGCTTCGGGCGACGCAGTACCCATCGATCTGTTGCGTGAAAAGTTGGAAATCACCAAGAAAGAAGCGGACGAGGCGATCCGTCAGCTCGAAAAGAAATACACGGGGAATTGCGGTATACATTTATTGCATTTCAACCATAAGTTGCAGTTTGCTACCAATCCCGAATTCAAGGAAAAAGTATCGCTCGTGCTTACGCCGATCCGCGAGAAAGAATTTACGCGGACGATTCTCGAATGTGCGGCGATCATCGCTTATAAACAGCCCGTTACGCGCGGGGAATTGGAAAACATTCGAGGCACGAACAGCGATTATGCGGTACAGACCTTGCTGGGCTTGGATATGATCGAGCCTTGCGGCAGAAAGGATTCGCCGGGCAGACCCGTTCAGTACGCTACGACGGATAATTTCTTGAAGCGTTTCAAACTCAAATCGTTGTCCGATTTGCCCGACTACGAAGAATTGATGAAGAAGATCGCGGAAATGAGCGTAGTGGAGGAAACGAGCAATTATCTTTACGAAAAAGACGTATACGATCCCGACGCGGATACTGAAAACGCCGAAACGCCGAATAACGACGGCTTTGAATTGCCCGATTTCTTAAAAGATATCGAAGACGGGATTATAAAAATTCAATAATCCCTCTGACAAAAAATACATAGCTTTAACACAACTTGCCCATATTGTTGATATGGACAGGTTGTTTTTTTTCGTCCTTCCGATACTCATTATTGCGGCGATCCTGTTTTTTCCGATCTATCTGGAAACGGACGCGCATTACGACATGAATCGACGGAAATTCGGGTTTGCCGTATACGGTTATAAATTCATAAAACTGATCGGCGGCTACGTGGCGACCTATCGCGGCGGACTCGCCGTGCATATCTCTCCGAAAAAAGCGATCTTAGTGCCGTATTCGCAGTTAAACAGCGAGCGAAAACGCTTTTCCGTCGTCAAGACCTTTCGTTTGAAACGGTTTTGCTTAACCACGGAAACGGGCGCGGAGTATCTCTTCCCGATCACGCTTGCGCACAGCTTTTTTCGGGTGTATTTTTTTGCGAAAGGCGGGGAGCGGCGGAATATCGAAAACAATCTTTGGCTGACGGACGGGGACACCTTGCGCGTTTCGCTCAACTGTCTGTTTTATTTTAATCTGTTTATTCTGTTACGGAATTTTATTAAATTTATCAAGGAGAAAATGAAGATATTATGGCAGAAAAAAATCAAAAATTAAATGCGCTTATCGACAATTCGTTGGACAAGCTCGACGCGCTTGCCGACGTAAACACGGTGATCGGAAAGCCGATCGTTACGGCAAGCGGGTTTCAGATCATTCCGTTTTCCAAAGTAACACTCGGGAATTTATCGGGTGGCGGGGAATACGGCGACGTTAAAATCGTAAAAGAAACGGATACCTTTCCTTTTGCGGGCGGGAACGGCGCGGTGATCAGTATGAAACCGATGGGCTTTCTCGTAGACGACGGAAAATCCTGTCGGATACTCCGCATTACCGACCAACCGCTTGATAACCTGATCGAACGCGCAGGCGAGATCGTACACGATATTATGGCAAAGGAATGAAAAAATCAGCTTTTTTACAACGCTTTTTTGCCGTAAGTATTCCGATCTGTTATCTGTTTGTTATGTTTTCGCCTAAAAATTTATCCGTATCCGCGGAAATTTCCCATTCCAAAGCCGAATGTGTTATGGAATTAAACAGCCGCCGCGTGTTGTATGAAACGCACGGAGATATCCGCTTACCGATGGCAAGTACGACTAAAATCGTTACCGCGGCAACCGTTCTCGAACTTTGCGAAGATATCGGTGCGGAAACGGCGATCCCGCCCGAAGCCGTAGGCATCGAAGGCTCGTCCGTGTACTTGAAAAGCGGAGAGATCTATTCCGTGGAAGACCTTTTATACGGTCTGATGCTGCGATCAGGGAACGATTGCGCAACTGCGCTTGCGTTGTATTGTTGCGGCAGTATCAACGAATTTTCCGCAAAAATGAACAAAACGGCGCAAAAAGCGGGCGCGCTTTCCAGCAATTTCAAAAATCCGCACGGCTTGCCCTGCGACGGGCATTACACGACGGCGCGCGATTTGACGGGCATTGCCTGTTACGCTATGCAAAATCCCGTTTTCCGTAAGATCGTTTCCACGCAGTATTACGAGCCTCGGCATTGGAAAAATAAGAACAAAATGCTAACGAATTACGACGGCGGGATCGGGATCAAAACGGGATATACCAAAGAAGCGGGGCGATGCCTCGTTTCCGCTGCGGAACGGGACGGAATGACCCTCGTATGCAGCGTGCTAAATTCCCCGCAGATGTACGAACGCTCAGCCGAGCTTATGGACGACGCGTTTTCCGCTTATCGGTATTTAAGGATAATAAAGTCGGACGAACCGTTTACGGTGGACGACGGAAAAACCGTAAAAACGGGTTGCACGAAACAGGACTTCTTTTATCCGCTGTTGCCTGAGGAAACGGAGCTGATAGAAATCAAAGTTTCAGGCGCAAGCAAACCAAAAAAATCCGTTAAAAATAAGGAAATTATCGGACAAATCGAAATATATCTTCTAAAACGGTTGCTTTTTTCCGCAAATTTATATAAACTATAAATTGTAAAAATACGGAAAGAAGGCAAGCTATGAGAATTAACAAATTTTTAGCGGACAAAGGCATTGCAAGCAGACGGCATGCCGACGAAATGATATCGGCGGGCAGAGTCAAGATCAACGGCGTTATTGCAACGCTCGGGGCAAGCGTAGAAGAAACGGACGAGGTAACGCTGGACGGTCAGCCCATCGCGCAGACCGAAAAGAAAGAGGAATATTATATCATGAACAAACCCAAAGGCGTGGTTTGTACCGTTTCCGACGACCGCGGCAGAAAAACGGTCATGGATCTGTTGCCTGAGGGCGTGGGCAGAGTATTCCCCGTGGGACGGCTCGATTATGCGACTGAGGGCTTGTTGATCTTAACCAACGACGGCGATATGGCTTTTCGTCTTACCCATCCGAAAACGGAAATCCCCAAAACGTATATGGCAAAAATCGAGGGGACTTTGACGGAAAAGGATCTCAATCCTATCCGTTCGGGGATAGAGCTCGATGGCGTTTTGACAAAAAAATGTAAAGCGCATATCGTGGAAACGAACAAAGCGTATACGAAAGTCCACGTTACCATTACCGAAGGTAAAAACCGACAGGTACGCCGTATGTTCGAGGCAATCGGAAAAAACGTAGAATTTTTGAAACGCGTGAGTATCGGTCAGCTCAAACTTTCAGGGCTGGATAGAGGGCAGATGCGCCCGTTGACGGCAGAGGAAATTGCGTATTTGAAAGGTTTATAATAGAAAAAAGGAACTCCCCGAGCGGAATAGCTCGGGGAGTTGTTGTATAATTCGTTTAAGAGCGGTAATTACGCATTAAACCGACGACTTTACCGAGAATGGAAACTTCTCCGTCCTCGAAAATCATATCGGATAACGCCTCGTTTTCGGGGTGTAAAACGATTTGACCGTTACGGCGGAAGAACCGTTTCACCGTCGCGGAATCGTCGATAATGGCGACGACGATCTCGCCGTTTTCCGCGGTCTGCTGACGGCGCACGATGATCTTATCGCCGTCCATGATCCCTGCGTCGATCATCGAAGTACCTTGCACGCGAAGCATAAACAGATCTTCGCCGCGGAATTCGCCTGCGGGGAACGTATAATAATCCTCGTAATTTTCATAGGCAAAAATGGGCTGACCTGCCGTAACCGTACCGATGAGCGGAATAGACACGCCGTTGCTTTTGCCGATGGTTACCGAGCGTTTTTTATTCGTCGCTTTGTTCAGATAACCTTTCGTTTGTAATTTTTCCAGATAACTGTGTACGGTAGCGGTGGATTTGATCCCGCATTCCTTACCGATTTCGCGCACGGACGGGGTATAGCCGTTTTCTTCCGAAAATTTACGGATATAATCCATTACCCTAATCAATTTCTCTTCGCTGACCATAAAAAACCTCTCTTTTGTATATCTTATGATTATTATAGCATACTTTTTCTTAAAAAGCAAACAAATGTTTACCATAAAATGCTTGATTTTTGAAAAATTTCTGCTATAATAGTATATAAGAATTGTGGAGGCGTATTATGGAAAAAACTCACGGCGCGCAATGCGTGTTATACGATAGGGAATGTATCGGATGTTTGGAATGTGAAACTTGCGACCTTGACCCGAACAAAGTATGCGACAACTGCGGAAAATGTATTGAAATGGACGACGTTGCGTCTATTAAAATCGATAAGATCTATCTAAACCCCGAAGATTATAAAGAATAAAATAAATCCGAAAACTTACAGGTTTTCGGATTTATTTTTATATTTAATCAAGCTCTAAAATAGAAAGGTCAAAAAAACTGCTTTCTAAAAATTCGGAAACGGAAATATTTAAGCCTATACATATTTTATAAATTACTGATAAAGTGGGGCTTTTTGTGTTTCCTCTATACAAATTTTGTAATGTAGCAATAGGTAATTCTGAATCTTTCGCGAGCTTATATAACGTAATTCCGCGAGAAAAAAGATATTCGTCTATTCTATTCGCTACCGCCTTTGCTATCGTCATAATCTTCTTCCTTATAATTATTATATCATCTATAGGTTGAGAAATTATGTGTAAATATACACATAATCGCTTGCAAAAAGGAAAAACCTGTGATATAATAAAAAACAAGGTAGAAAATAGGCTAGGTTCAACCAAAAGTATGGTGTTTTCAACGGAAAGTTGAGAAAAAAAGCTAACGCATTCGGGGCATTTTATTGTATAATTATTTTACAATTAAAATTTACGGAGGTCTAAATATGGACAACATGACAATCGGTACAAAGATTTATGCTTTGAGGAAAGCGAAAGGGGTTACGCAAGCGGATTTAGGTGAATACTTAAATATATCCTATCAAGCGGTTTCGAAATGGGAACGGGACGAGGCTTGTCCTGATTTCGAGACGATTTCTCGGATTGCAAAATATTTTAACGTACCTATTTCCTATTTTGAAAAGGACGGGTTTTCTGTCGAAACGACGGTGGCGACGGAAACGGCGGCAGAAAAAGAAATGCTAGGCGTTTGCAAGGCTTGCGGTAAAGTTGTATATAAAGGTGAAGAATATGAAACGGATCCTGCTTTGATTTGTAAACCGTGTTATGAAAGAAAACAACGGATTGCAGAATTAAAAGCCGCAGACGAGAAACGGCTTGCAGAGGAAAAGGCAGCAGAGCTGAAACGAATTGCAAAAGCGCGCGAGGAAGAGGCTCGCCGCAAAGAGGAAAGGAAACGCCAAGAAATTGTACGTCAAGAAGCGGCTCGTCGATATGCGATTACCGAAAGGCGTAACCGCGGTTTTCTTTGGGGCGGTATCATAGGCGGAAGTATAGGCGTTCTTTCGTTGTTGGGTTCTATTAAGTCGGACGGCGTAATGGGAGTGCTTTATTCGATAATAGGTGCAGGTTGGTTATTCGTATTTATTACGCAAATTTTCTGGGACGGAGCGGTGGCAAGTTGCTTTTTCGCTGGCGGGAAAGTGATCGGAACGCCAGGCGTAATTTTTACGTTTGATCTCGACGGATTTATTTTCTTGATTGCAATGAAAGTATTATTTGCCGTACTTAAATTTATCGTATATCTTTTAACGATGCTCGTATGTGCAGTTGCGGGATTTGTAATCGCACCCGTTACCTTTGTACCTGCGCTTTTGCGTGTAAACCGCGGAGAATAAAATAACAGCTGGAAAATAAATAAAATAAGGAGAATTTTATTATGAAAAAACGTTTGAAATTTTTATCGGCAATCTTTGCTTTAAGTTTATCGCTCGGTATGCTTACGGCGTGCGACACGGAAGAGCCAACGGCAAGCTCTTCTTCCAATGATACGTCTACTTCTAGCAGTAGCGTTGTAGAACCGCCCGAAACAAAAGGTATGCCGACTGCGGCGCAAATTATTTCCGCGCGCGAAAACGCAACGACGGCAACAATACAAAGCTATGATTTTACTTTGAATTTAAGCGGTACGATAGGGGCGTTGGGAACGAGCGGTACGGTAGAGGCGAATTACGCAGGGCAATATCGTCATAATCAATCTACGGGCGACTTACGCTTTAAGAAAGTTACGAGCGGTGCGTTGTTATTTGATTCCACCGAATACGTCTACACGGAAAACCAACAAAAAATAAAAGTGATAATGAATGACGAAAATAAGGTAAAAAAGGTGGAAATTTTATCTCAAGAAGAGGAAGAATTAACCTTGATCAATAAGCCGATAATAGCTTTAATCGATAGCTTAAACGAGAACAATCTTTCAACTGTTTCCGAAAGCGAAGCCGTGGGCTACGATTACCAAGTCGGTATGACTTTTTCTTCAAATAATGCGGCTTTGGCAAAGATTTGCAGTCTTGTGGGAGGTATGGGAACGAGTATTTCGTTAAAAGGGGTAACCTTTACAAATCCCGTAAGCGGAATGACGTTATTGTTTAATTTAAGCGAGGATAATAAACTTGAAGATTTTAAGGTTACTGCGAGTATTGATATTCCCTTTGGGGAATCGACTCTTCCGTTAAACCTGACGTACGAGCAAAAGGGTACGGATAGCGTAATTTCCGTACCGCAAACGACGGGAATATATACGAACAACGCAGATATTTCCCGTGAATTAAGTACGGTTCAGAACGCGTTGACAGAATTAAAAGGCGAAGACGACTATTCGCTTGATTTATTAGCGAAGAATGAGTTCGATCCTGCGTGGAATAAGCTCGCCATTGTGGATAAATACACGGGAAGATTATATAAAAACACCGTAGACGGAAACGTTTGGTTTAATCATTCGTATAAATATAACGCGCACTCCGAAGAGGACGGCGCAGAGGCGTACGAATATGCTATCGGAAATATTCAAGACGGAACGGTGTATCTTGCTTCTTATAAAGGCTCGAATACGTATACCGAACTGAACAACATTTCAGTAGATACGCAATTTGATTATATGATTGCTCCCGTTTTACAAGCAAGTGCGAATATGGATTGCGTAAGAGTGGAAACGGAGGGAACAAATAAGAAATATTCTTTCTACTTAAATAAAAATGGTACTATATCCGTACAAAATACCATTTTGAATATGATTAACTCTAACGACGCGACGGGCGTTGTAGACGTAAACAATTATTTTAATACAGATTATATTGTAAAAGAGGCTGAAATTATAGTAGAATTTGTAGACGGTAAAATAACGAACGTTGAATGTCTTACCGAATTGAAATATTGTCCTACGGGCGGAGAATATACCGAATATAACATCACCTTGACAAATACGATTGAATTAAAGATAAACGATAAATTATCTACAGCTGAAAAATATGAAGCTCCTGGGAAAGCAGATGGGCTGATAGACAATTTAGAATCGATTTTATAAATTGTTAAAGATAGAAAAAAACGAGGAATTTCCTCGTTTTTTTCTATGTCAAATCGTATTTCTTTTAATAATAAACTCCGTAAATTGTTCGGCGTAACGGGCTGGGATTATCCCGTCAATCGTTTGTCCGTCGTCCGTATATTCCGATTTTCGTTCGGTCAATAAATGTTTCAAACCGTTATAGATACTCATTTTTTCGTAAGGCACGAACAACTCGCAAAAAAGAAATTCGTCCTTGAATTTGCGTAAAATTTCCCGTTTCAGCGTGTCGATACCTTTGTTTTCCTTTGCCGAAATTGCTACGCTGTCGTAGGGCAGAACGGAAAGATCAGGAATGTTTTCACTCTTGTTCATAACCAAAAGATAGGGAGAGGAGAAATTCATCTCATTCAGCGTATTCAGGGTCGTTTGCATTTGCAT
Organism: Clostridia bacterium; assembly: GCA_017465865.1. Taxonomy (GTDB): domain Bacteria; phylum Bacillota; class Clostridia; order Christensenellales; family Borkfalkiaceae; genus Scatosoma. The sequence goes on from JAFTVF010000006.1 coordinate 185,792, forward strand.
ATCGTATTCGCCCGTAGCGTCGCAGACGACGAGCGCGAGATCGCAATGCAACGCGCTTTCTAAGGTGGATTTGAACGCTTCAATCAAATTATGCGGTAAATCCTGTAAAAAACCTACCGTATCAACTAATAAAAAGGGGATACCCTCAATTTCAAATTGTCTGGCGGTGGGGTCGAGTGTGGCAAATAATTCGTTTTTCACGTAAACAGACGAACCCGTAAGCAAATTCATAAGCGTTGATTTGCCCGTATTCGTATAACCGACGAGCGCGATCGTTTTTACGTTCGTTTTCTTACGGCGCGAGGTCTGTAAACCGCGGCGTTTCTCCGTTTCTTTCAAACGGCTTTCCAAATATTTCAGCCGACCGCGGATATATCGACGATCGGTTTCGAGCTTAGTTTCGCCCGGACCGCGCGTACCTACGCCGCCTCCGAGCCTCGACAACGCCTCGCCTTTGCCTTTTAATCGCGGATACATATATTTCAGCTGAGCAAGTTCGACTTGTAATTTACCTTCGCTGCTGCGGGCGTTTTTCGCGAAAATATCCAAAATGAGCGTAGTGCGGTCGATGACTTTTCGATCGCCGAGCGCGGCGGAAATATTCAGCGTTTGCGAGGGGGAGAGCTCGCCGTTAAATAGAATGGTGATGCCGTCTAAGCCGTATAAGAGTTCGTTGATCTCGCGCAGTTTGCCCTCACCCACAAAGGTTGCGGCGTTGATTTCGCGGATATTCTGATAGGTCGTGCCTGCATACAGTGCGCCTGCGCTTTCGATTAAAGACACGGCTTCTTCCTGTAAAATGCGGTATTTATCGGCATTTTCGCGGGTGATCGGCTGAATGATATAAATTTTTTCAAGCGTAGTATCGATGGTTTCGTACATATGTAATCAGTTTTCTGCGTTGGGATCGTCGCGGCGGAGCTTTACGGCGTTTGCCGCTTTTCGGCGGTTATCCTCGGTGATCGCGGCGTAGTGTTTTTTGGTGGTGTTGACGTCGCGGTGGCCGAGCACGTCCGCAACGATATAAATATCGCCCGTTTCGTTATAAAGCCGTGTGCCGTAAGTACTGCGGAGCTTATGCGGCGTGATTTTTTTAAGAGGGGAAACGATCTTGCTGTATTTTTTTACGAGAATTTCCACCGAGCGGACATTGATGCGTTTATACTGCATCGAAAGGAAAAACGCGTTTTCGCCCTGAGGGATTTTCGGATCGTTTGCTTTTTCGGCGATATATTCCTGTAACGCGTATTTCACTTCGTCGGAAAAGTACAAAATCGCCTGATTTCCGCCTTTTCGGGTAACGAGAAAGGAGTTTTCCGAAAAATCGAAACTCTCGTTATCCAAGCCGACAAGCTCGCTGATACGGATACCCGTACCGAGAAACAGGGTAATGATCGCCGTATCCCGAATACGCGTTTTGTTATGATATCCCGCCGCATGGCGGGTAAGCCCGTTGCCCGTTTCCGTGATATTGATAAGCTCGGAAACTTCGTCGGCTTCCAAACGGATAATTTCTTTATCGTGGAGTTTAGGGGTGGGGACTTTTGCGGAATTATCCACTTCGATCATGCCTTTATTGAAAAAATACTTGAACATAGCGCGCACGGCAGAAAGTTTACGGGCTTTGGCACGCTCGTCGCAGGAAAGGCGTTTATCACGGAAACGGTAGTGGGACAAATAGCTTAGAAACAGTTCGATATCGTGATGCGAAACGCCCTCTAAATGTTCGAGCGTCAAATCCAATACGTCGTAATTTCTATATTTCCTCTGACAAAGAAAATCGAAAAAAATACGCAAATCATATGCGTATTTTAATCGGGTTTGACTGCTCGTGCGGGATTCTACGCCTAAAAAATAATCCGCACAGAAAGAGGGGAGCTCGTCTAACAGCTCCGCGATCTTATCGATATCGTTAATATTACGTTTGATATAATAGTTTTCGTTTTTCATGCTTTTATTGTAACGGATATAGGGGAAAAAGTCAAGTATATAGTAAGATTTTCCGAAAAGTTAAAAGAAATTAGTAGGTATTACGAAAAAACGAAGTTTGTATATTCGTAAAACGCACGAAAATCCTTATAATAAAAGGGATTGCACACAAAAATCCACGCGGTAGGGAATAGTGAAAACTATTCGTAAAATGCAGCTTTTACGAAATGTTGATCCCGAATTTTGACAAAATCGGGGTCAAACTATAAATTTTTACAATTTTATAATTGAGATGATTTTACGAGTATTCCGTACGAATACGGTTCGACGATGATTTGATTTTCGAAAATCTTTTCCGAAATGCAATCGGTATACTTTTCGTCGATTTCCAAAACGAAACTTTTGGAAGAATTGTTTGCGTAAATATATATATCGGAATTATCTTTGGAACGTTTATAAAAAATCAATCCGCCGTCAACGCGCAGTTCGCAAAACTCGCCGTCTTTGAAAATTTCAAGGAATTTATGACGGATATTACCGAGTTTTTGATAAAATCCGATCAAATCTTCGTTCAGATGCTCCCAATCGAAACAACGCCTGCAAAACGGATCGATATGTCCTTCCGCGCCGTTTTCGTCGCCGTAATACACGCACGGTATGCCGGGCATCGTGTATTGCAAAATCGCCGCCATTTTCAGCTTTTCAATGGCGTTTTTCTTGGCGTTTTCGTTCAAATACGCGCTCTCTTTCGCCATTTCGTCTTTGTTATGGCAATAAATACCGCCGAGAACGGTTAAAATCCGCGCCGTATCGTGCGTTCCGAGGATATTCATAAGGCAATCAAGCGTTTGTTTGGGATAATGATTGATCAGAACGCGTACAGTATGCAGTAAATCCACTGCGTTTTCCGTTTGGATATAGCGAATAATCCCGTCTTTTAACGGGTAATTCATAACGCTGTCCAGCTCGTAGCCCTGTAAATATTCCCGACGCTTGGAATACGCGATTTTATTAGAGGCGTCTTCCCAAACTTCGCCGATAATGATCGCGTTTTCGTCTTCCTCTTTGACCGATTTTCGCAGCTTTTTCAGGAAGAAATCAGGCAATTCATCGGCAACGTCTAAACGGTAGCCGCCGATGCCGAAGCTCAGCCATTTTTTGAGCACACCGCCCTTTCCGAAGATAAAATTTTGATATTCTTCCGAATTTTCATTCACTTCGGGCAGAATATCAATTCCCCACCAACTGCTGTATTTATCAGGAAATTCTTGAAACGAATACCAAGAATAATACGGCGAATCCTTGGATTGATACGCGCCTACGGACGGATAATTTCCGTATTTATTAAAATATACGCTGTTATCGCCCGTATGATTGAAAACACCGTCCAAAATCACGCGTATTCCCTGATTTTCCGCGGCTTTTACAAAACTCTTGAAATCTTCTTCCGTACCCAAAAACGGGTCGATATTCATATAATCCGAAGTATCGTAGCGATGGTTAGACGCCGCCTCGAATACGGGATTTAGATAAATGACCGTAACGCCGAGCTTCTTCAAATACGGCAATTTGCTTTCAATGCCTTTGAAATTTCCGCCAAAGAAATCGTTATTGAGAACTTTCCCGTTTTCATTGGGTTTATACGACGGCGTTCCCCCCCAGTCCTCTCTTTGTATTCTTCCTTTTATGTCTGGCATACTACCCTCACGGCAGAACCGATCGGGAAAGATTTGATACATAACGCCGCCCTTGAACCATTCGGGCGTACGGTAATCTCGGCTATGCACCGTCAGTAAAAATCCGTGGGGGTGTTCGGATAAATACCCCATTTCGAGGTAGCCGCAGGAGAGATTGCCCATATTTTCGATATAGAAGCTGTAATAATATAAACCGATCTCGTTTATAGCAATCGAAATACTCCAACCGAATTCCGTTTCCTGCATGGGAAAGAGTTCGGCGTTTTCGCCGTCTTTATTCAGTCGAAAAAAGGCTTTGTTTTGCGGTTTGATACAGTCTTCGGGGTTTGGCGTTTCGGCGTAAAATCCCCCGTTTTTTTCATCGTAAGGCGCACATGCAACGGTTTCGTTTAATAAAAATAGATTAAATTGTATTTTTTCTCCCTCTTTGATCCCGCCCGTAACCGTTTTACAGGCTGCATCCAAGGGATTGAAATAGATACGGTTTGACATAAAAATTCCTCAAAAATCCGACAAAAAGCCGTAAATAGATTACAGCTTTTTGCGGATTTCTTTTAATTTGTGTAGAAATGCGTTAATTATTCGTGTAACGCTTTGAGATTCCAAATATTGTCTGCGTATTCCTTAATGCTTCTGTCCGCGGCGAAGAAGCCTGCTGCCGCGATATTGCGCAAGGATTTTTGATTCCACGCGCGCTTGTCGGTTGCGTACAGATTGGACATCTCCGCTTGGGTCGCAAGATAGGATTCGTAGTCTGCCATACACATATACGGGTCGGCAACGGGCGAGCCTGTAAGCAGATAGTTTGCAATATCCGCAAAAGATTCGCCGTTAAAGCCTACGATCAACGCTTCCACTACCTTACGGAGCATGGGATCGTTGTTGTAATATACGCTTGCGGAATAACCGTTTCTCCAAATTTCCGATACTTCGTCGGCTTTCAAACCGAAGATATAGATATTGTCGTTACCCACTTTCTCGCTCATTTCAACGTTTGCGCCGTCCAGCGTACCGATCGTCAACGCGCCGTTGATCATGAACTTCATATTCCCCGTACCGCTCGCCTCTTTACCCGCAAGCGAGATCTGTTCAGAAATTTCCGAAGCAGGCATCAGCGCTTCGGACATCGTTACGTTGTAGTCTTCCATATACACAACGTTGAGCTTTTCCGCGATCTTGGGGTTTTTACGGATATCTTCGGCGAGGAAACAGATGAGTTTAATGATCTTTTTCGCCATATAATATCCAGCCGCCGCTTTTGCCGCAAAAATATAGGTCTTGGGCTGCATCGGCGTATCGGGATTTTCTTTCAAAATCAAATAATCCGTAATAATATGCAAAACGTTAAGGAGCTGACGTTTGTATTCGTGCAAACGCTTTGCCTGTACGTCGAAGATCGTATTCGGATCGATCAGAACACCCTGCTTTTTATAGGCAAAATCGGCAAATTGCTTTTTCTTAATTGCCTTGATCTCTTCCAAGCGTTTCAATACGCTGTCGTCGTTTTCATATTTCTTGAACTGCGCTAATTTCGCCGCGTCTTTGGCGTAGCCCTCGCCGATACACTCGTTGAGGAGCGCGCAAAGCTCGGGGTTGGACTGATTCAGCCAACGTCTGTGCGCGATACCGTTCGTTACGTTCGTAAACTTCTCGGGCGTGTAGTCGTAGAAATCCTTGAAAATACTTTCTTTGATAATTTCGCTGTGCAGCCCTGAAACGCCGTTGACGTGATGAGAGCCGAGTACGGACAAATTTGCCATCTTTACGATATTATAAGACATAATCGACATACGCGAAATCTTATCCCAATCCCCGGGGAATCTCGTCCAGAGATCCTCGCAGAAACGACGGTTGATCTCTTTCAAAATCGAATAGATACGTGGCAATCTTCTCGCGATCAGATCTTCGGGCCACGTTTCGAGCGCTTCTGCCAAAACGGTGTGGTTCGTGTACGCGCAAACGGAAGTCGTGATCCCCCACGCCTCGTCCCAAGTCATACCGTTTTCGTCGATCAGCAAACGCATCAATTCGGGGATCGCCAACGCAGGATGCGTATCGTTCAAATGAATCGCCGCCATTTTCGGCAATAATTTCAACGATCCGTATCTTCTCTTATGATCGGCAAGAACGTTCTGTAACGACGCGGAAACAAGGAAATACTGCTGTTTTAAGCGCAAAGATTTCCCCTCTACGTGATTATCCGCGGGATACAGGACTTTCGAGATAAGCTCCGCTTCGTTGTCGTCTTTCATAACCGAAGCGTAATCGCCCTGCGAAAACAGCTTCATGTCGAAATTCTGTACGCTGCGCGCTTTCCAAAGACGGAGTACGGACACGGCTTTGCTGTCGTAACCCGAAACCATCATATCGTACGCGACAGCCTGAATTTCTTTTGCATCGCGATAGATCGTTTCCAGACCGTGTTCCGTCCACTTTTCTTCGATATAACCGTCGAATTTAACGGTAAACGTCTTATCGCTGCGTTGGGTCAGCCAAACCTCGCCGCCCGGCAGCCAAACGTCGGGCAATTCGGTCTGCCAGCCCTCTACGATCTTTTGCTTAAACAGACCGTAGTCGTAACGGATCGAGAAGCCCATTGCGGGATAATCCCCCGTCGCCAAAGCGTCTAAAAAGCACGCCGCCAAACGCCCAAGACCGCCGTTGCCAAGCCCTGCGTCGGGTTCAAGCTCGTAAAGATCGTCGAGCGTGGTATCGTATTCCTTTAAGGCTTCCGTGAAAACGTCGCCCAAACCGAGATTGAACACGCTGTTTTTCAAGGAACGCCCCATAAGGAATTCCATGCAAAGATAATATACGCGTTTTGCTTTGTTGGCTTTGGTCGTGAGGTGGAAATTATGCCGTTTTTCCAGCATAATATCACGAATACTCATAACCACCGCTTTATAAAGCTGGTCCTTTCTCGCCTCCGATGGCGCAACGCCGAAATACCGCGAAAGTTTGCCTTTGATCAGCTCTTTCGCTTCCTGTTCTGTGATTTTTTCTTTTTTCATATTCTCAAATCTCTCCTGAAAAATTTTATCCTTTCGTATCGGTTATTGCCACGAAGTATAAGTATCCTCGTACAATTTTTTATAATCCTCTGCCGAGCGCTGCCACGAAAAATCCGTCGTCGCCGCTTTCTTCATTAAGTCTTTCCAAGCCTCGGTATTTTTATACGCGTCTAACGCTTCGTGGATTACGTACAGCATATCGTAAGGATTGCAAGAAGCAAAGGTAAAACCGTTGCCACCCGCACCGTACGGCTTGATGCTGTCGTACAGACCGCCCGTTTCGCGTACGACGGGTACGGTCGCATACCTCGACGCGATCATCTGCGAAAGTCCGCAAGGCTCGCTCACCGACGGCATCAGGAAAATGTCCGCGCCCGAATAGATCTTCCGCGAAAGATCGCCGTTGAAAGCGATATTTGCGGATACTTTGCCCTCGTAACGGCTTGCAAGATCCTTGAAATAATTTTCGTACGAGCTTTCCCCCGTGCCGAGCAATACGAACTGAACGTCCTCGTGTAACATATCCTCTGCCACGGCTTTGACGAGGTCAAGCCCTTTATGGGATACAAGTCTGGAAATCATAGCAATTACAGGCACGTCTTTTTCGGGCAAACCGAGCATTTTTTGTAATTCTTTCTTACAAACGCGTTTTCCGTCCAAATTTTCCGCGTCGTAATTTTTGAATAACGCACCGTCGGTAGACGGGTCGTAAGAGCAAACGTCGATCCCGTTCAAAATCCCCGTCAGCTTGCTCTCGTTTTTCGCAATAATATCCTGTAAACCGTGGGCGTATTGCGCCGTTTTGATCTCTTTCGCGTACGTCGGACTTACCGTGGAAAACCGTTCGCAGCACTCGATCGCGCCTTTCATAAGATTGATACTGCCCTGATATTCGAGCAAAGACGCGTCCTCTTGCTTTATCCCGAACAGATCGCCGAGAATATCCATGGAAAATTTGCCCTGATACTCTATATTATGTATCGTGAACAACGCGCGGATAAACTGATATTCGGGGCGCTTACAATATTCCGTTTTCAGATAGATCGCCGCAAGCGCCGCCTGCCAGTCGTGGCAATGCAGTACGTCGGGATAGAAATCGATAAACGGCAAGATCTCCATAACGCTGCGCGAAAAATAGGCAAACCGTTCGCCGTCGTCGTAATACCCGTAGCAATTCGGGCGTTTGAAATAGTATTCGTTGTCGATAAAATAGAAAGTAACGCCGTCTTGTACGCAAGTAAAAATTCCGCAATACTGATTACGCCACGAAAGGGGTACGTAGATATCCCCGAGAAAAGCCAGCTTTCTTCTCCACTCGGGCTTGATTTCCGAATACAACGGCAAGACCACGCGAATATCGTACGTCGGGTCTTTTGCCAAAGCCTGCGGCAGAGAGCCGATCACGTCGGCAAGCCCGCCCGTTGCGATAAAAGGCCGAGCCTCCGAAGCTACGAATAAAATCTTTCGTTTCTCCGTTACTTTCGGGTCTTTCGCCGTTTTCTTTTTCGGGATTTTTACTTGTTTTTCCACAATAACTTCTACGGTTTTACGTTCTGCCATAATTCCTCCTGCTATTAAAGTCTTGTGCCCTTTTGAATGAAATACGGCAACGTACTGCATCCGCTGAGCGTTTTTCTGTCGCTGATTACGACGTTTTTATCGGTGATCACGCAATCGAGCGAAGTGTTCGGCCCGATGAAATTATCCTGCATAATAATCGAATTGCGTACCACTGCGCCCTTTCCGACCTTTACGCCGCGGAAAAGAATGGAGTTCTCCACAACCCCCTCGATCACGCAGCCGTCGGAGATCAAAGAATTTTTCACGACCGCGTTTTCGCCGTATTTAGAGGGCGCGCTGTCGCGGACTTTCGTGTAAATATCCCGTTCGCCGAACAGCTCGTCGCGGACTTCTTTTTCCAAAAGCTCCATATTGTGTTTATAGTACGCCGACATGGAATCAATACCCGCGTAATAGCCTTGGAAATCGTAACGGTATACTTTCAGGCTGTCGAGCTGTTTGATAAGAATATCGCTTTCAAAGCTCGTAAAACCGTGCGTTACGGAGTCTTCCACGAGGTTGAGCAGGAACTGACGGTTGATGACCATCACGTTGACGAAAATATCCGCTTTCGTACCCTCTTTCACGTGCGGGGTGAGCTTGATCTCGGTTACTCTGCCCTCGTCGCTTGCATTGACGAGCATGAAATCCGAGCGGTGTCCCACTTTCCCGTAATGGGTTACGAGCGTGATATCGGCGTTCTTGGTTTCGTGGTATTCCACGATATCGGAAATATTGAATTTCGCCACGCCGTCGCAGTCGGTGAGTACGACGTATTTTTCTTTACGGCGATTGAGGAAGCCCGTCAAGGACGAGAGCGCTTCCAAACGCGTGGTATACAGTTTATCGTGTTTTTCGGAGAAAGGCGGGAGCAGAATAAGACCGCCGTCCTTTCTAGCAAGATCCCAGTCTTTACCGCTGCCGATATGATCGATAAGCGAACGGTAATTGTTGTTCGTCATAAGCCCGACCGTCGTAATGCCCGAATTTACCATATTGGACAGGGCAAAATCGATCAGACGGTATCTACCGCCGAACGGAATGGACGCCATCGTTCTTCTGCGAACGAGTTCGGGTACGTTTTCTTCGTGTAAATTGGAAAAAATAATGCCGATTGCAGATGCTGCCATAATTCTCTTACCCCCTTATGCCAAAATGTCTTTTTCGTGTTTCTGACCCTCGGAAACCGTCGCGCCGTCCGCTACGGTAACTCCTCTGCCAAGCACCACGATTTCTGCCGACGGGTCTTTCTCCGCGCCGATCGTTGCCCTTTCGCCGACCGTTACGTTTTCGTCGATAATCGAGTACGAAACGGTTGCGCCTGCCTTGATTACGCTGTTTGCGAGCACTACCGCGTCTTTTACGGTCGCGCCCTCTTCTACCACGACGTTACTGCCAAGGATAGAGTTTTCAACCTTGCCGTAGATCTCGCAGCCGAGCGCCACCATGGAATTTTTCACGACCGCGTTTTCGCCGAAGTGTTCGGGCGGTGCGAGCGGGTTGCGGGAATGGATCTTCCAGCTTTGGTCGCGCACGTCGAATTCGGGGTTTTCTCCAAGCAGGTCCATATTCGCTTGCCACAGCGAAGCGACCGTGCCAACGTCTTTCCAATACCCGTCGAACTGATAGGAGAACATTTTTTCGCCTGCGTTTAACATGGCGGGCAAAACGTCTTTACCGAAGTCTTTGGAAGAATTCGGGTTCGCGTCGTCCGCTTCGAGGTATTTGAAGAGTTTTTCCGCGTTGAAGATATAGATACCCATGGAAGCGAGCGTGCTTTTCGGCTGTTTGGGTTTTTCTTCGAACTGATAGATCGATCCGTCGGGGTTGGTATTGAGAATACCGAATCTCGAAGCCTCGCTCAAAGGCACGTTAATCGCCGCGATTGTACAATCCGCGCCCGTTTTCTTGTGGGCTTTGAGCATTGCGGCGTAGTCCATTTTGTAAATGTGATCGCCCGATAATACGAGTACGTATTCGGGATTGTACATTTTCATAAAATGCAAGTTTTGATAGATTGCGTTCGCCGTACCCTCATACCACGAAGAACGGGTTTTTGCCTGATACGGGGATAAGATATGTACGCCGCCGTAAGTTCTGTCAAGATCCCACGGCTGACCGTTGCCGATGTATTCGTTGAGCACCAGCGGTTGGTATTGAGTTAATACCCCCACCGTGTCGATGCCCGAGTTTACGCAGTTGGAAAGCGGAAAATCGATAATACGGTATTTCGCCCCAAACGCAACGGCAGGTTTTGCAATATTCGTTGTCAAGGCGTATAAACGACTGCCTTGTCCGCCTGCCAGAAGCATTGCTACGCATTCTTTCTTTCTTTGCATAAAAGTTCCCCCTTCGGTTTAATTGATTTTTTGTAAAATAACGCAAGTCAGTTTGGGAATATTGAATTCGATAGAATATTCCTTACCGTGGCTATACGATTTTGCCGTATTGAATACACGTTTTTTAAGCGTTCCGCCTCCGCCGTAGCGGATCGCGTCGGTGTTGAAAAGCATGCGGTATTTGCCCTTTGGCACGCCAAGACGGTAATGACCGTAATCCGAGCCGGAAAAATTGATCATGACCACGACGGCATTCCCCGCTCTGTCCTTGCGCTCGTAGGCGATAAAGTTGGTATCCGCGTCGTCTGCGGCGAGCCATTCGAACCCCTCCCAGCTATCCTCTATCTCGTAAAGCGCGGGCGTATTTTTATAAAGCGCGTTCAGCTCCTGTACCATTCTCTGCAATTTTACGTGCAGCGGGTATTGCGTGAGGAAAAACTCAACGCCCTCTTTATAATTCCATTCCTTGAATTGCCCGATTTCCGAGCCCATAAAGTTGAGTTTTTTGCCCGGGTGCGTCATCATATACCCTAAAAACGCGCGAACGCCTGAAAATTTCTCCCAGTATTCGCCGGGCATTTTACCGATCAAGGACGCTTTTCCGTGCACGACTTCGTCGTGGGAGATGGGCAAAACGTAATTTTCGGAGAACGCGTACATCATCGAAAAGGTCAATTTGCTATGCTCGTAACGGCGGAACAACGGATTTACGGAGAAATACCGCAAAACGTCGTTCATCCAGCCCATATTCCATTTGAAATTAAAACCTAAGCCCCCCATGCTCGTCGGGCGAGTAACCATAGGCCAAGCCGTGGATTCTTCCGCGATCATAAGCGCTTTGGGGAAGAACCCGAACACCGCCTCGTTTAAGCGGCGTAAAAACGCTACGGCTTCGAGATTTTTGTTCTCGCCGTAAATGTTCGGCACCCATTCCCCGGGGTGTTTGTCGTAATCGAGATACAGCATTGAAGCGACCGCGTCAACGCGCAAACCGTCAACGTGGAACTTTTCAAAGAAGAAAATCGCGCTGGAAATCAGGAAAGAAACGACCTCGTTTCTGCCGTAATCGAATTTACGCGTGCCCCAGCCCTTATTCTCCTTTCTGTCCCACTGCGAAGCCTCGTACAACGCCTCTCCGTCGAATTCGTACAGCCCAAACGCGTCTTTGGGGAAATGCGCGGGCACCCAATCGAGAATAACGCCGATACCTGCGCTATGGAAAGCGTCCACGAGATACATAAAATCGTGCGGTGTTCCAAGCCTTGACGTAACGGCATAATAGCCCGTTACCTGATACCCCCAAGAACCGTCGAAGGGGTGCTCCGTTACGGGCATGAATTCCACGTGCGTATATCCCATTTTTACGACGTAATCCACAAGCTCTTTGGCAAGTTCGCGATAGGTGTAATAACTCCCGTCGGCGTGCAATCGCCAAGACAGCAGATTGACCTCGTATACGTTCATAGGCGAGCTGTAAATATTGCTATGCTTTTGCTTGTCCGAATATGCCTTATCTTTCCATTTATATCCCGACAAATCGTAAAGCTTGGAAGCATTCGACACGCCCCCGTCGGGCGTTTCCGCGTGAAAAGCGTAAGGATCGGCTTTATATAACGTCCTACCGTCCTTCGTTTGAATGCAATATTTATAGGCATCGTACTGTTTCAAACCTGCAATGAATAACTCAAACGTCTCGCCGTCGATCATTCTTTCCATGATATGAGAATCGGGATTCCAACCGTTGAATTCCCCTACGACGGATACCCTCTCGGCGCGCGGAGCCCAAACACGAAATACAAATCCACGTTTTCTTTTTACAACTGTAGGGTGCGCCCCCATCAATTCGTAAGTTTTGAAATTTTCTCCGTGATGGAACAAATGTAAAGGCAAATCCGTTTGAAATAAACTCATTCAGTCCTCCTACGCCTAATATCGGCAAAAATATTATCTTGCCCTTAGTATGTTTCTATTGTACTACATTTTTTAAATATTTTCAAGGATATTACAGAAAAAATTTATTTATTTTGTTAATTTTTTTGTCAAATAACCCATATTTCGGTAATTTTATAAAAAAACCGGGTTGATTATGTCAGACATAGGTATTATGCTTCGCGTGGCAATATAATTACGACACACATAATACCTATATATCGCTTTATATAAAAATAAACAGGCAACTCCCCCTATTTTTCAAGCGGGGAATTGCCCGATAAAATTCAATAAAATACTTGTTTCACATTTTTTGTTTCACAAAAGCTTTATAATCTTGGAGATTTCTTTTGTTAAATCACCGATCTGCCCTTTGTTATTCAGAAGATAGGCATTGCAATTTTTATAGCGTAAAATCGCTTGCTTGGACGAATAATCAAATTGGGTTTTCATACGGCTTTTAATTTTTTCTTCCGAGGTATGATCCCGCTCGATCAGCGCTTTGACGCGCTCCTCGCCGTTTCGCAGTACAACGATAACGCCGTCAAACAGACTTTCGTAATTGTTCTCAAACAGCAACGGTACTTCTGCAAAAACCAAATCCGAAGCCGAATTGTTCATTCGCTCAAACAGCGTTTGCATAATCAGCGGATGCGCGATATCGTTCAAAATCCCTCTGGACTCTTCATTTTGAAAGATGATTTCCGATAAAATCTTCCGATCGATCGCGCCCTCACGAATACACTTTGGAAACTTTTCTTGAATTTCCGCAACGTATGCTTTGGATACGATAATTTCTTTATAAATTTCATCGCAGGAAAAAACGGGATATCCCATTTTGGAGATTTCCCTTAACACAGTAGACTTTCCACTGCCGATCCCGCCTGTTACCGCAATCTTTTTCTTCATACTTCCTTGAATGTTTCACAAACATTGTTTCATTTCAATTGCATATGAAACGATAATCGTGAAACAAATAATTATTTTGTGTCGAACCAAGTTTGACCAACGCCGACTTCAACGGTCAAAGGCACTTTCAAAGCCACGGCGTTTTCCATTTCGTCTTTCAGAATTCGGCTTACTGTTTCCGCTTCGTTTTCGGGGCAGTCGATGACCAATTCGTCGTGCACCTGCAAAACGAGCCGCGCTTTATACCCGCCCTCCGTTAATTTTTTATGCACGTTGATCATAGCGATCTTGATAATGTCCGAGCTTGAACCCTGCAAAGGCATATTCATAGCGGCGCGTTCGCCGAACGAGCGCACGTTATAGTTAGAGGAGCGCAATTCGTTAATGACGCGGCGACGGCCGAGCAGTGTTTCCACGTATCCGTCCCGCGTTGCTTTTTCAACGTTCCCGTTCATATACGTTTTTACGTCCGAATACGTTTCGAAATATTTATCGATATAGGCTTTCGCTTTTTTCGCGCTTACGCTTAAATCGTTGCCAAGTCCAAACGCGCTGATCCCGTAAATAATGCCGAAATTGACGGCTTTTGCATCCCTGCGCATCTGCGGCGTTACGGCATTTAACGGCACTTCAAACACCTGCGAAGCGGTGATCGAGTGAATGTCTTTATCTTCGCAATACGCCGCGATCAATTCCTTACAACCCGAAAAATGCGCCAAAAGCCGTAATTCGATTTGAGAATAATCGGCGTCAATCAGCACGTAGCCATCGCTTGCCGTGAAGAGTTTTCTAAGCTCTCGGCCCTCGTCCGTCCGAATGGGAATGTTTTGTAAATTAGGCTTTTCGCTGGACAAACGCCCCGTTTGCGTTGCGGTCTGGTTGTACGTCGTATGCACTTTTCCGTTTACGATCAGAGGCTTAAACCCCTCGATATAGGTAGAATTGATCTTCTGTATCTTCCGATACCGTAACAACAGGCGCACGATCTCCGATTCTTCCGCATATTTTTCCAGTTCTTCCGCGGTCGTTTTATAGCTTTTACTGTCCTTATTCTTTTTTACGCCCGCGCCGATACGCAGTTTTTCGAATAAAATCTTTCCAAGCTGCTGCGTGGAATTGATATTGAATTTTTCCCCCGCAAGCGCGTAGATTTTTTCGACAAGCTCGGCGATCTCTTTATTATATCTCCCCGACAGCTCTTGCAGGCTGGGAATATTCACGCATACGCCCTGTATTTCCATATCAAACAGAACTCGTACGAGCGGTAATTCTACCTCATCGTAGAGTTTCTTTTCCTGTGCCCGCAACTCCGAAAGATAAAGTTTTCGCAACGCGTACAATCCGTACGCTTTGTGTTTCTCGGGCAAGGAATGATAATTCAAGCAAAAATCCAGCCCGTCGGTATTGCTCAGTCCGTCAGCAAGGCATTTGAGAATGGCAACGTCGTCAAACGGCGCAGAATGCTCTATTTCGTACGCAACCAGACGGCGCATGACTTCTTTCACGTTATAGGAAATAACCCGTTTATTACCGCAATAAACGGCTTTTAACACGGGCAGAAGCTGATAATCGTAAAACCCAACGTCCAAAAGCCCCGTTTTTACGGGTAGGAAATATTCAACGTTATCATTCGACGGACTGTATATACGCAATTCCTTGTCCGTCCAATAACAAGCGATTTCTTGTTCGGCGTTTTCCACGCAAGAAATTACTTCGTCGATTGTTTCAGTAATACGCTCTTTTATTTGAATTTCGGCGTTTGAAACCGTTTTAACCTCGGCTGTTTCTTCTTCGGTAAATATATTTTTGGAAAGCAAGCTCTTAAATTCAAGCTCGGTAAATTTCTCACGGAGCACACGGTCGAACGGCATTTTCAAAAGACATTCCGAAAGGGAAATTTCCACGGGCGCTTGCACGTCGATCGTTGCCAGCGTTTTGGAAAAATACGCGTTTTCCTTGCCGTCTTCTAACTTTTTATGCAATGCGCCGCCGATTTCGTTAAGATGCGCGTATATCCCGTCTACGTTCCCGTATTTTTCAAGCAGCGACATTGCGGACTTTTCCCCGATCCCCGCAACGCCAGGGATATTATCCGATTTATCGCCCATAAGCGCTTTCAAATCGATGATTTGCGACGGGATAAGCCCTATCTCGTCTTTGAAATTTTCCTGCGTTAATTCGAGAATTTCGCTCACGCCTTTGCGGGTAAAGCAGACGTTGGTGCTCTCGTCTACGAGCTGATATGCGTCCCTATCCCCCGTATAAATATAGGTAGGCAGATCGAATTTCTTGGCGAGCGTACCGATCACGTCGTCGGCTTCGTAGCCCTCGATTTCACAGATTCGGATATTCATAAGCCGTAAAACGTCTTTCAGGACGGGAAACTGCGCCGCAAGATCGTCGGGCATAGGCTTTCTGCCCGCCTTGTACTCGTCGTACATTTTATGACGGAATGTTTTAGCGTGCACGTCGAACGCAACGGCTACGTGCGTAGGCGCTTTATCCGAGATGATTTTTAGTAATAATTTTACAAACCCGAATACGCCGTTCGTCGGCAAACCGTCTTTGGTCGTAAAAACGGGGGTTGCATAGAACGCGCGATTGAGTAAACTGTTTCCGTCGATCAAAACCAATTTTTCCATATTTTGAAATTCCTTAACTCGTATCTTATATTATTGTACCACGAAATAAAAAAAATCGCAAGAGAATTAAAATGTTAAAAAAAAGATTTAGAAATTTGTGAAAACGCCTTATAAACGCTTGATTTTTTTTTGATAATTCAGTATAATGATAAGGCTTTCGTAAGTGGGAAGCAAAACGAAATAAACGCCGAAGTGGTGGAATGGCAGACGCGATGGACTCAAAATCCATTGTTGGAGACAACGTGTGGGTTCAAGTCCCACCTTCGGCACCAAAAAAGGAACAGGCAAATGCCTGTTCCTTTTTTGGCTATTACGAAAATAGGTGGGACTTGAGGGTGGAGAAATTTTCGGGAGAAAATTGTTGACTTCGTAAAGCAAGAATAACAAACAAGTAAGACAGTCAACCAAACGATTGATAATCGTTTGTCGGGGCGCGCCGCTAAAGGCGCAAATCCCACCTTCGGCACCAAATAAGGATAGGGAGTACTTTCGTATAAAAGTACTCCCTATCCGTTTATTACTTATTCGTCTAAATGCTCAACGGCAAGCGCGTATGCGCCGTAGATCCCCGCTTTGTTGCCGAGCTTTGCGCCGACGATCTTTAACGGCACGATATCCATCGCGACGTAGCTTCTCGCGTTTACCGCTTTACGAAGCGGCTCGAAAAGGGTTTCGCCCTCGTTTGCGATACCGCCGCCGAGGACAATGGCTTCGGGGCGTAATATATTGACGAAATCGGCAATGCCTTCGGACAAATACCCGACGAATTGTTCTACGACCCGTTTCGCCGTTTTGTCCCCGTTTTTCGCCGCGATAAACGCCGTTCTGCCGTTTACGTTTTCGATTTCACCCTCGGCGATCTCCCACATTTGGCTATTGAGATCCTCCACCATTGCATGGCGGGTCTGTAAGATGAGCGCCGAAGCAGAGGCGTATTTTTCATAGCAACCGCGCCGTCCGCACGCGCAAGGCAATCCGCCCTCGCGAATGGTGATATGCCCGAATTCCGCGCCCGCGCTTTGATAGCCCTCGATAAGCTCCCCGTCGAATACCATACCCCCGCCGACTCCCGTGCCGATCGTGAGCAGAATACTGCTTTGGTACTGCGAGGTCGCGCCGAATTTCGATTCGCCGAGCGCCGCGATATTCGCATCGTTGGCGATATACGTTTTTTTGCCCGTTAATTCTTGCAGCTTTTCGGCAAGCGGTGCGTTTTGCCAATCGAAATTGCTCCAACGAAGTACCACGCCACGGCGGCTGTCCACTACGCCCGGCGCGCCTACGCCGATCGCTTGCACTTCCGAAAAGTCCGCGTTTGCTTTTTTCGCTAAGCGTTCGGATAATTCGGCGAGCCGTTTCACCGTACCCTCGAAACCGTCCGAAGCGTTCGTTTTTACTTTTTCTTCGCAGAGCAGCTCGCCCGATAAGGAAAACAGTCCGCCTTTCGCGCTCATACCGCCTAAATCGATCCCGATAATATATTGCATATTATTTCAATATCTCTCCGATAATTTTGCTCATTTTATCAAAGTTTGCCTGCATTTCTTCCGCCAAACGGAATTGCGTACGGCAACGCACCAAATTATGCCCCTCGTATTTCGTCGCGAAATAGGTATCGCCCGCGAGATAATCGCCGAGGAAACGCATACCGCATTCGATCGTCATCAAATACGAGCCGTACGGCAACAATTCCGCCTCTCTCGGCGTAATGCTGTCTTTTACCGCACCGCAATAGCCCTCCGCATACGCGCGGAACAGCTCGATATCGAAATGTACTTTATCCAGATCCTGTTCGTCCTCAGCCGCCGTCGAAGCGCCGAAACGGATAGAATCGCCGAAATCGAAAAGCATCGAGCCGGGCATAATGGTATCGAGGTCAATTACCGCGCGCGCTTTGCCCGTTTCCGCGTCCATAAGGATATTGTTGAGCTTGGTGTCGTTGTGCGTAACGCGTAAAGGAAGCGAACCGTCTTTCAAGCCCTCCATAGCAATTCCGTAGGTGTTTTCGCGGGCGAGTACGAACTCGATCTCCTTTTGACAATCCTTTGCGCGGTTGAAAGCGTCCGCAGTCAGCGCAGCCTTGAAATCGGCAAAACGCTTGGGCGTATCGTGGAAGCGTTTAATCGTTTCCGTCAGCTTGGACGCGTCGAACTCCGCGAGATAGTTCTGGAATTCGCCGAACGCTTTTCCCGAATTTTTGAACACTTCTTTATCCGTCGCCGTTTGATAAGTAACGGTATTTTCAATAAAATCGTATACGCGGTAACATTCCTCGCCTTTCAAAAACGGCTGACCGTCTTTCGTTGGCACGACGTTCAAAGTTTCGATACCGCGGGCGCGTAAATGCTCGGTAACGCCGCAGATATTCGCCATCAGGCTGTCGGGGTCGTTGAATACTCTCGTATTCATTTTTTGCATAATGTAGCGTTTTTCCGTCGTGGTAACGAGCAGGGTAAGATTGATATGTCCCTCGCCATAAGGGCAGATTTCCGTTACCTCGCCTTGTAAGCAAAATTGCTGCGCTACCGTCTTGTATTCGTTGGTATATTGCACGTTCATAGTATTCTCCTTTCAGGTTTTCTCTATTATACCTTTTCTTCGTAAAAATTGCAATAGAAATTATTTCTGCGTTATTTGGTATTCTTTCACAATTAAAATCGCGCGAAATAATTATTAAAAACAGTTTACAAAATATTTTTTATTTGTTATAATACGAATATGAAAGAAATGCCGCAAACGAAAAAATTTTATATGCACAAGATTTCGAATTTGTTGAACGTGCAAAAGATCGTAACGATACATTATCAGGCGTTGGAGAAAAATTATACGTTCCCCGAAGAAACGCATGATTTTTGGGAGATCAATTACGCGGACAAGGAAGATATTTTCGTCATTCTCGACGGGCAGAAAATCGAGCTGAAACAGGGCGAGATTATTTTTATCAAGCCAAATCAGCCGCATTACGTCGAAAGCGGGAATAAAGAACCGAATCTTTTCATTATCTCGTTTACCTGCCGTTCGGAATCTATGCAGTTCTTTGCCGATAAAAAGTATTCCGTACCCGAAAATTATCGGTATCTCTTGCAAAACATTATGACGGAAGCCACGGATACCTTTCAAATCCCCGAATTCGATCCGAATTTGACGGAATTAAAGCTGCGCGAAAACCCAAATCTCGGCGGAGAACAGATCATTAAAAATTCTTTGGAAGCCCTACTCATTTATCTATTGCGGAGCGAGCAAAAACGGGAAACCACGCAGGAATTTTTCGTATCGAAGATCGCGGATTCGTCAGAGCTGGAAGACGAGATCGTACGTATTCTCACTTCGAGGATCTACGGGAAATTCACCTTAGCGGATCTGAGCAACGAATTGCACTACGGCACGACGAGGCTTTGCACGTTTTTCCGTGAAAAGACGGGACGGAGCATTTACCAGACTTATCTGAAATTGAAAATCGACGAAGCGAAAAAGCTGATACGGAAAAACAAATCCTTTTCAGAGATTACCGATCTTCTGTGCTTTGATTCGATATCTACGTTTACGTTCGTATTCAAAAAACACGTGGGAATGACCCCCAGCGAATACCGAAACAGTATCAAATAACGCGAAACCACCGATTGTCCGTCGGTGGTTTTTTAGTATGTATTATTATTGTTGTAAGGATTGAAAGCCTTGACCTCGGACTTCCGCCGCGTCGTTGATAATGATAAACGCGTGTTCGTCAATGCTCTTTACTATGTTTTTGAGCTGTGTCAACTGACGGTTTTTCACGCAGGTCAACAATACGTCGTGATCTTTATTCGTATACATTCCCTGCCCGTCCAGCATCGTGATACCGCGCGGACTGTTATGTAACAAGGTGTCGGAGATCTCTTTGCCTTTGTCGGTAATGATAATACAGAGCTTGGATTTTTCCAGACCCACCAAAACGATTTCAGAGACTTTCGTGCTGACGAATACGACGATGAGCGCGTACAGCATGTTGTCGGGGTTCTTCGTGAAGATCGCGCCGAGCACGACGATAAGCCCGTCTAAAATTCCCACGCAAACGGGGATTTTCAGCACTTTCGTCCAACGGGAGATCAATCGACCAAGCAGTTCCGTACCGCCGCTGGAAAATTCGTATTTCACGAACAGACCGATGCCCACGCCCTGACAAACGCCGCCGTATAATGCGGCAAGCACGGGGTTTTCCGCCGACCATTTGATAAAGACGAGCAGGTCGGTGGCAACGCCCAAAACGGTGATCGTCAACAGGCATTTGAGGATAAATTTAATACCGCAGAATTTGATACCGAGTAATAAAATAGGTATGTTGATCACGATCGAGATCATACCGATCTTAATATTTTCGTTGAGATAATTGAGTAGTACCGAAAGCCCCGAAACCCCGCCCGCGATAATGGAATTGGGCGCAAGGAACAAGACCGTGCTCAGCGCGTAGCAGATACAGCCGAACACCATAAACAAATAGCCTTGTATTTGCTGATAAACCTTTTTCTTTTCCAACATTCTATGCCTCGAATAAACGCATTGTTCGTCCTGTTATGGACTTCAATACTATAACATTCTTTACTGTTCTTGTCAACGATTTTCCCACGCTTTTTATCAATCGTTATCGCAACGCTCTATCGAGCGAATGAAAGCGTTTTCTGACATAATTTCGTTCAGACGGGTGGACGAGAATTCCTTATCGGTGTTCAGCGTTGCGTTGTATACGAGCTGATTGCCGTCCCTCGTCAATACGAGTTGATTAAATCGGTCCGTACCGAAGATTTCTTTAATTCTGCGGTTTTCATCGCCGGTTTGTAAAAATTCAATCTTTACGGAATAATAGCGTTTGGAATGGAAAATACCGAATTTCAAATGGAAAATGCACTGTGCTATAATCAGAATTGCCGTTACGCCGAGCGCGATCACGTACAATCTTCCCCCGCAAGCCATGCCTACGCCCGCAGTCGCCCAAACGCCTGCCGCCGTCGTAAGACCGTGCACTTCGTGTTGTTTATACACGATCATACCCGCGCCGAGGAAGCCGACGCCCGAAACGATTTGCGCCGCTACGCGCGCAGAATCCGCCGCGCTTCCGAACGCGTATTTGGATACGACCATCATAAGAGCCGAGCCGACGCATACGATCGTATGCGTACGGATACCCGCTTCCTTGAACCGCAATTTCCGCTCGAAACCGATTGCAAAGCCCAACGCTACGGCAAGTAACAAATCCAACAAAATCCTTGCTTCAAATAAAAAAGTTTCCATCATTTCTCCAAAGAAATATATTTATTCATAATATTATATCACCTTTTCAAAATATGTCAAGACTTTTTGGAAAAATTTTATAAAAAATCATAGCCGAACCTTTTATTCTTTGAACTGATACCGATACAAATCCGCGTACAGTCCGCCCTGCTTTACCAATTCTTCGTGCGAACCGCGTTCGGTGATCTCTCCATCGGTGAGTACGAGGATCTCGTCCGCGTTTTTCACCGTTGAAAGTCGGTGTGCGACGACCAGCGTCGTTCTCCCCTCCGAAAGCTCGGATAATGCGCTCTGCACCTGCATTTCCGTCATATTATCCAAAGCGCTCGTCGCTTCGTCGAGTATCAATATAGGAGGATTTTTCAAAAATGCGCGTGCAATCGAGATACGCTGTTTCTGTCCGCCTGACAATTTCACGCCGCGTTCCCCCACTTCCGTATCATATCCGTCGGGCAGGCTCATAACGTAATCGTGGATATTGGCGCGTTTTGCAGCGAGAAGCATTTCCGCTTCCGATTTTTCAGGCGAGCCGTACATGATATTGTCGCGAACACTGCCCGAGAACAGGAATACGTCCTGTTGTACGACTGCTATTTTTTCGCGCAAACGCGACGAGCTAACGTCGTTGATATCCACGCCGCCGATCGTGATTTTACCGTCGCCGCGCAGATAGAAACGGGGCAATAAATGACAAATCGTCGTTTTTCCGCCACCCGAAGCGCCGACAAGCGCGACCGTCTGTCCTTTCTTAACTGTGAACGATACGCCCTTTAAGACTTCCGCGCCCTTTTGTCCCTTGGCGTTGTATCCGAAATTGACGTTCTCGAATACGATATCGCCGTTAAGCTCCGCGTCGATCGGTGTTTCGGGTTCGTATTCGGAGGGAGTATCCATCACCTCGCAAAACCGCTTAAAGCCCGTCATACCGTCTTGGATCTGCTCAAATAAATTGATCAGCGTACGAATGGGCGTGAGCAGCATGGTGATATACAAAATATACGCGGTGAAATCGGGCGCGGTGATAACGTCGTAAAAGAACAGGAAACCGCCCGATACGAGCGCTATAAGGTATAAAAAATCGTTAAATGCGGACATTCCCGCCTGGAACCCGCCCATAGCACGATACGCCGATTTTCGGGCGTTTTTGAACTTGCCGTTGACCTCGTCGAACTTCTCGCGTTCGGTCTGTTCGGCATTATACGCTTTCGTAATACGCACCCCCGACACCGAGGATTCGATTTCCGCATTGAGCGCCGCGACCGTTTTTCGGGATTCCTCGAAGGCTTTTTTCATTTTTCTGCGGGTGCGCGCCGCAAATAGGATCATAAAAGGAACGTAACAAAGTACGATAAGGGATAACCACGAATTGATAAGAAGCAGCATTACGATCGCGCCGATGATGGAAATGAAGGAATTGAACAGATCCTCAGGGCCGTGGTGCGCCAGCTCGGAAACCTCCATAAGGTCGTTGATGATCCGCGACATGACCGTACCCGTTTTATTCTCGTCGAAGAAAGAAAACGGCAGCGTTTCGATATGCCGAAACAGATCCCGCCGCATATCCCCTTGTATTTTCACGCCGAGGACGTGCCCCCAATACCCGACGACGAAAGTCAAAATACTTTTTAACGCATAGATACAAGCAAGCACGATCGCCCAAACGACGAGCAAACGCAGGTTACCGTTCGGAACGAAATCGTTCATGATATTCCGCGCGATCATGGGATAGAACATATTGCAAACGGAAATGGTGAACGAGCATATGAGGTCTAAAATAAACATTTTTTTATGCGGTTTGTAATACCCAAAAAACCTACGTATCTTATTCATAGTAAAATTCCAATTTTATTTTTATATTATTTTATCATAGCGCGACGAAAAAATCAACTTATGAAAACGGAAAAACCGCGCTTTTCACGCGGTTTTCGTTTTATTCTTCCATATTCCCGAGCACTTTATGCAACAACTGATACAATGCCACGCTCTCTTGCGGTTCAAGTTGTATACAGCCCGCTATTTTTTGCGGCACTGCTATCGCTCGTTCCTTCAAATTCTCGCCCTTTTCCGTGATCGCTACGATCAATAAACGCTCGTCCGCAGCGCTGCGTTGGCGTTTTACGTAGCCTTTTTGTTCCAAACTCTTCAATACGGGCGTGAGTGTGCCCGAGTCCAGAAACAATTTTTTGCCAAGTGCTTTTACAGAGCATTGTTTTTCTTCCCAAAACACCATCATTGCGATATATTGCGTATACGTGAGGTCCAACTCGTCCAAATACGGGCGGTATCTTCTGATGATCTCTTTCGAGCACGCATATAACGGAAAACACAACTGATTTTCCAATTTTAACGCCGCGTATTTATCTTTTCTTTCGTCCATATCCACCTCGACTTATAAAAGCGCCGCTATTTTTGCGTCGATCGCTTCGGGTTTTACCGTCGGCGCAAAACGTGCCACGACTTCGCCGTTACGATTTACAAGGAATTTCGTAAAGTTCCATTTAATCTTCTTGCCCATAAACCCACCTTTCTGAGATTTCAGATAGGTGTAAAGCGGAGCTTCGTTTTTGCCGTTTACTTCAATTTTTGCAAACTGGCGGAAACTTACGCCGTAACGTGCCTGACAAAAGCTCACGATCTCCTCTTCCGTGCCGGGCGCTTGATTGCCGAACTGGTTACAAGGGAAATCTAAAATTTCCAAGCCCTGTTCTTTGTATTTTTTATACAAATTCTCCAAGCCCTCGTATTGCGGCGTAAATCCGCAACCGGTCGCCGTGTTTACGATCAACAACACTTTCCCTTTGTATTCAGCTAAATCCAGTTCATCACCTTTTGCCGTTTTCATTTTGAAATCATAGATACTCATAAATTTTTTCTCCTTATAAATAAATTGTATGCAATTTAATTTTGCAAAACCATTATAACATTTCTATTATTTAGTGTCAAGCATTTTGTGTAAAAAATGCTGATTAAGGTTTTGGGATATATTTCCTTTTCAAGGGAAAGGTTTAGAATCAAAAAGCGTTTTTCAAAAATTTTTTTTATTTTTTGAAAAAAGAAGCAAATATGGCTTGACTTTTCCCCTAATTTTAACTATAATGTCATAGTAAACTTGAAATGCTGCTATGGCTCAGTCGGTAGAGCGCGTCCTTGGTAAGGACGAGGTCGGCGGTTCAAATCCGCCTAGTAGCTCCAAAAGAACACCTTTCGGTGTTCTTTTTTTGCTTTCCGCCGACCTCCTACTCTATTTTATTGGACGAGGTCGGGGTGACGCTCGCCCGCTCGCTATTCCGTCACTGCGTTCCTTACAAATCCGCCTAGTAGCTCCATAAAAAATGCGAAATCCTTTATGATTGAAGGATTTCGCATTTTTTATACGAAAACAACAGTTTCCAGAGCACAAATTCATTGTTTAGTTCAAGTTTTCACTTAAATTCAGCGTTGATTTTCCGCTCAAACTTACACGAATAACCGTTTCTCCTCCGTTCGTTTTGGCAATTTCCGTTCCGTCCAAATATACCCTCGTATTTTGCGAAGAAAGGATATGTAAATCACAAATGCCAAAACCGTATAATTCATACGCTTGACCGTTTTCAGCACTTGCGACAACGTTCACTTGCTCGGTCGTTGCGTATACCGCGCTTTCTGCCTGATATGCGATCTCTAAGAGCTTTCGTTCTTCCACTGTACAATCAAAAACAAGATCGCCTTTTACTACTTCCACGGTTTTATTGTTGCCGATCGCCGTCCAATCGGTATTCAACAGATATAATTTACCACCGTTGCCATTTTTCCAATCCGACCAGTAGACTTGATTTTCCGCGTCTTTGACGAAAATATCCTTTTTCGCGTGCAGCTCCAACAAAGTCTGCATAATATTCGCGGTTATATATTTTAATTTTTCGTGCCCGGGATAGGCGTATACGCACAATAAATACGCATATCCTTTTCCTACTTTTTTCCTTACCAGTACAGGACGGTTATTCTTCTTGTCGATCAAACAAATTTCCGCATCGCCAAGCATTACCTCTGCCAACAGACAAGCCCCGTCCTCCTCTTCCGATTTCGCAGGTCGGCGGATCAGCTCTCGTTTTTCCGTATAATCCTTTGCGGGAAAACCCATGCTTTCTATGCTCTCGGATAATTCCTCGCAGGGCTTCCCCACGCGAACGCCGAATAAATCGTAAACGTCGCCGTCGTTATACAGATCCGCATTATCCCAATCCTTAAATAATTTCCGATCTACCCTTTGAGAAAGCTGCGGAACGGCTAAGACGATAGTACCGCCTTGTTCGGCGTAGCTTTTCAATCGCTGATAATCGTTTTCAAAGCTATCGCACACGCCAACGCTTTGTTTCGCCATCGTATTCCAGCCGAGCATAAATAAAATTTTATATTGCGCGTATATTTCTTGCGGAGCTTCTATCGGTAAAAAATCCCATTCGCCGTAAGGATTTGCAGAAAAGAGTTTACGCGTTTTATACGGATCTTGATTTAGAGGTGCTAAATAGATTTGAGGCGCAACGACCTCTAAAAGGTGCATACCCTTTTCAGGCTGTCTATGTCCCCATTCCTCCTCCGAAGCACCGTGCTTGCCCCAAATTCGCCTATCCTCATTTTCATACAAGCGTTCCATGGGCGCGTTGCAAGTGGACAAAGCCGTAAAAGGCGCTTGGTGTCTGCCCTGAATAAAAGCAATATCCACTTGGGGTTGACCTAATCTTGCATGCGTTTGAATATGCTTATAAAACTCTGCGGTAACCTTTTGTTTCTCCAAGGTCATATAATCGTCGTTTACCATACGGTAATATTTATTGTTCTGGAATAAACTATCCTCTTCAAATACGAAATTCGCGCCGAATACCCACGGCAGGTAGGTTTCCAGCCAATATCTGCCTATGCCCGTTTCCAATTCCGCTTGAAAATTATGCTGCGAGGCGATATGCGCGCCCCAAATCGGTTTATTATACGCCCTTGCCGCCCCGCGCGCATCGGGTAAAATCGTAAGATGATGTCCAACGCAGGTTTCGTGGCGCAAAATATCAAAGCCAGCTTGGTACGCATAACGAGCTCCCCCGCTTGCATCGCCCATCGCCACTTTGACGCCTTTTACCTTTAACCCGTTATAAACCTCGTTGAGTTCTTTGACCGATAAACGCTCCGCCTCGTCCACGGTTTTAACGGCAGGATTGTGAAAATATTCCCCCCAATAAAAAATCCCCGTGCTTTCGTGGTCGCCGACCGCCAAGCCGTACTCCCCCGAAGCGTCGGCAATCGTTTCCGAAAGCCAAGATTTGACGGTGTGTCCTACGGCGATCACGTCCGTAAAAATACCGTATTTTTTGCATTTTGCCGCAATATCGTACACTTTATCGATTTGCGGATTCCATTGACCGTACCGCCTGAACATTACGTAATTCCCCATCTGCCCGTCAAGCAGTTTTCGGAAATAATACTCGTAATTTTCAGGGGCGTCCAGCTTTATCTCTATACCTGTCTTCGGCTCGATTTTTTCCCGTTCTCCGTCCCAAACCTCGGCGACGACCGCACAGCTTTTATTCCCCCGTTTTTTATCCGTAAACCGGATTTCTATTCTTTCCCCCGCCGTTGTCGTTTTGAAAAAATATTCGTTTTCACCGCATTGTAATATATTATTCGCCGTCGCCCGTATCGCCGTTTCCCCGCTCGGCGTACATACGCACACACCGCCCGTGCACTCGATATGTAGATCGGTGGGATATAACGCATACAATCTAACGGAAAAAACTTGTCCTTTTACAAGCCATTTCGGACAAGATAAAATTTGCAAATGTTGGACTTTTTCCACGAAAAATCTTACCATTTGCACCAAAACGACCTTTTTTTCGTCGTGATTGATAATTTCAACGGCGTTTCCGTTTTTCCTCAACAGCGCAACGGGCACGGTAAAAAAGGTTTCCTCGAAATGCTGGGAATGATCGTCCCAATTACAAGAAAATTTACTGTTTCTGTAAACGCTTTTTCCGTTAATTACAATTTCATAATCGGCAACGCCGTTCACAGGCTCGTCGCGAACGTCGCTCTGGCTTTGTATTACCCGTATCGCGCCCTCGACTTTTACTTCCTCGTCCGCGTTTTCTTCCGCTGAAAAATCAAAGCTCGATTTTACCCTTTCACCGCAAGGCACAACCACGCCGTTTACGCCGAAAAAGCTGTTTTGCCTGCCGTCAAATTCCTTGCCTTTCAAGCGAATTTCGCCCGCTTTTTGCTTTGCCAAATACCACTCGTGGTCTTTCAAATACACGTGCATAACGGCGAATAAAAAAGGATTTTCCGTATCGAAAACAAGATGCTCGTTTTTCAACAACTCGCCTATCGTAAACTTGGCGGTGGCGGAAACGGTTTCAATGGCAACCGCCGTGTTTTCATCGCCCTCTATGCAAAATAAAAACCCGTCGTAACCGTTGCAAACCGTCGAAGTCCATTCTTTCTTACCGTAATCGGAAAATAACGGCGATAACACGTGGCAACCGAACCTGTCCTCTTGAAACGCCACCCGCTTGCAATCGATAAGCTGCCCGTGCGACACTGTAATTCCGCCGTCAAAACAAAGCCGAGGTAAAAATTTTTCGGTGAAATAAATATGTCTGTATCCCCAATCTACGATAAATTCTACTTGCATAATCCCCTCTTCAAGCCTTTTCTATAATCACGCCTTTTCCTTTATTGAAAACACAGCCGTCCTCGTCATAATACACCGTATACGATTGTTTTCTATACGATAGATTTTCGATTTTGAACCATTTCCATATCCCTTTAATGCGAGGGTTCACTGTTAAAGTATCAGTTTCTGCCGTAATTCCGCAAAGCCCTCTCAAAACCAAATCGATAAAGGTCGAATGATTATAATCCTTACCGCGGTTATAAACGTTTTCTTCTTTTAAGCGTTCCCGCGTATACCATCTAAATTCAAACGGCTCCATAGACTCGTCTATAAAATTACGCTTCTTTCCGTCCTCAATGATATAATGCATCTCAGCGTACTGTTTTACAAATTCATATAAATCCGTATCGTTGATCACAGCTTGCTGATAATCCTTTAATAATTTTATACAAGCATTGATTACGTAGCTCGTTGCATAAGGCCAAACGTGTCCGTTCCACGAACAAGACGGCTGCGTGTAAAACAAAAACCGCTTGTTGGACATATCCGCCGTCGTAAATCCCGTTTTGCCTTTGAACACCGTAGGATCTTTCAACAAAGCAAATACGCTTTCTCGTTCCTCGTCGGCGGCATTGTACGCCCAAGGTATATACCCCATTAACTCTCTTGCGTTACATTCTTCGGGGATATCCTTATGCGTTATTTCTTTATTAAAATCTTGATGATAGGGATGAATCGCCTTAAAAAACGTTCCGTCCCATAATATTTCATTGATCGCGCGTTTAATTACTTCCGCTTTTTTTGCGTAAAACTCGCTTTTCTCTACATTTCCTGCCATAGCGTATATCTTTGATAAGGAAAGCGCGTCGCCATACATACACGAATTAAAAAGCGGTCTAAATCCTTTCAAAATCACTTTATCGGAGGTCGTTCCGCCGATCGAAAATTCCGTTCCCTCGTAATTATCCTGCGACCAATACAGTCCGTTTGGCGTACCGTGCCGAATTTCCCATTCCTGAAAATACCGCTCGAACGCCTCTGCGTTATTTCGTAGAAACTCCTCGTTTGCCGTTACTATGCAATACTCGTACATAGCCGTAAGCGCAGGCGTATGATAGGTAAACGCTCCGTTTTCAGAACCGTCGCCGTTTATAAAGAAATTGATATAATCCAAAAAATCGTCTGCATTTTTCAGCCAACGAAACTCGTTTAAGTGATGGGTCAAAGGCGCGTTTATCGTATTGTATTTTGCCGCCCACGGCACGTCGGGCAAAAATTCGGTAAGCACAAACCCGACGTCGGTGTTTTTGATATGCTTGCGCATCGTCCACGTACGAAACGCAAACGTTTCTTCTATCGTGGAATTCGGACAATATAATCTCGGCGCGTTTTTTAATAAAAATTCTTCCGCTTTCTCGTTCGGAATATATTGAACTACGTCCTCTTCGTCGTTTGCGTTAAATTTTCGAAAATATTCACTGTACTGCATAACGTCCAACTACTCGTTTTCCTCAAAAATATAACAGCCTTTTTTTACTTCGTACGATTTTGAGCCTATAACAATGCTCGTATCCGTCGGCGTTTCTATCTCATAAACCGTTTTACCGTCTTTATTTTGCCATTTCACCGCAACTTTGCCCTTTCTCGTATCCAAGCGCACTTGTAACCAGTCTAATGTTTTCGAGGGCTTCGGGGCGATCCGTATCTTTTCAAAGCCCGCTTTTTCAGGCGTAATCCCGCCCGCCACCGAATACAACCAATCCACCGCCGCGCCGTACGCGTAATGGTTAAACGAATTCATATCCGCCGACCAAAATTCGCCTTGTTCGTTTTTCCCGTCCCAATGCTCCCAAACCGTCGTCGCGCCCTGTTTCACCGAATACAACCAAGACGGGTATTCTTCCCGAAGCAACAATTCATACGCTACTTCCGTATATCCGTTTTCGGAAAGCGCGTGTAATAAATACGGCGTACCGATAAAGCCTGTCTGCAAATGGTTCCCGCAATTTTTAATCAAATCCACCAAGCGTTTCGCTGTCTTCTCTTTGTCGTCCGTCAAGCCGAAATATAATGCAAGCGCGCATTCCGTTTGCGTTTTCGGCTGGGGAAAGGTTGAAAGAAAGGTCTGCCGTATCTTTGCGTACAGCGTTTTATATTCGTCTACGTTTTCGCCAAGGACCTCCCCCGCCTTGATGACGAGCGAAGTCGAATACGCATAAAAGGCTGACGCGATAAAATCTTTATCCGAACTGCCCGTATAACTGCCCTCGGGCGCGTCCAAACCGAGCCAATCTCCGAAATGCCAATTTCCAAACCACAAATACGGCTTTTTCGAACGCGTGCCGATACAGCGTACGTGGGCTTGCATACTTTGAAACTGTTCGCGCAATATTGCAGCGTTGCCGTACGTTTGATACACCTGCCAAGGACATACCGTCGCCGCATCCCCCCAGCCTGCGGATAACACCGCTTGATTAGAGGTATCGGGCACGATCGTCGGAACAAACCCATGCGCGGTTTGCTCTAACCTCAACATTCTCAGCCATCTCGCGAAAAATTTTTCGCAATCGAAATTGTAGGTCGCCGCACGGCAAAACACCTGCGCGTCGCCCGTCCAGCCCTGTCGTTCGTCCCGTTGCGGACAATCGGTGGGAACGTCCAAAAAGTTGTCTTTTTGTCCCCAGATCACGTTTTCGAAAAAACGGTTCAAAATCGAATTAGACGTTTGGATATATCCCGTCCGTTTTATATCGGAATGTACGACGATCGCGGTAAAATCCTCTGCTTTTACGGTTTCGGGCTTTTTATCCAACCGAATATACCGAAACCCGAAAAAGGTATGCTGAGGCTTATATTCCTGCTTCCCATCTTTACATATATAATAGATTTTTGCTTTCGCCGAGCGGTAATTTTCGGTGTAAAAATTCCCGTCTCCGTCTAATATTTCCGCGTGAGAAATCTCTAACGCCTCGTTTGCTTTTGCCGTAATCGAAAATTCGATATATCCCGTTAAATTTTGCCCAAAATCGATAACAAACTCGCCTTTGGGCGTTAAAAAAGAGGATACGGGTTTCAACCGCTCGTGCTCGCATACTTTTTCCCCGTCGGATAAAATCAATAACCCGTCGAGATCCGTTTCCACCGCGCGCGCATTCGTTTCTTCCCGATCGGACAACGTAGCGTTATACGCTTCTCCGTCGTAAATATCCGACCTTTCACATTGCCCCAAACAAGCAGTCCAGCTATCGTCCGAAGGGACGATAGCCTGTGTTCCGTCTTGATATTCGATGAAAAAACAAGCTTTCATTCGCCTGTTTTTGCTATTTTCGCAAATACGGGAATCCCAATGCCACCAGCCGTACCAGCCTCGGCCTACGGAAACGCGAATGGTATTTTCCTTGCCCAAGCAATCGGTTACGTCGTATTTTTGATAGGGCATTCTATACGGATAACTGTCAAACCCGGGGGCAAGAGGTTCGCTGATCCTCTTGCCGTTCAAAATAGCGCAATAAACGCCGCACGCGGTTATAAAAAGCTCGGCTTTCGCTACTTTTTTCCGTAAAGAAAATGACTTTTTATATACGACGACGGTATCTCGTTCCGTCGCAAGAGCACATTCGATCCATTCGCCCTGATGAAAGTCCATAACTCCCCCTTATTTCTTAAACACCTCTTTGACGGCGTTCAAATAGCCGTAACCGTATTTATCGTCGGGCTGTAAATAGCTCGTTTCCGTCCACTCGTTCCAACTGTTTATCGTAATAAGCGGCACTTCGTTATGCTTTTCAGAATAGTCTTTTACAAGCTCCAACGCCAAACGGAAATTTTCGGGGTCGTTTTCCGTTGCCACGTACGGCATAATCTTTTCCGTTCGGGGATTGTTATCCCAGCCCACGGATACGTGCGGATAGTACGGCAACGAGTAATCGCTGCTGATTTTATCCATTTCCTTTTTAAGGTTTTCAAGCAAAGTCGAATATCCCTCGTTCACTTTGACGAAATGTGCGAATTGATAATGGGTTAAGCTGTTCACGTCAAACGCACGGATAACTTCGTCGTTCGAGAGCGTTTGCTCGCCGTCTACCCCCGAAATGTTCAAAAATTGCTTTTTACGCAAAATCATCTGCAAGTGCAGATCGGGGAAACCAGCCGCCTTGACCTCGTTTCTAAAATACCGAATGGCGTCGATCGCCTGTTCAAATCCGCCCAAACCGTTGATGAAATTGCTGATTTCATAAATGGAAAATACGGGACAACCGTTTATTTTATAATAATTAGGTTGCTTGAAATACTTTTCAATCAGTCGGGCTACGATTACTTCAAAGGTCTTGCGGTCTACGTTGCCGCTCCATATATCTATCAAATCGTCTATATCCGCCAAACGCTTATCCCACATCGTCGTTGCGCTATGGTTTGCCCACATCAGATAAAATTTCATTTTATCCCTGTTTTTCGCCTGTAAAAAGCCGTCGTTTAAGCAATTTTCTAAGAAAGGACGGTTATCGTACCAATACCAATCGTAAATGAACACGTTGACCCCGTGCTTTACAGCTTCCTCGATCTGCCATTCCATAACGGCAGGGTCTGCCTCGTCCTGATAACCCCAAAGAGGTTTTCTCGGCCACTCGTTTCCCTCAAACTTCTTGACCACCGTTTTTACCGTTTGCCATTCACCGATTTTTTCAGGCCAAAACTGCCAAGCTCGCTTTTCCTTACCCGTGTATGCAGGCCATATATACGCCGCGATATCAAATTCTTTCATATCCTTCTTCCTTTATTTTAATTGAATAAATACACCGTTACCTGCTTCCAAACTTATATCCAAGCAATCGCAAGCCGATATTTTTTCCGTTTCACCGTCTTTTTGGAGCACGGCGTTTCTCTTTGCTTTCAAACGGATTTGAACCTTTCCCGTTGCCTCGTTCGGCAAATTATAATGCGTTACGAAAAAAGCCTGTTCCCCGTTCTCGTTTGTAAATTTCCCTATCAGCACGGGACAATCGGTTGTTACTTCCGCGATATCCGTATCCGTTAAATCCAGATACTCAACCCATTTTTCAAACGCCTCTACGCTTTGCCCGTCAGGCGCAATCGCTACCGTGCCGGTATGCCGATAGTCCAAATAACTCTCTGCAAAAGTCTGTACCAACTCGTTTACCTTTTTCACCTCGCCGTAGAGCTTGGTAGGCAAACCGTTCCTGCCGATAATCGCTTCCTGATGCGCTAAAAACTGCGCGTCAATACCCGGCGAGGCGTAGCAGAAATGCGAAAACGCCCGAAATCCGAACGCAAAATACGTCATAAATTGCATACGCAGCAGAGCAAAATCCTGCGCTACGTCGTTGGGCAAACCAAAAGCCATCGTTTGAATAAAGCAATGCGTAGGCAGATTTTTCCGTCTGGAAAAATAAGTCAAAGTCGAAAGGCATCTCAGCCACAACGGCGTGATAATAATTCCTTCGTCCTTTTTGAAAATCGGATAATGATCCACCGACAAAACGTTCCCTGCGGGCATTACCCGTTCGTGCATTTCAACGTATTTTTCCACGTATTCGAAATAATCCTTTGCCTTTAACTGCTCTAACGTGGCGTAATTCGGCAATAAATTGATTTCGCAACGCATAGAGGTAGGATACAGCTCGTAAAATTCCTTTACACATTCTTCCAGCATAGGATATCTATCCGCAGACGGCTCGTCGGAAAGCATAATCGCAGGCACGTTGTCAAACTGTAAAAAGCGTTCGTCCTTAAAGGTCATTCTCCGATGCGTAACCAAAGGTATTGCGTTCACGCCTGCGGCTTTTGCTACCCTTACCGCCTCTACCTGCTCGTCGTCGCCGCAAAATTTACAAGCTCCGCCCAACAGATACATAGTATTGATACCGCAACCCTTGGCAAGCGCGTACGCCTCCACCGTATTATCGGGAGCAAGCCAGCCACCGATCATAAAAGTTTTTTTCATGTCCTATTCTCCTATTTAACCCGTGTATCCAAGCTGCGCTTTCAATGCGTTCAGCTGTCCGCTTTCTTTCCAATAATTCGCACCGATCGCTTTGCAGTTATCGAAAAATTCACCGAGGAATTTGTTTTTGCCAAAAACGTCGTCGGGATAATAATAGTCGTAGCGCACCGCAACCATATATTGCGGCGTAAGCCGTATCATAGCCACCCGAACGTGATAGGTTTTCTTCTCTTCCTCGCTGATATCCAACTCGTCGATGCGTTTATCGGCAAGCTCTAACAGCTCGAATTGCCGTTCCCAAAATTCCACGGAATACAGCTGCGGCTCTAAAAGCGCCGACATACTACCGATTTTCGAGCTGGGGCGCATGGATTCGGGAATTCCCACGCCCGCCATATTCAAGGCGTATCGTACGTCCATATTATCGATAAATTCGTCGATATACTCGGAAAAACCCTTATAGTAATACGCCATAAATTCCTGTTTCAGCGTTTCCGCGTCCAAATTCGGATTCCACAGCATTTTCGAGGCTACGTACGTTTCCATATGGTTGGTCCACACCTCGTTTTCTTGGTACGCCGATTGCATCAATACGTACGCCGTATCCATAGAAGCGTACATCTGCAAATCCTCTTGCCAATGGTGCATGGTCGGATAATAAACGTAATATCCGCCGTACGCCGTATGATAACTCCACACCAAAAATCTGTCCGTAATTTTCGACCAGTCGGCAAACATCGTCCTTACGTCGTCCGCTTGGTTGGGATCGGACATGCCGTAATAATTATCCGCCGTAATGGGAGCAAGCCGTACGTACACGTTGTCCTCGGGGATCACCGTTTTATCCAGCGGCTCTTTCGCCTTATTCAACGGCGCGGGCTGGGAATAATAATACGCAAAGGTACAAATTTTAATTTCTCTGTTCAGCTCCTCTGCCTCCGCCCAAGCCTCTATCTCCCGCGCAATGGCATTGACAAACCGAACCAACATTCCGCTGCGCTTGTATTTCTCTTCTTGCTCCATACAAGTCGAGCAATTACAGGTTTCTATATAGTCCTCCTGCCCGATCATGAAATAAATTTTATTCGAATCGCGGAGAATAAACGATTTCATTCGCTCAGTGGCGATTTTTACGATACTGTTTTCTAACGTTTGATCGATTTCCCCGTCCTCTGTTAAACCGACTTTTGAATAGCAAAGATCGTAAATTTTATTATTTTTCACGAAAAACCATTCGGGGTGTTCTTTATAAATATCCTCGGACATATACGGGTCGATTGCCAACGTTTTATCCCTTTGATAGCCGAACGCGTAATACAGAGTGTTATGTACGGCGTCCTCTTGTACGCCAAGATCGATCGCGCCGCCGTATTTTTCAGGCATCGTGA
Source organism: Clostridia bacterium (assembly GCA_017465865.1). GTDB lineage: Bacteria > Bacillota > Clostridia > Christensenellales > Borkfalkiaceae > Scatosoma. The sequence goes on from JAFTVF010000006.1 coordinate 221,063, forward strand.
GATACTCGTCGTTCATACGCATATGCGCGGCAAAATGCGGGTTGTTCATCAACGGATTGCTAAGATATACTCTGTTCGGAAACGCAGGAATTTCCGTTAAATCCATTTCGTATAACGGCACAGTTTTCGTTTCAGGTACGTAGGTACAGTCATGTGCAAACCATCTTACCCCTACGAAACGCTCTAAGAAATCGTATGCACCGTATAAAACCGCACGGTCGGTATTCCCCGTAACGTATACGTTTTCTCCCGAAGATTTCATTACGAACCCGTCGTTGCCTAATTCGGAATACGCGATTTCAAAATTCTCCTCGTCCAAGAAAGTCGTCTTGCCCAACGAAAGGTACGCCCGCGCGCCTTTCCCGTCCGCATCCGTACGTATTTCCAGCTCTACGCCCGCGCTTTGCTGCACGTATTCGACGATTTCCTCCGCGGCGTTGACGACCGCCGCGCCCGCCGCCGCGGGAATGACGATATCGTATCCCGCCGTACCGTCCGAGCATAATTGCCCGATTTCGTTTTCGTAGTTTATCGCGTTTTGCCCGTTTTCTACGGGCGTTTCCGCGGAACTATCCGATTTTTTCTTACAGCCTGCAAAGCAGAGTGAAACCGCACAAAGAACTACCGCTAAAATTCTCTTTAACATTCTTTTACTTTACCTCCACTTCAATCGTTTTCGTCGCATAGTTACCGTTTGCGTCCTGTGCGTACAGAATGATCTCATACTTGCCTGCATACGCAAACGCAAAGCCCTCGCCTATGACCGTTATCTTATTTGCAGGCGTTTTGATCAGCGCCGCTTTTTGCGTTACACCCACGTTATCCTCTGCCTTAAACTCGGGCACGGTAAGCGTATCTCCGACTTTATAGGAAAGCGCAATGCCCGACGGAATCACCACGCTGGGCGAAACAGAGTCTTTACATACGACGTAATATTCGTATCTACCCACGTTTTTGAAATAATCCGTCGCCTCGTACACCACGTGATACGAACCGTATTCCGCAATCAAAAGCTCCGTCGGCTGCGTGGGATCAAACGTCTGTTTCGTACCGTTTGGCAACTCTACGTAGCCCGTTAAAGCAACCGCCTTGCCTTGTAATATATCGTAAGCGACTGCCGCGGGCAACACGGCTTTGGTATTGATTTCCGCTTGCTTTTGGATCGCTCCCATCAAGCCGATTACCGCGCCCTGTCTATCCCCGCGGATAAACGCCACCGACGCCGTTTTCTGGTTGGAAATACCGTTGATTACGAACGCCGTTTTTTGGGAAACACCGCAAACCTTGATCGTCAAGCGCATCAAGCCGCTGCTAAACCCCTCGAACGGTTTTCCCGAAAGATACTCGGTGATCGCGCAAATTTTAATATTGTTTTCCGCCGTAATCAGCCCCTCGTCTTCGTAGAGCTTGAAAACTGCCGAACGGTAACCTTTTCCCGCGTACCCCGCATCTACCGCAACCGTCTTTCCGTACGTTCCCGAATTCGCGCTGAGCGTATTTGCGTTTCCGCCGTTGAGCGACAGCTTAAATGCTCCGCTATCCGTTGCGCTGATTTCGATCAACAGCTGTTGTTTGGGGTTTTTATAATCCTCTAACAGAAGTTGCAGTTTGGAATAATTCGTCAAGCCCTCCACCGCGGTAAAGGCAAATTGGAAAGCCGACAACGGGATCGCGTTTGGCATAACGATTTCAAAATCCTCTTCTGCGTTAACGCCCAAACCGCTCTCAAACAGGAAAGTTTCCACGTCGCCGTTGAAAATCAAATATTCCTGTAAGGTAAGCGCATTCCCCGACGCGTCGGGCAGAATATAAACGGTTAGCGTTTCCCGAATTTCCGTTTCTTCGCCCATGCCGCCGATATAGGTAATCGTCGCCGTTCCCGCTTGCGTAAACGTATACTTTCTGTCTTCGCCGATTTCCTCGCCGTTGACGAGAATGGTTTTCGACATATTCCGACCCGCTTCGCCCTCAGCAAAAAGATGGTTTACGGGGGAGAAATCAGGTAATACGTATTCTCTGCCCGCGATAAAAGAAATCGGTTTTTCTTCGATACGCAATTCCTGTACGTCGTTATCCACCAAAATCTCAAACGTCTTTTCCGTGCTTTCGCCTAAAAAGTCGGTTACCCGCACTCGTACGGTGATACTGCCCGATTTATCCAGATAGAAATATCCGTTTCTGTCTCTTTCGATCGGCTCTCCGTTATACGAATAGCTCGCTTCCACGTGCAGGTTGCCCGTACCGCCTTGCGCCCTGATTTCAGGCGGGAGCACGTAGCTGCCCAGCTTTTCCGTATACGACTCGTTCGCAATCGTAATGCTGCGAGCAAACAATTCTACGGAAAAGTCGTATTCTTTTTCAATGCGGTTACCGTACCAGTCCACGCAGGAATACGCCACCGTGTACGTTCCCAAATCCTTGGGTAAAAACGTCCCGTCGGATTTGATTTGATCGGTAACGTCTATCTTCTGTCCGTTTTCGTTTTTATAAAGCGTAGCGTTTACGGCAATCTCGCCGCTGATCGGATCGTTCGTAACGGGAACGGGCAGGGTGTAATAATACCCGAACGCCCCTTTATGTAACGCCCCGTTTCTCAAATACCCGCCGTCGTAATACAAACGGAGATATTGCTCGGTTTTCGTTTGAACCCCCGCAGCGTTTTCAAATTTCTCGCCTGCTACCTCTGAAACGATCACCGCCGCATCCGCTTTTTCTAATATTTCGATTTTCAGATATACCTGGTTGGAAGAAAAGCCCTTAAACGGCTGACGAGCACCCAGCAACGCGGTATCGTCGGTATCCATTACTTTCAGCAATTTCGCCCCTGCTTTGGTATACACCGCCTTTTCGGTTACGTCGTAGGAAAAATTAAACGCGTTTCTATCGTCCGTCCGCTTGAAACTCGAATTCAACGTTCTGCCAAACACCTCGTCGGGCGCAGCGTTATCCGAAGCCAAACCCAGCGTATACCCGTTGAACTCCACCAGCATAAAGCTGTTTCTATCCGCATTCCACGGCGAATGATACCAGTACACCGACAGCTTATTCGTTTCGTCGTTTGCGTCGATCATCGTCGCGCGGATCTTCGTTGCCGTCGTTTTGGTTACGTCGAAATAAAAGGAAAGAATACTATCCTCTTTCGTCAGACTTTCCAAATCAATGATTTTATTATAATATACGTGCGCGCCCTCGCCCGAAAGCACCGTTTCCACGCCGCGCGTCGGCTCGGCGTAGTCTTGCGCCGTCGCCACGCCGTTCGTAATCGAGCGCACGCCGCTGCCCTCTAAAAACAACGAGGCATAACCGTATTCGACGGAAATTTGGCGTTCTTCCGTCAACGTTTCGCCGTCGAAATTCACGTTGATTTTCAGGGTGTAGTTTCCTGCTTCCGTCGGCGTAAACGCTTCGTTTTCAATACTTACGGGCGTTTGATCAGGCGCAGTAACCGCCAAATCCGCCTCGTATTTTTTCTCGTTATAATACCCGTAAATCGCCCCGAGATCATACGCGTTATAACAGGTCCAAGTCGTCGGCAATTCCTTTTCGCTGACGACAATTTTCTCGTTTTCCGTGTTCAACGAGAACGTTTTCGTTTCTTCTATTCCAAGGATATTGACAAAGCTGTATTCGACGGTATACTCGCCGCATTTCATAAAGCGGTATTCCACGCTTTCGCTGATATCCGTCCATGCCGCCACGCTTTCGCTGCCAAAGAAAATCTCTAAATCGTACGTCTCTATCTCTTGAATGGACGAACGGATTTCCACGACGGGCAACGCCAGCTTTTCCCCTGCAACGCATTGCGCGGGCATTGTTCCGACGACGGAAAAGTCCGCCTCGGGCATTTCCGCAAGCACGCGTACGATCTTTACCAACTCGCCGTTTTTTTCAATGCGGTAATCGCCTAAGTCCTTGGCGATAAACGAGCCGTCTTGCAGGTCGATCTGCTCGCCTTTGGAATTGTAAACGGCGTAGCTTTCGTCGTATTCTTCCAAAGTATATTGATACAGCGGCAACAGATAATCGACCGCAACGGCGCGTTCTGCGTCGCCACGGATATTCGATACCGTTGCAATTCCGCCCGCCGTCGCAAAACAGACACCAAGCGCAGCTATTGCAATCAATTTTTTGAATTTCGTCATATAAAACCTCTAAAATTTCGGATTTTAGCCTTTCAAACCGCCGACTTGGAATTTGTCTACGATCAATTTCTGCGAACAGAGATACAAAACCGCCGTAGGCACGGAAATCATAGCAAATCCAGCCATAACCTGACAAATATTTCCGCCGAACGACTTCATATCCAGCTGGAATTTGTACACGCCGTAGGCAAGGTTAGGCGAGCTGGGCAACCACACGAGGAAAGTCCCGTAATCGTTCCACGCCCCTAAAAAGCCGAGTACGAACAATACCATACACGTCGGCATCATCATCGGTAAAAATACTTTCAATAACACGGTGAAATGCCCCGCGCCGTCCATAAACGCCGCCTCGGCATACGACCACGGCAACCGCTTAAACGAGCCGTACAGCAACAGGAAATTAAAGCCCGCAAACGCCGTACTTACGTTTGTCAACACCAAGAGTACGAGGTTATCGTAAATCCCCAGCGCCTTTTTCACGAGCATAGCCGACGGCGTGCTACCGATAATGGGGGTGATCCAGATAATAATACCCAGCATATAAATAAATTCGCCGCCCTTGAATTTGTACTTTGCCAGCACGTACGCCACGAGAGCCGTCCACATAGTACCCCAACCGGAGCTTAAAAAGGCGTAGATGACGCTCGTGCCCGCCATATCCAACACGCCGTATTCAAGCACCTTTTTCCCCTCGCGAACTTGCAGTTTGATATTCTTAAACGCAAGCTCGAAATTTTCAAACCGCCATTTTTTCGGCCAAAGGAAAGGATTGTCATAATATTCCACGTACCCCTTTCCCGCTGTGAATACCATCCAAACGAGCGGAATCAACGTACTGATACACTGTACAATCAGCAACGCGTATAAAAAATACATGGTCGCCTTGTTTACGATACGTCTAACTTTTCTTGACTTTTCCATTTTACACCTCCGGAACAAATTTGTCGAGCAGCTTTTTCAAGCCCCAAGTACAAGGTGCGGCAACCAACGTCATCAAAAGTCCGCCCGCGGCAAGCATATTATACTCATGCTCGTTTCCGCGCAAAATCCGCGACAGGTAATAATATCCGACCATATACGTTTCCTCGGGTGCGTACGCCTCGAAGAACGCCGCCAAAGGCCCTGCGTTCATCAAAATAGACGTAAAGCCCGTCAGCAAATACGTTTGGATCGTGCCGAAGATCAAGGGCAGAATGATATAGAACAATTCTTGCCACATGGAATCGACTCCGTCGATATGCGCGCTGTGCATAACGTCGGGATCAACGCCGTTCATTGCGTTGGAATACACGATAAGACTGCTGGAAAATCCCGTCCAAATACTGTAAAAGATGATCGTTCCAAAGCTGTATTTCGGATTGGATAACAACGAAGGGAAATTATCCTTGTGGAAAATCTGCTCCATTACCGCAGGTATGGCGTTGTCCATAAAGTTTTTGAAAAGCAGAGTAACCACCAAAGCGGAAATTACCTGCGGTAACATAGCAATTCCTCTTATCACAGAGCTCCCGGGCAGTTTTTTATACAACAGATAGGAAAATATAAGCCCCAAAGGAATTTCCAAACAAAGATTGAATAAATAGTAGACAATCGAATTTTTGAAAGAAATCCGCAAAATCCCACCGTCTTCGACGATCATCTTAATAAACGTCTTAAAATTGCCAAAGCCGAACCATACGCTGTTGCCGTAGATATCCGTCTTTTGGAACGCCATAATAAACGAATTGATATTGACGTATACGTAAAAGACGGCAAAACACAACATAGGATAGAATAAGATCGACCATACGAAGACGTTTTTCTTTACAACGTCTTGTCTAAGTTTCTTTCTTTGAACCGTTTGCATTTCCATTTTTATTTTCCTTTCCTATAAAACTTACTTATAAAAGCCCTGTCTCTTTGCTTCGGCAAGGAACGCATCCCATTTCACGCTATCGTACGACATCGTACCCATAGCCGCCTCAGCACCGCCGACGTTACGTAATACGCGCAAATAGCTGTCGGAAATTTGATTGTTATTCGTAATAGGAATATACGTATTGTGCATATCCGTCGTAAAGAAGATCGGCTGCGCGTATCTCGTTACGCCGAAACGAACGAGCTCGATATTTTCCTCGTCAGAGTAGATTTCCCAAGCATTCCGCGCGAATTTCGACATTCCCGACAAATCCTCCTCCGACATATCGTAATCGTAAGGGCGCATAATACCCGTGTCCTTAGTGAAATTCTTCATTACCTCGTCGGTAAGAGTCATCGCCAAGAACTCTTTGATTTTCGCGAGCTTTTCCGCATCTTCCTGTTTCACAACGACGATACCGCCCGTATCGGAAACCGTAAACACCGTACCGTTCCCGTTGCCGTCAATACCTTTTTGTCCCTCGATCGCGGGCAATAACATATATCTGTAATTTACTTGACCGTAGCCTCTGCCTGCATTCTCTACTTCCGCAAACATAGCCTTGGCTTCGTTTTCCCACCAAAGCCCTTCTACGAGCATTGCGGGATATCCCGTCGAATTTTTATAGCTGAGAATGAAATCGTTCTGCGCGTCCGTATGCGAATAACTGCCGATATTCATACTGCTGGGATGCACGGAAGAGCTGTTCATGTATTTGTTGATAAAACGAAGCCCCTCGTAAATACCCTTTGACTGGAATACTTTATAGCCCTCGTTAAGCTCTACCGCCGCATACGAACCGTCGTACATTTCGATTTCCTGTCCGCCCGTATTAAACGCCAACATATTATTGAACATATCAGGTCCTACGTATTGCGCTGCAATCGCGTGTGCCTGCGTGTTGTTGTAATGATCGTACATACCCGAATAGATAAAGGATTTCGCCTGATCGTTACCGTTTACGATCAGATTGATCATATTATCGAACTCCGCTTCCGATTTGGGCTGACCGTCGTCGTACGTACCGAACTTCCCGTCTTTACCCGCCGTCAGAATTTTATCCCCTGCCGCGTAGTTGGTTTTGCCCGTCGCACTCTTGTAAATAAGATAGGTCGTTCCGTATTCCGTCTTTTCCTCGTACGAAATGCCCTGCGCGGAAAGCGCCGCTTCGTCCGCCGCGGTAGCAAAGCTCAAATATTCCTTTTCTACGAACAAATCGTGGTCGTACACAAGCCCCATAATCGCGTCAAGGTAAGGCACGATATAACAACCCTCGCCGTTTTTCGAAGCCATAGCCTGCCAGTTGTTATAATTTTTCATTTTATCTTTCACCTTGCCGTTGCCCGCGCCGTCTACTTCCATATCCAAAACGTCGGACAAATCCTCGAAATAATCGCGGTAAATCCCTTTCTGGAAATTGATAGAGGACGTGAAATAGCAGTCCGCGCTGATATTATCCAGCTCGATTTCTTCTATGATCGTACCTGCGCTGGGCTTTCCGTAATCGAGAATGACCTCGTATTCCGTTTCCTTGGCATTGAATTCGTCTCTGATTTTTTCAATCCAAGTCGTACCCGCGCCCCCGTTGAATATGGTAACGTAGATTTGCGTTTTATTTTCGTCGTAGGTGTTCACCACCTTGCCGCCGCAAGAAGCGAGCGCGGTTACGGATGTCAAGCCAGCCAAAAGCAATGCAACTGATTTTTTCATAATTTTCTCCTTTTGATTTCTCGTTAGTCCCGTCATAAATGCGGGACTAACGAATTTTCGTTTACCGTTTTTATTTCGTAAATTGTATACTGGTAATATACAAATCGGTAGGTTGCGAACCATCGTAAGCGGTTTTGTCGTAGTTATGGAAATAGCCCATTACGAAATTTTTATAGGTTTCGCCCGAAACCAACTTGGAAAGCGCAACCGTTTGGCTCAAAGACGCGTACTCCGTTCTGCCAAACGTATCGTTAAAGAGTGGATCCGTATTCGGTGTGTTCGCATAACCTCGCATACCTGCCATCGAGTAGTATTCGATTTTCACGTTCGTATACCCTGCAGCTACCGCTTGCTGTATTACGCTTGCAGGCAACGTGAAGTAATGCCCTGCGCTTGCTGCGTCCGCACCGCCGTACGAGGTCGTATCCGAATGTACGTGGAACGCCTTTTCAAACGTTTGACTGTTGACCGTTACGTTTTCTTCATATGCCATCGTCGTTGCGGTACCTGTAGTAAACATATCCAAATTATCCAGCATTACGAGATCGCTTTTCACATTGCCCGTAAAGATCATTTCGGTAATATAAATATCAGCGTCCTGCGAGCCGTCGTAAGCGGTTTTGTCGTAGTTGTGGAAATATGCCATAATCAAGGCGTTTCCATTGCTAAACGTCGAAAGAGGCACAATTTTGGTTACCTCCGTATACTCGGCGTAATTGAAAGCCGTATAGAAAGGATACGAACTGTTTGACGTACTACCGTTATAACCACGCACGCCAACAAGCGTATAGAACGTAATCTTCAAATACGTATACCCCGCATTCGCAGCCGCGGATAATGTCGTTCCCGATAAAGTAAACAGATGCCCCGCATTGATTGCATCAGTACTACCCCAAGAGGTCGTATCCGAATGTACGTGATATGCCTTTTCAAACGTTTGACCGTTGACCGTTATATTTTCTTCGTACGTCATCGTCGTTGCCGAGCCTGTCGTAAAATCATACAAGTTGTTCTCTCTTATGAGATTACCTTTTACGCTGTCCGTAAAGATCATCTCGGTAATATAGAGATCCGTAGCTTGCGAGCCGTCGTATACGTTCTTATCGTAGTTATGGAAATAGCCCATTACGAAAGGCAAATACGTTTCACCCGAAACAAACTTGGACAGCGCAACCGTCTTACTTAAAGACGCGTACTCTGTTCTGCCAAACGTATCGTCAAAATGCGCCGTGGTGTTTGCTGTTTGCGCATAACCGCGCATACCTGCCATCGAGTAGTATTCGATTTTCACGTTCGTGTACCCAGCCTCTACCGCTTGTTGTATTACGCTTGCAGGCAACGTGAAATAATGCCCGTTTTTCGCTGCGTCTGCACCGCCGTAAGAGGTCGTATCCGAATGTACGTGGAACGCCTTATCCAGCGTTTTGTCGCCAACCGTTACGTTTTCTACGTATTGAATGCTATTTGCGCCCTCTACAAATACAGAATCATAGGTGGGCTGTACCAGACTTTCGTCCAAAGAAGTGATTTCAGGTCTGCCTACCGTAACTCTTGCCGTTTTTACAAGCGGCGTACCGCCGTCTACCGTAAGCGTTACGCTGACGGTTGCGCTACCGCTGTGGTTCGACGTGATCTTGCCGTTTTGGTCTACCGAAACAATCCGCTCGTTCGACGAAGAATATTCCACGCTGATCTTCGCCGCCGCGTTCGATACTACCTCTACGTTGCCGATATACAACGCAAGATCGTCCGTAGCGCCGTACTCTAACGTAATTTCGTCCTTGGAAAGCGCTACTTCCGCTTTCGGTGCGATCTTCGCTATCGTGCCGTAGGGATCGGCTTCGTTTCCAAGCTGCGCCATTTTCGCAACGTACGCAATCGAGCGCACGGATACCGTATCCGTATAATGCGTTTCCGTACCGTCGTTTACGTATCCTCTTGCCGACAGCAATACGTTATAATACTCTTCGGGGAATACGTCCGTTTCGCCGGAAACGACTGCGGTATAATAATCGTATTCCGCGTCAAACTCGTTCGCCGCGTACGCGTCTTCGTCTACCCACTGATCCGCAGGGATATCCAAAACGTTGGGCGTGCTTAACGTCAACTCGCCTTCAAAACTTTCCGTAGGCATCACAACCATACCGAACGTCTGCCCGTCTGCGCGCTGATCTTTATCAATTCTCGCCGTGAAACGGATACCCTCGGGCGTGGATTTACGGATCGCCGCCCCGCCTACTACTTCAAAGGTGCTGATTGCCGCGTTCATTTCCGCGGAAGCCACGGTCGGTTTTATAGCGGCAAAGCCCAAAGCCGCAACTGCCGCACAACCGATACTTAATGCAGTTAATTTCATACTTTTCTTCATCATTTAGCCCTCCTTACTCCGAAAACCAGCTGTCCCAAAGACCGCTCTTTACGTTGTCCGTTTGCTCGATACTCGCCGTCAGAATATCGTTTGCTGTGAATACTTGAAATTCAAGTATTGGTGTTTGATACGTTTGTTTCATCGAATTCCTATCTCCTTTATATATTATTTATTAATAAATTCCAGTTCCGTTATATACAGGTCGGAGGCTATGCCCTCGCCGTACGTATCGTTATGATAGAACGCAATCCACAACGGGCTTTCGCCGAGTTTCGTCAAATCGATTTCCGTCGAAACCTCTCTGCTTTCCGTTGCGTGCGCATCCATGTACAGGACGTTTGCACCGCCGCTCCAACCAACTCTGCCCTGTCCGCCGCATTTCGTTTCTATCGTGATCCTCAAATGCGTGTAGCCTTTTTCAGCCGCTTTTTTGAACAGTGCCTCGGAAATCGTGAACGTAGGTGCGCCCGAACTGCCGCTTGCCGTATTATCCGAATGGATATGCAGCTTACCTGCCTCGTACGCTACCGTACAATTCGTCGGCGAAATCAGGGATACCGTGTTTGCATTGACGAGCGAGCCGTCTACTTCTACCAAGCCTACGAATTGTAATTTGGTCATGTATACGTCCACGGGCAAGCCTGCGTTGTGCCACATATATACGTGCGCCGTGCCTCGCGTGATCTTTTCCAGCTCTATCCGTAAGGTTACTTCGCGCGGCTCGGTCGTCTTATCGCTATACGCTCGAAGCGTTCCGCCCATATCGCCGTCGTATACGGCAAAGCCGCTACGGGAATATATCGTCATTTCCAAAGCCGTATACCCTGCAAGTTTTGCTTTCTCGACGTGCTGTTCTGCAATCGAAAAGCCCACCAAGCCGTTGTTGCTGTTTGCCGTTGCGGGCAAAACGAGCTTAAACGCGTTTGCCGTCGTATTGCCTACCGCCGCGTCGGCTTCGTAGGTTTTGCTCGTACAGCCGTGCTCTTGCACTGCGGACAAATGCTTTTCTTGGACGAAGTTTTGTCCGTAGTATTCTTTCAGCGACACCGCGCTGAACGTTTGGGTGATCGTCTTTGCTACGTTGCCGTTTTTGATACATTCTGCGATATACGCGTATTGTCCAGCAGTAGTCAAGGTATAGCTTTTTTCGGTAATTTCCTGTTTTACCGCCGAAGTCGGGGTTTGGATATACGTTTTTACCTCAAATTCCTGTATGGAATATTCCGCCTTGCCCAAGCTCGGCAAAGTAACCGTTTCCGTTTCCACGAAAATTTCGCCCGTCAAATCGAACTCCGCGATAAACGCAGGCTCGGCGCTGTCGGTAATCTCCAACGCGATATCCGTCGAGCCGTCGTTGAAGTTCAGCGTTAAACCGTATTCGCCTACGCCCAGCGAAGCGATCAGTTTCGGAAGCAGCATAAAACACCCGTTATCCGTCGCATACTCGCCCGTTACGCAGGCAACCTCGCCCACGTAAACGCTTAACAGCGTACTGCCGGTAATTTCTACCGTCGTGTACGCTCTGGAAAAGTCCACGGTTTGGTCGGGAATATTATAGGTTTTCGTGGACGGCTGTACGTTGACCGTAATCGTTTTTTGCGCGGTGTTTCCGTACCCGTCCGTTGCCGTAACGGATAATTGCTGTTCGCCCGTTTTCACCGAGCCGTTTGCATTTAACGCCACTTCGCTATTCAGCTTGACGTCCACTGCACCGCCAAAGGTGTCGGTTGCCGTAATCAAAGAGGTGATCGCTCTGCCTGCCTCCGTCGCTACCGCGTACGGAATATCAAGCGTCGAGGTTTCGATGATCGGCGCGCCGTATACGTATACGATACATTCCGATGAGCCGTTTGCCGTGTCGTATTTCACCGTATACTGTCCGGGCGTACCGAATTTGACCGCCGAATCGTCGATCGTGATTTCCAGCGTTTTGCCCTCGTCGTCCACGGCAAGCACGCCTTTGGAAAAGTCGTAATCGGTTTCCGAAACGGAGATATGTACGTCTTTTATCCCCGTAAATTCCACCTGCTTGTCGGGCGATTTGCCCTTTTCGTCCTTGCAGCCTTTACAAGCCGCAAGCGCAAAAGAAAGGGTCGCAAGCAGCGCGCACGTTAGAACGCCGCGTAAAAATTTGCCAAACAACCTTCTTTTTTTCATACTGTGTCCTCCTTTTTTCTTTTACTATTACAAACAGTTCCGAAAAACTGAACGTTATCTTTTTTTTCTTTCTTCTCTTGACATTTCCAAAAGAGTGTGCTATAATGGCGACACTATGAAGAACCAATTTTTAGAAGAATTGAATATCGACGTGCACGTAGCGCATTTCGTAAACGGCGCAAACAATTCCAACCACAAAATCCCTTGGCGCAGACTGTACGATTACGAGCTGATTTTCGTCGTAGACGGCGAGCTTATCGTGCGTACCAAAACGGAAACGTATACGGTTAAGAAAAACCAACTGCATATTATGCCGCCGTTTACCTATCACACGCGGTATTTCGAGGCGGACGCGCAATGCTCTTATTACGGCATACATCTTGATTTCTTCGCTTCCTCCAAAGAGGACTTTTCCTACTATGACGCGTATATCGTGCCGATTAAATTCGAAAACGAGGATTTCGTCGAACAGGAAAAATGGTTAAACCGCAAGCGGTTTGAGGGAATTAAAGTTCCGTCGTGTCTTGATATCCAGCGCCCGAAACAGTTGGAAGCGTTATGTAAGACCATTTGCAGAAATTCTGCGAAGAAAAACGACCCGTACTTGAAAATTTTGTTAAACGCAAACGCCTACGCGATCGTACATCATATCTTGCAGGAATGTGAAAAAAGCGGTCAACCTCTCTTTTCCTATAACAAGAATTTACACGCGGATATTATTGCAGATTTCATAGAGCTCGTGCAACACGAATATATGAACGAATTGGATATTGATAAAATCGTTTTTGGGTACGGATTAAGTAAAAATCATTTCGCGAAGATCTTCAAACAGGCTATGCATACGGCTCCGCACAATTACCTCATCGACTATCGCCTTGAAAAAGCAAAAGAGCTGTTGAAATCGGGGAAATATTACATAAACGAAGTCGCGGAAAAGGTCGGTTATCCAAATTACGCGTACTTCTCGCGGCTGTTCAAAAACAAAGAAGGGGTAAGCCCGCAAAATTATTTATTGAAAAACGGCCGTCTGCGTAATAAATTGCCCAGCGACGATTAAAAAATTATATTTTTATTATAGCTTACAGCTACTCGAAAGTCAATACACAAAAAAATGTCAAGTTTGCACTATTTAATCACGAAAAATTAACATATACAAAAAAAGCTCGTCCCCTAACGAGCTTTTTTGATGATTAAAAAGTGTAAACAACAAATGTATTTGTGCATTTATTTTTGCCGTAATATATGCTATAATAAAAGTATACTTTAATAAAGGAGTTTTGATTGTATGTTTATATGGTGCAAGCATAGTAGCGCGCAGGTAATGACGAACACTCGCCCAGAAAAAGGAGCAACGAATAAACTTAGTCTGGATTCCGCAAGAAATATGACGGTTTGCGGACAGGTTTGTTTACGGGAATATAAGGATTTCAAGATAGAAAGCGCAGAATTTTCCGCGCTGCCCGAAAATATTTCGGCGGAATATCATATCGCCGAATGTATTCTTTTTAACGACGGCGTCCCCTATCCCGATATTCTATCCTCCAAACGCTCGGTAGCGGTAAAGGCGCATTATACGCAAAGTCTTTGGGTCAGCTTCCGCGTAAGCGCGGCTACGGCGACAGGGAAATATCCGATTGCCTTTCATATTCATACGAGTTTAGGGGATTTTACCGCGGAATTTGAGTTGACGGTATACTCCGCCGTATTGCCCGAGCCGAAAAATGCTGCGTTCGGACACGAATATTTCTTCGTATCCGACGAGGATTTCGCCTATAACGATATTCCCGCCTGCCCTTCTAATCCGTACAAGTACGCGCGTTATTCAAAAGAATGGTGGGCGCTTATGCGAGAATACGCGAAAACCATGAAAGATTTGCGGGTAAACAGCTTATATCTGTCCAGCTTAGCGCTTCTCAAAGACGCAGGCTCTAAAAAACTCAGCGATACGGAATGGGTGTTTCATTTCGAGCTGTTGGATAAGTTTGTGCAAACGTTTTTGGAATACGGGAGCTTTAACAAAATCACCGTTCGCGCTATCATATCCTGCGCCGACGGCAATACGATTGAAGCCATCGACGAAAACGGAGGCTCAAAATTGTTAAAAATCCCCGAAGCGGAAGCGGAAAACTGGGCGAAAGCGTATTATACAGCCATCTATCAGCATTTCAAAGAAATGGGTTGGTTGGAATTGTTGCATATGCACTTACAGGACGAACCGCATAAAAAAGACTACTGGCAATGGGCAAGAGAATTGTGCAAACTTTATATGCCGAATATCCCTTGCAGCGAACCCCTTGACACCCACGCCGTCGTTGAGGAATTACAATCGCTGGATTTATATATCCCGCGTATTGATATTTATGAAGAGAATACGGCTTTTTATAAAAAGCAACAGAAACGGGGCGCGCAGCTTTGGGTGTATTCCTGTTGTTATCCGGAAGAAAACTGGTGGTTGAATAAATTTATCGATTTACCGCCCGTACACAGCAGACAAATGTCCTGGGTATGTTTTTCCCAAGGCATCACGGGCTTTCTGCATTGGGGCTTTAATCAATGGTTTGCGGACTTATACGGTATCAGCCCGTCCTCGCGTTTCAAGGGCGACGGTTTTATCGTATATCCAAACGCAGAGAACAATACGGTCGATTTGTCCGTGCGTGCAATCAATACGCGCGACGGAATACAAGAATACGAGCTGCTTCATCTTCTGTGCTTAAAATCGCCGAAAAAAGCCAAATCGCTGGCAAAACGAGTAGGGAAAAGTTTTCTTAACTTTAATCAAAACGAAAACTGCGTTGACTTCGCCCGACGTGAATTGTTACAGCTTTTAGAAGATTGCTCCGAGCAACAACCGTAAACGGATAATTTAGCCTTATGAAAAAACGCGAAACCCTTATAAATTAAGGAGCTTCGCGTTTTCTTATACAATTTTACTCGATTTTATCCGCTTCGGTTTTGAGCTTTGCGTTGATTGCGGACATTTTTTCCACGGGAATTTTTAAGACTTTCCTGTCGTAAGTACGAAGTCCGTTGATCTCCTCTTCCACGTCGGATACCTGCGTATAGATACAAGCGCAAAGCCCTTTTTTTATCAGCGGTAAAAGCTTCTTTATATATAATTTTTCAAGCGCTTCTATGAGTTTGTCTTTATCACGGAATTTCTTATACCCGAACTCTTTCGTTTCGTCGAAAACGTGCCCGTCGATCTTCATCGAATAACCGCCGAACTCGCTTAAAACAACGGGGCGCGGGTCTTTCGGTACACGCAAGGGCGTGTAATAGGTATGCAGACTTTTCAGTTCCGTTTTATCCTTACCCTGATCGTACCAACCGCTGACGGAATCAATGATACGGCTTTGATCTTTCTCACGTACGTATTCGGTAATCCGAGCAGAATCAAACTGTCCCCAGCCCTCGTTGAACGGCACCCAAACGCCGATACAGGTACAGTTGTACAGCAGTGAAAGTATCTCTTCTGCCATATCCATAAATTCGGCGCGGTTTTCCGCAGGCTCGCGCATAAAATACCGATAATCGCTGTCTTTATGCTTAAAACCGAGAAAGGGCAATAACGCCACCTTTGCAAAGGCGTATTCCCCTCCGCCGTTGATAAAATCCTGCCACACGACAAGCCCGATACGGTCGCAATGATAATACCAACGCATCGGCTCAATTTTAATATGTTTTCGAACGGTGTTAAAGCCCATATTTTTCAAGAGCGCAAGCTCGTCTATCGCCGCTTCGTCGCTGGGATAGGTCAGCATGCCGTCCGACCAGTAGCCTTGGTCTAATACGCCGTTGAAAAAGTAAGGTTTCCCGTTCAAAGTCAAACGCATTTTTCCTTTCTTATCGCGAGTTTTCCCAAACGAGCGCACGCCGAAATACGAACGCACTTCGTCGCCTGCTTCGTTTTTCAAGACAAAATCGTAGAGCTTCGGATTTTCTGGCGACCAAAGCTCGAAATCGTAGCAAAGAACGATTTCGTCTGTGAATTTCTCTCGGATAATTTCCTTATCGCCGTCAAAAACGGTGATTTCCGTTTGGAAATCTCCGACGGACGAGATTTTTACGCATTTTTTCTCCGCGTTCGGCGTGATCGTAAAATTGCCTATATGCTCGCAGGGCATACTTTCCAGCCATACCGTTTGCCAAATCCCGCTTTGAGGGGTATACCAAATCCCGCCCCGTCTATCCGATTGTTTCCCCCTTGCACCGCCGTTGCGCGTGCCCTCGTCCTTGCATACCACCGTCAAGGTATTTTCTCCGAGCTTCGCAACGCAGGCAACGTCCATGGAAAATGCGGTAAAACCGCCTTTATGTCCGCCCACTTTTTCGCCGTTGAAAAAGACTTCGCATTCTTCGTCAACCGCGTCGAAATGCAGAAGCGTTACGCCCTGCAATAAATTCTCCGTAAGGTCTATTTTACGGGTATAAACGAGTTTTTCCCCGCTTTTGAGCTGAAATCTCTCCGGAATACCGCTGTTTAGGGTTTCGGGAGAAAACGGAACGAGGATTTTCCCCTCGAAAGAACGCTCGCCGTTTTCGCCGAGCTTATAAAAATCCCAATAGCCGTTGAAGCAGCGCCAATCTTTGCGGCAAGCCTGCGGACGGGGATGTTCGCCGTGCGGGATCGCGCCTGTTTCGTATGCCGTTTTCAGTTTCATAGTCCTCTTCCTTTGAAAAAAGCGGGCTGATTGCAGTCCGCTTATTTCCTTATAATCATTCGGTTTTCGATATGCAAGATCCCGTCGGCGATCGCGAGCGCCGCGGGGCGATGCGTAACGATTAGGCAGGTCTTGCCCTGTAAATTTTTGACGTTTTCAAGCAACGCTTTTTCCGTTTCTCCGTCGAGCGCGGAGGTCGCTTCATCCAAAAGCAGTATCGGTCTGTCCGACAACACCGCACGGGCAACCGCCAAGCGCTGTAACTGCCCCTCTGAAAGCCCTCCGCCGTTTTCGGAAAGCGAAGTATTCAGCCCCTCGGGCAATTCCCAAACGAATTCCGCGCAAGCGGTTTTGAGCGCCGTTTTTAACTTCTCGTCGATCAGCTTTTGATCCGTTTCGGTTGTGAAAAAGGTCAAATTTTCATAAATCGTGCCCGAGAATAGGAAATTCCCCTGCGGTACGTAGGCAAACAAGCCGCGATGCGCCGCCGTGAGCCGTTCCCGCGTTTCGCCTTGCAGATACACTTCGCCGTGCGTAGGACGGTAGACGTTGAGCAATAACTTGAAAAGCGTGCTCTTCCCCGTGCCCGAAGCGCCCGTAAGACAGACGATCTCGCCTTTGTGTATCTCGCAATCCGCGCTTTCCAGCACCGTTTCTCTGCCGTAAGTAAAGCCTACGTTTTCAAAAACGATCTTTTTAAGCTCGGAATAGGATATCTGCTTTTCAGTTGCCGTGATTTCCTCGCAAGGCAAATTATCAAGCTCCGCCAAACGCTCTCCGCTCGTTTGTAACGCGTAATACGCGGGCATGAGCGAGGAAAACGCCGAAAGCGGGTGCTGGAACTGCATCAAAAGCAGGATAACGGATAAAATCGAGCCGTAATCGTCGTTGCCGTTGAGTACGCTGACTGCGCTCCATACCACGGCGAAAATCAAGCCGAAATTGCTTAAAAGGGTAAAAATACAGCCCATCCACGAACGCAAAACGTTGCGTTTCATACGCTTGTCGTAGTACGCGTCGGCAAAGATTTTGGATTTTTGCGCCGTTTTTTCTTCCGCGCCGTAGGCTTTGAGGGTCATAGAAGCGGAAAGCCCCTCTTGCATAAAGGAACGGGATTCGCCGTCCGCTTGCAGTACTTCTTTTTGCCGTTTCTTGATCTGACGGCGGAACAAAGCCGCAAGCGCGCCGAAGATCCCGCCGCAAACGACGTAAATGCAGGTAAACAACGGATCGATGGTCAAAAGCGCCGCCACTGCGCCGAGGCATTGAATGAGCATACCCGCAAACGCAGGCAACAAGCCCACTGTAACCCCTGCGAATTCTCCGATATCCGTCGTAAGCCTATTGAGAAGCTCCCCGCTGTGGTATTCCTGTAATTTCGCGTAGTCCGAACGCAGAATTTTCGAAAACACTTTCGTACGCTGCTCGGCGACGATTTTCGCGCGCAGTTTTTCCGCAAAAAATCCGTCGATCGTTTTAATGAGGATACGGAGCAATAACAGCCCGAGCAAGGTAGCGGAAAATATCCAAAGCAAGGTGTTTTTTCCGTCTGCCGCGCTGTTGATAACGTAGCGCACCATATACGCGAACGCAAGGGATAAAACGGTGGATAAAACGGTAAAAAAAGTCAAAAAAAGTACGGACGCGCGATAGGGGCGCGTCTCTCTTTTTAACCATTCTTTTCCGATTTTATCCGTCTTTTCCGTTTTCATATACTTTACCGTACCGATTTCTTTTTACGAATGAAAATGCGTACAATCTTTCGTATCGCGCCTTTGATTTTTCCTTTGAAAATCACGAAAAATCGGCGCGTTTTATAGGTTTTTATGCGTTTTTCGGCATATTTTAGATACTTTTTATCCGTACAAAGGATATGCTTGCCTTTACGGAAAAACTCCGTCAACACCCCGAAAACGTCGTCTTCGGGAATATGCTCGTCCGAATAACAGTTATCGCCGCGGATTAAATACCCGCCCTCTTCGCGGGCAAGCACGCGGTGTAATACGTACGCTTCGCCGCGCCGATACAGCGCCACGTCCAAACGCTTCAAACGCTCCGTTTTCGGACGGATCACCACGGTATCCCGACGGCTTTTGAGCATAGGCAACATACTCACGCCCACCGTCGGTCCGACGTACACGCCTTTTTCGCGGAGCACGTCTTCGATTTTTAACTTCTCGACGGTTTCCATAAATTATTCGATAAAGCCGTTGTTCGTGAGGATCGCCGCGAATTTTTCAACGTCCGCAGCCGCCGTTTCTTTTTCCACTTCGTATTCGCCGCACAGCGCTTCTACGCCTTCTTCAATCGTATGATCCACCGTATAGAAACGCCACAGGAACGCGCCAGTTTCGTTGAGGTTGATCATGCCGTGAAAGGTTTTACTCAATTCGCCTACGGGCACGACGACCGTTTCGCCGCCAACTTCCCGAAGAACGAAGCCTTTTTTAATCTTCATATTCATTTCCTGCCTTTTTTGAATTTTCATATTCTCTTCCCGTCATTGCTTCAAAGGAAGTTTTCACCGCCGTTTCCGAAATATCGCAGCAAAGCAAATACGCGGGCGTTTTCTTGATCAGGCTATCCGCCAGCTCTAAGGTTGCGACCACCGCGTTTTCTTCCTCGGGCAACAGGATCTGCACAAACAGCCGTTGCGTTACCTCCGCAGGCGTCAAACGGCGAATGGAATTTTCTTTCGCCTGTTCTAAAAAACAAAGTCCGCGCAAAGGGACTTGTCCTTTACAGCCCCAGCCCTCTTTGCCACGCCACGACGTACCGTAGGCGATAAACCCGTCTTTCGTATCTTCGAGAATGGGCTTGTCGCCGTTGACGACGCGCGTATTCGGTAAATGTGTAAGCCAAAGCCGCGTATGCGTGGATTTTCCCGTACCGCTCTTGCCCAAAAACGCATAGCCGTTGCCGTCGTATTCGAGTACGGACGCGTGCAAAAGCATACGACCGCGCAGGGGCATCTGTTGACAAATGCTCCTGTACAGACATATGTTTTCGATGTATCCGCCGGAAAAGTTCGGGGAAAGCGACTTTTCCTCTGCAAACGCTTCGTCCGTAACCGAAGCGGTGATATCACAGGGCGAGGTCTGATCCTCCGAAAGATATTCCCGACAGAATTTCGTCGTATATTCGTGTTTATTTTCTATGCGGACGCGCAATCCCGCAATATCGTATACCATATTGCGTTATCAATAATTCTTCGTCCATTTCTGAGGCGCAGGATTAGGATTAGGGGTGGGATTTTCGTCTCCGCCGTCTTCTTCTCCACCATCTTCACCGCCGTCGTCCGCAGGCGTTTCATCCTCGGGCGTTTCGTCCGCGGGCGCGCTGCTGCTCGACGACGAGCTCTCGCTCGACGGGCTGTCAAAACCGCTC
Organism: Clostridia bacterium; assembly: GCA_017465865.1. Taxonomy (GTDB): domain Bacteria; phylum Bacillota; class Clostridia; order Christensenellales; family Borkfalkiaceae; genus Scatosoma. The sequence continues at coordinate 241,388 of JAFTVF010000006.1, forward strand.
GCGGTATCCGAACCGCAAGCCGCAAACGCCATCGTCATAGCCAAGCACAAAGCCGCAATCATTGCTTTCCATACGTTCTTTTTCATCATTTCTATCCTTCCTTTTTTAATAATTTTTTGACCAACCTTCTTCGTCTTCCTTGCCGCTTTGTTGTTCTTTCTTCGACGAGCTTTTATTATCGTCAAACCCGTCTTTATTTCCGTCGCCGCAACCGACGAAGAAAGTTCCGAAAGCCAAACACAGCGCGCAGATCAACGCGAGGATTTTTGATTTCTTTTTCATCTTTGCCCCTTTACCGTTTTATTAAACGCGAACGTCGCCCTGCTGTCCGAGCAGTTCCGCGTGTTTTTTCAAAATAGGATCGATCTCATTTTCGATAAATTCCACCGTCTGCGCGGGCGCTCTGCCGATAAACTTTTTCGCGTCGAGGATCTCGTCGAGCTCGTTCCATACGGGCGCAAACATCTCGTCTTTTTTGATAAGCTCGATGAGGTTGTTTTCTCCACCCTCGACCTTGACGTTTTTCCCCGCTTCCATAGACAACACACGAATTCTTTCATGCAGTTCCTGACGGTTACCTCCCGCTTTTACGCAAGCCATCATGATATTTTCCGTCGCCATAAACGGAAGCTCCGCGCGGATATGCTTGTCGATCACTTTCTCGTATACCACGAGGTTTTCCGCGACGTTCATATAGATATTCAGGATCGCGTCCACCGTTAAAAACGCCTGTGCGTTGACGATACGGCGGTTTGCCGAGTCGTCGAGCGTTCTTTCAAACCACTGCGTAGAAGCCGTTATCGCGCTGTTCATCGGCAAAGACAGCACGTATCTTGCCAAGCCACCGATACGCTCGCTGCGCATGGGGTTGCGTTTGTACGCCATCGCCGACGAACCGATCTGGTTTTTGCCGAACGGTTCTTCGATTTCTTTCATGTTCTGCAAAATACGGATATCGTTGGAGAACTTATACGCGCTCTGCGCGATCTGCGAAAGCACGCACAGAATATTATAGTCGAGTTTTCTAGGATAGGTCTGACCCGTAACCCCGTAAACGCGGTCGTAACCGAGCTTTTCCACGACTTTCTTTTCCAACTCTTTTACTTTCTCCTCGTCGCCCTCGAACAGCTCCATAAAGCTCGCCTGCGTGCCCGTCGTGCCTTTTACGCCGCGGAGCTTGATATGCGATTTCGCGTTGATGAGGTTTTCGTAGTCCATTTCCAAATCCTGCAACCAAAGCGTGGCGCGCTTGCCGACCGTCGTAAGCTGTGCGGGCTGTAAATGGGTAAAGCCGAGCGTGGGAACGTCTTTATATTGCAGCGCAAACTTTTTCAGTTTGTCAATCACGTTGACGAGCTTTTTCAAGATAATATCCAGCGCCTCGTCGAGCATGATCGCTTCCGCGTTACAGTCCACGAAACAGCTCGTCGCGCCGAGGTGAATGATCGGCATGGCTTTTTTCGCGTATGCGCCGTACGTTTTTACGTGCGCCATGACGTCGTGGCGCACTTCTTTTTCGAATTTCGCCGCAAGCTCGTAATCAATCGTTTCCGCGTATGCTTTCAGCTCGTCTACCTGTTCTTGCGTAACGTTAAGCCCAAGCTCCATTTCCGATTCCGCAAGCGCAACCCAGAGCTTTCTCCAAAGTTTGAACCGTTTCTCGTCGGAAAACGCGTGCTGCATTTCCTTGCTTGCATAGCGCGTAGTCAAAGGGTTATGATAAATACTGTAATCCGTCATACTATTATGCCTTGATCGGCTGGGCGTATTCTACGCCGAACGTTTCCGCCGTAACCTTTTTCATTTTCTGCTGTTCGTAGGGACGGTCGCTCCAATCCGTTTTCGTGGTTGCAATCTCGTCCACCGTGTCCATACCCTCGATCACTTTCCCGAACGCCGCGTACTGACCGTCAAGATAGTCCGCGTCCTCGTGCATTACGAAAAACTGCGAGCCTGCGGAATCGGGGTGTTGCGCGCGCGCCATAGAGAGTACCCCGCGAACGTGCCCGATATCGTTTTTCTTGAAACCGTTCGACGAAAATTCGCCTTTGATATGATAGCCCGGCCCGCCCGTACCTCTGCCGTCGGGGTCGCCGCCCTGGATCATAAAGCCTGCGATCACGCGGTGAAAAATGATACCGTCGTAATAGCCTTTATTGACGAGGGATAAGAAATTATTCACCGTGTTGGGCGCTTTGTCGGGATAAAGCTCCGCCTTAAAAGTTTTTCCGTTTTCCATCTCGAACGTAACGATAGGATTGCTCATAATTATACTTCCTTTTTATTCTTCGAATTTTTCGACTTTGACTTTCGCTTCGTTGAAAAGCTGTAAGGAGAATTCGTCGGGATAGCCGTTTTTATACACCACGCGGGAAATACCCGCATTGATGATGATCTTCGCGCATATTACGCAGGGCTGGTGCGTACAGTATAAGGTTGCGCCGTTGATATTGATACCGTAACGCGCCGCTTGGATAATGGCGTTTTGCTCCGCGTGTACGGCAAAGCACAGCTCGTGCTGCGTACCGCTGGGGATATTCAGCTTTCGGCGCAGACATTCCCCTTTTTCTTCGCAGCTTTTAATACCCGCGGGCGCGCCGTTATAGCCCGTCGTCATCACCCGTTTGTCTTTGACGATGACTGCGCCGACGTGGCGGTTTGCCTGATAACAGCTGGACCAGTTTGCGACCGTTTCGGTAAGCTCCATAAAACGCTTATCCCATTTATCCATCGACATAGAAGAATTCTCCCTTTATATCATTGGTATATCGTATTTATTATAGCATACTTTTTTTTGAAAATCAATACTTTGACGCATATTTTCTACGCCCGAAAAACATTTATCTGAACTTTTTCAAAAAATAATGCAAAAAATATCCTGAAATTTCCTTTTTTTTGTTTGACGGCGGGATTTTTCTGTTTATAATATATTCGTATAAAAAATTCGCCTTACTACAAGGCAAACCATTTCGGAGGATTTATCTATGAACATCAAACCCTTATTCGACAAAGTCGTCGTAGAAAGCGTTACGCAAGAGGAAAAAACCAAGAGCGGTTTCTTCCTGCCCACTTCCGCTCAGGAAAAACCGCAGACCTGTCAGGTCGTTGCCGTCGGTCCCGGCGGAATTATCGACGGGAAAGAGATCGTTATGCAGGTGAAAGTCGGCGATAAAGTACTTTGCGCTAACTACGCAGGCTCGAACTTCAAAGTAAACGGAAAAGAATTCACGATCATTAAACAAAGCGATATTCTCGCGATCGTGGAAGACTGATTTTAGAAAACGATTTAAGGAGATATAAAAACATGGCGAAACAGATCAAATACGGAGAAGACGCAAGAAAAGCCCTGGAAGCGGGCGTAAACGTTTTGGCGGATACCGTCAAAATTACCCTCGGCCCTAAAGGCAGAAACGTAGTGCTGGATAAGAAATTCGGTGCTCCCCTTATCACCAACGACGGCGTTACGATCGCGAAAGAGATCGAACTCAACGACCCGTTCGAGAATATGGGCGCACAGCTTGTCAAAGAAGTCTCGACCAAAACCAACGACGTAGCGGGCGACGGTACGACCACGGCTGTCGTTTTGGCGCAGGCGATCGTACGCGAGGGCTTGAAAAACCTTGCGGCGGGCGCGAATCCTATTATCCTCAAAGAGGGTATTAAAAAAGCGGTTGATACGACCGTCGAACACCTTAAAGGCATTTCTAAAGCCGTAGAAAGCAACAAGGCAATCGAACAGACCGCGTCCATTTCCGCTGGCAACCCCGAGGTCGGCGCGCTGATTGCAAAAGCTATGGAAATCGTCGGCAAAGACGGCGTTATTACCGTAGAAGAAGGCAAATCTATGAATACCGAGCTCAACACCGTGGAGGGTATGCAATTCGACCGCGGTTACGCTTCGGCGTATATGGTAACGAATACGGATAAAATGGAAGCCGTACTCGAAAACCCCTATATCCTGATCACGGATAAGAAAATTTCCAGTCTGCAAGAGATCTTGCCCGTAATCGAGCCCCTCGCTCAGCAAGGCGCAAAGCTCCTCATTATTGCAGAGGACGTCGAGGGCGACGCACTCGCGGCTCTTATCGTCAACAAACTCAAAGGCGTATTCAACTCCGTTGCAGTGAAAGCCCCTGGCTTTGGCGACAGAAGAAAGGAAATGCTCCGCGATATTGCCGTTTTGACGGGCGGTGAGGTCATCTCCTCCGATCTTGGGCTGGAATTTAAGGAAGTTACTCCCAACATGCTGGGTAGAGCAACAAGCGTTCGCGTGGACAAAGAAAACACCACGATCGTCGGCGGTGCTGGCGAAGCGGAAGAAATCAAAGCGCGGATCGCGTCTATTAAATCGCAGATCGCGGAAACCAAATCCGATTACGACCGTGAAAAATTACAGGAACGCCTCGCGAAACTCGCAGGTGGCGTAGCGGTAATCAGTGTCGGCGCGGCGACCGAAGTAGAAATGAAAGAAAAGAAACTTCGTATCGACGATGCTTTGGCGGCGACGCGCGCGGCTGTTGAAGAAGGTTACGTGCCCGGCGGCGGCAGCGCACTCCTCTCGGCTGTTCCTACCGTTAAGAAGCTGGTTGCAAGCCTCAATGGCGACGAAAAAACGGGCGCTTCAATCGTTTTGAAAGCGTTGGAAGAACCGATTAGACAGATTGCGAAAAACGCAGGGCTTGACGGCTCGGTGATCGTAGACAAAGTCCTTTCGTCCAAGAAAGAGAATTGGGGCTTCGACGCGTTGAATAACAAATACTGCGATATGGTAGAAAGCGGTATTATCGACCCGACGAAAGTTACCCGTTCGGTATTGCAGAACGCGGCTTCCGTTGCATCCACTCTCCTTACCACGGAAAGTATCGTAACGGATATCCCTACCCCTCCCGCTCCCATGCCTCCCGCAGGCGGTGATATGGGCGGTATGTATTGATTATTTTCAACCTCCTATAAAGGAAAAAGCGGTTGCGACATGCAACCGCTTTTTCCTTGACCGTTACACCATATTTTCGAGAATGAGTTTATCTGCGACGAGCGCGATAAACTCGCTATTCGTTGGTTTTTCCGAGCCAAGATAGATACGCGCACCGAAAATCGCGTTGATCGCGTCGATACGCCCTCTGTTCCATGCAACTTCTATCGCGTGGCGAATTGCGCGCTCTACTTTGCTGGAAGTCGTGGAAAATTTACGGGCGATAGACGGATACAGCTCTTTGGTTACGCTGTTGATGACGTACGGCTTTTCGATCGTCATACGAATCCCCTCGCGAAGATAGTTATAGCCCTTGATATGCGGGGGAATACCGATCGAAATAAAGATCTCGCTGATTTTCTCCTCCGTCGTTACGGGCTTGCGTTTGCTCACGCTTACCTCTTTTTCCGCTACGGGCTTGTCCTTCATCAGCTCTTTAATCCTTTCGAGCGCCGTAGCGATAGAGAACGGCTTAATCAGATAATACGCCGCGCCCTCCGCCATCGCCTTTTCAATGAGCAAGTCGTTCGAAACGCCCGTCGCAATAATCTTCGCGTCTACCCACGTCTTTTTCACCGTGCGGATCACCCCGCAGCCGTCCGTGCCTTTCAAAAACATTCCCACGATGACAAGATCAGGCTTTAATCGCAAGATCTGCTTGATCCCCTCGTCCCCGTCGTCGCCTGCATACAGAATATTAAACTCTTTCCCGTCGGCAAACGCCTCTTTCAGTTGCGCCAGTACGGCGCTGTTCGATTCCAACAAAATGACAGAATTTCCTTTCATACTGTTCTCCTTATAGTATTGTTTTTTCCCTCAACTCAAGTTGAGTGATCTTATTATAATACATATTTTTCCATTTGTAAAGCATTATTTCTCAATATTAAATATTATTTTTCAAAATACAGCAAATTATTTTGCAATATTCGTTGAATAATTGTCGAAAAAGGGAAAAAAGAAAAGCAACACCGTAGTTTTGGTGCTGCTTTCGTCGTAATTTTGGAGATTAAGCGTGGGTTTCGTCGATATATTCGTCGTAGGTAACCTGACGGTCGTAGGTTTTTTTATCGTTGATCTCTATGATACGGTTTGCGACGGTATTCATAAGCTCTTGGTCGTGCGAGGTAAGGAGCATACAGCCGCGGTAATTGCTAAGACCGTTGTTCAAAGCGGTGATCGATTCAAGGTCGAGGTGGTTGGTCGGCTCGTCGAAGATAAGGAAATTGCTCCCCTCTAACATCATTTTCGCGAGCATACAACGGACTTTTTCGCCGCCCGACAGGACTTTGGCTTTTTTGAGTGCCTCTTCGCCCGAAAAGAGCATTCTGCCCAGCCAGCCGCGGAGATATTCCTCGTAATGGTCGCTGGAATACTGCGACAGCCATTCCACGAGGTTGAGATCGCAATTGAGGAAATACTCGTTGTTGTTCTGCGGGAAATAGGATACGGAGATGGTTTTTCCCCAACGGATCGTACCCGCGTCGGGCTGTTCTTTGCCCATTAAAATATCGTAAAGCATCGTGAGCGTGGTGCTCTTATCGGATACGATACCGATCTTTTCGCCGTGCTGGACGGTGAAAGACAGATCTTTGAAATATCCCTCTTTCGTCAGCCCCTCTACCATCAGAATATCGTTGCCGATGTCCTTTTCGAATTTGAAATCGATATACGGATATTTACGGAGCGAGGGTTTGAAATCGTTGATCGTGAGCTTTTCAAGCTCTTTCTTTCTCGAAGTCGCCTGACGGGATTTGGAAGCGTTCGCCGCGAACCGAGCGATAAATTCCTGTAACTCTTTCGCACGCTGTTCGGCTTTTTTATTCTGTTCTTTCTGTTGACGGGCGAGAAGCTGGCTCGTCTGATACCAGAAATCGTAGTTGCCGACGTACATATTGATCTTACCGAAATCGACGTCGCAGATATTCGTACAGACCTTATTGAGGAAATGTCGGTTGTGGGAAACGATGATAATGGTATTTTCAAAATCCATTAAATAGTTTTCAAGCCAGCGTACTGTTTTAATGTCAAGGTTGTTCGTAGGCTCGTCCAACAGCAATACGTCGGGATCGCCGAACAACGCCTGCGCGAGCAATACGCGGACTTTCTGTTTTGCGTCCAGATCGCTCATCAACGAATAATGCAGTTCCTCGTGGATATCGAGCGCGTTCAAAAGCTGCGCCGCTTGAAATTCCGCGTCGTAGCCGTTCATTTCCGCAAATTCGCTTTCCAGATCAGCGGCACGCACGCCGTCCTCTTCGGAGAAATCGGGTTTTGCGTACAACGCGTCCTTTTCGTCCATGATCTCTACGAGCCGTTTATAGCCGAGCATGACCGTACGGATAACCGTTTCGTTATCGTACATATTCTGGTTCTGTTGTAAAACGGACATACGCTCGTTTTTGTCGAGGGAAACGAAGCCTTTTTGCGGCTCGATCTCGCCCGAAAGCACCTTCAAAAAGGTGGATTTACCCGCGCCGTTTGCGCCGATGATACCGTAGCAATTCCCTTTCGTGAATTTCAGATTGACGTCTTCGAACAGTTTTTTACTGCCGTATTGAAGGGAAACACCCGTAACCTGTAACATGAAAACACCTCGATAAATTATTCTTACCTGAAAATTATACCATATAAAAAGATTTCAGGCAATCGTTTTAACCCGAAATTCCTCCCGAATTTCCGTATTTTCCTAAAAGAAAAAGCCGTCGAGGTCGTTCCCCGAGGGCTTATCTTCGCGTGATTGCTTATTTCGTCAGTTTTTCGAGCTGCGCCGCAACGTCCGCAACGGTAACGAGGTTTTCTACTTCCTCGTCGGGAATGATGATCCCGTATTCGTCTTCGAGCTGGCTTAAAAGCTCGACAACGTCCAACGAATCCGCGCCGAGATCGTCTACGATCTTCGCGTCCGCCGTTACTTTTTCCAAAGGAAGATTGAGCGCTTCCGCAAGCATTGTCTGAATTTTTTCCAACATAATTTTACCCTCCGTAAAATGTAAATTATTTTTTATTTACCATATTATTCTAATATAACCGACCTGAAAAGTCAAGCGATTTCGACGTTTATTTATTCTTCTTTTTCATCGTAAGCCCGATACGGTTTTTCTTGACGTCTACGTCCTTGATCCATACCTGTACGACTTGCCCGACTTTCAAGACCTCCGACGGGTGTTTGATATACCGCTCCGTGATCTCGGAGATATGCACCAAACCGTCCTGATGCACGCCGATATCGATAAACGCGCCGAAATCCACGACGTTACGGACCGTGCCTGTAAGCTCCATACCCGTTTTCAAATCCTCAATCCCCATAACGTCTTTACGGAGCGTAGGCGCGGGCAAGCCCTCGCGGATATCCCGACCGGGTTTCATAAGCTCGGTAACGATATCGTTCATCGTCGCTTTGTCAAGCTCGGTTTCTTTCGCCGCTTTATCCTCGCCGTAGGCTTTGATCTTATCGCGAAGATCGGAGATACGGCGCGCTTTTACGTCCTCTTTCGTATAGGAAAACAGGGAAAGTAATTTTTCGGCTTTTGCATAGGATTCGGGGTGTACAGCGGTGTTGTCGAGGATATTTTCCCCGCCGTCGATCCGCAAGAACCCTGCGCATTGCGTATACGCCTTCTCGCCGAGCTTGGGTACTTTCAAAAGCTGTTTTCTCGTCTTAAACCTGCCGTTTTCTTCGCGGTAAGCGACGATATTCTTCGCCACCGACGAATTCAGCCCCGCAACGAATTTCAAAAGCGACACGCTGGCGGTATTCAGATCCACGCCCACGCTGTTTACGCAGTCCTCTAAAACGCCCGAAAGCGCGCCGTCTAAGCGTTTTTCGTTCATATCGTGCTGGTACTGCCCAACGCCGATGGATTTCGGGTCGATCTTGATCAGCTCCGCAAGCGGGTCTTGCAAACGCCGCGCGATCGATACCGCGCTTCGCGCCGTTACGTCGTAATCGGGGAATTCCTCCGCACCGAGCGCGCTTGCCGAATACACGGACGCGCCCGCTTCGTTGACGATGACGTAGCCGACTTCCCGACCCGTTTCCGCTTTGATTTCTTTGATCAGCTCGGCAATGAAAATCTCGCTTTCCTTGCTCGCCGTGCCGTTACCGCAGGAAATGACCTCGACGCCGTGTTTTGCGATCAGGGCTTTGAGTACGGTTTTTGCTTCTTCCGTCTTATTCTGGGGTGGCGTGGGGAATACGACCGTTTTGTCGAGCACCTTGCCCGTGCCGTCTACCACGCAAATTTTACAGCCCGTACGGAACGCGGGGTCCCAGCCCATCGTGATCTTGTCTTTGACGGGCGGTTGCATCAGCAGAGGTTTCAAATTGAGCTCGAACATTTTAATCGCCTGTTCGCTCGCCGTTTCAAAGAGCTGCGAACGCACCTCTCTTTCCACCGACGGCGCAATCAGACGGTCGTAACCGTCCTCCGCGGCTTCTTTTACGATTTTACTGCTCTCTCCGCCGTCTTTGAGGAAGCTCGCAGCCGTGATACGCTTTGCAAAATCAGTATCCACGACGATAGAAACTTTCAAAAATTCTTCCTTTTCACCGCGGTTGAGCGCCAAAACACGGTGGCTCTTGACCTCGCTGACGGGTTCGGCGTAGTCCGCGTACATACCGTAGGTCTTTTTCTCGTCCGCCTCGGCTTTGCCCTTGGCGTACGACGAGGTGATTTCGCCGTGATTGAAGAAGAAATTACGCAGCTTTTTACGCGTTGCCGCGTCGTCGGAAATGATCTCCGCAATGATATCCCTTGCGCCGTCGATCGCCTCGGTTACCGTCGCTACCTCGCCCGAAAGATAGTTTTCCGCTTCCGCGGTAACGGACAGCGTTTTGTCCTGTTTCAAAATCCTGTCGGCAAGCGGCTGCAAGCCTTTTGCAATCGCGACCGAAGCGCGGGTTTTGCGTTTTTGTTTATACGGGCGGTAAATATCCTCCACCTCGGTAAGCGTTACCGCTTTGCCGAGCGCGGCGGTGATCTCGTCCGTCATTTTGCCTTGCTCTGTGATTGCGCTTACAACTTCTTCCTTGCGTTTTTCAAGGTTACGCAAATATGTAAGACGGTCGAACAGCTCGCGTAAGACCTGATCGTCGCACGCGCCCGTCATCTCCTTTCTGTATCGCGCGATAAACGGAATGGTATTCCCCTCGTCGATCAGGGAAACGATATTCTTTGCGTGGGTGGGGTTGAGGTTAAATTCCGAAGTGATCGTTTGTAAAATGTCCATAATTTTTTATTTCCTTATAATAATCTCTATTTGAATACGCCGTCCAACGCCTGCGACCAGACCTCTTTCCGATACCGCGGATTTGCGGGGCTGGTGGACGGCATCTTTTGATAAGGGATATTGATATCCGCATAATGCCGTAAGAACAGCTCGTAGGCAAGCGTGCCGTTTAATAATATTTTCTCGATCGGGGCTTTGCATAATATCTCGTTAAGATCCGCCACTTCGGCGTTTTTCACCGACGCGTCCGCCGAGCCATTGATCTCGCACGCGACGACCATATCCCAAAGCGCGATCTTACGGCGGGAAAGAAAGTCCCGTTTCCCGTCCGTCGTTTCGGGGATATCTTCCCCGAAATATCCGCAGAGCATACCCCAGAAACGGTTTTGCTTGTTCCCGTAATAGAACTCGATCTGACGGCTTTTGACCGACGGAAAACTGCCTAATATCAATACTCTGCTCTCGCTGTCGAACACGGGCGCAAAGCCCGTTTTTCTATCCGTCGTCATAACGCAAACGGTTGGTCCGTATTGCCGATCAGCGCAACCGCTTTATCGCGTTCGTCGAACATAACCGAAAGCACTTCCTGCGCCTTGTCGTAGGTCATCGCGTTGATCCGAGCAAGTTTGTCCTCGAAATCGAAAATTTCGTTGAAATACAGCATATATTTCCCGTACAGGAGCATTTGCGCGTTGCTGCTTTCGTTGCTGAAAAACATCCCCGATTTCATTTGCTCGCGGCTGCGCAGAAACTCCTCCTCGGTGATCCCTTTGTCTTTCATCGTTTTCACGACCTCGGAAATCGCCTCGTACGCCTCGTCCGCGTGCGCGGGGTTGACCCCTGCGTAGATATTCAAAGAGGCACATTCGGGGAATGCGGAAAGATAGGAATACACCGAATAGGCAAGACCGCGCTTTTCGCGGACTTCCTGAAAAAGCCGCGCGCTCATCGAACCGCCTAAAATTCCGTTGATCGCGCCGACCATATCTTCGCGCTCGTCGCCGCGAGGCACGGACGGATACGCGATGGCGATATGCATTTGCTCGATGGGTTTTCTTTTCACAAGGCTTTTGCGTTGCATGACGATTTTCGGCGTACGCGTTTCGAATTTGCCCGTTTCAAGCGTGCCGAAATAGCTTTCCACAAGCGCTTGCGCCGTTTGCGGATCGATTCCGCCCGCGAATGAGATCACGATATTTTCGGGGCAGTATCTGGCTTTTTTATAACGCTGAATATCCTCTACCGTAAAGCCTTTGATATTTTTCGACGGACCGAGGATATTTCTGCCGTAGTTTTCCGTGCCGTAAAACGCGCGGGCGAGCAAATCCAAACAAAGATCCTCGGGGGTGTCCTCGTTCATGGAAATCTCTTCGCAAACGACCCCTTTTTCCCGTTCCATTTCCTCTTCGGGAAAGGTCGAATTCAAAAACAGATCGGACAGCAATTCGAAACAAGCCGAGGTATGGTCGGTGGTGCATTTGGAATAATAACAGGTAAGGTCCTTACCCGTGAAAGCGTTTACCTGCGCGCCCAGACGGTCGAACGCGTCGGAAATTTCGAACGCGTTGCGTTTTTTCGTGCCTTTGAACTGCATGTGCTCGATAAAATGCGAAATGCCGTCCTCCGCATCCGTTTCCGCGCAAGAGCCTGTGCCGACGAGGATACCCATCGTTACGGACATGAGGCCTTGCATTTGTTTTACGACGAGCCGAAGCCCGTTTTCGTATCTTTTTTCGTATACCATTTATCCTTTCTCCTGTAAATTCTCCGAAACGGTTACCGCTTTCAGAGAATGATTCTCGTAATATTTTAAGATATCGCCGAGCGCGTCCGCCGTTTCTTTCATCGGATGCATCAGCACGAAATCCCCTATTTTGACGTCTTTCGTGGCGCGGGTATAGATAATCGAGGCGTTTTTATCCCGCCAATCGATCGTATCCCGCGACCAAAGCACCGTTTTCATGCCCAGCGCTTTGCAAGCGGAAAGCATATCGTTGCCGTAAGAGCCGGACGGTGGTGCGAACAGCGTAGGGGTATAGCCCGTTGCCAGCTCGACAAACTTGTTGCAATCGTTGATCTCCTTTTGGTTTTGCACGAGGTTTAATTTTTTATGGTCTTTGTGAAAATACCCGTGATTGCCAAGCTCGTGCCCCGCCTCGTAGATCGCGCGCAGACAATCGGTGTTGTCGTCCGCCCAACAACCGCCGATAAAAAAGGTGGCTTTGGCGTTATGCGCCGACAGAGTATCGAGAATACGGTACACCTCGTCCGTACCCCAATACACGTTGAACATAAGGGAAACCCCGACGGCGGTATCGCCCGCGCTGCGGTAGATTTCCGTATTCTCCCCGCCTGCCGTTACCTCGTCCGTTTGCGAGGCAAGACAGAGCGCGCCGATGGATAACACGAGCACGCTTAACACGAGATTTGACGCGATTTTCAGCTTTAAGGTTTGAAGATTTTGACGATTTTTCCGTTTTGACACCGTGCACACCTCGAAAAAAAGAGTTTATTCTATCCTATTTTCTTTTTTTCGCGGTTATGCGCTTTATTTGATTTTCACGACCGTAACGCCCGTTTCTCCCTCGCCGTATTTCCCCAAACGGAATTCCGCGACGTTCTTATGCGTACGCAAGAAATCGTGGATACCCGCGCGGAGCTTGCCCGTGCCCACGCCGTGTACGATGCGTACTTCTTCCAAATTTGAGATCACCGCCCCGTCGATAAACGCCTCCACGTCGGGCAACGCCTCGTGCACCGTCTTACCGATCACGTTGATTTCCAGCGCAGACATCGGCTTGGGCGCGAGCGTTTTGGTGATTTGTACCTTATCCTTTTGCGCTTTCTTCTTAGCAGTTTGTGCGGTTTGTCCGCCGATTACAACCGAAAGTTCGGAAATTTTACTGCGAACGCGGATATTTCCGCATAACACCTCCGCTTCCCCTTTTTGCAAGCGTATGCACTGCACCGTGCCTTCCTGCGCGATATTGTTTACGAATACTTTCGCTCCCACTTTTAACTCAGTTGCTTTCACAGGCTCGTAGCGCGTAGGGAAATCCTCCTCGGCTTCGCTTTCGTACGCCTTATCCGCCAGCTTGTTTTTCAGCGTGCGCGCTCGTATCAGATCGCTTTCCGAAACGCTCTCTTTGGCGAAAATCTCCTCGATCTCCCGTAAAAGCCCCTCTGCCTCAAAAGTACGGTCGTTGATAATCCGCCTCGCTTCCGCTTTCGCCGATACGGACAGTTTTTCCTTTTCCTTTTTCAGCCGTTCGCGCTCTACTTCCAGCTCTTTGAGCTTTTCCCGCCATTCCGTTTTCATGCGGTTGGCTTCTACGAGCGTTTCTTCGGCTTTGATACGGCTTTCCTCGGCACTGCGCACGATATGCTCGAACTTCTGCGCCCCCTCCGAAAGATTAGCAAGCGCGTCCTGTAAAATACTCTCTTTCAGACCCAAACGCCGAGAAATCGCTAAGGCGTTGCTCGACCCCGGCAAGCCGATATGCATGGCGTACAAGGGTTGCAGAGTGTCCGCGTCAAACTCCATACAGGCGTTTTCGATGCCTTGTGCAGAGAATGCAAATTCTTTCAAAGCCGTATAATGCGTGGTAACGACGCCCGTACAGCCCCGCGTTAATAAATGCGAAACGATGGCTTTGGCAAGCGCCTGTCCCTCGTCGGGGTCAGTACCTCCGCCCAGCTCGTCGATGAGCACCAAGCTGTTTTTATCCGCGCGATCGACGATATGGATAATGTTCGTGATATGCGACGAGAAGGTGGAAAGGCTTTCCTCGATACTCTGCGCGTCGCCGAGGTCGCAATACACCTCGTTGAACACGGACAACACCGCGCGTTTTGCGGGCACGAACAGACCGCACATTGCCATCATACAGAACAGCCCGACCATTTTCAAGGTAACCGTTTTACCGCCCGTGTTCGGACCGCTGATCAACAGGAAACGGTAATCCTTGCCCAAAGCAAGACTGACGGGAACGACCTTTTTCCGATCGATGAGCGGATGTCTGCCCATATCGATCGCAATAACCCCATCGCCGTTGATTTCGGGCAGCGTACAGCCGAGCTTATACCCGTATTCTGCGCGGGCGTACGCGCAATCTATCTCTTCTAACGCCTTGATATCCGCAATCAGCTCGTCGCCCATAAACCCGACCCGTCGGGACAGCTCGCCTAAAATGCGTTCTACCTCCTCCCGCTCGTCTACGGCAAGAGAACGCAGCTCGTTGTTCATTTCCAAAACCTCTTCGGGTTCGATGAAAAAGGTTGCGCCGCTTGCGGAACGGTCGTGGATAAAGCCTTTGATATTGCGTTTATATTCGGCGCGGACGGGCAACACGTAACGGTTGTCGCGCATTGTAACGATCCCGTCTTGCAGGTATTTCCCCTCCGTGCCCGTCAGATATTCGGCAAGCCGCGCGCGGATACGCTCGTTCAAGAGCCGTATTTCCCGACGAACGCTATACAGCTTGTCGCTGGCATAATCGCTCACTTCCGTATCGCTTAAAATTTTCGTGCGGATATCCTCTTCGAGGTTTTCGTCGAAATACAAACGGTCGGCAAGCTCTTTCATAGCCGTAATCTCTTCGTCCGTTACCGATACGATACTCTTATGCGCAATGCGCGTGGAACGGAGCAGATTTTCCGTTTTCAACAGCTCGCCGCAGGAAAGTGCCGAGCCTTTTTTCGCGCGCGTGAGTTCGTCCGTAAACGGCGGAAAATATTCTATCTTGGAAATGCCGTACTGAAAGAGCAGCTTCATACTCTCTTCCGTCATTTTCAAGCGCCGACGGGTTTCGGAAGTCTCGGAAGACGGGCGCAGGGCGTTCACTTTCCGTTTCCCGCCCTCCGTTACCGCATATTCCGCCGCAAGCGCGAGAATTTTATTCAGTTCGGTTTTTTCTATCGCTCTTTCGTTCATCTTCGTCCTTTGTCAGAGCACTCCGCGTTTGTAATGCCCCGAGGTATGATTTTTATACACTGTTTTTTGCGCCTGTTCGTCGTTTTTTGCCGCGATCGCTTGTTCCTTGTCTGCTACAAGGGTCAAATCGAGTAATTGTCCCGCTCCTTTCACGCCTTTTCCGATCAGCTCCGCGCAGTTGTAGACCTCGAACCGACAGCTACCGTCCGCCGCAAGATATCTGCGTACGGGGAATACGCGGCCGTTTTCGTCCGTCAAGGTATACACCCGTTTTTTATCGCAAACCTTGCAGGTCTTTCCGAACGGGCAATAACAAAGCTCCATAATTTTGATACCGCCCGAGGCGAGCGCGAACGCTTTTTCGCCCCGCAACGCCGCCGCTTCTTCCGCGTTGGCTTCTTTGGAGATCGTATAGTACGCTACGCGTTCGTCTTGGAGAAGCTCGGATACGGACACGGCGTTGATAAGGTGAAAGCCCGTGCCCGCAAAAACCTTTATCCCGTTTTCTTTCGCAAATACCAGCGCGCCGTAGTTTTCGGCGTATACGCCGTCGATTGCCGTTTCTTTTAAGCGTTCTTGTAAGGATTGCAGGTCGTTTTCCGTCGCAAAGGCGGGATAATAGAGATATTTTTCAAAGCTCCCGTTTTTGAAACTTTCGGGAAGCTCCGCTCGGCAATCGTCGGGCTTGTATATCGCGATATCCGAGAAAACGCCCGTAAAATCGGTGGCGATCACCGCCCTTTTTCCGTTTTCGCCCGTTATTTTTTCTGCCTGCAAAGGTTGATATTCCGTTTTCCGTCCGCGCGCCGTTTCTTCTACAACAGCGGAATACAACGATCGGCGCAAAGCGTTTAATTCCGATTTCGGGATAAAAATATTACCTTGGATATCTACATTGTCAAACTCGACTGCCACGGGCAGACCGTCCGTTTTCAAAAAACAGGTTGTAAGCTCTTCTGGCGTCAAAGGTCGGCTGTTTGCCGATTGCAGAGGCCGAGTCCCCGCGAAACGGATATTTCCACATTCCACGACGGGCGTTTCCCCCTCGTAAAAATACAGCGATACCGTTATTTTGCCCGATTTTTTGGGCTGTAATACCCGTTCGTTTACCGCCGTATCCGTGGTTACGAACACGCCGTCGCCGTTTCTAAGACGGGTTTTCGAGGTGATCGTAAAAGTTTTCCCGTTCGTTTTATCGTACGTCGCACCGCCGATCTCTTTTCCGTCGCGCAAAATTTTGAACGCGTCGCCTTGGCGGGGCTTGAATGCGCTTTCCACGCAGTATTTACCGCCTACGACCTTGACAACGCCGACTTTTTCGCCCAAATGTCCCTGTACGGCAGGCGATAAAAACCGCTTGTCCTGCCCGAACGCAAGACCTTTCGTATAGTTACCGCGGTTGTAGGTGCGCTTCAAATCGGACAATGCGCTCTCCTTGCCTTGCGTTCCGTCAAGCAGCGTACGATAATAGCGTACCGCCGCCGCGACGTATTCCGCGCGACGCATTCTGCCCTCGATCTTAAACGAAACCACGCCGATATCCGCGAGCTTTCGGATATCCTCGCCCACGCAAAGATCAGACAGCGACAGCGCGTAATTTTTTTCCGTGTTGCCGTTTCGGTTGTACGCGTACAGCTTTCGGCAAGGTTGCTTGCATCTGCCGCGGTTACCGCTGTTCCCGCCTGCAAACGAGGAAAAATAGCACTGACCCGAAAACGAGGTGCAAAGCGCGCCTTGTACGAATACTTCCGTTTCGATAAATTCCGCGATCCGCGCTATCTCTGAAAGCGGGGTTTCCCGTGCAAGGATCACTCTTGAAAACCCGCATTCTTTGGCGAATTTCGCGCCCGCGAGATTGCAAACGCCCGCCTGCGTGCTAAGGTGCAGTACGATTTCGGGATACCGACGATGAATCGCCCGACCCAAAAGCGCGTCCTGTAAAATGATCGCGTCCGCGCCTAAGTTCCAAACGAGCAACAGCGTTTTGAGGAAGTCCTCCAACTCCCCGTCTTTGACGATCGTATTCATCGCCACGTAAATTTTTACACCGCAAAAGCGGGCTTTTTGCACGATCGCGCGAAAAGCCGTTTCGTCAAAGTTCCCTGCGCTCTGACGGGCGGAAAAAGAGGAAAACCCCAGATATACGGCGTTTGCGCCGTTGTTGATCGCGGCTTTAGCGCACTCTGCGTTGCCTGCGGGTGCTAATAGTTCCAACATTCGTTTTATCTTCCGATACTTCTCGTAATCAATTCTTCCGACGCGTCGTAGCCCATGCTCTTCAAACGGAAATTACGCGCCGCCACTTCGATAATAATGGCAAGATTACGCCCGGGACTGACGGGGATCGTGAGCTTGGGCACTTTGATCCCGAAATAACTCGTCGAGGACATTTCGTCGCCGATACGGTCGTATTCCTTGCCGTGCTGCCAATTTTCAAGCTGAATGATCAGCTGTATTTTCTTTTCGTCGAGCACCGAGCCAGAGCCGTACATACTCTTTACGTTGATGATACCGATACCGCGCAGTTCCATAAAGTAACGAATGATATCGGGCGCAGTGCCGTACAGCTCGTTGGCGATCTCTTTAATGATAACGTTATCGTCAGCGATCAAGCGGTGTCCGCGCTTGATAAGCTCCATTGCCGTTTCACTCTTCCCTACACCGCTCTTGCCTGTAAGCAGTATCCCTACGCCGAACACTTCCATCAGCACGCCGTGTTCGCTCGTTGACGGCGCTAACAGACGGTTGAGATAGATATACAGATCGCTCATAAGGTCGGTCGTCATTTTCGGACTGCGGAAAAGCGGGCAGGAAAAGGATTTCACCGTTTCCACAAGCTCGGGAAGCGCGGGCAGATCGCGGCTTAAAATGATACAGGGCAATTCGCCGTGCAAAAACAGCTGCGTGAGCTTATCCTTTCTCTCCTCGGTGGAGAACGTGCGTAAATATTCGTATTCCGAAAGCCCGAGCACAATAATACGGCGGGCGTCAAAATAATTGAAAAATCCGCCTGCGAGCTGTAAGCCCGGGCGTTCGACGCTCATACTCGCAAGGGTAACCACACCTCTGCCCGTATATACGATTTCGAGATTTAGATCAGATGCAAATTTATCGAGCATTACGCTCTGGGTAACCTGTGCGTTCATCGTTAATCCTCCGTATAACCGTAATTTTCTATGATCTTCGCGATCGCGTCCTCGTCGTTAGAATACCCGAGCACGGTCGCCTGTTTTTTCAATTCGTCCACCGCGTTTTTTACCGCGATCCCCAACCCCGCCGTAAGGATCATCGAAAGATCGTTGAGCTGATCCCCTACCGCAACGGTCTTGTCAAGCCCCGTTTCGTAGTATTTTGCAAGGTATTCCACCG
The DNA here is from genome assembly GCA_017465865.1 of Clostridia bacterium. Taxonomy (GTDB): domain Bacteria; phylum Bacillota; class Clostridia; order Christensenellales; family Borkfalkiaceae; genus Scatosoma. Next base: position 259,891 of record JAFTVF010000006.1, read on the forward strand.
CCCTGCCTTTGGAGGCGTTCGCATTGCCGACTTCCACCAACCGTTCGCTGCTTTTCGTAACGTAACAGCCCGTAAAACCCGCCGCTTGTATCGCGTTTAATATCCGTTCGTTGTCCTTTGGCTCGACGATCGCAAGTATTTTGTAAGGTTTCATACCCGTTTCTTTGACGAAAGCCGAAATCGGTTTGTCCGTAACCACGATCCCTTTGGTTTTTACCGCGCTTTCGTACCATTTTAGCGCCTCGTCGTCCATGTTTGCGTAATATTCCGAAAAACCGAAAACTTGGATATGCAAGCCGAGCTTTTCCATTGCCTCGCACACTTGCACTGCAACGGCGTTCGGCATAGTACATTCGAAAACGGGCTTACCGCTTTCGATATCGAGGATAACCGAGCCTTGCCCGCAGGACACCAGCCCCGTTAGCCCTAAATCCTTTACCTGCGGTAAGATCCCCGACGGCATTCTGCCCGTCGATACCGCAAAATGCCCGCCGTCCGCAATATATTTCCGTATACGCTCGCGCGTGTATTCGCTGATCGTACCGTCGTTTTTCAACAGCGTGCCGTCAAAATCGGAAACGATCAAGCGGTAGTTTATCTTTCGCATTTATAACTGCTCCTTAAAATAGGTGTAAATCTTTTTCGCAAGCTCCTCGCCGATCCCGTTCACTTTACCAAGCTCCTCTACGCTCGCGCTCATGATCTTATCGATCGTGCCGAACGTATCCATAAGCGCCATACGCTTTTTCGCGCCGATCCCGTCGATTTCCGTCAGTACCGAAGCGAGGTTGCGTTTGGAATGCAGACTGCGGAAATAGGTGACGGCAAACCGATGCGCCTCGTCGCGGATGCGTTGCAGCATTTTCAACGCGTAGTCGCGGTGATCGATACGGATGCTTTCGCTCGAAAACAGCGTAAACACCTCTTCCTCGCGTTCCGCAAGCGAAATCAATTCAATATCCGTAACGCCCGCCTCGTCGAAGATTTCTTTCACCGCCGAAAGCTGACCTTTACCGCCGTCGATAATAATCAAATCGGGTTTTGGAAAGCGTTCCTCTTCCGCCGTGCCGAGCTTGGCAAGTCTGCGTTTCATCATTTCCTGATGCGAGGCGTAATCGTTTGCGCCCTCCACCGTCTTGATCTTGAAACGGCGGTAACTGCTTCTATCCGCCTCGCCGTCGATAAACACGACCATCGACCCGACTTTATCCACGCCGCTGATATTCGAAATATCGTAACATTCCATACGCTTGGGGTATTTTTTCAAGCCGAGGATCTCTTTCAGCCGCTGACAGGCATTTTTCGTCATGTCGTCCTTGTGCTTGATCTTGTCGATCGATTTCGAAAGGTATTCCGCGGCGTTCTTTTCCGCCATATCAAGGAGCTGTTTTTTCACGCCTTGCTTGGCAAGCACGATCTCCACTTTCTTCCCGAACCGATCGCGGAAATACTTTTCCAAAAGCTCCTTTTCGCAATACTCCTGCGTGATGATCTCGTCGGGCAATTCGTGGTTGGTGTAAAACTGTAAAATAAACGCAGTCAGTGCGTCCGCCTCGGTAAACGAGCCGTCTTCGAGCGCGAAATTGCTCCCGCCCTGCATGATCCCGCTGCGCGTTACCAAAACGTTGACCGCCGAATACAGATAATTCGTTTTCAACGCGATAATATCTGCGTTAAGCGAACGGTTGAGCGAGGTGATCCTCTTCAGCTTTAATTTAGAAAGCATCTGCAATTTTTCGCGGTATTCCATTGCCAACTCGAACTCCTCGTTCTCGGCAAATCGAAGCATTTTCTCGCGTAAAAGCTCTTCCGTTTCCTCGTAGTTTCCGTCTAAAAAAGAGATTGCCGCTTTTACCCGTTCGGCGTATTCTTCACGAGTGCACAAATGCGCGCACGGGGCAAGACAGCGACCCAGATGATAGGCAAGACAGGGCTTTTTGGGCTTTTCGCCCGTTACCGTCTTGCAGGTACGGACTTTATACACGGAGCTGACGATATCGAGGATATCCCCGCAACGCACGCCGCCCATAAACGGACCGAAATATTTGCCGTCTTTTTTGATCTTCCGCGTGATCGATACGCGGGGAAAGTCCTCTTTCGTATGCACTTTGATATACGGATAGGTCTTATCGTCTTTTAAGAGGATATTATATTTCGGCTTGTACTTTTTAATGAGGTTGTTCTCTAAGGCGAGCGCGTCGATCTCCGTCTGCGTGATGATATAATAAAAATCGGCGATATTCTCGACCATAGCCGCTACTTTTTCCGATTTTGCCGTGGAATGGAAATATTGGCGCACGCGGTTTTTCAATACGCGCGCCTTTCCGACGTAGATGACGATCCCGTCTTTGTCGAGCATGATATACACGCCCGGATTGTCGGGAAGCAGGTTGAGTTTTTCTTTCAATGCGCCCATACGACTATTATATACCAAAATCCGTAATTTTGCAAGGAAATAAAAGAAAATATTCCGTTTAACAGCCTAAAAACTCTATTCCTTTTAAGATAATATCGTTTACGGCGTCGTTGGCGAGGCTGTAAAACACGATCTTGCCCTGCCGACAGCATTTCACGATCCCCGCGCTCTTCAAAAAACGGAGCTGATGCGACACCGTCGTTTGGTTGATTTCGAGGATACGCGAAAGATCGGTTACGCACAGCTCGCTGATCGCGAGCGCGGACAGGATTTTCACCCGCGTATAATCGGCGAATACGGAAAAAAAGCACACAACTCCTTCGAGGATCTCCCCTTGCGGTACGTAATCCTCGATAAGACCTTGCGTGCGTTTATCCAGCAGTAACATTTGCGACATATTCATACCTCCTGATATGTTTCGTTGAGAATATGATACCATACGCCGCAAAGGCTTTTCTGTTTTATTTTGTCATCAATCCGTTTATTTTGTCATAATTTTTACGGAACTTATGAGATCTTCTTTACCTCGTACCCTGCTTCCGTAATTGCCGCGGTCAGCGTTTCGTCTTTTACTTCTTCGACAAGCTCGATTACCGCCGTTTTCTTTTTCAAATTCACTTCCACCGCAGTAACGCCCGCTACGCCCTGCAACGCTTTCGTTACGTGCGCGACGCAATGCTGACACATCATGCCTTCGATTTTAAGAGTTTTTTTCATTGTATTCTCCTCCGTTACTTCATTATTTTCTTGTTTTTTACCGAATTTCGTCAATCGCAACGCGTTGGTTACGACGAACAGCGAGCTTAAACACATACACGCCGCGCCGATCATGGGATTGAGCGAAAGCCCCGCAAACGCGAATACTCCCGCCGCTACGGGAATGGCTACGCAGTTGTAGAAAAACGCCCAAAACAGGTTTTGTTTGATATTTCGTACCGCCGCGCGACTCAGCTCTGTCATGGTAGAAACCAGCCGTAAATCCCCGCGTGAAAGCACGATATCCGCCGCGTCGATCGCGATATCCGTTCCGTTGCCCATTGCAACGCCCACGTCCGCTTCTTTTAACGCGGGGCTGTCGTTGATCCCGTCCCCGACCATGGCGACGATCCCGCCGACGGAGCGAACCCGACCCACGGCTTGCGCCTTGTCCTCGGGCAACGCCTCGGCAAAATATTCGTCGATACCGACCTCTGCCGCGATCGCTTTCGCTACGTTTTCGTTATCGCCCGTCAACATTCCCACGCGGATATTCCGCGCTTTTAACTGCGCGATCGCCGATTTACTCTCCTCTTTCAAGGTATCGGCAACGGCGAACACCGCGAGGATTTTTTCCCCGTCGGCAAGGAACACTGCCGTTTTGCCTTGCTTAGAATATTCCTTTTCGAGTTGATAGCTCTTGTTCTCTTCGGTTGTTCCGAGCAAACGGCGGTTGCCGAGATAATAGGTCTTGCCCTCGTACACCCCTTTCGCGCCCTTGCCCGTTTCATAGGCGTATTCGTCTACCGTCAGTCTGTTTTCGCCCGTTTCGCTTTCCGCAAACGCGCGCACACATTCCGCGATCGGGTGGTTGGAATGGCTTTCGATCGCCGCAGAAAGCGCTAAAACGAATTGTCTTTCCGCGCCGAAAACGTCAAAATCGGTTACTTTGGGGCTTCCGACCGTCAGCGTTGCCGTTTTATCAAGCAACACGCAGTTGATATCCTTTGCTTTTTGCAGCGCCTCGGCGTCTTTATAGAGAATTCCAAGCGACATTCCCCGACCCGTTGCCGCCATTACCGCGACGGGCGTGGCTAACCCGAGCGAGCACGGGCAGGATATGACGAGCACGCTGATCGCATAGTTTGCGGCTTTTGCGATATCTTTCGTAATCGACAGCCAAATAATAAAAGTGAACAGGGCAATCAGCGTAACCGCAGGCACGAACACCGCCGCGATCTTATCCGCTATTTTTTGTAACGGGGCTTTGCTCGCGCCCGCTTCCTTGACCATTTTCACGATCTGCGAAAGCGTGGTATCCGCGCCGACTTTCTCGGCTACGACCTTGATAAAACCGCTCTTGACGATATCCGCGCCCGTTACCTTGTCCCCCTCCGATACCTCCACGGGCATACTCTCGCCCGTGATCGCCGCTCTGTCCACGAACGCGTGTCCTTCGCGGATCGTACCGTCTACGGGGATATATTCCCCTTGCTTTACGACGAGGATATCCCCCGCTTGAAGTTCAGAAAAAGCTATGCTTTTCCGTTCGTTATCCCGTTCCACCGTAACGGTGTTCGGCATGAGCTTGATGAGTTTTTCGATCTCGTCGCCCGTCTTGCGTTTGGATTTTTCCTCCAACCATTTCCCGAGCGTTACCAGCGCTAAGATCATCGCCGCCGACTCGTAAAACAAATGGGTGTGTTCGTGCGTTTTGCCCAAGTACAGCAGTACCGTAAACACGAGGCTATACGCAAACGAAACGCCCGCGCCCATCGCGACCAGCGTGTCCATATTCGGAACTCGCTTGATAAGCGCTTTCGTACCGCTCGTGAAGAACTTGAAATCCACCGCGATCACCGCGAGCGCGAGCAGCATTTGCACCGTCGCGCCGATTTTCGCATTCGGTTGCGGCAAGCCGATCATACCGCCCATGGAAAAATACATCAACGGAATTAAAAACACCAACGACAGGAAAAATCGTTTTTTCAGTTTATCGGGTTGCGGTTTTCGTTCCTTTAACGCATTTTCGTCAAAAAGCGCGGCTCCGTAGCCAAGCCCGACCACCGCTTGTATGATCTCCTCGCTTTTCAGGATATTTTCGTCGTATTCCACGGTCATACATTCGCCCATCAGGGAAACTTCCGCACTGTCTACGCCGTTTAATTTTTTCACCGTCCGTTCGATGCCTGCCGAACACGCCGCACAGGTCATACCCGTAACGGAAAACTTTTCTTTCATAGCCGTATTCTCCTACCAAACAGTATAACACTTTCAAAAACGAATGTCAAGCAATATAAATATTTAACCACGGTTAATTTTATAAAAAGTTATTGAAAATGCTTATAACGCAAAAAGGCGGGTGCTGAAAGCAACCCGCCTGATGATACGCATTAGACGAAATCAGTCGTTCTTTTCTGCTTTGGGAGCAACCACTTCCACGCCGTTGTAGTAGCCACAGTTCTTGCATACTCTGTGCGCTTCCGCAAATTCGTGGCAATGAGGGCATTCAACGAGCGTCGCCGCCGTTGCTTTGTAGTTTGCAAATCTCTTGTTCGTTCTGCTCTTGGATTGTTTACTCTTAGGTACTGCCATGTTATAACACCTCGCGTTTTTATTCTTTTAATTTCATTCGTCGGTCTCGTCGGAATAGGAAAGCCCCTCGCAGTCTTCGCCACAGGAGAGCGTATACGGCATACTCGCCATAATCGCGTCCTCCACCGCGCGTTTCAAATCGATAATTCCGTTCGTATACCCGTAGTCCTCGTAATCGTTACGGTTCTCGAAATATGCGTTGAGTTCGCCTACCACTTCTTCGTGCGCTTCTTTCAAGCACCGTGAGCACTGCCCCTCCAAGCGATAGGAAACCGTGCCGCGGATCTCCAAGGAATCGTCCTCGAAAAGCTCGTAATCAAAGACTACCTTGACGGGCGAAGCGAATTTGACAAGCGGAATTTCTATGAAAGTTTCGGGAGCGGAATATTCGAATTCCATACTTCCCGTATACTTTTTTTGTGCGTTCAGCTTTCTTATATCGATAATCATCATAAAACCGACTTAACAAGTATAGTATATTTCAACGACTTTGTCAACTTTTTTTTCGTGATTTTTTGGGAATTTTTATAATAATTCGACGGTTTCTCTCGCGATCACCAATTCTTCGTTGGTGGGAATGATGAGAACCTTGACTTTGGAGTTCGCGCCCGTAATATCGCGGATCGAGCCGTTGTTCCGTTCCGCGTTCTTCTCCGCGTCGATCTCCAAGCCCAAATATTGCATATTTTCACAGATCGCGGCGCGCACGCAAGGAGTGTTTTCCCCCACGCCCGCCGTAAACACGATACAATCCACGCCGTTCATTGCCGCCGCATACGCGCCAACGTATTTCTTGCAAGCGTAGGCGAACATATCCAAGGCGAGCTTTGCGCGTTTGTTGCCTTTGTCTGCCGCGGCGGTCAAATCGCGGAAGTCGCTCGATACGCCCGAGATCCCCGCCACGCCGCATTTTTTATTGAGATAGGTCAGCGTTTCGGAAACCGTCCAGCCCTCTTTGCCCGCAAGGTATTCCACCACCGCGCTGTCGATATCGCCGCTGCGCGTGCCCATCGGTACGCCCGCCAAAGGCGTAAAGCCCATCGAGGTATCTACGCTCTTCCCGCCGTCAACCGCCGTAATCGACGAGCCGTTGCCGAGATGACAGGTAACGATCTTTAATTCTTCGGGCTTTTTGCCGAGATATTTCGCCGCTTCCTGCGATACGAATTTGTGGCTCGTACCGTGGAAACCGTAACGGCGCACGGAATATTTCTCATAGTGTGCGTAATCGATCGCGTACATATACGCGTAATCGGGCATTGTGAAATGGAAACTCGTATCGAATACGAACGCCATAGGCGTTTTCGGCATTGCCGCGCGGCAAGCCTTTACGCCGACGATCGCCGCGGGGTTATGTAAGGGTGCAAGATCGCACAGCTCCTCCATTTTTTCCAGCACTTCGTCCGTTACGAGGGTCGGTTTTTTGAACACCTCGCCCGAAGCCACCGCGCGGTGTCCTACCGCGTCGATGTCGTTCATCGAGGAAATAACCCCCGTTTCTTTGTCCGTCAACGCTTTGAGTACCAGCGCGACCGCTACGGTGTGGTCGGGCATAGCCTGCTCTATCACCGTTTCCGTGCCCTTTGCCTTATGCGTGAGCTTCGAGCCGTCGATACCGATACGCTCACACGTGCCTTTTGCGATAACGCCCTCCGTTTCCATATCGATAAGCTGATATTTTAAAGAGGAACTTCCCGAGTTAATAACAAGTACTTTCATCGTCCGCCCCCCTATCAAAGCTGCGTTTGCAACGCCGTGATCGCGACCGCCGCTACGATATCTTCGGATTTACAACCTCTCGAAAGATCGTTGAGGGGTTTTGCAAAGCCCTGACAGATAGGACCTACCGCCATGAACCCGCCGAGGCGTTCGGCGATCTTATAGCCGATATTTCCCGCTTGCAGATCGGGGAAAATAAACACGTTCGCTTTGCCCGCAACGTCCGATTCGGGCGCTTTGAGCGCCGCAACCGAGGGTACGATCGCCGCGTCGAATTGCAATTCGCCGTCGAGTTTCAGCTCGGGCGCTTTTTCTTTCGCGATCTTGACCGCCTCCGCGACCATCGTTACGTTGTCGTGCTTTGCGCTGCCTTTCGTGGAGAACGAAAGCATCGCCACTTTCGGGTCGATCCCCGCGATCGCCTTTGCGGAGTTCGCCGTTGCGATCGCACATTCCGCCAAGCCCTCGCTCGTATACGTGGGGTTCAGACCGCAATCGGCAAAGAACACCATACCGTCGGGACAGTACTCGTTGCCCTGCGGAGGACAGATCATGAGATTGAAGCTGGATACCGAAGAAACGCCTTTCGCCGTCTTAATGATCTGTAAACCGGGGCGAAGGGTGTTTGCCGTCGAGTGGCAAGCGCCCGAAACAAGCCCGTCTACGTCCCCCATTTTCAGCATCATTGCGCCGAAATACGTGCCGTCTGTCAGCAGTTTTGCCGCCTGATCGGGAGTCATGCCCTTGGACGCGCGGAGCTCGCAGAGCTTTGCGTTGTATTCGGGTAATTTTTCGGAAGTAAGCGGATCGACGATCGTAACGCCCGTAAGATCGATTTCGGGGTTTGCGGCTTTGATCTCCGCTTCGTTGCCGAGCAGAACGATCTTCGCAACGCCCTCTTTCGTCGCGTCTGCCGCCGCTTTTACGACGCGCTTATCCTCGCCCTCACAAAGAACGATGGTTTTTTGCAAGGCTTTTGCTTTCTGTTTGATCTCGTCTAAAATATTTCTCATAAAATAACTCCTTGAAACGCTTTATTTATTTTTTCTTTTCGTGTATAATAACAGGTAGGAACGGTTCCCTCACCCGTCCTTATTATTATAGCACACATTTTTTTCAAAGTAAAGGAAATGGGAAAGATAATATGAAAATTTGCGCGATAATTTGCGAATACAACCCCTTTCACAACGGGCATTTCTATCAACTCCGTCAGGCGCGCGAGCGTTCGGGCGCGGAAGCCGTGCTCTGTCTTATGAGCGGGAATTTCGTACAGCGCGGGGAAAGCGCGGTAATGGATAAATATACCCGCGCACGCCACGCAATCGAGGCGGGCGCGGATATCGTCGTGGAATTGCCGACCGTCTTTGCGACCTCGAACGCAGAACTGTTTGCTAAGGGCGCAATACGATTACTTTCCTCGATCCCTGCCGTTACCGATCTTTGTTTCGGCGCGGAAAACGCGAATAAAACGGCATTTCTCCTTGCGGCACGGGCGTTGAACGACGAGCCCAAAGAAGTGTCTGAAAAAATTAAAGAACTCGCTTCTTCGGGCGCGAGCTATGCCAAGGCGCGCGCACAGGCTTGGGCGGGTTTCATCCCTTTCGACCTGCTTTGCTCCCCTAACAATATTTTGGGGCTGGAATATACCCGCGCGTTGCTTGCCCAAAATTCCGATATCCAAATACTGCCTATCGAGCGTATCGGCGGCGGATATAACGACGGCGCTTTGCAGGAAAATTATTCCTCCGCAACGGCGATCCGCACGGCGATTTCAAAGGGCGAAAGCGTTTGCGGGAATTTACCCGATTTCGTTGCAAACGATCTTCCACCTGCCTTGGAAACCAAGTTGGAGATTTTGGAAAAATACGCGATTTTCTCCTCTACGGCGAAAGAAATTTCGCGGGTGTGCGATTGCACCGAAGGGCTTGAAAATGCCTTAAAAAAAGCCGCCGCAACCAACGAAACGCTGGTGAACGCGTTGACTTCGGCGAGATACACCTCGTCGCGGATCCGCCGTATCGCCTTACAAAATCTTTTGAAAATCGACGAAAGCCTGATCCGTGAGAGCTTGTCCGCGCCCTTATACCTGCGCGTTTTGGCGGTAAAAAAAGAACGCACGGACGTTCTGTCCGCGCTTGGAGAGGCTGCGTTTCCGATGATTGCGCGCGCGCACGACGAAGATACGCTGACGGGCGTTGCAAAGCGTTGCTATGAACGGGATATTTTCGCGGAAAAGGTTTACGGTTTATTATACGGCGGAGCAGGAGAAAGAAATATTTTCGTAAACGATAAGAATAAAAACGAAAAAAATCATTAAATTATCCAAAAAATTTGAAAAAATCGTAATAAAACGCTTGCTTTTTTCTTTTTGATTGGGTATAATGAATAAGCTGTCGTTGAGAGAGCGAAATAAAATAAACGCTACTGTGGCTCAGTCGGTAGAGCAGCTGATTCGTAATCAGCAGGTCGCCGGTTCAAGTCCGGCCAGTAGCTCCAAAAACAAGAGTTTTTGTGATTACCTCACAAAAACTCTTGTTTTTTTGTTGTTTTACTCAAAAATATCTGCAATTTTGAGTAAATTTTCCACTTTTAAAATGTTATTTTGTGAAATAGGCATAGTTTGGAGCTAATTTTGGTGCCAAACTATGCCTATTTATAACTATTGTACGCGCGCGTACGTACGCCTATAAGATATTAATATATTAATATATTCATTTTTAATTATTTAAAAGAAAACTACGCATTAATTCTAATCTATTACCTCAAATGTTGTCCAAAAAGGTGAATATAAATAGAAAAAGTTCTTTATTAATATTCAAAATTTTCCGCTTAAACTCTATCATTCCCGTCGATTCCTGTGTAAGGATTAACAGCTACTCTACTGAAATTTTCAAAATCGCTACAACCTTTTATTTATAAGGGATTCCGTAATCGATAAAAGTTTCACGCTTCATCCACGCTTCACTTTTTTTAATTTTTGGCCCAACGGATTAACAACTACTCCACTCAACTGCTTAAAATTATCAATTTAACAATTTTGATAACATTATTTCATTACAATAGAAACATATATTCCATATAAAATAAAAATTATATGACTTTGCTAATTAAGAAACGTAGATGCATATTAAATCTCAACGATTCTTCTTTCCTTTCGGCTTGTTTCCGCAGCATAAACAATTAAGTGTCCGTTTATGGAGTCGGCAAGCTTGGTTACGGATACCGATTCGCCGATACCGCTAAAATAGCGTACAGCATCTTTCATTAAGTAATAATCTCCGCCGTAATGTCCCGTAACAGAGTTATCGTTATCCTGCAATTTATTGATTTTATTCAAATCAATTACTTCATCCTCGTACCAAACCTTGTCCTTATCAAACACACGCACCACGTACTTATTTTCTTCTATGTAGCCGACGATTTCTCCATATTCGCAAAGCACGTGAAAATATCTACCCGGAGCACTTGCCCCGCCTACCATATTTAATGTAGCGATCGAACCGTTTTCAAACTCCACGGAAACACATTGACGGTCAACGATGTCCATATCCGTTTTATATACGCATTGACCATAAACGTCACTTTTTAAAAATTCTTTCTTTTCCGCGAGCGTAATTTCGTCTAACGGCTTGTTTAAGCCCGCCCAAGTATAAAAAGGAATAAAGTCCTTTTCTAACTCAAATTTATATGCGTTAAACATACACTCTTCTTTTCTCGGACATTCAAAACAATATTGCGTAGCTCCTTCGGGTGCGTTCTTCTCGGTAAAGAAACTTCTCGAACCGAAACTGGAAACGTATTTAGGCTTCGTAGAGTTATTCAACCAACTGATTAAATCCGTGTCGTGACAACATTTCGCCAAAAGCAAGCCTGAACCGCAAGTCTTTTCACTCCGCCATTTACCCCGAACGAACGCGTTAACGAAATGCCCGTGCCAAATATGCTCGTTGAGTTGCATATTCATCACTTTTCCAAGCCGTCCGCTATCCAAAACTTCTTTAATTCCACGATAAAAAGGCGTATATCTAAGCACATGGCAAATCAGCACCTTCACGTTCATTTCCGTTGCTGCGCGCTCGATATCTGTCAATTCTTCCAACTTGCCCGTAATCGGCTTTTCCAAAATCATATTTAATCCAGCACGAATAATTTTCATAGAGGTTTCGTAGTGCATTTCGTCCATAGTCGCATTCACGACAAAATCACACTCTATACCGCTTTTTAGAAATTCATCAAGCTCCGTAAAACGCCGTTCAACGGGTACGCCATACCTATCAGCCGCCTCATTCAACCTAAACGTGTTGGTATCCACGACGCTGACGATTTCCAATTCTTCGGGACGGATAAGCGCATAATTGCAATAAATTTTTCCACGGTCGCCCGCACCAAGGAGTGCGACTTTTAACTTCTTCATACTTTTTCTCCTTTTTTTCTTTCTATTGTTTTTTTACAACGATTATATTATTGCTTTTCTAAAAATAGCTCTTCATAAATACTTTTCACAATTTCCAAATGTTTTTTCAAAAAAATAACAGGCCAATTCAATATATGCATCCCTATAACAACCGAAATCTTTTGTTTAGGATCAATCATTATATAAGTTCCGCCCGCCCCGTCCCAACCAAATTCGCCTCTATCCAAACCCCATTCTGTTTCAATGGTTCTCACTCTAACACCCAAGCCATATCCCAAACCATCTCTTTCGAAAACGTTCAACAAATCGGTGAACTTATCACCTTGAAATGCTTGCGCGGTTATTGTGCGTATTCCCGTCAAAACTTTGAAAAGCTCTACACGGGTTACGTTAGAGATTTGAACCGTCGTAACTATCCTTCGCATACCTTTTCAGACGCTTACGACATTGCGCAAACTGCTATTTGTTTCTTATGCGAATTTATCGGTAAGAAACTCACGGACGTTTATACGGTGAAAAACGGCAAAGTCATTACGATTAAACACGCTGTTTATAACCTTGTGAGCCGTCTCGTAAATAGAATGCGTAGGCATAATAAGCGTGCTTGTGATATTGATTATTTGGCAGAATCTTTATCCGTAGAAATCGACCATTACGAAGAAAAAGACTACACCGAAGTAGATAACAAAATTGAACTCCTTAACCTTAAACCTCGTGATAGAGTTGTATTAGATTGCTATATGGCAGGTATGACTTGTATGGAAATTGCTGAATTTCTGGACATCAGCCGTATTACCGTTTGGCGTAGAAGAACGCGCGCACAGGTAAAATATAAATCTATTTTTAATTAAAAGATACTTTTCCATAGTAAAACTAAAAATATTTTCACAAAAAACGGACCATTTGATGTTTTTCTGTCTATGTTAGCTATAGACAAGAAAATCACGGCAAAAGTGAACGCGTTTATGCTTCCCGACGGGGAAGTTGACCAAAATTTTCTAAAAGGAGGTTCATGACCAATCAAGAATTAAAGTTATCTGCAACTTACATCAAGAAACTTGCGTCCTTTCCCGACGCAGAGGATAGAATTTCACTCTACTTAAACAGTCTTTTTGCTACTCAACCGCAAAAGGACACGTTCAACAAGCCTGAAAATGGCAAAATAAAAGCTATTTCGTCTATTATAAAATTTACACAACAGGAGATTAAGAATATGTCTACAACATTTAAAAAAGTATTTATTGCAAACGGTCTTGCTGCCCACGTTATTAAAAAGCCAAGCGGAAAAACCACTTTTAAGTACGAAATTCGTTATCGCGCAAACGGTTATTCAATTATTGCTTGCTCCACTGATTTACGAAAAGCCAAAGAAAAGTTCTTAGCCAAAACTATGCCCAATGAAATCGAAAAATATCGTGTAGTAAATATGAAACAAAAAGACTCGCTTGAAGAGATTTTCGACGAGTGGTATATGGTTAAAGAAGGAACGATTACAGATAAAGCCTTGCAAACTTATAATAGTAAATTTCAAAAACTGCCCGAAAAATTAAGGAAAACCAGCATTTCTAAAATTAGAACTAACGACCTTATGCAAATTATGAAAGACGCAACCCCGCGCCAGTATGAAGAATTACGTACCATTTTTAATAGTTTATTTAAGTATGCTATCGCCAGCGGTGTTGTATCACACAACCCTGTAGCCTTAATTCCCTTTAAACGAGCCGAAAGACAAGTTCGCGAATCCTTATCCACCCAAGAAATACTTACTTTTTTACAGCGAATTACACTGCCTAAATACGAAAGAATTAAACAAGGGTTATACATACTTTATTTCTTCGGGCTTCGCCCTTGTGAGCTTGACGAAGAAACTCATCGTGAAGGGAATTTCTTAATCACTCGCAACCGCAAGAGAAAAAACGGAAAAATTGAATATAAGAAAATTCCTATTCCTAAAGAAGCGGAACTGTTAATTGACTGGAATAAGCCATTAACCTTTCAACTGTCTCCTAAGCCGCGTGAAGCATGGGTCAAAGAAATTTTAGACGGTAAAACTGCCTATAATCTTCGACATACATTTTCCTCGATATGTCAACAATACGTGCGCCAAGAAATCGTTGATATTTGGATTGGCGATTCTCCGACCCGTTTAATTGGAAAACACTATACCCATTTTTCCGATGATTTTATGAAAAGTCAAATGGATTTGGTGAAATTTCCTACTCTTTGACAATTTATTGAATAATTCCTCTAATAAACAAACCTCTATTGAATTAACACGCATCAATAGAGGTTTGTTTATTTTACTTTATGCCATTTTACGAGAATTGATATACAAGTCAATGTCATTAATGATATATTTTACACCCGTAGTATGCAAGACCTCGTAAAATTCTTGGATATACTCACACACTGCATATTTGTTAAACAAAGACATAACGTCTTTGCCTGTCATTCTTTTTTGATTTTTATATTCCTCCACGCAAAGTATCATAAACGGTAATTCTTTACTCATAACTCATTCCTCCGGAAATATAATCTCCCCCGTTTCTTTCTCATGTTTCCACATGGAATAAACGGTCATGGGGCTAAAATGCCACATTTTCGTTTCTTCTTTTGAAAGCATTTCATAGGTCATTGATTGATAAAACGCATTCATCGCGGAAATATCATCCAACCCTTCTTTTTGTATAATTAAGTCCACCGTTTGCGGTATAAGAGCAATACTCAATATAGAATGAAACTTCGCCTCCATTTTTTATACCTCTACAGCTTTTATAAATTTTAAAAGTGCAATCGCTTCGTGAGTTGCAAATACATATTGGTCAAACAGCTTCTTAATCTTTAACGCCTCTAACGCCTGCTCTTTGGTAAGCAAGCCCGTAGAATACACTTGGAGCGTCCTATAAACGTCATCGTTTGCAACCGCACCGATAATAAGGTCAAATTGCTCCCCCTCATACGTTCCGTTTCTATGAGCGGATACAAAATCGAGCCATTCCTCATTTGGAGCGTGAAAGCGTTTAACATTCAAGATTTCATGAGCAAAATCATCTTCTATCTCATACACGTTGACCGTTGGTGTCCCACCTCTTCTCACTACAATCTTTTTCGCAAAGTTCTCTGCTTGCTGTTTGTTGGTTGTCGTATAAAATCCGTAACCAAAGTCCAAAAATCTATTTTGCTCAATCAGCTTTGGTTTGTCCACTATCATATTACTGCCGTGATATACAATCATAATATAGCCCCCAGCTTTTTGATTTTTGCCCTTTCTTCTTTCAATTTTTTAAGAATTTCTTCCACTTGATTTCTACGAGTTAACTGTTCTCGAATGATAAGCACCCGAGTTTCGTCTTTCCCTATATATTTGCTGACAATTTTTTCTCCGTTACGAAAATACAGATAATAGTAGGTTTTTCCGTTTACTGTTTTAGGCGTTATTCTTCCTTTTGGCAAGTTTTCAAGCTCTTTTGTATATTCTTCTATCATTTTTTCATTTCTCAACTCCTCACGAGAAATTACCATCTTAAGCATACTCATTTTTATCACCCTCTACTATTATACCCAACTTTTCTTTGTTTGTCAATAGGTTTTGTTGGATAATTTTCTTTTCTATCACAAAATGAAAATTGGCTTACAATAAGAAATCAAATTGTAGTCAAATTGGTGTCTAAACGCGAAATCCCTTTATATATAAGGCTTTCAGAAAAGCCTGTTTAGGTTCAAGTCCGGCCAGTAGCTCCAGAAAAACGCGATTTGACAAAGGTCAAGTCGTGTTTTTCGTTTATACCGAAAACGCCGAGGCGAGCGCGACCGATTTTTCCACCAATTCACACAGCAGATACCGCAAATCCTTTGCGTATACCGTATCGGACAAAAGCGTTTCCAGCCGTTTCGCCGTATCGTCGCAAAGACTGCCGAACGCCGCATACTGCACGCCGTAGTCCTTGGATAAAAAAGAAAACTGTTTTTTTAAGTCGGATAAGATCCGCTTGCATTTTTCCTGCGTTAAGCCTTTTTCCAGCCTCGAAATACATTCTTCCAGCACCGACATACAGCCTTGTAAGCAATCGAACGCGCCGATATACATATTGGCGTTTTTCTTTTCCTTTTTCGTTTGGAAATACAAGGTCTGCACGCCTACGCGCAAAAGTTTCGTTTTCTCGCCTGTTTCTGCAAGCGATTTTTGCACCGTTTGACCGTCCTGTTCGTCAAGATACACGGACAAAGCGACGTAATCCTCGCCGTCGTATTGCAAAAGATACCCCGCGCCGCCGTCAAGGCGGGCAAATTCCGCGCTCGCCTGAATATGCGTACCGTCCGAAACGAGAAAATAATAATTTTGTCCGATCTCCACCGTTTTCGTTTGCATAACCCGCGCAGACAATACCACCGCGCCGAGCGTAAACGAGGCGGCAACTCCGCAAGCGATCCGTTTTATTCTTTTCCCGTTAAAAAAATCCGCCGACATACTTTATTGTATGCGACGGATGTTTCTTTATTCCAGATATAACTTGCACTTGCCTTGTTTCAGCGTTTCTTGCACGTCGATCACGCGTTGGTTGGACGAGCCACGGAATTTCAGCCTGATATCTTTGAGTTCCTCGATATACGAACCGTCTACGAGCACGTCGAACATAGCGATAAGCCCTTTCGTCCACTCCGTATTTTTATGCGTTTCGCGCAATACGCCCTGTTTTTCGTCGAGCACGAAACCCGTATAGCACCAGATCGTTTTTTGCGGGTATAACGCCCGCACTTTCTCCACGAACGGATACAACGCTTCTTGGTTTTGCGGTTCGAGCGGCTCGCCGCCGAGCAAAGACAGTCCCGCGATATAATCCGAGCCGAGTTCTTTCAAAATCTGTTCTTGCACAGTTTCGTCGAAAGGCGCGCCGTAGGCAAAATCCCAAGCGATCTCGTTAAAGCAATTTTTACAACGGTGGGTACAGCCCGAAACGAACAGGGAAATACGCACTCCCTCGCCGTTGGCGATATCCGTCCATTTGATCGTTGCGTAGTTCATTACAGGTGCAATACGCGGTCTTGGATTTCCTGCGTTCTGCCTTGGTTCCAATACTGCGTTCCGATATAGCCGCAGGTGCGTCTTGCGACGTTCATCTTCGCTTGATCGCGGTTATGGCAGTGCGGACATTCCCAAACGAGCTTACCCGCTTCGTCTTTCTGGATACGGATCTCGCCGTCGAAGCCGCAGATCTGGCAATAATCGCTCTTGGTGTTGAGTTCGGCGTACATAATGTTTTCGTAGATGAATTTCATCACCGAAAGCACCGCGGGGATATTGTCCTGCATATTCGGCACTTCCACGTAGCTGATCGCGCCGCCGGGCGAAAGCTGTTGGAATTCGCTCTCGAATTTGAGCTTGGTAAACGCGTCGATCTCCTCGGTTACGTGCACGTGATAGCTGTTGGTGATATAGTTTTTGTCCGTAACGCCGGGAATGATCCCGAAACGCTTTTGCAGACATTTCGCAAATTTATAGGTGGTGCTTTCCAGCGGCGTGCCGTACAGGGAGAAATCGATATTTTCCTTTTCTTTCCATTCCTTGCACTTGTCGTTCATGCGTTTCATCACCGCAAGCGCAAACGGTTTCGCTTCGTCGTCGGTGTGCGATTTGCCCGTCATGTGTTTAACACATTCGTACAAGCCCGCATACCCGAGCGAGATCGTGGAATACCCGCCGAAAAGTAATTTGTCGATGGTTTCCCCTTTCTTCAAACGCGCAAGCGCACCGTACTGCCACAAAATAGGCGCGGCATCGGACAGCGTGCCAAGCAAACGGTTATGGCGTTGCATCAACGCGCGGTAGCAAAGCTCTAACCGCTCGTCGAAGATCTCCCAGAATTTCGTTTCGTCTCTGCCCGAGGAGAGCGCGACATCTACGAGGTTGATGGTAACCACGCCTTGATTAAATCTGCCGTAGTATTTGGGTTTACCCTCTTCGTCTACGTACGGCGTTAAGAAGCTTCTGCAACCCATACAGGTAAAGCAATGCCCCTCGCCGTTTTGATCGACCTTGAATTCGAGCATTTTCTTTTCGGAAATATAGTCGGGCACCATGCGTTTTGCCGTGCATCTTGCCGCAAGTTCGGTAAGATACCAGTACGGCTGATCCTCGGAAATATTATCGGGTTCAAGCACGTAGATCAGCTTGGGGAACGCGGGCGTGATCCAAACGCCCGATTCGTTTTTAACGCCCTTGATACGCTGTTTCAAGGTTTCTTCGATAATCAACGCAAGGTCGGCTTTTTCCTGTTCGTTGCGCGCTTCGTTGAGATACATAAATACGGTAACGAACGGCGCTTGACCGTTGGTCGTGAGCAGGGTTACGACCTGATACTGAATGGTTTGGATACCTCTTCTGATCTCGTCGAGAAGGCGTTTTTCCGCGATCTCCGCAATCTGCGTTTCGCTCGCGCCGATCTCCGAAAGCTCTTCCGCTACTTCCTTGCGGATCTTTTTACGGCTGATATCGACGAAAGGCGCAAGGTGAGTGAGCGAAATGCTCTGTCCGCCGTACTGGTTGGACGCGACCTGCGCGATGATCTGCGTTGCGATATTGCAAGCCGTGGAAAAGCTGTGCGGTTTTTCAATCAGCGTGCCCGAAATAACCGTGCCGTTTTGGAGCATATCTTCCAAATTGACAAGGTCGCAGTTGTGCATATGCTGCGCGAAATAATCCGCGTCGTGGAAATGAATGATACCCTGATCGTGCGCCGCAACGATATCCTCGGGCAACAGGATACGGCGGGTAAGATCTTTCGATACCTCCCCTGCCATATAATCGCGCTGTACGCTGTTGACCGTCGGGTTTTTATTGGAGTTTTCCTGTTTTACTTCTTCGTTGTTACACTCGATCAGCGTAAGGATCTGCGCATCCGTCGTGTTGACTTTACGGACGAGCGCACGGGTATAACGGTAGGTAATATATTTCCGTGCAAGCACGAAAGACATGGACGCCATCAAACGGTTTTCGACCATATCCTGTATTTCTTCGACGTGCGGAGAACGCCCCAAACGAGCGCATTCCTCCGTTACCGTATCTACGATCGCTTGCAACGCACCCTCCGAAATGCGATGGCGTTCGCCTACTTCTTTATTCGCTTTGCGAATAGCCGCGGTGATCTTCTCCTTATCAAATACGACTTCCTGCCCGCTTCTTTTAATAATTTTCATTTCTTTCATGTCGTCCGTACCCCTCTCTTCCTTTTATTTTCTTTCGTGCTATATTCTACAATATCTTGTGTCTTTTTCGGAATTTTTAACACAATATATTGTGTACTCATTTATTCGTGCCTTAATATTATACCATATCTTGTGGTAAAGTCAAGCCTATAACAACAAAATATGGTATAGAAAAAACTTATAGGTAAACAAGCGAACAAAATACAAAAAACCCTTTATTTCCCGATAATTTGAAAAATTTTCAAAATTTTAATTATAGAAAAATAAAATAGTTTTATATTTTGGCGTGAAAAAAGACGGTTTTTTACCGCCTTTTTGGTATTTTTCAGCTTTGTTATCACTTGATTTTTTCTTCAAAGTCTTCGTAGGAATTACTTTCGGACAACACCCCTATAAGCGCCTCCGTGCCGCGCTTGGGGATATACTCGTTCCGAAGATAGGCAACCGTTTGCGTTTCCTCGCCGCGGATCTGCACGGCGGAGAGATCGAGCGCGGGATACGCTCTTCGTTGCGCCATGCGGTCGTTTAATTTGATTTCGAGATTGCAAAGAGGTAAAAGCTCCCCTTTGATCGCCTCGTCGGCGGGATTGCCCGTATCCACGGCAAGCGCGCCGAGTACGGACAGCGAACCGCCCTTTTCAAAGCACCGCGCCGCGCCGAAATATTTCTTGATAAAATGTACGGTACTGCTTTCCAACCCGCAAGGCAGAGTTTTCCCGCGCTCGGGATCCGCCGTATCGTTATACGCGCGCGCTAAGGCGTTGAAATTGTCCACGAGGAGCAATACGTCTTTCCCGCATTCCGCGTAGCGTTTCGCGCGGTTTAATAAAAAGTTTGCAACGAATACCTGCCGTTCGGGGTCGTCCTCGTAGCTGGTATACAAAAGATTTTCGGGGTTTACAATCTTGCGAAACCGACCGATCTCCTCGGGCGTTTGATCTACGAGCAAAACGAATACCTGTAAAAAGGGATTTAAGGCGATCGCCGTGCGCGCAAGCTCCCAAAGCAGGGTGGTTTTTCCCGATTTCGGCGCGGAGAGCAACAGACCGCGCTGACCTTTACGTATGGGGATAAGCCAATCGAAATACTTGTTTATAACACCTGAAAAGCGTTCTTTTTCGTACAGACGGATTTGTTCGAAGGGATAACACGCCGCGCCCTCCTCGAAAGCGAAACGGTGAAAATCCTCTATCATACAGCCGTTGACCGTCAGAATATCCGTGGCAACGTACGCGCTGGGCGTTTTTTCCGCATGGCAAGAAAGAATATCCCCCTTGCGCAGATCGTAGCGACGGATCAGCTCTACGGGCACGATGACGTTTTCGAAACGGTCGATGCAATCCAAGGGCAACAACCGACTGACCTTGTTCAAGGTTTCCAGCTGTCCGCGATAGACTTTGGGCTGTTTTTCGAGCTTTGTGGGCTTGTAATCGGGGCTTTCGAAACGCAGTTCGTTTTTCTCGCTCTGCATTTTTTTCAGAGCTTTTTCAAAATCGAACGGCTCTTGTGCGGGTTCTTTATCATCTTTTACTTCGCCGAAACAAATCAGCCGATAATGCGCGATCGTTTCGGGTATTTTTTTGTCGTACGACGTGTTACGGACAGGCGCGCCGCGCTTGCTACGCTCTATCGGCGCAATTTCTCCTGCTTCCACCGCTATAATTGCTGAAATCAAAACAGGTTTCGGCTTTTCCTTTGTCGGTTTCTCTACGCCTATATCTCTGGCGTATGCGCGCAGCTCGGCAAGGCTTATCGTCAAAAGAAACTTCTCGCACTGACTTTTGAATTTTTGTAATGCTTGTTCGTTCATTACGCTTTTGCTCTCTCCATAAAAATAATCGTCGTACTCTTTTGCGGTAAATCCACACAGCCGTTTTTAACACGCGTGATTTGCTCGGACGGGTACAGGGCTAAAAACTCCCTTTCGTCCGCGATATCCAAGCTACCGTCTGCGGGTCTGAAATGCATCGGGATCACCGTTTTCGGAGCAATCCCGTCCGCATAGGCTTTCGCGCCGTGCGCGTCCACCGTATACGTACCGCCGATCGGTAACAGCAAAATATCACACTTTCCGATTTTTTCCACGAGCTTTGCGTTATACGGCTCGCCGAGATCCCCCAAATGACAGACCGTCGTTCCGTCCGCCGTGATTTTATAAATCACGTTTTTACCCCGCAATTTTCCCTGCATGGGATCGTGATAACATTCGATACCCTCGATCGTGATCCCGTCGAAAGTATACGTTTTCGGCTCGTTTGCGATCACGAGCGGATCTTTCACGGCAGATACGTTATTATGGTCGAAATGCCCGTGGCTGACCGTCAGGATATCCGCGCGCAGAATTTGAGGCAGGTCGTAGCCCACGCCCTCGTACGGATCGGTAACGATCGTTCTGCCCGTTTTCGTCGTTAAGCGGAAACAGGAATGTCCCAAATATTCAATTCTCATCATTTTTTCCTCTTATTTCTTTATTTCAAACGAGCCAGCAGACGAATTTTCATCTCTTGCGGCTCGTCGTTTATCAATAAATCGTACCGCAATGACGCAAGCAGTGAATTGTTCCCGATCGAATACGCAACGCGATGGGTATACGTATATATCAAACCCTCCGCGCCGCCAAGCCCGAGCGTGCCCTCGCACTTTTTGCCCCGTTTAAGACATAGGCGCATCGAATAATCGCCTTGCCGTTCGACGAACGCGCTTTCGCCTTGCAGCGTAAACCGCACGACCGCTTGTTCCTCTTTGTAAACCAAAACGGTCTTGTTTACGGAAAGCTCGATTTCGCCCTCACGGGAAAGTTCCGTTTCCACGCCGTCCGCCGTCGTTGTAATTGTCAGATAACAGGGTTTCATAGCCTTTTTCTCGCCGTTTTTCGACTTCTTTCGTCTTTATTATAACAAATATTGCTCAAAATGTAAACAATATCGGCTTATTTTTGAAAAATAATCAAAGCATTTTTAATCGTTGCCGCGTTTGATCGTTTCGCGAATCAGCCGACCCTCTTTCAAGGTTTCCGAGAGCTTTTCGTCGTTTTCGGCGCGGAGCGCGTCGCGGTATTCGCTAAGGTGCGAAATCAAGCCGTCCAGCTCTTCAATGATATTCGCGCGGTTGTACGCGTACAACGGCGTCCAAACCTGCTCGTCCACGCCCGCGATACGGGTCATGTCCTGAAAGCTGCCGCCCGTAAAGCCCTCGCAACCGACGACCTGCGGACTTTTGACGTAGGCGTTGGAAACGATATGCGCGAGCTGGGAGGTGAGCGCGATCTTTTTATCGTGCTCCGAAGCTGTACATTCGACGATACGCCCAAACCCCATTGCGGCGGCGTAGGTCTTGATCTCCGCGACGTCCTCCGCCTGCGTTTGTTTCGCGTGCGTGATGATTAAATTCGCGCCTTTGAACAGCTCGGGGCTGGCGGAAACGATCCCCGACGTTTCCTTACCCGCCATCGGATGTAAACCGACGTAACGGTAATTACGGGGCTGTTCGTAGACCGCCTTTTCCACTTCCTCTTTCACACCGCAGATATCCGCGACCAAAGCGCCGTCTTTGAACTTGCCGTTTTTCAGATACTCGATCGTGGCGCGGGGCGGTACGGCGATAAACACCGTATCGTAGTCGGCGATATTTTTGCCCTCCGCGCGGATATATCCCGCTTTTAACGCGTATTCGACGGAATTACGGCTTCTGCCGAAACCGTCCACCTCGTACCCCGCTTTCGTAAGCGCCGCGCAAATTGAACCGCCGATAATGCCAAGACCGATCACAGCCGTCTTTTTCATGATAATTCTCTCCAAAATAAATATGCTTGTCCTTATAGTAACATATTTACGGGAAAATTTCAAGCGATCGAAAGAAAGTAACGGAATTTTGTACAAAAAAAGAGAAAGATTTTGCTATCTTCCTCCGTTTTCGCGGTTTACCGTTTATTTTTTTCGTGCTGCGCTATGTATTTTTCCCGCGTGGCGATACCGCCGCGAATATGCCGCTCGCTTAAATTCAAATTCAGAACCTTACGCACGCGCTCGAACAGATCCTCGTCTAAATACCGCAAACGCTCGGAAACGTCTTTATGCACCGTTGATTTGCTGATGGAAAAATGCGCGGAACACGCCCGAACGGTACAGCCCGTTTCCACGATATACTCCGCGCATTGTATTACTCTTTCTTCAATATAATCCCACAAAATCCCGACCTCCGTAATTCGATTACGAAATATAATATGTCGGTTTTTCGTTGATTATAACTGATTTTATCCGTTTAGTCCGCTTTTTTATACGGCATCGGCGTTACGGCTTTGACGCTGTCGAGCGCATACCGCGTTATCTTCTGCGCCCGCGCGCTTTGCACGGACAGCATGATATCTTCGCTGGAAAGCTCGGATACGCCGCCGTTTTTATCCACGACCGCAAGCATATACGGCACGGTTACGTAGGCCGCCAAAATTACGCTTGCCCCGTCTTTCATACCCACGATGATCGAGCCTTTGCGATAGCGTTTGGATTTCTCGATCTGCGAAGCGATCACGCGTTTGAATTTACCCTCGTCCGTCGCGATAATAATTTCGCCCTCTTCGTTGATCTGTTGCATAAGCAGAACTTCGTCGTCCTCGCGGAGCTGAATACCGCGTACGCCCGTGGCGATCCTGCCCTGCGTGGGGATATCGTCTTTCATGGCGTTAAGACAGATACCGCCTTTCGTTACGATGATGATCGTGTCTTCGTCCGTCGTGTCCTCTTCTACGCCCAGAACCTCGTCGCCCTCGCCCAGCTTGACGGCTTGGAAACAGTCTTTCTTCTGTTCGTATTCCGACCAGTCCGTCTTTTTGATCATACCTTTCTTGGTAAAGAACAGCAGATTTCCGTACGGCATACGCTCGCCGACCTCGAACATCGCGACGATACGCTCGCCCTCTTCCGCGTCCTTGGACAGCTCGCGCAGGGTTACGCCCCCGTCGCTCAACTTACATTCCAGATCAGGCTCGGAAATATCGAGTTTATGACAGTTGCCGTAGTTCGTAAACGCAAACACCCGCTTATCGGTAACCGTTTTAAGAATTTGCAACGCGACGAGCTGCGGCTTGTACTTGCCCTCCAACGGCTTTTCAAGCGCTTCCGCCTGTTTGCCCGTCAGCACTTTCAACCGCTCGTCCGCGGTATACACGAGCGAACAAGGCACGCCCGCTTTTTTCTCAGTCGCGGTGGCGAGCAACCCGTCCGCTTCCTCGCGCGTGAATACGAGCTTGGATTTTCTCGGCGTGGGATACGCGCTCTTGATCTCCTCGATTTCTTCTTTCACGACCTGCAACTGCAAATCCCCGCTCTTGGAGATCGCCGTGAGCTTTTTGATGAGTTTTTTTAGCTCTTTGAGTTCTTCTTCGAGTTTATAGATTTCCAGCTTCGTCAAGCGGGCAAGCCGTAAATCGAGAATGGCTTGCGCCTGCGCTTCGCTGATTTCGAAGCGTTGCATCAATTTGGTTCTGGCATCCGAGGTGCTTTCGGATTTTTTAATGATTGCAATGACCTCGTCGATATTCTGAACGGCGATAATAAGCCCTTCCAAAATATGACAGCGCTGCTGCGCCTGTTTGAGATCGAACAGCGTTCTGCGCTTGATAATTTTCTGCTGGTACTTGACGTAATGGCGAATGACTTCCATAAGCCCGAGCTGTTGGGGCTTGCCGTCCGCGATCACGACCATATTGATACCGAAGGTAACTTCGAGATCGGTATATTTATACAGGCATTTCAAGATCCCGTCGATATCCGCGTCTTTCTTCACACGGATCACGGCGCGCATACCCGTTCTGTCCGATTCGTCGGCTACGTGGTCTACGCCCGCAAGCTCTTCTTCCTTTTCCCCGCAAAGCTCTACGACTTTACGCAAAAGCTGGGCTTTGTTGACCTGATACGGCAATTCGGTAATGACCAAATTCGTCTTGCCGTTGTCCGTCTTTTCCAAGGCGATCTTGGCGCGGAGCGTGATCTTCCCGCGACCCGTTTTATAGGCTTGGATCAGCTCGTTGGCGATAATAAGCCCGCCCGTCGGGAAATCGGGACAAGGGATATACTCCATCATCTCTTCCAAAGAAATCGCGGGATTGTCGATATACGCCACCACGCCGTTGATGACTTCTTCCAAATTATGCGTGGGGATATTCGTCGCTAAGCCAACTGCGATACCCGACGCGCCGTTGACGAGCAGATTCGGGAAACGCCCGGGCAAAACGTCGGGCTCTTTCAAGCTGTCGTCGAAGTTGAGGGAAAAGCTGACCGTTTCCTTGTCGATATCCCGTAAAAGTTCAAGCGCGAGCGGTTCCATTCTCGCCTCGGTGTAACGCATTGCCGCGGCGGGGTCGCCGTCTACCGAGCCGAAGTTGCCGTGCCCGTTGACGAGGGTTTTGCCCATATTGAAATTTTGCGCCATACGCACCATCGCGTCGTATACCGAGCTATCGCCGTGGGGGTGGAATTTACCCATGCAATCGCCGACGATACGCGCGCTTTTTTTATGCGGTTTGTCAGGCGTTAAGCCCATTTCGTGCATCGTATACAGAATACGGCGCTGTACGGGCTTTAAGCCGTCCTCTACGCGCGGCAGCGCGCGGTCGAGAATAACGAACTCCGCGTACGGGAGCATCGAGGAATGGAGGACCTTTTCCAAAGGCTCTACGAATAATTGCCCGCTAGGCTCGATATATTCGGGTTCTTTTTTAGTTCTCGCCATGGTCGTCCTCCTGTTTGTCTTTCTTTTCTATCTTATCGATAAAGCTGTCGCGTTTGTTGAAGTTGGCGTACTTTGCCAAAAACTCCTTTCTGCCCTCTACCTTGTCGCCCATGAGCGTGGTGATCATTTTTTCCGCTTTCGCCGCGTCCTCGACGGTTACTTGGATAAGGTTTCTCGTCGCGGGGTTCATCGTCGTTTCCCAAAGCTGTTCCGCGCTCATTTCGCCAAGACCTTTATAGCGTTGGAGCTGATAGCCTTTGCCGATCTTTTCGATCTTTTCCGCAAGCTCGTTATCGTCGTACGCGTATTCGACCTTGTCCCCTTTATACACCTTGTACAAAGGCGGCATACCGATATACACGTGCCCCGCGTTGACGAGC
>JAFTVF010000007.1 GCA_017465865.1 Clostridia bacterium
CCTCTGCAAAGATGATCTTGCCGCCCTGCGCGGACAGCTCCATACCCCGATGACGGCGGTCGAAAAGCGGAACGCCGAGCTGATTTTCAAGCTGCTTGATAGACTGCGAAACGGCGGGCTGGGAAATGTATAATTCCTCCGCCGCGCGCGTTAAGCTGCCGCATTTTGCGACCGTATAAAATACTCTGTATAATTCTAAATTGACCATTGTATGCCCTGCCTTATCATATCTTTATTTTCCCACGCAGAACTTTGAGAAAATTTCTTCGATGATTGCCTCCGTTGCCGTTTCGCCCGTGATCTCGCCGAGCGCGTCCCAGCTTTCTTTTACGTCGATCCCGATCAAATCGAGCGGCTGAGATATTTGACAAGCGAGAATTGCTTTTTGTAAGCTTTCTTTGGCGCGTTGTAACGCGTCGAAATGCCTTTCTTCGATCAAGAACGCCGCGTCCTCTCCGCGCGCGCCGAAGCTCTTTTCGTACAAGAGTTGTTTCAACTTCGCGATTCCCTCGCCCGTAACCGCGGAGGTATGCACGTCCGCGTCGGTGTCCGTTTCGTCCTTGGTCAGATCGATCTTGTTAAAAACCTTGATGAGCGGCTTGTCCTTGACCATTGCCAGAACCCGCGCGTCCTCTTCGTCCGCGCCCGCGCTATAATCCGCGACGAACACGGCTACGTCCGCAGAACGAATGATGTTTTCCGCGCGTTCGATACCGATATTTTCGATCGCGTCCGCGCTATCGCGAACGACCGCTGTGTCGTATATTTTGAATTTTCGCCCGTCGATCTCCAAAACGCCCTCGACCGCGTCACGCGTCGTGCCCGCGACCCCCGAAACGATGGCTTTGTCGTAGCCGAGCAACTTGTTCAAAAGCGAGCTCTTGCCCGTGTTGGGCTTTCCGCAAATAGCGACCGTGACCCCCGATTTTATCTTTTTCCCAACCGCGTAGCTTGCCGTCAGAAGGGAAATTTCGTTCTTTAATTTTTGAAGTACGGGGATAATTTCGGCAACGTGCTGTTCTTCCACGTCCTCTTCGGGGTAATCCACCGAAACGTCAATACCCGCAAGAACGTTTTTCAACTCGTCCTGTATAATACGAACCTTGTTCGTGAGCTTTTCGCTGTAAAGAAGATACCCCGCCTTTACCTCGGCGTCCGATTCTCCGTTGATCATATCCGCGACGCCCTCGGCAGAGTCAATCGAGAGCTTTCCGTTTAGAAAGGCGCGTTTGGTGAACTCGCCCTTGTCCGCGGGCTTTGCGCCGTGGCGGAAGGTCTGTTTAAGAATACCGCGCGCGACGTTTTCGCCGCCGTGGCATTGAAATTCGACGACGTCCTCGCCCGTATAACTTGCAGGGGCTTTGAAATACACGCACAGCCCGTAATCGGTAAAATTGCCCCCGTCAATACTGCCGGGATACATACGGTAAGGCTCGAAATCCGCGACCTTCGTTTTTCCGACGGGCGTGAACATTTTTTCTGCTATTTCAAGAGGGTTTTTACCGCTCATACGGATAATAGCCACCCCACCCCTTCCGGGCGGCGTAGCAATTGCCGCGATCGTGTGTTCCAACATAGTTTTTTACTCCGTTTTATCCGTTTTTTAAAGGATCTTTACCCCAAAAACGAGTCGCATTTGGCATAATCAACAATTATAGTTTACATTATTATATCACAGTATTTTTTTCGTGTAAACCGTTTGAGTCGTCTTTCGCAGAAAAAAAGACGGAAAATATAAATTTTTCTTATTTTCCGTCTTACAAGTTTATTCTTTTGTCTAAGCGCGTTTTCTTTGAGCGGAAAACGCCGTATCCTCAATCGAAAAATCCGTCCGAATTTTCATCGCCCGATTGCGTATTTCCGCCCCCGTCGGAAGAGGAAAATTCCTCGAAGGGGTCTTCCTGTTTGGGCGGCGCAGAGTTTTGGTTTTGTCCGTTGCTTTGTCCGCCGTACGGGTTGCCGTAAGGATTACCGTAGCCGTACGGGTTGTTATAGGGATTGCCGTACGGGTTGCCGTAGCGGTTTTGGTATTGCTGTTGCTGACGGATATACGCCTCTCTTCTCGCGCGCATGATCGCCTCGTAATCGATCGGCTCGCGGTTGCGAAGAACGAAGATGATGATATATCGGGAGAACGGCACGAAAACCGACAAGATCGACAGGGGGAAATATCCGCGCATGGTGTATTTTTTGAACAACGCGATGACGAGCACGAGCATTAAGATCTCGTAAACAAGCCCGAACGTGGAAACGAAAAGCAATTCGCCGTAGTTAAGATACCACACCGCCGCTTTGCCAAGCCCCGAGGTCGCCCCTTCCCAAACGGGCGAACCCAAGATCACGCCCAGCTCCGTCGTCGTATCGTATCGCGTCGGCTCGCCGTAGGTCGTATACAAATAGATCTCCGCAGCGACCGTTAAGCACGCGGCTACGGATACGAGGATCTGCACGAGCATCGCATACAAGCCGATATGCTTTACCTTACGCGCGAAAAAACGGCACTCGCCCGTGATCTTGCCCATGTAATAGATATTCGCAAACGGGATAAACGCGAGCGCTTTGCGTTTCAAGCCCTGCTTTTTCGCCATAGCGTACAAGCCGAAAGCCTGGAAAAGGTAAAATACCGCCCAGACGAGAAAGGCTATGCCCAAGCTATACAGCAAAAGCGTAGAGCTTGCGCCAAGCTTGGAGGAGGAGTTATAATTGATTTGACGTAAAGAATCGAACAATTGTCGATACAAATTGTAAACTTCCATACACTTTACTCCGTTTCGTTATAATTGACCTGCAAAAGGGTCAAGCCCTTAGCAGGCATCGTTTTTCCAAGTAAATTTCTTTCCCCCGTCTGATAGGCGGTTTGCACGTCCTGCGGCGTTCGTTTCCCGTCCGCGACCGCGAGCAACGTCCCTGCCATCGTACGCACCATATTATACAAAAAACCGTTGCCTGTCACGTACACGCGAAGATCGCGACTGCCAAAGCTTTCGCCCTCCTCTACGCGCACCTCGTACACCGTACGCACCGTCGTTTTCACGGACGAGCCGGACGCGCAAAAGGCTTTGTAATCGTGCTCGCCCTCGAAAAGTTTCGAAGCCTTTCGTAAGTTTTCTAAACTCGGCGCGTCCTCCGTCCGCACGGAAAACCGTTCTTTGAGCGGCATTTCCCGACGGGAATCGTAGAGGGAATAGCAATAGGTTTTGCGTTTTGCACTGCGGTTGCTGTCAAAGTCCGCGCTCCCCGCCCAGCCCTCGACAACGCGGATATCGGCGGGCAGAAAACGGTTCAGGCAATCGGGCATTTTTTCAGGCGGAACGGTGATGTTTTCGCCGTCGAAATGACAGACCTGCCCCGCCGCGTGCACGCCCGCGTCCGTACGCCCGCTCGCCGTTACTTTGAGGCTTTGACCGAGCGCAAGCTCGATCCCCTTTTCCAGCGTTTCCTGTACGGAGCATGCGTTTTTCTGGCATTGCCAACCTGCGTAGTCCGTGCCGTCGTATGCAATTTTCAATACGTACCGCATCGACACCCTGCCTTTGCGCTCTTATATAAGCGCGGTCGTGTAAATTCTCAAAAGTATCACGCCCGCAAGCAGTGCCGCGCAAGAAAGCAGCGCCAGATAATCCCGCCACGAGAACGTGAGTTTTTTATATTTCGTGCGCACCTTACTGCCCGAATAGCAGCGTGCGTCCATCGCGTCGCCAAGCTCGTCCGCACGGCGGAACGCGCTGATAAGCAAAGGAATGAGAATGGGAATGATCGCTTTTACGCGACCTACCAGCCCGCCGCTTTCAAAGTCCGCGCCGCGCGCTTTTTGCGCGTTCATGATACGCTGGGTTTCGTCCGTGAGGATGGGAATAAACCGCAGCGCGATCGACATAATGAGCGCCAGCTCGTGCACGGGGAAACGAATGAGTTTCAAAGGCGAGAGCAGGCTCTCGATCCCGTCCGCAAGCGATACGGGCGTGGTCGTTAAAGTCAAAAGCGACGAGCCGAGCACCAACAGGAACAGGCGCACCGCCAAAAAGATCGTGTAATAGATCGCCTCTTTGCTGATCTTGATGAATTTCCATTGCCAAAGGATGGTTTCGCCCTTGTAGAAAAACAAATTCAGCACCGTCATAAACACGAGCAAGAACAGCACCGCTTTCACCGAGCGCAACAGGCTCTTAAACGGAACGCCCGAAAACGCCGCGACGAGCACGAACACGAATGCGCACGCGCCGAGCGCGTAGAAGTTTTTGCCTAAGAACACCGCGACGATATACACGATTAAAAAGAGTATCTTTGCGCGCGGGTCGCATTTATGAACGAAGGATTTCGCGGGATAGTACTGACCGAAAGAAACTTCACGCATGCGAGCCTCCTTCCGCCGCATACGCAAGCGTTTTCCGTACGAAATCGTCTACCGTGAAATCGCAATCCAGCTCTACGCCTTTTTCCGCCAAGCCTTTTACGAGCTTTGCAGTAAACGGCGTATCCAAGCCCAGCCGTTTAAGCTCGTCCGCGTCCTTGAACAGCGTTTTGGGGCTGTCCACCGCCACGACCTTGCCCTCGGCAAAGATCGCCGCGCGGGTACAGTTCTCCGCGATCTCGTCCATATCATGCGAAACGATAACGACCGTTTTACACCAATCCTTATGGATTTTATGGAGCAGGGACATAATTTCTTCTTTCCCGAGCGGGTCTAAGCCCGCCGCAGGCTCGTCAAGCACGAGAATTTCGGGCTTGGTTACGATCACGCCCGCGA
Source organism: Clostridia bacterium (assembly GCA_017465865.1). Taxonomy (GTDB): domain Bacteria; phylum Bacillota; class Clostridia; order Christensenellales; family Borkfalkiaceae; genus Scatosoma. The sequence goes on from JAFTVF010000007.1 coordinate 4,748, forward strand.
TCGCCACGCGGCGTTTTTGCCCGCCCGACAGCTCGAACGGGGAACGGTTTTTCACCTCGTCGTAAGTTAAACCCACCGTTTCAAGCGCTTCGCGCACCGCCGTTTTAATCTCGTCTTCGGAAAGTCCTTTTTTGAAGTTTTTCAAGCCGAACGCAACGTCCTCGAACACCGTTTCGGCAAACAGCTGATATTCGGGGTATTGAAACACCATACCCACTTTACTGCGCAATTCCTTGAAATCCGTCTTTTTATCCGTCAGGTCGTAGCCGTCTACAACCAAGACCGTTTTCGGGGGTATAGGCGCGCCTTTTTTCGGCTTTTTCGGTTTGTATTTTTTCTCCGCCGTCGGCGTTTTTAAGAGCGCGTTTAAGTGCTGTACGAACGTGGATTTTCCGCTTCCCGTATGCCCGAGTATCCCGAAAAAATCCCCGGGGTAAATTTCCAGCGAAGCGCCCGTAAGCGCGTGCGTTCGGAACGGTTGCGAGGGGTTGTACACGTACGAAAGATTTTCGCAGACCACCCGTCCGATCTCCCCGTCCTCGTAAAACGCTTTTCTTTCGTCCGTAACGGACGGCAAATCGACCGCGGGTTTTTCTTTCAGCGACGAGAGAATATTTTCCGTCAGCGTTTCCGCCGTCATCGCGTCCGCAACGGGCAATCCGCCCGCCGTCAGCTCCTTGCAAATGTGTATCGGTCGCGGCATCGTCAGCGCATATTTTTCCAGCTCGTCTTTCCGCGTGAGCACCTCTGCGGGCTTGCCCTCCATTACGATTTTACCACGGCTCATCACCACCGCCCGATCGGCAAGCAACGCCTCTTCGGGGAAATGCGTGATCAAGAGCACGGTGATCTTCTCCTCGCGGTTGAGCCGTAACACGACGTCCATAACCTCTTTTCTGCCGCGGGGATCGAGCATCGCCGTCGATTCGTCTAAAATCATCACGCGGGGCTTTAACGCGAGCACCCCCGCGATCGCCACGCGCTGTTTCTGCCCGCCCGACAGTCTTGCGGGCGTTGCGCCGCGAAATTCTTCCATACCCACCGCGCCAAGCGCGAATTCGATACGCCGACCGATCTCCTCTCGGGGCGTGCCGATATTTTCAGGCCCGAACGCGATATCGTCCTCGACGATAGAAGCCACCGTTTGGTTGTCGGGGTTCTGGAATACGATCCCCACCTGTTTTCTGATCTCGAATAAATTCTTTTCGTCGCGCGCGTCTAAACCCAGCACGGTGATCTCGCCCGACGACGGCGACAAAAGCCCGTTCGTCAGTCTTGCAAGGGTGGATTTTCCGCTCCCGTTATGCCCTAAAACGGCAACGAATTCGCCCTCTTCCACGGTCAGATCTACGCCGCCGAGCGCAAAAGAATCCGAGCCGAACACTTCGCCGCCCCGTTCGTCCTCCGCTTCGTAGGAAAAATATACCTTTTCAAATCTGATCGCTTCCATTTACCGTCTTGTTTCCGTTTTGTTTCTATGATGAACACGCCCGAAAGGGCGTTCTACTCGATTTTACGTATTCTTATTATACCAAATTTTTCTATGGATTACAATGAAAATAAGGTGAAATTCTGTGTCTTTCGCGCGAAAAAAGGGTTTTCTTTTTTAATCGGGCGTTTTCAGGGTATAGCTCCCGTCCGCACCGACGGTGAGTATTGTGTGTCCGTTCCCCTCAGTTTGTATCCGTTCTGCGCCGAGATATTCTAAAAATTCGCTACTCGGCACGGTCGTACATTTCAAAAAATCCGTACCTTTCAGTTCTACGCCTCGGTTCTTGAAAAGCCCCAACCTATCGTCGCGCGCCAGCAAATCGCCTACGGTTTCGGGTGCGCTCATAAACAGCGTGCTCACGCCCGAATATTCCAGCCAAAACGCACAGCCCTCCGTTTCCGTTTCGTTTTGCACGTCCATGGTGTACGGATATAAAAACGAAAGCGTATAGCCGTTAGCGGAAAGGTCTATACTTCTCGAAAGGTACGCGCGTTCGCAGTTTTCTTTGACGAGCGCCGCGGAAAATTTCGCGTAAGCGCTGCCCGAAACGGGCGTTTTCTTAGGCAGGTACGCGGTTTTGACCGTTTTCTGCTCTAACAGCTTATCCAAGCCGCCGCAAGAGGTTTCTGCCGTGTCCGTAACCACGAGATAATCAACGGTATCGATATCCAAAGCGTTGAGATACCGCAGCAGCGTTTTCTCGCTGTTCCCTCTATCCTCCCCGCCGTCGATGAGCGCCGTTTTCCCGTCGGGAAGCTCTATAAGCGTCGCTTCGCTTTCGCCTAAGTCCAAAAAATGCACGCGCAGCTCGCCCGCGCCGCGTTTGCGGACTGCGGGAAGATTTACTTTGTATTTCCAGCTATCAGCCGACGAGATCGTAGCAACGACGATCCCGATCACCATACATAATATAAGGATACAGAGCAACCAACGTTTGAGCTTTTTTGCTTTTCCCTCAACCTTGCGTTTTTCCGCCCCGTATCCCATCTTTCTCTTCCGTAACCTGTTTATCCGTCTTTTCTTTCGGCTTTTTCGATCTCCTTAAACACTTCCGAAAGTGCCGCCCCGTCGTAATCCTCTATCCGTCCCTCGTCCGCAAGCTTGGAAATTTGCGGATCGAGCGGCATTTGCGCCACCGACGGAATACCGTATTCCGCCGCGATCTCGCGCGCCTTGCTATGCCCGAAAATTTCCATTCTTTTCCCGCAATCGGGGCAAGTAAGATAGCTCATATTCTCCACCAGACCGAGCACGGGGATATGCATCATTTTCGCCATATTCACGGCTTTTTCCACGACCATTTTCACAAGATCCTGCGGGGTGGTAACGATCACGATACCCGCGATAGGAATACTCTGAAATACCGTCAGCGGTACGTCGCCCGTGCCGGGGGGCATATCGATAAACAGCAGATCGACGTCTTTCCAAATAACGTCCGTCCAAAACTGCATCACCGTACCCGAAATAACCATACCCCGCCAAATAACGGGCGAGGTTTCCTCGTCCAGCAATAAATTCATAGACACCATCTGCATACCCGACGGCGAGAGCACGGTATTGATCCCCTTTTCGTCGCCCGTGATTCGCTCGGTAACGCCGAACATATGCGGAATGGACGGACCTGTGATGTCCGCGTCCATAATCCCCACCGACAGACCCTGTTTTTGCGCGTAAGAGGCGAGCAAAGAGGTGGTAAGAGATTTCCCTACCCCGCCTTTACCGCTGACTACGCCGATCACCTTTTTCACCGACGATTTTTTGTGCGGAGCTTTTAACATACTCTCCTGTTTTCTCGACGAGCAGTTTGAAGAACAGCTCGAACAATTATGCGAACAACTACCTGCCATAACGATCTCCTTTCTTTCTCTTTTATTATAGTATTTCCCGCGGCGTTTGTCAACCATTCGCCCTAAAAAACGGAAAAACTTGGAAATTTGACAAAATGTTTTACGCTTAAAACGAAAAAGGCGTAAAAAAAGCCGTGTAAAAACGGTTGCATTCCGTTTTCAAATGTTGTATAATATAAAGGCTGCGCGTAGGCGGGGAGTTAGCGGCACCCTGTATCTGCAATCCGCTATAGCAGAGCCGAATGCCTTTCCCGACGAAGTTTATGGGAGGTCTGCGCGCCGTAAGGGACGTTGATAGCAAGGTCTTATGCAACGCAATGCCGTGAACCGTGTCAGGACAGGAATGTAGCAGCTCTAAGCGGAAGTTTGCGTGTGCCATAAGGTAGCTTTGCAGGAGTAACCTGCGGCGTTTACGCTTCGGTAAATTTCGGCAAAAAAGGATCGCGCAGTTTTTTTATTTTCAAAAATCACGAAGGGTTATCGAAAAACAACCGTTTTTCGGTAACCCTTCTTTATATCAACGACTGAAAATGTTACTTTTCCGCCGATAGAAACAGTATCGACGGAAATTCTTTTTTTATTCTTCGTCTTTCGTATTTTCTTGTTTGGAAAAGGTTTCCTCTTTTTTTCCTCGGATATCCAAGCCGTTCACCCGCCCGTCTTCCAACACCACCCCGCGCTGCAACGCCGTATACCCGTACTTTTCGCGCAGCTTCGCCACCGCGTTTTCCGCGCGTTCCTTCTTTTCGTATGCGATACCGTCCGATAACAGATTATCCAAGCTCATCTGCTGAATATGGTAATCGAACCCCGACACCGTTACCCCTAACATGCGTACCCGCGTACCAAACGGAAAATGTTCGCAATACAACTCGTACGCCGCTTTTGCGATATCCCCGCAAAGGGACGTGGGCGAAACTTTTTTCTGACAGGTCGTATCCTGTAATTTTTCGTTCCTGACGACGATATGCACGGTGCTTGCTCTGCCGACGTCCGCTTTGCGCTGCCGCGCCGCAACGCTTTCGGACAGCGCGTAAAACCAACGCTTGATCTCCTCGCGGTCGGTAATATCCTTGGGCAAGGTCGTCGAATTCCCGATGGATTTCAGGTCTTCTTTCTCTTTCACACCCTTAACGGGCGCGTCGTCCTCACCCCGCGCGTATATGCGTAGCTGTCTGCCCCGTTTCCCGAGCAACCGTATCAACAGCTCCTCGTCGGCGTTTGCAAGCTCCCCGATCGTCCGTACTCCGATCTTATGCAGAGTTTCCGCCGTGGATTTACCGACGAACAACAGCTCGCTTACAGGCAAACGCCAGACCTTTTCGCGGTAATTTTCCCGCGTGATCTCGGTTACCGCGTCGGGTTTTTTGAGCTCGGACGCGAGCTTTGCAAACACCTTGTTAAAGCTCACGCCGACGGACACGGTAAGCCCCAGCTCTTCCTTTACCGAGCTTCGGAGCTTTTCCGCGATCTCGACCCCGCTCCCAAACAGCGCGGTGCTCTCCGTCATATCCAACGCACATTCGTCAATGCTACATTCCTCGATACAGTCGGTGTACCTGCCGTAGATCTCCACCACCTTTTTCGAATACCGCCTATATTCGTGGAAATGCTCCTTTACCATCTGTAAATCAGGGCATTTACGCAAGGCGGAATACACCGTTTCGGCGGTCTTGATCCCGTAGCGTTTGGCTTCCTCGTTTTTCGCAAGTACGATACCGTGCCGTTCCTTGGGGTCGCCGCACACGATCAGGGGCTTCCCTGCCAAAGACGGGTCAAGCGCGATCTCCACGGACGCGAAAAAATTATTCAGATCGGAATATAAAATGACGCGTTCCCGTTTTTGCACTGCTCTCCCCCGTCCGTTCGTTTATTTCAAATACTCGCTGACCGCGTGCGCGGCGATATTCCCCTCGCCCACCGCTTTCGCGTACTGGTAGGGTCTGCCCGTGCAATCCCCCGCTGCAAAACAGCCTTTTAAGTTGGTGGACGTATCCCGACCGACTTTTACGTGCCCGTTTTCCTGCTCTAACCCGCCCACCAAGATCGCGGGCGAAACGCTTTCGCGGAGCATAAACACCCCGTCAACGGGCAATTCCGCGGGAATATCCTCCGCAGGCGGCGCGGCAAACACAAGCCTGTCCACGCGCAATTTGCCGTCGATCTTCTTGGGCATTTTCTTGATAACGGTTATATTCTCGCGCGAGATTTCCACGTCTTTATACATGGGTACGAGATACACCTGTTTCGCAAAATCCGCGAGGTAGCCGATTTCGTGTTCAAGCCGTTTCGAGGTGCAGACCACGCCGATCGTCTTGCCCTTGTATAAAAACCCGTCGCAGGTCGCGCAATAGCTCACGCCCCGTCCCGAGAACTCCGTTTCGCCGTCGATCTGTTTCACGCTCTCCACGCCGCAAGCGATTATCACCGTTTTACTTTCGTACGTATTCCCCTGTTCCGTCAATACGCTGAACTTGTCTTTGAGCGCGTAAACGCCCGTAACCCGCTCGTTACAAACCTCGATATCCGCTTCTTTGAGCTGTATTTTCAATACTTCGGCAAATTCCTTACCCGAGATATTCGAAAGCCCGGGATAGTTGCGGATACGCTCGGCTTTTGCGATCTTTTCGCTTAAATCGGGCGAACCGAACAGCATAAAATTTTTCGCGTTGGCTTTTAAGGTGAGCGCCGCGGATACGCCCGCCGCGCCGCTGCCTACGATAATACAATCCGTCATAGTTTTCTCCTTAGCCGTTTCGGAATGAGTTGAACCTGATTTTGCTCTGCACCCAAAACAAAGTATTTTTTTATGATTTAAGGCGCAGAGGAAGCAACAATACTGTACGTATTGTAATGACGATAAGCCTTAAAGGGAGAAAAAGACTTGTTTTGGGCAGGTTCAATTCGCTCCGAAACGGCTATGTATACAGTATACCACTTTTTTAGGAAAAATGCAATAGAAAAATCGGCGGAGAGTATCCGCCGACCCGTTTGTTATTTGCCATATTTATCGACGATCGCTTGCATTTCGTCGAGGCGTTTTACCATATCCCGAGCCAAAACGAGATGTGCGCGCGCACGCGCTAAATTCTGATCGGCGTAATGGATACGGAAATATTTATCCCCGTTGATATAATCGGTCAAGAACCGCACCCCGCATTCCACCGTCATTGCGATTGCGCCGAGCGCAAGCGTACTTCTTTCCGCTTCCGTCAACGACTCTTTTAACACGCTGACGAACCCGCGCGTAAACGCTTCGTATTTGGACATATCGACGGATAAATGTTCCAGATCGCGTTCGTCCTCTTCGCCCGTAGACGCCACGATTCGGATCGCGTCGCCGAAATCGAACGCCACCAGCCCGGGCATTACCGTATCCAAATCGATAACGGACAAATGCTCCAACGTTTTGCTGTCGAACAATACGTTGCTGATCTTGGTATCGTTATGGGTAACGCGGAGAGGCAAAACGCCCTCTGTTTGCAGTTTATAGGGCTTTGTTGCAATCTCTTCCAGCGCAAGATACCCCTCGATTTCCGCAGCAAGCTCTTTCACCCGCCCCGCTTCGTCCGCGGCAACCGCGTCGCGGAACGCGTCGTAACGGCGAACGGTGTTATGGAAATGCGGGATAACGATACTCAAATCCTTAACGGGATAATCGGAGAGATAGGTTTGGAATTCCCCAAACGCCTTGCCCGATTCCTCGATCACGCGCAGATCGTCGGTGCGCTCGAAGCATACGGAATCGTCTATGTAGCGATAGCAACGCCAAAACCCGCCGTCGGGCATAAAGGTATAGAACAGCCCCTCCTCGGTTTTGGAATAGTGCAACACGTTGCGTTTTGCCGTAGCCTGTTTTTCTTTAATCTTCGCACGGATAAACTCCGTTACCGACGAAATATTGCTCATGACCCCCACGGGATCGCGGAATACGTAGGTATTTACCCGTTGCAGAATGTAATTTTTCAACTCTCCGCCCCGCAGATATTTCACGAGATAGGTCGTATTGATATGTCCGCTGTTGACGACCTCACAGGAATCATACTCCCCGCAGATGTTGAATTTTTCACAAACTTCTTTGATTTGTTGTTCTTCTTTCATTGCACAACCTTTGTTTCCCCCGTTGAAACACCTCATTTTCAACGATCGGTATTCTTTTCTCTGCGGTTTTCTCCTCATTTTGCTACCGTCCTCTTTACCGATAACAAAACCGCTACGATCTTTCGTCAACTGTTTAATAAGAAAATTATACCATAGTGTAAAAAGATTGTCAAGTCTTTTTCTATTTTTTCAAGCAAAGATGCTTTTTTTGCATAGAAACCGTTAAAATTATGAATACTTTTACTATGTCAAACCGTTTTTTACGGCATGGGATTGCCGTTTTTCTTACCGCAGTCGCGTTTTTCAGCGCCTGTCATACCCAAACGAACACCCCGCCGCCCTCTACGGACAGCTTCCCGAACGCGCCCATCGAACAGCCCGAGGAATTTGATTTTTCCGAGCCAAAGCCCGTCGATCCCGAGGTATGGGATACTTCGGATACGGATATTTCCGAGATCGACCCGAATCGGAAGCTGATTTCGTTCACGTTCGACGATTCCCCCTCTCGGACTTTGGAAAATATTTTCGCCGTATTCGCGGCGTTTAACGAAGAAAACCCCGACTGCAAAGCTACCGCGACCGTCTTTTTCAACGGCGGACTGTTTTCGTCGGATACCCCGCAGCTTTTATACGCGGCGTGCGCGCTTGGGTTCGAGCTGGGCAATCACACGCAATCGCACGCCGATCTCACCACCCTTTCTCGCGAGGAATTGCAATCGGAGATCGACCGCACGGACGAACTGCTTGCCAAGGCAGACGGAAAGCCACGTCATTTGTTACGCCCGCCGTTTGGGAAAGCGAACGAGCTTGTAAAAGAAATATCGCCCACGCCGATCATCGACTGGACGATAGATACGCTGGATTGGATGGGCGTTACCGCCGAGGAGATTTATCAAAGCGTATATTTTCAACGCTTTTCGGGTGCGATCGTGTTAATGCACGACGGATACAAAAACACCGTAGAGGCGTTAAAAAGATTACTCCCCGATCTAAAAGCGGACGGATATCAAGTGGTAAGCGTATCCCAGCTCGCCAAAGCGCACGGCTGTACGCTTCGGCGGGGAAAAACGTATATCCGCGCCCGAAAACAACTGAAAACACTATAAAAGAAAGGAAGCGCGAACGCTTCCTTTTCTCTTACTTTCTTAAACTTTCTCTTTGATATACCGACGGAAAAACGCCGCGCAATCTTCCATCCAAGCCCTTACCCGAACGAGCGCGTCGGAGGGATGATTGATTTCCAGCGACCCCGTCGAAAGCCCGTGCCCGCCGTCGGGATAGATATGCAATTCGTACGAAACTCCTTTATTATCCAACGCCATTGCATAACGGAGCGCGTTGTCCGCAGGCACGACCCCGTCCGTCGCCGTCGCCCAGATAAAGGCAGGCGGGGTGGTTTCGCTGACCGCTTCGTTCAAGTTCAGCGTTTGCAAAAGCTCCGCTTTTTCTTCTTCCGTATACCCTTGCAAAAGGTTGGTATACGAGCCTTGATGCCCGTGCTTTTGCGAGATAACGGGATAGCACAGCCCTACCGCGGTAGGCTTACAATCGAGCGCAGCGCCCGCTTTTTCGGAAACGCTCGCGTATTCGATCGCAAGGTTGCCCGTAAGATGCCCGCCTGCGGAAAAGCCGACAACGAACACTTCTTCGGGATTTACGCTCCACTCGTCCGCGTGCTTTTTCACGTAATCCACCGCCGCGGAAAGCTCTAAAAGCTGTTCGGGATACTTAACGCCCTGCGGCGCGCAAAGATAGGTCAGCACGAACGTCTGAAAGCCTCTCGTTAAAAATTCCGTTGCGATCGGCTCGGCTTCGCGTTTGCTGCACATAGAGTATCCGCCGCCGGGAACGATCACGAGCGCGGGGCGTTTCCAATCGCGAACGTCGTCCCAAGGCTGTTCCATTGCGATACATTGCAAGCTGCCGCCCTGCAAAAAAGAATATTCTTTCTTCAAATCCACCGTATAAGCTTTCATTTTTTCGCCTCAATTAAAAAATTCTTTATAGATGGCGCGGATACAGTCCGCACAGTCCTCGTTTTCCACGCCGACGATAATATCCAGCTCGCTCGAACCCTGGTCGATCATATTTACGTTGATACCCGCTTCCGAGATCGCCTTAAACAGTCTTGCGGAAGTACCGACGTTCTTCGTCATGCCGTGCCCTACCGTCGCGACCAAAGCGATATTTTCATGCGTATACAGTCTGTCGGGCTGTACCGCCGCCGTAAATTCTTCGAGCAGGGTCTGCAAAATGCCGTCTTTCAAGAACTCGTTGTCGATAACGAGGGACATAGAGTCGATCCCCGACGGCAAATGCTCGAAAGAAATACCGTGCTTTTCAATGACCGAAAGCACCTTGCCGACAAAGCCGACCTCCGCGTTCATCAAGGATTTTTCCAGCGTGATCGCCGTAAAGCCTTTCTTGCCCGCAATACCCGTAACGATATTGTCGCTTACTTTGCGTTTCGCGCTCTTGACGATATACGTACCCGCGTCCTCGGGACGGAAGGTGTTGCAAATACGAATGGGAATACCCGCACTTCTGACGGGGAAGATCGATTCGCTATGTAACACGTTCGCGCCCATATACGACAGCTCGCGAAGCTCCTGATAGGAAATTTCAGGCATGCACTTGGGCGAATTGACGATACGGGGATCGCAAGCGTAAAACCCGCTGACGTCCGTCCAGTTTTCATACAGCGAAGCCATGACCGACCGCGCTACGATCGAACCCGAAATATCGCCGCCGCCGCGCGAGAAAGTCTTGACTTTCCCGTCCACGCCAAGCCCGTAGAACCCGGGGATCACCGCACGGGGGTATTTTGCGAGCACTTCCGCGCCCAGCTCGAACGTCTTTTCGTCCAACCCGCCGTCTGCCTTGAACCGCACGAATTCCGTCGCGTCCACGAACGGTACGCCGAGCACCGCCGCCATGATCTTCGCCGCCAAAAACTCACCGCGCGAAGCGCAATAATCGCGGCCTGCGCCCGAAAGAATTTCGTTTTCCGCTTCGTCAAGCCCCGCTTTGATATTCAGATCTTTACCGATCTCCGCTTCGATATTCATAAACCGTACGCGGATCTTTTCAAACGTTTCCTTAAACGCCGCGATATCGCCCGCCTCGAATTCGTCCGAACATTTGTATAACAAGTCGGTTACCTTGATATCGCCGCTAAAACGCTTACCGGGCGCGGAAACCACGACGTAACGCCGCTCTGCGTCCGATTCTATAATGCTTGCGGCGGACAAAATGATATGTCCGCTCGCCATCGACGTACCGCCGAATTTACATACTTTCAGTCCCATAAAAGTTCAAAAACTCCTCTTTTACTTCTCACTTTTCCCCTTAGATATTCAACACAACAACGACGAACACCGCCAGCAATAACGACAGGGCTTTGATCCAGAACTTGGAAACGAATACGTCTTTTAAGAATTTTCCGAATTTCATTTGATCAACCCTCCGAGAATACGTTTTTTATCCGAGATCGGCATTTCCTGCCAATAATAATCTTTGAGCGCGTCCACGAGCATATCGTAATCGGCGTACCGCGTTACGTTGCCTTGTTTTACGATAGAGATAATCCCCGTTTCCTCGGAAACGACGAGCGAAATAACGTTGGCGACTTCGGTAATACCGATCGCGGCGCGGTGGCGCGTGCCGTATTCCTTGGGATAGCTCGTTTTTTGGGTCAGGGGCAAAAAACACCCCGCCGCCTGTATCTTATGTCCGTGAATGACCATCGCGCCGTCGTGCAAGGGCGCTTTCGGAAAGAAGATCCCTTCCATAAGCTGGGTGGAGATCTCCGCGTCGATCTCTACGCCGCTTTGCAATACCTGCTTGGGCAGACTGCCTTTAGAGAGCACGATGAGCGCGCCGACGTTGTTTTTGGACATATTCTGTAACGCCTTGACGATGTTCGCCATACAGCGTTCGGTGTCCGCTTGCGAGTGCACTTCCGCGCTGCCGCCCGTCGCCTTTTCAGGGGCGCGTTCCTTGGTTTGGTGAACGTCCCAAAGATACTTTTTCACTTCCACGCTGAACAGGATCAGCATCACCGACGAAACGAGGATCACGTAGAACAGGAAAAACTGTTTGGTCATGATCTCGCCGTCGAACGCGTGCATAAGCCCGCCCGCGAGCAAAAGCACCCAGTATACGAACATCAGCTTGGTCGCGTCGTTGTCGCGCAAGACTTTCGACACAAAAAATATCAGGCAGAAAAACAAAAGAATTTCTACGCAATACAACGCGCCGAAATCACGGAAAAAATTCAGAACGCCGTCCTTTAATTCCGTTAATTTCGTCGCAGCCGTCAACAGCAACATACTTCCCTCCCTTTCATTTTTCGGCGATACCGCGAAAAATGGGATTTTATAATACTATTATATAAAATATCACGCCAAAAATAAAGCGTTTTGCCAAACCTTTTTTATATTTTTTCAAAAAACAGCTTCGCCGTAACCGTTTTCAGCGCGGCAGACGGGGTCAGCTCCCCGCATTTGATACCGCTGATCGCCGCGTATACCGCCTCGTACAGCGCAAGCAGACCCGTTTTCGAAAACTTCGCCGCCTGTTCGCGGTGCTTTTTCACGACGAATTCTTTCATACCCAGCGCCAACGCCACCTCGCGGTCGCTGCCCTTGCAGTTCGCCGTATCGTACAGTTTTTTGAAATACCCCGCAAGCGACGAAAGCAGCGCCGTTTCGTTGTACCCGCGCGTAGACAGGTCGTTTACGATCTTCATATACGCGGAATAGTTTTTCCGCGCGAGCGCGTCCGTCAGCTCGAAAATTTTATATTCGGTATCGGGATACACGAGCGAATCCACGATCTCGTCCGTCAACCGCGCCTGACCCGTCGCCTCGCAATAACCGAGCAGTTTTTCCGTTTCCTTGGCAATCCTCGACATATCGAATACGCAGTAGGTAGCGAGCTTTCCGCAGGTGATCCCGTCCGCGTATACCCCCGCGCGCTTACAGGTGATATAGATCCATTTTTTGATGGTTTCCTCGTCCGAGCGCGAGCAGTCCACGAACGTAACGTTCGGCTTTTTCGCAAGCGCCGCCGTGCCGACTTTCCCCTTGGACGAATTGAGAATAATCAACATTCCGTCTGCGGGCGGGTTTTCGAACAGGGCTTTGAGATAGGTTTCGTATTCCTTTTCCGTGGGATAAAATTCCGTTACCCGCACCACGCGTTTCTCGCTGACGAACGGAAAACAGCTCAGCGCCTCTCCAAGCGCACGCATTTTATCGCCTTTGAGCGTATTGCCGTCGAACGCGACGAAATCGAGGGTCGGTTCTTGCAAAAACCTTGCCCGCAAAAGCACTTCCCCCTTTTCGCGGAAATACACCTCCTCGCCCTCGAAAAGATAGATCGGGCGCGCGCCGTTATCGTCTGTAAATTTTTTGAACTCTACGTATTTCATTCCAAACCGCCTCCCGTCTGTCTTCTCCCGTTATTATAGCATATTCCGTGCAAAAAAGCAAGGAAATCCCCGATATTTATCCACTTACCCGTTGACAATCCCTACCACCGCGAAAAACGCCGTAAAACACAGCGCGGCGTAGAGCTTACGCACACGCGGCGATAAGTTCCATTTATCCGAAAGAAAGGTACAGCCCGCGTAATAACAGATCATACTCCCCGCCGTGAATTTCAATCCCGTCAGTGCGAATTTTGAAAAGTCCGCGACCTCGAACAAAAGCAACGAAGCCGACCATACGAGGTTGGGCAGGTAAAGCACCGCACCCGTTGCTGAGACGGGTAACAGACAAGCCAGCACCGCTAACACGAGCAAGGCGGAAAATACGCAACTTATCAAGGGCACGAAAACAAAATTAAGCAGCAACGACCAGCCCGATAAGAAATCAAACGCATATAAAAGTACGGGCGCGGTGGCGATCTGCGCGGCAATACTGACGGAGAGCACGGAGCTTACGCCGCGGAATACGCGCTCGCCCAAGGACAAAGGCAAAGTATCCCCTTGATCGAATATCGCCTGTTGTTCGTCGGTAAGTTTTCGCGGAAAGCGTTTTCTTGCGAAACGAAACATCGTATCGAACGCCGCGAACACGGGGCGTTTCAAGAGCGCGATGCCAAGGCAGGCAAGAAAGGTGAGCTGAAACCCGACCTCAAACAACGCGGTAGGCGATAGCAGTAAAAGAAAGATCGCCGCCGCGCCGAGCGTTTCCAGCATATCGGTATGTAAGCCGAGCAGCATTGCACCGTACGAGATCAAGCACAGCACCGTCGCGCGGATCACGGACGGCGTAAAACCGCAAACGCCCGAATAAAAGACGAGCAGCGCCGAAAGCAATACAAAGCGTACGGGTTTGGGAAGTTTTCTAAGCGGGGTTTTCCTAAGCAACACAAGGCAAAACGCGTACAGCGCGCCGATATGTAAGCCCGATACGGCAAAGATATGCGCGATGCCTCCCATGCGCATATTTTCAAGTAAGTCCGTTTCGATGCCCGAAGTATCCCCCGTAAGCACCGCCAAGGTTACGGCGGCGGGCGACTCGTCCATGCCCGCATACAGTCTGTTTTCCAACCTCGTATATACGGATAAAAACAGATCGAACGAATGCCCCGAAACGGCGCAGTCCGTGCCGTTCATAGCAAACCGCACTCCGTCGCCGATATCGTTCGCGCGAAAGCCGTAGTCGTTGAAATATTCGGTATCCGTCCGCACTCTGCCCTCGATCAAAACCTCGTCGGAAAGCGATACGCTTTCACAGAGCGAGGTAGGCAGGTATGCGACGAGCTTGCCTGTTTCCGTATTCCCGTCGATATACAGATCGTCGAGCACGAACTTCGTCGTTTCCCCGTAGCTCTTTTTCTCTACCACCCGCCCGACGACGGGCATTTCCCCGTCGTATACCGTCGTATCGGCAAAATCCCGCAAACGGGCGAGCATGGAAAATACGCCGACCGCAAAACACAGCGCCAACACGATAACGGCAAGCGCCGTCTTTTTCAGGCGTCGCAGGGAAGTACAAAAACAAAAAGGCGCGACGGCAAACGGGAGCAACAGCATGCTCCACCAAGCCGAAACGTCTTTGAGAAAATATAAATACCCGAACACAATGCCGAGGCATAAAAAAACCGCCGAGAAAAATACGGGACGGAAATTGAAGAGCTTATCGATCTCTCCGTTATTTTCATCCGAACTTTTCACAGCGTTTTTCATAAGTATTCCCTTGATTGCTTTATTCCAGATATTGCGATACGGTATAAGACAGTCTGTCGAGCACGTCCTCGATCTCGCCAAACAGCATACAGCCCGCCGCGCGGATATGCCCGCCGCCGCCGTACGTGCCCGCGATCTTGTTCACGTCCGCGTATTCCTTCGAGCGCAACGAAACCTTGTACTGTCCTTGCTTTACCTCCATCACCGAAGCCGCGACCTCTACCGTGTCCACGTTCAGCGGGAAATCGACGAACCCCTCCGTCATGCCGTTATCCGCGCCGCATTCCTGCATCGCCTGTTTCGTAACGACGATCACGGCAAAGCGTTCGTTATGGTAAAACCGCATTCCGCTCATCACCCTCGCGTGCAACGCCGCGCGAGCCTTGGGCTGTCTTTTGAACAGCATATAGTTATAATATCGGATATCCGCGCCCGCGCCGACGAGCTTTGCCGCCAACACAAGCGTTTCTTCCGTAACGTCGTCGTGAGAAAAATTCCCCGAATCCGTCAGCAAGCCCACGAGCAGGTATTCCGCTATTTTCTTATCCAGCGTAACGCCCAACAGGTTAATAAGCTCGGCGACGTTCATACAGTTTGCCGAACATTCGCGCACGAAATTATATTTGCCGAAACGGTTGTTGGAAATATGATGATCGATATTCACGGTATCAATCTTTTTTCGCCGCGCCGTCAAGAACTCTTCCGTCAGCAAGCCCAAACGCTGTTCGTCGCTGCAATCCACGGTAACGAGCAGATCGTATTCCCCTTGCGGTTTTTTACGCACCTTGTCCAAACCGTCAAGAAAAGCGAGGTTGGACGGAATATCCGTTTCCACACACACCTCATTGAAAATCCCCAAGCTATCGAGCGCCGAGGACAGCGCGAGCGCACTGCCGAACGCGTCGCCGTCGGGGCGCATGTGCGTAAAAATCGCGATACGCTTCGCCTGTTTTATTCTGTTTGCAATCTTTTCCAAAGTATCCATTGTTTTTTCTTAAAAACTCGCCTCCCTCGTATCGAGGGAGGTGGTCGTCCTTTTACTCCTCGTCCGTCGTTTCGGGCGTGGTATATTTGATTTGTTTGAACAACTCGTCCATTTTCGCGCCGTAGACCATGCTCCCGTCCATGCGGAAGGTAAGCGTAGGCACGGTACGCATACGCATTACTTGCGACAGTTCGTGGCGAATATACCCTGCGTTCTGCTGCAAAATCTCGAAAGAACGCTTGGTTTCCGCTTCGCCTGCGCCGTAGATACTCACGTACACGATCGCCGTTTTGAGATCGGGCGCGACGTCCGCTTCGGTTACGGAAATCAGACCTTTCAGCTCAGGAGCTTTGTCTTTCAAACGCCGTAAAATCGCGCTGATCTCCTTTTGGTATTCGCCGTTTAATCTCGAAGTTCTCGAAATTTTCATTACGCTTTAATCTCCTCCGTAACGTAACACTCGATAATATCCCCGATGCGGATCTCGTTGAACCCGTCGATCGCACAGCCGCATTCGTAGCCGTAGTTGACTTCTTTCACGTCGTCCTTGAACCGCTTCAACTGCTTCACGCCGCCCTCGCAGATCATGATATCCTCGCGATAGATACGCAGCTTTCCGCCGCGGACGATCTTGCCGTCCGTTACGTAGCAGCCCGCGATCGTACCCACGCCCGTGATATTGAACGTCTGACGGACTTCGCATTTACCCGTAAGGATCTCTTTGAGCTTGGGTGCGAGCATGCCTTTCAGCGCCGCTTCCATATCGTCGATGAGTTCGTAAATGATACGGTAGCTTCTTACGTCTACTTTCGAAGTTTCGGCAAGTTTCTTCGCCTTGGTATCAGGACGGACGTTAAAGCCGATAATGATCGCGTTCGCGCTGTCGGCGAGCATAACGTCGCCCTCGTTGATCGCGCCCGCCGCCGAATGAATGACTTTCACGCGGACTTCTTCGTTCGAGAGTTTTTCCAGCGACTGTTTCACCGCCTCTACGCTACCCTGCACGTCGCCTTTGACAATCAGGTTGAGGTTCTTCATTTTGCCCTCTTCCACCTGTGCAAAGATATAGTCGAGCGAAACGCGGCTCTGTTCTTTGATCATGCTCTCGCGCTCGCGGTTCTTTCTTTCTTCCTGTACCTGTTTCATGAGCGCTTGATCGACCGCCATGATGCTGTCGCCCGCGTTCGGCACGTCCTCCAAGCCCAGAATGGACACCGCCATCGACGGACCTGCGGACTTGACGGGTCTGCCCTTGTCGTCGAACATAGCGCGCACGCGACCCATCGTCGTACCCGACAGAATGTTGTCGCCCGTTTTCAGCGTACCCGTCTGCACGATAATGCTTGCAACGGGGCCTTTGCCCTTGTCGAGCTTGGCTTCGATGATCGTACCCTTTGCCTGACGGTCGGGGTTGGCTTTCAGCTCCTGCATTTCCGCAACGAGGTTGACGGAATCGAGCAGTTCGTCGATACCCATACCCGTCTTTGCGGAGATGGGAATGACCATCGTATCGCCGCCCCATTCCTCGGGCACAAGCTCGTACTGCATCAGTTCTTGCTTGACCTTATCGGGGTTGATCTCGTATTTATCCATTTTATTCATCGCAACGATGATAGGCACGTTCGCCGCTTTCGCGTGGTTGATCGCTTCTACCGTTTGCGGCATGATCCCGTCGTCCGCCGCAACGACGAGGATAACGATATCCGTTACCTGCGCGCCGCGCGCACGCATCGCCGTAAACGCTGCGTGGCCGGGCGTATCGATGAACGTGATCTGTTTGCCTTTCGCCGTAACCGTATACGCACCGATGCTCTGCGTAATACCGCCCGCTTCGCCCGTCGTAACCGACGTAGCGCGGATACTGTCGAGCAGGGAAGTTTTACCGTGGTCTACGTGCCCCATAACCGTAACGACGGGCGCACGGGTAACGAGCTTGCTTTCGTCCTCGGCTACCACCGTATCCATCAGCACTTCTTCCGCCGTCTTTTCGGGTTTGTATTCAAGGTCGATCCCCATATCCGCCGCCATCAGCGCCGCGTTATCGTAATCGATGGAATCGTTGATCCCTTTCATGATCCCCTCTTTGAACAAACGCTTGGTGATCTCTACCGCGGATACGCCGAGCTTTTCGGACAATACTTTCAAAGGGATCTCCTGCGTGGTAACGACCGCGTGTTCGATCTTGATCGTAGGGATTTCCTGGCGTTTCTGCTTTTTGGGCGAACGCACTTTTCTGTAACCCGACTTATCCTCGTCGAAATCCTCCACCGTCATACCCTGTTGCTTTATGAGCGTACGCTTGGAAAGAGGTTTCTTTTCCGTATACGTCTTTTCAAACGTCTTTTTCTTCGCGGGCGCAGAGAACGATTTCTCTCTGCTCGGCGCGATCGGCGCGGCAACGGGTGCGCTGCTTACGGGACGGGCAGGTCTTGCACCTGCGGGTCTTGCGCCCGTAAACGGTCTGTCGCCTGCGGGTCTTGCGGGTCTGTCGCCCTGCGTACGGGGACGGTAGGTCGCGCCGCTGCCCGTAGAAACGTCTACGCCGGGTTTTGCCACGTACACGCCCTGTTCCTGTCCGTTACGGAAATATCTCGGCGCGCGGGGCGCGGCGGGAGCTTTGGGCACGAACGTTCTCGTTTCCGTCTTTTCCGTCTTTTCCGTTTTGGGTTCTTCCGCTTTTTCAGGCTCAGCGGGCGCGGGAGCAGGCTCTTCCGCCTTTTCCTCTTGCGCTACGGGCGCAGGCTCTTCTACCGTTTCCGTTTTCTTTTTCGTCGTTCTCTTTTTCGGCTTTTCTTCCGTTTCGGGAGCGGCTTCCTTTTCTTTTTTCTCCGCTTTTGCCTTTGCTTCTTCTTCCGCTTTCGCTTTCGCTTCGGCTTCCGCGGCAAGACGCGCTTCTTCCTCCGCACGCGCCGCCGCTTCCGCGGCTTCACGCTCCGCTTTTTCCGTTTCCAATACGGACAGCTTTTTCAGAATTTCCGAAAGGCTCTTTTCTGTGGATGACAGACGTTTTTGCAGCCCGCCGAGCCGCTCGTCGTCTAAAAGTCCTAAAATTTTCTCCACATTCTCGTATTTCTTTGCCATAGGTTCAGTTGTTTCCTCCCGAATAGAATTTGAATTGAGGTTCGCTATCGACGACGGAAAGTATCGCCTTAGCCAAATGATCGTCTGTAATCGCCGCCGCTTTTACCGCCGGGCGGTGGAGCGTTTCTCCGAGTACGCCCGTCTCCGTCATAATCAAAGGACAGGCAAACTTCTCTTTTGCTTTCAGCACGGGCTTTAACGAATTTTTCCCGATCCCGCCGTCGGCGACCAGTAAAAATACGCCCTTTTTCTGCCGTTCTATGCTGTCCGCGCCGAGTACGATCTTTCTCGCGCGGATACAAAACCCGAGATAGGTTTCGATTTTACTTGTTCCCAAGAGCGTCCTCCTCGACCCCGCGGTATACCTCGGGATCTACGTTCGAAGAAAAGGTCTTGTTCAAAAGTTTTTTTCCGCAGACTTTGGACAGACACTCCGCCGCGCCGCATACGTACGCGCCCCGACCGGGCGCTTTGCCCGTCGGATCGGCAAAGATCTCCCCGTCCGCGTTTTTTACTACGCGCGTCATTTCCTGCTTGGGTTTCATCTCGCGGCAAGCAATGCACATACGCATAGGAATTTTTTTCGTCTTGGGCATACAAGCCTCCTTAGAGTGAAGATACGAAAGGGTGAATTGTTACGTAAAGCGATATGCCGTTGGCGCGATATTTGCCTGTGGCAAGCGATATGCCCTAACGGGCGCGATATGTTTTGTCGTACTCGTACGACAAAACGTAGTGGTAAAATTTATAAAATACCAGCCACAACGCTTAGCTTTGCTAAGCATATCGCACGAGCAGTAGCGAGTATATCGCAACGCAGTTATATCGCACGCAGTATATCGCGTTTTTGCCATAGGCGAAAACATATTCACCGCAAAGCTCAGCTTTGCTCACTCTTCCGTTTCTTCTTCGTATTCTTCGTTTTCTTCCGCTTCGATCTGTGCGAGCACTTCTGCCGCCTCGGGCGAGGACGCGCTCTTCACGTCGATCTTCCAGCCCGTCAGTCTTGCCGCCAAACGCGCGTTCTGACCGTCTCTGCCGATCGCAAGCGACAGCTTTTCGTCGGGCACGATCGCCATTGCGCTGCGTTCCCCTCTCGCCGTTACGGACAATACCGTTGCGGGCGATAACGCCTTATAAATGAACGCCAAAGGATCTTCGTTCCAAAGAATAATATCGATCTTTTCCCCGCCGAGCTCTTCCACGACCGCGTTGACTCTCGCCCCGCGGTTGCCTACGCAAGCGCCCACCGCGTCCACGCGCGCGTCGTTGGAAAGGATCGCCATCTTCGTACGCTGACCGGGTTCGCGCGCGATCTCTTTGATCTCGACGATGCCCTGACCGATTTCGGGGACTTGCTCCTCGAACAGCTTCTTAACCAGACCTTGCGCCGTACGGGATACGACGATCTGCGAATTTTTCCCGTTGTTCTTTACGCGCTTTACGAACACTTTGAGTCTGTCGCCCACCGCGTATCTTTCGGTTGCAACTCTGTCCTGAGGCGGCATTACGCCCTCGATCTTCTTATCGCCGAGCTCGACGTATACGTTGCGTTCGTCGATCTTGCGGATAACGCCTTCCATAAGCTCCCCTTCCTTATCCGAGAATTCGGAGAAGGTATTGTCGCGTTCCGCTTCGTGCAGTTTTTGCAAAATGACCTGTTTTGCCGTCTGCGCCGCAATACGCCCGAAATTTTTGGGGATAAAGGTATTCACGATCGTATCGCCGACCTGATGGTTCGGGTCAAGCTCCTGTGCGTCCTCCAAGGAAATTTCCTTGTCCTTATCCACGACCTCTTCCACGACGTAGCGCGTAGCGCGGAATTCGATCGTACCCTTTTCCGCATCGAGCGTAACGGCAACCTCCGCACCGCCGTCGTACTGTTTTTTGTACGCGGACGCAAGCGCGTTTTCAAGCGTTGCGATAAACGATTCTTCGCTGATTCCCTTTTCTCTTACCAAGTCGCTAAGCGCCGCAAAAAACTCTTTGTTTTCCATTGTTTTCAATCTCCTAATTGAATTTTCGTAAAATATATGGTTGATTTTTATTGCTTACAACAATCCCTCGAAATCGATCGCGCGGCAGATCTTCGCGATCTTCGCTTTTTCGAGCTTCATTTCCTCGCCGTTGTCGTCGAGATACACGCACGTTTCGTCGTGCCCTTTCAAAACGAGTTCGAAAAACTTCTTGCCCTTGATCGGCGCGAACAGCTTTACCTCTACTTTCTGCCCGATACATTTTTGGTAATCCCGATCGGTTTTTAAGGGTCTGTCAAGCCCGGGGCTGGATACGTTGAGGGTATACGGAGTGCCGAACGTGGGATCTACTTCGTCGAGCACGGGATCGATCGCACGGTGGAATTTTTCGCAGGTATCGAGGTCCACGCCCGTTTCCGTATCGATATATACGGTAAGCGCAGGTTCTCTGCCTTGCTTAAATTCAAGCTCTACGATTTCGATATTCAGTTCCGCCGCGATCGGCAATAAAGCGTTTTCGATCTCTTCGATAGGTTTTATTTTCATAAACTTCCTTTACATAGCATTATTGAGAGTGGCGCGCCACTCTCAATAATCAAGAATTATTAAGTATTCTTATTATACCATTATTCTCCGCAATTTGCAACTGTTTTACGCAAATTTTCCAAATTTTTTCCATAGAAAAGCGCTTCACGCCTTGTAATATTCTTTGAGCATTTTTTTCAAGACCTCAATCTGACCTTGCATCGCTACGCCCTTGTCCGTCTGTTTGACGAGAATACGCTCGTCGTATTTCAAAAGCTGGCGCACCTCGCTCTTTAAGTCAACGTAATGTTCGAGTGCTTCCGCTCTTGAAAAATCAGGCGCGTGGCACGCAAGATACAAGCCCTCGGAATTGCTGATGAGGGTATATCCGCCGATACCCGTCTTTTGGTGATAGGCTTTCGACAGCCCGCCGTCGATCGTGATATGCCGACAGTTCCCGCTCTCGGGCTTTTCACCGTCCTTGACCTTGACGGGCATGTGCCCGTTGACGATCACGGAATATTTCCCGTGCAAGCCGAATTCCCGCAACACTTTCAGACAAAATTCCTCGTTTTTGATAAAATCGTAATATGCGTCCTTGTTCTCCTTTTCCGAATACCCCTCGAAATATTTGGTATACACGCACATTTTATCCCGACCGTACAGCGGGGATTTTTTACCGCACCAAAGATACCACATAAACTCTCGGGAATACCGATCCCCGTTCGCCGCCGCGCGCACGAGCTGATCCAGCCGATCGTACAAGGCTTTCCCTTTATACGGTTTATCCCCGACGATGACTTCGGAAAATTCTCCGCTTTTTTCCGTAGGCACACAGCCGTGCATAAGCAAATTCCCGTTAAAGGTCTTATACATACTCCCGCGCCGCAACAGGAAATCCGCGTGTTCTTTCAAACGCTTGTTGCTTGTAAATTCGTCGGTCAGCAATTCGATCAGCGCGCGTTCCTTGGCGGTAAGTTTCGCCGACGGATACAGCACGCGGTCGTCCATACCGAACTCCGCGTGGCGTTTTATCAGCGCGTTTTCCGTCTTTAACTGGATCACGGTGATCGCCTTGGTCATTTTCGCAAGCAGGTCGTTCTTTTCAAAATCGCTCTCGCCCCCGTACACGTCGGAGATCTTGAACGCGTCGCAGGGATCGCCGCCGTATTCTTCGAGCGCGAACATCATCAAAGGGCGCAGGTTGATCCCGTAATTTTCGATCACCTGTAAATTGCGATAGGCGCAGTTGATACGGATTACGTTGCAAACGCACGCCTCATTCCCGAAAAACGCGCCCATCCACAGCACGTCGTGGTTGCCCCATTCGATATCCAACGAATGGTATTGACGGAGCTTATCCATGATCTTGTCCGCGCCGTCGCCGCGGTCGTAGATATCCCCGACGATATGCAGATGATCGACGGCAAGCCGTTGAATGAGCGAACACAGCGCCGTGATAAATTTATCGGCGTTGCCAAGCTCGACGATCCCTGAAATGATATTCGAATAATACTCCGATTTCTTGATACTGTGATGGGGCATATTGATCAGCTCGTCGAGGATATACTGATATTCCCTCGGCATCGCCTTTCTCACTTTCGAACGGGTATATTTCGCCGTAACCAGCTTACACACCTCGATCAGTTGCAACAGCGCGTTGGTATAAAACCCGTCCGCGTTCTCCTTATCCCGTACCCGTTCGAGATATTTTTCGGGATAATAGATAAGCGTTGCCAGCTCGTTTTTCTCCTCGGCGGAAAGTCCCTCCCCGAACGCCAGATCGATCTTCGTGCGAATGACCCCCGAAGCGTTGCGGAGAATATGTAAAAAAGTTTCCGCTTCGCCGTGCAAATCGCTCAAAAAATGCTCCGTGCCTTTCGGCAGGTTCAAAATCGCCCCGAGATTGATGATCTCCGTCATTACCGCTTGCGGCGTAGCATACTGCTTTGCCAGCAGCTCGTACACCTCTTTGTGCTCCATAGTGCCTCCTACAATTTTATTTCCTCTTATTTTATACGCGTCAAACGGGCAACCCGCCCCGCGCTTTTACCAGCTCTATAAACACTTTCGCCGTTACGCACGCGTCGTCGAACGCACGGTGATGATTAAAGGTAAACCCGTAATAATCGGCTACCGAATTGAGTTTGTAATTAGGCAACAGTCCCCTCAACACCTCTTGCGCCAGCGTCAGCGTATCGTACTGCTTTTTATCGAACATATACCCGCACTGTTCGCCGTAGTAATGCACGAAACGGTAGTCGAACGTAACGTTATGCCCGACGAGCACCGCCCCGTCCGTGAATTTATAAAAATCCGCAAGCACCTTTTCCACCTCGGGCGCGCCCACGAGATCGGCGTCGGTGATGCCCGTGAGAGTGATAATCTCCTTTGACAACCGTTCGGGACAAGCGACGAACGAGGAGAATTTCTCCGCGATCTCGCCGTTCACGATCTTCACCGCGCCCAGCTCGATAATCCTGTCCATACGCCCCATTGCGGGATTGTTATTAAGCCCCGTCGTTTCGAGGTCGAAGCATACGAACACCTGCTTTTTCAGATCCGCGGGCTTCGACAGATCCTCAAACAGCCCCGCCTGCGTATAATCGGTATACGGCTCGGGGAAAACGGTATGATAGAATTTCGGCACGCTCTTGCCCTTTCTTGCCACAGGCTCGAACCCCTCGGGCGGCGCGCCGTAATTGATCTTCGAAGCCTTGAACGATTTCGAACCGTTGTATTCCTCGTTCGCGCCCGTGATCACGATCTTATCCCCGATCTTGATCTCGCGCACTTTATCCACCGTCGCTTTTTTCGGGAAATACGTCGTACGTAAGTTCCCCGACCCGTCCGTTAAAGACACGGAAAATCTCGTCTTTTCCACGTCCTCGTTCGTTTTTTCGTTGTGCTTGGTATACTTGATTTCTTCGATATAGGTAACCGTACCGCAGACGGAATACCCCTCTTCCATATTATGGCAGTCCGCCATATACACGGCGTTTTTCAACGGCGCGTCCACGCCGTCAATTTTTTCGTACCCGCAAATGGGGAATTCGCGTATCTCCACCGCCTGTATCTCCTCGGTATCCTCGGGCGTTTCTTCGAGCAGGGACGCGTCCGGCTCTGCCTTTTCCACGATCCGCACGTTCCCGTAAAACGTACCGCAGAACACGCTCGATAAATACTTGCTCGTATCGTCGAGGATACGCCCCGAGGAAAAGAGCGACTGCTCGCCCGAAGCGATATCCACGAAAAAATTCGCACCGCTCGTCAGCATTTCCACTTCGATATTTTCAGGCTCTAAAAACGCCGAAGCCGCGGGAAAACTCTTTTGGATATATTCGAAAATACGGGTTTTGAGTATCTCTTTATCGGGCACGCGTTTTACGATCTTCACGCGCGCGGAAAACCCGTCGGGCAGATAGGCTTGCGATATTTCTTTCGCCTCCGCTTCCTCCCGCGCGGTATACGTCTTATCCGTTACGAGAAAAAATTCCGCCGTATTCTCCCGCTTGGAAACGGAGATCCCGCAAAGGATCGCGTTTTTCAAACCCGACAATTCCCGTATTTCGCGTAAATATTCCTCAACCTTATTCGCCATCTAACAACAACCTTATTTCCTTGAAAAATTCTTCTTCCGCGTTCTCCGCGCTCACTTTTTTATACGGCTCGCCCTTTCGGAACAACAGGCACGAGCCGTTGCCCCCCGCGATCCCGATATCCGCGTCCTTCGCTTCGCCCGGCCCGTTCACCACGCAACCCATAACCGCGATCTTCGCGCGCTTTTTATACGGGCGTACGAACTCGGTTACCTTGTTCGCAAGCCCCATACTCTCCCAAGAACACCGACCGCAAGTCGGGCAGGACACCACCTCGACGAACTCCCCGTCCAAGCCGCACGCACGCAGAATATGCTGCGCCGCGTACACCTCTTTCGTCGGATCGTCGGTGAGGGAAACGCGGATGGTATCCCCGATCCCTTGCAAGAGCAAAGTGCCGATCCCTACCGCGCTTTTCACCACGCCCGCCTCCGTCGTACCCGCTTCGGTTACGCCAAGGTGCAGGGGATAGTCGGTTTTTTGCGACAGCAGGGTATACGCCTTTACCGTCAGCGGTACGTCCGAAGCCTTTACGGAGATCACGATATCGTTTACGCCGAACTTTTCCAAGATCCCGACGTTATACAGCGCGCTTTCCACCAGCGCTTCCGCGGTTCTGCCGTACTTTTCCAGAAAATTCTTTTCCAAACTCCCCGCGTTCGCGCCCACGCGCACGGGGATCTTATGCGCCTTGATACAGTCCGCTACGTATTGTATTTCCTTTTCCCCGCCGATATTCCCAGGATTGATACGCACCTTATCCGCGCCGTTTTCGATCGCCATCACCGCAAGCTTGGGCGAGAAATGAATATCCGCCACGAAAGGCAGGTTTATTTTTTCCACGACCTCGCGCACCGCGAGCGCGTCTGCCTCGTCCGACACCGCCGCGCGCACGATCTCACAGCCCGCCTTTTGAAGCGCGTTAATCTGCGCGACGGTCTTTTGAATATCCGACGTTTTCGTCGTCGTCATCGATTGAATTTTTATCCGCTCGCCGCCGCCGATCTTTACACCGCCGACGGTTACGAGCTTGGTCTGTTTTTTCATAAAATCACCTAACTATATCTTCGCCCTCAAAAAAGAACGCAGAAGCAAGCAGTTCGAGAAGGGCGCGGCTTTTCCGACGGGAGTTTACTACGCGTAAACGAGCAAGGAAAAACGCAAGCCCGACGAAGAAATGCGTAGCTTATCCGTTCTTTTACCCGTTCTTTTTATCCGCTTTCATCATTTGTTTAAGTTCCGACATAAACGAAGATAAATCCTTGAACGAGCGGTAGACGGAAGCGTAGCGCACGTACGCGACCTCGTCCACCTTTTTGAGGCGTTCCATGACCATTTCCCCGATGGCTTTGGTCGTGATCTCGCTTTCCATACTGTTGTATACCTGTTTGGAAATATCCGCAACCACCTCGTCGATCACCGACATCGGCACGGGGCGTTTTTCGCAGGATTTGATAATGCCGTTCCGTACCTTTTCCGCGTTATACGATTGCCGAGTACCGTTGTTTTTCACGACGAGTATCGGGGTAACTTCGATCGTTTCATAGGTAGTAAACCGTCTGCCGCAGCCCGTACATTCCCTGCGGCGGCGTATCGTTCTGTCGTCGTCCGCCGAGCGCGAATCCACTACTTTACTTTCCGTGCAATCACAGTACAAACATTTCATTTTTTCTTCCCCTTTCTCTGCCGTATCTCCGCAACCGTCTTTTCATAGCCCCGTTCGCTCGGCACGTAATACACCTTGTCTTTGAGCGAATCGGGCAGGTATTGCTGTTCCACGTACCCGCCGTAATTGTGCGGATATTTATAGGAAAGACTGTTCGCCTTATCCTCTTTACTGCCGTAGCTGTTGTCTTTCAAATACGGCGGTACAGCATCGTCGCGCACCTCCCGCGCATCCGAAATCGCCGCGTACATTGCGTTCACCACCGAATTGCTCTTTTCCGCTTCGCAAACGTAAATGATCGCCTCCGAAAGGGGTATCCGCGCTTCGGGATACCCGATCTTTTCCAGCGCGTACATTGCGGAAGTCGCGATCTGCAACGCCCTCGGGTCTGCCATGCCCACGTCCTCTGCCGAATGCACGACGAGCCGCCTAGCGACGAGCATAGGATCGCAGCCGCCCTCGATCAAGCGCATCGCATAATACAACGCCGCGTTCGCGTCGCTTCCGCGCAGGGATTTACAGAATGCGGACAGGAAATCGTAATACGCGTCCTCGTTATACGATAACGCTTTTCTCTGTATCGATTGTTCCGCGTCGGCAAGCGTGATCCGCACCTTGCCCTCTCCGTCGGGCGCGCTCGTCAGCGCGGCAAGCTCCAACGCGTTATACGCCGAGCGCAGATCCCCCGCCGCCATGCGCGCGATATGCTCTATCGCCTCTTCGTCCGCGGTAACGCCCTGTTTTCCAAGCCCTTTATGACGGCTCTTGATCGCGGCGTGCAACGCGCCGATAATGTCCTCGTCTGTTAGGTGCTTGAACTCGAACACCCGACAGCGGGACACGATAGCAGGGGTCATCGCGGCGTACGGATTTTCCGTCGTCGAGCCGATAAAAATAATCGTGCCCTGCTCGATCGCGGGGAGCAACGAATCGCTCTGCGTTTTGTTGAAACGGTGGCACTCGTCGAGCAATAAATAGGTGCGTTTCCCGAACAGCTTCAAATTCTCCCGCGCCGTTTCCACCGCTTTTTTCACGTCCGCCACGCCCGCGTTGACGGCGTTGAGCTTGATAAACTCGCCGTTCGTCCGAAGCGCAATGATATTCGCGAGCGTGGTTTTTCCGCAACCCGGGGGGCCCCAGAAAATACAACTGCCCAGCCTGTCGGTCGCGATCGCGCGGCGAAGGAGCGAGCCTTCGGCAACGATGTGCTTCTGCCCGATAAACTCGTCCAACGAATTAGCCCGCATACGCTCGGCAAGCGGTTTCGCCGTCTCTTCGTTTCTGTTGAAATCGAATAAATCCATGTTCTTTCCTTTCTTACGAACGGTCTTGACTGTACGCGCCGATCAGCTTACATTCCAGCGTGTTCGCTTTGATCGCCGCCAACAGCTCTTGCGCTTCCTTGCTCGCAATATCGCAATCCGCTTCGATAAAGAACCGATAATCGCCAGGTCTGTTTCTTACGGGACGGCTCTCGATCTTCGTCATGTTGATACCGTAGCTTGCGATAATTTTCAGGAGTTTCAAAAGACTACCAGGCTCGTGCGGGCAGACCGCGGAAAAGAATACCTTTTCACTGTTAGCGGGCAGGGAATTTTCCCCTTTCTTGATCAGCAGGAAATGGGTGTAATTGTTCTTTTCGTCGGAAATACATTCCTCGCCCATCACGAACCCGCTGCGCAGATTTTCCGTATGCGCGCCCGCGATCGCCGCGCTCTTACCGCTCTCGTCCTCAACCGCGCGCGTGATCCCGAATCCCGTCGATTCCGTTTCGCGCAAGGACGCAAAGGGCATTTCACGGCTCAAAAACGCCGCGCACTGATCGAGCGCCTGACGGTGGGAATACACCCGCCCGATCTGCGAGAGTTTCACGCCCTCTTTGTAAATCAAACGGTGATCGACGCGGAGTACTTTTTCTTTCACCGCGTACAGGTTTTCGGACGACTGCAACAGATCGAGGTTTTGCGAAACGCCGCCTTGGATACTGTTTTCGATCGGGATCGCCGCCGCCTCGACTCTGCCGTTTTCCACCGCCGCGAGCACTTCGGGGAAATTACGGAAAGGCACGCATTCGTCCCAATCCCCCGCTAATTTTTTGCCTGTGGATTCCGTTTTCAAAAATTCTTTCGCCGCGAGATGGGAATAACTCCCCTCCGGCCCTAAAAACGCTATTTTCATAACCGACCTCTTTTTTCGTTATTTTTATACCTGCTCTGCAAGATCGAGCAACAACCGTTCGGTATCCTCCCAACCAAGACAAGGATCGGTGATAGATTTTCCGAATACCTCGTCGTGCTTTTGGTTGCCCTCGACGAGGAAGCTTTCGATCATAAAGCCTTTCACCATCGTCTTGAAATCGTTGTCGAAACGGCGGTTTTGCATGACCTCTTCCGCGATACGGATCTGCTGTTTGAACTGCTTGCCCGAATTCGAATGGTTGCAATCGATGACGATCGCGGGGTTTTCCAGCTTACTGCCGCGATACATTTCCGTAAGCTGCATCACCGTTTCGTAATGGAAGTTGGGCACGTCCGCACCCGCGCCGTCCACGCCCCCGCGCAAAATCGCGTGCGCGTAAGGGTTGCCGTCCGAGCTGACCTGATAGTTACGGTATTTGAAGATCTGCGGGCTTTGCGCCGCGAAGATCGAATTGATGAGCGCGATAATATTCCCGCTCATCGGGTTTTTCAAGCCCACGGGCGCGTCGATACCGCTCGCCACCTGTCTATGTAGCTGGTCCTCTACGCTCCGCGCGCCGACCGCGTGATAGGACAGAAGATCCTCTACGTACGCGGTGTTTTCGGGATACAGCATTTCGTCCGCCGAGGTCAGCCCCGATTCGTTGATCGCGGCAAGGTGCAGCGCACGGATACTGCGGATACCCCGCGCGATATCCGCCGCGCCCTCGGGATCGGGCTGTAAGAACATGCCTTTATACCCCACCCCTTTCGTACGCGGTTTGTTCGTATAGATACGCGGTACGATCACGAGCTTGTCTTTTACTTTCTGATTGAGCTTACCCAGCCTCGAAATATATTCGAGGGTAGGCGCAGGCTCGTGCGCGGAGCAAGGCCCGACGACGATCAGCATCTTGTCGCTTCTGCCCGCGATAACGTCGCGGATCTCCTCGTCGCGCGCTTTTTTGATCTTTTTCATTTCCGCCGTCATCGGCGTTTCCGAGATAAATTCCTCAGGCTCGGGAATGAAATATTGCTTTTCCAACATACTAAAACTCCTTTATATTCTCTGTCGTTTTTCAATATATTCTTTGACTTCTTTGCTCACGTATTCGTCGATCGGCGTACCGAATTTCAGGCTGTTTCTCACCATCGACGAACTGATATGCAACAATTCCTGCCTGCACGGCAGATACACGGTGATCAATTCTGGATCGAGTTTTTTACTCGCATAGAAATTCGCGTTCTCGAAATCAAGATCCACGCCGTTCCGTATCCCTCGGATATAGATCTTCGTGTCCTCTTTCTTCAAAAGCTCGGCAACCGTGCCCTCGAATTCTATCACCCGTACGCGCGGTTCGTCGCCTATATACAGCGCCAGCATTTCCTTGCGCTGTTCCAAGGTAAAGCAGGGCGTTTTTACGGGATTGACCATGACCGCGACCACGACTTCGTCAAAGAGCTCCAACGCGTCCTCGATCATCGCCTTATGCCCCAGTGTCGGGGGATCGAACGTCCCCGCAAACACGCATTTTTTCTTCGTATTATTCATCTTTTTTCCTCTTAAAAAAGGTAAAATAAGTCTTGCCGTATTTCCGCTCGTCGTATTTCTCTAAGCCCGCGATCTCGCCGTCAAACGGTCTGTCCCGTTCGTATACCGCGATCCCGTTCTCCGTCAACAGCCCTTTTTCCGATATCTTTTTCAGCGCCTGCGCGCCGTATTCCAAGCGATAGGGCGGGTCGATAAAAATGAGATCAAAGCTACCTCGCATACTCTCCAAGCACACGAGGAAGTCCGAGCCCGAGAGCTTCGCTTCTTCGCCGTTTACGGGGATTTTCAGCGCCGCGAGGTTCTTTTTCACGATTGCGAGGCTGTCCTTTGCGCGGTCGTTAAACACGACTTCCTTCGCCCCGCGCGACAGGCTTTCCAAGCCCAACGCGCCGCTGCCTGCAAACAGGTCGAGCACCCGCGCGCCGTAGAGTTTCAAAGACAGGATATTAAACAGCGCTTCTTTTGCTCTGTCCGAAGTCGGGCGCACCTCGTCGCCCGCGAAATCGGAGAGTACTCTGCTCCTGTATTTTCCGCCGATAATTCTCATAGCTTATTTCCGTTTTTTCTTGGGCTTCGTGCCGGGCAGACCGCCGTAATTGATCTTCTTGTTCTTTTCGCGTTCCGCCGCCGCAGCAGCCTCTTTATCCGCGAGCATTTGCTGACGGATCGCCTTGTTTCTGCGGCTGTATGCACCCGCTATGTACATACCGCCCGATACCGCGATGGGCAAAAGCGCCATAAGCCCCGACAGGAAATAGCTTACGCTGATCCCCGCCCCGTTCATGTAATAGAACGGCAAAATCGACCAGCCCGACAGGAAGAACAGAATGATCATCAAAACGCCCAGCCCGCCTTTCGTTTGCTGTGCGTCGATCCTCGCTTGGTTGCAACCGAACACGATTGCCGTAATGATCACGAACATCGCCGCAAACGCGCCGACTGCAAAGCCTTTCCAAGGACGGTATTCTTTCGCTTCCTTGTGCGTGGACATTTTGTATTCGTTACCGTACGCGTCCGAAGCCGTACGCTTGATATTCCCCGAAACGAGCATTTCGTACTGCGTTCCGCCGCTCGCCCAAGCGACTAACGCGTGATACGCGAGCGCGCCGACCGCACACACGATCGTCCACGAAAGCTGTTTGCCGTTCCATTTCACGGTGTCGCCTTTCATCGTCAGCATCAGCAGTATCGAGCTTGCGCAAAGATACATAAACAACGACGGCAACGAGCTTTTGAACAGCTCCCAAGTATATCTGCCGAATTTTTTAAGTTTTTTCTTGATTTGTGCCATTTTTCATCTTTCTCCGATTTTATTTTTTACGCGCACGCGTACGCGCGCACGCTTTGTCCTTATTATATATAAACGATCCGCTTGTCCGTTACGAGAATATCCATTCTCTCGTCCGTTTCCGCCGTAGGAATTTTTTCAACGATTTGGAAATCGAAAC
Source organism: Clostridia bacterium (assembly GCA_017465865.1). Taxonomy (GTDB): domain Bacteria; phylum Bacillota; class Clostridia; order Christensenellales; family Borkfalkiaceae; genus Scatosoma. Next base: position 36,395 of record JAFTVF010000007.1, read on the forward strand.
AATACCCTACCCGTTTACAGGGCTTGTCTTTCAAATACCGATCGTAATACCCCTTGCCGTAGCCCAGCCGATTGCCGAGCCTGTCCACAGCCAACAGCGGGATCACCGCCACGTCGATAACGCCTTGATAAATTTCCCCGACAGGCTCTCGAATACCCAGCGCCGACACCGTGAAATCCTCGCCGTATAAAACGGCAACCATTTCCCCGTCAAGGGTCCGCGGACAGTACACCGTTTTGCCTCTTTCGAGCAACTCTTCTATCAGCTTGTCCGTCGGGGCTTCCGAGGAAAAGGACAGGTATACGAAAAAGTTTTCCGCGTTTTGCAAGCCCTTTTCTTCCAAAGCCTTGAAAAAGTTCTCGATAAGCAATTCTTCTTTTACGTCGCGGTTTTCGTTATCGCCGCGCCGCGATTTCATATACGCGCGAAGCCGCGCTTTTCTTTCAAAAACCGACCCGCCGTTCTCCTCAACGAACCGTAATTTATTCGTCGTCATATACAAACTCCGCCCGCCGCGTTGCCGCGCACAATACCTCGTACGAGATCGTACCCGTCTGCCTTGCCGTTTCGTCCGCGTCCGTCAGCACGGGAACATACCCCCGTTTTATACCGCCTTTTTGGATACACACGTCCATACACAGGTTGTTCGCGTTTTGCTCCCAAGCCGCCGTGCCGTTGTCCGCGCGCCGTAAAAATCCGTCCGCGTACCCGTAACGGCATACCGTCAGCCGCTCGATTTTTTCAATCTCCGATTTTGAAAAGGTTTTCCCGTACCCCGCGCCGCCGTAAGAAAACTTCCTATCCGTTATCACGGGCGCGTATACCGTCATTCCCTTTTCCAAGCCCAGCGTTTTCGTGCCGTTTGGCTCGTAGCCGTACAGCCCGATCCCGATCCTCGTCATATCGAACGCAAATTCTTTCCCGAGCATTGCGCCGCAAGTCGCGGACAGGTGGGATATGATTTTCGGATAATACCGCTTGCACACCGTCTGCGCTTGCACGAACAGCGCGCGTTGGGCTTGCGCCGCGGCGTAATCGGTGGTATACAGGTGCGAGTACAAGCCCGTAACCCGCACGAACGGATCAGCCGACAAAAATTTACATACCCTGCCGAGCATGGAAATATTCATACCGTAGCGGTTCATACCCGTATTCACTTTCAAATGTACCCGTATCGGTAAAGCGTACCGTTTACAAACCTCGGACAACAGCCTTGCCGTACGCAGGTCGGGAATACTCGCCGTAAACCCGTTCACGGCGAGCGCATACGCCTGCGCCCCGTCCGTAGGCGGCGTGAATACGAGTATCTCTTTCCCGCAAGCCGCGCTGCGGATCGCGATCGCTTCGTCGATGAGCGCCACCGCAAAGGTATCCGCAATCGGTTCGAGCGCCGAAGTTACTTCCTCTGCGCCGTGTCCGTACGCGTTCGCTTTCACCACCGCGCACAGCCGTTTGCTCGTCAGCGATAAGAACTTTTCGGCGTTGCGCCGTATATTTCCCAAATGGATCTCCGCTCTGATTTTTTGCATACCTTATCGTATGCCGCAAGGTCGGAAATTCGTTCCGTCAGCTCCCGAAAATGATACGGTGGCAGTTGTCGCATTCGATCGAGCCGCCGCCCGTGAGCTTGCTCCGCGCCGCAAGCGGGGGTTCCATACTGCAAAACGGACACCGATTTCCCGTCAATTCTCCCACGACGGGGAAAATTTTCTCCTTGCGTTTGGTCTTGTACACGTCGAGCATCGCCGAGGGCACTTCCTTTGCCGCTTCGGCAAGCGCCGTTTCGATCTCCTTGCGTTCGCTCTCGCGCGCGGATTTTACCGCTTTGTATTTCTCGGACACCTCCGCGTACTGCTTCTGCGCCGCAATGACCTGTTTTTTGAGTTTTTGATACTCCGCGTCCGTCGCCTTGATATTCGCAGCCAGCGCGTTGAGATCGGCTTTGATCTTTTTCAGCTGTTCGACGATGGACTGCGCTTTCTTTTTATAGAACGCAATATCCGCACCGCCCGTAATCAGCTCGTCCAAATGCTCGAAATCGCCAAGGGTTTCTTCCGTGTGCTCGTACTTTTTGACAAGCTCCGCCGCTTCCGATTTGAGCGCGGTCGCTTTCACCTCTAACGAATCCAGCTTCTCAGGCGCGGTTTCGAGGAATTTCTTGTACTTGACGTACTCTTTTCTCTCCTCGCTCCCCGCAAGCTCGCGTTCCAGCTTATACAGCTTCTTGTCCGTTTCCTGGTAGTTCAAAATTGCTTGTAATTGTGTCATATAATCTCCTCCCGTCAAAGCAGGTCGTTATCCGCGTGCAATACGCACGGTATTTCTACCCGTTGACGGATTTTCTGATAATATTTTTCAAATCCGTATTGTTCGGACGCGTAATGGGTAAGCGCGATCACGCAAAGCCCAAGCTCTCTTGTAAGCGCGATAAGATGATGCTTGAAATCTGCGGAAACGATTACGTCCGCGCCCTGTTGTTTCGCGAACAAGATACTCTCCTCGTCCGCGCCCGCGCCGCAAAAGCTCGCTACGCGGCGTATTTTCTTTTCCCCGTCGCCGTACGAAAGCATACGCGCGCAGGAAAAAGTCTTTTTCATATTCTCCGCCAAAACCTCAACCGGCGTTTCGTTGATCTCGTACGCCCGTCCGTACCCGCCTTGGGAAAGCGGATGCATCAGCACTGCGCTTTTCAGCGTTCCGCCCGCCGAAGCGCAGATCCCCTGCGCCAGCGTTTCGTCGATACCGCCCGCCGCGCCGTCTAAATTCAGGTGCATGGCAATAACGGAAATCCCGTTTTTCAGGCATTTGACGAGCTTCCCGCCAAGCAACGTAGGATCGTCCGCTTTGATATCCGAAATTTTTCCGTAAATGGCGGGGTGGTGTATCATCAAAAGATTTGCGTTCAACGCAATCGCTTTTTCAATCGCCGCACAGCTTAAATCCAGCGAAAACACCGCGCCTTTGATCTCTTCGCCCGCGTCCACGAGGATACCGCTGTTATCATACGCGCCGTACTCGCGGCAATATTCGTCGCTCAACGCTTTCGGCGCGATTGAATTTGCAAGCTCGTAAATCTCACTTAATTTCACCGCTTAATACCCCCTGTAATCTTTGTTTGCGTTTCAAAAGCTCCGCGCGGCTCTCCGCCTGTAAATTCGGCTCTTTGAGATATTTTTCGATATTCTTTATCAGCTTTTCCAGCCGTTCCGTGAACGCCGTCGGCATCTTTTCAAGGTTTTCTTTCCCGAACTCGTATTCCGCCTCGGTGTAGACTTGTGCGGGCGCGTTTTCTACTCGCCTACCGCCGACTATCACCTCGTAATACTTCCCGTCCTTAAAGATAAAATCCCGTTCGATATACCCGCCGTTTGCAAGGATATACCTACGCAGCTTTTCCCCGTCGTGCATGGGCTGAAACACGAACCGTTTGGGCATAAACCCGTACTGTTTATCGGAAAGTATGGATACGATCTCACTCCCGCCCATGCCCGCGATCAGCACTTCGTCCGTATCGCAGGGCACGCCGTAAAACCCGTTCCCGAGCACGGATACCGCTTTCCCTGCGCGCAGATACGGCGCGAGCAAAGCCTCGGCTTTTGCAAGACTGCCCTTGCTGATATCCGATAAGATCGCCTGATCGCACAGCCCGTTTTTTAGCATATATTCCGAGCAATACCCGTGATCGCAGCCCACGTCCGCAAAAGTCTTTGCGGGTACGAGCAACGAACACAGCGTATCGATGCGTTTTCCGTAACTCATTATTCGAGAAAATCTTTCAGCTTTTTACTGCGCGAGGGATGGCGGAGTTTACGCAACGCCTTTGCTTCGATCTGACGGATACGTTCACGGGTTACGTTGAACTCTCTGCCCACTTCTTCCAGCGTTCTGGGCTTGCCGTCGTCGATACCGTAACGCAAACGCAATACCTTTTCTTCGCGCGGGGTCAGCGTATCGAGCACCCCGAGCAGCTGTTCTTTGAGCATCGTGAACGCCACGGAATCACTGGGAGTCGTCGTCTTTTCGTCCTCGATAAAATCGCCCAAATGGCTGTCCTCTTCCTCGCCGATCGGCGTTTCAAGGGAAACGGGGTCTTGCGCGATCTTCTGGATCTCGCGCACGCGGTCTTCCGTTACGCCCATTTTCTCCGCGATCTCCGCGGGGGTCGGTTCACGACCAAGCTCTTGCAACAGCACGCGCTGTACGCGCGTGAGCTTGTTGATCGTTTCCACCATATGCACGGGGATACGGATCGTACGCGCCTGATCGGCGATCGCACGCGTGATCGACTGGCGTATCCACCAAGTCGCGTAGGTGGAGAATTTGAAGCCTTTCTGGTAATCGAATTTCTCCACGGCTTTCATCAGGCCCAAATTGCCCTCTTGAATGAGGTCAAGGAAAAGCATACCCCGCCCCACGTAGCGTTTCGCGATGGAAACGACCAAACGCAGGTTGGCTTCGGACAGGCGTTTTTTCGCCGCTTCGTCGTCTTCCATCATGCGCTTTGCAAGGTCCACTTCTTCGTCCGCGGAAAGCAGCGGAACGCGCCCGATGTCTTTGAGGTACATTTTCACGGGATCGTCAAGCCCGATATCCGAGAGCGCCTGTTCGAACAGCTCTCTGTCGCGCTGATCTTCGTCCACGATCTGGATACCCGCTTCGCCGAGGGATTTGTACACGTAATCGATCTGGTTCGCGTTCGTGTCGTATTTCTCCATAATATCGCAGAGCGCGTTGGTGGAAATACTGCCCTTTTTGCCGTAGTTGCTGATGATGCCTGCTAACACCTCGTTCAATTTTTGTTCGGATATATTCATAGTTTTATCCTCCGTTTATACTCCAACGGTTTTCCCGTTTTCCTTTTTAATTTCTTCTTTTTAGATTTTTTTGCTTTTGTATCAGCTCGAATATCCGCCGCGAAATCTCTTTCCGCTTTTCGGTATCCGTTTCCTTTTCGTATTCCGCGTTACACTCGGATATCTGCCCGTCGATCGCTTGTATCTGCAAAGTCCGCACGCTGTCGAAAAAGAACCGTTCCGCCGTCTCGCCCGAAAGTTTGTCCCCGTAGTTAAGATCGAGGATCGCGTTGAACTCCGCGCTGTTTTCGTCCAAAAGCTCGAACAGCTCGCTCGGGCGTATGCGTTCTTTTTTCTTTTCCCTGTCCGCGATATACTGCGCGATCACGATATGCGTTTCGTCGCCTAAGGGAAGTTCGGATATATCCAGCTCGTTTGCGTACGGCGCGGAGAACAGTTTCGCCGCCAAAATAAAGCGTTTGGCTTTCAACTGCTTGTCCGTACCTGCCGCCGCCTCCGAAATGCGTTCTTTGGGCAGTTCCTGCTCCTCGTCCGCAGATTCCGCTTTCACGCTTTGCAGATCCCGTTCTAGCGCGCTGTACGATACGTTCGTCTTATCGCGGAGCTTTTTCAAAAGCTCCTCTTTCACGCTCTCACTCTCGGCGGTCTTGACGATTTTCAGCGCCGCGGAGATAAACCTGCGCTTGCCCTCCGTTTTCGTAAGATCGTAGCTTCTTTCTAAGGAATGTAACCGATAATCGATAAGCGGCATCGCCGCGTCCAGACATTTTTGATAGGCTTCCTTGCCCTGCCTTGCCACGTCGTCGGGGTCAAGCCCGTCGGGCATCGGCACGACGCGCAGGTGCAAGCCCGCTTCGTCCAAAATTTCCAAGCCCCGAAGATCGGCTTTCTGTCCCGCGAAATCCCCGTCGTAGCTGATAAGCACGTTATCCGTATACCGCTTGGCAAGCCGCGCCTGTTCTTTGGTGAGCGACGTGCCCATGGACGCCACGACGTTCTTAAAGCCGGCTTGGTATAGGGAAATCGTATCCATATACCCCTCGACGATGATCACGTCTTTTATCGGCTGTTCGCGTTTCAACTTTTTCAAGAGATTGATATTGTACAGGGTCTTGCTCTTGTCGAACAGCAGCGTTTCCTTGGTGTTTTTGTATTTCCCGAATTTCGTCTTTTCAAGCACCCGACCGCCGAAACCGATTACCTCGTCCATCGCGTTGATGATCGGAAAAATCAGCCTGCCCCCCAACGCGTCGTACAGCCGTCCTTTGTCGTTTGCCGCAAGCACGCCGCTATCAACGAGGTCTTCTCGAAAATATCCTTTCCCCGAAAGATATTCGGGCAGGGAATAAAAGTCGAGCGACGCGCCAAGCCCGAATTTCTTTACCGTGGATGGCGCAAGACCGCGGCCCGAAATATATTGCAGATGCACCTCCGCGCGCTCGTCGCCGCTGTACAGATTGCCAAGATAAAACCGTGCCGTATCCAACAAAATCTTGGACATATTGTCCCGTTTTTTCTTCTTTCGCGCCGCTTCTTCCGTGTCGAAATTGTTTTCGGGAACGGTGAGCTTTGCCCGCGCCGCAAGGATACGCACCGCGCCCATGAAATCGGTGGATTCGATCTCCTGCACGAATTTGATAACGTCGCCCGATTCCTGACAACCGAAGCAGTGATAAAACTGATCGGCTTCGTTTACGGCAAACGACGGAGTTTTTTCGTGGTGGAACGGACAGCACGCCCAATAGTTACCGCCCTTTCTGTCCACCGAAACGTAACTGCGAATAACCTCGACGATATCGTTTCGCGCTTTCAGTTCTCGTAAAAAGGCGGCAAATTCAGAATCGAAATTTCTTCCTGCGTTCACGAAATACCTCCTATCGAAAAGGTAGCGGGGATAAACAGGCTCTCGAATACCCCGATCGCGTATCTGTCCGTCATGCCCGACAGATAATCGCACACGACCCGTTCCTTTTCGTCGTTTTCGAGCAGTTGCAAATAGGGCTGCGGCAGCTTTTCCGTATGCGCCATAAAATACGCGAACATTTGCGTAAGCATACGCTCCGAACGCTCTTGAATGGATTTATTCGCAAGCTCGTATACCCGTTCAAACATAAACCCGCGCAGCTCGTTCGTCGCCGACATCACTTCGCCCGACATTCTCACGTGGGGTTGCCCGTAGGAGTTTTTCCAGATATCCGCAATCGCCGTGTTGATGCGTTCCTTGGTAACCCTGCCCAGCGTTTCCACGGCGTTTTTCGGCAGGTCTTCCTGTTTTAAGATCCCCGCGCGCATCGCGTCCTCGATATCGTGGTTGATATACGCGATCCGATCGGCGATCGACACCGCCTCGCCCTCCAAGGTCGCGGGCTTGCCCGTGCTCTTATGCTGTAAAATCCCGTCGCGGACTTCCGTCGTCAAGTTCAAGCCCCGTCCGTTTTTCTCGATAACGTCCACCACGCGCAAGGACTGTTCGTTGTGCTTAAAGCCGCAGCTTGCGAGCTTGGCAAGCACCCTCTCGCCCACGTGCCCGAACGGCGTATGCCCAAGATCGTGCCCCAGCGCGATCGCCTCGGCAAGGTCCTCGTTTAAGGACAGCGAACGGGCGATCGAACGGGCGATCTGCGAAACGTCGAGCGTGTGCGTTAAGCGGGTAATGTAATGATCTCCCTCGGGCGCAAAAAATACCTGCGTTTTGTTTTTCAAGCGTTTGAACGAATTGCTGTAAATAATCCTGTCGCGGTCGCGCTGAAAATCGGTGCGGAAATCGCAACTTCTTTCCTCGCGCGCCCTGCCCCGCGTGTCCGCCGAGCGTTTTGCATAGGGCGAAAGAAAAGTTTCTTCGTTGGCGCAAACGCGCTCCCGTACGCACTTTTGGTCTTGTCCGTTCATACTTTTCTCCTCCCGCTTGGATTTTTCGGCGTTATTTATTTATACCCGAAAATATATTATTATAATAATATATTCGACAAAACTTTGCGATTTCCTCTTTTTTTTAGAAAATTTTCGAAAAATTTTTTGATTTTTTCGATTTTCGGGCTTTTTTTATAAAAAACAAGCGGCACGGACAGCCGTACCGCCATAGTTTTTCTTTTTTTACTTACGCCGCTTGCTGCGCGCGCTGTTGCTTTTTCAAGTTGCTTTTTCTTAAAATTTCCAGCTTGTACGAATTATACCGCAAAATGAACAGCGAGGGTAAATTGAGTAACAAGTTGACGATCGCCACAGGAATAGACACCGCAAACCAGATCCCCGTCAACGGAAAAAACAACAAAATCGCAAAGCCCAAAAACAGACTGAGGAAATGTCCCAGCTCGCCGTAGCAGGCTTCGAGCAAAAACCGATCGAGGTATTCCACGCTTTTAGGATCGGCGATCTTGTTTTTCCGAAAGCCCGTAAAATGCCCGATTTCGGGGACTTTGTCTTTCCATTTACGGATTTTGAGTTTTTCGTAAAATTTCTTTTCTTTCGCTGATACGGTGTAAATTTTCTTCTCGTGATTCGCGCATTTCGCGGGCAGAAGCCGCGAGGCGGTCGCCACCAGCGCGTCCACGAGGATCACGAGCACGACGGCGAGCGCGGTAAAGCCGAGCACGTATAAAAAGCTCAATCCGCTGACCAGCGTTACGATCGCAGATATCACCAAAATACAGGCGAAAATGATAAGCAGGTATAGTTTCATTCTTCTTTCGTTCCTTCCGTGATCTTTTCTTCTTCTGCATATACGAGCGGTATTCCGTAGACCTCCTCGTATTTTGCCTTACACAGCGCATACGCCTCGTTCATCATCTTTTCCGCGCCCGCTTTTTCGCCGAGCGTGGTATCGGGATAAATCGGCGGCATGATATGTAAGGTATGCCGTTGAATGGGATAGCCGTCGCCATCCAGCCGCGTATCGTCCGTCATCGTGATAAACGTGGGCAACACGGGTACGCCCGCACGGTACGCCATCTTAAACCCGCCGACCTTAAACGGACGGGGCTTTTTATAATTCCACCACATGCCCTGTTCGGGATAAATAAGAATACTCTCGCCCCGTTTTAACAGCGTATTCACCGCGGACATAAAATTCATCATCGTACGGCGGTTGCGGGATAAAGGCAGGGTATTGCAATGACGGAATAAAAATCCGTACAGCCCGGGGAAATTCGTGTAATTCCCCTCGCGAATGATCTTGTAGAGATATTTTCTCGGCAACGCCTTGCGAATACAATGGAATACGATATAATTATCGAACGCCGAAAAATGGTTACAGGTAACGATCGCGCCGTTTTTCAGCGCGGAAAGATGCTCCTTGCCCGTTACCCCGTCGATCACCAAAATATCTTTCTTGATAAGTTTAAGGAAATACCGATCGCCGATAAAATTCGCGATCCTGCGCGAAAGCTTGCTCTTGAATTTTTTACAAAGATAATCTACCTGATCGGGCAACAGCTCGGGCGCTTCGGGATCGTTTTCCACGTCCTCGTCAAATCTGCCCGCTTTTTCGTATTCTTGAATACGCTCTAATATTTCCAATCTCTCGGGGGAAATTTTCGTTAAATCCATACCTGCCTACCTCATTTTCAAAAAAACGCTCAATCGGCGGAACGCTTTCGTCCCGCCGTTTTTTCGCTTTTATTTTCCAAACCGCTTGAAATAATTATCCTCGCGCTCCGCTTCTTTTACGGCAAGCGCCCGCAGCGCGACCTCGCTGTCCGCGTCCTTTTGTCTTTTCTCCGCGGAATACGAGCGAAGCTCCCCTAAAATTCTTTCGTAGTACTCGCTTCTGCGCGCGTAGTGCCAGAAATGCTCCTTGAACAGGATATTGTCGTAATGCCAAGGCTTCATCGTGAGATTGTAATGAATGAGCTTCGGCGTTTCGCCCTCGCCGCCGATCGGCATTTTATTCCATTCGCCGCCGACGAAAACGATCTTGTCTTTACAGATGACGTTGAGATAATCCTGATCCTGCGCCACGGAGAATTTATAGGCTTTCAACAGCCCGCAGAATTTTCCGTAAAAATCGCTCTTTCTGAACTCGTTCAAATTCATCAAAATAACGCCCGCGTTGAAATATTTCTCCGCCGTCACGCCCAGCGTTTCTTTCGTATACAAACGGAATTCGGGCACGACCGCCACCGCTTCGTCGGGAACAGCGCCGATCAGGTTATCGCTAAGCTCGGTGTTGAACAGCTCGCTGATGTCGCCGAGCACGATCGTATCGCTGTCGATATACAACGCCTTTTCGTATTCGGGGAACATGTTCGCGATAAAGATACGGTAATACGTAGCGCCCGTGTAATAATCGCGGAGCTGTAACGAATTTTTCACTTCCTCCAACTTTTCCGAAACGTCGATAAAATGAATACCGAAATTTTCGTCTTGGAACTTCATTACTCTTTCGGTAGCGTTTTCATGGATATCCGCGTTGAGGATATAAATTTCGTAGCGGTATTCTTTACTTGCGTTTTCTTTCAGCGAATCCAACGACACCGCCAAAAAAGGCAGGTAATTTTCGTCGGACGCATAAAAAATCGGAATGATTTTCTTTTCCTTTGCCATATTTATCTTTTCTCCTATCTATTTTCTCAGTTAAACGATCGGGCACGGCAGTTACCGAAACCGCCCTCTTACCCGTCGGCGATAACTATTTTATATCATTTTTTTCCAAAACACAACCCCGAAACCCCGTTTTTTGCTCTACTTGCCCAAAAATGCACTCTACTGACCAAAAAAAGCAACTCTACTCACAGTAGAATTGCCGTTTTTTGCTTCAAATTTCTATTTTCGATCCGTCAAACGTCGGTAAAAAACCATATTCTGCTTTCGCCTTTTCGAGCGTTTCCCGAAACGGCTCGTTGTTATGAGAATAATGCGTGATCGCATACCTGGTATGCCCGTCCGCAATCTTTCGGCGCAGAAATTCCGTTTGCATCGCCTTGTTGTCTTCCAAGCCCATATGCCTTGAAACCTCGCCCGCGGTGCGGAATAAAAAGGTACAGTCAAAGGTAACGAGATCGACGGTTTTGTTTTTTGCGGTAAGATATTTTTCAAGATAATCGAGCGTTTCCGTCGGCAGTCTGCCCGTATCCGTTAAATGCAGATAGGCTTTCTCTCCTTTTTCGATGAGGTAGACGAACGCCCTTTCCGTTTTGCTGTGCTGGGCAAGAAGCGCGGTTGCCGTATATTCCCCGTCTTCTTTTTTCCCAAACGAGAATGGCGAAAACGGCTGAATTTCCCGTACGCGGATATTCTGTGCGACCTCCGTACGAAGCTCGCGGCGGGTACATTCCGCAAAGATTTTCACCACTTCGGCGTTGCCGAAGATCGTGAGCGGCGAAGAAAGCTCCGAGCAATATTTATAACCGCGGAGAATGAAATCGTGCGCGTAAAAATGGTCCATGTGGCTGTGGGTGATAAGGAGATACTGCAATTTTGCAAGATCGACGTTAAAGCGCAGGGCGTGATAATAGGCGTCGGGAGGGAAATCGATCCCGACGGTATCGTCTAAAATGAGTTGTGAACGGGTATGGTATTCGCTTTCTCCGCGTTTTCTGATCTCGCGACAGGTATCGCACTTACAGAACATCGCAGGTACGCCCTCCGCCGCGCCCGTGCCCAAAAATTGCAGCTCCATCGTTATATCTCCAACAGTATCGTAACCGGTCCGTCGTTGTGTTGCTCGATTTGCATATCCGCGCCGAACACCCCTTTTTTCACCGTAACGCCGTAAGAAGAAAGCTCGTTGACCGCAAAGTCGTATAACGGTCGTGCTTTTTCGGGACGTTCCGCAAGCGTAAAGCTGGGTCTGTTCCCGTGCGACGCGTCGCCGTAAAGAGTGAATTGCGACACCAGCAGCACTTCTCCGCCGACGTCTTTTACAGATAAGTTCATTTTGCCGTTCTCGTCCTCGAAGATACGAAGCCCCGCGATCTTTTTGGCAAGATACGCCGCTTCCTTTTCGGTATCCCCGACTTTTACGCCCAAAAACACCGTCAAACCGAACGGGATCTCGGAAATAAGCTCTCCGTCTACTGACAAGGTCGTTTTCTTTACACGCTGTACCACTGCTTTCATAACGTTCTCCTTCCTTGTACAAGAAAACGCAGGATAGGTCGTATCCTGCATTTTCCGTTTTTGTTAAAGCAAGTATTGATCGTAATTATACGCGGCTCATGTATTCGCCCGTTCTCGTATCGATACGGATCGTTTCGCCCTCTTCTACGAACATAGGAACTTGAATGGTCGCGCCCGTTTCCACTTTCGCGTTCTTCATAACGTTGGTAGCGGTGTTGCCTTTAACGCCGGGTTCTGCCTCGATGACTTTGAGTTCAACGAAGTTTTCGGGTTCAACGGAGAACGCTTTGCCGTAAAGGAATTTTACGGTAACGGTATCGTTTTCCTTGATATATTTCAGCGCTTCTTCTACCTGATCGAAGGAAAGCATTTCCTGATTGTATTCCTCGTCCATGAATACGTAGAACTCGCCGTCAAAGTAGGAATACGTCATCTTCTTGGTTTCTACCTGCGCCGTTTCGAGCTTGGTCGTAGGGTTAAAGGTTTCGTTGGATAAAACCTGTCCCGTAACCACGTTTTTCAGGGTCGTTCTTACGAACGCCGCGCCTTTACCGGGCTTTACGTGCTGGAAGTCGGTAACGGTGTAAACGCCGCTCTTGTACTCGAAAGTTGCGCCTTTACGAATATCGCCTGCCAAAATCTGTGCCATACAATTATTTCTCCTTGTACACTAATAATTTTCTTTTTTTATAAAATCACAAGCTCTCTGTCCGTTTTGGACATAAAACTCATCACTTTTCCGTCTTTTAAGGTGATCGTATCCTCGATCCGAATCCCGAACTCGCCCGCTTTGTACACGCCCGGCTCGTCCGAGAACACCATGTTGTCTTTCAATACCGTGTCGCTCCTTGGCGAAATGCCCGGCGCTTCGTGCACGTTCAAGCCGATTCCGTGCCCCAAAGAATGGGTGAATAATTCGCCCAAGCCCTGACTTTTCAGATACTCGCGCGCGATCGCGTCCCCCTCTTTGCCCGTCATACCGCTCGTCAAATTCTCTTTCACGAGGTTATGCGCGGTAAGCACGGCGGCGTACGCCTTTTTGAATTCCTCGTGCTTTCCGTCGTCGCCGAACAAAAACGTACGCGTGATATCCGAACAGTACCCGTTGACTCGGCAACCGAAGTCGATCAAAATTTCGTCGCCGAACGCAAGTTTCGTCAAACCCGTTTCGTGGTGCGGCACAGCCGCGTGCGCGCCGAACGCTACGATCGTTTCAAACGCCAGACCCTGCGCGCCGCGTTTGCGCATTTCGTATTCGAGCAACGCCGCAGCTTCCGTTTCCGTCATTCCCGCCTTGATCTGCGGCAACAGCGCGTTGAACGCGTCCTCGGCGATCTCGCATGCCTTTTGGATATTTTCAAGCTCCCAGTCGTTTTTCACCGACATTGCCGATTTCAACGGCTCGTCCACGTTTACGAGCTTTACGCCTGCATTTTCCAGCGTGAGATATTCCACGTGGGAGATCTGGTCAAACGAAACGCCTACGCTTTGATAGCCTTTCAGCCGCTCCAGAATTTCGCTCTGTTTATACAGAACGGGCGTTACGTCCGTGCCACTTAGCAGTTTTTCCGCGGCTTCCATATACCGCATATCCGTATACAGCGTCGTACCCGTTTCGTCCACGATCACACAACCGTTCTCAGGCTCGATCCCCGTCAGATACCGAAGCAAAAACAAACACGAGGTCGTAATCGCTTCGCAACCGCATAACGGCAGGACTTTTTTTCCGTTCGTTCGTACCATACTCTTCCTCTTATTCTATATTGTAGCAAAAATTTTCCCGTTCGTCAAGTGTACGGCGATCAATCGCGAGGATTTTTATTGCCCAAAATACACTTTTTTCATATACGCGGCGTCTTCCGCCTGCGTACCCGCGCTTTCGCTCACGATATACGGCTCGAGCGCCAGCTCTTTCAAGGCAACCGCCAAAGGCTCAAACTCAGGTCCGAACACGTCGTCCTCAAACGTAAGATGCTTGATCTCGCCTTTCGCGGAATACATGATCTTCGAAAAATGCACGTGGAAATGTTTCATTCGCTCGTAACCCAGCTCGTCGAGCATATACTGCAAACGGCTCTTATAATCTTGAACCGTTTTCAACGAGCCTTGCTCGCGCGCGTTGATATGCCCGAAATCCACGCAGGGCGTGAACACGGGATCGATCTTACAAAACAGCACGATCTCCTCCACCGTGCCGATCTGCGCGAGCTTGCCCATCGTTTCGGGACAAAAAATCATATCTTGCATACTATTGAGATAAATATAATCGCGGAGAATTTTCAAGCGTTCCTCGGTCAAAGCAACCGCTTCTTCGCGGCTCGCCTTGCCCTGTGCCGCGGGGTGAAACACCACTCTTTTTCCACCCATGTATTTAAGCATTTTCGCCGTATCGAGAATATACCCGTAGGATTTCGCCGCCATTTCGTCGTCAGGGTTCGCAAGATTGACAAAGTACGGCGCGTGCGCGGATATCTCCACGCCCTCGGACGCAAACGCCTCGCCGATAGAGATCGCCTTATCTTCCGTCATTCTAACCCCTCTGCCGAACGAGTATTCGAAACAGTCCAGACCGCGTTTTTTTACAAACGCCGCCGCTTCTTCCGTATGCGAATACCCCTCCGCGTAAAAACTCTCGCAGTTACCGCTCGGCCCGAATTTAATCATGCTCTCTTACCGTCCTTATATCTTTGATTAGCTGCGCTTTCAGATCTTCCGCGCCGTCGAATTTACGGATATCCCGCAGATACCGCACGAACTCGACTTTGAGCGTACACCCGTACAAATCCCCGTCAAACCCGTCCAAATACGTTTCCGTCCACACTTTTTCGTCCGCAAACGTGGGGCGTGCGCCGTAATTCGTAATCCCTTTATACGTTTTCCCGTCCACCGCAACGCGCGTTTCGTATACTCCCTTTTTTAAGGGGCATTTGCCTTGCGGATAGGCGATATTCGCCGTCGGAAACCCGATCGTGCGCCCGACCTGTCTATCCTTTTGTACTTCTCCCATAAGGAAAAACCGTTCGCCCAAAAGCGCGGTCGCTTTTTCCGTTTCGCCCGCGCCGACCAGCGTTTTTATATAGCGCGAACTGACTTTTTCGCCGTCGATTTCCACCAGCGGAAGCACTTCAACGCATACCTGCCCGACTTTTTTTAGAGTTTCGGGCGTACCCACCGCCTGTGCGCCGAAACGGAAATCTTCCCCGCAAACGAAAAGTTTCGGAGAAAACTCCCGCCGCAAAAGGCGTATAAATTCGTCGGGGGAAAGGTCTTTGATCTCGGAAAAGGGCAACTCGAACACGAAATCCACGCCGTTCTCCTTAAAAATCCGTTCCCTTTCGGCAAAGGTGAACAGTCCGTCCTCTTTACCGCCGACGATGGTCATGATCCCGACGGGAAAACCGCTGTCTTTCGCGCACGCGAGCAAACGGCGGTGTCCTACGTGCAAGCCGTCAAACCCGCCGAGCAGCATCGCCGTACCCGCCGCAATATTCCGTTTTTCCGTCAGAAACACTCTTTTTAACATAATTTCGTTTTCGCTTTCGCCTGTCCGTTTACAACTTCCGCCACGCCGTAAAATTCGCCGTCGCGATAAATTTTATACAACCCGTCCTCTTCGTCCACCGCTACGCGCTGACCGTTGTACAGCTTTTCCGATTGTCTTTCGGTAAGCAAAAGATCGTCAAACGGCAACACGCGCTCGGTAGGAATGATCAGCTCTTCGAGCGCCGCTACGGACGGATCGCTTTCCAGCACCGAAAAATCGATCGCTTCGGGGAGTAAAAAACAACCGCTTTGCGTACGGCACAGGGAGCTCATCACGGCTTTCGTATCCAACGCCGCCGCGATATCCCGTGCAAGAGAATGGATATACGTACCGCCACCGCAACGGATCTTAACGCGGTAGGTGTTTTCTTTTTCCGTGCTTTTCCCCAAAAGTTCCATACCGTAGATATGCACTTTTTTGGGCGGCAACTCGAAATCGATACCCGCCCGCGCTAAGTCGTAGCCCCGTCTGCCGTTGATATTTTTCGCGCTGTACTTCGGCGGGACTTGCATAATATCCCCGAAAAAGCTCGGTAAAACCGACGAGATTTGCGTTTCATCGGGTACGTGCCCCCCGTAAACGAGGTTGCCCGTGCTATCAAGCGTGTCCGAATCCACGCCGAAAGTAAACTCCGCGATATATTCTTTTTCCTTTTCGAGGAAATAATCGAACAGGCGGGTGGCGTTGCCGACCCCGACGGGCAGAACGCCGCTTGCCAAAGGGTCGAGCGTGCCCATGTGTCCGCAGGGTACGCCCGTCAACCATTTGAGTTTATTAACGACCGTCGAGGACACGAGCCCCGAGGGTTTGTTGACGTTGAAAAAACCGAAGGTTTTTATCTTTTCCGTTCTTTTCACCGTATACCCCGTCAACGCAATTCCACGCCGAGCTTGTATTTGAGATTACCCAAAATCTTCTTCACGTACCCGTCCAGCGTTTCGGGTGTGAACGCCTTTTCCGTATTCGCGTCGGGCGTGAACGTGAGCGTAAACGCCATACTCTTTTTCCCCTCGGGCACTTGACCGCCGCGGTAGACGTCGAAAAGTTTCGCTTCCGTTACGTATTTACAGGAATGTAACAGCACTTCTTCCACTTCCGCGCAGGTGAGCTTTTCGTCCGCAATCAGCGCAAGGTCGCGCTTCACCGCAGGGAATTTCGGTAAGTTTGTATAGCGCACGCCGTCGTCCATATATTCTTTCAACGCGCTTACATCCAGCTCGCCGAGGTATACTTTCTTATCCAGACCGAGCGAGAGCGCGATCGCGGGATCAAGCTCACCGAAGCAACCCACTTCCTTGTTGCCAAACAACACGGTTGCGGATACGCCGGGGTGCAGATAGGGCTTTTCCGCGCGCGCGTACTTGAATTCGAGATGGAACGCGTTTGCAAAATGCTCCACCGCGCCTTTCATATCGAAGAAATCGTTTTTTCCGCCCCAGATACCGAGCACGAGATGCTTGCGCTCCTCGGGCTGTTCGCTTGCCGACGTATTGCGCGGGATATAGGTGTTTGCAACTTCAAACTCTCTACCCTCGTCGTTGCCGCGACGGATATTGCGCACGGCGTTCATGAGCATAGACGGCGCGAGCAGCGTACGCATGATCGACAGGTCCTCGCTGATGGGATTGAGGATCTTGACCGCGTTTCTTTCGGGCGCGTCCGCAGGCAATTTCAAAAGATCAAGGTCTTTGGGCGAATAGAACGAATAGTTATACGCTTCCAAGAAACCTTGCGTACGCAGGAGATTTTTCAGGTGCAATTCCTTTTTCTGTTCGTCCGTAAGCCCGCCGCCCGTAACCTTTGCCGCGTCGAGGAAAGTAGGCGTGATATGCTCGTAGCCGTACATACGGATAATTTCTTCCGCAAGATCGGGATACCCGTCTACGTCGTCGCGATAACCGGGAATCTCCACGGTCAGCCCGTCGCCGTCGATAACAGGCTTGAAATTCAACCGCTCCAAAATCGCCGTGATCTCCTCGTTCGGCACGACGATACCAAGGAGTGCGTTGATTTTTTGGATACTCGCCGTCATCACGCGGGGTTCGAGCGATACCGCGCAAACGTCCTTGCAAAGGTTTGTAACTCTGCCGCAATCGAGTTCTTCAATCAGGTGCAACGCGCGAGCCATACCCAACGCGTTGGTGTACGCGTCCACACCCTTTTCAAACCGCGCGGAGGAATCGGAGGACTGACCGAGCGCACGTGAGGTCTTTCTTACGCTGTCGCGGGCGAACTTCGCGGATTCGAAGAATACGTTTTTCGTCGTAGTCTTGATCTCGCTGTTCAAGCCACCCATGATCCCCGCAAGCGCAACGGGCTTGTCGCCGTCGCAAATCACGAGATTTTCAGGGGTAAGCGAAAATTCTTTTTCGTCGAGCGTAATAATCTTTTCGCCCATGGTCGCCCGACGAACGATAATCTTTCTGCCGCCGATATCGTCCGCGTCGAACGCGTGCATAGGCTGGCCCATTTCCAGCAATACGAAGTTGGTAATATCGACGATGGGCGAGATCGAACGGATCCCCGACAGCGCGAGCCGTTTCCGCATCCACGCAGGGGATACGCCGCCTTTTACGCTTTCCACGTAATGCCCGACGTAGCGGGGGCAAAGGTCGGGCGCGAGCACTTCCACTTCCACGGGCAACGCGTTCGTTTCGTGCGCCGTGTACGAGAAGTCGGGGTCCTTGAACGGCTTTTTCAGCACCGCCGCCACTTCGCGCGCGATCCCTAAAATACACTGACAGTCGGGACGGTTTGCCGTGATCGAAATATCGAAAATCCAGTCGTCCAAGCCCACGATCTTTTTAATATCCTCGCCCACGGGTGCGGATTTTTCAAGATCTAGCAAGCCGTTGACTTCCGCACCGGGATAGAAATCGTCGTTAATGCCGAGTTCTTCGCCCGAACAGAGCATACCGAACGATTCCACACCGCGCAGTTTACCTTTTTTGATCTTCTTAATCCCGTCGGGGTTCTTTTCGAGCATCGCGGGGTTGCTTTCCACCACCGTCGAACCGTCCAACGCGCAGGGCGTTTTCATACCCACGTATACGTTGGGCGCGCCCGTAACGATCTGCAAATCCCTGCCGTATTCCTCACCGCAATCCACCACGCAGATCTGCATATGATCGCTGTCGGGGTGGGGCGTGAGCGCTTTGACCTCGCCTACCACCACGCGGTTGATCTTCTCGCCGAGGTATACGAGTTCCTCTACTTCAAAACCGCAAGAAAAGAGCTTTTCCGCAAGCTCCTGTGCGGATACGTCGATATCTACGTAATCTTTTAACCAACTTAAAGGTGCTTTCATTGTCTATGCCCTCCTCAATCTTCGAACTGTTCCAAGAACCGCGTATCGTTCTCGAACAGAGTTTTGATATTGTTCACGCCGTATTTGAGCATGGCGATACGCTCGATACCCATACCGAACGCAAAGCCCGTGTACTCGTCGGGGTCTACGCCGCAGTTTTCGAGCACGCGGCGGTTGACCATGCCTGCGCCGAGCACTTCGATCCAGCCCGTGCCCTTACACAGCCGACAGCCCTTGCCGCCGCATTCCGAACAGCTGAGGTCTACCTCTACGCTCGGTTCGGTGAACGGGAAATACGAGGGGCGCAACCGTACTTTCGTAGACGAAGTGAACATTTTCCGCGCAAACTCCGCAAGCATACCCTGCAAGTCGCAGAGCGTAATGCCTTTATCCACGACAAGTCCCTCCATTTGGTGGAACATAGGCGAATGGGTCGCGTCGTCGTCGCTGCGGAATACCCTGCCCGGGGAAAGGATCTTAATGGGCGGCGCGTTCCGTTCCATAACGCGGATCTGCCCTGCCGAGGTCTGCGTGCGGAGCAACAAATTTTCCGCGAGATAGAAAGTATCCTGCATATCGCGCGCGGGGTGATCTTTCGGCGTGTTCAGCGCCGTGAAGTTATAGTAATCGGTTTCGATTTCAGGGCCTTCGAATACCTTAAAGCCCATGCCCGCAAAGATATCGATCAGCTCGTTTTTGACGAGCGTGATGGGGTGCAACGCGCCCGATTTATAGCTTCTGCCCGGCATCGTGATATCGATACGCTCTTTGGCGTATTTCTTTTCCATTTCCATTTGTTTCGCGATAACGCTACGCGCCTCGAACCGTTCTTCCATCGCCTGTTTGAACTCGTTTACGATCTTACCGAACGCGGGCTTGTCCTCTTTGGGAATATCTTTCATACCCGCCATAATGCCTTTGAGCGCGGTTTGGAATTTTACCTTTACCTCGTAAACCTCTCTGCCCGTTTGCGTTTGTTCAAGCGCAGTTTCTATCTCCGCGCGCAACGCCTCGATTTTTTCTTTCATTGCAATTCTCCTTGTGTTATTTTCAAAAAACAACGCCCTGCGAACTTACCGTTCGCAGGGCGATAAAATTACCGCTGTACCACCTACGTTCATACGGCGTTTGCCGTACCTTCATTCGCGCGTAACGCCGCGCCGTGCGTTCCTCCCTACCCTTGCCCGTGCAAGCTCAAAAGGACGGCTCCAAAGTGAAACGGTCGGTTTTCTCCGCCCTGCGCGGCTTTCAGCCCATGTCCACGCTCTCTTTCAAGGCGGCGTTTTGAAAACGCCTGCTTTTTCATCGCCTTTATAAAATTTTTATTTTGCTTATTTCTGCTTTAACAGATCTCGGATCTCTTCCAAAAGCCGCGTGTTTGCCGTTGCTTTTTCTTCCGTGATACGCGCCTCTGCCGCCGCTTTTTCCGCCGCGATACGGTCTTCTTCCGCTTTCTTGGCTTTCGCTTCCGCTACTTTCCGTTCATAAGCCGCTTGCGCTTCTTGTCTGGTGCATTTCAATTCCTTGCGGAGCTTGTAGATCTCTTTTTTCTGTTCGAAACCCATCTCCTCGACCGCCTTTTCGCGTGCCGCCGCGATGTTGTTCATCGTTCTCACGATCGCAAACAACACGAACGCGATCAAAAGGAAATTGATGATCGAGCTGATAAACGCGCCCCAATCGATATAAATCGACGACGCAAGATCGATTTCTTGGGTTACAACGCCGTCCACCGTCTTATACGCAGGCGAGAGCATCGTGATCGCGCCCGTCAAGCCGTCTTTGCCGAGTATAAGCGCCAACAGCCAGTTGATGATGGGTTTGAGGATATAGTTACTCAAACCGTTGACGATGCCCGTAAACGCACCGCCGACGATAACGCCGACAGCCATATCCAAAACGTTGCCGCGGGTGATGAATTTTTTGAATTCACCGAAGAACTTCTTGATACCTCTGACTTTCTTTTCCATGAAAATCTTCCTCTTTTGCTTTTTACCGTCCGTATCCGAACGGTTTATCGTATTTATTATACACGCACGCGCGGGTTTTGTCAACAAAAAACGCACCGAACGTGCATTTTTGACGGTTTCAGTGCGATTTTTCTTTTCCATAATTACATTTTCAAGGAAGAATTTCCGTTTCCTTCCGATTTTTTCATGAGCTGATACGTTTTCTCCATATCCTCTCCTACTTCGCGCATCAGCCGCGAAAGCTCCCCCTCCGTTTCTCTGCGCTGTGCCGCCTCGCGCCCCTCGGCATATTCGCGGAGCAGGGTCTTTTCCAGATAATACGCGTCCTTTAAGCTATCGTATTCGTTGAGCGTTATTTCCCGTTTTTCCAGCTTCATTGCGCGTTCCCCTCCTCTTTGCCGCTGTTTTTGCATTTGCCCGTCGCCAACACTTCCAGCGTTTTTTTTCGCTCGGCGTGGCGCATAGATAGCTCTTCCATTTCCTTGGCGAGCGCGGTGTCGATGAGCAGCCGCGAATAGATCTTCGTTTTCTTTTCCGCTAAGTCCTCCAAGCCGTAAAGCGCGGAAAGGAGTTTCTTTTCTTCTTGCTCGTTGATTTGCGTTTTTTGCATAAAATTACCCCCGTAGCCGCAGTATGCGGACTTCGGGGGCGTTTTATACCCGTGTTATTTCTCGTTTTTTTTGCCGTAATCGCAAAATTGCCGCAAGGTGCAATTCCCGCAATCGGGGCGCTGGGAATGGCAAACCTTTCTGCCGTGCCAGATCAGCCAGTGGTGCGCTTTCGACCAATCCTCTTTCGGGATCGCTTTATTCAAGCCCGCTTCCACTTTCAAGGGCGTATCGCCTTTGGCAAGCCCCAGCCGATTGCTCACGCGGAACACGTGCGTATCCACCGCGATCGCGTCCCCGCCGAACGCCACCGAGTACACGACGTTCGCCGTCTTTTTGCCTACGCCTGCAAGACTCATCAGCTCTTCCACCGTTTCGGGGACTTTCCCGCCGAATTTATCGAGAATATCGTGCGAAGCGGACAGGATATGCTCCGCTTTCATACGGTAAAACCCGCAGGAAAAAATATACTTTTCCAGCTCGGTTTGGGTAAGCGTTATCATTGCCTGCGGCGTGGAATACCGCTCGAACAGTTTTTCCGTTACCTTGTTCACGCGCTCGTCCGTGCACTGCGCGGATAAGATTACCGCAACGAGAAGCTCGTACGGGGTCGTATACCGCAGCGCGGGCTTTGCATCGGGATACAGGCGTTCAAGTTCGTGAAGCGCCGCTTTTTTATCGATCGTTTTCATACGTTGATTATAGCACACTTGCGCATATTTTGCAATCTCTTTTCTTGAATTTTTCACCTCCTTTCTCGTTTTTATACCCGTTTATAGCCGATACGGCGTTACCGACATACGGCCGCCTATATAATCTATTTTATAAAAACCCTTAAACGAGGAATACCGACCCGTTTTGAGTATTGCCTGCGCCCGAATAAACGAACGGGCGTCGAACCGCACGCACAGTCCGCAACCGATCTTCGCTTCTTTCGGCGTAGGCACGGTCGTTGCCGATACCCCGTATTTTTGCAAACGCTCCGCATAGTCCAGGCTTTGCGCCCGAGCGCGGAACACCGCTAATATCATCATGGCATACGCGCCTCCTTTTCGGAATACTATATCTTATGAATTTCCTAAAATGAGAGGTGCATTTATGATCTATTTCGACAACGCCGCAACGGGCGGCAGAAAACCCGACCAAGTACTCACCGCCGTTTCTTCCGCAGTCAAAGTCTGCGCCAACCCCGGGCGGGGCGGGCATAAGCTCGCGATCGCGTGCGCAAATCTCGTGCAGAGCTGTCGGAACGCGCTGAATACTTTTTTCGGCGGGTACGGCTACGACCGCGTAGTATTCACGAAAAATTGCACCGAAGCGCTGAATACGGCGATCTTCGGCACCCTCAAACGGGGCGACCACGCGATCGCTACCTGTATGGAGCACAATTCCGTGCTCCGTCCCCTCGAACAGCTGAAACAACAAGGCGTGATCACCTACGATATTTGCCCTTTAAAAAACGGGAATATCCACGCGGAGGATATCCGCGCCCTGCTAAAACCGAATACCCGCATGGTGCTCGTAACGACGGCTTCCAACGTAACGGGCGCGATCCCCGATCTCAAAAAAATCCGCGCGGCGATCCCGAAAGAGGCGCTGTTTTTGTGCGACGGCGCGCAGGGCTGCGGGCATATCGATTTGAATATGTCGGAAATCGGTATCGACTTCCTCACCGTCGCGGGACACAAGGGCATGCTGGGCATACAGGGCAGCGGCGCTCTCCTATTCTCCGAACGGGTAAACCCGACCCCGCTTACCTACGGCGGAACGGGGTCTATGAGCATCTCCCTCGATATGCCCGATTTTTACCCCGACGGTTTGGAAGCGGGCACGCTTGCCCTGCCTGCGATCGTATCTTTACTCGAAGGCACTCGTTATCTTACCTTTCAAGGCAAACATATTGCAGAGAAAAATCTGGAATTGAGTGAATATTTTTTGAACGGTTTACCCAAAACCGCGGATTACACGGCGTACTCGAAAGCGAACCCCTGCGGGATCGTTGCGTTTTCGCACAAACAGTTGCAATCGGAATATATCGCGGATATCCTTTCCACGAAATACTCGATCGCCGTGCGCGGTGGCTTACACTGCGCGCCGCTGATGCACGAGGCGCTCGGCACGCTCGACAACGGCTTGGTCCGCGTTTCGTTCTCGCATTTCAACTCCGAACGCGAAATCGACAAACTTTTGACGGCGCTACGAGAAATGAACGCGTAGCTTAAATCTTTTTCAATCTTTCGACGACGGCGCGAAGTCTTTTACGCTGTTGGCTATCGAGCATGGGCGCGAAGCTGTTATAAAACTGATCGATCTCCTCGTTCGAGAGCGTACCCGCGCGTTTGTTTTTTTCGGCTTCGGCAAGGATACCGCGCAGCATATCCGCGTTGCTCTTGCCGTTGTAAGCCGAAGCGATCTTCTTCGTCAGCTCCTCTGCCGCCACGCCCGTTTTCTCCGCTTCCGCAGACGGCGTTTGCCGAGAATAGTCCTTAAAACTTTTCATAACTACCTCCGAAAAAATGATAGTATATAGTATTCCGTCCGTCAATTTTCGGCTACTTCCCCGCATATAGTGTAGTATGGAAATTTTAATGCTCGTGCTTTTTTATTACCTGTCGCAAAACCCCGACTTCGCGAAAAGCGTACAGCCGCTCATGAGCCAGATCAAGGATTCTCAGCAAATGCTGTCGTTTTTGAACGACCTTTCGAAATTCTCCGAAACGTTCAGCACGTTCAAGGAAGAAAAGAAAACGGAAAAAGAAGAAAACAAGAAATCCGAACCGAAAAAGGACGAAAAAGATCCGCAATCCCCGACTACGGGAATTGCGGACGAATTCATACAAAATATTTTAGACAGTTATCTTAAAAAACGCTGATCACACGATCGAAAACCCGCCGTTTACGGGCAGATCGATCCCCGTTACGTACTCGTTTTCCTCCAAATACACCACCGCGCGGGCAACGTCCTCGCCCGTGCCCAGCCGTCCCATAGGGATCTCCGCTTTGATTTCTTGCATATTCTCCGCGGAAAAATGCGCGTTCATCGGCGTATCGATCACGCCGGGCGAAACGCTGTTCACGCGTATCCCCGACCAGCCAAGCTCTTTGGCAAGCGCTTTCGTGAACCCGATCAGCGCGGCTTTGGAAGCGGAATACACGCTCTCACAGCTGCCGCCGACCTCTCCCCAAACGGAAGAAATATTCACGATTAAGCCGCTTTTTTTGTCTAACATACCCTTTACGGCTTCGCGGGCGCATAAAAACGCCCCGCCCATATTGACCGACATAACGCGGGAAAATTCCTCGTAAGAAACGTCCTGTATCTGTTTGATAAGCGAAACGCCCGCGTTGTTGACGAGAATATCCACTTTGCCGAGCTTTGCAAACAAAGCCTCGACCTGTTTTTCCTCCGAAACGTCAACGCGGTAGGTTTCTACGCCCGCCGCGGCGATTTTTTTTGCGCTCGTTTCGTCTTGGGAATACGCCGCGCATACCCGATAGCCTTTTTTCAAAAAAGCCAAGGCGATCGCTTCTCCGATACCGCGCACGCCGCCCGTTACCAAAACCGTTTTCATTGCATACCTGCCTGCCTGTTTTTACTTTTCACAGCCCGTCAGCGCCACGATCTCTTGCGCGATTTCTTCGGGCGTTTTCCCGTCCACGTCCACGATATAATCGGCAACGTGCTCGTATACGGGCGTGCGCTCTTTCATCAGTCTTGCCAGCCGATCTCGGATATTTTCCGTAGACGTTTGCAAAAGCGGGCGTTCCCCGTCCACTTTCAATCTCCTTGCCAAGGTGTCGAGCGTTGCGCGCAGGAATACGATCTTGCCGTTTTCCTGCAACACGGCGTTGTTTTCGCTCTTTAATACCAACCCACCGCCTGTGGATATGATCAGATTGTCTTTTTTCGCAAGCTCTTTGACGATCTCCGTTTCGAGTTTTCTAAAATGCGCCTCGCCGTAATACTCGAAGATGTCCGCGATCTTACCGTACTTATCGACGATAAGCCCGTCCGTGTCGTACCATCTACGACCCGTCAGCTCCGCGATCTTGATCCCGATGGTCGTTTTGCCCGCGCCCATCATTCCGCATAAAATAAGGTTCATAGTCCACCTCTGTTATTTCGTAAGCGTTTCCTTTAATCCCACGATCGCCGCGATATAGCTCGCCGAGCCAAAACCGCAAACCACGCCTTTACAAACCTGAGAAATCACGCTCTTATGCCGAAATTCGTCGCGCGCGTGTACGTTGGAGATATGCACCTCGGCTACGGGAATATCAATCGACGCGATCGCGTCGCGAAGCGCGTAGCTGTAATGGGTAAACGCACCTGCGTTCAGCAAGATCCCGTCGCAGGTCTTATTCAAAAACGCTTCGTGGAGCTTATTCACCAGCTCGCCCTCGATATTGCTCTGATAAAATTCCGCGCTGTCGCCGTTTTGCGCGCAGAACGCGGAGATCTTCGCGTTGATATCCGCCAAGGTTGCCGTGCCGTAAACGCCTTTTTCGCGCTTGCCCGTGAGATTGAGATTGACACCGTTGATCACTAAAAATTTCATAACCGTCCGTCCTCCGTTCGATTTTATTTACTGAGATATTTTTGATACAGCGCTTTTGCCTGCGCCTCGCTCGGCTGTATCCTAAGATACAGACAATCGGCAAAATACGCCTGATAAAAAAGCATCGCCGCGCCGTTGAGCGTACGCAAGCCCTGCGCCCTCGCCAAACGCAAAAACTCCGACTGTGGCGGCGTGTAAATGAGATCCACCGCCGTTTCCGCGCCCGAAAACGCTTTTGCCGTTACGGGGGAAACGCCCTCGGTATCGTGCATGCCCACGCCCGTACAGTTGACGAGCATATCGTACCCGCCCGCCTCGGGATCGGGCGACGGGGTTAACCCAAGCTCTTGACACACCTGAGCGAGCTTTTCACTATTCCGTTGATAGATATGCACGGTTGCGCCCGCTTGCTTTAACGCGACCGCCGTGCTCCTGCCCGAACCGCCCGCGCCGAGCACGAGTACTTTTTTCCCGTTCACGGCAAAACCTGCCGTCGCAAGCATCATTAAAAAGCCTTTCCCGTCGGTGTTATAGCCTCTGCCCGTGGCGTTTACCACCGTGTTCACCGCGTCGTAGTCAAGCGCGTCGCCCGTTAGCTCGGAAAGATATGCCATCACGTCGCGCTTATAGGGAATGGTAACGTTAAAGCCGTCGAAATCCCCCAAAAGGGTGCGCATAGTGCTGTCAAAGTCTTCCTTGGGCACGGAGAAACGCTGATATTCGCAAACGTAGCCCATTTCGCCCAAAATAAATTTATGGATCGGCTCGCTGGGGGATTTGGAAACGTCTTTTCCGATAAGCCCCAAACGGATCGTTTTTCCGTTCATCGTATACATACCCCTTTGTTAATACAGATTTACGCCGAGTTTTGCAAAGAAATCGGGGAAGGAGATCGCGCAACATTCGGGGCGGGCGATACAGCCCCCTTTTTCGCTTGCAATCAGCGCGACCGCGCCCGTCATCGCGATACGGTGATCGAGATAGCTGTCGATATTCCCGCCCGTAAGCGTTTTCTTACCGCGGATGACAAACCCGTCGGGAAGCTCTTCGCAATCCCCGCCGATATTGTTGATCAATTCCGCCGTCGTCTTGATCCTGTCGCTTTCCTTTACGCGCAGCTCTTTCGCGCCCGTGATACGGCTTTCGCCCTCCGCAAACGCGCAAAGCAGCGCCACCAGCGGCATTTCGTCGATCATTGCGGGAATATCCTCTGCCGTAAGCTCGATCGCTCGCATAGCCGATTTTTCCACGAGGATATCCGCCGTTTCCTCACCGCCCGAAACCCGTCTGTTGAGCAACGAGTATTTTACTCCCAACAAATCAAAGGCTTTGAGTATCCCGTCCGCGTGGGATTGATCCCTACGTTTTTACAGAGCGTTTTGCCTTTGAGCGCGCCGAGCGCCATAAAATACGCCGCCGAGGAAATATCCGAGGGCACGCAAACGTCGATCGCGCGGAGAGTGCTCCGCTTTACCGTTACGGTGTTCCCGTCCACGCGGATATCCGCGCCCATTGCGGCGAGCATACGCTCGGTATGATCCCGCGATTTTACGGGTTCGGTAACGCTCGTTTCCCCGTCCGCGGAGATACCCGCGAGCAATATCGCGCTCTTGACCTGCGCCGAAGCGACGGAAATGCGTATATCCGCGCCGTGCAAGGGCTTGGGCGAAACGATTACGGGCGCGTGTCCGTCCGTCGTTCTCACCTCCGCACCGAGCATGGCTAACGGCTCTGCCACCCGTTTCATGGGTCTTGCGGAAAGCGACTCGTCGCCGTACAGCGTTGCGTCGATCTCTTTGCCTGCGACAAAGCCCGTCAAAAGCCGAATGGTCGTGCCCGAATTCCCGCAGTTGAGTTCTCTGCCGCGACGGAAACGGGGCGTGCCTTTTACGCGCAGGGTCGTGCCGTCGATATCGATCTCCGCGCCGAGCGAACGCATACAGCGGCAGGTGGATAAGCAGTCTTCGCCCATCAATGCGTTGGTGATAACCGCCTCGCCGTCCGCGCCTGCGTTTAGCATGATCGCGCGGTGGGTTACCGATTTATCGCCGGGGAGCTCGAACTCCCCCTCGAAATAGTCTTTTGCCTGTATTTGCAACATATTCTCTCTCCAAATTTTACGCGTTTTTCGCGGCGTTTACCAGCGCCGTGCGGTAGTCCTCGAACGGAAGCGCAAACATCGTCCATTCGTTTTTATTCTTCGCCACCGCCATTTTGATTTTACCGTCGTCCGTGTTTTTCTTATCCGAACGCGCCTTTTCCGCATCGACGGCAAGGCTGGAAAAATCCAACTTCTCACAGGGCTGTATCTTAATCGCCGTTTCAACGATCTTCAATAACCGTTGCCCGTATTCCTGTTCGCATACGCCTGCGGAAATCGCCATACGCGTTTCCAACAGCATACCGTATAACACGCTCTCGCCGTGCGAAAGCCCGCTGGAAAGCTCGATCGCGTGCCCCGTCGTATGCCCGACGTTAAGCGAGCGGCGTTCACCTCTTTCTTTTTCGTCCGCTTCGACGACGCGCGCCTTATGCCGAATACAAACGGCGACGAGCTCGGTTAAAAACGCAAAATCGGTAAGCCGTGCAAGGTTGTTTTCCAGCAAATCGAAGATCTCGCCGTTAAGCGCCGCGTATTTGACGATCTCTCCCACACCGCACTTGATCTCGCGCGCGGGCAGAGTTTTCAAAAAGGTAGGGTCAACCAGCACTTCACAGGGCTGATAGAACGCGCCGACGATATTTTTCACTCCGCCAAGGTCCACCGCCGTTTTTCCGCCTACGCTACTGTCCACCTGCGAAAGAAGGGTGGTAGGGATCTGCACGCAGGAAATACCGCGCATATACAGTGCCGCCGCCAAGCCCCCGATATCGCCGACGACCCCGCCCCCAACCGCGAATAACCGCGAGGTGCGGTGTAAACCCGCCGACGTCATTTTTTCCAAGATCGAATACAGCGACTGAAAAGTCTTGTGTTCTTCTCCCGCGCTGAGCACGAAAATCTCCGTTTCTGTAAACCATGTACGAAACCACGCCTCGTACAAAGCGTATACGTTAGAATCGGTTACGACGAAATTTTTTTGCGATTTCGTCAATTCGGGAAGTCGGGTCTTTATCACCTCTTCGCCGACGAATATTTTTTCCTCCATAGAAGGAGTTTTTAAGTTGATTACTTCCATAGTCCTATCCGTATTCAAGGCAACAAGTTATAACGGGTCTTTACTTCCGCCATCGTGTCCCCGCCGAGCCGTTTTTCGACGGCGTTTGCCAGCACTTCCGCCACGACCGCCTCTGCTATGATCTCCAAAGCGAAGATCGCGCAAACGTCGCTGCGCTCGGAAGCCGCCACCGCGCTTTCTTTCGTGGTATACTCCACCGTTTTCAAGCCTTTCATGAGCGTTGGAATGGGTTTCATTGCCACACGAAGCACAAGCTCTTCGCCGTTAGACATACCGCCCTCGATCCCGCCAGCGCGGTTGGTCGTGCGGTAAAAACCGCGTTCGTTTTCGTATGCAATCTCGTCGTGAATATCTTTACCGCTCTTTTTCGCGACGGCAAAACCCGCGCCCACTTCCACGCCTTTCACTGCCTGAATACTCATCAAGCCCTGCGCGAGCTGTGCGTCTAATTTTTCGGCGTAAGTCATCACGCTACCGAACCCGCTCTTCAATCCCTTTACGCGGATTTCCGCGACCCCGCCTGCCGTGTCGCCGTTCTTTTTTAATTCCGTGATCTTGCATTTTGCAAGCTCCTCGATCTCTTTATCGAGCATACCCAGCTCCGTCGTTTTTGCCTTGGCAAGCTCGTCAAACGCGTATTCCCGTTCGTCCTTTACGCCGCAGACCTCTTTCACGTACCCGCCGATCTCTACGCCGAGCGCGGAAAGATACTGCTTATACACCCCGCCTGCGGCGACGCGGATCGCCGTTTCGCGCGCGGAGGCGCGTTCGAGGATATTGCGCGCGTCCGTCTGTCCGTACTTAATCACGCCTGTCAAATCGGCGTGTCCGGGACGGACTTTCGTCAGGCTTTTTTGCGCCATTACGCTCTCGTCGCATTTCCCGTCCGACATACAAGCCGTCCAGTTGGCGTAGTCCTTATTATAGATACAAAGCGTAACGGGACTGCCGAGCGTTTCTAAGTTGCGAACACCCGTCAAAATCTCCGCGCGATCGCGTTCGATTTTCTGGCGCGCACCACGGCCGAAACCGCTTTGGCGAAGCGCAAGATCGGCGTTGATCTTTTCCATATCCAGCTGTAAATGCGCGGGCAAGCCCTCGATCACTGCGATCAGAGCCTTGCCGTGCGATTCTCCTGCCGTCGTTAATTTCATAGTTCTCTCCTTAATGGCTACGGGTCGCAAACGCGAATTCCCCGCCGTAATAATCGACGGTTACCGTTTGTCCGTTCTGTATTCTGCCAAGTAAAATCTCTTCGGACAGTCTGTCCTCTATCCGTCTTTGAATGGCGCGCTTTAAGGGTCTTGCGCCGTATTGCGGGTCGTACCCCTCTTTCACGAGCGCAAGCAGTGCGTTTTCCGTCAAGGTCAATACGATACCGCGCTGTTCTAAAAGCCGTTTCGCTAAGCCCTCCACGATCTTTGCGCCGATTTTCGTACAATCGCTTTCCGTAAGGCTGTGGAAAACGATAATGTCGTCCATGCGGTTGAGGAATTCGGGACGGAATTTCTCTTTCAAGGCTTTCGTGATATTCTCTTTCATGGACTCGTACTGTTTTTCCCCGACCTCGCCGCCGCGCCCGTCGTTAAATCCGTAAACGCCCGTGCGCTCGCTTTCTTTCACCGCCGCGCCGACATTGGAAGTAAGAATAATCACCGCGTTTTTGAAACTGACCGTCCTGCCCTTGCTGTCCGTCAAACGCCCGTCGTCGAGGATCTGTAATAGCAAATTGAACACGTCGGGGTGCGCTTTTTCGATCTCGTCGAAAAGGATCACGCAATAGGGTTTGGTGCGGACCTTATCGGTAAGCTGTCCCGTCTGCAAGTCCTCGTACCCCGCATAGCCCGGGGGCGCTCCGATTAGCTTAGATATGGACTGCTTTTCCATATATTCGCTCATGTCCAAACGGATCATCTGTTCTTCCGACCCGAACAGCGCTTCGGCAAGCGCTTTGCAAAGGTCGGTTTTGCCCACGCCCGTAGGCCCGACGAAGATAAACGAACCTATGGGGCGCGAGGGGTCTTTCAAGCCCGCCCGCGCACGCCGAATGGCTTTGGACACCGCGTTCACCGCCTCGTTCTGTCCGATAATACGGCGGTGCAGGTCCTGTTCGAGCCGCATCAGCTTTTCGCCCTCTGCTTGCGTGATTTTTAAGAGGGGTATCCGTA
The DNA here is from genome assembly GCA_017465865.1 of Clostridia bacterium. GTDB lineage: Bacteria > Bacillota > Clostridia > Christensenellales > Borkfalkiaceae > Scatosoma. The sequence goes on from JAFTVF010000007.1 coordinate 67,600, forward strand.
CTCTTGCGCTGACGATCGCCGCCACGTGCTCACTCCCGATCGCGTTCCTGCCGTCGGCGAGCCGTTTGGGGGATTGCGCCTGTTCTAAGGCTTTGATCTTTTCTTGTTCGTGGATTTTACGGTTTAAGGCTTCCGTCGCCAAGGCGTATTCCCCGCGCGACTCATGCAAACGGCGTTCCTCTTCCAAAAGTCGGACTTCCGTTTTCGCTTCTTCTATTTCCACGCTACCGCCCTCGGCAACGATCCGCACGCGCGCCGCCGCCTCGTCGATAAGATCGATCGCTTTATCAGGCAGATAACGGTCGGTAATATACCGCGACGAGAGCTTTACAGCGGCTTCGATTGCCTCGTCGGTGATTGCTACGCCGTGATGCTCTTCGTATTTCGCGCGCAAGCCTTTGAGTATGGAGATCGTGTCCGTTTCCGAGGGTTCTTCGACGTACACGGGGGTAAAACGGCGTTCGAGCGCCGCGTCCTTTTCGATATATTTTCGGTATTCCTCAATCGTCGTTGCGCCGATAATCTGTAAATCCCCGCGTGCGAGCATGGGCTTTAAGATATTCGCCGCGTCCATGTTGCTGTCGGCTGACCCGCCCGCACCGACGAGGGTATGTATCTCGTCGATAAACAGCACCACGTCGCCGTCTTTGATCACTGCGTCGATCAGGTTTTTGAGTTTTTCCTCAAAATCCCCGCGATAGCGCGTGCCCGCGAGCATGCCGGGCAAATCGACGGAAAATACCGTTTTATTATATAGCTGTTCAGGGACTTGACCGTTGACGATAAGTTGCGAAAGCCCCTCGACAATCGCGCTTTTACCCACGCCCGGCTCACCCACGAGCACGGGATTGTTCTTCATACGGCGGGAGAGCACCTGCACGACTTTCTCAATCTCTTTTTTTCTGCCGATCACGGGGTCGATTTTACCACGGCGGGCGCGGTCGGTCATATCGATCCCACATTCAGGCAATTTTCCCGCACTGCGACGCAACTGCTTTTCCGTCGTCGGGGTTTCCTTTTTCTCTATCAATACGGAGGCGTCTTTTTCCTTATTTTCCTCCTCCGTTACCGAGCCTGAAAACTCGCTCGTCAAAGGATCGAACCCGAAATTCCCGTTGACGAAATCCCCGTGTCTTTTCTTATACACGAGCGCGTTAATCACGGACAAACACCCGTCTTTTAAGCCCTCGATATCCGCCATACGCCCTAAAAATCGGGTCGCACGCGAGGTGGGCACACAAAGGATTTGATAGAGCATATGCGCCGTGCCCGCAAGCATACCCTCTTTATCCGCGTCCTCTACGGCGCGGTCGTACATTTTCTGGGTATTCGGGGTCATACCCACCCCGCTGTAATTGACGTCGATATTCGTCTTAAACAGCACCTGATAGCGTTCTTTATCCACGCCTGCGCTGATCAGGATTTTATAAGCCTCACATTCGGGGAGCTGTAAAAACGCATAAATAAAATGCTCGCTGCCGATAAAATTCGTTTCCGCGATCTCCGCCGCCACTTCGTTGGCGATCTGAAAGGCTTTTCTGAAATTTTCCGTCGTTTTCGACAAAGGATACATACCCTTTCCTCTCTACCGTTATTTTCTCGTCTTTTTGTTGCGTTTTTTTGCAATCCGTACCAGCTCGGGCAACGCACTACATACCGTTTCCGCGCGCGCTTCGTCGCACTGGCGTTCGCTTGCCTTTTCCAAACCGTTGCTCAGCCGAAAAGAAGCGGGACGCATATCATCCGAAAACTCGTCGAAACCTTTCTTATCGATCGGCTCGAAAAACCCGAGCGTCAAGCCCAGCTTAATATCCGCGATCTTACTCAAAAACTCTTTCTGGGTCAGGATTGCGCAGTTCGTCAATACGCCGTACGAGCGCAGGCATCTGTCGCGAAGCTCCGTTTCTTCCGTTTTTAGCATCTCCTCTCTCGCGCGGATCTCAAGATCGCACAAGGTCATGGTCATACGGATCATGGTATCGAGAATCTCCCGCTCGGACACACCCAAAGTGCGCTCGTTGCTGACTTGATACAAATACCCCTCCGCGTTCGTGCCCTCGCCGAACGCGCCACGCACCGTCAACCCGCCTGCCTTTAATTGTGGCAGGAATTTTTTCAATTCCCCGTTCCAAGCGAGCCCAGGCAAGAACATCATCACCGAAGCGCGCATACCCGTACCGAGATTGCTCGGACATGCCGTCAAAAACCCGAGCTTTTCGTCGTAAGCAAAATCGTACTTACTCGCCAAGCCCTCGTCGATACCGCTGATACGCTCGTATGCTTTGTACAAGTCAAAACCCTTGACGATATACTGCTCGCGCAGGTGATCCTCCTCGTTGACCATAATCGAAATATTCCGATCGGAAGACACGAACGCCACACCGCCCTTGCTTTTCATGAGCGCGGGGCTGATCAGATACCGTTCCTGTAAACGCATAGCCTGTTGCTTGTCCAGCTTCGCGATTTCGTATTTTTCGAACTCGTCAAACTCTTTCAAACCCTCGCCGACGAGATACGCGATATCCTCCGCTTGCGCGTCGTCCATTTTTTTCGGGAAAGGATACGCCGCAAAATTCCGAGCAAGCCGTATACGGGTGGAAATTACGATCGTTTCGATAAATTCCGGCGCGTGCGCCATACGAATTCCTCCTCTACCGCTTGTTTGCTTTTCATCACCGACAGCTTGTCGGCGTAGCCTTTCGCGTCGGCGTAATTGCCCTCCGCTTTGAGTTTGTTAATAATCAGTTCCAGCTCGTTACACTGCCGTTCGTAACGTGCCTGCTCTATATCGAGCGTGCTCTGCATAGACCCGAGCGTTTCCTTGCCCTCCTCTAAAAGCGGGGGCGTTTTGCCTCTGTGCGATTTTTCGCCCTGCATTTTCGTTACCGTCGGCAACACCGTATCCCCCATCGTCCGATAACAGTACGCGCACCCCACGAGCTTGCCCGAACGGAATTCCGTTGCCGTCATACCGCAATAGGGACAAGCGGTCAGCGATTCGCGCTCCGCCGTCTTTTCGTCGAGAAACAGCTTGTGGTAACATTCCAGACAATAGTATTCTACCGTCTTTTTCCCGTTTTTGATTTCCTCGTAAGTTTTTACAGCCTGATTTTGTCCGCAACAACTGCAACGCATAGACCCGTGTTTTCCCCTTTCTTACTTGACTTATTCTCCGTCCTTTTCTTCCGTCTGTTCCGTTTGTTCGGTTTCCGTACGCAACTGTTCTTTGATCTTTTTATTCTTTCTGAACAGCGAGCGGAAGAACACCCACAGCACTTCCAGCACCTGCAAGGGCACGCCGACGAGGAATACCGTCCAAAGCCCCTCGTAATCGTTGCCCAAGTTAATGGACACGAACCGACCCGTCATATAGGAACACAATAGCGAAGTCCAAATTAAAATGGTAACCGCGATAAAATTCAACAGTCTTTGTTTCCAAATACTCGCATATACGATCAGTACGATCGCGTTCACGGGCACGGCGTATACAAACGCCATCCACCAATGCCCGCCTGGATTCAAAAACTGCATTGCCACGAAAAAGCAGGTAGCAACCAGCCATACGATCCCGCTTGACAACAGCATGATCAAGGTATGCAAGCCCTTGGTTTTGAGCTGCGCTTGCGTATGCACGGGCGTTTCCTCGCCCACGAGATCGTTCAGCGTTATCCCGAACAGCTCTGCAAGCTGTATAAGCGTATACACGTCGGGAATACCGTTGCCCGATTCCCATTTGGATACGGACTTGTCCGAATAGTTGATCTTCTCGGCAAGCTCGGCTTGGGTCAGCCCGGCGGCTTTGCGGTAAAAAATGAGATTTTTTGCGATATTCGCATTGATTTCGATATTATTTGCCATGATACTATAATAGCATTTTTTTCCCTTTTCGTCAAGCGCGTACGGGTATTTTCCTTTCCTTATTTTAATCACACGCGCGTATTTCCGCGAAAAACACGCAAAACTACACAAAAATCCCAAAATACGCAAGCGCATATCTTGGGATTTCATTTTCCGCCGTGCTATCAATACGCTCTTGCGTAAATAATCACGTGCTCTGATTTTTTACCACAGACCGCGCAGGTTTCTTTTTCCTCGCCCTCTGCGTATACGCGCGCCGTCGCGCCCGTTTGTTCTTTGATCTTATCTTCACATTCTCGACAACCGCACCAACCCGCTTTCACGAAGTTGCCCGCGTCCACGCCCGCAAGGATTCCGTCGATATCGTCCGCGTATACGATACGCTCGTCCCGACGTTTTCTCGCCGACTCCAACATGTCTTTCTGCACCGAAGAGAGCAATGCTTTCACGCTCTCCGCCGCGTTTTCAAGTGGCATTTCCAGCTTTTCAAGAGTATCTCGACGCGCGCACAGCATCTTGCCCGCCTCTATATCGCGAGGTCCGAGCTCGATACGCACGGGCACGCCTTTCATCTCCCATTCGTTGAACTTCCAGCCGGGGCTATTGTCGCTCGCGTCCAGCGTTACTCTGATACCTGCCCCCTCTAATTCGGCTTTCAGAGCCTCGCATTTTTCAATGACGCCACCCTTTCTCGCCGCAATGGGCACGATTACGCACTGCACGGGCGCAACGACGGGCGGGAACACCAAACCGCGCTCGTCGCCGTGGGTCATAATGATTGCACCGATGAGTCTTGTAGATACCCCCCAAGAGGTCGTGTATGCCGTCTGCAACACGCCCTCGCCACCGAGGTATTTAATATCGAACGCCGTGGCGAAGTTCTGTCCTAAGTAGTGCGAAGTACCTGCTTGTAAGCTCTTACCGTCGCGCATCATTGCTTCCATGGTATACGTCGCTACCGCGCCTGCGAATTTTTCTTTTTCCGTCTTTCTGCCCGTCTATACTGGGATTGCAAGACAGTTTTCCGCGAACTCTTTATAAATTTCCAGCATTGCAAAGGTTTCCGCTTCCGCTTCTTCCTTGCTCGAATGTGCGGTGTGCCCCTCTTGCCATAAAAACTCGCTCGTTCTCAAAAACGGGCGGGTGGTCTTTTCCCAGCGCATTACGTTACACCATTGATTGACTTTCAAGGGCAGATCACGATAAGATTGCACCCATTTAGACATCATTGTTCCGATAATCGTTTCGGAAGTCGGACGGATCGCCAAGGGCTCGGCAAGCTCTTCCCCGCCTGCATGCGTAACGACCGCCACTTCAGGCGCAAAGCCCTCTACGTGTTCGGCTTCTTTCGTGAAATAGCTCATAGGGATCAACAAGGGAAAGTATGCGTTCTCCACACCGCGCGTTTTGAACCGCGCGTTCAGTTCCTTTTGGATATTTTCCCAAATCGCATACCCGTAGGGACGAATTACCATCGTACCTTTTACAGGTCCGTAGTCTACGAGCTTTGTCTTTAACACGACGTCGGTGTACCACTGCGGGAAATCCGCGTTAATGTCTGCGATTTGTTCTACAAATTGCGTTTCTTTTGCCATATTTTACCTCTCTCTTTCGTTCTTTGTAGTCATTTTATCTTACCGATTTATCGGCGCGGTCAACGAGCTCAAACACCTCGCCACAAACGGGGCAACGGTGATGCGCGTGATCAGATTTTACTTCTAAGGGTCTACCACAGATCGGACAATCCAGCTCGATAATCCGCGCAATCGGAGCTTCGCAACGTTCTCTCGCGGTCATTTCCTCGGCAAAGGAAAGTTCCTCGTCCTCGTCGTATTCCTCTATCTCGTCTTCCTCGCGGTTTTCGGGGAAACGGGGCAAACCGCTCATAATCAGTTCGATTACAAACATAGCGAACGCTATGCCCGCAAGCATTACCGATTTATAATCGGTGAACTTCAAAATTTGAAAATATTCCCGTCCGTAGATCGTCATACCCGCAACGCTCGCAAAGCTCGCCTCGCCGAACAGATACCGACAAACCGCAGTTGCGCCCGCGGTAAGCGCCACGAAGAAAGAAAATACGCGGAAATTTTTCATACCCGACGCCGCCGTACCCTCGATACTGTATTCGGAAGTTCCCGTCGCGTGTTTGATCAGCACGAACAGCGACGGTATCGTAAGTATCTGTAAGCCTGCGGAAATAAACGCCGTCAAATTATTTTTGATATACCCGCCGAACGCGCCTTTTTGCAATAGCGGTGCAATCAGCAAACTTAATACGTTCGTACGCACGAAGAAAAACAACATTCCGCCCGTCGCCGCCACCTGCAAAAGGTTACGAATAAACGGAGCGGTTCTGCCGATCAGGCGTTTTTGTTCGATAAGGTTGCCCTGCGCGTCCGAATCGAAATAACTGCATTTCCCGCCCACGAAACCGCAGAAGAAATGAATACACAGTCCCCCGCCGAGCAGGATATACGCAAGCGGTTGGATTTCCGCGCTCCCGCAAATTACGTAAATTAAAAAATGGAAAATAACGATAGACGCAAACGAACCTGAAAAGAGATTTCCCAGATCCTCCATAGCGTAAACGTTGCGGTTAAAGCTGTGTTTCTTACTGCCTTTTTTCTTAAACAGCCAGCCGAGTTTCGTCAAAGCCCGAAGCGCGTTGATCGCCAGCCCGAACAGCATCAAAGCGTACAGCGTGGCATTCGAGAGCACTATGACCGCCCCCGACTCTAAATCTTTTGCCGCTTTGAGATTGCTCAGGGTAAAGACTTTCCAAAACTCCATTACCCCGACGGGCGCGGAGGGTGAACTGATAAGAGGCAGACAAGCCACGCCAACAAGCGCGAATATCGAGAACAGGTAAACGAGCCCGACAAACTCCGCTCGCGCGTGCGTTTTCGAGATGCGTTTTTTTAAGTATATACCCTGTCGGGATACGTTTTTCTTGTAGCTTTTCATTACTCTCCAGCCTATTCGTTATTCTTTTTATCAATTCAAGGTTTATCTTTGAACGTTTTATCGTATGCTTTAATACACTTTCTTATGATATCCATTGCCTCGTCGCGGTGGCATATCTCTTTTACCGTCGTCTGCTTATGCTCCAAGGATTTGTACACCTCAAAAAAGTGCATCATTTCCTCAAAGATATGTTTGGGCAGTTCGTGAATGTCGTAATAGTTATTATAATTAGGATCTCCAAACGGGATCGCTATGATCTTTTCGTCGAGTGAACCGCCGTCGATCATGGTAATAACGCCGATCGGATAACACCGCACGAGCGTACAGGGATAAATCGTTTCATTACACAACACGAGCACGTCCAAAGGATCGCCGTCGTCGGCGTACGTACGCGGAATAAAGCCGTAATTAGCAGGATAAACCGTAGACGTATACAAAACGCGGTCGAGCTTTAACATACCCGTATCTTTGTCGAGTTCGTATTTCGTCTTACAGCCTTTGGGGATCTCTATGAACGCTTCAAAGCTCTTTGCCGTGATGCGTTCGGGCGCAATATCGTGCCAGATATTCATACTATAACTTACCTCTTATTCGTTTTTCCTCTCATTAAAACCCCTATGGTTCTCTCCATTATAGCATATTTTTACGCGCAACGCAAGAAAAGAAAAAAGATTTTTTCGCTTTTTTGCTTTTTTCTTTGTCGAAAGGGGTAAAAAACACAAAAATCCACCTTTTTTAGCGTACGAGAAACAGGCAAAGCCAAAGCTCTGCCTGTTTTTTCTTCCGTCAATTTACTTTTGCTTAGCCTACTACGTTGTAGCTGTAATCGCCGTTTTCGGTATAGGTATAATCGCCGTTTACCGTTTCGTCGATAATTACGTCGCTACTACCACCCTCGTCTTCTTCCCAAACGGGAGCAAACGTCATGGTTTCTCTATTCAGAGCAATCGTCATGCTCTCTACGGCGATCGTATTTTCGTCTACGTACGTATACGTCGCCATATCTACCATTTCATAGCCGTATTGATACAGATACCTAACGATAACGCCGTTTGCACGGATATCGTATCTCAAATTCACCATTACGCTTCCGGTTTCGTCATACTCGGTATATGTATACACGCCTGCAACCGCCGCCATTTCTTCGGTTTTTTCCAGCTTTTCGCCGTCGGTTACGTCGAGAATGGTAAGCACGCTCGTATCGGCAAGGCTAACGTGCATACCCTTTTCATAGCCCTCTTCCACGCTATAAATCATAGACACGTAGTTGGTACTCATCATATAGTACTGACCGCTATACTTGCCACTTTCCGCAACCACGTTGAACGTTCTGTCTTCAAAGAATTCTACGTAGTAAATACCGTACTCGTTTCCGCTATCGCATTTCCAAGTACCAGAAATCGTCGTCGTTTCGTTACCGCCAATTTCCACGTCGCCGCTACCGCCCTCGTCGCTTCCTCCGCTCAGGCTAAATGTACCGTCGTTATTGTACTGCGCGTACAAAACGTCGCCGTCTATATCCAAGCCGATAATATCCCCGTCAAAGGAATATCTACCGATTGCAAACATAATACCCATGGTCATCTTGAATACGCCGTTTGAATACAAGGTGAGATCGTAAGCAGAGCCAAAGCTGTCATCTTCTGCGTCTACAACCTTATATTCGCCTGCCCACTTCTCGTATTCCTCGGCTACGGGAAGATCCGAACCGTCGAAGTAATATTCAAGCTCTACTTCGCCTTTATACAGGCTCAGTACCATCTGCGAATACGTGCCAAGCTCAACGTAAATTTCGTCGCCGAAATTGACAAACTCGCCCGTTCTGCTTTCGCCGTCTATAATCACGTTCGCCATTCCGTCTTCGTAGAATACTGCCGTACCCAGCGAGGTAACTTCTTCCTTACCGTCTTCGGTCCACGTACGATCTACTACCTCGTACGTACCCGTAACGGGCGCACTCGTCATCTTTACGTACAGAGTAACGGTCTCCGTTAATACGTCCTCCGCCGTTACTTCTTTCGTAAAGTCTGCGTCGTAGTAAACGCCCTCTATGATAAAGCCCTCTCCTGCGCTTACCATATTCAACAGGCTTTCGCCCTCGGGATAGGTAGACCAACCGCTACTCATCTGTAAACACTCGCCGTTCATTTCGCAGTAATATTCGATACGAACTTCGTAGCCACTATTTACCGTGTTGTAGTAAAGAACAATCCGCATATCGCTATAAATTTGCGATTTTTCGTCTACGTTACAGCCTGCATAGCCGTCTTTATACGTATACGGCTCGATCAACGTATATACGTACGTACCTGCCCCCACCGAGAAGCCACCTATATATGCCATAGTGCCATCCGTCGATTGCGCGTATAACTCTACGAGATAAACGTCGTCCGTTTCACCGCCCATATCCAGATATACGCTTACGCTTCCGTCTTCGTTTTCCTGTACCTTTAAGCCGTTAAACGAATATCTTTTGCTTACGTAGGCTTTCGCGCAATCGTATACGTCTCTGCCTGCGGGAACTTCCAGCTTCGTCGTTTCGAAGTGATTGCCGTTCATGTCGTATACGTGCAGTTCGTACCAAGCACTTTCTTTATCGTCTTCGACCCCGCCGATATTTTCCAGCGAATTAAGTCTACCAACGAGATAGCCTTGCATATACTGGCAATCCAGAATATTTACCATACCGTCGTTATTGATATCCGCGCGGTTATACTGTTCGTCGTTTAAGTAGCTCGTGCCGACTATGTACTGCTGGGTAAGAATAATATCCTGCAAATCGATCATGCCGTCCATATTCACGTCGCCTTTCGTTTGTTTCACGACTACTTGCTCTGCGGTTACGGAAATACACCCAAGCGAAGCGGAAACGCCAACCTCTGCATAATTGCTGTTGGTGAACATACAGCTATTCAAACACAGCCAGCCCGTTGCAGTGATTTCTTCCGTGATCGTGAAATAAATATCGAACAGCGTTACACCGCCGTTCATATCGTACGCAGACGAATACGCTACGCTGATCCTGTTTCCGTCTACTTTTTCCGTAAACGCGGAGGTATCGTTTTGGACATAGTCTTGTATGCGCGTTACTTCCACGAAATAGGGCATTTCGATTTCCATTTGATAGGAAGCAACGGGCTGATTTGCGTACAGGTATACGCCGAGCGAGTATTCTACGCCCTCTTGGTAGGTCGTTTCCACGTTGCCCGTGGAAAGATAATTCTCTTGCGTGGTCGTTTCGATCATTTCGCCGTCGCTGGTGATCACCTTGTCATCCGCAAGCGCCGTAACCATCGTCGAACCCGTCAAACAAGCCGCAAGCATCAGTGCAAGCACTGAAAATTGTTTCTTTGCTTTCATAATGTTTCTCCTTTTTTATATATAATTTTTTTATTTTTTCTTGTTTATCTTTCCGAAACTTCCGTCGAATACTCGGGAATATACAATCCGCCGTTCGCGTCGATCGCATAGATTTGATCTACCGTAAACGAGAGCTTAGACGCGTCGAACGCTTCACCGTCAGCGCAGTAAATCGTTACCTCGAAGAAGTATTGTTCTTTGGTGAGGTTCATGCCCTGCGACCAGAGCATATTCACGCTTTCGCCGTCGTAGTACATTTCCGAAGATACTTCGTCGTACCAAACAAGCTCGATATCTTCCGTCGCGCCGCCATAGGTAAGGCTTGCGATAAAGCCCGCCGCGCATACGTTATCGGTCAAGCCGATATACAGCGTTGCGTATCCATCGCCGCTTTCGATCTCTACGGTAAACAGGTTATCGTCGAGCACCACTTTCTCGAAATATCCGTACAGCTTCACGTCGTTTTGCGGCATACTTTCAGGGAAGCCGTCGGGAAGTCCCTGCCAGCCCGAGAACGCGTACCGATCGTCGGTAGGTTTCGGCGCGTCGATCAGCGTTACAGCCGTACCCATCAACGCTTCCTGCTCGTAATACAGCTCGCCGTCCACGTAGTAGTAGATAGTGAAGTACTGCAAACGGACGGTGGTTGCCGTTACGACCACGGACGAACCGGGCATCTTCGTCGGGATCTCCGACCAGCCCGAGAACACGATCAAAGGATCGCCGTACGTAGGCTCGGGAAGCGGGGTTACCGTCGCGCCGACCTCGTAGGTCTGCGTTTCATACAGCGTACCGTCTATATAATAATATATATTGTAGGTAAGAGCGCGGTATTTCGCGTATACGTTAATATCGCCCGTAACCGCGTTGGAGAACGAGAACGCATTGCCGTTTTCGTCCAGCCAGCCCTCGAACACGTAGCCTGCTTGCACAGGCGAAGCGATCAGCGACGGATAACCGTTGTATTCCACCGTCTGCGTAGCGATGATCGAAGTGCCGTTATAGAACGTAACGGTATAGCTGTTGATCTTATACACCGCGTTTACCGTCATATCCGATTTCACCACGTCAAAGTCTTTATCCCAGCCGTCAAAGGTATACCCCTCGCGCGCGGTATCCGTCGGGGCGGTTGCGCCTTGCCCATAGGTGATTTCAAACGTTGCGGTTTTATCTGCGTACACGAACGTAACCGTATAGGTGTTGATTTCAAATTGCGCGTGTACTTCCAAATCCCCGCTCACGTTTTCCGTCGAGCACGACCAGCCCGTAAAGGTGTGTCCTTCTTTCACGGGCGCGCTCGGCAAGATCGCGTTCGTGTTTTCGGCAACCGTCTGCGTGCCGTAAACTTCGCCGTCTACGTAGAACGTAACCGTGTACGTGATTTCGGGTTTTTCTTCCCATTTCGCATACAGCGTAACCTCGCCTTTTACGGGCGCGGAGAAATCGTAAGTAGCAGTGCATGCCTCGTCGGTAAACCAACCGCCGAAGATATAACCGTCCTTTTCGTACAAATACAAAGCTACGGTTTCGCCGTACAACGCCGTTGCGCTATATACCGTTTCACCGTCCTCGATAAAGGTTACGGCGTACGATTTCTTTTCGTATACGGCAAAGTAAATGCCGTCCTGCGTAACGTTTTTATAGCCCTCGGAAATTTCTTCCGTTTCGTCCGCCCAGCCAAGGAAGTCGTAACCCTCTTTCTCCGCGAGCTTGGGCGCGTTCGCGCTTTCGCCGTAGGTGATATACTGCGTTACGCCTACCTTTTTCACGCCGTTATAGAACATAACGACAAAGGTCTTCGCGCGGTATTTCGCGGTGATCGTCGTATCGCCTTGAATGTTCTTGAAACTCTCGTCCCAGCCGATAAATTCATAGCCCTCTTTTTCGCGGACTTCGGACGCGTCGGGTTCTTGGACGTTCGCGCCGTATTTCACGGAAAGGGTCTTTAATACGCCCTCGCAGTCTTGAATGGTAACGGTGTATTGCTTCACCTCGAAGATCGGATATACTTCCGTATTCTCGGTGATATTCGAGAAATCCTGCGACCAGCCGACAAATTCATAGCCCGCTCTGTAAGGATTCCCGGGCACGATCGCGCTTGTGCCCTCTTCTACGTACTGCGTACCGCCGTATTGCGAACCGTCGTACGCGTAGAACGTAACGCTGTACTTGGGCTTTTCAATGGGGATAAATTTCGCGTATAAGTCGAACGCGCCCTCTACCGCCGTATTGAAGTTATACATCTGCACGTCGCCAAGGTCCTTATACCAACCGATAAATATGTAATTTTCCTTATTCGGCACGGCAGGGAAAGGCACTACGCCGCCGTATTTAACGGTTACCTCTGCCTCTTCACCGAACGGCGCGCCGTCGGAATAGAACCCGATTTGGTATTCGTCGGGTTTATACGTCAGATACACCTTGCCGTTTGCCGTGATATTTTCCGTTTCGCCCTCGTACCCCTCGAACGTATAATGCGGGATTTCGGGAATACTTTGCAAAGGCTCTGCGTTCTCTCCGTGCGTGATCTCCTGCGAAGTCAGCCATTCCCCGTCAAAGCCGTAGAAATCCACGGTATACGTCGCGTCGGCAAGCAACGCGTTTACCGTCATATCCGAGCTGACCGACGAGAAATCGGTATCCCAGCCCGCAAACGTTTTCCCGATCGGGCAAACGACGCTGTTCGGCGCGATCGCCGCCGCGTTTTCCTGTACCGTCTGCACGCTTGCTACCTCGTCGCCTACCTTAAAGGTTACGGTGTACAGCTCCAACAGCTTTTCCCACTCTGCGACAAGAACCGTGTCCTCTTGGATACGGGTGGCAAAGGAGAACTTTACGCCGTCCTTTTTCCAATACTTGAAAATACTGCCCACTTTTTCAGGCGTTACGGGGATCTGCGCGTAGCCGTTTTCCGCGACTTCCGTTTCCGCATACACCGCGTCGGTGTTTTCATCCAGCTTATACGTAACGGTGTACGTACCGTCTGCCGCGGCTTGCGTTACCGCAGTCTGCGCACCGACGGTTGCCATAGCAAAACAGGGCAACAGCAATACAAGCAGGATCGTTAAAAGCCAAAACCTTTTCTTCACTTTCACTGAAACTTGACCTCCTCTTTTTTATTATTTTACACAGCCGTATTCGGCTTTGCATACAGGGTTATATTTTCCGTGATCGGCGTATTTTCAAAATCAAACGGCGTTCCGTCTTGCAAGCACCAAACGTATTCCGTTGCCGTGCCGTCTTCGTACGGTGCAGGCTCGATCGCATAACGGTCTTTCGCTACGACCTGTACGTTGCCGTAAGGGTTGCCGTCCGCGCCGATAAATTCGACCACGAACATATCGATCAAGGGTTCGTATTCCGCATACAGATAAGTATCTTCGGTAATCGCCGTCGAGAAATCAAACGCATTGTCTACGCCGTTTACGTGCCAATACTCGAAGATATATCCCGCCTTGCTCGGCGTGTTGGGGATATTCACCGTCGCGCCGTATTCCACCGTTACCGTCGTAAACGTATCCGTATCGGTGTAGAAGTAAACCGTTCTCGTTTCGTTTACGTATACCGCGTAGAAATCGGTAGCTTTCGTGATACGGAGATTGTCGATATCCTTATCCCAACCGCTGAATTCTTTGTTTGCCACGGGTGGCGCGGTAGGCTCGACGTCCGCCGCCGTTTGGTTATAGTTTACGTACTGCGTTTCCCCGATCTGTTCGCCCTCTGCGTCGAAGAAGCGTACCGCGTAGCTGTTAATATCGTACTCAGCCGTAACTTCAAGATCAGAAGTGATATTGTCGAACGCCTTATCCCAGCCGATAAAGGTATACCCCTCTTTCACGGGCGCGCTCGGCTCGATCGCCGCGTTGCCCTCTACGACCGTCTGCTGGCTGATTAACCTTTTGTCTTCATCTTCGTGCGGTTGCAAGAATTTTACGGTGTATGTCTTAACCTTGATCAGCTCGAACTTCGCGAAAATTTCAGTATCCTCGGTAATCGGGGTATTGAAATTATACGCATTTTCGAAATCCGTATCCGCATACCAGCCCATAAAGCTGTGTCCTGCCTTGCTCGGCGTTGCGGGTACGGGCACGACGGCGTTGTAGTCCACTACCTGACTGCTCAGCTCGTTCCCGTCCGGTCCTGGTTCTTTGAATACGACCGTAAAGGTATAAATCTCGTATTGCGCTACCACGGTCAGGTCTTCTTTCACGTTCGCAAACGCACAGCTCCAACCGATAAACTCATAGCCCGCACGGCTCGGCGTATTCGGTGCGATCGCCGCGGCGTTATAGTTCACCGTCTGTTCTGCTTTCAGGATCGTGCCGTCGTGATCCTTGAACGTTACCTTGAACGTTTTCACGGTATATTCCGCGTATACGGCGGTGTCTGCCGTAATACAATCGAAGTCTACGCTCCAACCCGCGAAATCGTAGCCCTCTTTTTCAGGGTCGGCAGGCGCGGTTGCCGCGCTGTCTTTTTCGACGGTCTGCGTATCCCAAACCACGCCTTGGTCTTTGTAGAACGTTACGGTAAACGTTTCCGCAGGTTTTGCCATCCATACCGCCAATACGTCGATCGCTTCCGTGATCTGCGTATTGAAATCGAATTCCGCTTCCGCGTTATCGAAATACACCCATTTTACGAACAGCTCGTCGTCGCTCGTAGGCGTAGTCGGACGGCTCGCTTTTTTGCCGTATTCGATCTCGTACGAAACGTACGGATCGCGGTCCTGCGCGTTCAGATAGAAGTTCACCGCAAAGGTCTGTATCTCGTAGGACGCGTGGATCGTCATATCGCCGTACACTTTGACCTCGTCCGTCAAAGGCAATTCGTTTTGTTCGTCGTCGTAGTATACCCAGCCCGTGAAATTATAACCCGTTTTCGAGGGGTTGGCAGGGCGCATGATAATACTTTCGCCCTCTACGATCTTCTGCACGCCGCCGATCGCACTGCCGTCGTCGTTGACGAATACGACGTCGTGGGTAACGATCAACGCTTCCCAACACGCGTACAGCGTGATATTCTCCGTTACTTTGTGGTTCTCGTCGTAAACGGTGTTAAACGACGGGGACGTGAACCAACCCAAGAAGTTATAATTGTCTTTTGCGATCTCGTAAAGATCCACTTTCGTGTTGTAATCCACCGTTTCGGTATGTACTCGGTCGTAGCCGTCGTTGAAATATACGTACCGCTTTTCAGGCACGAATTTCGCCGTTACCGAATAGTCTGTCGCAGGCATTGCAAACGTATACGCGGTAGCCGTTTCCACCGCCGTAACGCCTCCGTCCTCGTACCAACCTACAAAATCGTACCCGACTTTCTCCGAAGCCGTCAGCGTTACCTGCGTTTGATACCCCACCGTGCTACCGCTCGCCGTCGCAGAGGAGATTTCGCCCCGCTCCGCATAGTCTACGGCATAGCTCAGCGTATACGCCGTCTCCGTAAATTTCGCCGTCAGCGAATAGGCTTTCGCGGGCATGGCAAACGCATAGCTCGCCGCTTGGCTCACGGGCAAGTTATTACCGTCCTCGTACCAACCGACGAATTGATACCCCGCATTCGCCGTCGCCGTCAAAGTTATTTGCGTTTTATAAGGCACGCTTGCGCCGCTTTCCACCGCGTTCTCGCCCTCGCTTTCTACACTGCCTTTCTCCGCGTTCTCCGTCGCATACGCAAGCGTATAGAACTTTTCGGTAAACTTCGCCGTCAGCGAATAGTCTTTCGCGGGCATAGCGAACGAATAAGTCGCCGTCGTCGCAACGAGCGTTTCCCCGTTTTCATACCAGCCGAGGAATTCGTAACCCGTGTTTGCGGTTGTCGTCAGCGTTACCTGCGTTTGATAGGGCACAGCCGCGCCGCTCGACAAAGTACTCTCCGCCGAAATCGTACCCTTTTGCGTATTCTCCGAAGCAAAAGACAGGGTATACCCGCTCAGCGTGAACTTTGCCTGATAATTACAATCGGAATTAAGCGTAAAGGTATACGCCGTTTCCGCCGAGGCTTTTTGCCCCGCCGCGTACCAACCGTCAAAGGCGTAGCCCTCGCTCGGCGTGGCGGTAAGGACGATCTCCGTCCCCGCGTCTAATTTCGTACCGCTTTGTATCTCCGTTCCCGCTTTCGTTTTTGCGGAAACCGTGCCGTGTTCCGTATTCTCCGAAGAAAACGCGAGCGTATATTGCGCGGATTGCTCGCCGCTGGTCTGAGGCGACGGGGAGGAGGACTGCGATTGCGCCGCTTCCCCTCCGCAAGCAACCGAGAATATCGCCGTGCAAACACAAAGCATCATCGTCAGAAAAATTGCTTTTACTTTCTTCACTTTTTATCTCCTATACCAACATATATTTTCCGACTTTTTCCTTACGAAAAAAAATCGGCTTGTAAACTACAAAACGCAATAGGGTACATTTTGCTATTTCTATTATACCCCCCCCCCTGAAATTTTGTCAAGCGTTTGAATGGCTGCTATGAAAAAAATAATTAAAATCACACATACGTTACGTCGTTTTTTGAAACAAATACTATATTATATGTATGCCGAGATTTGAGACTTTCGCTCCGCTTAAAGAAAACGCAAGCGTTTTCCGTACCTGTGGCAGGAGTTCAAATCGACAGCTATACGCCAAAAAAGCGGACAGGCTTACACCTGTCCGCTTTTTTGGCGCAGAAGACGAGATTTGAACTCGTGCCACCATTACTGATGCTACTCCCTTAGCAGGGGAGCCCCTTGAGCCTCTTGGGTACTTCTGCATGGCTCAATATCGTTGCTTTTGTAAAAGCTATACTACTATAACACATTTTTCTCGGCTTGTCAAAGATTTTTGCCGCGAAAAACAAAAAATCTTTCGAGAATTTTCCCACCTTTCCATTCGTAAAAGAATAAATTCCAAAAAAATCCGAAGAAAAAATTATTAACAAACACTTGACGAACGGCTGTTTTTTGGTTTATAATGAAAACGATTAAAATTTTATGCATATACTATTTGGAAAGGAGCAAAAAATTATGAAAATCATTATCACCGAAAACTACGAAGAAATGAGCAAAAAAGCCGCTGAGATCATGATCGATATCGTCAAGAAAAACCCCAACGCAATCTTGGGTCTTGCAACGGGTTCTAGCCCGATCGGTATGTATCAGAATATGGCTAAGGACTGCAAAGACGGCAACACCTCTTATAAAAACGTATCCACCGTCAACCTCGACGAATACGTAGGTCTTACCGCCGACCACGACCAAAGCTATGCGTATTTCATGCGTACCAACCTGTTCGATCATATCGATATCGACCAGAAAAACACCAACCTGCCTTGCGGCAGTGCGCCCGATGCCCAGAAAGAATGCGACCGTTATAACGCGCTACTTGAAACGATGAAACAGGACGTGCAGGTATTGGGGCTTGGCTCGAACGGGCATATCGGCTTTAACGAGCCGGGTACTCCCCTCGATTCCGTAACCCATCTCGTAAACCTGACCGAAAACACGATCAAAGACAATTCTCGTCTGTTCAACTCGATCGACGAAGTGCCCCGTCAGGCGCTTTCGATGGGTATTAAAAATATTATGCAGGCGAAATCCATTCTTATGGTCGTATCCGGCAAAAACAAAGCGGCGGCTGTCCGCGGTATGGTAAAGGGCGAGATCACTCCCGAGCTTCCCGCTTCCGTACTTCAACTTCACCCCTTTGTAACTATCGTGTGCGATAAGGACGCGGCAAGTCTGCTTTAATAAATCTAATCTCTTTGCTCCCTTGAAAAAAGGGAGCTTTTTTATTACAATATATATATAAGTGAAAATCTCATGAAAACGTAAAATATCCGTCCAAGTCTTGATAAAATACTTGATTTTTCGACCGCGTTATGATAGAATAATTATAACTATACGATGGCGTATAGCGACTTTTTACGGAAAAATATATTTTATAGAAAGATAAATCGGAAAGATTTTCCCTTTCAAGGAGGCAAATTATGAAACTCTTCAAAAAACTTGCAAGCCTTTGCCTTGCAATCGGTCTTACGCTCGGACTTGGCGCATTCGCGGCTTGCGATAAGGACAGCTCGTCCAGCTCTTCTTCGTCTTCCAGCTCGTCCAGCTCTGCTCCCGCAGAAGCGAATAGCTATAAATTTACGGTTAAATACGCGGACGGTACGGCGGCAGTCGGTATGCAGGTACAGATCTGCAAAGGCACGGAAATTTGTCTTGCGCCCGTTGCCACGGATGCAAACGGCGTAGCGGAAGTTACGCCTGGTTCGTACGGCGAATACGCGTATGAAATCCATATCCTTAACCTCCCCGACGGTTATACGTTCTCTCCCGCGACCACGCCCGCAACCTACGGCGAAGTAGTCGTTACGTTAACCGCAGAATAATCCAAACATTCGGAGGCAATCTCTAATGAAAAAAATTAAAAAACTCGCGTTGCTCGTTTTATCCACGCTCTTTTGTTTCACCCTGAGCGCGGCGGTAGCGTGCGGCGACAATCAATCGTTCACTTCGGGCGATTCGTCAAGCAGTTCTTCCTCTTCTACCTCGGACGAGGAAGAATTTATCGACGAAAACGCCGAATACGTATACCGTGTGAGCGTAGAAAACGCAGGCGGTAATTTCGGGTTTTCGGGCGTTACCGTTACCTTAAAAGACGGTGATACCGTCGTTGCGGAAGAAACCACGAAACGCGTACAAAAGACGAACAGCGCGGGCGAGACCGTATACACGCAAAACGCCTACGCGATCTTTGGCAGCGAAGATATTACCGAGCTTGGCGAATACACCATCGAGGTCAGCGGTTATCCCGAGGGCTATCATTTGGAAAATAACACCACCACCCAAACGCTGGCGCGCGAGGGCTGGAACGGTATCGTTACGATTACCCCGTCGGGGATTTTATCGGGCAACGCGCCCAACGGCACGCTGTACGAGATCGGCGAGATCGTGCACGATTTTTCCGTTACCCTTCCCGACAACTCGACTTGGACCTTATCCGATCAGTTCAAGCCCGTAGAGGACGGTGGCGAGGGCAAAGACCTCGTTCTGCTCAACTTCTGGGCGACTTGGTGTAACCCTTGTAAAATGGAATTCCCCGCAATGAACAACGCGAGCATTTCCTATCAGGACAACGTTTCCGTGCTCGCCCTCAGCACCACCGACGGCAACGATGCGGTGGCGGACTTTAAGCGCGAACAAAACCTTACCTTTACCATGGCGGGCGGTACGAATATTCCCGGTTTCTTCGGCGTTAGCGGTATCCCCCATTCGGTGATGATCGACCGCTACGGCGCGGTGGTATTCAACCACGTCGGCTCGATGACCGCGACCAACGATTTCACCTCCCGTTTCGATCTGTTCGTCGGCGAGGAGTACGTTCCCACCGTTATTTACGGCACGGGCGCATACGCGGTAGGCGGTGAAGAAGAAGACTCTAACGACCGTATCGAGCCGACCGTAGAAAACCCCGCGATCGAGGACGTGAAAAACGCGTTTGCGGGCGCAAGCTCCCCGTTCAATTTCCGTTGGGATGCGAACGACCCGTACGCTTGGCCTTGGCTGATCAGCGACGACGGTGAATATATCTACGCTTCGAATGCGAATATTCATAACTCGTATTCGATCCTCTATACAAACTTCACGGCAAGCGAGGGCGACGTGATCTGCTTTGATTACAAGATCGGCTCGGAAGACGGTTCGGACGCGTTGTATTTAACGCTCGACGGCGTAGCTTCCACCATCGTCAACCTTTCGGGCAATCACAGCTCGGCATGGCAGACCTGTTATGCGTACGTATTCAAAGATTATGAAGCGGGCGAGCAAGAATTGGCGTTTACCTTCCTCAAAGACGGCGACACGACCGCTTACGAGGACGTGGTATACATTAAAAACCTGCGCATGGAGAACGTAGACAATATCAAAGACGATCCGAACGTCAACGCAAACATCTTCCGTTATGCGGCGACGAACCCCAACGATCCCGCTTCGGAGGCGTATAAAACCAGTCAATTCGCAGAATATATCACTCCCGTTTACAACGAAGAAGACAGATATTACCACGTAGGCACGGCGGACGGCCCGATCCTGTTTGCGAACATGACCCTTACCTCGCAGTGGCATCACGAAACGAGCGCGTGGCTGCTCGCTTACGACGGCTATTGCTTCTACGACGGTATGAACTATAAAAACGACTTTGAAAACTTTGCTTGGGAAGCGGTGAATACCTTGACCCTGAACGGTTACGCGCCCGTTACCGAGCGTTTGAGATATATTCTCGAACTGATGACGGAGAACGTAAACGCAGGCAAGGCATGGCGCTGGACGGACGGCGACGAAATCGTATACGGACCGAACCACGAAAACGAATGGTTAGAGCTTTGTATTTATTTCGAGCACTACGGCGCAACGCCGCAATACCCCGATCCTATGAAAGGTCTTACCTATAACGCGGCGATCGAAGTATTCGCGGGGCAAGACAACCTCGTCGAAGTACCCCGCCAGCTCAATCCCCGCGGGTTTAAGTATAAATTCACCGCGGACAGAAGCGGCGTTTACAAGGTCTACACGACGGGCAGCGCAGACCCCGTGCTGTTCTTGGCAAGGCATAACCTCGACACTTACGAAACGAATATTCTCGGTTCGTGGGATAATCGGATTATTGCCGAAGTCGATCCCGAAACGGGCTTGGTAGACGGTAACCTCGAATTCTATTGGTATTTCGAAGAGGGCGAGACCTATTACTTCCTCTGCACCACCTATCTCGACCAAACGGCAACTTACAACCTGCGCGTAGAATGGATAGACGAAACGTATACGTATCTCGAAAACGCGGCGACGGGCCCGTACAGCACGAACCTCATCACCAACAAGCTGTACCTGCCCAACGCGATCGCTTACGAATACGCAGACCCGACTAAGACCTATACCTACGCGGAAACGGGCTTGCAGGCGGCAGGCGACGGCTATTATCACGCGAAGAACACGGACGGCACGCTCGGTTCGATTATTTATCTTGACGTAAAACGCCCCACCGCGTTTTTCCTCAGCGACGCGCTGTACGAAACGATTTTGAGGTTTTACGACGAGGATACGGGCGAATATACCGTTCCGCCCGAAAAACGCCCGTTCTATCTCGACGGCGTGGATTATACCGAACGTTTACACGTATACTGTATCAACGCAATGCTGAAATCGGGCGATCTGAACGGCTTTATCGAAGTCGATCAGGAGCTTTTCGAAATCCTGCAAGGCATTACGAAATCCACCTATTACGAGGGCATTGAAAACGACTGGCTGCGGCTTTGCTACTATTACAAGGTCCTCGGCAAAGACGCGCCGTCGGCAAACCCGAACGCGTAAATATCATATCAAGGAAAAAACTATGTTTAATTTTAAGCGATCGACAAAAGGGATACTCTGTGCGTTGCTTTCTGTTTTCGCGATCACGGCTACGGCGTGCGGCGGGGGTAACACCTCCTCGTCTTCCGCGCCCGAAGCCCCTACCTGCGAACACGATTGGGGGGAATGGGAACTGGTAACCACTCCCGATTGCACGACCAAAGGCGTAAAGTCCCGCACCTGTAAAATAGACGCTTCGCACGTGGAAACGGAAGAATTTTCCGCGCGCGGACACAACTACGACAACGGCATTTGCAGCGTATGCGGCGACGGTCCGATCTTCCCCGAAGCCCCTGCCTCGATCGAATATACGACCCTTACGGGCGCAGGCGGTGAGTTTACTCGTTACGAATGTCAAGAGGGCTACTACGAGGTTACCGTGCACCAGGACGATCAAGATAACGACGAGGCGGGCGTGGAATGGCTGTCTTTCTCCGTGCCGAGCGCAGGACAATACGCTTTGTATACCGTAGCGGAAAGTGACGAATTGTCCGAGGCGGTCAAAATCGCAAGACACGACGCGAGCTTTGCAAATATTACCCGCCCTGGCTACGACGCGCGTAAGCTGGACGACGGAAATTATTATTCTTCCGTCAACTGCGGAGAAAAGTACTGGAACCAAAATTGGCGAGCTACCTTTGCCGTATACGGAAATGAGGGCGAGACCGTTCAAGTGCGGTTCGTGCGTATCGGCGATCCGATTTGGGCGCCGTCCTACGTTTACGAGGACGTATACGCCCAAGAAATCAACGGCGTAAAAGCCCCCGAAAGCGCGGCAAACGAGATCTTGAAGCCCGTGGAATACGGCTCGGAATATTTCTACGACGAAACAGCAGGCTACTATCGCATGGGCACGGCGCAAGACCCCGGTAAAATCATTTACGCGGCGATCACGGCAAGCGCAACGCGCGTATTTTCAAGCGGCGCGCTTACCGACGTATATATCGGCGGCGGGAATTATTCTCTCCACCACTCGAATACCGTCGAGGGTAATTATCTAATTAAAAATTACGGTTGGTTCTTGCTCTCTAACGGCGGGTTGGGTACGCTTGACGAACACAGAACTTTTATCCCCAACCCCAGCGATCCTACGGCGAATTGCTATGAAAACTTCGTGAACTCCGACGGTATGTATCCCGTAACGCAGGAATTGCACGAATTCCTCGTCCTGTACACGAAATCGAACAGACCGTCCGATCTTTCGAGCGAAACCGACCCTGCGATCCTTAACAACGCATGGCTTGCGTTCTGCTCGTATTATGATAACGCAAACGGCACGCAGCATTCCCCTTACGAGATCGGCTTGGGCGAAGTAGAAGTTACCACGAAAGGCATGAGCTTTACCTATTATACCGTCAAGCCCGAAACTGCCGACGGCGGGTATTATAACGTTTCCACCACGCAGCAGGGCGCGATCATTTATATCAACGGCGAAGCCTACGGCGAAGACGGCAACGGGTTTAGCGTGGATTTCCAAATCGACGGAGGAGTCGGCACGACTTTCTATATCATTATGAAGGACTATTCTAAAACTACCTTTACGATTACGGTATCCGAACTCTCCGATATATAAATTTGAAACTATAATAAAAAGGGGTAACTATGATGAACTTCAAGAAACTTGCAACTCTTTGTATCGCTTTGGCGCTCACGGCGAGTTTTAGCTTCGCCGCGGCTTGCGGCGGCTCGTCCGAGACTACGTCTTTCAGCAGCTCTTCTTCGAGCAGTAGCAGTAGCTCCTCTTCTTCGAGCAGCTCTCCCGAAGACGAAGAACCTGCGCCCGAGGCGGAGAAATACACCGTAACCGTAACGAAACCTGCAAACGTTACGATCAACGGCACGCTCACGGCAGAAGAAGGCGAGGACGTAACCTTTTCGGCTACGGTAGACGCTTCTTACATATTGACGGCTACGGGCGCAGATCAGGTGAGCGTAGCCACGGCAGACGGAAAAACCACTTACTCGTATAAAGTATCGGCAATCGCGGCGAATACGGCGGTAACGATCGCAGCAACGCAGATCCACCTTTCAGGCGCGTTCAGCGAAACAAATAATGCGATAACCATTCCCGCAAACGGCTCGTATACCGCTACGCTTCCGAATTCCACCGTCGAAAATTATTGCGTTACTTGGGATAATCAAAGCGTTAAGGTGTTTGTAAACGGTCAAGAACTTGCAAACGACTGTTCGACCGCCGTTGCTTCGGGAAGCAGTATCGTTGCTTGTAACACCTCGGGCGAAGCAATATCCTGCTCGTTCCGTATCGTCCCCTACGTTGACGAAATCGGCGTTCTGGCAGTCGGCACAAACGAATATACGATCAATATCAACAATTCCGACGGCTTTATTCTCGTAAATTTCGCCGTAACGGCAGGAAAGACCTATACGTTTACCGTTACGGACGGTAGTGTTCATAAGCTTATCGCAGGCGTTCCCGACGACGAGATCGCTACTTACGAAGCAACCACTACCGCTACGGTTCAATTAGCGATTTGCCCGAAAATTACGAATGTCGCAAACACCGCCGTAACCGTTGTCGTAACGGAAACGGATACCCCTGAAAAGACCCCGCAGTGGACGAAAAATTACTAACAAGCTATCACGAAAAAAACGGAGCGATTTGCTCCGTTTTTTTTGTTCGTTTATTTTTTAGTATTTCATCAACGGCACTAAAACGTTTTCCAGATCCGCGTAGTGCATCGAGCCTTCCTTACTGAATACGATCTCCCCTTCGCGGTTTACGATCACGGTCGCGGGCAACGCGCCGCTGGTAAACCCGAGCAGATTATATACCTTATTCACGGTATCGTCATACCAACCGTAGGTAATCGAAAAGTCTTCCCAACCCACGCTTTCCTGATTGGTATTCAGCCATTCACACAAGCTCTCTTGCGTATGCGACAATTCCCCGTCGAGGGTGATTACCGTTACGTCCTCGGCGTAGTCTTTTTGGAACTGATCGAATTCAGGCAGTTCCGCCTTACAAGGTCCGCAATAGGTCGCCCAGAAATTAACGACGACGAGCTTGCCACGGTGCGCGGACAGGGTAAATTCCTCTCCCCCAAGCGCAAAATCGCCGTTCTCCACTTTATACGTGCTTACGGTGAAGTCGGGACAGATATCCCCTACTTCCACGCCGCTTTTTATGGTTTTATCCACGAAATTGTAATAACACAGCGCGCCGACGAGGGTTGCGCCCGCAAGCGACCAAGCGACGATCTCGGCTATTTTTTTCTTAATCATCGCGCACCTCCGTCGTAGTATTTTCGGAAGTCTCCGCGGGTTTTACCATACCCGTCAAAGGCTTGATCTCTTGGGAAACGGGCGCGTCGGTATCGTTGTTACGGACGAACAAATTCGAGCCTTTCCACGAAATGGCTTTTGCGGGACAGACGGAGATACACGCGCCGCACTGGATACATTCGTGATCGCCGACCCGTTTGGTGTCCATTTTACAAACGCCGATACACAGTCCGCAATCGGTGCATTTGTTCTTGTCGATCTTCACGCCGAGCATAGCGATACGGCAGAAAAAGCCGTACAGCGCGCCGAGCGGGCAAAGGAAACGGCAGAACGCGCGGAAAATAAAGATACTTGCTACTACGATGAGGACGAGGAGCATAAATTTCCAAGTAAACAACGGGCCGAGAATGGCGAGCAAGCCCTCGTTTTCGCTGTTGGAGAGCAAGCCCACGCCCCCCTCGAACGTACCTGCGGGACAGATATATTCGCAAAAGCCGGGCACGGCGAATACGAGCGGTACGATCACAACGAGCGCAACGAGCAGCACGTATTTGAGATAGGACAGCACGCGGGTTACTTTGCTCTTTTTGAGTTTCGGGGTCTTGATTTTATACAGCAATTCCTGTCCAAGTCCGATCGGGCATAAAAAGCCGCAGATCGTTCTGCCGAGCAATAACCCAAACAGAATAATGATACCGAATATGTACGCGGGGGTACGCGTTCCCGAAGCGGAAAGCGCGTTTTGGAGCGAGCCTAACGGACACGCGCCCACCGCGCCCGGGCAGGAATAGCAGTTCAGCCCCGGCACGCAGAGTTTTTTGGTATTGCCTTTATAGATCTGACCGTTAAAAAAGCCCTTGATATTCGCGTTATAAAGGAGCGCTGCGTAGACCTGTATCAGCCGACGTTTGGTCGGTTTATGCCGTACGAACCATGCTTTTATTTTACCGAAAAATTTTTTCATTCGTACACCTCAACCAAGCCCTATACACTGGGTACAGATATTTTTCGCCTTTTCGTAAACGTCGGTCATACCGCCGTTGTAAATCCCGAACGCAAACAGCGCTATCCCCGCTACGCACAATCCGATCCGTACGCCGAAGATAAGTTTCGGGGATTTCAAAAACGGGAATTTATGATACAGCCTTTCTTCCAAAGTAGGCTTTTGCGGTTTCTGCTCCGCTTTCACGCCCTTTTTCGCGTTCTCCGCGATTACGGTTTTCAGCCTTGCGATCTGTCTTTTCTTGCTGTTTTCAAGGAGCACGGTAACCACAATACAGACTATGAACGCACCGAGCAGCCAAGGCGTGCAACGCACCAGCCTGTCCGCCACCCCGCCGTGTTGAGTGAAGAAATCAGAGCTTGCCCAAGGCGTATACGATTTATCGTACAACAGCACCAAACAGCCAACCGCCGAAACCGCGCTGAGCAACGCCGAAACCGCGCCGAGGACAAAACGGTAGGTTTCGTCTTTGCGGACTTCCCGCAATTCCGTTTCGGGAACTCTGCGTTGTAACTTTGCGGTGGTCGTATTTAATTCGATATACGGCGCGGGCCGCGCTTCCGTTTCGGGGAACACGAACGCCAAGGCGATATTCCCGACGAGCGCGACGATCCAAAGCCATACGGGGATCGCAATTTTCGAAAAATGCTCGGAAATGCTTTTCGTCGTATACGGAGCGCTGTCTGCGGAAAAATAGATCGACCACGCCTGCGCGATGAAAAGCGCGCCGACGACGAGCGTGAGCGCCGCGAAAACGACGCCGTATATAAACCGTATCTTCCGTCCTCTGTTTTCCGTCATAACCTGTCTTCCTTTTTCCGTTGCGTTTTTGCGAAAACGCGACGGTTTTTTACATTATTATATTATAGACTACTTTCACGGGCTTTGTCAAGTATTCTTTCCTGCCCGAAAAAGGAAAAAATCGGAATTGTGAAAAACGGATAAAATCCCCGAAAACGACCTGTTTTTCCTTGTCATTTTCGTCAATATATTGTATAATAAATACAGTATGGTCTTAATGGGGTATTCCGTCTATCGTCAGGCGGCTCTATCGACCGTTCCAATTTTGCAAACCTATATTTCACGGAGTTTTTATGAAAAAATATCTCATCGCTTTATTGCTTTCCCTCTCCTGCGCGTGCACGATCGCGGCGGTAGGGTGCAAAGACGGAAACAAAGCCGATACCTCCACTTCTTCCAGCAGCTCGCCTGCGGACGAAACGCCCGAGGACGCGGGCGCGGTCGCCGTTCGGTTTGAAGACGGCGAGGGTTATTCCTTTGTCAGCGACGTCAAAAACGGCGACACGGTAGAAAGCGGCAGCAGCATTACTTTCCGTTTGGAGCTTGGCGGTTTTTATCTCGATTCCAACCCCGTCGTTTACTTAAACGGCAAAGCGACCTATTTCACCGAGAAAAACGGAAACGGTTCGTATACGTACACGGAAACGATCACCGAAGAAACGACGATCAGCGTTACGGGCGTTAGAAAAGACCGTTCGATGATGGACGGTACGGGCGCGATGGAAACCCCTTTCGTCGTTACCAAGCCCATCGATCTGTTACATATCGCCGAACAGGTAAACGCGGGCAACACCGCGTATACCCGCGCCGCGTATATTCTTGCGGCAGATATCGACTGTAAGGGCGCGGAGTTGAAAGTTATCGGCGATTCCTCTACCGAAGCGTCCGTGTTCAGCGGCAGCTTTACCTGCAACTACGAATCCGAAACGGGTACGCTGTACGATTATTCGATTTCGAATTTCACCATCAATTCCCAAAATATCAACTACGTGGGCTTATTCGGCACGGTATACGCCGACCCCAGCGTAGAGAGCAGCGGTCAGTTCTACGGGATCAAGATCAAGGATTTCTCGGTCAACGCGAGCATTGACAAAACCGCTTCCGACAGCAAGACGATCGTTTGCGGTTCGCTGATCGGGTATTCCGTCGGCGCAAGATTGCTGCTTTGCGAGGCTTCAAACGGCGAAGTGAACGTGATCGCAGACGAGAGCTATTTCTCGTTCGCGGGCGGACTTATCGGGTATCAGCAGGCGTTCTATTCCGCGGATTCGGGAGAATATTTCCCCTCCGAGGTTACTTACACGAAAGTAGACGTAGACGTAAACGTGCTCAAAGGCATGGCGCTGTACGCAGGCGGGATTACGGGGTATCTTACCACCAACGCCGCGTTCCTCGCGACGGCTACCATTCATAATTCCTATTCCCTCGGCAACGTCAGCGGCGCGTTGCGCTCGGGCGGTATCGTCGGCGGTATGGGACAATATACTTCTGTCAGCAACTGCTACGCGGCGGGCGAGATCGTTGCGAAATGCTATCAGGATATCAACGATCCTCTGACGACCTCGGAAGAATACTGTATTTCCAGCGCAGGCGGTTTGGTCGGGTTCGCGGAAAACGATTCTTCGGTCAACGACTGTTTCTTCACGGGCAATACCTATGCTTATGCGGTATCGGGCAAGGCTTACGCTAACGCAAATTCTTTCGTCGGCGGCGGCTACGAAGCGGGTTACGTTTCCGCAACTTCCGCAAAATACGCCTTGGAAAGCTGTTTGGCAAACCCCGATCTTTCCAGCGCGAATACCCTTACCGATCAGCTCGGCTGGGGGGCGTACGACTGGGTATTTACGGCAGGTCAGCTTCCCGCGATCAATTACGAAACCACGCAAGGCAACGTAATTTTGAACCTGACTTTGAAATACGTTACGAAAGAGGGTGCAATTAACGTACTCGGCGTAACGGAAACGACCCTCAAATATTTCGACAACTCTATCCAGAGCATGCAATCCTACGCGCCGCTTAGCGATTTCTTTGCCTCGGAGAGCTTGAAATTCTATCTTACGGCGGACGATGACAAATACCTGTCCTACGGGTATTTCTTCGACGAGGCTTGCACCAAGCCCGTGCCCTATTCGTACATGCCGCAGAAAGACGTTACGCTGTATATCGGGTTTGCGGACGTTACCCCCATCGTCGGTACGTATTATCTGAATACGCAAAGCAATCAACAGCTTACGATCACGTTCAACGCAGACGGTACGGCGGTATACTCGGACGGCGTAACCACGCAGAGCACGCCGTATAGCTTCGACGGAGAAACGTTCACGCTCGAAAGCGCGCGGCTTGCGAGATATTATCTTGGGGATATCCTCGTGGACGAGGACGACGAAACCCTGCTTTCCGACCCGAATTTCGATCTTTACCGTTATCTGTATTACAACTTCAAGGGCGTAAAAACGGCGGACGGCATTGCGCTTTACGACGGCGTATACTACACGGCGAACGCGCCCCTTACCGCTTCGACGACCGCACCCGCTTTGCAAACGCACGACGGGTTTAAGGGGACTTGGGTAAAAACCGCGGGCGTGAACAAAGCGTATACTTTTGACGGCGCGGGAAATTGGAGCTATTCCTACACCGCTTATATCCGCAACGGATATTCCTACGACGTAAAAACCATTGAACAGGCAAGCGGTACGTATACGGTAAACGGCGGTCAGATGACCTTTACGCACGGCGGCGTGGAATATAGAGCGAGCTTTAACAGCGACGGGTTCTTGGAAATCGTCGGCGGCGGCAAAACGCAGATCTTCTACACCTCGGACAGCTATACGGGCGCTTGGTCGGGCGGGAACTTCACGCTTACCTTACAAGGTATCGGCAAAAACGGCGTGGGAAAAGCTACCCTCGTTTACAGCGACGGCAGCGTTGCCGATCTTATCTACGAACGCAGCGAAACGAACGGCTATATCTGCGTATACTACGCGCATAAAACGTCCAAATACGTCAAGAATCAGATCTTCGGATACTTCACCTACGATCTTACCGCCGACACCCTGTTCGCAACACTGGCGGATTATGAGTCGGCTACGGGCTATACGCAAATGAATTTGTTCCTCTTGGACGCGTATAACGGCGAATGGGTAAGCGACGCAGACGAATTGCGCGACGTGGAATTCGATTTCAACGGGTTCGGCTCGTACAGCCATTTCGGTATGTCGGGTACGATCGTCATTACCAAGAACGGCACGAGAACGGAAGTCCCCTACACGCTGAAAGACAATCTGCAAGGTCAGTTCGCGTATGACGGCATCCTTTACGATCTCGTATACGACGAGGACGAGAATATCGTAGAAATCTCGTTCAACAGCCTCGTTCGGAAAGACGAAATGGCGAATATCCGTTTCATCGACGAAAACGGCGTTTCGTATTCCTTCGACGGGCGCAGTCCTTTGAGCATCGGCGGAACGCTGACGATCGGCGACAGCGCGCAATATATCTACAAGCCCGCAAGCAGCGGTAATTATACGCTGTACGCGTTGGAAGACACGGCAACCGCGATCGGTACGATCACCAAGGAAACCGATCATTACGCAGTCAAGTTCAACGCTACGCCCGACGAAACGGCAAAACTTTCTGTCTGGAACGAGTTCATGGGCGAATGGGCATTAAGCGGTGAATTTGCGCTCCTTGACATCGGCGCGACGAACACGAACGGCATTATTAAAGCGAACTTCCGCGGAAAAACGGTAGATATGAGCTTTATCTCGACCTCGATGCTGACATTCGATTACACCGCAAACGACGGTATGCCGATCACCTATTACATATTCATTATCCAAAATGAAACGGATGCCGAGCCTACGCTCGTGCTCTCCGAAACCACCAACCTGTACGGCGATTATATCATCTGCTCGAAAGCCAACGAACTGTTCGGGTCTTGGACGTATAACCAAAGTTCGGGCAGAACGCTTACTTTCGACGGCGTAACGAGCAATTACGCAAACGGCGTTGCGAAAATGAAAGAGGGTTCGAGCGAAACGCTGTACTACTATATGATCCGTGAAAAAGGTATTATGATGTGGTCGCAGACCGTTTACGGCGAAGCGCAGAAAACGGTATATTACAGTATCGATTACACCGCGGATACCGAAGCGCGCAAAGCCTACGTAAAAGACGGCGTTGCGTTCCTGCTCACCGATTGCGACGGCTTGTATCTCACCGAAGCCAAGGACAGCGAAGACGGTTCGATCGTATACTTCTTCGACGGTAAGAACGTAAACGGCGCGCAAGGCGGGCTGTGGGTAGACGACGAAAAGAAATACGGCTACGTCATTAAGGAATTTACGGCAAACAGTACGGCAATTTTGGAAGTAACCGACCTCGCCACGGATAAGACCTATTCGGCAACGGTAGACTACTCCGACCGCACGAACATTACCCTGACGATCGGCGCAGAGATCACCGAATAACGATTAAAAATAAGCAAATGCGTTCTGTATAATAATAGAGCGCATTTCTTTTACGAAAAATCTTCTTGTTTATTGACAATATTATATATTTTTGTTATAATAAAAAACAGAAAATCGAGGCAGAGAATTATGTATAAAACGACGGATAAACTTCATACGGGCGCGCTTTACCTCCCAAACGACGAAACGATTATGCGCTGTCAGCAAAAATGCTTAGAGCTGTTATACGAATTTAACGCGACCCGCCCCACCCAGCAGGAAAAACGCCAGAGCTTAATGAAAGAAATGTTCGCAGAAATCGGCAACGGTTGCTATATCGAACCGCCTTTTTACGCAAATTTCGGTGGCAAGCACTGCCACTTTGGCAACAACGTATACGCAAACTTTCATTTGACCTGCGTAGACGATACGCACATCTACGTTGGAGATAATACCATGTTCGGACCAAACGTCGTACTCGCCACGGCTGGACACCCGATCTTGCCCGAACTTCGCCGGCAAGGGTATCAATACAATATGCCCATACGCATCGGAAAGAACTGTTGGTTAGGCGCAGGGGTCATCGTTCTTCCCGGGGTTACGATCGGTAACAATTCCGTGATCGGCGCGGGCAGCGTCGTTACAAAGGATATTCCCGACAACGTCGTTGCGGTGGGCAATCCTTGTAAGGTGCTTCGCCCCATCAACGACCGAGATAAAGAATATTATTTTAGAGATAAGAAAATAGAATACAGCGAGCTTTAACACTATAAAAGACGACCGCAGGTAAAAACCTGCGGTCGTCCCTTTTTAAGGCTTATTTAGTCCTCTTTTTTCTTTCTGAACGCCACCGCTGCGCCGCCGAGCACGAGCGCTACGCCTGCGCCTGCAAAGCCGATCGTACCCGAGCAACCGCCTTTCTTCGTCGAACTGCTTGCGCTGTCCGTTGCCGCGCTGTCGTCCGTCGTTTCGTCCTCGTTAGGAGTTTCAGGAGCTTCTTCCTTTTCTTCCGTAACGGTGATACGCACTTTCAACGCTTCGTCGAAGCCCGCGTAGGAAATGTCCACCGTTCTGTCGTATTTGCCGAGTTTCTTGGTCGTTTCAAGGGTCAATTTGGAAGAATCCGCTACCTCCTCTGAGCCGTCGTCGTAGACGATGATCACGACAACGCCCGTCATATCAAAGGTTTCCCCGACCGTGTATTCGGACTTGAATACGCAAGTGGAATCGAGTTTGAGTTCCGCAATCTCCACGCTGATCCCGAACAAGGGTTTTACGCCGCGGAGCGCTTTTTCCACCGCCAACAGCTTGTTTTCCGCTTCTGCGGACAGGAAATCTGCTTGCTGGGCGTTGTTCTTCGCGTTGTTGAAATACGAACGCGCCGTCTTGACGTTTGCCGCTACTCGTTCTACTTCCGCTTTATCGACCGTCGCCGCCGTCCAAGCGCTGATCGTTGCCGCGTCGGGCATTTCGTCGATCAGCTTAATACATTCGCGGGTGTTATCTTCCATATATACGCCCATCGCGTTCTTCGTACCGAAGTACAGGCTGTAAATATGGTTGGTATACCCTCTGCCGTTCGTGGGATAGTTGATAATCAACTCGCTCTTTTCTCCAACGTAGCTCGTGAAGTTGAACAGATACGTTTCGAAGTTCGCGTAGTAATAACCTTTATAATAAGCGATGGTAGAAACCGCTTTAATGCTGTCTGCGATTTCCGAGCGGTACACCGTTTCCAGCGTAGGCGCTTGAATACTTTCAAAGGTATATTCCTTGATCCCGCTTGCAAAGAACGCGGAATCGCCGACGGTATTCAGCGTATACGGCAGGACAACGCCATCGAGCATACCCGCGTTCAAATCGTAGAACGCATACGCAAGGATCGCCGCCGTGCCCTCTTTTACCGCGTATTCTCTGTCGCCCTTTGCGCCGTCCGCGGCTTTCGCCGTGGGATACGCAACCAGCTCGAAAATCCCCTCCGCCTTATCGATATACCGATACAGTACGCCGTCTTCGACGAAGAAATTGTTATTCCCCGAAGCCACCGTAAACGCCGTCAGGTTATCCGACGAAGCAAACGCGCCGTAGCCGAGCGTTTTCAGCGTTGCGGGAAGTTCGACTGCCGCAATCGAGCTGTTGAGGAACGCAAAATCACCGATCGTTTCCACCGCGCCAAGCTCGATAGCGGTATAATTCGTCTTCGAATTCGTTTGTGTAGCAAACGCCATAGCGCCGATCGAAACCGCGTTCGTCAGTTGAATGGTCGCGTCTGCGCCGTCTTGGCTCTTTTCGATACCGCTGTTGTAGAACGCGCGGTCGCCGATCGTCCGTACTTCGTCAAGTCCGCTTGCTCTTTCCAAAGCCGTCGTATTTTCAAACGCATACGCGCCGATTTCCCGTACTTGCGAGCCAAGATCAACCGCTCTCAATTCTTTACAGTCATAGCAGAAGCCCTCGCCGATCTTCTCAATCGAAGTTGCAAGACCAACCGATTTTACAGGCGTACCCGCGAACGTATACGTACCCGTAACGGTCGTCGTACCCTGCGCGCCGCTGTCAAACGAAGCGTTTTCCAAAGCCGTACAGCCGTTGAACGTAAACGCGCCGAGCTGGGTTACCGCGGGCAGAATTGCCGATTTCAAACCTGTACAGCCTGCGAACGTTTCGTCGCCCATCGTCGTAATGCCGCTCGGTAAATCGATCGTTTGCAACACGATATTGTTCGCAAATACTCTGTTGCCGAGCGTCGTCAAGCCGTCGCCCGTAAACGAAGTGAGCGCCGCGCCCTCGAACGCGGAATTGCCGAGCGTGGTTACGCTGTCGGGCAACGCGATACTGTCAAGCCGCGAGCCGTAGAACGCGCCCTCGGGGATTTCCGTCAAAGCCCCGTTCGAGCCGAGGAAATTCACCTGTTTTACGTCGGAATACGCAAACGCGTACGCGCCGACGGTTTCAAGCGTTGCAGGAAGCTCGATCGCCGTGATCTTCGAATACGCAAACGCATACTCCCCGATCGCCGTCAAGCCCGTTACCGCCGTAGGAAGTTCAAACGTTCCTTCCACGGTAGGCGCAACGTACAAAATCTTTGTTAATGCCTTGTTATAGATCACGGACGGGTCGTTGTTCACAAGCGCGTATTTCTCGCCCGAATACCCGTTTTCAAGGGTTACGGTGATACCGTTGAACGGCACGCCGAGCAAACGCAGGGTCGTGAGATCGAAATCGTCGTTAATCGTCAAAGCGGTGATAGCCGTATTTGCGAATACGTCCGCGCCGAACGCCTGTAAGCCGTTCATGGCAGGCACAGCGGCAAGCCCCGTACCCGCAAACGCTCTGTCGGCTATCGAACGGATAATTTCCGTTCCGAATACCGCCGTTGTAAGCGCGGAACAGTTTTCAAACGCTCTCGCGCCGATATCGAAGCTGATCGCCTCCTCGCCGTCGGGCGTTGCAAAGCGTACGCCTTTGAGGGAAGTACAGCCGCGGAACGCGCCCGTACCGATCTTGCCCGTGTTCAGGGTTATACCCGTAAAGCCGTTATCCTCTTCGCCTACGAGCGCCGTGCAACCCGCAAACATATAGTTGCCGATCGCCGTAAATCTGCCCGTTTGGATCTCCGTAATCGGGTTGCCCGCGAACACGTATTCCCCGCTCATGTGCAGACCCGTAAGATCTACGCTGGTGAGCGCGCAGTTCGCAAACGCTCTGTGGTGCATCGTACCGATGCTGGGCATATCCAACACTTCCGAAAGCGAGCTGCAGTTTGCAAACGCTTCCATCGCAACCGTCGCCGTCTTGACGTTGGAGAAATCGACCTTTCTCAGTTTTTTACAGCCCTCGAACGCGTGCTCGTAGATCATAGACAGATCCGACCAGTCGATCTCCGCGTCTAAGATATTTCCGTTACCGTCCTCACGGTGGTTTTCGGAAACGAAGTAGACTTCTTCCAGCGCCGTACAGTTTTGGAACGCGCGTTCGTTGATCTGAATGACCGACGACGGGATAATGATCTTCGTGATATTGTCGTTGTCCTTGAACGCCTCCTCGCCGATATACCAGATATTCATATCGG
The DNA here is from genome assembly GCA_017465865.1 of Clostridia bacterium. Taxonomy (GTDB): domain Bacteria; phylum Bacillota; class Clostridia; order Christensenellales; family Borkfalkiaceae; genus Scatosoma. The sequence goes on from JAFTVF010000007.1 coordinate 102,729, forward strand.
TAGGAATGGTAACCACGCCGCCTACGCCGTTATAATCGGTGAGCGTGTAGTTGCTTACGGTAAATTCGTTTTGTACGCGCAAGGTTACGGTTGCGGAATACAGCGTTTCTTCCCATACCCCTTTCGCGTTCTGTTTCTCTACCACCGCTTTGATATTCGTCGTACCGCGTTTGAACGTCTGTACGTTGCCGTACTCGTCTACCGTCGCCGCCGTGGTGTTACCGCTCGACCACTTGATACGGAGATCCGTCATCGGATGATACCAAGGATCGGTTTCAATCGTCAATCGGAAATTCTTGCCCGCGTTTACCGTTACGTACCCGTTCGCTTTCGCAAGGGAATCGGTATCCGTCTTGATCAGCCCGAACGAAATATTCGGAACGCTGGGCAGGGTCGCGGACTTCGTATTCGTAACCGTTACGTCGATCTTTTTGGTTACGCCCTTGCGGTTGCTGACGAGGATCTGCGTTTTACCTGCGCCAAGTCCTACGATCTCGCCGTTTTTCACGTCCGCAATACCGGGGTTTGCGGAAGTCCACAGGAAGTTGGAATCGTCCGCGCTGTCGCTCGAATACACGAGCGACGTTTTATGCGTGCCGTAAATATCGAGCGTGATATTGTTTTCGCCCTCTCCAAGCTCGAACGTATCGGGCAGGATATCCGCGTTCGACTCGTTGATATTCAGCTGATACAGACAGGTATTTACCGCGTAGTCGTCGAGCTGTACGTACAGCTGATTGCCGTATTTCTCGTAAATATCCGTAATTTCAATGGAAACGGTCGTCTTGCCGTTCTTGTTCGCGTTACGGATCGGCGTGGGGTATTCCGTCGCGATCTGCAAGGTAACGTCCCCCTCCGAATCCAGCTTCGGATAGCAGAGCATCAACGCTTGCGCGTAATGATTATCGTATACGTCCAGATCGAGATAAATACGCTGTTTCGCCTTGTTGTTTTCCTCGTAGTTGTAATACCGTACCCGCGCGTCTTCAAGGATAGGCGCTTCATAGTCTACCGTAAAGGTAAATTCGTAGGTATTCTCCTCAGGCGCGACTTCGCCGTCTTCGGGCTTATCCTTATAGAACTCGAATTCCATACGGTATTTCCCGTTTCCGACCAAGCCCGTTTCTTCGGGTCTGATTTCCAGCTCTACGTTCGCGGGCGTAGCCGAACCGCCGCCTGCGTACGCTTTTCCGACGCGGTTGATCTCGTCTTCCAAGATCAGCTCGCCCGTTTCCTCGTTATACATGCGGTATTTCACGATACGCGCGTTCCGCAAAAGCCCTGCGTATACCGCTTTGATACCCGTCGAGGTCAAATAGTTTTCCGCAACGCCCTCGCCGTAATATTCGTTATAACGGGAGATCGCGCAATAATCCTCGTTCACGTATACGGGGTCTGCATCGTCGGGAAGCAGGTATACGTAACCGCCCATCGGCAGGATATACTTTTCATTATAATACATGGAGTACGGCTGCGTAGCCCAAACGCTCGCTTTTAACTGCTTCGCCTCGTCCACTTCTTTCTGCTGGCTTTCCGCCACTTCGAACGCGGTGTAGTCGAGCATAGGCAGGTTATCCCAATCCCCGTAGAAACCGAGGAAAGGTACGCTCAGATCGCATTGCCCCGCAACGTCCGATTTGAGCTTTAAGAAGCCCTCCACGTACATACCGTTTTCAAAACTTTCACGGATATATTCCGCGTCAGCGTCGCCGAGCGCAAGCGTTACCGTAACCGTTACGGTCTGCCCTGCGCCGACGGTAACCTTGTTATCGTTGCCAACGCCCGATTTCCAAGTTACCGTGGAATCGGTGAACATATGCGCCTGTTCGTCAACCGTCAGCCCTTTATCCGACAGCGTTTCCGTCATCGCAAGACAATCGGGCGTAAACGTAAGCGGGCTCGTACCGAAGTTGCTTACGTTAAACGTCAAATCGTAAGTAGGATTGCTCTGCGTTTCCCAAGCCTCGGGGGTATCGCCGACCTCGATCTTCGGGCGGTAATCGTTCGTTTTGCTATCCGTCCAAAGATACGCCGTCGTACCCGTTACGCCCTCGCCGCCAAGCACGCGGTCGAGCCGAGCCACGCCCGCGCCCTGTTTACGGGGGGAATACGGCTTGTTATCCTGATCGTACGCCGTTTCCGCCGTACTCATCGTAAGCTGCATTGCAAGGCGGTTGATCACCACGCTGCGGCTTACCGTTTCATCTTGTTTAAGCGTGCCAGCCGCTCTTTCTTTTTCCGTGTAGAGGTCTACCAAATCGTCTACAACTTCCGAAAGCTCCGTTTCGATATAGCCCCGAACGAGCGCCATAAAGCCCGCCATATTCGGAGAAGCCATCGACGTACCGCTCTGTTCGCCGTAACCGCCGGGAACGGTGGAAGTAATCTCGCCGCCGTGCGCCGTGATTTCGGGCTTGATCGTCAGATCGTGCGTAGGTCCCCACGAGGAGAATTCACTCATAAACGGACCTGCAAGGTAGGTGGGGTCAAGTTTGAGTTTACCCACACTCACTCTGTTCTGCGTTGTTGCCGCGGCAACGAGCGCGTTGCCTGCGTTCATACTGATCGATACCGCGGGAATGGGATTGTCGATTTCGCCGAGGTTCATTCTAATCACGCCCGCGACGTTGTTATAAACGATAATACCCGCCGCGCCCATGTTCATTGCGATTTCTACTTTTTCTTTGAACGTGTTTATGCCGCGTTCTACCAGCACGAGTCGGTTGCTGCCCGCCTTTAACCATGCCTTAACTTCTTTGGTGTATCCCGAAGTCTGTCCTTTGTCGCTGACAACGGCGTATTCGAATTCGGCGTTTTCCTTGTCGCCGAGCAGTTGTTTCGCGAAATCGTAAGGGTTGCCGTCGATATCGCGGGATTCTTCGTAGAATACGTAGGATTCGCCGCTCTTGCCCTCGTTCCCGATCATATAGCTGGCTTTCTGACCGTTGATACTTGCAACGGACAGGGCGGAAGCGAACGTGGAGGGCGAGCCTACCGTGCTCGAATCGGGGTTTTCCGCAAGGTTCGTACCGTATACGCCGCCGTAGCCCGAGCTGTAATCGTTACTTGCCGCGCACACGAGGCTGATGCCCGCGTCCTGGATACGGCGATACACGTCGTCGAGCATTTTGCCCTCGTCGTCGCCGTCGTTCGTCGTCGTGAAGCCGCAGGACGTACCCAGCGACATATTGATCACGTCAACGCCGAGCTTTACGCAGTCGTCAAGCGCCGCGACGATATCCTCCGCCACCGCGCCGCCAAGGTCGGGATCGTCGAGATCGTCCGTGAATACCTTACAAATGACGAGCTGTGCATCGGGCACAACGCCTTTGAAAGTGTTATTGATATGATTTCCGTCCTTGTCGTCGTAACCGCCCTCGTCGTAACCGCCGATGATACCCGCTACGTGCGTGCCGTGGTTGGAATAGGACGGATATACGTCCGCGTCGTCGTCCGCATAGTCGTACGCGAACGGCACTTTATCGTTTACGAACACGTCGGAAGCAACGAGCGAGCCCGAACGCGCTTCCGCCGACAGATCTTGTTTTGCAAGCATTTGCGCTACGTCGCTTTCCTGCCACGAAATTTCTTGCCAGTTGGGATCGTTTACGTTCACCGTTTCGAATTTCTGGAACGCGTCGTGCGTGTAGTCCAGACCCGTGTCGAGGATCGCCACGATCTGCCCCGCGCCGTATTTGGACGCATACCCCGTCGAATCGTAGATACCCGTTGCGTAAACGTCCGTTTCGTTCGTTACCACGCCCGAACCCGTGTTCGTTTGCGTTTTCGGCTCTGTATACGCTGTCGTGATCACAACGCTGTCTACGCCCGACATTTTCTTGATCGAGGACACGTATTTCGTATTCACCTCGATCGCCACCGCGTTGATGACGGTGTTATACTGTCTTTCCAGTGTATACGGAATCCCCGTTTTCGACAGCGCGCTTAAAAAGGATTTCTGCTCCGCTTTGATCTCCGCTTCCGCAACGCCGCCCGACCACGAGGAAATATAATCGTTGATCTCCGAATCCCCCGCGCGATCGATCACAGGCTCGCCGTCCAGCGTAACCATAACCGTACGCGTTTCGTACGTAGGCGCGGTATCGCCCGACAGAACGCTGTCGTTGAGATAGCTCTCGCGAAGTTTGGACGTATCGTACTCGCCTGTAACGTTCTTAAACGAAACGCCCGAAGCGTTTGCCAGAACGCTCTGCACGGCGTCGTCCGCCTGCATACGCAGCGCGCCCTCGACCGCCAGCGCCGATACCATCATTGCGGACAATGCGCCGCAAAGGATTCTTTTTACGGATTTCTTCATATAGCCTCCCGAGCCGAAAAGTCGGCTCATTCTTTCTGTATGTAATAAGGTGTAAAAATGAATTTTTTACAGAATGACCCTATTTTCCATTCTATATTATTTTATAACTATTTCGCTTTTTTGTCAAGGCTTTTCTACTGTCTGCATAAATCCCGCGGAAATTTTTCCGTGAAAGTTTTGTGAATTTGCTTAATCGCGCAAAAAATCCCCCGATTTACCAAAAATCGGGGGATTTTCCAAAATAATTTTTTCGCGGATAAACTGTTTTTTATCTCTGTACGCGACCGCTCGCGTCGCCGCCTGCGAGGTTCTTTACCTCCGCAACGGAAACCATGTTATAGTCGCCCTCGATCGAGTGCTTCAAGCAGCTTGCCGCTACCGCAAACTCGATCGCGCTCTGCGCGTCGTAGCCGTTTACGAGCGAATAGATAAGCCCGCCGCCAAAGCTGTCGCCGCCGCCTACGCGGTCTACGATATGCATGCTGTATTTCTTGCTAAAATGCGCTTCGCCGTCCGTGTACAGCATACCCGACCAGTCGTTGTCGTTCGCGCTCTTGCTCTCGCGGAGCGTGATCGCAACGCCCTTGAAATTAAATCTGTCGGTGAGCTTCTTCGCAACGGAGATATACCCGTTTCTGTCCAGCTTACCGCCGTAGATGTCCGTGTTGTCCGCTTCGATACCGAATACGTCTTTCGCGTCCTCTTCGTTTGCGATACAGTAATCGATATACTCGCAGAGCTTCGCCATTACCTGACCCGCCTTTTCCTTGCTCCACAGCTTTTTACGGAAGTTGAGGTCGCAGGAAATGGTGATATTCTTCGCTTTCGCCGCTTTACAAGCCTCTACGCAGATCTCCGCCACTTCGTCGCTCAAAGCGGGCGTGATCCCCGTGAAATGGAACCATTCCACGCCGTCGAAGATCTGATCCCAGTCGAAATCCGCTTTTTTTGCCATAGCGATCGCGGAATACGCGCGGTCGTAGACGACCTTGGAGGGACGCTGAGAAGCGCCCTTTTCGCAGTAGTAGATACCCACTCTGTCGCCGCCGCGAACGATCTTCGTCGTGTCAACGCCGAACTTACGCAG
>JAFTVF010000008.1 GCA_017465865.1 Clostridia bacterium
AATGGGCGCGTTCTCCCGCCATGCAAAGATCATTGATTTTAATGCGCTTCGTTTGGGCATGAAATTAGGCTCAGATCGGCGTTTTGCGGACAGTTTTGAATTTGGTACGGTGTTTATTACCGAGGGCGGTAAAGAACGTGGAAACAAGGTCGAAAACGCGGGGAAACGCAAAGACAGCGCAACGGCAAACCAACTCAACGACGGGTTTAATCTTTGGCTGAAAATGATACGGCATTCCGCAACCGTAGACGGTTACCCGTTCGTGCGTGTGATTATGGACGAGCAACGCCCGGAAAGCCTCGGCGCGGACGCTCGGGAATTGTGCGAGATTGTACATATTCGGGATAAAAGCGAAAAACGGCTTGCAATGCCGTTCTTTGCGTTGACCGAACTACTGTACGTGTTCGTATTTAATAAGTTTGCGGAATTTTATTATCAGTACCGTTTTTACCGCTCGGATAATACCCTGCCTATGCTTTGGCTGAAAATCTTCGTGGCGAAGATAGAGCATTATTATAAGGGCATTTATAATACGTTCGGGTATCACGTGTTGCATGTGGAAGTTGAACGCGGCACGCAAGACGGCGAAATGCGGAAAGCGGAATACTATATCATGGACAAGAAGATATACAGCAAGCGTTTTTCTACGGATTGCTTTTCGGATTTCTTCACGGTAAAGGCGTTGCGTTCGCCCGTAGGGCTTGCGGATATGCCCGAATACGAAACGGAAAAAGCGAGTTTTGCGGAAATGAAAATGCAAAACAGTTATTTCTTCAACGACCTCTACGACGGGTTGTTTGATGAGTATTTTGAAACGTGATTTCTACAAAGAGGTAAACACCTCTTTGAGAAAAATAAAAAATTTAGACAGCACGGATAGACGGCAAAGGAGAAACTTTTATGGCAAAAGGTAAATTAAATGTAGTCAAAAAGACGAAAGGTGCGACGATTTGTGAAACACAAAGCGGAAAGCGTGTAACGCTGTTAACCCCCTCTGGTAAATGTACGCGTTACGATAGAGAATTGAAAAGCGGCGTTAATTCTCGCACTGGACAACCTTTGAATGCTTGTGCGGCTGGTTATCGTATGGGTTATCGCGCAGCTTTGGGCGAACAAGCAAAAATTTACAAAAAGAAAAACAAATAATTAAACGAGCGAAACAACACGCGACTGTAAAATGCGGTCGCGTGTTGCCGTATTCAAAAAATAGGTGGTAATTTATGGCAAAGTATGTAGGTAAAATTTTCAGGGTAAACAATACTGCTTTGAATATAAAAAGACGCGGAACGCATTACGTTCACGTTACGTGGTATAATCCATTTACGCGTAAATTTCGTTGTAAGGTAATTACCTCGTTGGAAGATAAAAAGGTTTTATCGGAAGATGAAAAACGTGTTTTGAGTTCAACACCGTATCATAAAGAAAAGGATAATACCTATAATTTATTTTCCAAACGGAAATATTCAAAATTGAGGAATGGTGATATTCAACCTATTTCTGCACAAAAGACAAAAGGGTTTGAGGTTTGGTCGGGATATTCAGGATCACGCGATTTATTCGTTTCCGTATTGAAAGGAAACGAACAAAAACACTTAAAAATTGAAAAATAAAAGGATAGGCGCGAATTTCGCGCCTATCGTTCGTCAGTCTGACTATGCCTTTAATCTACCCCATTTTATATGTGCGGTTACACATTGATTATTTCCAACGCATAGTTTACTTGACCGTATTTTTATTATATGTAATTTATCGATAAAAGTCAACGATTTTTTATAGCTTTTTTAGATTTTACGTACACGGGGATTGCTCCCCGTCTTTTGATGTAGTTTAACGTTAAATCACTTTCCCTGGGAAAGTAGTTAGGCGCTTGATTACTTGTGGCGCCATAAGTAGTAAATCGATTTACTACTTATTCCATTTATAATGGTCGTTGTAATTTCTTTTTCGGCATTCATTGCAAAATACTTTTTGATTTTTGCCAAAGCTCCAACCTAATGAACGTACAGCTTGCGCGCCATTGTAGTTTATTGGTGTTTGGTTTACGGTTGCTGTTTTTTTGCAATTATCGCATATGCAATAGTAGTACGGTATATTGTGTAACTTTACACCCATAATTATTTCTCCCAGTGTTTTTTATCTATGTCTTTGACGATTTCGGCTTGCGGATTTTGTCTGCAAAGCAATTCAAATTTTCTAATTGCCTCGTGGCGTTGTTTCCCCTCGTATACGTCGTAGCGTAGCTGTATGTTCTCTACGTCGGCGCGGTCGGGTACGTTTTCAATAAGCAGGTAATAAAAAACTTTGTATTGGTTGTTTTTAGTATACCGCCATTCGCGCTTTAAGGTTATACGTTTATGGTAGTTTGCGGAATTGATTTCCTGAAAGCGGTTGTACAGCTCCTCGCGGTAGATTTGTAAAAGTGCAATTTTCTGTTTCAGATCTTCGATTTCGCAGACGGCTTTTTTATCGTATTCGCGCGCCTCGGAACGTGATTTTATTCTATCGGGGCGTTTTATGTAGTTGCTGTAACCGTGTAAATTTTGCAAACCGCTATTATCGCAGTAATTAAAAAATTTTTCAAGGTGTTCGTTCATTGTTCTTTCCTCCAAGTATAGATTATAAATTTATTGTTGGTTATGCGTTCGGGAAACGTGGCGGTGTAGCCCTGCTGTTTCTTTTCTTTCATAAAACGGATCGCGGAGGCAAGGTCGTAAAACTCATCCGCCCTTGCCGTTGTTCCGTTTTTGGTTTCTTTGCAAAGTGTTTTCATTGCGGTTTCTTTCCGTTGATTGCGAGAATATCGAAAGTGAATGCAACGTATCCGATAAAATCTTTACTTGCGTTATCGAGATTGAAAATATCTTTAATACGGATAAGGCAACGTTGCCCTGTGTAGTTGTGTTGGATATACTCACCGCATTTGCCGTTTCGGGTGCATTGACAATGACACCAAGCATCGCCAAATTGGTCGATTTCTTGTTTGAAGAAATTTTCGCATTGCGGAATTAGTTCTTTTCCGAGATATTCTTCGAGTATTACTTTATCGCCTGTTTGAAAATTACGGTCGTTTAATCGGATTTCAAACGGTTTTTTGCCGTCAATTACGGCTTGGAAGTATTCGGGTTTTGTTTTAAGGTGGTGTGTCATTGTTTTTTTTCTCCTTATAATTTTATTATGAATTTTTGTCCCTCTTCGGTTTGTTTGAAATCGTATATTTCTTGTTTTATATTTGCTGGGATAAAGTCGTTTCTTATACACCAAGAATTAAATTCTTGTCCGTCTAAATTAAAAATGCCCTGTTTAATTAAGTCCGTTAAAATGGTTTTTATAAATTCCATTGTTTTATCCTTTCCCCGTCTTGCCGATAGGACAGCATTTTTTTAATCGAAGAATCCGTCGCCGTATGCTTTAATTAGCATATCCATTAATCTATCATCTATATAGCCGAAATAACCTACGCAATAACAAACTATATTAAATCCCTTTTTTGGTATTCCATTTTTTATTGCGTTTTTGATAAAGTTTATAAATTCGCCGTAATCACCGTTTAAGATTTTTTGTTTTGTACTATACATATTTCTTTTCTCCTTTGGGGCGGTTAAGCCGCCCCGAGCCTTTTTTGTTGTTCTTCGTCTTTGATGATCTCCGAGCCGTGAAGCCTGCGGATTTCTTCAAACGTTAATTTGTGCTTGTTGTTTGTCGGGTTGTCCGTCCACGCCCACGCTTTTTTGCCTGAGCAGTAGAAGAACCCAAGCTCTTTGAGCTGTGCGCGGTATTCGTACGCATTGAATACCCACAGCCACGAACCGCAAAGCTCGATACGGCAATTAAAAGTGATAATCGCGTTTATGATCTCGCGGAAGTTGTCGGGAACGTCGGCGCGGTCGTCGGCTTTTGTGTACGTCTTGCCGTCAGCGGTGGCGTGTACGTTCTTGACCCGTTTTAATAGTTCGTCGTATTCGTTGTTGATTTGTTGCATATCTGCGGTATTTCCGCCCCTGTCGGGGTGGTGCGCGAAAGCAAGTTTTTTATATTGTGCTTTCAGTTCTTCGATCGTCTTAACGTCTTTGAAAAATTTATAAATCATAGTTTAACCTCTTTCCGCGGGATATACCGCCCGCGGTCGGTGTTGTTTTTATTTAAGGTATAAGAACTTCTTTTTCTACAAGCCATTCTTTCAGTCTTCGAGAAATAAAAATTTGTATTTCATCTATATACATTTTGAAAAGTGCTTGCGTGCTTCCGTCTTTGTCGGTAAATGTACCTGATGGAAATTCTTCCACTTGAATGAATGCCTCGTCAGGGCATTCATTCAGACTTTGTAAAAGTTCTTTTATGTCGTTTTTTCTTTTTAAGTAAATTTCTTTTTCGAACATTAGTTTTTTTTCTCCTTAATTGATTGACTTTCTTTTTCTTTGGTTATATAATAAATACAGGTGTTGAAGTTAAGGGCGTAGGCAGGTTGTTTGCCCTTATACTTCGGGTGTTGCCGTTCGGAAACGAACGGCATTTTATTTTACCCTATTATCGTTAAAATGTGTTCGATAATTTGGGTATCTGTCCAACCTTTCGCCCGTAGGTCTAAAATCATACGGGCTAATTCGCTACCGCTCAAAAACTCGTTCATTTGTCCTTTACCTGCCTTTGTTTATTCGTCGGCGCTCGACTTAACCGCAAACCCCACTAAAAATATAATTAGAGGTGTAAGGGTGCGCCTTACACCTCTTAACGAGGGGTACGCATATCCATAGAGGGCGACTGTCAAGGGGTAAATTCTGTGTCCTTGCAGAATTTAAGCTAAAAATTCTTATGGTAAGCTACCGCATTAAGGAATAAGAATTTTTACGACCCTTGACAGGCGAACTCGGATATGCTATATAAAATCCTACCGCAAAAAACAAAACCGCAATTCGGCAGTGCCGAAGCAGGATCGCGCGGCCGCCGAATTACGGTTTTTCGGCGGTACGCCGAAGAAGAAAAATGCAACATTTAACGTGGTATACACGACAAAGGAGATTTACTCAATGAAAAACGAAACGAAAAAAAGAAAGCCGAAACGTCCTTATAAATGCCTTACTTGGCAACAGCGTTTACAGCTCGAAGCCTATTTGAAAACGAAAACGCCGAAAAAAGAAATAGCCCGATTGTTGGGCGTTCATATTAGTACGGTATATAGAGAAATTAAACGCGGTACGTATCAGCACAAATTAAGCTATAATTATTGGTACGCATACGGTGAAAAGAGATATAAAACCGTAGAGCGGTATAGCCCCGATATGGCAGAAGAAAAATACCGCCAAAAATTAACCGCACGCGGTAATTCGTTGAAAATCGGTAATGATTATGAATTGGCTGAATATATTGAACGGCGAATTGTAGACGAGGGATTAACGCCCCTTGCCGTTCTCGGCGAGATTGAACGCAATGGAATAAAATTCAATACAAAAATTTGCATACGCACGCTGTATAATTACATAGATAAAGGCGTATTTTTGCGCCTTGACTTAAAACATTTACCGTTAAAAGGTTCACGGAAACCACATAAGCGTAAAATAAAAAGAGCCTCTAAACCGTCAAGAGGTACGAGCATAGAAAAACGCCCTGACGTTATAAACGACAGAGCGGAATTTGGACATTGGGAAATGGATTGTGTCGAGGGAAAAAAGAAGAAAAAGGAAACGTTGCTTTGTTTATCGGAGAGATTGACTCGAAAGGAAATCGTTATAAAAATGCCCGATAAGACTACTGATAGTGTTGTGAAAGCGTTAAACGCGATAGAACGAAAATACGGAAAACTTTTCCGAAAGGCATTCAAAACGATAACCGTAGATAACGGTGTAGAGTTCTCCGATTGTCAAGGTATGGAGAAATCCGTATATAAAGGACAACGGACAAAAGTATATTATTGTCATCCATACAGCAGTTATGAACGTGGCACAAACGAAAGATTAAACAGAGAGATACGCCGAAAAATTCCGAAAGGCTCAGATTTAACGAAATATAGTCATACTGAAATTCAAAACGTAGAAGATTGGTTAAACAATTACCCTCGACAGATTTTAGGCTTTGCAACCCCGAACGAGCTTTTTAATGCTTGTTTATCCTTACTATGAAAAATTTTTTAACTTTTTTCGCATAAACGCTTGACATATACGCTCGGCTTGTAAAAACCGAGTTTCTTTTCTTTCTATTCCGTTACATCATATGAAAGAACGCTTTCGTGCCCGAAAGGAGCTTTTCGTCCAACACCCATTCTCCGCCGCGCTTGATCAGCCCGAATTCGCATTCCTTTGCCGCTTCGTATAAATCCGCGCCGTCGTAACCCACGATCTTGTCCGACATATCCTCTAAGATCCGTTTCGCCTCGGGCGTAAAACGCGAGGTCGTGATAAAGATACCCCGACAGTGCTGTTTTCCGTCCTTTGCCTGACGGCACGCGCACGCGCCGATAAATTGCTGTAACAGCGTTTCGCCTACGACCCACAGTTTTTCGTCGCCCTTTTCGGGGTTCCAGTTCTTCGACTGTATGTAGATCGTTTCCTTAAATCCGAGGCTGTCCGTCAGCTCGATCTCGCCGTCGATACCGCCGTCGTGATCCCCGCCGCTGATTTTCAACCCCTCTAACCGTCTACCGTTACGCATCGAGTATCTTTCCAGCAAATACACCGAATAGTATTCGAAATAATCCCCGCCCAGCGTACGCATACGCTTCAAAAACGCCTCGCACAGCCGTTCGTCCGCCGTCATCGGCTTTTCCGCGGGTCTGCGTTTCGCGTTTGACGAGCTTCTGTTTTCTTCCCTTGCGGGCTTGCGTTCGATTTTCGGCTCGGGCTTTTTCTCCGCCGTCTTTTGCACGGGCTTTTCTTCCGCTTTGGGCTGGGGTTTGTTCTCCGTTTCCGTTTTTGCTTCTTTCGGCTCGTCCGTCTTTTCCTGCTTTTCCGCTTTCACGGGCTTCCGATCGCCCAGCAAAAAGCTGATATCCATCACTTCCGCTTTCGCTACGGGCGCGGGTTCGGGCGTAGGTTCAACGACGGGCGCAACCTCTGCTTTGGGTTCTTCCTTTACTGCCTCGACGGGCGTTTCAACGGGTTTTTCTTCCGCTTTTTCTTCCGTCGCCTTGGGTTTTCTGCCCCGTTTTTTGGGCGCGGGCTTATCCTCGGGGATCGGTTCGGGCGCGGTCTCGGGCGTGATCGGCGCAACGGGCGCGATCGGCTGGATCGGCGCGGGAGGCAACGGCTCTGCTTTCGTCTTTTTCGCCGTCTTTTTCACGGGTTTCTTTTCTTCTTTGATTTCTTCCGTCTTGACCTCTTCCGCTTGCGTTTCTTCCTTTTTCTTGCGCGAACGGGCGGGCTTTTTCACGGGCTTTTCTTCTTCCGTTTCCGCAGGGGGCGCTATTATCGCTCTCGCCTTTAACATATACGTGCCGTTATCGTAGCCGACCTCGCTTTCCTTTTTCATAATGTCGAGCACGGACCCGACTCTGCCCTTTACGTCGTTGATATTGTCCGTTTCTTCCCCGCCGAAGCGCTGGGTATACAGCGCGGAAACTTCGTCGATGAGTTCGTTATGCTTGTAGCCTTTTACCGCAAGCAGTTCTTTAATGAGGGTTTTGGTCGCGTCCTTTTTTTCCGCACGCGTTACCAAAACCGTGGTTTCGTTTTTCTTTTTCGCCATAATAGTTTTCCTTGTTCTTTATTCTTCATATAAACGAATGAGTTCGCCGAGATTGTCGTAATTTTCCTCGGTCTTTTCCGACAAGAACGCTTTCAAAAGCCGCAGGGCGCGTTTTCTGCCGCCTGAAAGCCGATCTTCGTCATAGGTAAGTCCCGCGCATTTGCGTAAGACTTGATAGGTGGATACGCTCGCCCGTTCCCCTTGTACCAGGCGGTCGAACGTCGTAAATCTTCCGTCCGAAAAATCGAACCATAATTTCTCGCCGATATCCCCGCCGCATTCCTCGGCAAAACTAAGATCGAGGGGATAACCGCTCTCGCGCAGGGCGATCAGGATAAATCCGACAAGCGCTTCCGCTGGGTCTTCCTCGCTCAGCGATAAGGCTTTTAAGCACTCGACCAAGCCGATAAACAAGCCCTCGTAGCTCTCGTTCTCCTGCAAGATACCTCGGCAGATCTCCGCCGCCGCGCAAGCCGCGTAAAAACGGGTGATGTCGTAGCGCAAAGAGAAAAAGCTCTCGTGCAGATACGCGCCCGTAACCGTATACCTGCCCCCCCTTTCCGCGAGAATATACTCCGCAAAACAAAAGGGCTGTGCCGAAAACGCGAGCTTGGCTTTGGGCTTTTTCACCCCGCGCGCGCCTGCCGTGAGCTTGCCGAGCGTAGGGGAAAACAGCGTGAGCAGTTTGTCGTTGTCTTTATAATCGATCGCCTGTAAAACGACCGCTTCCGTTTTGATCTCCATACCGCTCCCCTGCGCCGCCGCGCTTTGTCCGTGCGTTTATTTGCGCCTTAACAGATCGTAGTACAGCATATAATAGCTGATACTGCCCGTCTTTTCAAAGAGTTCCCACGCCATTTTCGCCGCGCCGTTTTCCTGTTGCTTATCCCGCATGATTTTCTCCTCCCACTGCTATTTTGTGGAAGCGAGAAAATTTTATACAAAGCAATATGCCTAACGGCGCGATATGCTGTTGGCGCGATATTTGCCTGTGGCAAGCGATATGCCCTATCGGGCGCGATATGTTTTGCCGTACTCATACGCCAAAACGTAGTAGTAGGATTTATACAATTATAATTGTAAATACCAGCCACAACGCTTAGTGTAGCTAAGCATATCGCACGAGCGATAGCGAGTATATCGCACGCAGTATATCGCGTTTTCGCCTACGGCGAAAACATAATTCACTCTTTCGGAATATCCTCGTACCCGTACTCGCGTAACAAATTCGGTCGGTCGCGCCAGTCTTCCTTGACCTTTACGTAGGTCGTTAAAAATACCTTTGTGCCGAGGAATTTCTCCATGTCCTGCCGCGCAAACGAGGACACCTCTTTAATCGCTTTGCCCTGCTTGCCGATCAAGATCGCTTTGTGGTTTGCGCGCTCACAGACGATATCCAGATTGATCTCGTACACGCCGTTTTCGTTCCGCTGAAAGATATTGATCACGATCGCGATCCCGTGCGGGATCTCCTTGTCGAACTTCAAGAGTATCTTTTCCCGCATGATCTCCGCGATCATAAACCGCTCGCTCTTATCCGACACGATATCCTCCTGAAAAAGTTTCTCTCCCTCGGGCATTTGTTTCACGAGAAACTCTTTCAACGGGCGGATATTCTTCCCCTTACGCGCCGAAACGGGAAACACGTCGATATCCAAGCCCGAATCCGCGAATTTCGCCATGTCCAAGGGGATATTTTCCTTGGGCATAATGTCGATCTTCGTATACGCCACCGCCATGGGAATGTCCAGCGCTTTGTATTTTGCGATCAACGCGAAATCCTCCTCGCCGATCCCGTCGTGGCCGTCGAGAACGTAGAGAATGAAATCCACGCCGCGCGCGCTCGTTTCCGTCGTTCGCATCATCATATCCGTCAGCGCGTTTCTCGCTTTATAGATACCGGGCGTATCCACGAACACGATCTGATAATCGTCCTCCGTCAATACCCCCAAGATCCGATCGCGCGTGGTTTGGGGTTTGGGGGACACGATAGACACCTTTTCCCCGACCAACACGTTAATCAGCGTGCTTTTGCCCGCGTTTGCCCTGCCGATGACCGCTATATAACCGCTTTTCATTGCTTAAAAAATACTCCTGTGCTTTTTTTGATAAGTGAATTGAATTGCTGTCGCAATTCGTGAATTTTCGCTAACGCTCAGTGAATTGACGGCTACGCCGTCGTGAATTGCGTTTTTTCAAAACGCGTTATGGTAAAATTTATACAAGTATAATTGTTAATAACAGCCACAGCGCACGCTAACAGCGTGCAATTCACGCGCCGTCAGGCGCAATTCACGAAAAACGAAGTTTTTCAATTCACGCAAGGCACAGCCTTGCAATTCACTTTCTATTATTTGCTCACTTGTCCCAGCGAAACCGTTTGCCCCGCTTTCACGATAAACCGTCCGTTGAGATGATCGAGGTAGACGTCGATCGTGCTGGGATTATACACCAGCTCGCCGTCCGCGGAAAACTCCAACCGATCGAACGCCTGTACGTAATCGTAGATCTCGCCGTTCGTCGCGTACCAGATATCCTCTCTGCCGCCTACGTACGCGCAAAATTCCTCGATCACGTTCCAGTTGTCGTTGTTGTCGAATTCGTAGCTGTGTCCCCAAAGATAGAACAGACGGGATTTTCTCCCCCAAAAATACGGGCTTTGCGCGCCCTCGACAAACTCTTTGGCAAGCTCCATAAGACGGGGATTTCTGTGATGACACGTCGCGGGAAGTCTGAGCCAGTCGGTAGGGATATCGAATTTCTCCGTGGATACCGTCGTTCTCGAATAGTGGATACCGCACGTTTTCAGCTGCGCCACTACCTCGTCGTTGTACGAGCCGTTGGCGTACGCCATGCCCTTTACGATCTTCCCGAACAGCTTTTCGAGCGCCTTTCTGTCCGAAAGGATATCGTCGAGCGCGAACGCGCCGTCCACTTCTGCCAAGGAACGGTGCTTGTAGCCGTGCACCGCCACTTCGTTACCGCTTTCCGTATACAGCTTGTACGCCTCCTCCGCCGTCATTCTGCCCTTGAATTCGGTGGGTGTAGCACCAAACATTCCGCTGTTTACGTTGAAAGTGCCCTTGATACCGTACTTTTGCATGATCGCGATCAAACGCTTGTCCTGCGCCACGCCGTCGTCGTAGCTGAGGGTTACGGCTTTGTCCTTAAAATCGGGAAACCGCATAAATCTTCTCATATCGTCTTCTCCTTAACCTCTGAGATCCACCGTTTGTCCCGCGGGCACAAGTATATTTTTGCCCTTGTAGCACAAATACACGTCCAACGCGCTGGGGTTCTGTACGAACGTTCCCGCCACCGAAAACCGCAGCCGATCGAACGCTTTCACGTAATCGTAAATTTCGCCGTTCGTCGCGTACCAGATCTCCTCTCGGCCGCCTATGTATTCCGCAAACTCCTCGATCACGTTCCAGTTGTCGTTATCGTTGAACTCGTAGCTGTGCCCCCAAAGATAGAACAGCATCGGGGTATCGTACCAGAAATGCCGTGCAGGCCCTGCCTCTACGAAGGTTTTTGCAAGCTCCATAAGACGGGGATTGTTGTGATGACAGGTCGCGGGCAAGCGCAGCCAGTCGGTAGGGATATTGAATTTCTCCGTAGACACGACGGTACGCGCGTATTCGATACCGCACATACGCAACGCTTCCACCGTTTTGTCGTCCACCGAGCCGTTGGGATACGCCATGCCTTTAATCACCCGACCGAACAGGTCTTCCAGCGTTTCCCTGTCCTTGATAATATCGTGCACGATTTGGCTTTGTTCCAGCTCCGCAAGCGAGGGATGTTTATAGCCGTGAATGGCGATTTCGTGCTTGCAATTTCTAAACAGCTCCACCGTTTCCGCTTTGGAAAACTTTCTCGGCGTTTCTTCTTCGGAAAACAAACCGCCGTTGATATTGAACGTACCTTTAAGCCCGTACTCGTCCATGATCTCCATTAAGCGTTTATCAAACTTGACCCCGTCGTCGTAAGACAGCGTAACCGCTTTTTTTCTGAAATTCGGAAACCGCATTTGACTGTAATTCATAGTTTATTTACTCCTTTTCTCTCGTTATACCGAGTTTTTTCAAAATTTGTTCTTCCTTTTCCCGCATTTCCGCCTTGTCCGCGTCCGTCATATGGTCGTAGCCAAGACAGTGCATCACCCCGTGCACGATCAGGTAATGCAGTTCGCGCTCGTACGAGTGCCCGTATTCCTCCGCTTGCTCTTTCGCGCGGTCGCAACACACGGCGATCGAACCGAGCAACAATTCCTCTCCGTCGATCTCGTACGGATAGTCTTTCGCGCGGATCGGCTTGCCCTTGATCCCGTCGAGCGCGGGATAGCTCAAAACGTCGGTAACCTTGTCCGTCGCGCGGGTTTCACGGTTCAAACGGCGTATCTCCCCGCCGTCCACGAACACGAGCTCTACGGCAAGCGTGATATCGGTATCCACGAACCCTTGCAGCGCACTTTCCAGCGCGCGGGCGTTTTCCGCGGGGAATTCCACTCCCTCGCAATCGATACGGAAATCCATTACAAATCTCCTTTCGTGCCGTTTTCGGTGCGTTTGTACTTGATATTCGGGTATTTGATACGGTGATGGTATACCCCCGTCAGCGCGTTGACGAGCGCCTGACGGATTTTCGTCAAATCCGCCATCGTGATATCGCATTCGGAGAACTGTTCAAGGTCCATACGCTCTTCGATCACCGCGCGGATCGCCTTTTCGGTAGCTTCGGGGGTACGGGCGTTCACCGCGCGTACCGCCGCCTCCGACGCGTCCGCGATCATGATGATCGCCGCGAGCTTGGTCTGCGGTTTCGGGCCAAGGTAGGAGAAATCCTCGATATTCAGCTCCCCGTCCGTCATTTTCAGGGCTTTGGCGTAGAAATACCGAATGGGCATCGTGCCGTGGTGCTGCACGGCGATATCCGCCAAAAATTCAGGCAGGTGATGGGTGCGGATCAGGCTTTGCCCGTCCTTGGCGTGCGAACGGATAATGTCCGCGGACAGCTCGGGCGTAAGCTCGTCGTGCAAGTTATAATCGCCTTGGTTTTCGGTGAAATGCTCGGGGTATTGGATCTTTCCGACGTCGTGATACAGCGCCGCCGCACGCGCGTAATCGACGTTCTCCCCGATCGCCGCCGCGCTCGCTTCCGCAAGCTGCGCCACCATCATCGAGTGATTGTAAGTACCGGGCGCTTCGACTTTGAGTTTTTGGAGTATCCGCGCGTCCGAGCCGGTCAGCTCCCGCAAACGGAATACGGTAAGACGGTTGAAGATATTTTCAAACACGGGCAGGATCACGAGGAAAATCATCGTGGATATCACGCCGCCGAACAAGCCGTAGCCCATACGCAGGAACACGCCTTGCAGGTCGGAAAGCTGGGTTACCGTGGACGCGTCCGCAAAGGTAGATATCTCCAAAAGGAAGATGATAAAGTCGATAGGGAATACGATAAAGATACCGACGGCAACCACCGAAAAACGGGTTTTGGCACGGCTGCAAAGGAAGATCGCGAACATACCCGCCGAGAACGAGATAATGAGCGAAGAATAGTACTCTCTCGCCGTGATCTCCGTACCCGCAAAGGTATCGATAACGAACATCAGCAGCGCGCTGATAATGTTCATAAAAATCGCGTCCCTGCGCCCGACGAGCACGTAGACCATAAGCGCTACGAGCGCCACGGGACGGGCGTAAATATCGATCTGTTTTCCGATGACCCACGACAGGATAAAGCACAGATCGAGCACCAAAAACAGCATGGTGATATTTTTCCCGCTCGAAATCAGGCTCTTGTCCTCGAACAGGTAATAAAAATACATGATCGTAATGATCAGGAACACGCTGAACAGCGCATACAGGTTATTTGCCGCATGCTCTTTCATATACGAACCGATATGTCCGAATTTTCCCCAAAAGAGCATACACGCCGCGATTGCGGTGAATATCGCCCAATGTAACAAAAACCAGAGCATACTTTTCAGCGTATCCCGTTTCGTCCAATCCTTACCGAATTGTTTTACCGTCATCTTTCGTTACTCTCCTTCCGCGTTTTTTGCGCGGCTTTTTTCGTTTTGTCTTCCGTATCCTTTTCGTAAGCCCGAATAATCCGCATAACGAGCGGATGCCTTACGACGTCTTTCGCCGTCAGCTCGCATACCGCGATCCCCTCTACGTCCTTTAAGATCGAGGTAGCGTGGACAAGCCCGCTGTCCTTGCCGTCGAGGTCGATCTGGGTTACGTCGCCCGTTACCACCGTCTTGCTCCCCTCGCCCATACGCGTTAAGAACATTTTCATCTGCTCTTTCGTCGTGTTCTGCGCCTCGTCAAGAATAATAAACGCGTTCGACAGCGTTCTGCCGCGCATGTACGCGAGCGGCGCGACTTCGATTGCGCCCCGTTCCATCAGCTTCCCGTACGTTTCCAAGCCCAACAGCTCTTGCAAGGCGTCGTATAAGGGGCGCAGGTACGGGTCTACTTTCGTTTGCAAGTCCCCGGGCAGAAAGCCGAGCTTTTCCCCCGCCTCTACGGCAGGGCGGGTAAGCACGATCTTTTCCACCTGCTTGCTCTTGAACGCCGACACCGCCATACACACGGCAAGGTACGTCTTGCCCGTGCCCGCAGGTCCTACGCCGAACACGACCGTATTTTTCTTGATCGCGTCCACGTAGTTTTTCTGTCCGACCGTCTTGCACTTGATCTGTTTCCCGCGCGCGGTAATCGCGACCGCGCCGCCTTGCAAAGCGGCGATCTCTTCCGTCCGACCCTCTTTTGCAAGCTCGATACAGTACGCCGTACGGCCTTTGTCGATCTCCTCGCCCGATTTCGCCAAGCCCAAAAGCGCCGTTAATACCTGCACGCCCTGTTCTACCGCCTCGTCCGAGCCTTCCACGCGGATCTTCACGCCGTCCACGTACGCCACCACGCCAAGCTCGCGGGAAAGGAAGTTGAGATTTTCGTCAAACGCGCCCAAGATCCGCGCCAGCCTGTCCACAGACCCGACGTCTACCGACCGCGCCGTTTTTCCGATTGCCAAATGCGTTTCCTCCGTCTATAAATTCAGCGATTCCGTCGCCGTGTAAGTAATTTTTACGCGGAAAACTTCCCCCGCGCGCTCTATCTCTCGGCTTTTGATCTCGTCGTGCTCCGTAAGCCCCAGCGCCAAATACGCCGCCGCAAACGCGCTCTCCTCGTCCTCCGCCGAAATTTCCGCCTCGTACACGCACGCAATGCGTGCGCGCGCGATAATTTGAACGCGCACCTGCTCCCCTGATTCGGTGGAAAACCAGTCCCCGACAAGCTCCTCGCCCGCGGTTACCTTTTCCCCGATCTTTTTGAGCGCCGTGCCGCGTAATACCGTAAGGGCGATCAGCTCGCCCGTGTGTTTTGCCCACATAGCCCCGTCCTGCGCCTTTGCCTTTTCAAACGAGGCAAGCCGAATCTCCACCCGTACCCGAAAGCCCGATTTTTTCACCGAGCAGAACTCGACGTTATCGAGCGCGAGCAGCTGTGCGCAAATCAGGTCCTCTTTCCCCGATTTATAGCGGGAAAAGGGCTTTACGCCGTTTTGTTCGAGGGTGGCGTACGCTTCCCTCGCGTAGACCTCCGTACCGACGAAATCCACGCCGAACACGAACCCGTCCGCAAACAGCGTGAGCGCGGCAAACAGCAACGCGCCCAGAAGAAAGCCCGAGCGGTTTTTGACAAATTCGGGAAGTCTGTTCAGACCTTTTTCGCCGATTTTTTTGACGGTATAGGGGCTGTACGCAGTTCCATTATAGCATACATTGGGATAAATTGCAAAAACTTTTTCGGCATCTTTTCTTTTTACGCTTAAAAGTATTTGCGTTTTTCCCGTTTTTTTTACGTGATAGACGGCTATTTTCTCTCTGCGAAGCCGAAGCAACGCCCGTTCGGGCATGATCCCCTCGATGAGCAGGCGTTGACGGAAATTCCCGAAAAGCATCGTTCACCTCTTTTCGGACGCGCCGTCCGCGCTCGGTACGCGAACGGAAAAAATCCGTCCCGATAATTGCAGATCGCCGTCGTAGTATTTCTTAATGGATAAATTTTCGCCCGTTACCTCCACGGTCTCGCGCGGGAAACAGACCACGACCCGCTCGGGAGAAAAATCCCCCACCGCTTTCACGCCCTCGAAATATCCCCCGCCGCCCGGCACGATGGTACAGCGCGCAAACGCCGCGCCGTCCGCACTTTTGAAAATCTCGTCGTATAACCGCATGCTATCCTCCGTTCTTCGTTACTATATGCCGAAAAACGCAAGGATATGACGGGGCGAGCCGTGAATTGTCCTTTTTGCCTTGCTCCTCTTTTAAGCGAACTGACCGTTATACAACGCGGCGTACGCGCCGCCCTTTGCCAACAGCTCCGTATGCGTGCCCTGCTCGACGACCCGTCCGTTTTCCATAACCAAAATACGGTCGGAATGTACGATCGTGGACAAGCGGTGCGCGACGATAAACGAGGTTCTGCCCTCCATGAGCTTTGTAAACGCGTCGCTGATTTTCAATTCCGTGCGGGTATCGATAGACGAGGTCGCCTCGTCCAAAATCAGCATGGGCGGTTTCGTCAGCATGATCCGCGCGATACAAAGCAGCTGTTTCTGCCCCTCGGACAGCGCGCCGCCGTCCGTGATCGGGGTGTCGTAGCCCTTTTCCATGCGCTTGATAAACCCGTGCGCGTGCGCCGCTTTCGCCGCCGCGATCATCTCCTCGTCCGTCGCTTCGGGCTTGCCCATTTTCAAGTTCTCCCGCACCGTGCCGTTTTTCAGCCACGTCTCCTGCAATACCATGCCGTAATTTTTCCGCAGAGAATTTCGGGTAAGCCCCCGTATATCCTTTCCCTCGACGAGCACCGCGCCCCCGTCCACGTCGTAAAACCGCATCAAAAGATTGATGAGCGTGGTTTTCCCCGAACCCGTCCTGCCGACGATTGCGATCCGTTGCCCCGTTTCCACTTCCAAAGACAAATCTTGGATCAAAGCACGGTCCTTGTTATAGGAGAAATCGACCTTATCAAGCCGTACTCTGCCCTCCGCTTCGCCGAGCGTTTCCAAGCCCGTATCGGGGCTTTCCTCTTTTTCGTCGATCAGCTCGAAGATCCGCGCCGCGCAAGCAAATGCGCTTTTCAGCTCGGTAATCACCCCCGAGATCTCGTTAAACGGCTTGGTGTACTGGTTTGCATAGGAAAGGAATTTCGTCAGTCCGCCGACGGTGAACCCGCCCGCGATCACGTCGAACGCGCCCACGAGCGCGACCGCCGCGTAAATGAGGTTGTTGATAAACCGCGTGGACGGGTTGGTGAGCGAGGAATAAAAGGTCGCGTTTAACGAGGCTTTTTCCAGCCGTCCGTTGATCTCGTCGAATTTTTCCTCGTTCTCGTCCTCATGCGCGAACGCGATCACCGTTTTCAAACCGCCGATCGCTTCTTCGGCAAACGCCGTCTGTTCGCCGCGCGTTTCCGTCTGTTGCTTGAAAAATTTATGGGTATGCGTCGCCACGAACCGCGCCACGAGCAAGGAGATCGGCGAGGCAAGCACGACGATCAGCCCGATCTTGAAGTTGGTAACGAGCATGAACACGATCGTGCCGAGAATGGTCATAATCCCCGTAAAGAACTGCGTAAAGCCCATCAGCAGTCCGTCGGAAAACTGATCCGCATCGGCTACCACCCGACTGACCGTGTCGCCGTGGGCGTGGGTGTCGATATACTGCAAGGGCAGCGCGCCGAGCTTTGCAAACGCGTCCTTGCGGATATCGCGTACCACGTTACAGGAAATACGGTTGTTGCAAAGGCTTAACAGCCACTGGCTGAACGCGGCAATCCCCACCGCTCCCGCCGTTTTTAAGAATATCCCTCTGAGTTTCGACCATTGTACACCGTATTCCACGATACAGTCGATCCCGTCCCCGAAATACACGGGCACGAACAGGGTCGCCGCGACGGTAACGATCGCGAACAGGATCGAGCCTGTCAAAGACAGCGGATATCTGCCGACGTAGCGTAAAATTCTCTTGAACGTACCGCTCTTTTTCATACCGCGCGCCCTCCTTGTTCGTCTTGATATTGCGAAAAGTAGATCTCGCGGTACACCTCGCAGGTTTTCATCAGCTCGTCGTGCGTACCGATTCCCACGGCTTTCCCGTCGTCGAGTACGACGATCTGATCCGCATCGCGCACCGAAGACGTGCGCTGCGAAACGATAAACACGGTGGTTTTCAGCTCCCGCACCGCGCTGCGCAACGCCGCATCCGTCGCGTAATCAAGCGCAGACGAGGAATCGTCGAGGATCAGGATATCGGGGTTGCGTACGAGTGCGCGCGCGATCGTAAGGCGTTGTTTTTGCCCGCCCGAGAAATTTTTACCGCCCTGTTCCACGGGCGCGTCCAAACCGCCTTTTTCTTTCACGAACTCCTCTGCCTGCGCGATTTTCAGCGCGGTATACAGATCCTCGTCCGTCGCGTTTGCTCTGCCCCAAAGCAGGTTTTCGCGGATCGTGCCTTTGAACAGCTTGGCTTTTTGCGGCACAACGCCGATGCGCTCCCGAAGATAGCTTTGCAAGCCTTTACAGCGGGTATCCTTGCCGTCAACGCATACCTGCCCCTCGGTTACGTCGTAAAAATGGGGAATGAGATTGACGAGGGTGGTCTTGCCCGAGCCCGTACCCCCGATCACGCCCACCGTTTCGCCGCGGCGTACGCGGAAGGAAATCCCGTGCAACGCCTCGTCCGCGCCGTCGGTGTATTTGAGGGAAACGTTATCGAATACGACGAAATCTTCCGTCTTATTTCCCGCGGTTTCGTCGTCGATCAAGGACAGGGACGATTGCATTTTCAATACCGTTTCGATACGGCTGCCGCTCGCCGCCGCTTTCGCGACGGTTACGATCAGGTTGGCGAGCTTGATAAGCTCGATCAAAATCTGTCCCATAAGGTTGTATAAAGCGATCACGCTACCTTGCGAGAGCCGTCCGCTGTCCACGCGCATTGCGCCCGTCCACAAGAGTAAGATGATCGCGATATTGACGAGCACGTAGGTAAGCGGGTTGGTGATCGCGGCGATCCCGCCGACGAATTTGCGGCCGCGGGTGAGTTCTTCGTTGCGTTCGTCGAACTGTTTCCGTTCGTCCTCTTCCTTGCAAAAGGCGCGGAGCACCCTTGCCCCCGACAGATTTTCACGGGTGGATAGCAGCACTTTATCGAGCTTTGTCTGCGTTTTTTTATACAGAGGCATACACGCGAACATCACCGCGTACACGACGAGCGCGAGCACGGCGATCGCGCCTGCGAAGATCCCGAAAGAGGCGGGGTCAATGATATACGCGCACACCATCGCGCCGAACACGATAAAGGGCGAACGCAGGAACAGGCGCAAAAACAGATTAACGCCCGTTTGCAGTTTGTCGATATCGCTCGTCATGCGGGTGAGCATGGTAGCTTCGCCCATTTGATCGATATCTCGATAGCTCAGCGACTGTAATTTTTTGAACAGGTCGCGCCGAACGCCCGCGGAAACACCGACCGCCGTCCGCGCGGAAAAATACTGCGCCGCCACGGCGAACACGAACCCGAACAGCCCGAACCCGCCAAGGAGCAAGCACATGCGCACGATATACCCTTTGTCAGCGGACGGAATGCCCTTGTCCACGATCGCCGCCACGACGAACGGCACGAGCAATTCGAAAGTGGCTTCGAGAAGTTTGAACAGCGGACCGAGCAACGCCTGCCATTTATACGGTTTGAAATACCCAAGAATTTTTTTCATATCCCTTGTATTATAGCACGATTACGCCCCGAAATCAAGGAAATTTACTTCCTTATAATATTCTGCGCGCAAAAAAAGGAGCGAAAAACCGCAGTTTTTCACTCCAAACGACAAATTTTTAATCTTGCTCCGCTTCCGTTTCTTCTTCGGGCGATACCAGCAACGCTTCGTACAGCTCTTTATACGCGCGGACGGCGAGCAACCGTTCGCCCTCGTCCGTCGAGGAAAGCCGTTCGTTTATGCGGTAGATACGGCAGGCGTTGATAAACTTATTCGCCACTACCAAAAAGACGATAAACAGTACTGCGAACACACAGCCGAGAACGATCGTAGGCATGATATATTCCGCGTCGGGCGTGGTGAAATTTTTCAGCCCGAGCACGATCGCCGCGATCAAACAAACGAGCGTGGGGATCGCCACCAGCCCGAATACAAGCCCGCGGCTCTTGCGCCGCGCGGACAAGATCTCCCGACGGGCAGCCTGTTTTGCTTCTACTTCCTTTGCGAGCGGCGTTTCCTCTGCCGTCAGCTCGGTTACCCGCTTTTCAAACACCTCGCGGTAATCGCGCTTGACGATCTCCGCCGCCTCGTAACCAAGGTCGTATTCCAAGCTCTCGATACCCGCCTCGACGTATTCCCCGATCAGCTCGTCGGGGTCGGTAAAATCCGCGGTCTTTGCCCGCCAGTAGCCCACGGACGCCACCGTAGCCTGCCCGTCAAGCCCGAGCGCTTTCTCGTATACTTTCTCCGCCTCGCCGAAATTGTTTTCGCCAAGCAGCGTTTCGCCCTCGGCGCACAGCCGTTCGTATTCCGCTTTCCGCGCCGCCGCTTCTTCTTCCTTGCGCTTTTTGAGCGCGGCGGCTTCTTCGGGCGTAAGCCCTACGAGGTCTTCGTCGTCCTCCTCGCCGTCCATGACGGGGAATTGAAATTCGATCTCCTCGCCCGCCGTTTCTGGAATTTCGTCGTCCTTTGCAAGCTCGTCCGTAACGTCCACGAACCCGTCTTTCGTCTTTTTCATACGCACTCCGCGCCCGTATTCGTCGTCGATCATTCTTTCTTCCATATCCTTGCTCCCTATATATTTTTTACGGCTGACCGCCGCTTAAAAGCTCCTTTTCTTCGTCCGTCGGCGCGTAAGGATTGCGCCAAGCCCCGCTCTTTTTCTTGCCCGTGTAATCGGGCGTAACCGTCTGCACGACGATCGCGCGGTATTTGCCGCGATATCGGCTCTTCGCCCATTCGCAAAGCTCCCGCGTTTCAAACAGCGCCGCCACACAGCTCCCCGAGCCCGTCATCACCGCGCCGAGCGGCGAAAAGGCTTTCGCCGCCTCGTACGCCCGTTCCACGTCGGAATTGAGGTGCGTTGCGGGCACGTACAGATCGTTCGTTAAATACCTGCCCCCGCTTTCCAAGTCGTTTTTCCGCAAAGCCGCGATACAGCCCTCCGTCGCGTTTTCCCTCCATTCGAGGGTTTTTGGCAGCTCGTCGTACTTCTTATAACACCCGCCCGAGGACACCTCGCTGTCGGGACACAGCAACAGAAAATGCAGTTTGGTCGGCAGATCGAGAGCGGTTACCTTTTCCCCTCTGCCCTGCATACGCGCAAACCCGCCGTCGAGCATATACCCCGTATCGCTCCCCAGCGTATCCGCGAGCTTTTTAAGCGCCGCCCGATCCTCCACGCCGTAGAGCTGCGCCATACCGTTGAGAACGCCGCTCACGTCCGCAGACGACCCGCCAAGCCCCGCGCCCATAGGGATATTTTTATACACGGTAATATTCGCGCCGTTCGTACCGAACGCCGCCGAGAACGCTTCCGCGGCTTTTAAGGCGTTGTTTTTTTCGGGCGGGATACTCTCGCTGCCCAGCCCGTGCATCGTTACCGCGCTCAACGTATCCTTGCGCGGCTTTAAGACGACGAGATCGAAAAGATCCACGCTCGTAACGAGGCTGTCGAGCATATGGTATCCGTTTTCGACGCCCGTAATTTCCAGCGTGAGATTGAGTTTTGCATACGCCTTGATCTTGACCGTTTTCATCTTCTTCCCAAAAAAAGCGGCGAGGAACACTCGCCGCACGGATTGTTCTTTTTAATTGTAACACATTTTTCGTAAAAATACAATGCTTTACCGTGTAATTTTTATGAAAATTACTTGATTTGCCGATAAACGAAGATCCGTTCTCCCTCTTTGAGCGGGAATTCAAGGTCGGGATTGCTTCTTTGTAATTCCTCGGGATCGCAGTTCAGGCGCTTTGCGACCTGCCAAAGCCCCTCGCCCGCGCGGGGCAGGAACACCGAAAACGCGCTGTCCTCTTGCGGGTATTCCTCTCCCGCGCTCACTTCGGATACGTATTCCCAGCTCCGCTCGTCAAACACGCGGAAACTAAGCTTTAAGGTGGCTTCCGCTTCCGTTTCGCCGCTCTTTTTGCGACGGATATTCAAGCCGCATACCACGCAATCGGCTTCCACGATATCCCCGTCCGCGTCCACGGGAAATACGAACGGCAACGACAGCTCGGCTTTTTTATGCGAACCGTCCGCCGCGCAAAGCAAGACGTCCGCGAGCACCGCGCCCTCCGCTTCCGTGCCCCGCTCGCCCTTGCGGCAGACGATCTCCGCGCGGGGCAATACCGCCGCTTGCAGTGTATATTCGCCGTCCGCAGGCGGGGAAAGCACGGCGATCCCGCTCACCCGTTCGGTGCATTTTACCGTGTTCGTTAAATACCTGCTGCCGTCGTTTGCTTTTTTTAGCGTGATTTCCGCGCTCCGCGAGAACGCGTCCGCCGCGACGGAAATTTCGTCGTTGATATACAAGAAACAATCCGCAGACAGGCAATACGAAAGTACGATTTTGCTCTTGCCTTTCTCCTCGTCCGTGCCCGCCGTCAAATGCGCCGATTTCACAGCCACGCGCGCGCTCGCCGTGATATGCCCGAACGCTTCTTCGCAAGGGATCTGCATACGGAACGGGATCAGCCGTTCGTACGAGCAAACGCTCTCGTCGCTCTTTAATACGCAAATATTCAGGCTCAGCTCGCCCTCGATATCGATCTGACCTGCGTTCGCGCTCACGCGGTGCACGATCGCGTTTTCGCTGTGCAAGAGGATATCGCCGAGATAGTCCGCCTCGAATTCGTCCTCCGATTCCGTTTCCCCCGACACGCATACCGTCTTGCAAAGCGCAAGCGTGCCTTTTCGCACGATCAGGTCTTCGCCGCCTGTCAAATACTCGATCTGTTTCCCGCCGTATACGGTAAGCTCCGCGTCCACGATCACGGAGATATACAGCCCCGAACCCTCTCTGCGCCAGTTGATATTCTCGGCGGAAAGCGCGGCTTTTGCAAAACACGCGGGCGTAACGGCGTTGCCCTCGATCTTATGGAAAAATTCCGCGCCGCGTTCCGCGCGGCAGATCTTTTTATCGCCGTCCTCGTATACGATACTCAGTAACATTTTCCCGCTGTAATGCGCTTCGCCGTCCGCGCAAGCGCATTCGGCGGGGATCGCTTTGGCGTGCACGGCAAGGATACTGCTGATCTCGCTGCCGGGCAAACGACATTCCACGATCGACTGTCCGCGAAGTCGGCACACCTCCCCGATATAACGGTAACTTTCAAACTGCGGTTGTATTGACATATTGTTGACCTCCTTGACCTCGACAGGGTTTTTTCGTCTGTTTATCTTATGTGGAAAAACAGCGGAATAGAACGCGGGGAAAAGGAGAATTTTTCTTATCCTTTGGATAAATTTGTCGGTTTTGGGGCATACTTCCTGTATGATCAAGCCGACGAAAAACATCAAGGACGTTAAACAAATGGTGAAAGACTGTTCCGCGCAACGGGTCGCGGTGCGGGTGAATTTAGGCAGAAACAAGAGCGTGAGCTATTCGGGGATCTTATCGGGGATCTATCCCGCGCTGTTTACCGTCAAGCCCGACGACAAGGATTTTTTGGGCAAAACGGCGTACTCGTATTCCGACGTGCTTTGCGGCACGGTCAAGATCAAACGCATCTAAAACGGAAAAGAACCGCAACCGCGGTTCTTTTTCGTTTACAATTTAATAGCGCCGATATCGAGCAGTACGTCGGACAGCCTTGCCAAGCGCTGGGGTGATAAGGTTTCCCCCCGCGCCTTTTCGTCGATGCCCGCTTCCGCTAACACCGACTTCGCCGTATCACGGGTCAGCTTAAAGCTGTTGACGAGGTTGTTTTCAAGCGTTTTTCTACGGTTGAGAAAGGCGCATTTCACCGTCTGACGGTAAGCACGCTCGTCTTTTACCGATACACGCCCCCGTTCAAAATCGATTTTCACCACCGCGGAGTCCACGTTCGGGCGGGGATAAAACAGATTTCTCGATACCCGTTTTACGATCTTCGCGTTGCCCTTTAACGCGATCGCCGCCGTGATCGACCCGTATTCGGGCGTGTCCTCTTTCGCGCAAAACCGTTCCGCAACCTCCTCTTGTACCATAATCGACAGACCCTGTACCTTGTCGCTTTCTTCCAAAAGTTTGGTAACGAGCGGAGTCGTGATATAATAAGGCAGGTTTGCAACGACGGTATATTCCCCGATCTCTTTTTCAAACGCTTTCAGATCGATTTTGTTAAAGTCGCGGAAAATGACTTCAACGTTATCCAGCCCCGCGAGCGTTTCGGCAAGCACGGGTTGCAGATCGCGGTCGATATCGAACGCGTATACCTTGTTCGCCGCCTCCGCGAGCGCACGGGTCAGCGTTCCCGCACCGCAACCGATCTCTACCACCGTCGTATCTTTCGTGATCCCCGACGCTTCGACGATCGAACGCAAAAGATTGGTATCGGATATGAAATTCTGCCCGAATTGCTTTTTGAAATGAAACCCGTGTTTTTCAAGTACCGTGCGAAGTTCTTGCATGATCAGCCTCTTAGGAATCGGTGATATAATCGCGGATATACAGCGGGATATTCACGCTCTGGGCGAGGCGTTTACAAGCCTCTACTTCCTCTTCCCCGATACAATCGACGATAGAGAACCGACAAGGCACGCCGTTTTTACGGCAGAGCTTTGCAAACTCGATCAGCCCCGCAAAGCCCGCTTCGCCGAACTGCGAACGGCAGATAGGCTGGTATTTTTCCACGCAGGACGCGTTGAGGGAAATATTCACGAAATCGATCTTGCCTTTTAAGTCGGGGACGATATCCCGCTTGTTGATGAGATTTCCCTGTCCGTTGGTGTTCAAACGGGTCTTTAAGCCCTTTTCGTGGAAATAATCACAAAGCGCGACCATTTCGGCTACCTTGTACGTCGGTTCGCCGAAACCGCAGAACACGGCTTCCTTGAAACGGGTCAAATCCCCCATTCCGTTCGCCGCCGAAATCACCTTTTCCGCCGTGGGATCGCCGTGGCGCAGCCACAGATAGTTCCCGTAATAGCTCGTGCGCTCGTTGCGTACGCAAAAATCACAGCCGTTCGAGCATTTGTTGGTCAAATTCACGTACAGATTGCCGTCGAGCGTATACAGGTAGGTATCCTTGCGGTTTTCCTCTTGCTTATTCGCCCCGCCTTTGTTCTGTTCGTTTTTATTGCCTTGACCTTGCTTGTTGTCGCGGTTTTTGTTCTTCTTTTTTCCGCCGTTTTGCGCGTTATTGTTTGCGTGTTGCTGCGGTTGCTGATTTTGTTGATTTTGTTGATTTTGCGCGTTTTGTACCTGCGGGTTTTGGGGATTGGGATTTCCGTTCCCACCGCCGCGTTTGCGCTTGCGCCGTCTTTTTCTGCCGCCGCCGCTTGATTGCATTTGTTCTAAATTCTTATTTTCTTCCATAGGATTTATTTCAATCTGAAAAACAGCGTTTTCGCATTCGCGAGAATTTGCGTTTTCAGTTCCTCCTCGTTTTCATTCCGAAGTCTCGCCAGCGTTTCGACGATATACTTCACGTTCTTAGGTTCGTTTGGAAATACGCCGCGAAAGGGCGCGGGCGTGAGATACGGGCAGTCCGTTTCCGATAAAATACGGGTAGCAGGTATGCGTTGAACGCTTTCCCAGACCTTTTTCGCGTTTTTGAAAGTGGACGGTCCGCCAAAGGAAAAATACAAGCCGAGCGCCGCAAAATCCGCCGTCATTTCAGCCGAATACGAATAGCAGTGCATCAGTCCGCCCTTTCTTAAAAGGTAGGAATATGTGTGTAAAAATTCCAGCGTTTCCTGTGCCGCATCGCGGCTGTGGATCACGACGGGAAGTCCTAATTCGTCCGCGATATCGAGCTGTTTCAAAAAGAACTCCCGTTGCGTGTCTTTGGGCGGATTGTCGTCGAAATGATAATCCAGCCCGATCTCGCCCACGGCGATACATTTTTCGTTTTCGCAAAGCGCGCGGAGCTTATCCAAATCGCCCGCTTTGTATTTGTTCAGCTCGCTCGGGTGAAATCCCGCGGTAAAATACACCTGTTCGTGTTTCTCCGCAAGGCTTGCCGCGATATACGACGAATCGAGATCGTATCCCGAACAGACGATCAAGCCCACGCCGTTTTCTTTCGCGCGGCGTATCGCGCCGTCTGCCCCGCCTATCTCCTCAAATTCGTTTCCCGTCAAATGACAGTGGATATCGATATACATATCAGCCCAAAACCGTACCGCTGGGCACGTCCTTTTCGGGCGCGACGAGGGACAGCTTGCCGTTTTCGTCCTCCGCGCACAAAATCATGCCCTCGGACACGATCCCCGCGATCTTTCTCGGCGCGAGGTTGGCAACGAACACGACCTTTTTCCCGACCATTTCTTCGGGCGTATAGTGCTCCGCGATTCCCGAAACCACGGTACGGACTTCTTCGCCGAATTTTACCGTTTCTTTTAAGAGTTTGTCTTTCTTGGGCACTTTTTCGCAAGCGATAATCTCGCCCACGCAGAGCTGTACCTTTACGAAATCGTCAAAGGTGATCGGCGTTTTCTCCTCTTCTGCCTGTGCATTTTCGACCACGGGTGCTTTCTCCGCAGGCTTCGCCTGTTCCGCCGCGTACGCCGCCGCCTGCGCCTGACGGATCTTTTCGATCTCGGGCGCAAGGGTCTTGAAATCGAGCCGCGCAAACAACGGCGGTATCGCCGTTACCGTTACGCTCTCGCGCAGACCGAATTTCGCGCAGTCTTCAAGCGTTCTGCTCTCCGCGCCGTAAGCGGTGAAGATCTTCGCGCTCGTTTCGGGCATAAAGCTGTCGAGAAGGCTCGCGCCGATCTGGATCGCCTCGGCGAGGTTATACAGCACGTCGTTAAGACGGGATTTTTTACTCTCGTCTTTTGCAAGCGCCCAAGGCATCGTTTCGTCGATATATTTGTTGGCTCTTCTAAACAGAGTAAATACTTCCGAGATCGCATCCGCGATACGAAGCTCGTCCGCTTTCGCGCGGACTTTTTCCACGGTTTTGGTGATCGTAGTCTTGAACTCCGCATCAGGGTCTTGTTCGTTTTCGGACTTAGACTGCACGACCGTACCGCCGAAATATTTATCGATCATGGCGATCGTACGGCTGACGAGGTTGCCCAAAACGTTGGCAAGCTCGGTATTGAACCGTTCGCAAACGAGCTCCCAAGTGATCGAGCCGTCGTTATCGAACGGCATTTCATGGAGCACGAAATAACGCACCGCATCCACGCCGAACAGCCGTGCAAGATCGTCCGCGTAGATGACGTTGCCTTTGGATTTGCTCATTTTCCCGTCGCCCTGTAACAGCCAGGGATGCCCGAATACCTGTTTGGGCAAAGGCTCGCCGAGCGCCATCAGGAAAATGGGCCAATAAATGGTGTGGAAACGGAGAATATCTTTCCCGATCAGGTGCAGATCGGCAGGCCAGTATTTTTTATAGTTTTCGCCGTGGTTGCCGTCCGCGTCGAACCCGATGCCCGTGATATAGTTGGTCAATGCGTCCAGCCACACGTATACGACGTGGCGATTATCGAATTCCACGGGCACGCCCCAAGTGAACGAGGTACGCGACACGCAGAGATCCTGCAAGCCTTTCAAGAGGAAATTGTTCATCATTTCGTTTTTACGCGAAACGGGCTGGATAAATTCGGGATGGGTGTTGATATGCTCGATCAGCCGATCGGCATACTTGCCCATTTTGAAGAAATACGCCTCTTCCTTGGCGGGCTTTACGTCCCTGCCGCAGTCGGGGCATTTCCCGTCCACGAGCTGGCTTTCCGTCCAGAACGATTCGCAGGGCGTGCAATACATACCTTCGTAATACCCTTTATAAATATCCCCTTGGTCGTAGAATTTTTTGAAGATCTTCGATACCTGTTTTACGTGATAAGGGTCGGTCGTACGCATAAATTTATCGTAGGAAGTCCCGACGAGATCCCAAATCCCCTTGATCTCGCCCGCAACGGTATCGACGAAGCTCTGCGGCGTAACGCCCGCGGCTTCGGCTTTTTCCTGAATTTTCTGACCGTGCTCGTCCGTGCCCGTTTGGAAGAACACGTCGTAGCCCTCTTTGCGCTTGAACCGCGCGATCGCGTCCGCCAAGATCGCCTCGTAGGTGTTGCCGATATGCGGCTTGCCCGAGGTGTATGCGATCGCGGTGGTAATGTAATAAGGTTTTTTTGCCATAACCCTACTCCTTTTCCTGATTTTCTGCTTTGTTTCGTTTTATTATACAACATTTACGGAAAAATGTAAATCGTTTTGCCGTATTTCACGCCCTTTCCGCATAAAAGAACGAAGCTACTTCTCCTCGTTCTTCGCTTCTTTTACCAAATCGTCGGTATACCGCTTACGTAATGCCATAAATTCTCGGCCTCAAGCTCAATTTCACTGTAATAATACCATTTGGCTGAAAATAAACATTCCGTATTGCCGTAAGCAAAAAGCAAACTTCTTGTTTCCGCCGTTCCCTTATAATACACAGTTCCCAAATTATCGCAGCGTACAAAAGCATCCGTACCAATAGCCTCGACTCCTTTCCCTAAAACAATGCTGTTTAACTCTGCGCAATCCATAAACGCTACTCCCCCTATTACGGTTACCGTATCGGGAATTTCCACATACGATAAACTATCACAAGAATAAAACGCCCCACTTCCGATTTTCTGCAATCCCTTACAAATTTCTATCTCCGTTAAATTATCACAA
Source organism: Clostridia bacterium (assembly GCA_017465865.1). Classification (GTDB taxonomy): domain Bacteria; phylum Bacillota; class Clostridia; order Christensenellales; family Borkfalkiaceae; genus Scatosoma. Next base: position 28,571 of record JAFTVF010000008.1, read on the forward strand.
CCGCGAAAAGCACATTCGCCAATCTCTGTAATTTTGCTCCCAAACACTACTTTTTCCAATTCGTCGTCATTATAGAAAGCATACCGATAAACTCTTGTTGTCTTTTCGGGGATTATCAATTGTTTTGATTCTCCCATATACGAAACCAAAAAAATCTCTTCGCCTTGAGTATAATATATATAACCTTCCGTGTCAGTAGAAATCTTACTGCCACCTTCCTCCGTATAAACATTCTTCACATAATAGCTCGCACAACCATCAATTTCCTCTTCGCCTTCTTCTGGCATTTCCGTTGAAATATTCAATGTAGATCGATTGTAAATTTCAATCAGTTTACTGCAATCATAAAACGCCTGATCTCCTATTTCTTCTACTGCGGCACCAATCACTACGCTTATTAAATTATAACACCAACGAAATGCTCCTTCACCGATTTCAGTAACTGTATCGGGTATGGTAATATTACGCAAATTATAACACCATTGAAAAGCCGTATTTCCTATTCTCGTTACGGTATTTGGAATTATTACTTCTTCAATCTCATAACACTCACCAAATGCATTTTCTCCAATCTCTACAAGCGGCTTCCCATCAATTTTTTCGGGAAGAACCAAAGTCGGATTTTTCGCCTCCTCTGCGTCTTTTTCAAAACCAATTACCACATACCCATTCCCTTTTTCTTCATATTTCAAACCGTCTAAAATTTTTATATTATTGTTCGTCTTATTTAAAATACATCCTGAAAAAATAATCGCACATACAGCGATCGTTACCGTTATCAGGAACTTCTTCAATCCGTTCATAATACTTTTCCTCATTTTAATTTATCTTAAAATTTATTATAGCATTTTTACAAGTTTCTGTCAATGTTTTACGCCCTATCAAGCGCAAAACCCGTTATTTTCCGCGCGCTGACCGCATATATTATCCGTATGAATATCCTTTTTACCGCCGTGTTCCTTATCTGTACCGCTCTGCTCCTTTTTAACGCGCCCGAAGCCTTTCTTCCCGCCCTCATCGACGGCGCGGGGAAAAGCGCAACCCTGTGCCTGTCCTTGCTTGCGACCTACGCCCTGTGGATGGGGCTTATGCGCGTATGGGAGGACAGCGGCGTGGCGCGCGGCATATCGCGGCTGCTCAAACCAGTAGCGCGGAAATTATTCCGCACTGACGACGACGAAGCGCTCGGCGCGGTGTGTATGAACCTTTCCGTCAACCTGCTCGGTATCTCGGGCGCGACGACCCCGTACGGCGTGAAAGCGGCAAAGCTCCTCGATAAAACCCCCGAAGCGGAATACGCCTCCGCTATGTTTTTCGTGCTGAACGCGACCTCTTTACAACTCTTTCCCGCCTCGATCGTCGCTATGCTGACCTCTATGCACAGCGCAAACCCCACCTCGATCATTCTGCCTACTCTCTTTACTACTTTGTTCTCCACTCTGCTCGGCTGTACGCTCACCTTTCTTTTTATCCGTCCTAAAAGCAAGAGCAAACAGCCCGTATCTGCGCCCAAAATTTTGAAAACGAAGGGGGTAAGTATGCGATGACCCATTTTTTCGCGTTGATCGTTCCCCTGATTTTTTTGCTCTCGTTCAGCTTTGCACACTTCCGCAAAGTCCGCGTATACGACAGCTACGCGGCAGGCATTAAAAGCGCGCCGCCGCTCATTCTTTCCCTCTTTCCCTATATCGCCGCCGTTACGATGCTGTCTATGCTGCTCACCGTCAGCGGGCTGGGCGCAAAGCTCGCGGAATGGCTCTCGCCGATCTTCTCTTTTCTGGGCATACCGCAGGAGATCGCTCCGCTCGTGCTCATCAAACCCCTCTCGGGCAGCGGCTCGATCGCCGTACTGTCCGATATCCTCGAACGCTACGGCGTGGACAGCTATATCTCCCGTTGCGCGTGCGTGGTGTACGGCTCGTCCGAAACGGTGTTCTATATCGGCGCGGTGTATTTCGCGGGCATCAAACGCAAAAAATTCAACGCCGCGCTCGTTATCTCCCTCGTTTCTTTCCTCGCTTCGGTTATATTCGCCTGTTTTCTTTGTCGAATTATGTAATTTTCCCGCACTTTTCACAAAACAGCTCTTATTTTTTGTGAATTTGTTAAAATTTAACATTTTTTGGTGGAACGATATACTTTTTAGGGTTTTGAAAAAAGTTAAAAAATTTTCTTTACTTTTTTTGTTCGGCGTGATAAAATATACTCGTAAATCGGTCGTGCGACCGACTATCTAACACAGCTCATCATTTTCCCCCTTATCATATAAGGTAACCGCCTCGAAACGCAAGTTTCGAGGCGGTTATCTGTTTATCCGTTATTCTATTGCATAGCCTTTCGCTTTGATGACCTTGACTACTTCGTCGGCGTATGCGTTACAAAGCGCTTCGCTTTCCGCCTCGACCATCACGCGAACGACGGGCTCCGTACCCGATTCCCGCAACAATATCCTACCGTCCTTGCCGAGCTTGCTCTCCACGGCTTTTACCGCCGCAAGCACCTCCGCATCCGACCGCACCGCGGCTTTGTCCGCGACCTTGGTGTTTTTCACCACCTGCGGGTATACCGTTACGGGCGCGGCAAGACGGCTCAAAGAGGATTTTTTGTCGATCATAGCTTGCATGATCTTCAAGCTCGTCAAGATCCCGTCGCCCGTCGTGGCGTATTTCGAGAAAATGATATGCCCCGACTGCTCGCCGCCGATGCTGTGCCCGTGCTCCGCCATGTATTCGTACACAAATCTGTCCCCTACGGCGGTCTTGGCGTATTGTATCCCGATCTCGTCCAAAGCCTTATACAATCCGAAATTAGACATAACGGTCGTTACAACGGTATTCCCGAGCAGTTTCCCGCGTTCTTTGAGATACCGCGCGTAAATGTACATAATCAGATCCCCGTCCACGAGATTGCCCTTTTCGTCCACGCAAAGGCATCTGTCCGCGTCGCCGTCGAACGCAAAACCCACGTCCAAGCCGTTGTCCACGACGAATTTTTGTAAACCCTCGATATGCGTCGAACCGCAGCCGCGGTTGATATTCGTGCCGTCGGGGTCTGCGCCCATGACGAACGTCGTCGCTCCCAAAGCGTCGAACACGCTTTTCGCGATATTCCAAGCGCTGCCGTTCGCGCAATCCAAGCCTACTTTATAGCCCTTGAAGCTGTGCATACCCAGCGAAATCAGATACCCGATATAACGGTTTCTGCCCGCTACGTAGTCTACCGTACGCCCGATCTCGTCCCGTTTTGCGTACGGCACTTCGGTAAACTCCTGCCCGAAAACGGTTACTTTGCCGTCGAGATAGTTCTCGATCAACGCGGTCGTGCGGTCATCCATTTTTTCGCCTTGACCGTTGAAAAGCTTGATCCCGTTGTCGTAAAAGGGATTGTGGCTCGCGGAGATCATAATCCCGCAGTCGAACCCCTCCGAGCGCACCACGTACGCAACCGACGGGGTGGTGGTAACGTGCAACAAATACGCGTCCGCGCCCGAAGCGACTAGCCCTCCGACCAGCGCGTATTCGAACATATATCCCGAACGCCGCGTGTCTTTACCGATGACGATCCGCGCGCGTTCGGCGCTGCCGTTACGGCTTTTTTTCTCTTTGATATACCAGCCGAGAAAACGCCCTACCTTGAAAGCGCGCTCGGCGGTCAGGCTTTCGTTGGCTTCGCCGCGAAAACCGTCCGTTCCAAAATATTTACCCATAAATTTTATTTCCTCTTATTTTCGAATTTCTTTTGCTTGCCCACAGCAAGCCACACTCTTATTTCCTGTTCTCACATTTCCCGAAAAACGCCCTTTCCGTCTTCCCTTATCATTTCCTCTTATTGCTTTCGGACGATTACCCCGCCCGTCTTGTAAATACTGTTTTCCGCCACCGTACCGCGTACGCAAGAGAGCGGATAGACCTGAGAATTTCTGCCCACGACCGTACCGGGGTTGAGCACGCTGTTACAACCGATCTCTACGAAATCTCCCAGCATTGCGCCCACTTTTTTCATACCCGTAGCTACGGTTTCTTCGCCGAACCGTATCGTTACGGGCGTTTTGTCCGATTTCACGTTGGACGTGATCGAGCCTGCGCCCATATGCGCTTTATAGCCGAGAATACTGTCCCCCACGTAATTGTAATGCGGGGTTTGTACGCCGTCGAACAATAGAACGTTTTTCAGCTCTGCGGAGTTCCCCACCACGCAGCCCTTGCCTACGAGCGCGCTGCCGCGGATATACGCACAATGCCGCACCTCCGTTTCCGCGCCGATGATACAGGGCGCGCCAAGGTACGCCGTCGGCGCGATCTTCGCGCTATGATGTACCCAGACTTCGGGCGAAAGTTCGCGGTATTCTTCTTTATCGAGGGTTTTGCCAAGCTCGCGGATATATTCCTTTAAGCCCAACAACGCTTCCCACGGATAGGTGAAGCGCGAAAGATACTCTTTTGCTTGCGTATATTCCAAATTATAGAGTTGTGTTATCGTATACATATCTTCTAATAGTTTTGCCTCCTTCTTATTTATTTTATTCGCATTTTCGCGTTTTCGCTATTTTTCGGAGGAAAGGGCTTCCAAAAAATAACAACTACATTATAGCAAACCCGCCTGTAAATGTCAAATCCTCACGCTCTTTTATACAAAAAATCAAGCCCCTGCGTTTCCACAGGGGCGTTATTTTCATATTCAGTTTTAAGACGTATCTTTCTTATTTTTTTCACCTGTTTGTGCCGACCATACGCCGCGTGCAGGCTCTTCACCGCTTATCCTCAGGTTACTTATTTTACTTTACGCCCTCGTTTTCATAGTTCATTGGACTGTTACCTCGCTTTCCCTTCTTTGTTAAAGTACCGTGCCTGTAAAGAGATCTGAATCATCTTTCCGTACCTCCTTTCACGATATTTATCTGTTTTCGCCAACCTCCCGTCGGCGTTTATCTGTACGTTGGTTCTCCTTTCGAAGCAGTACAAATCATTTTCCTGTACCTCCTTCTATTCTCTCCCGTCTTTATCGCCCGACGGCAGCGCCTTTCGGATATGCACAGGCTTTCGCCTTGTCTTTGCTTTTAAGGTTTCCGTTTTATTACAGGGTCTTCACCCCTCCGTGTGCAGGAATCATCGCTTTTCGTACCCTCCTTTCGCTTATTCCTTTCGCCGTATCCCTACGGCCCTTTGCCGCCCCCTGTCGGCTCACCTCTATTTGTGCATCGGTGTATCCTCATACTTTTATTTGAAAGATTGAAACATTTTTTGTTTCGTTCTTTCTTTTTTGTACTTCTATTATAGCACAAATTTTTCATTTGTCAAGTGTTTTTTGAAAATTTTTTCGAAAAAATTAAAAAAATTTTTTGAAAGGGGCGGAAGTCCTTTATTTTCAAGGTATTCGGGAAATAAAAAAATGTTGCGCGAGGCAACACTTTTTTGGAAAACTCTTTTTATCCGTCCGTTTTTTTGGCAAATTGCAACAACAGCTCTTTATCCCGAAGCAGAACGCCGCCGCCGAGCACGGTGGCAAACTGCGGTTCTTCGCAAACGCGGAAACGCATACCCAGCTTCGAGCCGATATACTGCGGCACGTACGGAATTTTCATTGCCCCGCCCGACAGATACACGCCGTTTCTATTCACCGTCGCCGCGACCTCCGCGGGCAATTTCCAAAGCACCGCCGTCGCGTATTCGATAACTTTATTGATATATACGCGGATACATTCGGTAAGCTCCGCCGCCTGTACGGAGGATGCCGAGGGCTGACAGGTTTCCGTCGAGCTGCCCTCCGCGACCATCGTGCCGAGCGCGCCGGGGGAGAGCGAGCCGATCTCGTTTTTGATCTTCTCCGCCGTCAACGCGCCGATAAGCAGACGGTTGTTCGTCGCGATCTTGGAAATGATGTTCGCGTCCATATTATTCCCGCCGATATTCATCGAAATTCCCGCGATGATCCCGTCGCCCGACACCACCGCCGCGTTGGACACGCCGCCGCCGATATCCAGACAGAACACGGGGTCCGCGTCCCCAAGCGCCGCGCCCGCGCCGAGCGCCGCGAGATAGGGCTGTTCGACGAACCATACCTTTTTCAGTCCGCATTCTTCCGTAAGCGCGATATAGTCGGCAAGAGAGCGTTCGGAGACCCCGCAGGGCACGGAAAAGAGGATCTGCGCGCGACGGATCGCCGACGGTTTGATCCCGATTCGGGATAAAAATTCTTTCAGCATCGCCGCGGCGAGCCGCATATCCACGATCTCGCCCTCGTAGACGGGATAGACGATATTCGTATACTCGGCGGTCTTGCCGATGAGGTTTTTCGCTTCTTTCCCGATCGCCTTGATTTCCTGTTCCTCGCCCACGACCGCCACGCAGGACGGCTCGGCAAGCACCACGCCGCTGTTCGTGTCCGCGCGGTATATCTTCGTCATAGACGAGCCTAAATCGATTGCAAGTTTAATCATACCACTCTTTTTCCGCCTTTTTTATCATTTTCTTGACAAGCTCCAAGGGAAAACCCACCACGTTGGTGTAGCTGCCCTTGATTTTTTTGACAAGTCCGCCGTCCTGTATGCCGTACGCGCCCGCCTTGTCCATCGGCGAGCCGCCTTTGATATATTCCCGTATCCATTCGTCGGACAAATCGTTGAAATACACCTGCGTTTTATCCACTTTCGTATTACGGTAAATTTTCCCGTTCTTGACGGTTTGAAAACTCACGCCCGTATACACCGCGTGCTTTTTCCCCGACAGCATTTTCAGCATACGGAACGCGTCCGCTTCGTCCTTGGGTTTGCCCAGCACCCTTTTCCCAAACGCCACCACCGTATCCGAGCCGATGACGATCTTCCCCGCGTTTTCGGGGCGGTTCACCACTTCTTCCGCTTTCACCGCGCTCAAATACCCGACGAGGGCTTTGGGCGAGGCATAGCCCTGTACGCTTTCGTCGGCTTGGGAGGGAATAATTTCAAAGTCTTTGATAAGCTCCGCCAAAAGTTCTCTGCGCCGCGGAGAGGCGCTTGCGAGTATCCATTTCATACGATAAAAGAAAAAGCCGCCTTGCCACTATGGTGGAAACGCGGCTTTCGTAAGATTACAAAATTTCGAGATTTTTTCTGAACGCTTTCTTGAATTCGGGGTTTGCCGCTTCCGCATCGCGGATTTCAAGCGCCGCATCGCCCGTAACGATCGTCTTCATAATCACCGAATCGCCCAGCACGTCGCAGTTGATGCCCGTAACCATACCGCAATGCGTTCTGTCGAGGCTCTCCGCGATCCGAAGCAGTACGCCGAGTTTCTTCACAGCGTCAAGATCCTCTTCCAAGACGATGTCCTTATATTTCAGCCATTCGCCCATGGGGATCTCCTCGCGGTTATGACAGCCCGCTACGAACGCCGCAAGCACGATCTCTCTGTGCGTTGCGCCGCAGATCGAAGAATTGAGAATGGTGTACCAGCTGTGCTTTGCGTGTCCGTAATACCGCATACGCATACCGCAATCGTGCAGGCTCGCCGCGATCTTCAATACTTTGAGATACTGACGGGAGAATTTATGCAACACGCGGAGCTGTTTGAAAAGCTGTACGGAAAGCTGGATAACGTGCTCGACGTGTTTGGTATCGCAGCCCGAATATTTCACCAAACGGTCGAGGGAATAGCTAAGTACGTCGGAAATGGGCTTTTCGGTCGTGATCGGCAACGCCTGATTGACCATCAAGCCCTCGCGCAAACCGTTGCCGCCGATCGTGAACATTTGGACGTTCATATACGAAACGAACGCTTTCACGATCGCCATCGCCGCGGGCATGATATCCGCGCGCGCGGGCGAAAGCCCCTTGATCTTCTTGCGCTTGTCCACGTCCAAGGCTTTGAGCATATCGTAAATGCCCATAAAATCCTCGGTGGCGAGCTTGTAGTTATGCGCCGTATCAAGCGGATATTTTCTGACGAGCTTCGCAATCTTGAACAGGTTGCGGAACGACCCGCCTACGCCGATCATCTGCACTTCGGGATCGACCTCTTTCAGCCAAGGCAATTTCTTCAACTGCTCGGTGAAAAATTCCTCGATATGCGCCGCCGCTTCTTCGGGCGTGCCGTCGCTCGCAAACAGATCGGTAAGGGTTACCGCGCCGAACGGCAAAGACGCATAGTTGAGTACGTTTCTTCTGTTATAGTAAATGATCTTGGTACTGCCGCCGCCGATTTCGAGGATAAGCCCCTTGGGGATATCCATCGAGTTGATCACGCCGCGGTATACGAGGAACGCCTCCTCTTCTTCCGACAATACGCGAATGGTGATGTTACAGCTTACCTGAATTTCGTCGAGAAACGAGCGCTGGTTTTTCGCTCTGCGTACCGCCGCAGTGCCTACGGCGATGATACGCTCAACCCCGCTCGCATCGCACAATCTTTTGAACATTTTGAGCGTTTTGACGGTCTCCGCGATCCGCTGGGGTTTCAAAAACCCGTCTCTGTCCATGTCCTGTCCGAGCCTTACGCTCTCTTTCAGCTCGTCCACAACCATATAATGTCCGTCCGTGAACATATCCACAATCACAAGACGCGCCGTGTTCGAACCCAAATCAATGATACCGATCTTTTCCACTTTTTTCTACCTCTGTTTGCCGTAAACGGTTGACGGCAGTTGTATTTCAATCTTTTCCGCTTATCCTTTTTGTCATAGAGAAAGGCACTCCGCCGTCGACGATCCCTCGGCGGTTTGCCCTTTTTCCATTTTTCAAATTTCCCATAGTTTACCACATAAAACGGCGTTTGTAAATACCCTTTTGAAAAATTTTTTTCATTTTTCGTAATTTTCCCCATTTTGGATAATTTCAGCCCGTTTTTTCGTACATTTTGACAATAAAAAATCCACCGCCAAGACGGTTTCCCCTACTTTATTTATTCCTTTATTATATATCCGCTATACAAAATGCACGAAAAAAGAAACGGCGCGCCGTAGCGCGTCGACAGACCGTGAATTGCGACCTTACGGTCGCGTGAATTGAAAAACTTCGTTTTTCGTGAAATGCCCTTTCAGGGCGTGAATTGCAACGCATAGCGTTGCGTTGTGGGAATATTCAATAACGCATTCATAGAAATGCAATTCACGGGCGCAAGCCCAATTCACTGAGCGTTAGCGAAAATTCACGATAGCGTAGCTATCAATTCACGGGCAAAGCCCGTCTATTCCGTTAAAAACGCCGTAAGGTCGGCAAAATCGTTAAACACGAACGACGGCTCGGCTTCCTCGATCTCCCCGTCCTCGGCATAGCCGAGCTTTAACAGCGCGCAATCCACGCCGACCTCTTTCGCGCCCGCCGCATCCTGTCTGCGGTCGCCCACCATCAGACAATCCTCTTTCTCCGCGCCCAGCCTTTTTACCGCTTCGGCGATCACCGAGGCTTTGGTAGGCAGGCTTCCGTCCAAGCCGCACCCAACGCGCACCGTAAACTGCTCGCTCATACCGAAACGGTCGGTGATCATATCCGCAAACACCTGCGGTTTGGAAGTGGCGAGCGCAAGCACGTAGCCTTGCTCTTTCAAAATTTTCAGCGTTTCGACCGCGCCTTCGAACGGCTGGTTTTCATACACACCCGTTTTGGAATACTGTTGCCGATAGATCGCCGTCGCCTTTTCCGCGTCCGCTTGGCTCATACCGAAAAAATGCGAGAACGAATACACGAGCGTAGGCCCTACGCATTTCCGTAACACCTCCTCGGCGGGTTCGGGACAGCCCATCTTGGCAAGCGCGTGGCGCATACACGAAAATATCCCCGGATGCGATTGGATCAGCGTGCCGTCCAGATCGAATAAAATATATTTGTATTTCCGCATAAAAACTCCTTACTTACGGAAGATTTTACCATATTTTCAACGACCTTGTCAACCGTTTCGGGCTTTGCTCGCCTGATAAAACCCGACGAACGCAAGCCCGATCAAAAACGCGCCGAAGCCCCGTTTCAATACCTCGCCGGGCAAAGCCGCCGCAACGGTTACGCCGAGTGCGGAAAACGCGAGCGCAGGCAGAATGATCCATAAGATGCCCTGCGTTTTCAAAAGCCCGTTTTCCGCGTGCATCTTCAACGCGCCGACGCTCATCGGCAGAAAAGCAAACAAATTCGCGCACTGTGCGATTTTTTGTTCCACGCCCCCGACGAGTACGAGCAGCGGAATGGTTACCGTGCCCCCGCCCATACCCATTCCCGCAGGGATGCCGCCTAAAAATCCTAATAATAAATACAAATAAAACGACATATGTAGTACGGCGGTGAATAGCAACGCACGGCGTTGCGTGAATTGAAAAACTTCGTTTTTCGTGAATTGCCCTTACGGGCGTGAATTGCACGCCTCTGGCGTGCGTTGTGGAAATAATTCAATAACGCGTTGCATAGCAACGCAATTCACGGGCGAAGCCCATTTCACTGAGCGTTAGCGAAAATTCACGAATTGCAAGGCAATTCATTTCATCGGCGAAAGCCTGTTCACCGCATACCTGGTTCGTCTTTTTAATGGAAAAAGAACAAAAACGCGCCCGCGGCGAGTTGCAAAGCGGCAAAGATCAGATTTACCGTTTTTTCGGGCAATTTCCCGAGCAGCTTCGCCCCCACGAGCCCGCCCGCCGTTACGCCGAGCGCGGTGGGGATCAGCACCGACGGTTCGTAAAACCCCTTTACGGCGTATAAAATAAACGAGAGCAACGACACGGGCAAAATCAGCAAAATCGCCGTTGCGTGCGCCCTCTTGTTGTCCATTCCCGTTTTCGCGAGCATAGGCACGGCGATCATACCGCCGCCCCCGCCGAACAGGCTGTTTGCCGCGCCTACCACCGCGCCGCAGGTGATGCGTTGCGCGGTTTTGACCGTTTTCGTCTGCATAGCTTTTCCTCCCAAATTTTCCCTTACGCGCGCTCTCGCGCGGGCGTTTCCACTATATTTTGCGTAATTTTTTCTAATTTATCAAACTTTTTCTCGCTTTTCCCGCCATAAACGCTTGCCAATCCATCGATTTTGTATTAAAATAATAGAGTGCAATTCTCAAAGTCGGGATTTTATCCGCTTTGAGTATACGCTACGATCAAGAAAAACAAAACCAAAAGGTGGTTTACATGAGTACTAACAACAAACACCGCAAGAAAAATCTTCTTGCACTTTTCTTATCGGTATTGATGGTATCGTCCACGGCAGCGGCGATCTCCGCTTGCTCGAAAGATTCGGCGGCTTCGTCCTCCTCGACGGAATCCGAGTCCTCGACCGAAGAATCCACGACCGTCAACGACGATTATATCATCAAGAACGCAGGCTTTGAAACCTTCGACACGAAAGACGGCTTAAACGCGATCGGTACGACGGTTACGGGCTGGACGCGTTCGACCAACTCCGCGTCCTCGGGCAGCGCGCTCTCCTCTAAGGCGGCGAGCGGTATTCTCGACACGAGCGCCGATGCTTGGAAACAGCTCACGGGCTCGTATTACGAAGACCCCGACACGGTAGAAACGCTCACCGAAGCGGAAGCCGAAGCGATCTGGGACAGCCTTACCGTACGCGACAAGCTGGCGTATTACGAGGCTTGGAAAGACGCGAACGACGGCACGATCTCCGACGAGCTGGAATTCTACGAAAGTTTTAATATCGATCTCGACGATATTCCCACCGTCGGCAACCCCGGCACGCACCTTAAAGAGGGCGACGAGGGCTACGGCGAGGACACGAATATCCTGATGATCCACAACTCCTATCCCGATAAGGATTCTTCGGCGACCTACAAAACGATGGGTACGGCGCAAAAATACAGCTCCTCCACCACCGTTACCGTGCCCGCCGGCGCGTCCGCGCAGTTCTCGGTATGGGTAAAAACGGCAGAGCTTATGAGCTCGTCCACGAGCGGCGCTTCGCAGGAAGCAGTCGGCAAAGGCGCGTACATCAGCGTTACGCACTCGGTCGGCGGCACTTCTCTCGACGCTTATCAGGTCAAGAATATCAACACCGAAAAAATGGACGAAGCCACCCTTGTCAACGGCTGGAAGGAATACACTTTCTACCTGCAAGGCTCTTCGTATACGAGCACGACCTTCTCGATCGTACTCGGTCTTGGTCAGGGCGGCGGTACGGACCGTCTTGAATACGTCAACGGCTACGCGTTCTTCGACGACGTTACCTGCGACATCATCACCAACGAAAAATATACCGAGCTGATGAAAGACGCGAACAAGTGGGATACGACCAACGACGCGCCCCTTGCCGACGCGAAATTCGATACCGAGAAAAAGAATAAAACCGTAGACGCGTCCAAGAGCACGCAGGATATCTTCGCGTTCGACTTCTACGGCAAATTCACAGGCTCGGCGGATATCCTTTCCAACGCGACGGCAACCGCGACGAAAGACGAAAAGACGGGTTACACCTCTACGACGACCAACCCCGCGCCTTGGCTCGGCGACGGTTTCGACAACGGCAAAGACGTTTATAAAACCTTGACGATCGCCGAACTCAACGACCCTGACAACAAATACGCTACGGCGGTTTACAACCAGCTCAAAGACGACGAGTTCGTAAAAGACGAAAAAGTATTGATGCTCCTCAGCGCGCAGGGCGCGGCGTACGAAGCGAAATCCACGCACGAGCTCGCGTTTAACGCGGATACGAAATATATCGCGGTATCTTTCTTTGTCAAGACCTCGGAAATGAACAGCTACACGGGTGCGGGCGTAACGCTCGTAGACGGCAACGCCAAGACCTCGTTCGACGCGATCGACACCACGACGATCGATCCCGTAACCATCGGCGAGGACGAGGACGTTTACGACGGTTGGGTACAGTACTTCTTCTTCGCGGAAAACGATTCGGATAACGACAACGCGAGCTTTACTCTCTCGTTCAACTTCGGTCCTACCGCCATTGACAAGGCAACCACGAAAACCAGCTACCACGCGGGCTTTGCGGCGTTTGCGAAATTCGAGACCTACGCGATGAGCAAACAGGAATTCGACAGCGTTTCCGCAGACAGCTATGCCAAGGTCGTGAAAGTAACCGCAAACAAAGCGGACGAAGCGGCGGGCGACAGCGGCTTTGACACCGCGGCGGCAGTGCCTACGAACGCGATCGAAAACGGTATCGCGAACCTGCAAAACTACAAGGGCGTATACAGCGACAGCGCGTACGTCAACGCTACGGGTACGAACACCGAAGTCAACGCCAACGCAAACGCGGGTCTTATCAGCAGAGAATACTTTGCAGACTACTACGACACGGCGACGGGCGCATGGCTTAACGGCTTGAAATCGGTAAGCGGCGCGGCTACGGCGGACGAGACTTGGAACACGGTATTCGGCTACGGCGCAAATATGGGTAGCGCAACGCAGCCCCTGCTTATCTGGAACGACGGTGCAAAAGACAAGGCTTACGGCTTTATCGGCAAATCCACGTCGGTTGCGGCAGACGCGTACACGGCGGTATCCGTACGCGTAAAGGTCGGCGCTATTAACGAGGCTGACAAGGCGAATACCTTTGCGTATATCTATCTCATCGACACGACGGACAACAGCTACGGCTCGCCTCTTTCCATCGGCAGAGGTTTGACGTACTGGTATGACGACGACGGCAATATCTGCACGGGCGATCCTACGAAGAAAGATACGGAAATCGCGTTCAGACTGCAAGCCAACGGCTTGTACAAAGCCAGCAAGACTTGGAGCGGCTATTCCAAGCTCTCCGACGCGGACAAGGAAGCGTACTTTGCAAACCTTGACAACTACGCGAAAGACGAAGAAACGGGCAACCTGCTCGTAGCGGACGGCGGCGCAAGCCACGATTACAGCGATTACTGGAACAACGAGGGTATGGACGGCGTTGCGTTCTATTATAATAAGGACAACAGCACCTACTATGCAGACAGAGCCAAGACCGTTCCCGTGAAAGCCCTTTCGACGATCGCCGATCTCGAACGTTTCGACGCGGTAAACGGCGCGGACAACCAGATGGTTTATAAAGTCGGCAACACGAACGGCGAATGGGCGACGGTTACCTTCTATATCCACGCCGGCAACGACGCGAAGAACTACCGTTTGGAGGTTTGGAGCGGTGAAAGAAACGGCGCAGCAAACCCTGCAAATTCGTACGTGATCTTCGACGCGAACAACCCCGGCACGGCGGATTCCAACTTCTCCTCGTTGATCGAGGATTACGAGGACAAGGCGCAAACGAAAGTAGAGGGCGTGTTCTCCTACTTCGACAGCGCGAAATACCTGCGCTATAACGCGGAGCTTGACGAAAACAAGATCGGCAACCTCTACGAAAAGAGCTACGTTCCCTCCTCGTACACCGAGGGTATCGTATACCTTGCGTATGCGGACGGACTTGACTACACGGCGTTTGCGGATTACTCGTATTCCGAAATCACCGTAGCGGCGACGGTCGAAGAGGAAGAAGAGGAAGAAGACAAAACGGACGATTCGACGGACGACGGCACGAACGTATGGCTGCTTGCAAGCTCCATCGTTCTTGCGGCGGTATTGCTCCTTGCAATCGCAAGCATTGCCATTCGGAAAATTCTGAAAAAGCACCGCAAGACCCGCGCTCCGAAAGTCAAGAAAGAAAAGACGAAAAAATCTAAAAAAGATTGATTTTTGAACGTGTAACAAAAAGAGCAAACTTTTGAAGTTTGCTCTTTTTATTTGCCCCTTTTAATACGAGTGAATTGCAAGGCAAAGCCTTGCGTGAATTGAAAAACTTCGTTTTTCGTAAATTGCGCCTTATGTCGCGTGAATTGCAACCTACGGTTGCGTTGTGGAAATATTACAATAACGCGTTGCGAAGCAACGCATTTCACGACGGCGCAAGCCGTCATTTCACTGAGCGCAAGCGAAAATTCACGAATTGCATAGCAATTCAATTCACGAGCGTAAGCTCACTTTTATCACTCGTCGTATCTGGGAGAAAAATCGCACAGCTCGAACGCCAACCAAAAACCCGTCTTTATCCCCTGCGCGTAGGCTTGCTCTTCTAATTGCGCTATCACTCCGCAGTTACAAAGATAAAACTCTTCAAACAACTCTTTCTGTTCCTCCGTAAACGTCGCGTATAACGCTTCGTACGCCTTGTACTCTTCTTCGTCCCGTTCCGTCCGCTCTCTTTTCCTTTCCGATTCGTTTATCCACCCAAGATATAAATTTTTCAATATCTCTTTATTTTGCATTTGAAACTTCCTCCTACTATTGTAGATATACTTATATTATATTCCCGCGATTGTAGGAAGTCAAGCATTTTTCCTACTATTGTGGTATAATATTTTTGTTATGAAGAAAATTTTTTACAATGGTAACAAGTTAGACTACGCAGACGAGAATACGGAAACGAACGGTTTTGACGATTTACAAATTTTTCACGCTTTTGCGGACAGTCTGCGGGAATTAAGAGCATATTGCGGATTATCTTTAATAAAACTTTCCAACGCAATAGATATTCCAAATCAAACTCTCTCCTCTTATGAAAGAAAATCCCGTACGCCGTCTGTCGTGCAGGCTATCAAAATTGCGACCTATT
This sequence comes from Clostridia bacterium, assembly GCA_017465865.1. Lineage (GTDB taxonomy): Bacteria > Bacillota > Clostridia > Christensenellales > Borkfalkiaceae > Scatosoma. The sequence goes on from JAFTVF010000008.1 coordinate 44,082, forward strand.
TCGGGCTTACAGTAGAGGATTTTATTATATGCGGTTTGGGGAATATCAACCAAGATATTACCGAAGTATACGAAGAAAGAAAAAACTCTTAATTAAACAAACCCCCTGCTTTGCAGAATAGCAAAGCAGGGGGTTTTATTCTATTTAATGTAACAACCGCAGACCTTTGGGCAAATGGTTTTTAATCACGCCGTTTACCGCCTTGCCAAGCCCCAAAGGCTGACCCTCGACGAATACCGCGCACCAACCGTTTTGCGTTTGGCTGTCTACCGTTTCCCCGCGCAGGTATTTTGTAACGCGGGTATCCTCTGCGGATAAATCGACGGCGTTTTTACATTCCGTTCTTTTTACGCTCATCACAAGCGAGTGCGACGGTTCAAACCTACCGTTTTTCATTTCGCCCAAGCGCACGCCTACGCGCAGGGTTTGCAAGCCTTTCCAATCGAATACCCCCTCGGGCAATTCGTACAGCACGTCGTTTATCTCGTGTAAACGCCACGCATACGGCGAACTGAAAAAGGCTTTTTCAAATTCCCGATAGGCTTTTTCCGTGGCTTTGGATACGGACGGTTTTATCTCTTTCAAACCGCTTACTTCCTCTCCTGAACCCTTTTCAAAAAGCGCGGCGAAATGCCCCTCGCCGTCTACTTTATGCGGATACAGCTTTTCCTGCTTTATCAGTCGCATTTCGGGGTGTTTTTTCAAATAATTGCATACCTGCCCCTCGTCTTCTTCCGTGGAAAAGGTACAAGTCGAATACACGAGCCGACCGCCCGTGCGGAGCATTTTGGTTGCCTCGTCTAAAATTTGCGCCTGTCTTTCGGCGCACGTAGCGACGTTCTCTTCGCTCCATTCGGCAAGTGCCTCTTCGGCATTTTTACGGAACATGCCCTCGCCCGAGCAGGGCGCGTCCACTAAAATTTTATCGAAATAGCCCGTAAATTTGCTCGCAAGCGCAGCGGGGTATTCGTTGAGCACGACCGCGTTTTTCACGCCCATACGTTCGACGTTATGCGACAGTATTTTTGCACGCGAGGAAATCGGCTCGTTGAGTACGATAATCCCTTTTCCGTCCATGGCGCAGGCAAGCTGGGTGCCTTTCCCGCCCGGTGCACTGCAAAGGTCGAGCACTTTTTCGCCTGCTTTTACCTCCAAAAGTGGCGCTGCGCACATTGCCGAGGGCTCTTGCGAATAGAAAACGCCCGCGAAATGAAAAGGGTCTGCCCCTACCCTTTCCGCGCTCGTATAATACCCGTTCTCTTCCCATGCAACGGGCGCGCCCAAAAAGGGTAAAAGCGGTTTCAACGCACACCTGCTACCCCGTAACGGGTTGAGCCGAACGCCCTTGAACGGCTTTTTATCATAGCAAGCGAAAAACGCCGCCCATTCGGTTTCGGGCAGCTGTTTTTTCATTCTTTCGATAAATTTTTCGGGTAATTTCTGCATACCGCGTTCCCCTTAATTTTGTAAATACGCCTCGAACTGTTCGGGCGTGAGTATCTGCGCTTTCCCGCTTTGCACCGAGCGCAAACGCGGTCCGCTTTCGTTCTCAAAGCAGATATAAATATCACATTCCTCGGCGCGATAAGTCAGGTACGCGCCCTGCGCGAACGCCGCGCTCAGCAGGCGTTTAGAAAGAGGCAGTTGCATTTCCAAGGGATGGGAAAAGCAAACGGATTTGTTTTTCAGCCGTCCGTCTTTTGCCCGACGGCGTTTTTCCCTGTCCGCAAAGATATGGAATTCCGCTTTCAGGCGTTCCCGTTCCTCTTTGCGCTTTTCCTGCTCCGCTTTATACGCGAGCTGTGCGATCGAAGAGGTCTGCGTGATTTCGTAGTTCTCGATCCTGCCCGTTTTGATTTGGTATTTTTCCAGCATTTGTGCAAAAGTCAGTCCCTCTGCTTTGCACATTGCCTCCGCAATTTTCATCGTCGCGTACGCGTCGTCCACGGCGCGGTGCGCGACGAACTCCACGCCCAGCTCCTGCGCGATAGAACCCAGCCCGAACTGCCGTGAAAAGTCCCCGATACGGTTCATATACACGAACTGCGTGTCCGCGAAA
>JAFTVF010000009.1 GCA_017465865.1 Clostridia bacterium
AAAAAACTGAACCAAACCACAGAAACTATGTCCATTATATCTTAAAAAAGAGCAAAAGAAAACTCTTTTAAGATAAACAAGAAAAAGGATAATATTGTAGCTCGGATTCATCCGACTAAATCTAAACAATATTATACGAGATAAAAATGGAAAAGAAAGATTATTTTAAGTTAATATTTGGAGCTGAATATTATACGATTGATGATTTGAGATATAATCAAAAATTGGGCTTTTTGTTTTCTAAAGATGAAATAGCGCAATTCTTAAAAGAGAAAGAGAGTTTATTGGAACAAAATAATAAAGATATTGAAAAATTGCCCTTAAAAACATTTAATTCTAAATATTGTTTTTATGTTAATGGAAATTACTTGCTTTCTAATTATGTTGAATATTTATCTGCTTTTGTAGAAGACTTTCAAGTCAATCAAAAGACCTTATTCGCGAGAAACGTTAATGATATTATAATGTCTAGAGTTTTTTCGGAAGTTGAAGGAACTTTAAATGTAGAAAATGTACCTACTACGCATAAGAAGGTTAAAGATATTTATCAAAATAAAAATTTGACCGATAAAAATGATATTATAATTAAAAATATGTTGGACGCAATGCGGTTTATTTCAAAAGAAAAACCTGCCTTTAATAAAGATAATTTGTTGAAATTATATAATATTTTGAGCTCGAACTGCTTAAACGATGAAGATAAGTTAAAAGAAGGAGCTTATTATCGTGATGACTATGTTTCAATAGGAGATTTTGATGGCGCACCTGCCTCAATGATAGAAGAATGCATGGACACATTATTTGCATTTGTAAATAATCCAGAAAGCATTAAAAGGCACAAATCATTATTACCACATATTTGTCATTATTATATTTTGTATATTCATCCTTATTTCGATTATAATGGAAGAACAGCAAGGATGGTTTCTTTTTGGCTTAATTATATTTTTGAAATCAATAATGCCCCCTTATTTATGAGTGAAGCCATTAATGATAACAAACAAGAATATTATAGGGCTCTCACAAACACGAGAAACACGCGCAACGATTTAACCTATTTTTTAGGTTATATTTTGGAAACAGCAATCAAATATAATTTATTATATAAAAATTTAGAAGGCATTAAAGAATATTTATCCAAAACGGGTGATACTCTTACTTCTAATGAATGGGTCTATCTTAAAAAAATAATTATTCATAATTCAATTGGCTATTTTACCTATAAGGACTTCTTTGAATATATTCACGGCACGATGACAAAACAAGGAGGGTTAAAGGTATTAAATTCGTTTGTGGAGTATAATCTTTTAATCAAAGGCATTAATAGGAAAAAAGAAAATATCTACAAAGTAAATCCAGACATTTTAACTTATAAATTTCAAAAGTAATAAATAACCCAAGAACACTTCCACCACCTTGAACTATTAGGGGTATGGAAGTGTGTTTTGCTTTTTCGGAGCGTTTTTGAAATACTTGCAATGATAGTTGATTAGTGCTATAATATAAATATACTTACTTTTGGAGTGATAAAATGGCGAAGTATAAACTTGTACCTGAATTAGACGGAATAGAAATATATTTCGATGAAAAACCTAATGCTGATATTCGTCGAAGATTAGTTGATAATAGTTGGCGTTGGAATGGTCCAAAGTCTTGTTGGTATACCAAATATTCTAAACAAGCGGAAAAATTGGCAGAGGAATTGTGTGGTAAAGCAAGTAGCGAGTTTATATCAAAGCCAACACCTGCTATAAAAATTGTGGGTAATTCCGTATCGTTTGAACAAAAATCAAATATTTTTACGACAAAAATTTATATAAAAAAAGAAGGAAATACATACACTTGGTCAAGCACTAATAATCAAATTGCTTGCGCTGATTGTAATAGATTTTTCTCTATTCACGCACCTGCTTGCATTTTTTGTGGGTGTCCTATCATACATACTATTACGACACTTTATAATAGAGAATATTCTCGTCAAGAAGAAACCAAAATCTTGAATTATAAAAATCAAATGTTTGATATTATTAAAAAGGAAAATAGGGTTACTATTGAAGGTAATATAAAAAGAAAATTACTTCAAATGGATTTAAGTAGTTTTGAGAAAATAGTTGTACGCTCACATACCTTATATGATTATAAAGAAGTTATTGATATATTAGAATTTGATTGGTGGGGTACGGTTTCTTTAAGCGACGAGCAGTTCCAAAAATTGATTTATAGATTACAAAAAAGAGTAGAACACAAGAATTATTTAGAAAACAAGACCAAGCTTGATGAGTATATAAGACATTCTATGCCTTGGGGATATAAAATCAAACTAATTTCTTATTCCGATAAAACCTTTTTTGAAAAACTTTCAATTATCAATGATGAGTATGAAGAAAAGCAAAAAGAGATAGAGAGGGAATTGGAAAGACGAATACAAGAACGCAAAAAAAGACGGAGCCAACGCGAAGAAATGGAACTCAACCGTTGTTATAACGATCCTTATTATAACGATATACAGCCGATTTGCGATAGATACGGAGTGAGAGATGATATTATTTGGAAATTGGCAGAATTAAGAATTAACAGGAAAGAAGTTAGAATGCGTTTGGAAATAATTGAGCAGTTTAAGGAAACTCATCCAAAAAATAATATACGTTACGGGGATTATATTTTATATTCTGGCGCGGAGCTTAATAAAAAACTGAAAGATACATTAAAGAGTTTAATTTAGGGGGCTGGCGTTTTATATAATGAAAATTGAAAAAACATAATTCTTATAAAGGGCATAAGTAAAATGACTTATGCCTTTTCAAATGCTATTTTTCACGGAAGCGAGTACGAAATAGAAGTGCTATAAGCGGTTGTGCCGAGAATAGAAAACGATACAAAAACGTCTAAATTTAGGCATTTTTTGCATAAAATCATAGGTTTTGACGGCGCGGGAAGTATGTCCACTACGATACTAATCACCTGCTTCAAAAACGAAAAGCACCTTTTACGGGTGCTTTTTTTGCGTTAAGGGGGAAAAATTCGGAAAAGCATTGACAAACAGGAAATATAGTGATATAATAGATAATGGTTTATAGCCAACTACGTTGGCTTAAAAACGGGTAAAGGGTTGTTAGATTGAGGAATAATCATGTATAAGTACTTTTTTAAGAGATTTTTTGATATAATATTATCTTTATTGCTTTTGATTATTACTTCGCCTATTCTTTTGATCATCGCGATCGCGGTAAAGATCGACAGTAAAGGACCGATTATTTTTAAGCAGGAAAGAATCGGAAAAAAAGGCAAGGTTTTTCGTATCTATAAATTCCGTTCTATGTGCGTTGGCGCGGAAAAAACAGGCAGCGGCGTGTATTCGGGCAAAGGCGATGCCCGTGTTACAAAAGTCGGCAGAGTATTGCGCGCTACGAGCTTAGATGAATTGCCGCAGCTTATCAACGTTTTCAAAGGGGATATGAGCTTTATCGGACCTCGTCCGCCGCTTACTTATCATCCTTGGGCGTATGAAAAGTACACGGAAGAACAAAAGCGTATGTTCAACGTTCGGCCTGGGATCACGGGTTGGGCGCAGATCAACGGCAGAAAAGAGGTCGAGTGGCATAAACGTATCGAGTTAAACGTTTGGTACGTAGAGCATTTATCTTTATGGCTGGATATAAAAATCGTTTTCAAAACGGTGTTTAAGGTGTTCAGTAACGCGAACAACGAAAACACGGGCGCAACGGTACAGGCACAGCAGGAAGTAGCAGTAACCGAAAACGCGCCGAACGGCTTAACGCTTATGTACATAACCAACCGTCCTGAAATCGCAAGCATTGCGGAGCAAGCGGGGGTCGAGCGGATCTTTGTCGATATGGAATATATCGGAAAGTCGGACAGACAAGGCGGTATGGATACCGTGCAGAGCCGACATACCGTTGAAGACGTGCAACGCTTGCGCACTTGTCTTACCCGTGCGGAGTTATTGGTACGCTGTAATCCCATACACGAAAAAACAGAAGAATACAGTTCTTCGGAAGAAGAGATCGACAAAATCGTGGAAAGCGGTGCAGACGTAATTATGTTGCCGTATTTCAAGACCGTAACAGAAGCAGAAAAATTCATTCGTTTGGTTGGCGGTAGGGCCAAAACGCTGCTTTTGGTAGAAACGCCCGAAGCCATAGCGTGTATCGACGAAATTTTGGCTTTGGACGGAATAGACGAAATTTTTATCGGACTGAACGATTTAAGCCTTGGCTACGGTAAAAAATTTATGTTCGAGCTTTTAACGGACGGCACAGTGGAGAGCTTGTGCGAGAAATTCAAGAAACGCGGAATCCCGTATGGATTTGGCGGGATTGCGGCGCTTGGGAAAGGATTGTTGCCGTCTGAAAAAGTTAGCGCATACAACCGCAACCGTGCAAAAAAAGGTGAATCTACAGGCATACGTAAATATCGCAATGGGATTGGTAAGTATTACGTGTTCTTTTATATTGTCCAAATATTATGGAGTAATCGGTGCGAGCATTGCCATTTTTATTGCGTATATGCTTCGTGCCATTGCATTGAATATTGTCTATCATAAAAAATTGCAGTTAAATATTCCGCTCTTTGCAAAAGAATGTTATGTCAAAATGTCGTTCCCGATTATAATAGCCTTGGCTCTGGGTATTGCTATGAATTATCTTATTCCCGATGGTGGATGGGGAATGTTGGTATGCAAAGGCTGTATGATTGTAGCGATTTATTTAATTTTAATATTTTTATTGGGATTAAAGAAAGAAGAAAAGAAAAACATTATCAACAAAATAAAAGCGAAAAAATTGTAGGAGAAAACATTATGAGTTTATTTGCAGGAAAAACTTTATTGATCACAGGCGGGACGGGGTCGTTTGGGAACGCCGTGTTGAACCGCTTTTTGAAAACGGATATCGGAGAAATTCGTATCTTCTCGCGCGACGAGAAAAAACAGGACGATATGCGCCACGAATTTCAGGCGAAAATGCCTGAAGTTTCCGAAAAAATCAAATTCTTTATCGGCGACGTGCGCGAGCTTTCTAGCGTCAAAAACGCCATGTACGGCGTGGATTATATCTTCCATGCGGCGGCGCTGAAACAAGTTCCGTCTTGTGAATTCTTCCCTATGGAAGCGGTGAAAACCAATATTATCGGTACGGATAACGTACTCACGGCGGCAATCGCGGCAGGAGTGAAATCCGTCATTTGTCTTTCGACGGACAAGGCGGCTTATCCCGTCAACGCAATGGGGATCACCAAGGCTCTTGAAGAACGTGTTTCCGTAGCGAAATCCCGTACGGTAGACCCGTCCAGAACGAAGATATGTTGTACCCGCTACGGCAACGTAATGTGTAGCCGCGGCAGCGTTATCCCGCTTTGGATCGAACAGCTGAAAAACGGTCAGCCGATTACCATCACCGATCCCGATATGACTCGCTTTATCATGTCTTTGGATGAAGCGGTGGACCTTGTGCTCTTCGCGTTTGAGAACGGTGTAAGCGGAGATATTCTCGTTCAAAAAGCGCCTGCGTGTACGATCAAAACGCAAGCGGAGGCGGTGTGCGAGCTGTTCGGCGGGGATAAGAACAACATAAAAATTATCGGCATCCGACATGGTGAAAAGAGATACGAAACGCTTTTGACGAACGAAGAATGCGGTAACGCTGTGGATATGGGGAATTTCTATCGTGTGCCTTGCGATAAGCGCGGTCTTAACTACGATAAATATTTCAAAGACGGGGACGTGGAACGCAATCCTTTGACGGAATTCAACTCCAACAATACGAAGCTGTTGAACGTGGAAGAGGTCAAGGAAAAACTTCTTTCGTTGCAATATATCCGCGACGAGCTGGATAAAATGGGAATAAAGTATTAAGGACAAGCTATGAAAATACTCGTAACGGGCGCGAAAGGTTTCGTTGGGAAGAACCTTGTGGAAAGCCTCAAAAACATACGGGATAACAAGGACAAGGCCCGTCCTGCCCTCAAAATCGAAAAGATCTACGAATACGATATCGACAGCAATCCCGCCGATTTGGAAACCTATTGTCAAAACGCCGATTTCGTGTTCAACCTCGCGGGGGTGAACCGTCCTCAAAATCAAGAGGAGTTCATGCAGGGCAATTTCGGATTTGCATCGACTTTGCTCGATACCTTGAAGAAATATAAAAATACCTGTCCCGTGATGCTCTCCTCGTCCATTCAAGCGACTTTGATCGGTCGCTATGCAGAGGGCGAATACGGGAAAAGCAAAAAAGCAGGCGAGGAATTATTTTTCGACTATGCGCAAAAAACGGAGGCGCAGGTATGCGTTTACCGTTTCCCGAACCTGTTTGGGAAATGGTGCAGACCCAACTACAACAGCGCGGTAGCGACCTTTTGCCATAACACCGCAAACGATTTGCCGATTACTGTAACCGATCCCGCGATTGAATTGGAGCTGTTGTATATCGACGATCTGGTTGCGGAAATGCTCGATCTTCTCGAGGGCAAGCCCCACCGTTGCGATTACGACGGGCTTACGCCTGTGGAAAAGGAAAACGGTCGGTATTGCTTTGCGCCGATCACGCACAAAGTAACGCTGGGCGAGATCGTGGATCTGTTGAAAACGTTCCGCGTGCAGTCCGAAACGCTCGTAATGCCCGAAATTCCAAGCGGGAGTTTCGCCAAAAAATTATACTCGACCTATCTCTCCTATCTCCCGAAAGAAAAAGCGGCGTTCGATTTGAAGATGAACGAGGACGCACGGGGGAGCTTTACGGAGCTTTTGAAAACGAAAAATTGCGGGCAGGTGTCTGTGAATATTTCCAAGCCTGGGATTACGAAAGGTCAGCACTGGCATCATACGAAATGGGAATTTTTCATCGTGGTTGCGGGTAAGGGTTTAATTCAGCAACGCAAGATCGGTACGGACGAGGTGCTGAATTTTGAAGTCAGCGGAGATAAAATTCAGGCGGTACATATGCTGCCGGGGTACACGCATAACATTATCAATCTTTCCGAAACGGAAAATCTCGTAACGGTGATGTGGGCAAACGAAGCGTTTGACCCTAGCCGTCCCGATACTTTTTTTGAAATCGTGGAATAAAGACGAAACCATGTACGAAATCAATTTGACGACAGAACAAAAAATCGTATTAAATCTCGCGGCGATGAGCATCGCCGACGATCCCGCTACGCTCGTTTTATCCGAAACGGAACTGAACGGGGTGAATTGGGTCAAAGTCGTTGATGAAACGATCGCCCAAACCATACCGCTTGCCACGTACGACGTAGCGACGCCCTATAAAAAATACGTGCCCGAAACGGAATGGTCGCGTTGGAAAAACGTTGCCATGGGCGTTCTGCAATCCGATTTCGAGATCGCGAGCGCGCAGGCGGAGTTGGTGGAGATATTGCAGAAAAAGGGATTTCCTTATGCGATCATCAAAGGCACTTCCGCGGCGGCGTATTATCCCGATCCCGAACGCCGTGCGCTCGGCGACGTGGATTTCTTGATCGATCCTGACAGGCAAGCGGAAGTGGAAAATGCGCTTATTACGGCAGGCTATAAAAAAGAGGGAGTACCGCATATCAGCCACGTGATTTTCAAAAAGCCGAACGCGCATCTGGAAATGCATTTTCAGGTAGCGGGTATCCCAAGCGGAGAACTCGGGGCAAAGGTAAAGGAATTTTTGCGCCCTGCGGTGTTTTCGACGGTGGAAAGGACGAGGGAGTTTTGTACGTTTAACGCGCCGAACGATCTGTATCACGGCTTGATTATTCTGTTGCATATGCAGCATCATAACCTAAACGACGGGTTGGGCTTGCGCCATCTTTGCGACTGGGCGGCGTATGTAGCGAGAACGCAAAACGAGCCTTTCTGGCAAGAACGGTTATTGCCGTTTTTGAAAGAAATCGGATTGTATAAATACGCGGCGGTGGTTACGAAAATCAGCGCTACGTACTTAAAAGTTCCTTGTCCCGATTGGGCAACAGACGAGGACGAGGAGCTGTGTGCCGAACTGCTTTCCGATATGTTTATCGGCGGGAATTTCGGGCGAAAAGACAACGAACGCGCGCGGAGCGGTGCGCTGATCGCGCAAAAGGGCGAGAAAAAACGCGGACCGATCGCAACGCTTGCGTATAGCTTGCATAAATCCATTCTGCTTCGGTATCCGATCGTCAAAAAGGTATGGATATTGTATCCGTTCGTATATGCGTGGAAAGTGCTTCGAAATCTGTTTTTGATGCTGATCGGGAAGAGAGTTTCCATCGGTAAGATGAAGCCACAGGCGAAAAAACGGCAGGCGATATACGATAAATTACGGGTATTTGATATAGACGGTAAGGAAAATTAACGCGAGGGCAAAAGGGGAAGACCGGTCGCGGAAAAGGATAAGGGAAAGTGCTGTGAAAAGGGAGAAAATGAGGGGATTGACCAAAGAGCAGAAAATTCTGTTGAATTTGGCGGCGATGAGTGTTTCTAAAACGCCGTCTAGTTTGGTTTTGCCCAAAGAAGAATTAGACGGCGTGGATTGGCAAACGGTAATGGGGGAAGCGCTAGCGCATACTATTTCGTTGGCGACGTACGATGCGGCGGCGGTATACAAAGAGTATATTCCCGAAGAAACGTGTAGTGCGTGGAAAATGCTCGGGTTGAAGGCTTTGAAATCGGTGTTCGGGGTGTCGCAGGCGCAGTCGGAGCTTGTGAAAATCCTTGAAGAAAACGGCGTGCGTTATGCGATTCTTAAAGGGACTTCGGCGGCGGCGTATTATCCAAAGCCCGATCTTCGCGCGCTCGGCGACGTAGATTTTTTAATCGATCCGAACGAAAAGGAAGAGATCGGTCGGTTATTGGAAACCAAGGGATACGAAAAGAGCCATGAAGAAGATGCGACGCATATCGTTTTCCAAAAGCCGAAAGCGTATTTAGAGATGCACCTGAAAGTAGCGGGCGTTCCCGATGGGGAAAAGGGCGAACGTTTACGTGAGTTTTTCAAAAATGCGCTGGCGGAAACGGTACGGCGTAGGCACGGAGAGAATGCATTTAACGGGATGGATGACGTTCATCACGGCGTGGTATTGCTGTTGCATATGCAGCACCATATGTTTTCGGCGGGGTTTGGGCTTCGGCACTTATGCGATTGGGCGGCTTACGTTGCAAAAACGCAAAACGAACCGTTTTGGACGGAGAAGTTGATCCCTCTTTTCAAGGAAACGGGACTTATGAAATATGCAGCCGTGGTTACCAAGATCTGCGCTAGGTATTTACACGTCTCTTGTCCCGATTGGGCGGTGGAAACAGACGAAGCGTTGTGCGAAGAGCTTATTTGCGATATTCTTTCTTCTGGGAATTTCGGAAGAAAAAACGAAGATAGAGCGAAAAGTGCGATTTTGATCGCGAAGCATGGAGAGAAGAAACGCAGTGCGTTCGGTATGCTTGCGTATAAACTTCACGTGTCTATTTTATACCGTTATCCGATTGTGAAAAAGGTATGGATATTGTATCCTTTCGTATATGCTTGGAAAGCACTGCGTAATCTGTTTTTTATATTGATCGGTAAGCGTGCTTCGATCGGAAAAATAAAGCCGGAGGCGCAAAAGCGTCAAAAAATTTATGAAAAATTACAGGTGTTTGAACCAAACGCCGAGGAGAAATAACTATGGAAATGAAACTCGATTATTCGGATATTTCATTCAAAAACAACGGAAAACTCAAACTGCTCATCATCGTAGGTACTCGCCCTGAGATTATTCGCTTAGCCGCGGTCATCGACAAATGCCGTCGGTATTTCGACTGTATTCTCGCCCATACGGGTCAGAACTACGATTATAACCTCAACGGCGTATTCTTCAAAGATCTGAAACTCGCCGCGCCCGAGGTGTATATGGACGCCGTCGGCGACGACCTCGGCGCAACGGTCGGGAATATCATCAACTGCTCGTATAAGCTGATGTCGGCTTGTCAGCCCGACGCGCTTTTAATCCTCGGAGACACCAACAGCTGTCTTTCCGCGATCGCGGCGAAGCGCTTGCATATCCCCATTTTCCATATGGAAGCGGGGAATCGTTGCAAGGACGAATGTCTGCCCGAGGAAACCAACCGCCGTATCGTCGATATCATTTCCGACGTCAACCTCGCGTATTCCGAACACGCCCGTCGGTATCTTGCCGAATGCGGTCTGCCCAAAGAACGTACTTACGTTACCGGCTCGCCGATGGCAGAGGTGCTCCGAAACAACCTCGCAGACATTGAAAAAAGCGATATTCTTGCCCGCCTTGGCTTACAGCCCAAAAAATATATGCTGTTATCGGCGCACAGAGAAGAAAATATCGACACGGAAAAGAACTTCCTTTCCCTGTTTACGGCAATCAATAAAATAGCGGAAACGTACGATATGCCCATTTTGTATTCCTGCCATCCCCGCAGCAAAAAACGCTTGGAAACGAGCGGTTTTCAGCTCGATAAACGGGTCGTGATGCACGAGCCTTTGGGTTTCCACGATTACAACCGTTTGCAGATGAACGCGTTCGCCGTCGTGTCGGACAGCGGTACTTTGCCCGAGGAAAGCAGCTTCTTTACGAGTATCGGAAAGCCTTTCCCCGCAGTATGTATCCGCACGAGCACCGAACGCCCCGAAGCACTTGACAAGGCGTGTTTCGTGCTCGCGGGCATTGACGAAAGATCGCTTACGCAAGCAGTGGAAACGGCGGTCGCGCTGACGAAAGACGGCTATCACGGTATCCCCGTGCCCGATTATACCGAGGAGAACGTTTCGACGAAAGTAGTCAAAATTATTCAATCCTATACGGGAGTTGTAAACAAAATGGTGTGGAGAAAATTCTGAAAATTCAAAAATAAACCGACCGCGGAGTGTAAGCTCCGCGGTTATTTTTACGCGTTTTCCACAAACTGCTGTAAAAAGCAGGAGGGGAATATGCAACAAAGCGTAAAAAAGCTCCCGTTACCCGTAAACGGTCGCAAAAACGAAAAACAAAAAAGCGGGTTTTTGAAAGGCGCGGCGTGGATCGCCGCGGGCGGGTTTATCGCCAAAATTATCGGCGCGCTGTACCGTATCCCGCTCACCAACCTCATCGGCGGTTACGGACTGGGCTTGTATCAGCTCGTATACCCCGTGTACTGTCTTTTGCTCACCGTTTCCGCGACGGGTATTCCCTCGTCGATCGCAAAACTCACCGCCGAACGGCTGGGTCAGGGCAAGTCCGCTCGACCCCTTTTTAAGACGGCAATGAAACTGTTTTTACTCGTCGGCGCGTGCGGTACGGCGCTCATGATCCTTTTAGCGCCGTTTTTGGCGGCGGCGCAGGGCAGTAAACAAGTCGTAGGCGGATATTTCACGCTCGCCCCGTCCGTGCTCCTCGTGTCCGCGATCTCCGTCTTCCGCGGCTGGTTTCAGGGCCGCAATAAAATGTATCCGACCGCCCTTTCCGAAATCGCCGAACAGCTCGTCAAAGTCGGGTTCGGATTGTTTTTCGCCTACCTTTTCCGCGCAAACGTAGAACGGGCGGTGGTGTTCTTGCTCCTGTCCGTTTCTCTGTCCGAGTTATTTACTTTATTTTTAATGCTCGCGCTGTTTCATCGCATACCTGCCCCCGAGGAATACGCCGAAAACGCCGAATCCGTTACGATGCGGTCGGTACTGAAATTAAGTATCCCCGTAACGCTCAGCTCCATGCTCTTGCCCCTGTCGGGGCTACTCGATAGCGTGCTCGTGCCAAGGCTTCTTAGCGCGTACGCAGACAACGCCGTTACTCTATACGGTCTGTTTTCGGGTGGCGCGGTAACGGTGATCAATCTCCCCGTATCCGTATGCTACGGTATCGCGGCGGCGAGCGTACCCAGCGTTGCGACGGCAGTCGCGCGCGCAAAAGCGGGTGAACAGAGCAGTCCGCGGAAAAAAATCTGGTATTCCCTGTTCGTAACCGTCGCCATTTCCCTGCCCTGCGCGGTGGGCTTGTATTTCTTTGCCGAGCCTGCGGCAAGGATTATCTTCCGCAGTCTTGCGGGCGACGAATTGACGATTTTGATCCGATTGATCCGCGCGTTTTCCGTCAGCGCGCTTACCTTATCCTGCGTGCAGACCATGTCCGCGTGTCTGACGGCGCAGGGGAAGCCGCATCATTCCGCGCTGTCTATGCTGATCGCCGTCGGGGTGAAAACGGCGATATACGCCGTATTGCTCCAAAATTCCGAAATTTCCGTATTCGGGCTTGCGTATGCGACGAATATTTGTTATTTGGTTGCTTTTACGCTCGATTTGGTGTATAATCTTTATGTATCCAAGAAAAGCGTAAGGAGTAACGAAAATGATCACGGTAATCGGATTGGGAGTGGAAAAGGGAGATCTCACTAGACGGGGCGAGGAAAAAATCCTGCGCGCGGCGAAAGAGGGCGCGAAAATCTTCGTCCGCACCGCGCGTACGGTTTCTTATCAGACGGTTTTGGAGTTGGGCGTGGAGCATACCTGTTTGGACGAGGTTTACGAGCGCAGCCGTAATTTCGCAACGCTCGCGAAAAACCTCGCGAAAGCGGTGTCGGAGGGCGGCGAGAACGCCTTATACCTCGTGGACGGCGCGGCGACGGAGGACAATTCCGTGAAAGCGCTGATAAAACGCACGCGCGGTAAGCTGGAAATCATCGACGGCGTATCGCGGGTAACTTCCCTCGTCCGCGCGGCGGGCTTTGCGGGCTGTTCGTATACCGCGGTATCCGCGTACGAGCTTGTCGATAAGGCGCAGGCGGGCGCGCTGACGTTGCCGTTGATTGTATACGATTTGGACGACCGCGCGCTTGCGGGCGACGTGAAACTGTTGCTTGGTAATCTGTTCGGCGAGGAGATAAAAGCCAAATATATCCGCGGCGGGAATGCGGAAAGGATAGAGCTTTTTGAGCTGGACAGAAAGAAAGTCTACGATTACAGCTCCGCGGTAGCGATCGAAGCGGTGGAGCTGTTGGAAAAACAGCGGTTTACGATAGAGGACCTCAAAGAAATCATCGTACGGCTGAGAAAACCCGACGGCTGTCCTTGGGATCGGGTGCAGACGAGCGACAGTATTAAAATGTCGGCGGTGGAGGAGGCGTACGAGCTGGTGGACGCGATCGACTGCGCGGACGACGACAAGATCATGGAAGAAACGGGGGATATCCTGTTACAGGCGGTGTTCCACGCCGTGCTGAAAGAGGAAACGGGCGCGTTTGATCTCACCGACGTTCTGACGGGGATCTGTCAAAAGCTCATCACAAGACATACCCATGTATTCGGCGAGGACAAAGCCAAGGACGACGCGGGCGCGCTGTCCGTTTGGGAAAAGAACAAAATGACGGAAAAGCACCACACGACCTATGCGGATTCTGTGAACGACGTGCCCAAATGCTTCCCTGCGGCAATGCGCGCGCAGAAGATCGGCAAACGCGCGGCGAAAGCGGGTATGGATTTTGCGACCGTCGAGGCGGCGGCGGAAAGACTGCAAGAGGAGGTTTCGGAATTTTTCCAAGCCTACCGCGCAGGGGATAAAATCGCGGCGGAAAAGGAGCTTGGCGATCTGTTGTTTGCGGCGGTGAATATCGGGCGCAAGGCGGGCTGCGACTGCGAAAAGGCGTTGAAAGAGAGCGCGGAACGGTTTGCAAAACGGTTCACCTTAGCGGAAAAAGCCGCGCTTGCGGAGGGAAAAACGGTAACGGAGTTGACCGAGGCGGAATGGGATAAATACTATCTTATGGCGAAGCGTAGCGAATGAATTGTGTTTTCGCTGTGCGAAAACGCTAGATACTAATGTGCGATATATTAAAAATGCGATATACTCGCTAACGCTCGTGCGATATGCTTAGCTTTACTAAGCGTTGTGGCTGTTATTTACAATTATACTTGTATAAATCTTCCTTCAACGTTTTGGCGTATTCATACGGCAAAACATATCGCGCCCGTCAGGGCATATCGCTTGTCGTTAGACAAATATCGCGCCAACGGCATATCGCTTTGCATAGCAATTCACTTTCTACTTGGGAGAACCGTATGCAACTGAAACCTATTACAATCGGAAACGTAACGACGGCGAACAACGTATTTCTCGCGCCGCTCGCGGGGTATACCAATTACCCGTTCCGTCGGCTCTGCAAAGGGTACGGCGCGGGGCTTTGCTATACCGAAATGGTTAGCGCCAAGGGCTTGAAATACGGCAGCGAGAACACGAAAGAGCTTTTGTATACTGATGAAAACGAGGGGCTTTGCGCCGTGCAGATCTTCGGCAGCGATCCTTTAATCATGCGCGAGGCTTGCGAAAACGCGGCGCTTGCGCCCTTTCCCGTCGTCGATATCAATATGGGCTGTCCCGTGCCGAAAATCTATAAAAACGGCGAGGGCAGCGCGTTGCTCGAAAACCCTACGCTCGCGGAGAAGATCGTGCAAGAATGTGTGAAAAGCGGTAAGACGGTTACGGTGAAATTCCGTATCGGGATCACGGCGGACAAGCTAGTTACCGCGGAGTTTGCCAAGCGCATGGCAGGCGCGGGCGCGAGCCTCATTACCGTGCACGGCAGAACGAAAGACAAGGTATACGCAGGCGAAGTCAACTACGCGGAGATCGCGGCGGCAAAACGCGCGGTGGAGATACCCGTGATCGCCAACGGCGGGGTATTTTCGGATGCGGATGCGGAAAAGCTGATCAATGAAACGGGCGCGGACGGCGTGATGGTGGCGCGCGCGGCTCTTTTCGACCCGCAGATCTTTTGCGGGATCACGGGCGAAAAGACGGAGAGCCGACTGCAAATGTTCGAAAAACAGCTCAAATGGACGGAGCAGGTATTCGACGAACGGTTTACGACGGTGTTTATGCGGAAAATGGCGGCGTTCTACGTCAAAGGCATGCGCGGCGCGGCGGCGTATAAGGACAGACTGTTTTCGGCAGGCTCGCCCGACGAGATCCGCGCGATCGTCAGAGAAATATGGCAATAAAAAACAACGATATAAAAACAGGCGAAAAAACGCCTGTTTTTTTGCGCCCGTATTCTTACCCGAAACGGGTGGAAATCTCTTTTTAAGGCAAAAAAGAACGCGGAAAACGGGCAAATTGAAAAATAAAGAGGAAAACGAAAAAAACTTTCGTTCAAACAGTATACTTTTTGGAAAAAATGTGGTATAATGAAAGGGAAAAATAACGACTTTCCTTTTTTTATAAAAAAAGGAAATCGAAACGGGAGTAAAAGACATGGCGGAAAGAATAGAAGCCGAATACGGCGCGGAACAAATACAGGTTCTGGACGGGTTGGAGCATATCCGTAAACGTCCGGGTATGTATATTTCGTCCACCGACGCGAAAGGTCTGCACCACCTCGTGCACGAGGTCGTGGATAATTCCATCGACGAAGCGCTTGCGGGGTACTGTACGCATATCGAAGTAACCATCAACGCGGACGGCAGCTGTACGGTACAGGACAACGGGCGCGGTATTCCTACGGATATCCACCCCAAAGAGGGCATTTCCACCCTCGAAGTCGTATTTACCAAGGTCAACGCCGGCGGTAAATTCGGCGGGGATTCGGGATATAAGGTGTCGAGCGGTCTGCACGGCGTCGGCGTAAAGGCGGTAAACGCGCTGTCCGAATGGCTGGAAGCGGAGGTTCGCCACGAGGGGAAAATTTTCAAGCAGGTATACAACCGCGGTGTGCCGCAACGCAGCGTACAGGTTGTGGGCGAATCGGACGAAATGGGTACGAAAGTTACCTTTATGCCCGATGCGGAGATCTTCGAAACCACCGTGTTCGTATACGATACCTTAAAAGGCAGACTTCGCGAGCTGGCGTATCTTAACAAGGGACTTCGCATTTACCTCGAAGACAAGCGCGAGGGACAGGAACAACAGGACTCGTTCTGCTATGAGGGCGGTATCTGTTCGTTCGTCGAGGAGCTGAACAAGGCGCGCGACGAATTGCTGTTCCCTGCGCCCGTGTACTTTGAAGAACAAGACGGCGATACCGTTTGCGAAGTGGCGATCCAGTACAATGAATCGTACAACGAGGTCATTTACAGCTACGCGAACAACGTCAACACCCGCGACGGCGGTACGCACGTAGAGGGCTTGAAAATGGCGCTCACGAAAGTCATCAACGAGGCGGGGAAAAAGCTGAACGTATTAAAGGACAGCGACAAGCTCTCGGGCGAGGACGTGCGCGAAGGGATTACGGCGGTCGTGTCCGTAAAACTCATCAACGCGCAGTTCGAATCGCAGACCAAGGACAAGCTGAACAACAGCTCGATCCGTGCGTTCGTCAATAAATGCGTAACCGAGCACATGTCTACTTTCCTCGAAGAAAATCCGAGCGTGGCAAAAGAGTTGGCGCTCCGCTGTATCACGGCGCAAAAGGCGCGCGACGCGGCGAGAAACGCACGCGAATTGACGAGAAGAAAGGGAGTTTTAGGCTCGACCACTCTTCCCGGCAAGCTCGCAGACTGTTCGGACAGAAGAAGCGAGCTGTGCGAGATTTATATCGTAGAGGGCGACTCGGCAGGCGGTACGGCAAAGCAAGGGCGCGACAGGCGTTTTCAAGCGATTTTGCCCCTCCGCGGTAAGATCTTGAACGTGGAAAAGGTACGCTTGAACCGCGTGCTGGAAAACGAGGAGATCAAATCGATGATCACGGCGTTCGGTTGCGGTATTTTGGACGATTTCGACGAGAGCAAGCTCCGCTACGACCGTATCATTTCGATGACCGACGCCGACGTAGACGGCGCGCATATCCGAATTTTGCTGTATACGTTCCTGTTCCGTTATATGCGCCCGCTCATCGAACACGGGCACGTGTACGCGGCGAAGCCCCCGCTGTATAAGGCGAGCTATAAAGGGCACGACGATTATCTGTATTCGGAAGAGGAAAAACTCGAATACGACAGAAACGCGCCCGGGAAAGTCGAATACCAACGCTATAAAGGTCTTGGCGAAATGAGCAAGGAACAGCTTTGGGATACGACGATGAACCCCGCGACGCGTACGCTGATCCGCGTAACGATGCAGGACGCGGCGGAAGCCGACCAGATGTTTGCGATGCTGATGGGGGAAAGCCCCGAATTGCGCAGAAAGTTTATCGAAGAGAACGCGTCTTTGGTAACCGATCTCGACGTGTAACGAATGAAATGCAACCTGCGGTTGCGTGAAATGAAATAAATTTCGTGAAATGCCCTTACGGGCGTGAATTGCAACGCAGAGCGTTGCGTTGTGGAATTATTCAATAACGCGTTTTGAAAAAACGCAATTCATGGGCGAAGCCCAATTCACTGAGTGCAAGCGAAAATTCACGAATTGCATAGCAATTCAATTCACGAACGCTCTCAGGCGTTCCGTTTGCGAGAGCAAACATAATCAAGGAGAAAATCATGGCGAAAAAAGAAACCAGCCCCGAATTAACCGAGGGATTCAAGAAAACCCTCGCAATGACGAAAATGCTCGACGTCGAGGTGGACGACGAGCTGAAACGCTCGTTCATCGCCTACGCGATGGCGGTAAACAAATCCCGTGCGATCCCCGACGTTCGCGACGGCTTAAAACCCGTGCACAGAAGAATTTTATATTCCATGCACGAAATGGGTCTGTATAACGATAAGGCGTTTAGAAAATGCGCCCGTATCGTCGGCGACTGTATGGGTAAATTCCACCCCCACGGCGACAGCTCCGTGTACGACGCGCTCGTAAGACTCGCGCAGGAATTTACCATCAGCTTCCCGCTCGTAGACGGACACGGTAACTTCGGCTCGGTCGACGGCGACCCCGCCGCAGCTATGCGTTATACCGAAGCCAGACTTACCAAGCTCGCGGCGGAAATGCTCCGCGACCTCGATAAAGAAACGGTGGATTTCATTCCCAACTTCGACGGCAGCGAAGAAGAGCCTACCGTGTTGCCCGCGAGATATCCCAACCTGCTCGTAAACGGCGCGGACGGTATCGCCGTCGGTATGGCGACGAATATTCCGCCTCACAACCTCGCGGAGATCATCGACGGTACGATCGCCATGATCGACAACCCCGAGATCACCGTGGACGAGCTGATGGAGTATATCCCCGCCCCCGATTTCCCTACGGGCGGTATCATCATGGGCAGAAGCGGGATCAAGAACGCGTACAGAACGGGTCAGGGCAGTATCGTGATCCGCTCGAAATGCGAGATCGAGGAATACGGCACGGGCAACAATATCCGTTCGCGTATCGTCGTTACCGAGATTCCGTATCAGGTCAACAAAGCCCAGCTTATCAAGACGATCGCGGATATGGTCAACGATAAACGCTTGGAGGGCATCTCCGATATCCGCGACGAGTCCGACCGCGACGGTATGCGTATCGTTATCGAATGTAAAAAGGAAGCGAACGCGCAGGTCGTGCTCAATACCCTGTACAAAAAGACGAAGTTGCAGACCTCCGACGGTATCATACTTCTCGCGCTCGTCGAAAACGGCACAGAACCCAGAACGCTCAATCTCCGCGATATTCTGTACTATTATTTGGAGCACCAGAAAGAAGTCATCACGCGCAGGACCCGTTACGATCTCAACAAAACGGAAGAACGTGCGCATATTATCGCAGGGCTTGTGCTTGCGCTTGCCAACGTGGACGAAGTCATTCGCATCATCAAGGCTTCCGCGGACAAGAACGCCGCGATCGAGGGCTTGACGGGTGCGTTCGAGCTGGACGAAAAACAGGCGAACGCGATCCTCGAAATGCGTTTGCAAAGACTGACCTCGCTGGAAGTAGAGAAGCTCAAAGACGAGCTTGCGGCGTTGCAGGCGACGATCGCGGATTTGAAAGATATCCTTGCCAACGAATACCGCGTGTTGGATATTATCCGCACCGACCTTACCGAGATCAAAAATAAATACCCCTCGCCGAGAAAAACGGAAATTTCTGTAGACTACGGCAATATCGACGACGAAGACCTGATCGACCGCGAGGACGTCGTGATCACGATCACGCACGGCGGCTATATCAAGCGCTTGCCCGTGGAGGAATACAAGGCGCAGGGCCGCGGCGGCAGAGGGATCACGGGGCACAGACCCAAGGAAGAGGACTACGTGGAAAAAATGTTCGTTTGCTGCACGCACGACCCCATTTTGCTGTTCTCCTCGAAAGGCAAGGTGTACTCGATCAAGGGCTACGAGATCCCCGAAGCCAACCGCACGGCGCGCGGCAGAGCGATCGTCAATATCGTACAGCTCGACCCCGGCGAAAAGATCGAAACGGTGTTGCCCGTTTTGGAAAACGGTACGGGCTATCTCGTCATGGCGACCGAAAACGGCTTGATCAAGAAAACGCATACCGACGAATTCAAGCGTATTCCCAAAAACGGTAAGATCGCGATCAAATTACAGGAAAACGACCGCTTGATCGCCGTAAGATTTACGACGGGCGAAAACGAAATTTTGATCGCTTCGCGCGGCGGTAAATGTATCCGCTTTGCGGAAACGGACGTACGGCCTACGGGCAGAGGCACGCAGGGCGTAAAAGCGATAAACCTCGCCAAAGAGGATATCGTCGTGGATATGCTCGTCATAGACCCCGCGCTCGATCTGTTTACGCTGACCTCGCTCGGCTACGGCAAACGCTCGAAGATCGACGATTACCGCTTGCAGAGCCGCGGCGGTAAGGGTATCAAGGCAGGTATCTTTAACGAAAAAACGGGCTATCTCGTCAATCTGAAACCGGTTACCGACGACAACGATATCATGATCATCACGACGGGCGGAACGATCATTCGAATGCACGCGGACACGATCAGCTGTATCGGCAGAAGCACGCGCGGCGTACGCGTAATGAACGTAAAAGACAGCCTCGTAGCGACGGTAGACATCACCGAACGCGACGACGAAGCGGAAGTGGAAGCCCCCGAAGAAACGGCGGCGGACCTCAGCCCCGAGGACTTGGCTGGCGATACCGAACCCGAGGAAATCGAAGAAAACGTCGCTTTGGACGACGAACCGACGGACGAAACGCCCGCGGACGAAGAATAACCGAATAAAAATAAAACCGCTCCGAGTAATCGGAGCGGTTTTGTCGTAAGCGAATTGCGCTAAAATTTTTAGTATTCTTTTTTGCGTTCTATGCAAAGCAGGTCGTTGGCGTCTAAATCTAAAACGGTACAAAGCATTGAAAGGGTGTCTAATGCGGGCAACGATCTTCCGTGGAGATATTCCGAAATCGTTTGCTGACTAACATTTACTTTTTCGGCAAGTTGCGTTTGCGTTAAACCGCAGTTTTTAATGGCTTGGCTGAGTTCTTTTCTGATTTGTTCAAGTTTCATTGTGTTTTCCTCCGTACTCTTATATTATTTTACGGGAATTACCTGTATTATTCTTGACTTACGGGTATTACCTGTGGTAAAATATAAAAAAAGAGGATAACAGAAATGGAAAAGAAAGAAATTATAAAAAACTTATATTACGGATGGATAGATGAATCGGAAGGGAAAAGAGAGCGGACGGAGCGGAACGAGGATCAGGATAAGGCGTACGAGGCGTTATCCGCGACCTTTACGGAGAAGCAAAAAGCGTTGTTTGAAGAGTATTATCTTTGTAACTGCGGAGTGATAGCGCAATTAGAAGAGCAAGCCTACGCGCAGGGGGTAAAGACGGGTTTTTGGCTGGCGTTCGAGCTGTGCGATTTTTCGCCGAGATACGACGAGTGATAAAAGTGGGCTTACGCCCGTGAAATGAATTGCTATGCAATTCGTGAATTTTCGCTTGCGCTCAGTGAAATGACGGCTTGCGCCGTCGTGAAATGCGTTGCTTTGCAACGCGTTGCGGTATAAATTTATACAATAACGCAACGCTGTGCGTTGCAATTCACGCGCCGACAGGCGCAATTCACGAAATTTATTTCAATTCACGCAACCGTGAGGTTGCAATTCACACTAAAAAACAGACCCGCAAAACGGGTCTGTTTTTACACATGGTCTGAAATTTTACGATTCTTCGGCGGTGTTCATCATATCGAACGCTTTGATAAAGAAACCCGAGATCGGGAAGCTCGCCTGTATCAAAATAATCAGGAGCAACCACTGGGAAAGAATGAGCTCGATACTGTCCCAATTTTCGAATACGATTGTACCGAGTGATTTCGAAGCGACGATAATCACGCAACAAGCGACTGCAATAATATAAGTAACCGCGCGAACGACGTTGAACGGCTGACAAATACGGTACAGCATGACGAGCCCCGTAAAGGTAAGCACGAGCATGAGTACGGCGTGATAGACTTCTTCGCTTTCCAAGCCGAAATTATCCACAAAGCCCGTTTTTTCACGGATAATCCACACGACGAAGATACTCAAAAACATGGTGAGCGCGCCGGGGATAGACCTGCTTAAAACGTAGGGGATAAACTTGCCCTTGACGCGGCTCGTGTTCGGTTGCAGGGACAATACCGTCGAAGGAAGCGCGCTGACGAAGAACTCAAACATAAGCATATTGCTGGTGGTGAAGAAATACTTCGTGCCCGTGCCGATACAGAACAGCGATAAAAACAGGATCAACAGCGTTTTCATGATATACAGCGACGAGGAGTTTTTGACGTTATTGATAACCCGTCTGCCCTCGTTTACGATCTTCGGCATTGAGCCGAAATTGTTGTCCTGTAAAACGAGGTTGGAAACGTTTCTCGCCGCCTCGCTACCTGAAGCTACGGACACGGCGCAATCGGCTTCTTTCATTGCCAGAATATCGTTGACGCCGTCGCCCGTCATAGCAACCGTGTTGCCCGCTTTCTTAATCGAGCGGATCAGGATCGCTTTTTGTTCGGGTGTTACCCGTCCGAATACGGTGTATTGATTTGCCGCGTTTTCCACTTCCAGCTCGGACAGTCCCTCCAAAGAGATAAACTGCGCGGCGTTTTTAATGCCTGCTCTGCGCGCGACTTCGGATACGGTTACGGGGTTGTCGCCCGAAATAACCTTGACGTCTACCTCGTTTTCTCTAAACCATTTGATCGTTTCCACCGCGTCGGGACGGATATTGTCCGAAAGGGTGATGATCGCCATGGCTTTCAGTCCTGCGGGCAGTTTGTCGCTTTGGATATGTCCCGTAGCGTGCGCGACGACGAGCACGCGCAAGCCCATCTGCGCGTATTGCTTTACGATCTTATCAATCCGCGTCGGCACGGGGCGGAGCACGAATTCAGGCGCGCCCATAACGAACGTACCCACCCCCTCAAAGGTAACGGCGGAGAGTTTTCTCGCCGACGAGAAAGGCAGGGTGGCGATGGGTTGGAGCGCCGAGGAATGACCGAACCGCTCGTACAGCGCGATAGAGGTCTGGTTATTGTCGTTTAACGACGCGAGGAACGAGCCGAGAATATCGTCTACGGAATGTTCGCTGACGGGGTTGAGCAGGATACAATCGCTGACTTTCATTCTGCCGTCGGTGATCGTGCCCGTCTTATCAAGACACAGCACGTTGACCCGCGCGAGCATTTCAAGCGAGTACATATCCTGCACGAGCGTGTTGTATTTGGCAAGTCGGATCATACCCGTAGACAGCGCGACGGTGGTAAGGAGCAACAGCCCCGACGGGATCATACCGATCACGACGGACGCGGTTTTTTGGATCGTTTCGCTGAGCACGGCGTTGCCGCCAAACAGCGCCGACCAGAACCCGCCGAGCTCCGCAAAGGACGAGCCGCCGCTTTGCTTGTAATTGACGTTGAACATCAAAATCGCAACGGGAATGATTATGATACCGATGATCTTAATGAACAGGCTGATCGAGTTCATGATCTCGGAATTCGGGCGTTTGTATTTCTTCGCCCGCGCGGTCAGCTGGCTGATATAGGTATGGTCGCCGATCTTATCCACGCGCGCGGCGATCTGACCGCTTGCGACGAACGAGCCTGCGTACAGGGTCGCGCCGTTTTCCTTTTTTATGGGTACGGATTCGCCCGTGAGCAGGGATTCGTTGAGTTCGGCGTTCCCGTCGAGCGCGGTACAGTCGGCGGGGACTTGCTGACCTGCGGACAGGATCAGGATATCGTCCACGACGATCTCGTCTACGGCGATCTCTTTTTTCTCCCCGTCGCGCACGACCTTGGCAACGGGCGAGGAAAGGATAGACAGCTTGTCGAGTTTCTTTTTCGCGCGGATTTCAAGGAAGATACTGAACGAGATATTTGCAAGGAAAATGAGCACGAACAGATACTGCGTGATCGGCGCGCGGGCAAGCAGCAGCGCCACCGCCGCGAGCAGACAGAGCAAGTTGAAGAACGTGCACAAATTCCCGATAAAAATACTCTTATAGGACTTGGAGTATTTTTTCACGGACTTATTCACAAGCCCTTGCGCGACGCGTTCTTCGACCTGCGCGGAGGACAGCCCGTCCTTTTCCGTCGCGTTAAACCGCGCGACGTCGGGCTGCTGGTCTTCCGCCGTATCCTTTTTGCGTTTGAACAGGGAAACTACGCGGTCTTTCAGACTGCGTTTTTCCTTGTCGGTTTTAGGTTCTTTATTCATAACGGTACTGCTCCGTAAATAATTTCTTCCTTTATTATATCATACAAAAACGCAAAATACAAGTTTTTTAGAGAAATTTCATAAGAATTTGGCGCGGAGAGATTTTATTTAATTGCTTTTACGGGGGAAAAGTTGTATAATAGGGGAAATAAACAGAAAATCAAAAGCGAGGTTAGATGCTATGATCGATATCAATCTTATCCGTACGAATGCGGAGCTTGTCAAAGAGAATATCCGTAAAAAATTCCAGGACCATAAATTACCGCTTGTAGACGAGGCTCTTGCGCTCGATACGAAGCGCCGCGCGCTGATCGCCGAGGGCGACGCGCTCCGCGCCGCGCGTAATACCCTGTCGAAGCAGGTAGGTATGCTGATGAAAGAGGGCAAACGCGACGAGGCGGAAGCCGTCAAAGCGCAGGTCAAAGCCGACGCGGACAGGCTGGTTGCCATCGAAAAAGAAAACGAGGAAGTGGAAGCCGCGCTCAAAAAGACGATGATGGCGATCCCGAATATCATCGCGGACGACGTGCCCATCGGAAAAAACGACGAGGAGAACGTGGAATTACAGCGCTTCGGCGAGCCGACCGTGCCCGAATTCGAAGTGCCCTATCATCTCGATATCCTTGAAAAGCTCGACGGCATCGACGTGGATTCCGCGCGCCGTACCTCCGGTCAGGGCTTCTATTATCTCACGGGCGATATCGCACGCTTACATTCCGCGGTGCTCACGTACGCGCGCGATTTCATGATCGACAAGGGCTTTACCTACGTGATCCCGCCGTATATGATCCACGGCGACGTCGTTTCGGGCGTTATGAGCTTCGACGAAATGGAAAATATGATGTACAAGATCGAGGGTGAGGATCTGTATCTGATCGGTACGAGCGAGCACTCGATGATCGGGCGGTTTATGGGTCAGATCATCGACGGTAAAAAATTGCCGTTGACCCTCACCAGCTATTCCCCTTGCTTCCGTAAGGAAAAGGGCGCGCACGGTATCGAGGAGCGCGGTATTTACCGTATCCATCAATTCGAAAAACAGGAAATGATCGTCGTTTGCCGTCCCGAGGAGAGCGCTCAGTGGTATGAAAAGCTGTGGAGCTATACCGTAGAGCTGTTCCGCTCGATGGATATTCCCGTAAGACAGCTCGGCTGCTGTTCGGGCGATCTTGCCGATCTTAAATACAAGAGCTGCGACGTAGAGGCTTGGAGCCCCCGTCAGAAGAAATATTTCGAAGTCGGCTCGTGTTCCAACCTCACCGACGCGCAGGCAAGACGGCTTTCGATCCGTTATAAAGACGACGACGGTAAGACCAAGCTGGCGCATACGCTGAATAATACCGTAGTTGCACCCCCCCGTATGCTGATCGCGTTTATCGAGAACCATTTGCAAGCAGACGGCAGCGTAACGATCCCCGAAGTGTTACAGCCGTACATGGGCGGTAAGAAAGTCATTCTTCCCAAAAACTGAAAATACGAATTCGAGTGAATTGCGCCTGCGGCGCGTGAATTGAAAACTACGTTTTCGTGAATTGCTCCTATACTCGCGTGAATTGCGTTGTACAACGCGTTATTGAATAATTCCAAAACGAACGCCGAAAGGCGTTCAATTCACGACCGACGGTCAATTCATTCCGACAAAGTCGGATATTCACGGACGCAGAGCGTCCAATTCACTTATTTTTTGCTATGAACTATTTATTCTTCGATATCGAATGTTCGGTAGTGTCCAAAAACGCGGCGAAGATCTGCGCGTTTGGCTACTGTCTGACAGACGAACAATTTCATATCATCGAGAAGAAAGATATTCTCATCAATCCGCAGGGCGGATTTCACCTCACCGACCGCAAGGGCGAGCAGGGGCTTGTTTTGCCGTACGAATACGGCGATTTCAAGAAATACCCCACATTCCGCGAAAAAGCGGACGAGATCTACGCGCTGTTACAGGATAAAAACACCCTCGTCGTCGGGCATGCGACCATGAACGACGTGAAATATCTCAACTTAGAAAGCAAACGCTTTTCCCTGCCCTCGTTCGCGTTCGATTTCGCGGACACGCAGTTCGTGTATATGAACCGTATCGGGGACTTTTCACGGCAGTTCGGGCTGGGTTCTATCGCGCAGGAGCTGGGCGTGGAGTTCGTCGCGCACCGCGCCGTGGACGACGCGTACGCGACGATGAAAAT